>JAFGBR010000053.1 GCA_016933045.1 Marinilabiliaceae bacterium | reverse complement strand
TACACTGTCCTTAATCGAAGTAATTTTGATGTAGCCGGCTTCGGGCGGGTTGTAGCTTAACATTTTTTCGTAATACCACTCAGCGCCTATTGGGGCAAACTCATGTTGGGCTTGAACCAATAAGCTGCTTATAAGTACAATTGTTGCAAATAATTGTCGCATTGCTTTAGTGTTTTACTTCGTCAAAACCATCTTTTTCGTATCCACCTCTTTGCTGTTGGTAATAAGGTAGTTTTATGTTTTTTACCCCCGACAGGGTTTTTCAACCCTGTTGGGAGTAAGGTTTTTTAATTTGAACAACGACTTTTAAACCGTTTGATTAATTCTGTAGTTATCTATTTCGCTTCAAATGTTGCTCCTAATTCTACTTCAAAACCTTTGTCCAGAAGTATATCCCCTGTAGCATCGAAAGTTATACTTGCACCGCTGGCAATTACTACATTCCCATCTGGCGTATGGTTAGGGTCAACACTGTAACCTGCCGATAATGACAAACATTCAATATAGGCATCAGAGCTAAATGTTTTATTTTCGATTAAAAGGTTTCCTGGATTCATGGTATAAGGTATTTTGTTGTGCTTTGTAATGGTAACGTAATAAGGTTTTGGCACATTGCTAAAAGTATAAGACGATACGTTTGCTTGCAAATTGTAATAACTGACCCCATTGTCCAATGCACTCATTACACAAATTTTAGAGTTTGCAACTCCTCCTGTACTAACTGTTACGTTATTCCCACTCTCGCTAACAGAGGCATTGTAAAAAATGGTTGGGATTGCTGTCCAAAGCTCAGTTTCGGGACATCCTAACAGATTGTGAGAGAAACTTAAATACCTATCATTATACCAAAATTTTGATTTTGCTTCTGCAATACCAATATTAAAGAAAGAGCTATCTTTTATGGCATTAATAAATTGTTCAAAGAGCAAATATGAATCGTCAACCCATCCATATCTTGTATTACCCAAATAAGCGGGGCCTCCTCCGTTACTTATACAAGTATAGCTTTCCCCCATGTTTCTTTCAGTTGGAGAACTGATACATTCATAATCATCAAAGGGCATTGTTGTGCATGATATTGAATAATTGATTGAAGGATAATCGGTATTTGTCATATTATCATACCCATTTCCACTTTCACTAATCCATAAGCTGTTACTTGCTCCATTATCAAAAGCTCTTACAACATATTTCGAGTTAGTGCCTCCATCATTTACACCTTCAGTAGCAACACTAACACCTGCAGGTCTTCCATGCCCCATAAAACTGCATAAACCATAATGGGTGTTAAATTCAGTAATTACGTCACTTCCTGTTGGGAAAGGAGGAGTTGTTGTTGTATTGTAGCCATCTTCTTCCCTGAATACAGTAGTATCGGTAATCCATGATGTCCTATCTAAAATATATTTTGCTTGATGATATTGCTGTAGTTGATCCGATTCAGTAAAAAAAGCTTTCGTCAAATAAGAATAATTTCCATTCCCGGGATAACTCTCATAAACCTTTATTTTTTTTGTCCAATTCTGAACTTCTGTTGCGTTTTGAACCATTACCCTGCCAACAAAAATCTCTGGTGCATAGTCAACATTGTCTGCTGGTTCGCCATAACGGTTATCTGTATCAACTTTCCAATCTCCATTAAAATCAGAAAAATATAAATCCGTTGGAATAATATAATTATTATTTGATGTGTTGTTATTTGAATAAGCATACCTTATAGGCAATGTTGAGTTGTCACCTGCCAACAGTGCATAATCAATGCCATCTCCCCCATCATAGGCATCGAATAAAAATTGTCTGAGTTTTCCTGGATTGTCCTGAATACCAGAGATTAAATCCCCACCATAATTGTTATAGATGTCCTGAATTGTAACCAGCTCTACTCTTATTCCTTTTCGTCTTTTCCAGGCAATAAATTCGTTAAAAACAGGTGCCAACGTTTCACTGGTAACTATAACGTAATCGGCATCTACTGTAATGCTATTTGTTGCAGTGGCGCTTTTAAATGTTTTTTCATTAGTAATGGTCGTTGATGTTGATGATTCCTTTTTCTGGTGTTGAACCCCATACTTTTTAATATCGTCTTTATTTTCTACAATACTTTTCAGGACTCTACCAGTCAAACTGTTTTCATCAATTTCTATCTGATCAGTCATGGCTTTCTCATTGCTTGAAGTGGTTGTTAAGGTAAAATCGACCAATGAAATAACTTCTAACTCGTTTTTTGACGGAAAATATTGAAAAGGATAAATGGCCAAAGTAACAATACGGTTTCCCCTGAAAGAGTTTTGTCCACTTATTTGAACACAGCTTAGTGGATATAAAATATTAGAATTGTATTTTTTTGTATCTGGTTTAACAAATTCGTGATTGTTTCCATCTCGGGTAGGTTCAGGATATTGAATTGGAGCAATTGGGTAGTTAAGCTTTTTTGTTTGCTTTTGTACTTTATTGATAATAATCCCGGTTGCTTCGCAATTAGCAGGTATTAATAAATTGATGTATTTCACAGGTAAAGCAGGATACCCAAGGCTGTCGATAAATGACAAGCCGGGAACTTTAAGTTGGGTATAGTGGTTACTGTCTCTTAGTTCTTTCTGTTCAATTGAATAATCTTTTTTGAAGGAAACCTGATGGTTAATTTGCCCATAAAGGCTATTGATGCTTTGTAATAGCACAATAGCGATGTAGCTGTATTTATTTTGAATTATTTTCATACGATTAAATTGTTTGTTTTTATGGTATCGTATGGAACTCGCATGAATTTAATCATCCTCTTGGATGTGATCGTTTTACATGCTCGTTTCATAATTGTAAAATTTTAATGTTGAATAAGTGATTAAATTATTCCACAACAAACCTTCCGGTTTGGGAGTACCCATTTGAACTGTTTGCCCTATAAATATAAACGCCCGATTGCATCCTATTTGTTGGGTAATTTACTTCAGTTGAATCGTTACTTACATTTATTACATCAATTAATACTCCCTGAACATCAAATATTTCAATCCTGTTTATTATACAGTTGCACCATTTGAATTGAATTTGTTGTTCTAATGGATTGGAACAAACCAAAATTTCAGGATTTATTTGTTTAATATCGGCATTAAGTGTTGACGGGAAACAATCGTCATAGTAATCGTTGTGGTAAAGGACTATATCGTTTTGGATGAAGCAGATTAAATAGCCATTAGAACCACCTATAGCAATGTCACCCGATGAATAAAGTAATCCTCTTGTATTACCAATTCCCTCAATCCACTCAACATGGTGGCTTAGTTTGAAAACCTTTCTTAATGTATTCCCAAACAGAATGGTATCAATATCCATAACAACAATTTCATCATGAGAATTTCCATTTTTAATAGTATCTCCAATTTCAAGAGAGAAATCATATAACAACATTTCATCAAGTGGAGGTTCTGCTAACCATAAAGGTTTGTCATTATGGATAACCGTATCTCCTTTAAAATAGATCCTTTTGTTTTCATCTTCACGAATCCCACCAATGCACTTTGCCTTTTTTTTATCGAAGGTTTTATCGTAAAAAATGTAGAGCTTTTTGTAGTAAATATCATTAATAATTGTGTCTTCACCCGATAGGGTAAATCGTTCATAAACAACCATCGTCTCGTCCGAAGTATACATCTCGCTCCAAACTGCACCCGAATCGGGGAATGGAACATATTCATATTCCTGAGCAAAAAGTTGAGATAAAACAGCAAGAACAAATACTATGGAAATTATTAGTTTATACATCGCAAAGTAATTATTTCGTCAAAATCATCTTTTTCGTATCCACCTCTTTGCCATCTACAATAAGGTAGTTTTATGTTTTTTACCTCCGACAGGGTTT
>JAFGBR010000052.1 GCA_016933045.1 Marinilabiliaceae bacterium | reverse complement strand
AATGGTAACAGCACCAGTGCCGCCCGTACTTACCTCGTACCAGGTGTCGGGTGTAATAACATCGTTTTTATTTACGGTTAAGTTGTAGAAATTTATGGCATCAACATTGTTAATAATTGAGTTGGCGCCCCCTGTAAACGTTATGGTTCCGGTTGTTTGAGTATAGGTACCTCCGGCGTCAACATCCAGATTTCCACCTACCGACAAGACACTTTCAGAAGCATCAAAAACAACACCTGTTCCAACAGATAAATCATTCAAAACAGTCAAATCACTTAAAAGCGCAACAGACTGAGAGCCGCCGTGTGCCGATTGCGATAAAGTAAGATTATAAAACGGAGCGGTCGAACTAATCTCAAACTGAGTTTCAGAAGCGTCATCGAGTGTAGGAGTTTGAATTTCGATTGTACCCCCGGTAACATTATAATTACCTTCGCCAACGCCTATATCGATACCATTAATATCAGTAGTATTTACTGCATCAATAATTATTTTACCACCGGTCATTTCAAATACGTGCGACTCCTGCGGCAAAGCAAAAATAGCTGATGTATTTCGCGAATTGGATAAAGCATTGATATGCATTGTACCATCCGATTGTATATATCTGAACTGGCCACTGGCATTAGCTTCCTTCAATTGAGTTGTATATACATTACCACCGGAAATTTCTAACACACCTGGCTCACCATCGTTACTAAAATAGGTAATACCTCCGGTTCCCGAAGGAGTAGTAAATGAACCCGACGAAACTTTTAACCTACCAAAAACAGTGACACCCCTCCAATGCCCCGGATCAATTGTTGTTGAAACAGTTGCCCCGTTTATCCACAAACAACCATTATAAGGTATATGAAACTCTCTTGGCGAAACACCTTCACGATCTTCACCAAGTCTTTGAATCTCAATATTTGACTCGAGCTTTAAAGTACCCGAATATATTACTAAAGGTAATCGTTCCCATCCTTCAGTGCCATCATCACCATCAATAGACAACCCACCAACAGGTCCAAACAATGCAAAATGCGATACATCATCGGCATTAACTGTTAAGGTATAAGTCTGATCTGATCCTTTATTTAAAAACAAACGATACAAATCAGTTGTTCCATTACAAATTAAATTATTATCGGTAGCTCCTAAAAACTTAAGCTTCACTGCTCCATTTTCAACTTCATTAATATACTGTCCCGAATTAGAAAAATCGACCAAACCGTAATTGGTAAAATCGCCATATACATTTAACCAATGGTAAACAGCTCCACTACTTGTTCCAACAGTCATTGCTCCATTAGACTGTATCGTAACATTTCCACGGATAGTATCGGCACGTACTGTTGTTCCGGTACCATTAATTTGCAACGTACCCTTTATTACATTTAGGTTACCGTTTAATGTGAGGTTCTCATCAATAATATATGTATTACCACCTATGGTATCTTTCACCTCCAGGTTGCAAAATGTATGTCCGCCGGTTAGCGTAAATGAGCTTCCCCGCAGCACCACAGTACCATTTCCTTTGTCTTTAGTAATAAAATGAGTCCAGTCGGCAACAGGAAAATTATTCGACTCGATATAAATACGTCCACTTCCTTTCACCTCGGTAAATGTATGTCCCGAGGAAGCTCCCAAATCCAACTCTCCATTTACAGTAACAATACCACAGGTTAATCCGTCAAGATCTTCGCTATATGGAGATACTCCATCGGGAACCGTCACTTTTTTACCCGACTTTATAACTACGTTATCTGTACCGTCAGGCCATACCCCATCGGGATTAACCCATATAGCACCAGCCGGATCTAATGTCCATGTTGTTGAATCGTTCCATAACCCATCCATAAGAGTATACCACGTTTGCTGGGCATTAGTTCCAACTACAACAAACCAAAACAACAAAACAGAAGCAATCAGCTTACTATATCGCTCAATTGTAAATATATTCCTCATAACCATTCATTTTCTTATTCCTAATTCATTTAATATAAACAAATCAAAAGCAAAAAAGATTTATTATTTCATGCCTTACTTTCATAAAAGCTTTAACGCACCAACAAAAAAACTATCACTCTTGACCTTTTAATACCAAAATGAAATACATCAAAAAAATCATTCTTCATAACAACTAAATATTTTATACGAAATCAACTATTAGATGGTTGTTTATTTAAGTTCATTTAACAAATAGTAAAAAACTTTAAAATTTATAAAGCATAAAAGACAGAGCTTTTTTTCACAGGGTCCACTCCTCTCACTATTCCCAAACTCCCGAAATCATAGAATTACAATAAGGACACTGATCTTTTTTCAATCGATTCTCTGTTATTTGATATCCATCACGCACAATAAGCTTTTCATGACACTCAGGACAATAAGTATTTTCGTATTTATCACTCATTAAGTTACCTGAATAAACATAGCTAATGCCTTTTTTTAAGGCCATCTGAATTGCATTATGAATAACAACAGTGGGTGTTGATACAACATCCAAAAGTTCGTGCCCAGGCACAAAACGACTAAAATGTAGAGGAACACTAACAAAACCATTATCAACAAGCCAATCGCACATTTGCTCTACATCTGCAATATTATCTGTCCACCCGGGAATAAGCAGGTTAGTTATCTCCAACCAAACCCCACTTTTATTAATTTGCCTTAATGTTTGTAATACATGTTTATTATCAATTCCACATAATTGCCTAACCACTTCACTATCAATATTTTTTAAATCAACATTAGCAGCATTGATATATGACAATAACTCTTGCAAAGGTTCTTCATTAATATACCCTGCCGTAACCAAAATATTTTTCAACCCCTTTCGGCTTGCTATTTTTGCAGTATCTAAAACAAACTCGTAACCAATTAAAGGCTCGGTATAAGTATATGATATGGATCTACACTGATGCTTTATCGCATAATTCACCACCTCATCAGGCGAATACTGGTACATAGCTACTGACTGTGGACTACTCTGACTTATTTGCCAGTTTTGACAATTCAAACATGTTAAGTTACATCCACCAGTTGCAATAGAAAGTGTTTTTGATCCGGGCATAAAATGATAAAGTGGTTTTTTCTCAACCGGATCGATATGTATGGCACACAAATTACCATAATTTAATGCATACAACTCACCATCAATATTTTTACGCGCTTTACACTTCCCTACCTGATAATTACTAAGTTTACATTCATGAGGACATAACTTGCATATCACCCTATCTGCACTTTTTACATAATAAAGAGCTTTATGAATGCTTTGGTCGTTATTTAATTGATCATTCATAATCTATATTTTTAATCTCATCCGCGAAAACAATTGCTTCATAAACATAAATATCAGCATCTCGCCAACCATCCCAGCCAATTTGAGCTTTTTCTCTTGCACAATGCCCCAATGTTGTTTCCAAATCCCATCCCATCTTTACAGCAACACCCGGCAAGAATGTTCCTGATCGTCCCTCTTTTTTTATACAAACCCCATGCTTTCCCAACTGAATATCGGCTATCGAAGCTACTTTTATTAAAGGTGTTAAAACCGATATCTCAATTTTTATATCAGCTAACTCATAACCCGAAACCGGATTAAACCGATAATCGTTAATAGCCGCCGAAACAGCTACATCTTTCAAATTATCAATCAGTTTACGATCGAAATCAAAAGTTCCGATACACCCCCTCAACGCTCCTTTATAATATAAAGAAACAAACACCCCGCCTGTTAAATCATCAAAAAATGAATCTCTTACTGTAACACTTCTACTTTTCAAATCTTTTGGCAAAACAGCTCTATATAACTCATCTCTTACTACGCGAAGCAAATATTTTTTTTGGGCATCTGAAAACTCATTTTTTTTGTTCTCAACCTCGTTAACAACAGCTATTGAACAATAACCAACAACCCGATCCTTTTCACCATATACCGAATCGCCCGAATTTTGATAATACAATTTTTGATATTTTACTAATTGATTATTAGTTATGTACATTAAGCATAAAACAGAACTCCAACCGCACAAACTAGTCAAAACACCGGTTATTTGCATATCTTCATTTTCAGCCAATTTCGCTAAAAGTACCTGTGGACTATTTGAAATTATCGCATCAATAGTTCCCCGGTCGAGCAAAATAGATTCGTTATAATTTGGATAATGCGACAAATCAGTACTGACAATAAATAAATTCGTCGAATTAAAAAAGGGCTTCAGTTGATGAGCAATATGTTCTATCTTATCTTTATCGGACGTTCCTATTAATACGGGAACAATCTTAAACTTATTTTTTAATCGGTATTGCAAAAAAGGCAGTTGCACCTCTAATGAATGCTCACGTTCGTGCACAAATGAGTTACTATTAAACACATCACTTCCAGCAATAATTGCACCAGCAAGTTCTCTGTTTACTTCAACTTCACCCAAAGGTGTTGAAAAATTACCTTCATTATAAATCGAAGCTCCTTCAAATAAATGATGATGACTTGTTCCTATAATAAAAATATTGTCATACACTGCCTGTTTATCTAACTGAATATAAGCCATTGCCGCAACCTTTCCCGAAAATACATATCCTGCATGTGGAACTATTAATGCAGAAATTCGATCACTAAATATATCATGACTCTCACAATCCGAAAAAAGCAAATCCAACTCTTGCAACAAAGCATTTTTGTCGTTTTTGTAAAACACCCCAGCTACTGCCGGTTTTCGAATTCCATACTGCATTTTTAATACTTTTTTACGTCGATATATATAAAGTTAACACATATTTATTAAGCAATGAATTTTTTTTCATCCATTAATACAATGAAAAATAAACCATTAACACCAACACTTCTGATTGTACAAAATAAAAATCAAAAAAACACCTTATTATATTTGTATTTATAAAAAACAGCAATATCTTTGCACCGCGTTTAGAAAAACAGGATGACTCAGTAGCTCAGCTGGTAGAGCACATCCCTTTTAAGGATGGGGTCCTGGGTTCGAGCCCCAGCTGAGTCACCAACTTGGTTAAAACAAGAATCAAAAAGCTGTAAATCGTATGATTTATAGCTTTTTTTGTTTTTTATCATATCAATATAATCCGATATAATTCAAATTTATGGTGAGTAAACCGGGAGTAAAATAATTTCACTATTTTTACTCACCAAAATCCACGCAAAGCACTGTATTGTAATTAAATATAGAACTTTGTTTTTAGTCATAAAGTCAAGTTTTGATTGATATTGATTGTGTTTGGTTAAAAAGATTTGGAAGTCATACCAAACTATTGAACCATTATTTAACAATCAAAACCAAAAGTTATGACCGTAGCAACATCAACTTTCAGTGTCTCTTTTATTGCCAGGGCAATAAAAAGCAACCAGGATCAATCAGGCATCTACGCCAGGATAACCATAAACGGGAAACGATCAGAATTCGTTATCATCAAATCCATTCCATCAGAGTCATGGATTGCCTCAAAGGAAAAACTCAATCACACCTGTAACGATTTCCGAAACTGTAATTCCTTTATCGATAACACCCGCAGTAAGCTATTCAATATCTACAGAGAGTTTGTTCTTAACAACAAAACTGTATCAACACAGCTTATTAAAAATCATTTTTTCGGTAAAATAGACAGAGGTCATACGCTAAAAACACTCATAACATACCATAAAAAAACACAAGAGACCATTTTAAGCTCCGAAACGTTAACTCATTACCGCACAGCAGAAAAATATTTAACCCTCTTTCTCAAAAACGAGCGTTTCATCAATGATATTTATTTACACGTTATAGATTACAAATTCCTGACTGACTTTGATCTGTTTCTCCGTACATACACTCCTGAAGATTATCACAAATCTTTATCAAATAATGCCGTCATGAAGCATCACACGAAACTAAAAAAGATGCTAAACATGGCTGTAAAACTTGACTGGATTACCAAGAATCCTTACAATAATTTTCAGATTAAATACATCAATACCGAAAGAGAGTGCCTGAGCAAACAGGAACTATTGTCTATTGAAAACAAGGTATTCTCAGTTCCAAGGTTAGATTATATCAAAGACCTTTTCGTATTCTCTTGTTACATCGGGTTATCATATATTGATGTAAACAACCTGTCACCTGAACATATTGTTTTAGCTATCAACGGGGAGAGATGGATCCACACAAAGCGGCAAAAAACGAATATCCCGTTGCATATTCCTTTATTGCCAAAGGCTTTGCAGTTGATTGAGAAATATCAAAATAATCCACGGTCGGTTCATCACGATAGAATCTTTCCACCCATCTCCAATCAAAAGGTAAACAGCTATTTAAAAGAGATAGCCAATTTATGCGGCATCAGGAAAAACCTCACATTTCACCTGGCACGTCATACATTTGCCACCATTGTAACTTTAAGCAACGGAGTCCCCATCGAAACAGTCAGTAAAATATTAGGTCACACAAAATTAGCAACCACCCAGATTTATGCTCATGTACTAAAAAATAAAATCAGTGAGGATATGTCTGAATTACGAAAAAAACTCGAAAACAACACTTCAATGAATGTAACAAAGGATATCTCTTGTGGTGGATAATTGTCTTAATTTAGCATATATTATGATAATTAACTCTTTTCTTCTTTGCCCCAAAAACCAATTTAACTAATATTGGTTGACACATTATTATACCCTAACCCCCTAAAGAAGAATACAAATGCCGTTTCTAATCAAGAAAATGGAAGAGTCCGTTTTTTATTTATTTTCAAATGACAGATGTGTAGAAGATCACGAAAAAGAAATTATTTCGTCGGATATTGACAAAATAACAGAGTCGAAGGACTATTTCAAACAGGAAATCCTAAACATCATTCTAAACAGAAAGAAAAAGTTAATAAAATCCGAAGTGCAAGTTTACCAAACATGCCTGTGTCGTTTGCTCAATGTGTTGTATCGTGCCAACTGTGATGAATGCCTTAATAATGAATGTTTCCTCAACTTCAGAAAGCCTTTGGTTGATTTATCAATCGAACTCTTAACTTTTTTAAAACGTCAGTATGGTAAGTATTTCGACTACAACATGAAATTACCTTTGTTGCTGCACCAGATCGAAATAAAGACGCTATCAGATAAAATCGGATTAATTGAACACATTCAAAACTCCATGTCAGATCAATCCTGTAATGTCAGTAAGATTATAAAACCGCTACTAGCTTCGCTATCAAACCATCGCTCCGGATTATTAACATTTCACGAAAAACACCACATAGATAAGCTGTTAGATTGCATTATAGCAATTTTAAAATCCAACAAAGATTTACCGCAAGTCAAA
Organism: Marinilabiliaceae bacterium; assembly: GCA_016933045.1. GTDB lineage: Bacteria > Bacteroidota > Bacteroidia > Bacteroidales > Marinilabiliaceae > JAFGBR01. Next base: position 66,198 of record JAFGBR010000052.1, on the reverse strand, counting down.
GAGCATATCTTTCAGGCTCTGATCATTTACAACTGGAATACATCAGAAGCAATAAACTGTTTGTCCAGGTATATAAAAAACAAGATTGAGGAGGGAAAAGATGAGAACGAAAAGTTTGAAACTTTGCAATATTACTTCAAATGGATAAACCAGATTTATTGCGATAACGACAAAGGTTTTAAATGGAAGAATAACTCTTTACAATCGGCTCTTTCTAAATGGTTGAAAAAAGAGATCAAATACTTTAAGGCCACCTCTCAATTAACAGACTGCTTGCCATTCTTCAAAAACAGATCCGATCACTTGGCCACTGAGAAGATCAGAACCAATCTTTCTGTTGCTCAGATTGCCTCTTTAATCCGACAGTTAATTAATACCGGCATTGTTGACGCTGACAACAAAAAATCAGTAATTCGCATTTTCACAAACACAGTCTCTTCCAAAAACACCAAAGATATTTCGATTGGAAGCCTTAAAGCTAAATACTACAGTCCGGAGGCTTCTGTTGATGATTCAGTGAAAGAGATTATCTATAATTTCTACAAATCTTTTTAAGCAACCTACCTGTACACTTTTGATAAAGGTACCTGTACACCACCTGTACAAAAATGATATCTTTTATAAACTAAATAAACATACTCTCTATATAGTGAAAAAATGTTTTTTGAATGAAGTTTTCAAAATCGATATAAATAAAATTCTCATTCAAAAAAGTGGTGTTAAAAAACAGCAATCATGGTTTTATTTCTGCATCTGAAAAAACCAATAAAAAATATTTTCAAAAATTTCACAAACTAACCCACTGATAATCTATGGAGTACCAAGGGGTAACTACCCCTTTGGTACTGTTTTGGTATTGAAATAAAAAATTCTTTTGCTCCCGATCAATATCAATCAAAAAATATGGCAATAGAATTTAATTCAAGAATCACCAAAACAACCAAAAAATGAATCGAAATCAAATTGTTTCAACAGAAGACTTGAAAGAGTTCAAAAATGAACTGCTTTCTGATATCGAAAAGCTTCTTCAAAACAAAACCGGACCATCATTAAAAAAATGGCTCAAATCAAGCGAGGTCAAAGAGCTTCTTAAAATCTCACCTGGCACGCTCCAAAACCTCAGAGTGAATGGAACCTTGCCATATACTAAAATTGGAGGAACCATTTACTACGATAGCGATGACATTCAAACCATGCTCAAAGAAAACAGATTTTAGAGATGCGGTACAATAACGCCACAATGCATGAATTACATCAGGCATCAAAACAACGTGTTTCTAAAAATGGATGCCGACAAACGAATCCGTTCTACACATATCAGTCTCTACCTGGCACTTTTTCGCATTTGGAACCGCAATCGATTTATCAACCCGGTAATCATATCAAGAATTGAAATCATGAAAATAGCTAAGATTGGTTCTCCAAACACATACACTCAGGTTCTCAGGGATCTGCAGCGGTTTGGTTTCATCCACTATCATCCTTCATTCGATCCGGCTAAAGGTAGTCAGGTTGAACTCATTCCATTCGATAACGCAATGGTGAAATCGGAACAATTAAAGCCAACTAACTCTCATACAGAAAGAAACATTTCTGACAATGAAGATGAACATTTTTCAACTCCAGAACCTCATCATGTCAATATCTATTTCCAAGAAAAAGGATACGATCAAAAGGAAGCGGAACGCTTTTTTAATTACCACCAAAGTAACGGATGGTTGGTTGGAGGCCGTTCTAAAATGAAAGACTGGAAAGCAGCTGCCAGGAACTGGATCCTAAACATCCCTAACTTTCAAACCTCATCAAAACTAAAAAATAAGAATAGCCCTGATATAAATTTCTCAGGACAGAAATACGATGAACAGCTTAAAACGCAAAAACCATGTTCTATAGAATCCACCAAAACCAAATCATTTACGATTTCAAAGAGAGTCAAGAGTATTTAAACAGGGAAGGCAAAAGAATCTATGGCGATCATTTTAAGTTGTATAACGAAGATATGGACATCATCCGAAAAGTCTTTACTTATGTTGTCAATGACGAAGAAAGCATGATCCGTTTAGGTTTAAATCCTCGCAAAAGACTTATGATCACCAGTCCTGTTGGAATAGGCAAAACCTCCCTGTTAAATCTTAGCCGTTTGTTGCTCCCTGCCGATCGTCGGTTTCAGATCAAACCATGTCGCGATCTCAGTCAGCTTTGAGTTTCAGAAGAAAGGCTTTGAAGTCATTCACCAATACAGCAAAAAGAGCTTCATTTTTACTCCTGGTAAAAAGATACCTATCCAGATATGTTTCGATGACATGGGAGCGGAGCAAAGCCTGAAACACTTCAGAGATCAATGTAATGTCGTTGCCGAGATCATCCTTTCGCGCTACGACCTTTTTATTTCTGATGGATTAAAAACCATCATCACAACCAATCTCAACGCATCAGAGATTGAGAAACAATACGGTCCACGAATCAGAAGCCGCCTCCGTGAAATGGTTAATGTTATTTCATTTCCGAACGAGGCTAACAACAAAAGAAAATAACCATTTAATTCTACTATTGGATAGTAAAGAACCTCAAATGTGTAATCCTCCGCATTAAGAAGAATTCCGTTAAAAAAGTGGGGACAGTCATTGTTAAGAAGCCAGCGCTGTCTGAGTGCAGTGAGTTTCGCTAGATTTAGACGACTGTTAACATTTTTAGGGATTCTTCTGTAGCGGTTGCATCTTTTGTTTCCTTTTCTCTGCTGGAGGAGAAAAGGGAAAGCCTGTCCGACTTGAGGACATATAAGACATTAATCATATATAATCCATTAATCAAGCGATAAAAAATTAACCCTATAAACCTTTCACAATGTCAAACAAAATCAAAGAAACACTCATTAAAAAAGGTCTGCCACTAATCGCAAACCTCATTACCGGCGATACTGCCAATAAAGTTATCGACCTGGTAAAAACAATCACTGGCATTAACACCAACACACCCGAAGAACTGGAAAGAGAAATCAACAGAAATCCCGAGTTACTAATCCGTCTAAAAGAACTCGAACTCACCCACTCTGTAGTACTCGAAAAGCTGGCCTTACAAAATATCCAGCAACAACTCGAAGAAACCAAAGTCATTCTCTCCGATAAAGAAAATGCCCGTAAACGTGAAATCGTCATGGCTCAATCACTTGGCAAAAGCGATTGGCTCATGAATACTTTGGCTGCAATCGTAGTCCTTGTTTTTTTTAGCCTCATCATCCTAATGATCCTTGGCCCTAATTCAATGACAGCCAATGGTCCCATCAATCAGCTTTTCGGAGCCCTGGTTGCAGGGTTCAGCATGGTCCTCTCATACTACTTCGGTTCCAGCAAAAGCAGTTCCGATAAAAATAAATCACTTTTCAATCCTACCACCTTTAAAAAATTCTGTTAAGAAAATCGATTAAGCAGACGTAAAGAAATCTGCGCTGTTTGAGATAGCGAGTTCGTAGATTTTAGTCTGGTTAGTTGATTTTTAGGAATTTTCAATCAGTGGCGGCTTTCTTTGGTTCCTTTCTTCAGCTGAAGGAAGAAAGGCATTCTTCATCAGTCAGTCGGCAATAGTCCTGCCAGGCCTTTCATGCACAACCTTTTCTATTATTTGTTTATAAGGCAACGATTAAGCATTCAATCCCTTCGGGTGCTACTTTGCACTTCGCAGCCTGTCATGCCTCTTGCAGCTCTTTCCTTCTTCATCATGGCAGCCTTCCTTGTCTTGCTAAAAGCCTCTCTCATTTCGCCCATATTCCACTTCAGGGCTTCGCTGCGCTCAACGCCCTTACGTTCCATAGGCTTCATTTCGTTTGGCACTTAGCAATCCACCGGCTGCCCATGTTAGGCTCGCCTGCTGGTCGCCGTCGGCTTCGGGGCTGTCATGCTTTTTGCACCCACACACGCTCAGCCGTTAATTCAACTACTCTGCGTTTCGTCTCTCTAACAGCCTTACGCTTTCCGGCAGTCAAAAGCCCTCACTTCATTCCACTTTATTTGTCGCTGGCGCGGATTTGCACCTAAAATCCGCATGTTTAAAAATAAGATAGGATATGAATCTGATTTTCACTTTCCAATACTGTTTATGATATATTTTGAATTACTTTCTTGTATGAATATAAGTGGTTAACTGGAATATAATTTACGAAATACCTTTTTCTTATCAGAAAAGGGTATTCGTTCTCCATTTAGCCACCGCTATTATTTTGTATTCAATAAGTTTTTTACAAAAGGAATAGCCTGACTAACTATGTTTTAAATGCTATATTACCAAATACCCTCAATTTACGCTATCTGCCTCCAGTTATCCATTTAGCGGGAATGCAAATAAACCTAAAAATGAATTTTTTAATTCTATAATGAGGTTTTAAAAAGTCATAACGTTTGGAGAAGCTATTGATAATATGGTGATATATATTACGACATATTGCACTAAACATAAGAAAAACAGTATTTTGCTCAAGCTTTGAAAAGGGCATGTTGTTCCATCCAAAATCGTTTTTTAACACATCAAATTCCCTTTCTATTACACCTCTTTGATTGTAGAAGAACACTACTTCGTCATCGGTTAATTCATAATCATTGGTCAGTATAGCTTTATAGTTGCATGCCTCCCCGGTAAAAATATTTAACTACCCATCATCTCTTGGCTCTTTTAAAACGACCAGTCTATATGGTTTTACCAAATCTTCCTGCTTGTTTCGTTTAGCAATTTTTTGGAAAGGAGAAAAGTCAATGGAACCACGATATATAGTATGTTCATCTAATTCTATCTTTTTCCATTCTTTTATTTGAGAGATGGCTTCTTCTAAAGACTGGTTCATGTTTGCCCGTATATAGAACTTGTTTGCATACTTATTAATCACTTGCAAAATAGATAGCTTATATGATCCTCCATCAGCTCTAAACTTATCAACTTTCATATCAATCCTGGCTTCTATTATTAGGACATAAAGCATTCTAGGTTCTGAGGTAGTTTTATTAAGAATTCTATTGTCTATTCAGACAATAAAGGAGGCGACAATTCGCAAGGACCGTTTAGCTACAAGAAACAAAAAAGTCCCTGCAATCAAATTACAAGGACCTTTAAAACAATCAAAACCAACCAAAAACCTATTTCCCGTTCAATCTGCCAAACAGATACCGCAGCAACATCGACACAAAGAAACTGACTACCGTTCCGATCACAGCATAAAGAACAGTTTCAAACACATCCGCCAGGCAGAAACTTTTAATAAACGTTGTTAAAAAGCCTCCTATAAATCCAACTCTTCCATCGTGATGAAACTGTTCCATTTTTTAATCAGTTAGAATCGAAAACCCAATTAAGGTAAATCAACATTGATAACAGATAAAGCTCTACTCTCTTTGTTATTGATGAGGTAAAGTTGTCCATTAACAGTCTGGTAATACTCCACACCCAGCACAATGATTACAGGAAGCGCACTATTGGCAGATATACCCGGGGCAACATTAATTGTTGCTGCCGCTACAGATGACAGATCAACAGCATCACTTTGCAACACATCTACATCAAACTCCTTATTTTCGAAATCAACCGATGCAATTCCGGCAGTGAAACGAGCCTGGGTAGCACCTTCAACCTGGTTTAGCTCAAGTGACGGATTCGTGAACTCGATTGCAATGGCTACTTCGCCGGTTGCACGATCATACCCAACAGTGTAAGGAGCTTTTACAATCTCTTCCAGTCCGGCTTCATTGTTAAATTCGAATCCTTTAAGCAGATTCAAATCACCGGCCACAACAGTTCTTTCACCACGTGCATTGGTTGTATCCGCCTGGATTACTTTCAGTAACGCAGTCGTCAAACGGCTTGCAACCTGTTTGTCCGATGCCACAGAAATGGGAGCTTTTAAGGCCGATCTCAGCAGTTTGCTGGCCTTTCCGGCTCTTCCAAATTCAGATCCATTCTCACGTGTCCGCGCAAATGCCGGATCATTTTTAATTCGGTCACCATCAACTCCTCCTTTGGAACGAGCCAGGTAGTCGCCTCCATTTTTGTAAAACGATAGATCGCCGATGCGACCCTCCAGTTTAATAATACCCTTTTGTCTTGCCATAACTCACTATTTTTAGTTAATCTCAGCAAAATAGAGAGTATATCTAACTTATTGCAAACAAAGGTGTCCTGTTAGTCCTTTTATGTATCATTTGAATAATCTTGTCTTTAAATTCAACCTTATAATTGTTACTTTAGAGGTATATTAAAAAAGAGTCATAAGTAGTTTAAAAGTATAGATGAGGTACTATGGAACTAAAAATGAGTCGTGTATGCATTTATCCAAAAGATGTACAGCGAATAACAGGTAAAAGTGAGAAATCAGGTCAGCGTTTATTAAAAAGGATCAAAGAGGAGCTTGGCAAAGAAGATCATCAGTTCATTACCACCGATGAGTTTTCTAAGTACACTGGCATCTCAAAAGAGATCATTGTCAAATACCTGAATTAACATCCACCAGAGCAACTCCAACTCTCATCATATTCCTATGCTTTTTACCCATACATTTTGGTGCCATTTGGTTTACTTCGCCAAAATTTTTCTGTATATTTGTTCTTGTCGAAGGACACCAAACTCATTCATATTCAATCAATTCAAAGGTGAGTAAATCGGGAGTAAACAAATCGTTTATTTTATATATTGATAATAGTCAAAAATTTACAGCGTAGGGTTCGAGCCCCAGCTGAGTCACAAAATTTGAAGAGAGAGATCGGGAAACTGATCTCTTTTTTTGTTTAACCTCACTATTCCAATTTTAATGTTTACATTTTGTTCAGCCAAACTTAAAACATTAAATTGATTTAAATAAAAAGGGAAGAATATAATATTCTTCCCTTTTTAGTAGCGAGAGGCGGGCTTGAACCGCCGACCTCATGATTATGAATCATGCGCTCTAACCAGCTGAGCTACCTCGCCATAATTCTGTTTTTGCGGTTGCAAATGTATAAGAAAATATCTAATCTTGCAGCAAATTATAAAGAAAAAATAAACAAAAAAAATCACAACAGCACAACAAGCTAATAATCAACACAATAAAAACCAATGCAATAATTAACAACGAGTAAAATGAGATAATTTTATTTTATAACATAAATCTATTATATTGTAACACGAAAATAATTTACAAACAAAACATGTCAAACAATAAAGTAAAAATAGAACTGGAATACATAATGCAAACATCGCCTTCAATACTATTCAATCGATTAAGCACACCTAGTGGTTTATCAGAATGGTTTGCCGATGATGTTAATCTGGAAGGTAAAATTTTCAAGTTTATTTGGGACAACTCAGAACAACAAGCAGAAATGCTTATGAAAAAAGAAAATAAAGTTGTTCGATTTCACTGGGTTGATGACTCAGATGAAGATACCTATTTTGAATTTAGAATTGAGATTGATGAATTAACCGGCGACACAGCCCTTGTTGTTATTGATTTTGTTGATGAAGAAGACAAAAACGACAGCATGGAATTATGGAACCAACAAATTGAAATATTAAAACACGGTTTAGGTTCGCATTAATTTAGTTTTTTTAAATAATTTCAAATCCAGTCTTTTTGGCTGGATTTTTGTTTTAAAAAACACTGGTATTGATTTTTTTCACCTTTATTTGTACCCTTAAAGCTATTTATCTGAAAAATGAAGAAACTTCACACATTTATAATTAAAAGTTTTTTTGGTCCATTAACAGCCACATTTTTCATATCACTGTTCATCTTGGTAATGCAGTTTCTATGGAAATATGTAGATGATTTAGTAGGAAAAGGCTTAGACTGGATCATACTAACCAAATTACTAATTTACGCATCACTTGGTGTCATACCAATGGCACTGCCTCTTGCTGTTTTACTGGCATCACTAATGACCTTTGGTAATTTAGGTGAAAACTATGAACTCACAGCTTTAAAATCAGCTGGCATTTCTCTTCCTAAAATCATGGCACCTTTAATAATAATAATTCTTATTATTTCATATCTGGCATTTCGTTTCTCAAATGATGTACTTCCTGTTGCAAATCTTAAATTGGCTACATTAATGACAAATGTTAAGATGACTAAACCCGAATTAGAAATTAAAGAACGTATATTTTACAATGGACTGTCGAACTTTAGTATAAAAATTGACAAGAAAAACAGAAAAAACGACTTGTTAGAAGGAGTAATGATATATGATCATTCCGACAGAAGAGATAAAAACAGCAATATTACTATTGCCGACTCGGGGCGTTTACAGATTACTCAAGATAAAAAATTTATGAAATTAACTTTATATAACGGAATTAAATACGACGAAAAAGCAGATGTTAACTTTTCACAAACTAAAAAAAGACATAATAACAATACAGATATATTAAAATTCAGAACTGATAAATTCAATAAACAAACATCATACTTCCAATTAGAGGGGTTTGGTATAGCTCAAAGTGATGAAAGTATTCATAAAGGGCGCGACCGAATGAAAAACCTAACTCAACTAAACAACGACATAGATTCAATTCGTAAAATACAGGAAAAATTATCGTCCGATTTGAATAAACGAGTAAAAAGAAGTTATTTTCAAACAACACACCGGCCGGCTAAAGACAAACAAAAGGCTGATTATGACAACATTGATAGTGCTACTATCAAAAACAGCGATTCAATTTTCAGTCAGTTTCCACTAAAACAAAAACGTATAATATACGAAACTGCAATACGAAATGCCCGTGAAATGAAGCAGTTAATAGAAGACAACTCACGTTTTATTTCTAAAGAAGATTCTCAAGCCATAAGACACGAAATGGAAAAACACAGAAAATTCACTTTAGCATTTGCATGTGTTGTATTCTTCTTTATCGGAGCACCATTAGGTTCAATAATACGAAAAGGAGGATTAGGGCTACCGGTTGTCATCTCAATTCTCTTCTTTATTTTTTATTATATAATTAACACAATGGGTGAAAAATTGGCACGTGAAGGCTTGTGGATTACCTATCAGGGAATGTGGTTATCATCTTTCATACTGTTTTTTATTGGCGTTTTCCTTACTTATAAATCAACCAATGACTCGTCACTTTTAAACACCGACGCTTATTACATACTAATAAATAAGATTTTTAAAAAGAAAAACAAAACAACAAATAAAACGAAATAATAATCATTTTCTTTTCTGTTTTGATTAGGGGGTAAAATAATTAATTTTGTTCTCTTAATTTAAATATCACAAACAAATGACCAGCGAAGAATTCAGGTTAAACTCCATAGAAGAAGCTATTGATGCCATAAAAAATGGAGAATTCATTATTGTTGTTGATGATGAAGATCGTGAAAACGAAGGAGATTTTATTGTTGCCGCCGAACTGATTACCCCCGAAAAGGTAAACTTTATGGCAACTGAAGGGCGTGGTTTAATTTGCGTTTCAATTACAGAAGAGCGATGCAATGAACTAGAACTTGAATTAATGGTTGGCAAAAACACATCCAGTAATGCAACCCCGTTCACCGTTTCTGTTGATTTACTCGGACACGGCTGCTCTACCGGAATATCGGCTCAAGATAGGGCTAAAACCATTTTAGCACTTTGTGATCAAAATACATCGCCCGAAGAACTAGGCCGACCAGGGCATATATTCCCTCTTATGGCTAAAGCCCGTGGCGTATTACGAAGAGCCGGCCACACCGAAGCCGCCATTGATTTAGCTCGCTTAGCAGGTCTTAAGCCGGCTGGTGTTTTAGTTGAAATAATGAACGAAGACGGAACTATGGCTCGTTTATCTCAATTAATTAAAATTGCTCAACGCCATAATCTGAAAATTGTTTCTATTAAAGATCTTATTGCATATCGTCTTAAAAACGAAAGCCTTATTATTAAAGGCGTAGAAGTTAACTTACCAACCAATTACGGAAATTTTCACTTTATTCCTTTCAAACAAAAATCTAATGGATTAGAACATGTTGCATTAATAAAAGGAACATGGAACAAAGATGAATCTATTTTAGTTAGGGTTCACTCTTCGTGCATTACCGGCGACATATTCGGATCAAAACGATGCGAATGCGGGGAACAATTACACAAAGCCATGGAAATGATTGAAAAAGAAGGAAAAGGTGTAATTGTATACATGAATCAAGAGGGACGTGGAATTGGCCTAATGAATAAAATTAAAGCTTATAAACTTCAGGAAGAAGGACTTGACACCGTTGATGCCAATGTAGAACTTGGGTTTGAAGCCGATGAACGCGATTATGGTGTTGGAGCACAAATATTACGTGAACTTGGAGTTTGCAAAATGAAACTAATAACAAATAATCCTGTTAAGAGAATTGGACTAGAGGGATATGGACTTAAAATAACCGAAAATATTTCAATAGAAATAACGCCCAATGAATACAATGAATTTTATATGAAAACAAAACACGAAAAAATGGGGCATAATTTAAAATATTTCAAGTATAAACCGGAATAATCATTCATTCGTATTTTTTATTATAAACATAACAGGGAGGTGATCACTAAAGCCTCCCTTATATTTTGGACCTTGGTATGTACGAAAAGGCTTTACTCCCAAAAATGTAATATCAGGTTCCAATAAAAAATCAAAATCAACAATTTTAAATTGTATTTTTTCATTTTTATTCTTAATTTTTTCTATATAACTGTTTGATAATAATATCTGGTCAATTACTTCCCACTTATAACGATACTTATTTGTTCCTATTATATTGTTTTCAAGCAATGATGTTGCATTAAAAAAACACTTTTTTTCAATATTCTTAATACTAAAATCTTCCGGACTATCATTAAAATCACCCATTAATATCATAGGCATATTTGGAGATGCTTCTCTTATAGAATCAACAACTTCAATAAGTGTTTTAGATGCAATTAATCGTTTAGGTGCCGACTTCTCTAATCCTCCATACCTCGAAGGCCAATGATTTACAAACACCACAACAGTATCAGTCGAACTTAAAATACCTTTTACCATAAGTATATCACGTGTTGATCGTCCAAAACCTAAATCAACATTTACAGGCAATGAAACTAACGGCCTAAACATATCTTTTCTATACAATAATGCTACATCTATTCCCCTTTTATCGGGCGATTGAAAATGAACATACCTGTACTCCAAATTTTTAAGCCCAGTCCAGTATATTAAATGATTCAACACTGTTTTATTTTCAACCTCACACACACCAATCAAGGCTGGAGGTTCCCATTTATTACCCGACAAAATTACCTTTGATAAATTATTTAATTTATGCTTGTATCTATTAAAAGTCCATCTTAACCGACCATCGGGGAGATATTGATCATCGCCTGTATTAAGAGAATCGTCAAAACAATCAAAACAATTCTCCAAATTATAAAACATAACAGATATTTGATGTTGAGAATACACAAACACACCAAACAACATTAACAAAATAAATAAAAACACCCTTTTAAAACGCATCTATTCAAATTCAACACGTTCATACATACCCAAATCAGGAGCTTTGTCTTTTAATCGATCAATACCCGATGCATCAACAGGCACAATATTAGCATAATCAATACTTCCGGCATCTTTTACAATAGACAAGGTATCTAACCTCACATCATATATCCATTCTCCCACATCCCACTTCATAAAACCTGGTTCTTCATTTTCAATAATTGCATTAAAATGAGTTTTATCAGAAATATCGAAATCATACCCAGTTTTTATCAAACAATGATCGAAATAATAATTAGAAGAAGATACAGTACTGTCATCTATTAACTCTTTTAAATCAATTTCAATCGACGAATAATCGGTTCCATATATTATACAATTACCAAACAACACTTTCGAAAGAGGCACTATATATTCATGCTTATTACTATCGGTATAATAATTATTTATAAGTAAAGCCGAAGTATTACTCCGAAATCCAACTGTATACATACGAGCTATTGTACAATGGTAAAACTCATAATCACCACCGCATGTTAAAGCTACTGAATGAGCCGCACAATCAGCAAACAAAGAATTAATAACTTTAATCCTTGAATTTTCAGCCAATAACCCTATTGACGATATATGTTCAAAACGGGAATTAGATATAATCATTGGAGCATCATCTCCCAAGCCAATTGAATCAGCTCTAACGCCCATAATTCCATTTCTAATAATTGAATGATTTATTATATTATTTTTACTTCCCGGAAAAAAATGAATAAATCCCCACTGACCAGGAATATCATCATAAAACTCCTCTAAACGATCTCCTTCAAAAATAATAGGATCATCAACAGTTCCTTCGGCAATTAAACTACCAAAAACAAGCATACTTGCATCATTATGAAAATGTAACCTGGCTCCTGCTTCTATTCTTAATTGTTGAAATGTATCAATTACAACATAGTTATAAATTAAATATGGCTTTTCGTTTGTAAATGTTTGAGTATTTAAAATTTCCGAATCTAAAATTATCACATCCTGACCATAAGCAACCAATTGAACATATTGTGTCGAATATTGAGTTTCAACAACAAGCGAATCACGAACAACAAATGGTATATTTACACCGGCAGGATCAATTGTTACTTCAACAAATACAAAAATGCTATCATTACTCCTTATCCTTACATCAAAAACCTCTGATTGTGAAATGCCATTAATATTAATACGAAATTTCGAATTATCTCCTCCTGCTAAACCAATCCTGTCAATAGTTAAATCATCATTATAAAAATTATATAAACGTAAATTTTTTGTTGCCGATCCTATTGAACTAAAAACCGTATCGAATGTAATTGTATCATTTGAATACCATACACCTTCAGATCCTCCTCGAAATGAATAATCCCGTTCACAACCAAACCAGATTATAACAAATAAAAAAAATAATATAACAACACCCTTACCCATCTAAATATTTTATTGTCAATTACATTTATTCATAGTCTATAAATCACTAACCAATAATCTAATCCAAATTACTAAATCACAATACTTATTTCAAGGACTTTTTTATTGTTTTACAACAGTTATTTACATAATTTAACGATTAAACGTATAAAAAGCAAATAAATTATATTTCATCTAAAATTTGCTTTATTATTGGCATTAGTTACTAACAACTTATTACCAATAAGTAAAGTTTTTATTATCGCATAAGCATTCGCATTTTTTTTTTAATTTTAAATAAATAAATCAATATTGCTTAATAAAAACAATAATACATTAAACAAAAAACATGAATGGATAAGAATATTAAAACATTTTAAATATCGTATTACCATCTGTTAAACCTAATAAAACTGTCAAATATCTAAACATCATCTTATCTTTTCAAATAATATACTAAAATAAACTACATTAATAAACAATAGCTCACAATGACGAAACATCAGCCTTATACTCTCGACCGGGTAGTACGTCTTGTAATAAGTACAATTACAATAGTTGGAATATTGTACCTGGTACGCTATTTAAGTCCTGTCTTAGTCCCTTTTTTTGTTGCATTATTCATTGTATACCTTATAGATCCGTTGGTTCGCTTCTTCCAACATAAATTATATTTGAAAAAGCGAATATTCGCCGTTATCGCCACCTTCATTTTGCTAGGTGGAGTTATTTCCGTAATATCTACCTGGCTAATCCCTCTTTTTATAAATGAAATGGTTCGAATGGCACACCTGATTAAAGCTTATGTTCAGGTTGCCGGATATAAAAATATGCTACCCGGAGATTTGGATTTATATTTAAAAGAATTTATTGAACAACATCAGGTACAAGAATATTTCAATCCAAAAAACATTTCTATACTGATTCAGAAAAGCATGATGCATTTTCGCTCTTTCATTTCAGGTTCAATGGAAGTTGCATCAGCGGTTGGTGGTGTTTTAATAGTAGTATTATATGTAATATTTTTACTTTTCGACTTTGAAAATATAGATGCCAAATGGCCTCAATTTGTTCCCGACAAATATCGTAAATTAACCATCGGAATTATTGATGATGTAAAAAATGGCATGAATACATATTTCAGAATGCAAGGGTTAATTGCATTTATTGTTGGAATATTAATGTCAATAGGATTTTCAATTATTGGATTACCACTTGCTATTTTTTTAGGATTATTTATAGGCCTATTAAACCTGGTACCATATCTTCAATTAGTTGGATTAATACCTGCCTTATTACTAGCATTACTAAAGGCTCTTGATTCGGGTAATTCATTTTGGCATGAAGCCTTTTTAGTTTTATTGGTAATTTCAATTGTACAAATAATTCAAGATGTTATACTAACCCCCAAAATAATGGGCAAAGCTTATGGATTAAATCCTGCAATTATTTTACTTTCGCTATCTGTATGGGGCAGCCTTTTGGGTTTTATAGGTTTACTTTTAGCTTTACCTTTATCAACCATAATTATATCATATTATAAACGATTTATTTTATTTCATGAACCTTTTTTAATTGACGAAGAATAAATTTTATAAAACATTATAAAAATAAAAACCAATTTTTATATTTCCATAATGGAACCATCAGAAATAAAAAAACTAAAAACACAGGTAATTAAAGCACTTGAAGAGAAAAGAATAAAAGATGCATTTCATTTACTATCGCTAAATATTAAGGAACTACAAAACAGCGATTTAATTGATTCGCATTACAACCTCGAAATGTCATACAAAAGCATATTACATTATGCATCTGAAAGTAATAATGATCCAAACAGACATCAAATATTCAACCATCTTTTAGCTAATATTTATCAACTTTCCGACAAATCCATCGAGCTATTATTAATAAAATATTCCGGTGAATACACATACGAAACAATACGTTCATTAACAACACAAAAAAACCGACTCGATAAAACCATAATATCATCATTTATTAATCAGTGCGAAGATATTAAGCTAAAATCGCTTGTGGCAAATCAAGAGTCGATATCGAAAACTTTTATCGATATCGAAATTAAAATTTTTAACCTAATTTGGCTTAACGAAGAAGATAATATTGAGATTTATAAACTTATACAAACTATTTTCTCCAACAAAGAAATCCCCTGGCATTCAAAATCGCTGTTTGTCAGTGCAATCATGTTAAATCTCTTGCGATGCTGGAATCTGAGATACCTGTTACTTTTATTTGAACTTGCTGATAACACTGACGAACCAAACATTCAAATGAAAGCAGCCACAGCCTTAATTATTTCATTATTTAAATATGATAAACGACTATCTCTATATCCCGAAATTGAACAACGATTAAAACTATTAAAAGATAAAAAAGACCATTTGAACATTCTGCAAACAATTATTATTCAACTAATAAGAACAAAAGAAACCGAAAAAATATCTAAAAAACTAACCAATGAAATTATTCCCGAAGTAACAAAATTACACCCCAACATACACGAAAAACTTGATCTCGACAATTTAACATCTGGTTTCCAGGAAGATAAAAACCCTGAATGGAAGGATTTCTTTTCTGAAACGCCCGAATTAATGAATAAGCTCGAAGAGATATCGAAATTGCAAATGGAAGGTGCAGATGTATTTCTTTCAACTTTTCAAATGCTTAAACACTTCCCCTTTTTCAATCAGTTTACAAACTGGTTTATGCCTTTTTACATAAATCATCCAAGCATTAAAGAAGCCATTAACGAAAGTGGAAAACTATTTGTAAATAACGACCTTATTGACAACATATCCGATTCAGGCTTTCTTTGTAACTCCGACAAATACTCACTCATGCTTAGTATTCCTCACATGCCTTCGTTCCAACGAAATATGATGGGGCAAATGTTTAAAGCAGAAATTGAACAAATGGGTGAGATACAAAAAGATCAGTTCTCAATTGACCCATCAAAAAAGAAACTAGTTATTTCGAACCAATACATACAAGATTTATATCGTTTTTTTAAAGTTCATCCATCTAGCAGACAATTTGAAGATATCTTTAACTGGAAACTCGATTTTTACAACAACTGGTTCTTTAAGCAACTCTACAGCAACTCAGAACCAATTCGTCAAATTGGAGAATTCTTATTTAATAAAAATTACATGAACGAAGCCTTAGATGTCTTCAAACAACTTTCAACAACTCATCCCGACAACATTGAAGTAACTCAAAAAATGGCTTATTGCTACCAACAAATGGGATACTTTAAAGAAGCACTTAATCTTTATAAAAAAGCAGATATCCTTAAACCCGACAACAGATGGACCTTAAAAAAAATTGCCTTCTGTTACAAAAAACTCAATAAACAAAACAAAGCTCTCGAATTCTACCTACATGTTGCTAAACTTGACCCTGATAACTTACAAATTCAAGCATCTATTGGCAGCTGTTATTTAGATATTGAAAACTACGAAGAAGCTCTTAAATACTACTTCAAAGTCGAATATGCCGACCCTTCAAACACAAAAGTATGGAGACCTATTGGATGGTGTTCTTTTGTCCTAGGCAAACTCGATCAGGCCGAAAAATATTACCAAAAACTACTTATCTCGGACCAAAATAATCACGACCTGATTTACATCGGTCACGTTCAATTATGCAAAGGACTTAGAAAAGAAGCATTACATTATTATTTAAAAAGCCTTGGAAACAGAGAATTGTCAATAGAGGAATTTTGTTCAATTTTTCATCAGGACTCAAAATATCTTATTAAATATAATTTAAACACTGATGATATACCAATACTGCTCGATCAGTTAAGATATTTGCTCGATCAATAATTAATGGCACGAAAAAAAATACAATGTGATTTATATAGCTATGGCATTTATTCCAGTTGGAATCATATTTCAAAAGAGATACCAAAACTAATTGACATAACTACAAATATTTCTATTAAACCTGGCGTTGAATTTGGTTATGTTTTAAAAATAAAAGGAGCTAAAGGTAAAACACTAAATTACTGCATAGATCATCCTCCTATGAAAGATAACAATGGAAAATCTTTACCTTCTTTTGAAGGTACAATTTTTATTAACTCTAATGACTACACTTTCTTTTTAGGAGATACTGTTTGGGAACCCTTTAAACAGATGGAAGGAGTATGGATACTAACAACAAAAATTGACTATAAAACTATAGCTATAAAAAAATTCACTTTATTTATGGATAACCAATAACACAAAGTTTAATTAAATACAAATGATATTAAAAAGAAAATAAAACCTAACAATAGAATAACCAAAAAAACCTCAATTACAAAATACATGAATATTTTCCGTTTTAACTTCACAGTAATATTCTGAACATTACCTTTTTCCATTTTTAACTTTTTCATTTATTGAAAGCATTCAATACTTTTATTTAAAAACAAAAATAGGTTAATGAAAAAAGCCCCCCAATAGGCTTAACAGTTTTTAACAGAATATTAACACTATTTACATCAGGTCATGAAATTATTACAAATAACTATAAAAATGTTAATCAAAACAACAAAAACAAAAATCATAACAAACTATTAACCTTTAGCTTACAAAAAAAACAATATTATTACAACGCACTCATCATTTTTTTCTACAAAAACAATAGCAATCAAACAAAGTCAACTACTTAACAAAATCTTAATACAGCTTCAACTACACATTAAATCTAAAGTGCATAATATCGCCATCATTAACCACATACTCTTTACCTTCAACACTAAGTTTTCCGGCTTCTTTACAAGCCTGTTCCGAACCATACTTAATAAAATCATCATATTTGATAACCTCAGCACGGATAAAACCCTTCTCAAAATCACTATGAATAACTCCAGCAGCTTGTGGAGCTACTGCTCCTTTATGAAATGTCCATGCCCTAACTTCTTTAACACCACATGTAAAATACGTTTGCAACTCAAGCAAATGATAGGCCGATCGAATCAACTTAACAACTCCTGATTCTTTCAAACCCAAATCTTCAAGAAACATTTGTCTTTCTTCGTATGTTTCCAATTCTGCAATTTCTGATTCTGTTTGAGCAGCTATTATCAAAAGCCCGGCATTCTCATCTTTTATTGCTTCACGAACTGCTTCTACATACTTATTACCTGAAACAACAGACCCCTCATCGACATTACAAACATACATAACAGGCTTGTTTGTTAACAAGAACAGATCCTTTGAAACTTTCTCTTCTGCGTCTGTCAATTCAACTGTACGCGCAGCCTTACCACTTTCCAATGCCTCTTTATACCGCACTAACACCTCATAAAGCTTTTTAGCATCAGGATCCTTTGCTGTTTTTGCTATCTTTTCGGTTTTAGCAATACGGCTGTCAACTGTTTCTAAATCTTTTATCTGAAGTTCAAAATCAATTATCTCCTTATCTCTAACTGGATCAATTGAACCATCAACATGCGTAATATTATCATCTTCAAAACATCTCAACACATGAATAATAGCATCTGTTTCTCTAATATTTGCCAAAAACTTATTTCCTAATCCTTCACCTTTACTTGCACCTTTAACCAACCCTGCAATATCAACTATTTCTACTGTTGTTGGCACTACACGTTGAGGATTAACTAATTTTTCAAGTTTTACCAATCTTTCATCAGGTACTGTAATAACACCTACATTAGGCTCAATAGTACAAAAAGGAAAATTTGCCGATTGAGCTCGCGCATTCGACAAACAATTAAACAAAGTTGATTTTCCAACATTAGGCAAGCCTACTATTCCACACTGTAATGCCATATTCTCTCTTTTTTTTCAAAAATTTCTGCAAAAGTAAGCTAATTTTTCATTACTGGAACAATCATACACAATTGCAAAAAATAATACTTAACACCAATTAGCAAAAAACATCCGATTGTTATGTTTTTTTATTTTACCAAATCAATAAACTCATCAAAACAAACCAGCTTTTGCTCTCCTGTAATCATGTTTTTTACAGATATTTTAGACTCAATCATTTCATTTTCTCCAATCATAACTACAAAAGGAATCCCCTTTTTATCAGCATAATTCATTTGCTTCTTCATTTTTACCGAATCAGGATATAATTCAACATTTATTCCACAGTTCCGCATCTCTTTCATAATTTTTAAACAGTAAAATGCCTCCTTCTCTCCAAAATTAGCAAATAACACCTTTGTTGTGGCTTCCGATTGTAACGGAAACAAATTAAGCTGATTCATTACATCATATATTCTGTCAGCCCCAAACGAAATTCCAACGCCCGATACATCTTTTAATCCAAATACTCCAGTTAAATCATCATATCTTCCCCCTCCGGTAATACTTCCTATTTCAACATCTTTAGCCTTCACCTCAAAAATAGCCCCTGTATAATAATTTAAACCTCTGGCCAATGTCAAATCCAATTCAACATCAATTACTATATCCAAAGATTTCAGTGCTAAAATTATTGCCGATATCTCCTCAATACCTCTCAACCCTATTATTGATTGAGCCAAAATTTGTTTTAACTGTTCAATCTTATCACTATTTGAGCCTGACAGTAAGATGATAGGTTGCAATTTTCCTATCTTCTCTTTTGATATACCTTTCAACTCCAACTCTTCATTAACCTTTTCAATTCCAATTTTATCGAGCTTATCAATTGCAACTGTTATATCAACAATTTTATCAGGCACTCCAATTATTTCGGCAATACCCGATAATATTTTTCGATTATTAAATTTCAAAACAACTCTAATATTCAATTGCTTATAAACCTCATCTACAATCTGAATCAACTCCACCTCGTTAAGTAACGAATTACTTCCAACCACATCTACATCGCACTGAAAAAATTCACGATAACGACCCTTTTGAGGCCTATCAGCACGCCATACTGGTTGAATTTGATAACGTTTAAATGGCAATACTATCTCATTCTGATGCTGAACAACAAAACGTGCAAAAGGCACAGTTAAATCATAACGCAAACCCTTTTCACTTATTTCCGACATAAGCTTAAATGAATCGCGAGAAGTCAATACATCATCATTTACATCTCTCAAATAATCACCTGAATTCAATATTTTAAAAAGTAATTTATCACCCTCATCTCCATATTTGCCTAATAAAGTTGATAAATTTTCCATAGCAGGGGTTTCAATTGGCAAATAACCATATTTCTGAAACACCTTCCTTACTGTATCAAAAATATAATTACGATTAACCATTTCGTGCGGTAAAAAATCTCGAGTACCCTTTGGAATTGATGGTTTTTGTGCCATTAAATTACTTTTTGTATTATTTTAAGCCGCAAATTTAAAAAATTGAAACATAATTCTGTGGCATTGTAACAATCTTTACCAAATTTTTCAATTTATCAGTTCTAATAACTGTTTCAAATATAATCTAGCCGCTTCAATATCATTTTCTCCTGGAGCCCAATTTGCAAATTCTTTATCATCAACAGCACAATAAGGTCCATCCTTAATTTCATACACAACAGTTCCTGTCTCCAATGATGTCACAAAATGCCACTGGCCAACAGGTATCTCAACTGCAAAAACCCCCTTTATCGGATCTAAAACAGTATATTTTTTAACACCTCCAGTATCATCAAACACAACAACAAGCAACTTGCCTCTTAAAATTAAAAAAACCTCTCTTTTGGCCGGTTTCAAATGCCTGTGAGGCTGTACATAACTATAAGGTTCAAATGCATTTAACATACGCTGAAGCAAATCATCATCCGAATTATGAAAATTTAAATTTTTTCTAAGTCGAGTACTTCCCTTGGCTTTTAAACTTAAGCTATTTAAAAGT
Source organism: Marinilabiliaceae bacterium (assembly GCA_016933045.1). Lineage (GTDB taxonomy): Bacteria > Bacteroidota > Bacteroidia > Bacteroidales > Marinilabiliaceae > JAFGBR01. Next base: position 45,478 of record JAFGBR010000052.1, on the reverse strand, counting down.
TCAAAATCAATTATTTTCATATCTACACCTTTATTAAAAAAAATTTATACATTTAACCAAATCATTTATGTAAAAAACATAACATTACTGGTAAATTTACGTTTAAGATTATTATAATTTTAACATCTTTTAAAGATAGAATTAAAATAGATGAATCAGATAAAAATTCTGATAGTTGATGACATGCGGATAATCATTGAATTGGTTGCTTCATTACTTGATGACCTCAATGAAAATTTTACAATACTTAAAGCTTCAAATGGTAAAGAAGCCTGTAGAATGGCGCAAACACACAAACCCGATTTAATTATTATGGATTGGGAGATGCCAGAAATGTCGGGCTTTGATGCTTTAATTAAAATTAAAAAAAACGAATCAACTAAGGATATCCCAATAATCATTTCTTCAGGTTTTTCTGAATCTGAAAACATCAAACTTGCTTTAGAAGCAGGAGCAATTGATTATATCAGGAAACCTATTGACGGAATTGAATTAATTGCAAGAGTTCGATCGGTTCTTACTTTATCTAGCACATATAATAAACTTAAAGAACAATCAGTATTACTAAACCAGGAACGTCAACGTACCGAAAACATACTTAGAGGGTATCTGCCCGATAATTTAGCTAACGAAATATTACATCATGGTTTTTCAAAACCCAAACGTTATAAGAATGTTTCAATTTTATTTGCCGATCTAGTCGATTTCACATCAAATACCAACCTAATGTCGCCAAAAAAAATGTTCGATGAGCTGAATGATATCTTTCCTGCTTTCGACGATATTATGTCGTTCCATAACTGCATTAAAATAAAAACCATTGGCGATGCCTATCTTTCGGCATGTGGAATGGGTGATGGAAACGAAGATCATGCTGTTAAACTAGCATCGGCAGCTATTGACATGAGAAATTACATTAATTATCGAAATTCCATTAGTAGTCAAAAATGGGAAATCAGAATCGGTATTAATTCAGGCGATATATTTGGTGGGCTTATTGGTAAAAACTATTATCATTTCGATATTTTTGGCGACACCATAAATACTGCTGCACGAATGCAACAAAACTCTGAACCAATGCAAATTAACCTATCGTACGACACAAACCAACAAATACAAAAATCTTTCAAAACAATTGAACGCTTACCTATTAAAGTTAAAGGAAAAGGAGTTCAGAAGATGTATTTTTTACACACCCCAATAGTTGATGATTTAGTTTATGATTCCTTTAAAGAACATCCATTAAAAAAAGTATTATTCCCATAAAAAAACCCTCTTAATGAGGGTTTTTTTTATTTAATAAGCTTTTTATATTTTATTCGATGCGGAGTAACATCACCCAAGCGACGTTTCTTATTCTCCTCATACTCCGAATAAGCTCCATCAAAATAATAAACAACAGAATCACCTTCGAAAGCTAAAATATGAGTTGCAACACGATCTAAAAACCAACGATCGTGAGATATGATAACTGCACATCCTGCAAAATCTTCCAAGCCTTCTTCCAATGCCCTAAGGGTGTTTATATCAATATCGTTTGTTGGTTCATCAAGTAATAAAACATTAGCTTCTTCTTTTAATGTCATTGCCAAATGTAATCTATTACGTTCTCCCCCCGACAATACACCACATTTTTTCTCCTGATCGCCCCCTGTAAAATTAAAACGGGCTAAATAGGCACGAGCATTTATTTCTCTTCCTCCCATACGAATTGTATCATGCCCTCCTGAAACAACTGCGTATACACTCTTATTTAGATCGATAGCTGTATGCGACTGATCAACATATCCTATTTTTACAGTAGGACCAACATCAAATATTCCTGAATCAGCATTTTCAAGACCCATTATCATTCTAAACAATGTTGTTTTTCCAGCACCATTAGGACCAATAACACCTACTATACCATTTTTAGGCAACTGAAACTGAAGATTTTCAAACAACAACCTATCGCCATACCCTTTTGCAACAGATGATGCTTCAATAACCTTATCACCTAAACGAGGTCCATTTGGAATAAATAGTTCCAGTTTTTCTTCTTTTGCCTTTACATCTTCATCAATCAAACTCTCGTAAGCTGCCAAACGAGCCTTTGATTTTGCATGACGAGCCTTTGGAGCCATACGAACCCATTCCAACTCACGCTCAAGCGTTTTACGCCGTTTCGAAGCCTGTTTCTCTTCCTGAGATAATCTTTTTGTTTTTTGATCGAGCCACGACGAATAATTTCCTTTCCATGGTATACCCTCTCCCCTGTCGAGTTCTAATATCCATCCGGCTACATTATCTAAAAAATAACGATCGTGAGTAATCCCTATAACAGTACCCGGATAATCTCTTAAATGCATTTCCAACCACTGAACCGATTCGGCATCGAGATGGTTTGTAGGCTCATCTAAAAGCAAAATATCAGGTTGTTGCAAAAGCAAGCGGCACAATGCAACCCGTCTCTTTTCACCACCCGACAGACTTCCAATTTTTTGTTCTTCAGGTGGACATCGCAAAGCATCCATTGCAATTTCAAGCTTTGTATCAAGATTCCAGGCATCATACTGATCAATTTTCTCCTGTAAATCAGCTTGTTCATCCATCAACGCCTGCATCTTATCAGGATCTTCAAGAACTTCAGGATCACCAAATTTTAAGTTAACCTCTTCGTAGGCCTTTAATACCGATACAACTTCTTTAACTCCTTCTTCAACCACCTGTCGTACTGTAAGATTATCATCCATTTTCGGATCCTGCTCCAGATAACCTACTGAATAACCTGGTGAAAAAACCACCTGTCCTTCAAAATTCTTTTCTATTCCTGCAATAATTTTTAAAAGCGTTGATTTTCCAGAACCATTTAACCCAATTATTCCAATTTTGGCGCCATAAAAAAACGACAAATAAATATTATTCAATACTTTCTTTTGGGGTGTAAAGCTCTTGCTCACCCCAACCATGCTAAAAATTATTTTCTTATCGTCAGACATACTTTTTATTACAAATAAATAAATTTAGTGCAACAAAAGTACACTTTCGTTTGAAACTAATTATTTCGATCCCATTTTTTTTAAGTCACTTAACAACAATGCATCCCTGTTTTTCTTCGAAATCATGTGATAATCAAAATAATAAAATTTAGAATCAGCAGCTCCAACAACAACTTTATAACATCTGGCATTGTATTTTGTACCTTCAGGCCCTACTTTATGCAGAAAAACAGCATTTGAGTCTTTACTCTCAATAACTTTTGTTACTTCTTCTTTTGTTACTATTTTAAAGTTATATGGATATACCTTTTTAATTTTAGCAATCGAATTAATCTCAGTAGCTAAATCATCACTAACTAAATACAATGTTTTTCCTTTTAAACTAGATATATTTTTATTATAGTAAGTAAGGGGATTCTTCTTTAATAAACTTGAATTATTTTTAACCAGCTTAACATGATCCTGAATAAAACGAACAAAAGCCTCCATTTTATATGCATAACTATCATCTTCAACTCTCAAATACGACAATGGAATAGAACATAAATCAGGTAAATCGCCAACATCATAAACATTTTGCCCCAATAATAAACTTAAAAAATTATATCGAGCCTTAGTTTTATCACTATCAAAAGTTACTACCGTAGTTAATAAAAACGAATAACTGGGATCCTTTCTCTTATCCTCAAACTCTTTATACGATATAAAATCAAATTCAGTCAAATCCCAAACCTTATTCATGACCTCTTTAATTTTAAAGTTAAAATCACTCATTGGGTTCGGATCCATTACAACTAATGTACGAGTCTTAAAAAACGAATCAAATTCTTGCTGAGTAGGCACATGATCTTGTGCATAAATAATTTGGCTTATCAAACCAACTATTACTAATACAAAAAAATTTCTCATAACTATATATTTTTTTTATTACAACTATGTTTTTTTTTACCTTAAACTAAATTTTATTAAAATGGTTATAAGATTTTACAGAAAAAAGCTAAATTCAATCCAAATCAATATTAACTTTATATATAAAACCATTCACCTAATAACTATTTATTAACCAAAATAAAATTATCATCTTTAACCTAAACTTTAAAATATTTTTTTAAACAAAACAACCGATTCACATAATTAAAAAGATACTAATGAGATTCTTAAACAGACTAATATCATTATTTATATTTGAACAAGACGAAAAACTTGAATTGGAAGAAAAAAATAGAATATTACTTGCTAACCTGTTCAATTTTATTCTCTTTTTAATTGTTTTTATTGAAGGTGTATTTTCTCTTTTGAATGAAGAGATTTTATACGCCGGCCCTTTACTTATTCTAAGTCTTTTTTTCTTAATTAATTATCTGTTTTTAGCACGTAAACCTCAAGAGTTTAAATACCGCGAAGTATTACTAATTGTTGCATTTTTAACTTTTTCATTTTTTATTATATTTGGAGGCAATACCAATCTTGGCATTTTATGGACACTACTTTTCCCATATTTTTCTATTCCAATATACGGTAAACGAAACGGTATTTTATACTCTTTATTACTAATGGGTATTATTTTATCTCATTTTTTCTTTCTTACAACAATTATTCCATTTTCGAAAAATAATAATATTGAAACCACAACAATACTTATATCGTTGTACTCTGTATCAATTTTCATTTCATACACCTTACATTTTATTTCAACTGAAGTAATAATGAATAAGGAAAAAATAATGCTCGATTCACAAAACATTAACAAAACACAAGAAGAACATATTTCTCAATTATCACATCAAATCAGAACTCCGTTAAGTAATATTACAGGTATTATTGACATTTTAGAACGAACTGAATTAACTGATGACCAGCGCGATTACATAAACACTATTCATGCATCGGCCAATAACCTTGTAAATGTTGTAAACAGTTTAGTTAGTGCATCAAAACCAAACATAAATCAAATACCCGAAGAGACCATTAATTTCAATCTTTACGCAATAATTAACAACACATTACGTTTATTTCAAGACAAACAAAATAACAAACGGTTCAGTTTATCACTTTCGGCTGATATACCAACACATGTTATTGGAAGCAGTATAAAAATTAAACAAATATTACTAAATGTTTTTAACAGCATTATTAAGCAAAACAAAGACGAAGCAACAACCATAAGCATTGATGTTACACGAAAAGAAACAATGCCGGGCAAGATAGATCTCCTTTTCAAAATAACCAGCAATCATCCTCTACCATTATCGCGCGAACACGCTTCGCGAGAATCGTTATATAATCAGGATATTATTCGATTAAACACATCTAAATATGTAAATCTACTAGACTTAAACATCACTCAGCGTTTAATTGAAGCTGATGGCAACACATTGAGCATAATTCCAGGCACCGACTCCACTACTTTTGAATTTACATTATCATTTAAAGAAAGTAATAAAAGCCAATCAATTTTAAACATACAGGAAAAAACAAAAAGAACAACAGAAGGAACTTTCAAACACAAAGTAGATATTAAAAATGCTAATGTTTTATTAGTTGAAGATAACTTTAGTAACCAACAAATTATTATTTTATACATTAAAAATGAAGTAAATAAAATTGAGGTTGCTTTTAATGGGAAAGAAGCTTTAGATAAATTTGGAAAAGCTAAGTACGATTTAATTTTAATGGATGTACAAATGCCAATAATGGATGGGTTTAAAGCAACCCAAAAAATAAGAGAAATTGAAAGAAGCACTAATACTCACACCCCAATTATTGCGGTTACAGCAAACGCTTTTCCCGAAGACAAAGAAAAATGCATTGCTTCGGGCATGGATGATTACATAAGTAAACCTTTTCAACCTGAAGATTTAATTACGAAAATTAAACAACATTTAAGTTAACACATTGAATTGTTTGACAAATTTGTAAACGCCAATATACAATATCGTTACAACTTCAAACCAATTAATAATATATCATCAATTTGTTCATGTTGATCACCCATCCACTCTTCCATTTTTTGGTGAAGAATTGCCTTTTGATCTTCAAACGGTAACTTATGAATATTTAATATCAAATGTCTAAACCGGCGATATTTAAACTTTTTCCCTTCAGGACCTCCAAATTGATCAACATACCCATCCGAAAACAAATAAATAATATCATTAGGTTTAAATGAAATATCCTGTTTTGTAAATAAATCTCTAGGATCGTTATATCCAACAGGATAACGATCTCCAACATAACTCACAATTTCATTATCACGAACTAAGTAAAGGTCATTATTAGCTCCAGCAAACTCAATTAGCTTATTATCAAAATCAATAACAACCAATGATAAATCCATACCATCATTTACTTCATACTGAGCTCCTTTAGTTCCTAAAATATCTTTTTTAAATATTTCGAGCAACTGTCGGTTAATACTGTTTAATATCTCATCCGGATGTTCAATTCCTTGAATTTCTATAGTATTCCTAAATAAATCATTTCCAATAATAGACATAAATGCGCCTGGCACTCCATGTCCGGTACAATCTACAGCAGCAACAAAAAGCTTGTTATATTTCTTATACATATAATAAAAATCACCACTAACAATATCTTTTGGTCGAAAATAAATAAACGATTCAGAAATAAAACTTTTCACAAGATGATCTGATGGTAACATTCCCTCTTGTATGCGTTTTGCGTAATTTATACTATCTGTTAAACTTTTATTTATTTTGAAAAGAGCCTCTTTTTGCGCTTCAATTTTCTTTTTGTCAACAGCTTTCTCCTTTAATGACTGATATGCTTTTCTATAATATCGAATTCGAAAGTTAATAACAGCCTGCAATAAAAAAATAAAAGCAATAATATAAAAAGCGTAGGCATAATTCGATTGCCATAATGGAGGATTGATCTCTATTTTTATTTCACAGGGTTTATTATTCCAAACATAATCGTTGTTAGACCCTTTTATTAATAATTTATAATTACCCGGAGGTAAATTAGAAAAAACAATATTTGTTTTATATGTAACTGGGCGCCAATTATCATCAAATCCCTCTAAAAAAACCTGATATCTGTTTTTCGATGATTGAGTATATTCTAAACCACTATATTCAATATTAATAGAACTATTTTTTTGATACTTATAGGAAATTTCATTCACCTCACCTGTCCAACTCTCAACAACTTCTCCCTTATTATAAACTGTAATAGATGAAACAATTACATTCGGCTGCTCAAGATTTAGCTCTATTAATCCCGGATATAAATAACTTACTCCATCAAATCCACCAAAAAACAGTTCCCCTTCTTTACTTTTATATGTTGCACCACTATTAAATACATACCCGGCTAAACCATCATCAATACTAAAATTCAAAATACTTCCATTCACTCCAATAAGAGAAATACCTTTATTGGTACTAACCCAAACCCGACCCAATTTATCGGTTAATACGCCATTAATAACATCATTATCTAACCCATCTTTTTTCAAATAATTTTTAGTCTTTTGAGTTTTTTTATCAAAAAAAGTAAGTCCGGTTCTTGTTCCAATCCAAATATTTCCGTTTAAATCATCTGCAATAGACAATACATAATCATTACTCAGTAAAAAAGGATCTAAACTTGAATTTTTTAATCTTGTAAAATATCCTTCAGAAGGTTTGTAAATATTGATTCCTTTTTTTGTACCAATCCACAACCACCCATCTTTATCATTAATTAATGAATACACATCATCATCGCATAAACTCAACGAATCTTTTGCATCACAAAAAAAACTCTCAATAGATGATCGATTGTATTTATATAAACCAAATTTTGTCCCAAACCATAAATTATTAAGGTCATCTTCGGCAATTGTTCTAATAACATTATCTTTCAATAGTGTTTCAAACTCTTTATTTCCGCAATAATCAAACTCTTCAATTTTATTAATCTGCGAATTATATTGAAACACCCCATGGTTTGTGCCAAACCATATTGTAGAGTCATTATCAGCATAAATCGAAAAAACGGCATCATCTATAAAAGCCCCTTTTAAATCGTCTGTTAACAATGAAAAATGTTCACTTTCTCCTGTTTTTCGATTTATAATATATACTCCGTCATCTGATGTTCCCAACCATAATCTATTATCATCATCGAGTAATAAACTTGTAATATTATATGAATTCAAAGCAACAGACTGGTCTTTTCGGGATATTGATAAAAACTTTGAAGGGTTTTGATTGAAAACATAAACTCCCTTATGCTTGGTTCCAACCCATAGAATTCGACTTCTATCCTCCATTATTGATGTCACTTCATCATCAATAATATCTGTAGAGATATACTTCAATTGGTTATTATTTAATAAATCAAGTTCATCGCGATAAAGAACCGATAAGCCATCTTTTGTACCTAACCATATCTTTCCATCCTTACCTTTATGCAAAACATTAGTATTTTTTACATTAACAATATCACTTATTGAAGTATATGTGCAATCTTTTGAATTAAAGAACTTCACATTTAAAGGGGTACTAACAAGCAACAATGAATCATTAAAATGAATCATATCAGTAATCATATCCTGTCCAATATCTAAATTTTGAACAACATCTAATTGACGAGAAAATATTCTGTCATTAAGGTCAAACTTATTTAAACCATCTTTAGTACCAACCCAAATAATTCCACTTGATCCTTCAATCAAAGGATATTTAAAATGTCGCCCCGGTTTAAAAATATTTGTATAATGGCCATATGATGAAAATGTTTTTTTTTCGGGGTCAAAAAGAGATAGAAATATTCTTGTTTTAATCCACACTCGTCCATATTTAGTAATCATTATACCACAAACTTCGTTTTCGGGTAACGAAAAAGGATCGTTCGGATTATTTATGTATCTGATAAAGGAATCTTTATTACGATCCCAAACATTTAAACCATTATTTCGGGTGCCAACCCATATTCTACCATCAGGTGTTTCGTTAATAGACTGAATCAGATTTCCTGAAATTGAAGTACTATCGAGAGGTTCATGTCTAAACACAACCATCCTGTAACCATCATACCTATTCAACCCATCTTCAGTTCCAAACCAAATATATCCACGGCTATCCTGAAATATTACTGTTATTTGATTATTCGAAAGACCATCATAAACAGTAATGTTTTTTTCATTAGAAAAAAGTGTTTGTGCATTTATTGAGATTCCAATAAACACAAAAACAATTATAAAAAAGATAAATATTTTATTTGGGTAATTAAGCATTATTCGAAATTAAGAAAAATCAACTCCTAAATTAGCAAAAATGCATCAAGAAGATGAATCCATTCACTAAAAAAACAAACTCAAATCACCCTCTACGTAATAAAAATGCAAATGTTCACTTTTTCATTCCTGTCTTATTTAAAAACCAATCTAAATTTTGCGATTTTGGTCTTTCAATTGGTAAACCGTAAATCCTATCCCATATTAATTGAGTTAATACCCCTAAAGCTCTTGACACGCCAAACAACATAGTATAAACCGGATATTCACGTATTCCCACACTCGATAATAATGCACCCGATATAGCATCTACATTAGGCCATGGATTTTTTACCTTACCTGTATTCTCCAAAATTTCGGGAACCACATTGAATATTTTATTAACTACTTTAACTAGGTTTGAGTCGGGAAGATATTTATTACCGAAATCAAGCTGAACGGTAAATCTTGGATCTGTTTTTCGCAATACAGCATGTCCATAGCCGGGCACTACACGTCCTGCTTTTAATGTATCAATGGTATACTGTCTTATTTGATCTTCCGTTGGATCATCTGTACCAAGCTCTTTTAACATATCATTAATCCACATTATTACTTCCTGATTGGCCATTCCATGTAAAGGGCCTGCCAATCCATTCATACCGGCAGAAAAACTATAGTACGGATTCGACAATGCAGAGCCAACCAGATGAGTAGCATGAGCTGACACATTACCTCCTTCATGATCGGCATGAATAACCATATAAAGTCTTAAAAGTCTCTTTACCTCTTCCGAATCAAACCCCATCATATGAGCAAGATTACCAGCCCAATCGAGAGACGGATCAGAATCAATGTATTTTCCCTTATGAAATACCCTACGGTAAATATACGCAGCAATAATTGGCAAGCGACTTATTAAATCCATTACACCTTCATACATTGGATCCCAATAGTCTTTTTTATCCATTCCACTCATATATGCCTTCCTAAAATGCGATTGAGTAGACATTGCTAAAATTGCAGTATTAAATTGAATCATCGGATGAGCATCCAATGGTAAGGCATTAATAACATCAAAAACATGTCTTGGAATTCCTTGGGATCTTTCGGACCATTGTTTTCCAATAAAAACAACATCATCTTTCGAAGGAAGTTCACCTAGCAGCATTAAATAAAACAACCCTTCGGGAAGCGGTTCTCCATCCTTTTTCATTTTAGGCAATTTATCCCTCAATTCTGGAATTGAATAACCACGAAAACGTATGCCTTCTTGAGGATCTAATTTTGATGTACATGTTAATAATGAAACTACTCCTTTCATTCCCGAAAGAACTTGTTCAATTGATACATCCTGTATTACCATGTCGCCGTGATTTTTTATCAAATCTCTCACTAATTCAGCCTGGGGGCGTCCCACTTCGATTAATCGTTGCTTTATATAATCCATATAATTATTAATATTAATTTATATATTACATTATTAATTTAATATTAGTAACATTATAAAACATCGTTTGTTCTATTGGTAAAGAAAAATACAATAATTACATAATAAAAAAGGGTTCCTGTAATGGAACCCTTTTTATATTAAATAAAAAACTTTATTTCTTCAAAACCTTTTTATAACCATAAATAGCATTTTCACCTAATTCTTCTTCAATACGAAGTAATTGGTTGTATTTAGCCATACGATCTGAACGACTTAAAGAACCTGTTTTAATTTGTCCACTATTTGTTGCAACAGCAATATCAGCAATAGTAGAGTCTTCTGTTTCGCCCGAACGGTGAGAAGTAACCGAAGTATAACCAGCTCTGTGTGCCATTTCAATAGCATCAAGAGTTTCAGTTAAGGTTCCAATTTGATTAACTTTAATCAAAATTGAATTACCAGCTCCTAATTCAATACCTTTCTTTAAGTACTCAACATTAGTTACAAATAAATCATCACCAACTAACTGACACTTATCGCCAATTTTATTAGTAAGTTTAACCCAACCATCCCAGTCGTTTTCATCACAACCATCTTCGATAGAATCAATTGGGAATTTAGAAACTAATTCGGCTAAGAAATCAACTTGCTGATCAATAGTGCGTTTAGCTCCATTAGCACCTTCAAATTTGCTATAATCATAAATCCCATCTTTAAAAAATTCAGATGAAGCACAATCTAAAGCAATAGAAACATCACCACCTTCAGAAGCACGCCCTGGCTTATACCCAGCTTTTTTAATAGCTTCAATAATACTATTCAATGCATCTTCAGTACCATCCAAAGCAGGAGCGAAACCACCTTCGTCACCAACAGCAGTACTTAAGTTACGATCGTGTAATACTTTCTTAAGAGAATGAAACACTTCAGCACCCATTCTTAAACCTTCTTTAAACGATTTAGCACCAACAGGACGAATCATAAACTCCTGAAAAGCGATAGGAGCATCAGAGTGAGAACCACCATTAATAATATTCATCATTGGAACTGGTAAAGTTTTTGCGTTAGTTCCTCCAATATAACGATATAAAGGCATTCCTAAATACTCAGATGCAGCTCTAGCAGTTGCTAAAGAAACGCCTAAAATAGCATTGGCACCTAACTTACTTTTAGTTTTAGTACCATCCATATCAAGCATTTTTTTATCCACACCAACCTGGTCAAAGGCACTCATTCCTACTAAAGCAGGAGCAATTACATCATTAACATTTGCAACAGCCTTTAAAACACCTTTTCCTAAATAACGGCCTTTATCGCCATCGCGGAGCTCTAAAGCTTCATTTTCGCCTGTTGAAGCTCCCGAAGGAACAGCAGCACGTCCTACAAAACCACTTTCTAAAGTAACTTCAACTTCAATAGTTGGATTTCCACGTGAATCTAATATCTCACGAGCATGTACATTTGAAATTTGTCCCATAATTCTAAGAATTGTTTATGTTATTACGAATAATTTAAACAATAAAAGGGAATAAAGATACAAAGCTCTTTACCCCCTTCAAAATTCAATTTAAATAAAAGAGCAAAAAGAAAAATCAAACGATTTTCCTTCTTATTCTTTATCATCTGCCTTTGCTTCTTCGCTAGTTTGATTATTCACCTCTTTAGCATCAACACTCTCTTCAGATTTTATTTCAGCTACAGGAGTGGCTTCAACTTTTTTAGCAGTTGCGGCTCTTCTACGACGAGTTTTCTTTTTGTCGTCGGATGCTTTACCACCACCTAACATATTTTCGTTATAGTCAACCAATTCGATGAAACACATCTCAGCGGCATCGCCAATACGATTACCTACTTTAAGAATACGTGTGTATCCTCCCGGACGATCAGCAACTTTTGAAGCAACATCCTCAAAAAGTTCTTTCACCGCAACTTTATCCTGAAGATAACTAAAAACCAAACGTTGAGCATTTGTTTTATCCTCAACAGAAGTTAAGTTTTTAGTTTTTGTAATTAAAGGCTCAACATACACTCGTAGTGCTTTAGCTTTAGCAACAGTCGTTTTAATTCGTTTGTGCACAATTAGTGAAGAAGCCATATTGGCTAACATCGCCTTTCTATGTGCACTGGTACGACCCAAGTGATTTATTTTTTTTCTATGTCTCATCTCCTTTATTCCTTATCTAATTTATACTTACCAGTATCCATGCCAAAACTTAAGTTCATGTTTTGCAAAAGATCATCTAATTCAGTTAATGATTTTTTACCAAAATTTCTAAATTTCAATAGATCATTACGATTAAATGTTACAAGTTCACCTAAAGTTTCAACATCAGCTGCTTTTAAACAATTTAATGCACGAACAGACAAATCCATGTCTACTAATTTGGTTTTCAGCAATTGACGCATATGAAGCACTTCTTCATCAAACTCTTCATTTCCAAATTTCTCGTCTGAATCCAATGTTATTTTTTCATCAGAGAATAACATGAAATGATAAATAAGAATTTTGGCTGCTTCTTTTAATGCATCTTTAGGATGAATTGACCCATCAGTAGATATTTCAATGATCAATTTTTCATAATCAGTTTTTTGCTCAACACGGTAATTTTCAACCGAATATTTTACATTTCTAATTGGAGTAAAAATTGAATCAATTGCTATTACACCTATCTCTTCGTCAAACGGACGATTTTCTTCAGAAGGAATATAACCACGACCTTTTTGAATTGTAAGTGTAATATTTAAGCTAGCTTCAGGATTCATCCTGGCAATAACCAACTCGGGATTTAACACTTTAAAACCAGTCATAAAATTATCAATATCACCTGCTTTAAAAGCATCTGAACCACTGATATTAATAGTTACCTTTTCCTGATCAATTTCATCATTAATACGTTTTAAACGAGTTTGTTTCAGGCTAAGAATAATATCTGTTACGTCATCAATAACGCCGGGGATACTACTAAATTCATGTTCAACACCTTCGATCTTGATAGTAGTAATTGCATACCCTTCTAACGAGGACAACAAAATTCTTCTTAAGGCATTTCCAACGGTGATACCATATCCTGGTTCCAGCGGACGAAATTCGAAACGACCAAATTTGTCATCTGCTTCCAGCAAAATTACTTTGTCGGGTTTTTGGAATGCTAATATTGCCATAAGAATTAATTATTTAGAGTACAATTCAACGATCAACTGTTCTTTGATATTCTCAGGTATTTCAGATCTTACCGGTACATTTAAAAATTTACCTATTCTTAAATCTTTGTCCCATTCCAACCATGAATATTTGTTTGCACTTGAACTGGCAAGTGAATCAACAATTATCTCAAGGGATTTAGATTTTTCACGAACTCCAATAATCTGACCTCCTTTAAGAGAATAAGAAGGAATATTCACAACACTGCCATCAACAGTAATGTGACAGTGAGAAACTAACTGACGTGCAGCTGCTCGTGAAGGAGCAATTCCTAAACGATAAACTACATTATCTAGTCTGCTTTCAAGTAATCCTAAAAGTTCCTCACCAGTAATACCTTTACTACGTGATGCCTTTTCAAATAAATTACGGAATTGACGCTCTAATACACCATAAGTATATTTTGCTTTTTGCTTTTCTTTAAGCTGCATTCCGTATTCACTTGTTTTTCTACGACGGTTTACACCATGTTGCCCAGGAGGATAATTTTTCTTTTCGAAATATTTATCCGGTCCATAAATGGACTCTCCGAATTTACGGGCGATTTTTGTTTTTGGACCAATATATCTAGCCATTCTTCTAAATTTCTGATTTCAAATTTTTGATTTCGAATTAAGACTATGAAAGCCGCGCGATTATAGAGAGGTTATATTTATAATCATTCATAATTCAACGTTCAAAACCTAAAACTTATGGTTAATAACTAGTAATTAAACTCTTCTTCGTTTTGGAGGGCGGCATCCATTATGTGGCAATGGAGTAACATCTACAATTTCTGTTACTTCAATACCAGCTCCATGAATGGAACGAATCGCGGATTCGCGACCATTTCCCGGACCTTTAACATATACCTTCACCTTGCGAAGACCTAAATCAAAAGCAACTTTTGCACAGTCGGCTGCTGCTGTTTGGGCAGCATAAGGTGTGTTCTTTTTAGAACCCTTAAATCCCATTTTTCCAGCACTTGACCATGAAATTACTTGACCATTAGTATTACACAAAGAAATAATAATGTTATTGAATGATGAATGAATATGAGCCTGTCCTAATGCGTCGACCTTAACTACTCTTTTTTTCTGACTTACAGGTTTTTTTGCCATATCTCAATTATTATTTAGTAGCTTTTTTCTTGTTAGCAACAGTTTTCTTTCTACCTTTTCTGGTTCTCGCATTGTTCTTTGTGGACTGACCACGAACAGGTAATCCAAGACGGTGACGTATTCCGCGGTAACAACCAATGTCCATTAATCGCTTAATGTTTAATTGTACCTCTGACCGTAATTCTCCTTCGACTTTAAATTCACTACCAATAATTTCGCGAATAGAACTAATGTTTTCATCAGTCCAGTCTTTAACTTTTACATTACAGTCGACACCTGCCTTTTCTAATATTGAATTAGCGTTGCTACGACCTATACCGTAAATATAAGTCAAAGCAATTTCGCCTCTTTTGTTGACTGGTAAATCAACTCCGACAATTCTTGCCATAATTTATAATCTTTAACCTTGACGTTGTTTAAACTTAGGATTTTTTTTATTAATCACATACAAGCGCCCTTTACGTCTTACAATTTTGCATTCGGCACTTCTTTTTTTAATAGATGCTCTTACTTTCATCTTACAACAGTTTATTATTTATACCTGTAGCTTATTCTTCCTTTTGTTAAATCATAAGGTGACATTTCCACCTTAACTCTGTCTCCGGGTAGAATTTTTATATAATGCATTCTCATTTTACCCGAAATATGAGCAGTAATCACATGACCATTTTCTAATTCAACTCTAAACATTGCATTAGAAAGAGCCTCGATTATAGTTCCATCTTGTTCTATCGAAGATTGTTTTGGCATTTTTTCCTAACCTTTTATTTTTCAGACTGCAAAGATAATACTTCTTCAACAAAATCAAAACTAGATAATATTTCAGCCTTACTTTTTCTAATTACTATTGTGTGTTCAAAATGAGCAGACACCATCTTATCGCTAGTTCTTATTGTCCATCCATCTGATTCCTGTACAATATTTCTTTTTCCCAGATTTATCATTGGCTCAATTGCAATAACCATTCCCTCCTTTAGTTGAATGCCATTTCCTGCTCTACCATAATTAGGTACTTCAGGTGCTTCATGCAATTCTTTACCAATTCCATGCCCTACCATTTCACGAACCACAGAATAGCCTTTAGACTCGGTATACTCTTGTATAGCAAACCCAATATCTCCCAAACGATTACCTGCTATTGCCTTATCAATACCCAAATACAATGAATGTTTTGTAGCATTCAAAAGATCTATTATCTCTGGTTTAACATCTCCTACTTTAAATGTATAAGCAGAATCACCATAGAAACCATTCAATAACACGCCACAATCAACAGATATTATATCTCCATCGCGAAGTTCGTATTTACCTGGAATGCCATGCACAACCTGTTCGTTAACAGAAGTACATAATGTATTAGGATAACCTTGGTAATTCAGAAACCCCGGAATACCTCCTTCATCTCTGATATATTTTTCAGCTATCTTATCCAATTTTAATGTTGTTACGCCTGGCTTAATGTTTTTAGCAACCTCTGCAAGTGTTTTGGCTACTAAAGTATTACTCAAACGTAACAACTCAATCTCTTCGTCAGTCTTTAGATAGATCATTAAAGTTTAATTCTGCAACAATTAATATACAGCTGGACCTCCACCGGTACGTCCTTTAATACGTCCAGTTTTCATTAATCCATCATAATGTCTCATCAATAGATGACTTTCTATTTGTTGTAGAGTATCTAATACTACACCAACTAAAATCAACAAAGATGTTCCACCATAAAATTGAGCAAATGAATTATCAACACCAGCCATCATGGCAAATGTAGGTAATATTGCAACAAGTGCTAAAAACACAGATCCAGGCAAAGTAATTTTCGACATAATTGAATCGATAAACTCTACTGTTTTCTTTCCTGGTTTAACTCCCGGAATAAATCCGCCATTTCGCTTCATATCCTCAGCCATTTGGGTAGGATTAATTGTTATTGCAGTATAAAAATATGTAAATGCAATAATCAACAAAGCAAATGTAAAATTATACCAGAAACCTGTAAATGTAAAAATTGCTGCAAGACTTGATCCGCTATCTTCTTCAATAAAGCCTGCAATGGTAATAGGAATAAACATGATAGCCTGTGCAAATATTATAGGCATAACACCTGCAGCATTTACTTTTAAAGGAATATACTGACGAACTCCACCGTATTGTTTATTTCCAACAATTCGTTTGGCATACTGCACAGGTATTCTTCTTGTACCCTGAACTAACAAAATAGTTCCGGCAAAAACAAAGAAGAGTATCACAACTTCTATTAATAGCATTACAGGTCCACCGTTTGCTGTTTCACTACCGACTCTCGACACGAACTCGGCAACAGCGGAATGAGGTAAACGGGCAATGATACCAATCATTATTATTAATGATATACCATTTCCAATTCCTTTATCAGTTATTCTCTCACCAAGCCACATAACAAACATAGAACCAGCAGCTAAAATAACTATAGATGTAATTTTAAAGAAAGTATTATTTAAACCTACAGCAAAAGCTTCTGGCGGAACCTGAGCACTTAAATTAGTCATATATGCAAACCCTTGGAAAATAAGAATTACAACCGTTAAATAACGTGTAATCTGGTTTATTTTCCGATGACCACTTTCACCTTCTCGTTGCAACCTTTGAAAATAAGGCACTGCAATTCCAAGAAGTTGAACAACAATAGAAGCTGAGATATATGGCATAATTCCTAATGCTACAACAGATGCATTAGAGAATGCACCTCCTGAAAACATATCCAATAACCCCATAACTCCCTGTTGGGTTTGAGTTTTTAATTGTTCAAGTTTAGTGGGATCAATACCCGGCAATACAACAAAAGAACCTAGTCTGTACACCAGAAGAAATCCTAATGTTGTTAAAATCCTGGACTTAAGATCCTCAATTTTCCAAATGTTCCGAATAGTTTCGATTAGTTTCATTCAATTACAGTTTTTCAACGGTTCCACTAACTGCTTCAATGGCAGCCTGAGCGGATTTTGAAAAAGCATGAGCTTTAACATCCAATTTCACAGTCAGGGCACCATTGCCTAATATTTTAACCCGATCATTTTTAGCAATCAAACCTACTTCACGAAGAACCTGAGGATCAATAGCTGATACTCCTTTTGATTCTGCTAAATTTTGAAGCACATCAATATTAATTGCTTTATAATCTTTACGGTTAATATTTTTAAATCCAAATTTTGGAACCCTTCTCTGCAATGGCATCTGCCCTCCTTCAAATCCAATTTTTTTAGAATAACCCGAACGGGACTTTGCTCCTTTATGACCACGTGTAGAAGTACCACCGTGTCCGGATCCCTGTCCACGTCCGATTCTCTTTTCAGATTTTACGGAACCTTTTGCAGGTGTTAAATTATTTAATTCCATTGTATTAATTCTAATAATGCGTTAATCACAATTTATTTCTCAACCGACACTAAGTGTTCCACTTTACGAACCATCCCGATAATTTCAGGGCGGTCTTCGTGTTCAACTGTTTGACGGATTTTTGAAAGACCTAAAGAATCTAAAGTTGCCTTTTGTGTTTTTGTGGCACCGATTCTACTTTTAATCTGAGTGATTTTTATTTTAGCCATAGTATCAATCTTATCCGTTAAACACTTTATCTACAGAAACACCACGATGCTTTGCAACTGTTGCAGGATCTCTCATTTCACCAAGAGCTAAAATTGTAGCTTTAACAAGGTTATGAGGATTTGCAGAACCTTTAGATTTTGCTAATACATCATGCACTCCAACACTTTCAAGTACTGCACGCATCGCACCACCAGCTTTCACTCCGGTACCAGTAGAAGCAGGTTTAATAAAAACACTAGCACCACCAAAATGAGCTAATTGTTCGTGAGGAATGGTTCCTTTAAATACAGGAACTTTAATCAGGTTCTTTTTTGCAGCTTCAACGCCTTTTGCAATAGCTGCTGTAACTTCACCAGCCTTACCAAGGCCCCATCCAACGATTCCGTTTTCGTTACCAACTACTACAATGGCTGAAAAGCTAAACGTTCTACCACCTTTAGTTACTTTAGTAACACGATTGATTGCAACCAATCGATCCTTAAGCTCAAGGTCATTATTTGATTTTACTTTCTTACTTTGTCCTGCCATAGCCATTAGAATTTAAGCCCTGCTTCTCTTGCAGCATCGGCCAATTGTTTAACTCTACCATGATATAAATAACCATTCCTGTCAAAAACCACTGTAGAAACACCTACGCTTTGAGCCTTCTCAGCGACTAATTTTCCTACTAAAGCAGCTTTATCGCTCTTAGTACCAGAAGCGGCAGTAATTTCTTTACATAAAGATGATGCAGCAACAATTGTTTTACCTGTTACATCATCAATTAATTGTACTGAAATTTGTTTATTACTTCTGAAAACTGACATTCTTGGTTTTTCAGCAACACCCTTAATAATCTTACGAATGCGCCTTTTAATTTTTAATCTGCGTTCTATTTTAGAAAAAGCCATAATTCCAATTTTAATACATTAAACTTTAGCAGATTTACCAGCTTTTCTGCGAATAACCTCACCTTTAAAACGAATACCTTTACCTTTATAAGGTTCTGGTTTACGTAACGAGCGAATTTTCGCACATACCTGACCTAATAACTGCTTATCGATACATTCCAACGTAATAATTGGATTACTTTTCCTATCAGTAACTGCCTCAACTTTAATTTCATTGGGCAATTGAATATGTATAGGGTGAGAATATCCTAATGATAACTCCAGAATTTGTCCGGTATTCTGAGCACGGTAACCTACACCAACCAGCTCAAGCTCCTTTTTATAACCTTCCGAAACACCAACAACCATATTATTAATCAAAGCACGTGTTAAACCATGCATTGCTTTATAAGATTTTTCATCCGAAGGGCGTGCTACAGTAAGAACACCATCTTCAACTTTCACACTCATCTCTGGATTAATAGCTTGGTGAAGCTCTCCTTTTGTACCTTTAACAGTTACAACATTTTCTTTTAAAGTTACGGTTACACCAGAGGGTAAACTAATGGGCGAATTTCCTATCCTTGACATTTCTTATCCTCCTATTATTAATAAACGTAACACAATACTTCACCACCAACCTGTTGGCCTTTAGCTTCCTTATCTGTCATTACACCTCTCGATGTTGATAATATAGCTACACCTAAACCATTTAAAACTCGTGGTAAATTTTTATACCCAGCATATTTTCTTAAACCTGGTGTACTCACGCGGGTTAAGCTTTTAATTGCAGGAGCCTTCGATTCGGCATCATACTTCAATGCAATTTTAATAATGCCCTGCTTATTGTCATCGATGAACTTGTAATTTAAAATATATCCTTTATCATAAAGGATTTTAGTCATCTCTTTCTTAACATTTGAAGCAGGTATTTCGACAACTTTGTGTCGTGCCATAATGGCATTCCTGATACGTGTCAGGAAATCTCCTATTGGATCTGTCATGTTAAATAAGTTTAAATTGATTCCGATCTCTCGAAACAATATTTATACTTAGAATAATTAAAATTTCTACCAACTTGCTTTTTTAACACCTGGTATCAACCCAGCTGAAGCCATTTCTCTGAATTGAATCCTGCTTAAACCAAATTGACGCATATATCCTTTTGGACGGCCGGTTAATTTACAACGGTTGTGCATTCGAACCGGAGATGCGTTTTTAGGTAATTTTTGCAACCCAACATAATCACCTTCTGCTTTAAGCTGTGCCCTTTTTTCAGCAAATTTGGCTACCAGTTTGGCTCTTTTAACTTCGCGAGCCTTCATTGATTCCTTAGCCATATAACTAGTTCTTTTTTAAGTTTTTAAATGGCAAACCAAATTCCCTAAGCAATGCAAATGCTTCCTCATCGGTTTTTCCAGAGGTCACAAAGGTAATATTCATACCCATAATTTTGCTAATTCCATCAATATTTATTTCAGGAAAAATGATTTGTTCCTCAATACCCAAAGTATAATTACCTCTTCCGTCAAGTTTGCTGTTAATTCCTTTGAAGTCACGAATACGAGGTAATGCAACGCGTACAAGTCTTTCAAGAAATTCATACATCTTATCTTTTCTTAAAGTAACACGTACTCCAATAGGCATTTTACGACGTAACTTAAAGTTAGAGATATCTTTTTTCGATACTGTAGAAACAGCTTTCTGACCAGTTATTGTTGTAAGCTCGTTAATAGCCACATCAATAAGTTTTTTATCAGCAACTGCACCACCAATACCTTGGTTAATAACAATCTTCTCAAGTTTTGGAACCTGCATTATGCTATCGTATCCAAACTCTTTCATAAGTACAGGAACAACTTGCTCCTTGTACTGATTTTTTAATGCTGGCGTGTAACTCATTACTTGATTTCCTCCCCTGATTTTTTAGAATAACGAACCAATTTGTTTTTGTCATTCATACGACGGCCAATACGAGTAGCTTTGCCAGAAGAAGGATCCTTAAGGTTCAAATTAGAAATATGAACAGGAGCTTCTTTCTTAATAATTCCACCCTGAGGGTGCTCAGCATTAGGTTTAGTATGTTTACTAATCATATTTACACCTTCAACAATAGCACGCATCTTATCGGGAATTACTTCGAGGACTTTACCTGACTGTCCTTTGAATTCGCCGGCATTGACAATTACAATGTCGCCTTTTTTAATATGCAATTTTCCCATTTCTAGAATCTTTAAAAATTAAAGTACCTCAGGTGCTAATGATACAATTTTCATGTATCCGTCACGTAACTCGCGAGCCACAGGCCCAAAAATACGAGTTCCTCTCATTTCACCGGCATTGTTCAACAATACACAAGCATTGTCGTCAAAACGGATATATGAACCATCAGCACGTCTGGTCTCTTTTTTGGTACGCACTACAACTGCCTTAGAAACGGTACCTTTTTTCATATCACTTGAAGGCAGAGCACTTTTTACTGTTATAACTATACGGTCGCCAACACGAGCGTAGCGTTTTCCTGTTCCACCTAAAACTCTGATGCAAAGTACTTCTTTCGCTCCGCTATTATCAGCTACACTTAGTCTAGATTCTTGCTGTATCATGATTACTTAGCTCTTTCAATGATTTCAACTAATCTCCAACGCTTTGTTTTACTTAAGGGGCGCGTTTCCATTATTTTAATGGTATCCCCTTCATTGCAGGTGTTGGTTTCGTCGTGCGCGTGAAACTTTTTGGTTTTCTTCACAAACTTACCATACATAGGGTGTTTTTCCCTAATTTCAACAGCAACAACAACTGACTTGTCCATTTTGCTGCTTACGACAACACCTATACGCTCTTTTCTGAGGTTTCTGGTTTCCATGTCAATGAAATTTTTTATTCGTTAACCTGTTTCTGACTTAATACAGTCAATAAACGCGCAATATTACGACGAGTATGTCTGATCTTCATTGGGTTTTCCAATGGAGAAACAACATGATTGAGTTCTAATTCAGAAAGTAATGATTTCTCTGTTTCGATTCTTTCCTCAATCTCTTTATTTGTCATCTCTTTAATCTCTGCTATTTTCATTCTTAAGCATTTGAAGATTCAACATAATCTCTTCTCACTACAAACTTTGTTGTAACAGGCAGTTTTTGAGCTGCCAAACGCAAAGCTTCTTTTGCAATATCAAAAGGAACTCCATCACATTCAATAATAATACGTCCTGGAGTTACAGGGGCTACGAATCCTTCCGGACTACCTTTTCCCTTACCCATACGAACCTCTGCAGGTTTCTTAGTAATAGGTTTATCAGGGAAAATTCTGATCCAAATTTGACCTTGACGTTGCATGTATCTTGTTACAGCTATACGAGCAGCTTCAATCTGACGTCCGGTGATCCATTTACTTTGTAAGGACTTAATCCCGAAAGAACCGAAAGCTAATTCATGCCCTCTTTGAGCAGTTCCTTTCATCCTTCCTTTCTGCCTTCTTCTATACTTTACTTTTTTTGGTTGTAACATCTTTCCTAATTCGTTTACGGTTTACAGATGATTACTTTCTTCTCTTACGACCACTACTCTTTCGTGGTTCTTTTGTTGGCGCACCAATGTTTGGAGATAAATCACGTTTACCGTAAACTTCTCCTTTACAAATCCACACTTTAATTCCAAGCAATCCCATTTTGGTTAATGCTACAGATTGTGCGAAATCGATATCAGCACGGAAGGTATGAAGAGGTGTACGACCTTCTTTATACATTTCACTACGAGCCATCTCGGCGCCATTCAAACGACCTGAAATTTGTATTTTAATTCCTTCTGCTCCCATTCGCATTGTAGAAGCAATAGCCATTTTAATTGCACGTCGGTAAGCGATACGACCTTCAAGTTGACGAGCAATATTATTACCCACGATTAAAGCATCTAGTTCAGGGCGTTTCACCTCAAAAATATTGATTTGAACTTCCTTATCAGTAATCTTTTTCAACTCTTCTTTTAGTTTATCCACTTCCTGACCGCCTTTTCCAATAATAATACCTGGACGAGCAGTGTAAACAGTAATGGTAACTAATTTTAATGTACGCTCAATGACAATTCGAGATAAACTTGCTTTTGCCAAACGAGCGTTCAAATACTTACGGATTTTGGTGTCTTCTAAAATTTTATCACCATAATTTTTTCCGCCAAACCAGTTAGAATCCCAACCACGGATTATACCTAACCTGTTACTTATCGGATTTGCTTTTTGTCCCATTTAGCATTTATTAATTTTCGTTTGACACTTTGCTATCAACCTGAATCGTCACATGGTTCGATCTTTTACGGATACGATGAGCACGTCCCTGAGGAGCAGGTCTCAATCGTTTTAGTATTCGTCCCGAGTCAACAAAAACTGTTTTAACATACAAGTTTGCATCTTCGATACGAACATTTTCGTTTTTCTCTTTCCAGTTTGCGATAGCCGACAACAGTAATTTTTCAACACGTTGTGAAGCTTCTTTCGTAGAGAACTTCAACATATCAAGTGCCTGGTTAACTTCTTTACCTCTAATCATATCAGCGACTAAACGCATTTTTCGAGGAGAAGTTGGTACATTCCGAAGGGACGCAAATGCTATGCTCTTACGCACCTCTTTTGCTTTTTCGGCAGCTATTCTTTTTCTTGCACCCATTTTTACTTCTTTAATAAAATATTAACGATTGCCAGGTTAATTATTTCTTGTTTCCTCCGTGCCCACGGAAATTACGTGTTGGAGCAAACTCACCCAGCTTATGACCTACCATATTTTCTGTTACATAAACAGGAATAAACTTATTTCCATTGTGAACAGCTATGGTATGTCCTACAAAATCAGGCGAAATCATAGACGCCCTAGCCCAGGTTTTAACTACATTTTTTTTGCCTGATTCGTTCAATGCTAGAACTTTTTTCTCAAGCTTAAAATTGATGTAAGGGCCTTTTTTTAACGATCTACTCATAAATGTTTAAATTAACCGTTTACTTTTTACGTTTCTCTAAAATGTACTTGCTTGAAGCTTTTTTAGGAGCACGTGTTTTGTACCCTTTAGCTAACAAGCCTTTACGTGAACGTGGATGACCTCCTGAAGAACGTCCTTCACCACCACCCATTGGGTGATCGACTGGGTTCATTACCACACCACGAACTCGTGGACGGCGACCCAACCAACGTGAACGACCAGCTTTACCTGATTTCTCCAAACCATGATCGGAATTACCAACAGCACCTAAAGTGGCACGGCAAGTAGTTAAGATCATACGAGTTTCACCAGAAGGTAATTTAATAACGGCATATTTACCATCACGAGCAGCTAACTGAGCAAAAGTACCTGCACTACGTGCCATTATACCGCCCTGTCCGGGACGCATTTCAATATTGTGAATAATGGAACCTAGAGGAATCTCACTCAAAGGAAGTGCATTTCCTAATTCAGGGGCTACACCTGAACCAGAAGCGATTTTTTGCCCAACCTGCAACCCATTAGGAGCAAGAATGTACCTTTTTTCACCATCTGCGTAAACAAGCAATGCGATTCTAGAGCTACGATTAGGATCGTACTGAATAGATTCAACAACTGCTTCAACACCATCTTTGTTACGCTTAAAATCGATCACCCTGTATTTCTTTTTATGACCGCCTCCTAAATAACGCATGGTCATTTTTCCAGAATGGTTTCGACCACCACTCTTTTTAAGAGGCTCCAATAAAGACTTTTCTGGTGTACCTGAGGTAATCGAATCAAATGCACCAATAATTTTGTGTCTCTGCCCCGGCGTTGTGGGCTTTAGTTTTCTTACTGCCATCTCAATTATATATTGCTATAAAAATCAATAGTATCTCCGTCTTTCAATGTCACTAATGCTTTTTTTGCAGCATATACGCGACCTTCAATAATACCACTTTTAGTAAACCTGGTTTTATTTTTGCCTGGAGTTATTATTGTATTAACTGATTCTACTGTCACATTATAGAGATCCTCAACAGCTTTTTTAATCTGAAGTTTGTTTGCAGTTTTTGCAACCATAAAACCATAACGGTTTAATTTTTCAGAATGTGCTGTTTGCTTTTCGGTGACTATAGGTTTAATAATAATTTTCATACAACTATCTCCTTAAGCATTTAAAATATTACCCAATTCACTTACAGAACTTTCACTTAACACAAGAGTATTTGCATTAAGAATACTATAAGTATTTAGTTCATTAACAGATACAACCTCAGACTTAACTAAATTTCTTGATGAAAGATAAACGTTTGAATTAACATCTTTAGTCACCAATAAAGACTTAGATGTTTCGATGTTTAAGTTTTTCTTTATAGCTGCAAACTCTTTTGTTTTTGGAGCTTCAAATGAAAAATCTTCAACAACAACAATCGCATTATTCTGAGCTTTGTATGTTAGAGCTGATTTCCGAGCTAACTGTTTTAATTTCTGATTTAGCTTAAAAGAGTAGTTTCTTGGTCGAGGACCAAAAACACGACCTCCTCCACGGAAAACTGGAGATTTCAAACTACCGGCACGTGCACCGCCGGTACCTTTTTGCTTTTTAATTTTACGAGTACTTCCGGCAACCTCTGCTCTCTCTTTAGATTTATGAGTACCTTGACGCTGATTTGCCAGATACTGTTTAACATCTAAGTAGATAGCGTGATCGTTTGGTTCAATACCAAAAATTGAATCAGGCAATTCAACTTTTCTACCGGTCTCTTTTCCTTGTATATTGACTACGTTCAGTTCCATTACTTCTCAATAATTAGATATGAACCTTTTGCTCCAGGAACAGATCCTTTCACAATTAAAAGGTTGTTCTCAGGAATTACTTTTAACACTCTCAGGTTTTCAACTTTCACTTGATCACCTCCGGTACGACCTGCCATACGCATGCCTTTAAATACCCTGGAAGGATATGAAGAAGCACCAACAGATCCAGGAGCCCTTAAACGGTTGTGCTGACCGTGCGTTGAATCACCAACACCACCAAAACCGTGACGTTTTACAACACCTTGAAAACCTTTACCTTTTGAAATACCGGTAATGTCAACAAAGATGTTTTCTTCAAATATACCGTCAACAGTAACAACATCACCTAAGTTAAACTCTTGTTCAAACTCATCGAATTCGACAATTTTAACCTTAGGTGTAGTACCGGCTTTTTTGAAGTGCCCCACTAAAGGATTTGATGTGTTCTTCTCTTTTTTGTCATCAAACGCCAGCTGTACAGCCTCATACCCATCGTTATCCACAGTTTTAACTTGGGTAACGATGCAAGGACCAGCTTCGATAACAGTGCATGGTATATTTTTACCATCGGCACTGAAAACGGAAGTCATTCCGATTTTTTTTCCAATTAATCCTGGCATTGTTTCTAATTTAGATTATCACACTTTAATTTCTACTTCTACTCCACTAGGAAGTTCTAATTTCATCAAAGCATCAATTGTTTTTGCAGTTGAACTGTAAATATCAATCAAACGCTTGTAAGACGATAATTGGAACTGCTCCCTTGATTTCTTGTTAACGAAAGTGGAGCGCAACACAGTAAAAACTCTTTTATGAGTAGGAAGTGGAATAGGGCCACTAACTACTGCACCAGTTGTCTTCACTGTTTTCACGATCTTTTCAGCTGACTTGTCAACTAAATTATGATCGTAACTTTTCAGTTTAATACGAATTTTTTGGCTCATAATTGAGAACTAGTTCTTATAATAATTCTACTTTTCCTTTATTCTCCTTTAATACTTCAGACGCTATTGTCTTAGGTACTTCCTGGTACATTAAGAACTCCATAGATGAAGTTGCACGACCAGATGAAATTGTACGTAATGCCGTAACATATCCAAACATTTCAGCCAAAGGCACCTTAGCTTTAACTACACGAGCCCCGGCTTTAGATTCCATACCTTCGACCTGACCACGACGCTTATTAAAGTCACCAATAATATCTCCCATGTATTCTTCAGGAGTAACAACTTCAACACGCATAATTGGCTCAAGAAGAATAGGTTTAGCTTTTTTACAAGCTTCGCGGAATGCCTGACGTGCACAAATTTCGAACGATAATGAATCTGAATCGACAGGGTGAAACGAACCATCAAACAATACAACTTTCAAATTTTCCACTTCAAAACCGGCAAGAACACCGTTTTTCATAGCTTCTTTGAAACCTTTTTCAACTGATGGGATATATTCTTTTGGAATGTTACCACCTTTAATTTCGTTTACAAATTGCAATCCAGTAGCTTCGGCATCAACAGGTGATAAACGGAATTGAATATCAGCAAATTTACCACGACCACCACTCTGCTTTTTAAACACCTCACGATGCTCAACAAGTCCGGTAATAGCTTCTTTATAGTTAACCTGAGGACGACCTTGATTACATTCTACTTTAAACTCACGTTTCAAGCGGTCAATAATTATTTCAAGGTGTAGCTCACCCATACCGCTAATTACAGTTTGACCTGATTCTTCATCAGTTTTAACTCTAAAAGTAGGATCTTCTTCAGCTAATTTACCTAAAGCAACACCTAATTTATCAATATCTTTTTGACTTAATGGCTCCACAGCAATACCAATAACAGGCTCTGGGAAATCCATAGATTCTAAAACAATAGGATGTTTTTCATCGCAAAGAGTATCACCGGTACGAATATCTTTAAACCCAACAGCAGCGCCAATATCACCAGCAGCAATAATTTCGCGAGGCATTTGCTTATTAGATTTCATTTGGTATAAACGTGCGATACGTTCTTTTTTATCCGAACGAGTATTTAAAACGTAAGAACCCGCATCAATTTTACCAGAATAAACACGAATAAATGCTAAACGTCCTACAAATGGGTCAGTTGCAATTTTAAATGCTAAAGCAGCAAGTGGCTGAGTTTCATCCATTTCATAGCTAACAGGCTCATCGGTTTTAGGATTAATACCTTCAATAACGCCGACATCAGTAGGACTAGGCAGATATTGAATAACGGCATCTAATAACCTTTGAACACCTTTATTTTTAAATGACGAACCACACATCATAGGAGTAATGGTTTGTGCAATAGTAGCTTTACGAATAACAGCAATCAATTGATCACGAGTGATAGAATCAGGGTCATCGAAATATTTTTCCATTAACTCATCATCGTGTTCGGCAACAGCTTCAACAAGTTTACCTCTCCACTCCTCAGCTTCGGCCTTCATATCTTCGGGAATATCCTGCAACTCGTATCGAGATCCAAGATTTTCATCATCGTACCAAACAACAGCCTTATTTTCAATTAAATCGATTACACCACGAAAAGTCTCCTCTGCTCCAATAGGAACTTGCAAAGGAACAGGGTTTGCACCTAACATTTCACGAACCTGGCGAACTACATCAAAAAAGTTAGCACCTGAACGATCCATTTTGTTAACAAACCCAATACGTGGAACATTATATTTATTGGCCTGACGCCAAACAGTTTCAGATTGAGGTTCTACCCCACCAACAGCACAAAAAAGAGCAACAGCACCATCAAGAACACGCAATGAACGTTCTACTTCAACAGTAAAATCAACGTGACCCGGGGTATCAATAATATTAATTTTATGCTCAACACCTTCGTACATCCAGCTAGTAGTAACAGCAGCCGAAGTAATTGTAATACCTCGTTCCTGCTCCTGCTCCATCCAGTCCATAGTAGCGGCACCATCGTGAACCTCACCAATTTTATGTGTAATACCTGTATAAAACAATATACGTTCAGTAGTAGTTGTTTTACCGGCATCAATGTGAGCCATGATACCAATATTTCTGGTCTTCTTCAAATCTTCCTTACTCATGATTACTTTATCTCCTTAAAAATTAAAATCTGAAGTGAGCAAAAGCACGGTTAGCATCTGCCATTTTGTGCATATCTTCTTTCTTCTTAAAAGCTCCACCTTCCATGTTGTAAGCAGCAATAATTTCAGC
Organism: Marinilabiliaceae bacterium; assembly: GCA_016933045.1. GTDB lineage: Bacteria > Bacteroidota > Bacteroidia > Bacteroidales > Marinilabiliaceae > JAFGBR01. The sequence continues at coordinate 16,141 of JAFGBR010000052.1, read as the reverse complement.
CGCTAATTTATCTGACATAGATTTACCGCTTCTTTTTCTAGAGAAAAGAATCATATTTTTCATACTCAAAGAAACTTTTCTATCGGGGCGGATTTCGGTAGGAACCTGGAATGTAGCACCACCAACGCGGCGACTTTTTACTTCAACGGAAGGAGTAATATTTTCGATGGCTTTTTTCCAGTAATCAACAACTGACTTACCTTCTTGTTCTGCTTTAGGAGCAACGCGATCCATTGCTGAGTAAAAGATACCATAAGCAATAGATTTTTTCCCATCGTACATTAAATTGTTAACGAATTGAGTTACCAATACGTCATTAAATCTTGGATCAGGTAAAATGATCCTCTTCTTTGGTTTTGCCTTTCTCATTTCTTTTCTTGTTTATCAGTTTTAATATTGGTTGTCAATTATGTGTCTTCAGCAACTCCTTTGAGTTATTTACTCAACCCAGTTTAACAAACCAATAAACAAACTCTCAGTCAAACATTATTACTTCTTGGCCTTAGGACGTTTTGTTCCGTACTTTGAACGACGCTGGCTACGACCTTCAACTCCAGATGCATCTAAAGCACCACGTACTAAGTGATAACGCACACCCGGAAGATCTTTAACCCTTCCACCGCGAACTAACACTATAGAGTGCTCTTGCAAGTTGTGTCCTTCTCCCGGAATATAAGCATTAACTTCTTTTCCGTTAGTTAAACGTACCCTTGCCACTTTACGCATTGCTGAATTAGGCTTTTTTGGAGTTGTTGTATAAACCCTCACACACACACCCCTCCTTTGTGGGCATGAATTCAGTGCTGGAGATTTACTCTTATCCTCCAGCTTCTTACGTCCATTTTTTACTAACTGATGAATTGTTGGCATATTAAAATTTTGTTTAATACATTTTTCTCATTTATTCAAACGGGCTGCAAAGATATGCTTTTTAAATTAAAAAAATACTGATTTTCAATAATTTTCACCCATTTAGACAAAAAGCGCTGCAAAAGTACTAATTTTCAAATGAAAAAAGCAACTTAATAGGATTATATTTTAAAAAAAATGAAGAATTAAAAATCTATGGCACAAATTATAATACAAAAAAAATGCAGACAAAAATTTTTATTTTAACAAATGACGAAAACCTAAATTCACACTCACCTCAAACCATTTACTACGAAAATTATCATCATCACGGCTATTCGAAGGCATATTAAAATAGTAACGAGCATCGACTCCAATAACAACATTTTTAAGAGAATAACTCACACCAACACCACCACCAATGCCATATAAAAAATCATTTTCCAATACCAACGGCTTATTCTTTTCGAGCAAAGCCATACCGTAAGGTCCGAGATCGATGGAAGCACTAAAATCGCCCATGGGAAAATAAAAATGAGTAAACAGTGGGAAATGCAAATATTTATACGACACATTTAACCCATCTTTATTATAATTAACGGTATTATAAGTCATTTCAAAAAAAACACCCGCATATTTTTTTTCAACATAAACTAGTCGAATACCAAAATTAGATCCATTCATAGGCACTGCCAAAGCAGAATCGACCACATAGGTATCAACAATATATCCCGAACCTTTAACACCAAACTCATAAAATCTACTGAATTTATTCTGTGCAGAAAGGCTCAACAAACAAAAACATAAAAAACCAATTGTAACAAATAAAAACCGCATAAATGTTATTATTTTATAATCATCTCACATTACAGATGACAAAATTATTAATCTCATTTAAGATGCTAAATAACCCATTGCGAAGGTAAATAATATTCACAATTATCCTATTACAACAAATTATTAGAATTTAAAACACAAAACATCATTTAACGAAAATATGGTGAAACAACAATAATTGCACATTATTTTAAATTATCGATATATTTGCAGACAAAAAAAAATAAAAATACAATTGCACATTAAACGAGCATGATTCGCTAATCATAAACACGGATGAAAATTCATCATGCGAGTTCCATCCGATCATATTTATAACTTATTTACGGATGAAAGCATACGTATTTCCAGGACAAGGAGCCCAATTTGTTGGAATGGGTAAAGATTTGTATGATAATTCAGCAATGGCAAAAGAATTGTTTGAAAAAGCAAATGATATTTTAGGGTTTCGTATTACCGACCTAATGTTTGAAGGAACAGATGAAGACTTAAAACAAACAAAAGTTACCCAGCCGGCCATATTTTTACATTCAGTAATATTAGCAAAGGTTTTGGGCGAAAATTTCAACCCAGAAATGACAGCCGGGCACTCGTTAGGCGAATTTTCGGCTTTAGTAGCAGCCGGAGCGATGAGTTTCGAAGACGGCTTAAAGCTTGTTTCACAACGAGCTATAGCCATGCAAAAAGCATGCGAAGCAGAACCTTCTACAATGGCGGCAATTGTAGGTTTAGATGATGCTATTGTGGAAGAAGTTTGCAATTCCATAAACGAAGTTGTGGTTGCTGCCAATTATAACTGCCCTGGCCAATTAGTTATCTCAGGATCAATTGCCGGAGTTGACAAAGCTTGTGAGTTACTTACCGAAAAAGGAGCGAAAAGAGCTCTTAAATTACCTGTTGGCGGGGCGTTTCACTCCCCACTTATGGAGCCGGCGCGTGCCGAATTAGCAGAAGCTATTGAAGCAACTAATATCACAGCTCCAATTTGTCCGGTATATCAAAATGTAAGTGCTACCCCTTTTACAGATCCGGCAGAAATTAAAAAGAATTTGGTAGCTCAATTAACTGCTCCAGTAAAATGGACACAAACAGTTCAAAACATGCTGAGCGATGGAGCTACATCGTTTACAGAACTTGGACCTGGTAAAGTATTAAACGGCTTAATTAAAAAAGTTGACCGCCAGGTTGAAACTGAAAGCATTAGCCAATTAGCTTAGTATTTGTCGGTTACAAACACCAAAGAGGCTTCTATGCTGTAAAGCAAGAGAAGCCTCTTGTTTTTTGATAACACTACAACGATCTCATCACCACAGCCTTCTGCTCCTTTCCGTCCATTAAAACCACTAACGGCTCAATAAAGCGAATATGCTTAAAATAGGTTGTTTCCTCAATAATTTCCTGATCGTTCAGACAATCCATATTAACAAAATCATTTTCTGATTTATGATGAACCGAAAAATAACCAATATTCATTGATGTTACATTATGAAAAAAATGCGATCCTAAACTGGCCTCCAAAGGAAAACCTTCCAACCCCATCTCAACAATTACTTTTGCATTTGAAATATTAGCCCACAAAACCGGAATACCGGTAAACCTGTCGCGAGTTCCCCATCGTCCGGGACCAATAAGTATATATTCACGGTTTTCACATTTCATTTTTTCATTTAAATAGGCAATTTCATCGGCCATAACTTGCGTTTTAGTTTTATCAAAACGGTCAAGATCCATAAATATCACATCGTAAATTGTATCAATACGACCATTTCCCATGCCCTTCAACGATTTTAAAATCAGCAATTCATCAACCACCTCATCGAACGATACATTTGAAAATTGTTCGCACCTGATTAACGGCTTCACCTGCAATAAATACAACCTTGGTTTATAATTGTCTGAGCAAGTAAGATCAATAGAGAACTCAATTTCAACGGGAGTTCCCATTGCTTCCCTTAAGAAACGCAACAACAAATGCAACGCATCAGCTATAGGTAAAAAATCATATTTAAGCAGGTTGGCAAAATTAACCACACGAGGACCACGCACCGAAAAATCAGAAACAAGACGATCGGTGCAAAAATCGTATACCACAGCGCAATGTTTCAAATTACCATGATTTTCGGCTTCACGGATACTAATAAACTTAACATTTGCATCTTCACCATCAACACCGGGCATAAAAGCAGTATTATTTAAATCGAGTGCATAAAAATGCGTTTGCGAATCCTTTATCTGGTCGGGTAAAGCATTTAATTCAAGCTTGGGAAATTTCGGACAGAACCTGAAAGCTTTTTCACCTCCAACAACATATTTTCCCAGTCCTACACCAATAACAGCAAAACCATCTTCGGGTTGCATATATGAGAAAGGATAGTAATTAAACGACTGAGCCACACCACTAATATTTGGATAGTAAAGCCCGTCGAAACTATGCCCAACAAGTTCCTGAATAATAACAGCCATACGCTCCTCCTCAATTTTGTAATTAACGGCATTGAAATACGAACGGGCACCTTCGCTAAATATAGACGCATAAACCATTCGCACCGCCTCCGACAACTGCGATACCCGAACTTCAATATCGGGATGATTATTAGGCAGCAGATATGTGCTATAAACACCTGAGAATGGCTGGAGCAAAGAATCTTCGAACAATCCCGACGAACGAATTGCCAAAGGTTTTTGCATCACTTCGAGATATAGTTTCAGTTGTTCCATCATATCCAGAGGCAACGAACAAGTTAAAAACAACTGTTTTATTTGGTCGTAGTTTGTTAAATCAAAAACCAGATCCATAAGATTGTTATATTCTAAAAAACGCTGATATTCGCCCGACCCGATAATAGATGTAGGAGGTATACAAATATCCAGTTCTGGTATAATATTTTCAAAATCGATACTCTCGATAAAATGACTCAGAAAAGATATTCCACGACCTTTACCCCCAAACGATCCTATGCCAATACGTTGAATAAACCGGTTACTCTTTAACAATTTAGGATCGAACTGTATTACTCCCCCCCTAATACGATCGAGCTCCATTTTTTCGGATAAAAGCAAAATGGTTTGTCGTAATTCATCGGGCGATTTAAAATCCTCAATTTTATATGGTCGTAATTGTTTGGCCAGATTAATTTCGCCTCGGGCCATCAGCCAGGTTGAAATACCGTTTTCACCGGCATGTAACATTAACGACTCATCGGGGACTTTAGCTATCTGCAAAAAAAACTCTTTTAAATTTGAAGCTTTAGCTATTATATCACCGGCTAAATTCAAAAACTCAAACTCACCAAATCCCAGATGTTTATAAACAAATTCCTGAATATCGAGCGACAAACTCTCGGAATTTTTATCGACAAAAGCAGCACCTAAAGCCCTTGCTTTATATGCATTAACCAAATCAGTTGATTGCAATAAACAAGGGATAGAGACCTTTGAATTAACATATTTAATAAGTTCAACACCAGCATTATCGTCGTACAAACGATCTTTCAAATATTTCACATCTGAAATTACACAAATAAGATTATCAAGATACTTGTCAACTACCTCAACAGCCTCATCGAAAGTACTAACCAAAAGTATTTTTGGACGAACCCTGACTTTTAGCATTTTATGAATATGATCGTTGGTTTCCTCTTCCATCACATTCTGAGTTTGTGTCATCAAAATTGAATACAAAAGAGGGAGGTATCGTGAATAATACCTCTGAGAATCTTCTACCAGGAGAATAACCCTAACATCGCCCACCTCGGTATCAACAATCACATTTTTTTTATCTTCGACATACTTAATCATAGCCAGAAACACCCTTGAATCGCCATTCCACACAAACACACGCTCAATAAAATTAGTAGCCGGGTTGTTTTCGTGAAAGTATCTTAAATCGCGATTATTATTAAGCAAAAAGAGAATAGGGATATCGGGGTTACGGATATAAATATCGTATGCAAGCTCCATAGGTTTATCCAAATCAATACCCACCATAATAATAATCATATCGAATGTAACCTGATCCAGTTTAATCAATGCTTCATTGTGCGATGATACGCTTGTTATACGAGGTGCCGAGTAAAGGTTCAATTGTAAAAATTCGCCAAAAATACGGTCGAAAAACCTACCTTCGCGAACAATAGAATATGAGTCGTAATAAGTAGCAACCAAAAGCAACTCCTTTACTTTAAAAGGCATCAGCTCGTGAAATATATCCTTGTCGGAACGGCGATGATTAAACACCTGGCTTAATTGTATGTAGTCGAATCGATGATTCATTTGACACTATTTAAACACAAAATACAAAGATTTATTGGAAGAATTAATACCCCAAAAGCACCAAAGCAGAAAATAAATATAGCAAACCGATAAAAAATTATATCAATTAGTTTCGATAGGTTGATAGGTCGATAGGTTGTTAGATCGTTAGATTTGTTAGGTCAATAGGTTGTTAGATCGTTAGGTTGTTAGGTCAATAGGTTGTTAGATCGTTAGATTGTTAGGTCAATAGGTTGTTAGATCGTTAGATCATTAGGTTGATAGGTTGTTAGGTTGATTATAACATAAATACCCTATCGTTAATTATCCATAAGGTTTAACGAACTATTAAGTATAATACTCCCCATTAACGATATTATTCACCCTTACGTTTTTGAGTGTAATAATAAGCCAAAGGAACAAAATACAAACTCACAAAGGTTCCAATGGTCATGCCTCCAATAACAGTCCATGCCAAGGGTTGCTGCAATCTGGAACCCATATCATCACCCCACAAAAATGGTATCATGGCAAGAATTGTTGTGGCACTGGTCATAATAATTGGTTTTAAACGCTTGTGACCTGCTGTGTGGATTGCATCAACAACTGGATATCCTGCTTTTACTAACCTATTTATTGTATCAATTTTTAAGATGGAATCATTAATAATTATCCCTGTCATAACAACAATCCCAATCATACTCATAATATTGAGGCTATTCCCGGTAACCCACAGCAACAATAAAGCTCCTGCTATATCAATCGGTATCTCAATAAAAACAATAAATGGCTGTAGTATTGATTCAAACTGAGATGCCAGGATAAAATACAACAACAATAAAGCTACTATCATTACAATCATCAACTCATTAAACAAAGTGCGATTTGAAAAAAGCTGACCGGTGTACCTAACATGCAAATCGGGTTGTTGTTTAATAATCTGATTGATTTTATCAGTCACTTCGCTTAACTGATCATCTTCAATGTTATAGCCTAAGGATGCAAAAACATCATTCTTATCGCCTTTCATTAGTTTGTAACCTGCGATTCGTTGAACCTGTACCAATTCACTAACCGGCACGCTGCCATTGTTTGCTGTATGAATCCTTAATTGTTTAATTACATTATATATGTTCTCTTGCTTTCCTGTTAAAACAACCGGTACTGTATATTGACCTTGTTGAAGTGTAAATATTTGAAGCCTGTTAAGAGATTTTCTCAGGATATCGGACAAATAGGAAATCGAAACATCATACAGTTTAATGCGGTCAAAACGAGGTATTATTTTGTAATACTCCTGTAACGGGACTTTTCTTATTGTGTTTAACCCGGTCTCATTTAATACAGCCCTGTTTATTTCCTGCAATTGTTCGGGCGAAGGCAATGCATCCCTTCCGCTACTCCAGACTCTTACTTCTAATGGAGCTTCTTTATTAACAAAGAGTTTCTCAAAAACCGATTCAGGAGGAGTAAACTCGAAAATTGCCTCAGGGTAGTTTCTGCCTATCCATTGTTCCAATGAGTTTTGGATGATTTCTCTCCTTTCTGAAGAAGACGCTTGAAAGTAGATCGAAGCCTGAGATGCCGACAGTTGGTCTTCTCCGTCTAAAACAAATGACTGTTCACCAATTTGGCAGGCAACCTGGAGAGTTAATGAATCAACCGTCTTCAGGAACTCTTCAACCCGATGTCGGTTTTCATCAAGGCTGATATTCCGGTTCCAGTCTAACGATAAAATAGCATCGACCTGTTCAAAAGATGGGAACCGTTCTTTTCGGATTTCAGAAAACGAGACAAACCCCATGATTAATAAGATACCTGTACCTATGAAAAACTGTTTGCGATGAGCAAAAATCCAGTCATATCCTTTTGTGTAGCTTTCTTCCAGACCTGAATAAACTTGCAATTTGACCAACCATTTGCTTTTTTGCTTCGCTCTTTCTTTTTTCCTTTTACCTTCTGCATAAAACAAACGAAACAGAACAGGAATGAGTGTTATTGACACAATTAATGAAGAACCTAATCCAATGGATATGGCAATAGCCTGATCGTAAAAAAGAGCCCCTGAAATACCACTTAAAAAAATAAGCGGCACAAATACCGCACAGGTTGTAAGAACAGAACTTATAAGCGGCCGTATGACCTCATTTGTGCCCTTTAAGCAGGCTTTGAAAATATTATTCTTTTGTTCTCTATACAATTGATTGATATTATCAATGACAATAATTGAATTATCAATCATCATCCCAACTCCTAAAATAAGTCCTGAAAGGGAGATAATATTAATAGAAACATTAAACAGGTAAAAAAACAGTAAACTGACTAATAAACTTATTGGAATGGAGATGCCTATCAGAATAGGAGACTTTAAATCTTTCAGGAAAAACAACATGATTACAAAGGCAAGTATTGCCCCTATAATAAGACTACTTTCCAAATTTGAGATGGAATAGTCAAGCAGTTCTGTCTGGTTACGAGATAATTCAAATCTCAACCTGGGATAATCATCTTTCAGGTTCTGCATCATAGAGGCAGTTGCTTCGCGTAAATCTTCCATACGGGCATCCGATTTTTTGATAACGGCCATAATAACAGATTGTCCTGACTTATCAATAAAAATTCCTTTACCCGATTGCGGTGCAACATCAATAACAGCCAGCTCACTCAATTTAAAAATCCGGTTAACGGCTTTAATGGTTAAATTCTCAATATCTCTCCGATTTTTTAATAAGGAGGCATATTTGACATTAAACTCATACATACCGTTTCGGACTTTGATATTACCCAAAGAAAAGTCATTCTCCTGTAAGGTTCTTTGTATTGACTGGTAATCAATGCCCAATGTATTTAGTTTCTCCAGGTCAACATGCAGACCAATCTCGGGATATTCGAGTCCGCTAATGTCCACCATAGCTACTTCCGGGAGTTGTTCGATGCGTTTTTTTATGACCTGCTCACAAAACTCGCTCAACTCCATGAAACGTTGTTCTTTTTCGGTCAGTGAGGTGTCTTTTAATGATACAGACATATAAAACACGGGTATGTCGGAAGCCGATGCTTTGATGATCCTGGGCCGTTCAAACTCTCTGGGCATAGATGCCATTAGCGCATCCATCTTCTCATTGACCTCTACAAAAGCATAGTTAATATCAGTGCCATATTTAAAAGTCATGCGGACTGAACCATGTCCATTGGCAGATGTGCTTTCAATATCATTTAAATGACCAACCTGTAACAACTGCCTCCTTATTGGGCGGACAAAATAACTCTCCACTTCTTGTACTGATTTCTCGGGAGCCGATATTTGCATGGTTATTTCGGGTATAGCAATATCGGGCAATAGGGAAACAGGTATGAGATTAGATGAAACAATTCCCAACACAATGACAGCAATAAAGGTCATAATGACTGCTATGGGGCGTTTAAGTAAAAAATAAACCATTATATTGTAACTTTATGGCGTAAGATTATTCAATTATTATGGATTGGTCATCGAAAGACAAATCTTCATTCCTTTCAAAATCGTAAAGACACACTTTTCTTAGCGAATAGAGTTGCAGCCAGAAGTTTCGTAACGTATTGATATATTTGTTCTGCGCACTTTGCATATCGCTATACGAGCTATTTAATTCTACCACATTAACTTTTCCAAGTATAAACTGCTGTTGAACGGCTTCATAAGCAACTCGCGAAATACTGTCGGCCAAAGCAGAAGCTTTAACTTGTTTGCTTTTAATATTAAAATCGTTCACCATTTTCAAAACCTCAATTTCAAGAGCATCTTTTTGTTTACGGTTGTTTTCTTCTACAAGCTGTTTGTTAAGTCTGGCCTGTTGAATACTCCTTCTGTTATCTCCCCAGTCAATAATAGGCATGGATAAAGTAAAAGACACCCCTTGTTTGTCCCTAAGATCACGATACGCATAAGCCAGCTCTTCCTGATTTTGGTTTAATCCCACATTTGCATTAAAACTGGCACTCAGCCTATTTGAGTTGGCACTTTTTATATTCCTTTGAGCCACTATTATTTTTTGCTCCAATGCAATCATGTCTGGATTGTTTTCATAAGCTTTATCAATTGCCATGGCAGAGGATATAGATAACTGAGGTATTTCGTCACTTGTTGCACAGTGAAGTTCCGTTTCACGAGGCAGCTCCAAAAAGTTATTTAGTTCTATCAGGGCATCCTGTCGGTTCTGTAGCTGCGATTCCAAATAGATATTTGCATTTACTTTGTTCAGCTCCAGTCTTAAATATTCTGCACGGGTGATAGCTCCTATTGTAAGTTTCCGTTGGCCAAAGAGATAGAGGGTATCAGCATTGTTTTTATTTAATGTGGCTATTCGGTAATTCAGGTCAGCATCTAAAAATGAATAGTAAAGCTGGATAGCTTTAATGGATGTGACCTCGGCATCTTCCAGATATTGCTTTTTAGCTTCTTCGAATTGCAAAGGTTCAAGTTTCGATCTCCACTTATATTGGTTGACAGCATTAAAATCCTGACTGTAATTTATCGTAATGGGATTTGAAATGTAATTAAGAACATTATCTGAGTTTTCATAATAAGTCATGGATCGCCTCAGTGACGAGCTGACATAAAGGTTACCCCCTGTTACCCCAACAGGCTTGTATAAAGAAACAGAACCAACCGATGTGAGCCACTGCACCTCATATGGTTTATATCTACCTTCTTCTGAGTCCCATAATTCAGAGATGGATCGGTCATAATTACCGGGTGTTAATGAGATATTTAGCTTGGGGTAGAGCATCTTTTTGTATGACTCAAAGCTGAGTGTCTTAACCAAATAAGCATTTTTAGATCGAAATGCCTCAAAAGATTGCTTTTGGGCAAGTTCAATGGCTTGATTCATTGTAAGGCTTAGTTTTTGGGCTTTAACGCTAACTTGCAGCATTACAAAAAAAATAAGCATAATAAAAAACACCTTAATATGAATTGCCCGGCATGGTACGATTAGCAAACTAACACCAACATAATGTTTATTCACGAATGACAAGTATTTAAGTATATAATATTACATTTTGTTTTATTACTGGCATGGCACGAGTTTGCACACGTGCCAACAAATAACCCCCCATTTTTCTCTCTCCCCCTTTCCCGTTTCCCCCATTGGGGGAAAGCTGATTTACATACTGGTTAAATATTACCATTTTGCAAATCTGTCGGTTAAATGTTCCATTTCCTATTGGGGAAAGGGTTAAGGATGGGGGCATTTTCGTATCATTTACTATTAATAACTTGGATAGGAGAAAGGTGAGCCAGATTAAAATTGCCCTCTATTACCACCTGTTCACCTTCTCCGATACCGTTTGTTATTTCCGAATATGTTGAGTTGGTTTCACCAACATCTACATATCTCCAATAGGCTGTATCGTTATGTGCCACAAACACAACATTACGTTCCTGCCTAAGTGTGACTGCTTCTTTGGGTACGCAAATACTTTTACCCATCTCCTTTTTCACCATCACCTTCACATTCATCCCATCTACCAGTTTCCCATTTTTGTTGATGACCAATGCTTTCACATTCACCATTCCATTATCTTCTACCTTAGGATTGATCTCTGAGAGTTTTCCTATCAAAGTATCATTGGTAAATGCAAAAGGAATCACTTCAACCTTCATTCCGGGTTGCAATTGCGAGATTTCGCTCTCTAGCATCGGGAATGAAACCTCGAAAGTGCTATTGTCGATTAGGGTACAGCAATACTTATAGAGCGACGTTTCATTGTCTGGCTTTGCTTCCAAATCAGCTATCACTCCGTCAAACGGTGCAATAACCTTTGTCTCTTTCAAACGGTGATTGGCCATGTATCTGTCATTAATTGCATCCTGGTACCCCGACCTGATTAAGGCCATCTTCATGACATTTTCAGGTACAATGGCTGAATCTTTCAATGTATATCCCTGGTTGATTAAGGATTCTTCAAACGATAGTTTACAACGATCAACGTTTCGGCAGGCTTTTTCATAGTTAAAGCGTTGTACCACATCCTCAATTTGAACCAAAACATCACCTTTATGAACCAATTGTCCATTTGTGGCATTTACTTTTACCACTTTCCCTGATTCTCCAAACGATAATTGAGCTCGCTGGTTTGATTTTAAGGCGCCATTGTTTTCAAACTCTTTATAGAATGTTTCTCTTTTCGCAAACGAAGTAACCACAACATTCACATCATCAGTAAATGCTCGTTTACCGGTTTGAAAATTGTTTTCCTGTGCTGACTGGCACGATGTTAAAATCAAACAACCTGATAACAGGACTCCGCTTAAATGCGACATTTTAAATTTAGCAACACTACTCATTACAATAGTCAAGTACCTCTTCTGTTTTATTGGGTATATTTTCATTAGTGATCTCTTTATTTCGTTTCAATCCAATTCGCTTGTTTCTTAGTTTTTTACCCTTATGTTTTACACCTCTCACAAACATAGGTAATATAATAATGATGGCCAGCAACGAAAATATGAGCCCGCCAATAGTGCCAGCAGCCATGCTAAACCAAAAGGCTTCTCTCTTTCCTCCCGACAAAAATGGCACTAACCCTAAAACTGTTGACAAGAGTGTTAATATTACCGGTGTTATTTTATTATTAAACGCTTTTAAATAAGCCCTTATTGCACTTAGCCGAGGAAAGCGTTGACGAACACTGTTTAATTCATTTAATATATAAAGTGCCGAATTAACTGTTAAGCCGCTTAATAATAACAACGAGGCATACCCTCCCTGGTCAAAACCCAGTTCGAACCAGTAAAAGGTTAAAAAGACTCCGATAAACGAAAGGGGGATCATCATTAATACTGCTATCGGTTGCAAAAGCGATTCAAACACAATTGCACAAATAAAGAAGATGATGACAGCAACCAAAAGGATGATCCAGACCTGTGTGCTGTCTTCTTTCTGATCGTTCCAGCTTCCTCCCTGATAATATTGTTGCTTAATTCGATAACCAACAGGCAAATCTTGCTGAATCCGTTTTTCAACAGCTCCAATAATATATTATTTTTGTCCATGGCTACCAATAAAGTTATATTCCACTACCATGGTGTACTCCATGTTCTCTTTATTGATCAGATCCTGCTCCCGTTCTTTTTTAAAGATTCCCAATTGGCTTAACCGTGTGGATCGATTATGACCTATTGTGAGCGGACGATTGTTGATCTCCCAAAAATCAGGCACTGTCTTTTTATCAGGTAATAGAAATATGTTTTTTCTGTTATTGTTTTCAACAGTTGACATCACCCACTGTTCTTCACTAGACAGCTCCCTTAAATCATTTAGTACCCATCCTTTTGAAATGCCGGTTCGTTGAATTTTGTCAACATCCAAATCGAGAAAATACTCGCGATGGATGTTACCGCCCGATGTTGAACGTCCGTTTATAAAAATGGAGTTAGATTCCACACGTGGTATCTCTTCTAAATATGATTTTACTTTCTGGGCATACCCTTTTAATGCTTCAAGGTTGTAGCCATACAATTGAATGCGGCTGTTGCGATAACCATCATTTAGTGAATTATCAAATCCCCGTCCAACACCTGTTACCTGCCAATCGGCACTTCCCAGTTCGATCACTTTAGTTTCGACATTGGACTTCAAGGTGTATGGAAAACCGTCGAATTCATATTCGGGCTTGAACAGGACAGAGATGCCAGCCGACGACGGACTGTAAATACGTGTTTCAAACTGTTCAATTTCGTCGTATTGCGATAGGTGATTTTCGAGTTTTTCGAAAACAAGGTTGGTTTGCTCAAGGGTGCTGCCATCATTCATGGTGGCTGCAATATTAATTACAGTACGTCGGTTGCTGTTCGACAATGCATTGTGGGTTACTTTATCGGTAAATAAGCGGAGTGTTCCTCCCAGTACAGCATCAACAATTGGCTTAATATCTTCACTATATAACTGAGAACCTATTGTGTTATTATATAATTTACCATACCAAACTTCTTCTTTTAGGTATGTAGGAAGTTTGTATATGGGTAATCCAAATGCCAGTATGGCAATCAGTAAAAGAGCCCAACGAAAACGACTCATCATAACAATAGCAACTCCGTAATAACCGGCTAGTTTTACCTTTATACGGGTTCTTTTAACTGTGTTTTTTGTACGCTGTTTAATCAACGGCATTTTATTGATTAATGCCGGTATGAAAAACAGAGAAATGAGCAATGATACACCAAGGTTGATGATAATAACCCAGGCAAAATCGAGTAATTTGAGTTGCAAGTCCTCATCAAGAAAAAATACGGCAATCAATGCCCCCATGGTTGTTAACGTAGCTGCCAATATGGCCCGAAACACACTAATACCCTGCCCATTTCGCAAATGGTCAGCCATTACAATGGTGTTATCAATCAGTATTCCCAGCGAAATGGTAATGCCTGCTAACGAATACATGTGAATCTCTATCTTTAGCCAGTAATAAAGAATAAAGGCAATGAGGATATTTGACACAATACTGAAAGTAATGATAAGAAGATAACGCCCACTGCGACTCACAACAAGAACAAATAACAGCAATATGACCAGTGAGGATACAATACGAAGAATAATTTTATTGAGCTCCTCTTTTAGTTGAACGGAACTATCGTAACTGATATTGATGCTGTACCCATTAGGCAATTTCTCCCGTAACTCATTTATCCTTTCTTTTACCAGTTTTGCGGCTACCATTTGGTTCGATTTTGGCACCGACTGAACAACAATATTAATTGTATTTAGCCCATTTATCCGGTAATAGTTACGTGGAATACTCTCCTGTTCATGCACGGTTGCTAAATCGGAAAGTTTGAACATTCTGACTCCGTGTTTAATAATGATTTCATCAATGTTGAATTCATCTGCATCTTTTCCGGATAAAACTACGGGGATATATGTTTTATATCCAGTATAGGATTGTTCAAACACCCTGCCTAAACTGTTGTTTATATAATATTCACGTATTTGGTTAGTTAAATCATTTACTGTGAGTCCAATGTTTTGTAATTTCTCGGTGTTATAAACAAGGTTGATTCGACGAGGATTTGCCCCATAAACAGCTACGTTGTAAATATCGGGGAGTTCCGATATGAGAGGTATAATGTGTTCATTCGCATAATTACCAATGGTACTGTTGTTTCCAGGGCCATTTAACGTAAATGTTATAAGGGTCTCAGCTTGCTCATCCTCATTATTGGGACTGTTAACGCGAATATAAGGATAACTTACATTGAGCGGTAAGGTTGGATATACCTGGCGAATAAGGCTGGATACTTCGAATCGGACATTGTCCATATTGGTGTTTTTATCCATTTCAAGGTTAATCCAGCCACTTCCGGTAGAAGTACGAGAGGTTAATTTATTTAACCCTGTAACCCGAGACAACAACCCTTCTAAGCGAGAGGTAACCTCGGTATCGATAACCACTGCATTGGCTCCCTGCATGGAATAGCTTATCGTAATAGCCGGTTTTGCCCTGCCGGGATACATGCGTAGGTTGAGCAATGGCATGACTGCAATGCCTATTATAGAGAGGGCTATAAAGGTAGTGATGATGGTGAAGGGGGATATGTTTTTCCTTTTTTGCATTGCATTTCAACAAATTCCAACTACGTTTATATTACCTACTTATCATATTAAACAACTCAATAGATTTGCAAGCGGGATAGTTATTATGAATATATAGATGCCAAAACTCTACTGTAACTTTGTACATTAATTAATGTATGTTGCACAGACAAATATACAAAAAAGAAAGTCACTTGTTAAGTTTTGCTGAACATGTTACAAATTATGGAATATTAGTTTCAAAACTTGTCTTTTTAAGTATTATTTTAACTACACATGGATTATTGTTAATTTTTTCAGCAGTAGATATACATGAATATGCTGTATCGTTTTTTAATTTATGTGACTCGATTAAAGTAATGAAGTAATCTTTATTACAATATAACGGCCAGATGAATTCATCAGAGACCAAATCGAAAGAAAAACCAGGTTTCCAGATAGTCTTGCTACTCTCAAATAAAAAGTTTTCTAACGTAGTTATATTCCGAATTCCCCTTTTTAGTTTATTTTCATACCGTACAGTAAAAAAGAAATATTCTCCAATTATAAGTATCCACCCCACCAATCCCACCTTACTCAATCAGATTTTTGTCAATAAATTGCGGGAGCAGATACTTTAGCTGCGATGCTTT
>JAFGBR010000051.1 GCA_016933045.1 Marinilabiliaceae bacterium | reverse complement strand
TCGGTACATAGGCGGCAATTTTTCATGAGTTTGTGTAAAGGTATAAAAAATAGGTTATTTTGAATATAAAATTCCGTTTTGAAAAGCGAAAAGTTAGCTTATTTTGAGTTTTTTCTAAAATATAATAAGCTTGGTTAAATGAAATTGCCAATACAATTATTATATTATTATGCAAATTAGGTTGAAATTGGTGAGATAAAAGGTGGGGAAATGGATAAAAATAAATTATCATATGCCACTGAAAAATAGATATATATGTTAGTGTGTTGCAATTCGCCAAAACTTTAAACTTAAATCATTGGGAACTTTTTCTACTTTAGTCGTCTTAAGTTAAAATGGTATTCAAATTCTGTTAACTAACAACCAACACTCTACTGATGAACAAAAAAACCTTATTCTTAGTTTTCTTTTTAGCTTGTATGAATCTTCATGGGCAAGTTTCGAAAACAGTAAATATTACGGCAGGTGGCTTAACTTCTACGTTAACTACTACAGAGAAAAATACCATAACCAACTTAACCATTACCGGAACACTTGATGCCCGCGATTTTAAAACTATGCGCGACAGTATGCCTGTTATTGCCGTATTGGATATGGTTGATGCGAGTATTGAGGCATATTCCGGCTCTTTGGGAACCTTCGGTAATTCTTTTTCATACCCTGCGGGTGGTATTCCCCATAGTGCTTTTTATAAAAACCCATGGAAGTCCTCGTTGACGTCGGTAACCATGCCATCTTCAATCACCTATATTGGTATTAACGCTTTTTATGGATGTACCGGATTGAGGATGGTTGTTGTACCGTATTTGGTAACAACAATTGGATCTTCTTCATTCGAAAGATGTACAAGTGTAGAATCAATAACCATTCCCGCTTCTGTTTCTCTAATTAAGTCTTCTACAGCTTTTGCATACTGCTCTGGTGATATTATTGTGGACGAAAATAATCTTTATTATTCAAGTGCTGATTCAGTTTTGTTTGATAAAGAAAAAAAAGTATTGATGCATTGTTCGACTAAAAAAACAGGAAGTTATGTTATTCCTTCAAGTGTTGAAACCATTTCAGATTATGCATTTGCTGGTTGTAGGTATTTAACTCTGATAGCAGTACCTTTGGGCGTAACATCAATTGGAGATGGTGCATTTCAATGCCAGAAGCTGGCATCAATTAATTTACCTCCCAATATTACATCGATTGGGGATGCACTTTTTTCATCGTGTCATAAGCTGACATCAATTGAAATACCTCCGCAGGTAACATCAATTGGACGTTATGCTTTTTCTACCTGTACTAGTTTAACATCGATAAAAATCCCTTCAGCGGTTACAGAGATAGGCTCTTATGCATTTACATCGTGTACTGCATTAAGTTCTATTTATGTTGATTTCCCTGCGCCTGTTGATTTAAGTACGGTTACTAATGTATTCGACGGGATCAATAAAAGCACCTGTAAATTGTATGTGCCTTATATGACCAAAGATATTTATGCTGATGCTGTTCAATGGGAGGATTTTACGAACATTGTAAACCGGCCCGGATTTTACTTGCCCGATACAAGGGGCGATCTTCTTTGGGAAAATGGAAGTATCGATTCTGTTTCTATTTTATCCGATGTTTCATGGGTGTTGAGTTCCGATCAAACATGGCTTGATGTTTTGCCATCAAGCAGTAATGGCAACAAAACCATTCATTTTACGGCAAGTGCTAATCCTGATTATACAAATCGAATGGCAACAGTTACAGTTTCGGCTATCGATGTGCCATCACAAACCATTGATGTGATTCAGTATGGTATTCCAAAAACATATAATGTTTCTGCCGGAGAATTAACAAATGCTTTGACAATTGAAGAAAAGAACACGGTTTCAAACATGAAATTGATAGGAACGATTGATGCCCGCGATTTTAAGACTATGCGAGATAGTATGCCCGTTTTGTCGAACATCGACCTGAGTGAAGTTTCAATTGTGGAATATACCGGCACATTAGGCACTTCAGGTGACAACAACACGCTCTATCCCACGAATATTGTTCCTTCGTATGCTTTTTGTGTCCCCGTATCTTTAAATGGAAAGAGTTCGATATACTCCATTGTTTTTCCTGCAACTGTTACTTCCATAGGAAGTTATGCCTTTTATGGTTGCACCGGGATACCCAAGATAACATTGACCTCACAAATTGCTGCAATTGAAGAATATTCATTTTATGGTTGCACCGGGTTGAAAACGATTAACTTTCCTGCTTCTGTTACAACAATCGGGAACTATGCCTTTAAAGGTTGCAGTGATTTAGTAACAATCACCAATAATTCCAGCCTAACGGCTATTGGAAGCTACGCTTTTTCGGATTGTGTCAGCATCAAGGATTTCTTTTTCCCATCAACATTAAAAACCATTGGAAGTTATGCTTTTAATAATTGCAGTAATTTATCTTCAGTTTCAATTCCTTCGCAAGTAACAACAATTGGTTATGGAGCATTTAAGGGATGTTTTCATCTAAAAACGGCAACAATTTCTTCGGCTATTACTTCTATTGGCAATTACCTATTCTACGGTTGTTCCGATTTAACCGATTTTACAATTCCTTCGACTATAACAAAAATTGGTTATTATGCCTTTGCTTATTGCAGCAGCCTTAAGTCGATAGCCATTCCAACTTCGGTGAAAACTATCGATAACGGTGCATTTGAATATTGTAGCAGCCTGATATCGGTTGAAATTCCTTCATCTGTTACTTTTTTGGGGGCTAGTGCTTTCTCCGATTGCAGCAGTTTGACAACCGCTACGCTTCCATCATCAATAACTACTATTTCTGAATTCTTATTTAGTAATTGTAATAAATTAGATAGTCTTGTTATTCCATCATCAGTAAAAACGATAATGAGACATGCCTTACAGAATTGTAATTTTACGAAAATAGAGGTTCCTTCGTCGGTGAATACTATTGGTGATTATGCTTTTTCTGGTAATAGTAAGTTGACATCTGTTTATATTCCGTCATCTGTGACTTCAATGGGTATTCAGGTTTTTTCATGGTGTACCAGCTTGCCTACTGTTAAAATTCCAAAATCAATTACACGGATGGAAAATTCTTTTTTTTCATGGTGTACACAATTGACATCTTTTACGATTCCTTCATCAATAACACATATTGGATATTATGCTTTTTATAACTGTTCTCGTCTTGTTTATTTGAAAAGCGATAATGAGATTCCGGTTAGTCTTGTCAACTCATCAAATGTTTTTCAGGGGGTTAATAAAACTACCTGTAAATTATATGTGCCTTATGGTTCTTCGGGATTGTATGCTGCCGCTAACCAGTGGAGTGATTTTTTGTCGATCATTGAAATACCGGGTTTCATGCTTTTCGAAAATCAGGTTTCGGTTGATTCTGCGGCTGGCAGTATGGCTTCGGTCGATATGTTGGCCTATACTCCGTGGACAGCCAGTTCAGACCAATCATGGTTGACCATTGATCAATCCTCGGGTGATAACGATTGTACATTGACTTTTACAGCGACATCCAATCCTTTTGCCGTTTCCCGTGTTGCCACAGTAACGATATCGGCAGAAGGTTTTTCCTCTCAAACCATAACAATAACGCAGGAACCCGGAGCCGGTTCTTCGATCTTTAATAATCTGGCAATAGCTGACATGACGATTACCGAAAGCGAATCGCAATGTTTTAACGCCTATGATACGATTACGGTTGCCGGAGGCGAAACGACCGTATTATGTGAAAATGGTTCCTCGGTAAACTTTATTGCCGGTCGATCGATACAATTCTTGCCCGGTTTCCATGCGGCAGAAGGAAGCTCAGTACAAGCTTACATTACAACTGATAACTCTTTCTGTGACAATGTATTTTCGGCAATTGTTTATCAGCCAGAACAGAAGAGTGAGCGTATCGAAATTGAAGAGCCTGTTGAACAGATCGATTTACAAGAAAAATCGATAAAAGTATATCCGAATCCTAATAATGGCCAATTTTCTGTTATCCTAAATAATTTTTCAGAAAGAGCCGAGGTCACTGTTTACTCACTTATGGGGAAGAAAGTTTTCCAGACGTCTCCTGCCAGACCTGAAAATTTTGACATTGACTTATCATCAGCTTTAAAAGGTTTATATATAGTCAAAGTAATAAGTGGAGGTGAACAGTTTATGAAAAAGATCATTGTGAACTGATAAGATTTTACCGATCAACATCTTGAATGCACTATTTGTTTTTGTAACTATTTTTTTAGTCGTTTTCTTGCTTGACTAAAAACTTAGTCATATATTTGT
>JAFGBR010000050.1 GCA_016933045.1 Marinilabiliaceae bacterium | reverse complement strand
TTTTTGATCAGAATTAATTAATTGTAAAATAGATTGCTTAACTCTAAATGATAATCCATCAATTTGAAATTCCTGATATATTATATCATCACTTCTTTCTTTTTTATCTAGCTTAT
Source organism: Marinilabiliaceae bacterium (assembly GCA_016933045.1). Classification (GTDB taxonomy): domain Bacteria; phylum Bacteroidota; class Bacteroidia; order Bacteroidales; family Marinilabiliaceae; genus JAFGBR01. Next base: position 481,665 of record JAFGBR010000050.1, on the reverse strand, counting down.
TTAATTTTCTATCCTTTATACTTCTAAATGAATAATTATTATTTACAATATAATTTTTAAACCTTTTTAAACATTCTTGATTGCTATTATCATTAATACAAAAAATATTATTCGATAAAATTGATTGTAGTAAATTATAATCAATATCAAACTGTATAATTTTACTTAAAATACTATAATCAGTATTAATAACCTTACGCTTTGTTCTGTCCAATATTCTAATTTTATCTTCTGAAAACTGTACACGATACATCTCAATACCCATCAAAGGGATAACTGAAGCTACAATAACTGAGTCTTTACTTATCCATAAGTTTCCTTTAAAATTGAAACTATTTCCGTTTATTTGGGCATTAACATCTAGTTTTTTAAAATATAAATTGTTATAATTTAAACTTGAATCAATTATATTTTTTAATAATTTATAATCACTTATGTTTTTTAGAGACTTTTTCTCTTCAATCAATATATCTTTAACAGGTCTGCAATTACTAAGACTTAAAATAAATATTGACAATAATAAAATTCTAATACTCACTATTCTTCAAAATATTTTTTAAACTCAATTTTTTTATCAATAATTTTCGATTCATTGCCCATCTCTTTAGATTTTATCCAAAGTATAACAGCTTTTTCAATATCATTATTAAAATACATTATATCACCATAATGTTCAACAATAATGCTATTATTATTACCTCCATTATCATAAGCACGCTCAATAATAAATTTAGCTTCTAAATATCGTTTTCGTTTAAATAAAACCCAAGCGTAAGTGTCTAAATATGTAGGATTACCAGGTTCTAATTCGATACATCTGCTACTCATCTTTTCAGCCTTTTCAAGATCTTTATTTTGTATTGATAAATAATAACTATAATTATTTAATGCTACAATATTTTTATCATTTAAAACAATAGCAGATTCATAATAAATAAATGAATTATCAATACTATCAAGTTCGTAATAAACATCTGCAATTAAAGCATGAAATTGAGAAGCAAAATTATTTTCATTTTTTAAATATTTCAATCCATTTTTTAATACAGGTAAAGCATCGTTATATTTTTTTTCTTGTATTAATGCATTAGATAAAAAATAATAAAATATTGGCTTATCATTAAATATTTTTAAGGCCTCAGAAGCATCATCTTTTAAATTATCAAATTTTCCCAATTCTATATCTAAAAATAAAATTTCCTCCCAAATTTTAGAATTCCCACCATCAACTAATACTGCATTCTTAAAATTAATTAATGCTTCTTCTTTTCTGTTTACACTTTTAAGAAAATCAGCATATGCTATATATACCCTTGAATCAAAAGGATTATCATTTTTTAAATCAATTAATATTGATTCAATATCATTATTATTTAAAAATGATTTTTTATCATTTTCAACTAAAAAAGGAATTAGTTTTTCAATTTTTTCATTTAATGAAACAAATTTTGAATGCATTCCCTTCAAAAAAAAGTCTTTTGCAGAAGATAAATTATTACGAGCAATTTCAAGGTTATAAAGCGAAAAATTAATCACATCATAAGTACTATCAATAGAAAATACATTATTATACGTTTTAAAAGCGTTTTCATAATCTTTATAATACAAATATAAGTCACCTTTATAACTCGAATAAAGAGGTTCAAATGGATATTTACTTATTAAACGTTCTACTTCATTAAATGCATTTTTTTTCTTTCCTTGAGTAACATATAATCGCTCTTTGTCAAGCGATATTACATCAGTTATTCCTACTAACTGTTCTAATCTATTATAAGTATTTATTGATAACTGATACTCATTATTTTGTGCATATAATTGAGCTAACATATATAAATATTCTTCATTATCATTATCACCGGAAATGAGGTTTTCATAAATTTTAATTGCTTTAGAACCTTCATCCCCATTTTGATATAAATCAGCAAGAAATACCTGATACCAATAATTATCGGGATTATATTTTATAGCTTGTTCAAGTAACTCCTGAGCTTTATCATATTTCTTTGCCAATAAAAATAAATTTGCCAATTCAAACATTGTAGCACTTGAAGTAGGATCAATTCGCAAACACTCTGATAAATGAGAAGCTGATTTATCTATATTTCCTAACATTTTTTCACGACTAGCCTCGTAAAAGTAAATATCGAATTTACGTTGTTCTTCCTCTGTTAAAATTTTTGATTTATAATCAAATTGTTTTGAAATTGCTAATGACTCTTTAGTCTTACAACTATAAAAAATAAATAACAATAAAAATATTGAAATAAAGTATTTCACCTGATTATATTTTAATTTAATACTAGTTAAGAGTATCTTTTATGAATAAATAATCACCTATTTTAGTATAATGATTTTCATAAAAAATTTCATAATTGTAATAAAGCTTATAAAAAACCTATTAACAACCATTAAAAATAAAATGGTTATTCATATTTTAATTTTAGTTATTCCCAGTATGCCCAAATCCACCTTCTCCTCTAACAGAATCTTCTAATATATCTACTTCTATTAAATTTACCTTTGTGTAATTATTAATAACCATTTGACAAATACGTTCACCATCATTAATAGTAAAATCATCATTTGATAAATTAATAATAATTACTTTAATTTCACCACGATAATCAGCGTCAATTGTTCCAGGAGTATTTAATACAGTTAATCCATGCTTTGCTGCTAAACCACTTCGAGGACGAATTTGAGCTTCATAACCTTCAGGTAACTCAATAAATAATCCTGTTGGTATTAAAGCACGATCTAATGGTTTTAATAGTATAGATTCATTAATATTTGCTCTTAAATCTAATCCTGCACTATGATTAGTTGCATAATTTGGTAACTTATGTTTACTCTTATTTACAATCTTAACGTTCATTTCGATTTAATATAAATGATAATAAATTTTCCTTTTTTATTATAAAAAAAGCATAAAAAATAAATAAAAAAGTATTTAAAGATAATACTAAAATAGTATTCAAATGACTATACACTAATGATATTAAATATAGTATAATACCTAATAAAATATAAGTTATAATACGTTTTTCATCATAGGGAACTCTATAATATTTTTGACCAATATAAAAAGAAAATAAAGCCATTACAAAATAAGATATAAAACCTGCAATAGCAGCACCAATATACCCAAAAAGAGGAATCAAAAAATAAAAACCTAAAATTCCAACTATACTACCAATAACAGTAAATATTATTCCAAAAAAAGTCTTATCTAATAACTTATACCACAAAGACAAAGAATAATAGATACCAAAAAACAATTGACCAAGTAAAACAAAAGGTATTATTTTATTTCCTTCAAAATACTCTTTAACCAAAACTATATTTATAATAGGTAAATAAAGTAAAACACCTAAAAATATAAGCATTCCGAAAGCAACAAAATAATTTAATATTGAACTATAAGTATTTAATACATTTCCTAAATCTCTGTTTTTAAAGAAAAAAGGTTCAAAAGCTAAACGAAATGATTGGGTAAAAATAGCCATCAATACACCCAATTTAAAATTAGCTCCATAAATACCAACCACTTCCATTTCATTATCAGAGTTCAAAAATTTTTGCAATAAAATTTTATCACCATTAAGATTAAACATTCCAAAAATTCCAACAATCCAAATAGGATAAGAATATGTAAAAACTCTTTTAAAAAGTGTAAAACTTATCTTATCAATACTGTTGAAAATTAATTTGATTAAAAAAATAAATGCAAATAATGAACCTATTAAATTTGCAATAAATACATTACGAAGATCATTATCTATTGTAAACTTTTGAATCCATTCAATATCTAATTGAGGAAAATAAACCAAAAATAAAATATTAAAAAAACACGTTACAATTACTTGAAGAAATCTTAATAATGAATATTTTAATGATTTCTCAAAATAACGCAATAATGCAAAAGGAATTGATATTATGGAATCAAAAACCAATAAAATAGCAATAATAAATACAATATTTTCCTTCCCTACAATACCTAATTTAATAGCTAAATCATCTTTATAAAAAAAAGAAAATGTCAAAAAAATGAAACTTGCAAATAAAAGAAAAGAAAAAAGTGTAGTAAAAACTGTTTTTACTGTATTTTTTGAAACAAATCTAAAAAAACCTGTTTCAAAACCAAAGGTTAATAATACCTGTGCAATACCAATAATACTATATAAATATGTTATATAACCATTATTTTCTACAGACAATGTACGAACATAAAGTGGCAATAATAACCAATTTAATAATTTTCCTAAAACTGTACTAGCACCATAAACAATAGTTTCTGCAGCTAGTTTTTTTACATTACTCAAATCCTTCTAAATTAAATAAATCAGGTTGTGTAAAATTAATTTTTCTATTAAGATGTTGATATGCTAACTCAGTTGCAGCTCTACCACGCGGTGTACGTTTTATAAATCCTTCTTTTATTAAATATGGTTCATATACTTCCTCAATTGTACCAGAATCTTCGCCAATAGCTGTTGAAATAGTAGAAATACCTACAGGACCTCCCTTAAACTTATCTATTAATGTCAATAATATTTTATGATCCATTTCATCAAGACCATATTTATCAATTGATAAAGCATCAAGTGCAATAATAGTTATACTTTCATCAATAATACCACTTCCTTTAACTTGTGCAAAATCACGAACCCTGCGTAATAAAGCATTAGCAATTCTTGGTGTTCCTCTGCTACGTAATGCAATTAATTCACATGCTTTATCACTAATTGAAATATTTAACAATCGTGCAGAACGGCTTATTATACCTTCCAATACTGCATGATCATAATACTGAAGATGACAATTAATACCAAATCGAGCTCGTAATGGACTAGTTAACAAACCACTTCGTGTCGTAGCTCCTATTAAAGTAAATGGATTAATATTCAATTGAATACTTCTAGCACCTGGCCCTTTATCAATAACAATATCTATACGATAATCCTCCATTGCAGAATATAAATATTCCTCTACAACAGGACTTAAACGATGAATTTCATCTATAAATAAAACATCTTTTTCTTCCAAACTAGTTAAAATACCAGCTAAATCTCCAGGTTTATCAAGTACTGGACCACTAGTAATTTTTATTCCAACATGTAATTCATGCGCAATTATTTGACTTAAAGTAGTTTTACCCAATCCTGGAGGTCCATGCAATAATACATGATCGAGAGTTTCATTGCGAAGTGTTGCTGCCTGACAAAAAATTTCAAGATTTTCAACAACCTTTCTCTGTCCACTAAAATCAATAAACGATACAGGTCTTAAACTCTTTTCATAATCATATTCACGATCATTATTTCGAATATCAAATTCCTCTATCATCTATTTTAATAATCTCTAAATTTTCAATAATCTTCATAAAAGTATCTAAATCGAATGGTTTAGACATATATTCATCCATACCATGAGCTAAACACTTTTCACGATCAGCATCAAAAGTATTAGCAGTTAAACCTATTATTTTTGTATGACGATTTAAACCTTTTTCAAATTCTCTAATTTTAACTGAAGCTTCTAAACCATCCATAACGGGCATCATTAAATCCATAATTATTAAATCATACCTGTTATATTTTACCTTATCCAAAGCTTCTTTCCCATTATTAGCAATATCAATATTATAGTTGAAACGTTTTAAATTCAAAAAAATAAGTTTTTGATTTAACACATTATCCTCAACCAATAACACATTTAAATGATTAGTTATGTTATTCATTTAGTTAATTAATTACTAATATCGTGAAATTAGCCATCTAAATATTACAAACCAAGTTTATTTGACAACTCTAACATTTTTTCAATTGGATGTAAAGCTTTTTTACGTATACTCTCATCAATAACTATTTCAGGCCATTCGAATTTTAACGTATTATATATTTTTTCTATAGTATTTAATTTCATATACTCACAATCATTACAAGCACAAGTTGAATCATTAGGAGGAGCAGGAATAAACTGTTTATAAGGCTCAACACATTTCATTTGATGTAGTATTCCTGATTCTGTTGCTACTATAAATGTATTACAATTATCAGTTTGAACATATTTTAATAAAGAAGCTGTACTTCCGATATGATCTGCAAGTAATAACAATGCTTTTTTACATTCGGGATGAGCAATAATTTTAGCATCAGGATAAATCTTTTTTAGTTCGATTATTTTTTCTAAAGAAAATTTTTCATGAACATGACATGCTCCATCCCATAATATCATATTCCGACCAGTAACACTATTTATATAATTACCTAAATTTCTATCAGGTCCAAAAATTAATTTCTCATCCTTAGGAAAACTATCAACAATAGCTTTAGCATTTGTACTGGTTACAACAACATCAGATAATGCTTTAATGTCAGCACTAGTATTAACATAAGTAATAACTTTATAATCAGGATATTTATGTAAAAACCTTTTAAAAATATCGGCCTTACAACTATCAGCCAAAGAACAACCTGCATTTAAATCAGGTACTAAAACTTTCTTATCAGGACTAATTATTTTAGCCGTTTCACCCATAAAATGAACACCTGCCAATAGAATAATATCAGCATTAGTTTTAGCAGCTAATTGAGCTAAAGCTAAACTATCACCAATATAATCAGCAATATCCTGAATTTCATCTTTTTGGTAATAGTGCGCCATTATTACAGCATTTTTTTCTCTTTTTATATTATTAATTTCATTGATTAAATCAATGTTTTTATCAATTGATTCATCTACAAATCCTTTTATTAACCAATTACTATTATTATTCATAGAAAATTTTTAAATTATTTATTTATAATGATAGGTTGTTAATGTTGTTTGCAAAAATATTTTAAAATGTTTTGGAAATACGATATTAAGATAAAGGTAAAATATATCAATATCTTATTAACAATAATGAAATATTTAAGTGTTTGTTTTATAATACATTTATCAAATTATTAACAGTTAGTTAATAGTTTGTAAAACTAATAAATAATTGCTATTGGTTTGTTAGTTTAACATTCGTTAGAGGTTTATAATTCATATTTAAAAAAATGGTTTATTATTTTGATGTTATTATTCTATATGAGTTATATTTTTTTTAATAAATAAATCAAATCTTTTTTTCCTTATTTGTTATATGCTATTAACTATTTTTTAACAATAGTTTTAACAATTTGTGTTGAATTGATTGTAATAGTTCGTATTTTGATGTGTTTATATATATTTTTGTAAAAAAAACATATTGTGAAAAAAGTTGCATTATCAAGTGACCATGCAGGTTACGAATTAAAAGAAAAGCTAAAAGTATATCTTAAGGAGCAGGGTTTTACTTTTGATGACTTTGGGTCATTCTCTTCTGAAAGTAGTGATTATCCTGATTATGCTCATCCAATGGCTGATGCTGTTGAAAATGGAAATTGTGATTTTGGAATATCTGTATGTGGAAGTGGAAATGGTATTAATATGACTGTTAATAAACATCAGGGAATTAGGGCTGCATTGTGTTGGAATAAAGAGATATCATATTTAGCTCGTTTACATAATGATGCTAATATTTGTAGTTTACCAGCTCGTTTTATTTCTTATAATGAAGCTGTTGAAATTGTTGATTCTTTTATAAAGACATCATTTGAAGGTGGACGACATTTACGTCGTATTCAAAAAATTCCTACAAAATAGTATTATGGGTTCGAATTCAGGTAATAAATTTTTAGTTGATGCTGCAAATATTGTATTTGATCTTGTACATCGAAAAAAAATAAAATTTAATATTGGAAAATACGATTTTGCTGTTAACAATGGTAAAAAAAGATATAATAATCAGGAATTAGCAAAAAGAAGAGCTGGTTTTATTAAGCGTGAAACTTTAAATAATTTACCTGAGCTATTAGAACAATTTGAAAAAAATATTTCTTCGAGGGGAGCTGAAGTTTTTTGGGCAAGTGATGTTAAACAAGTTTTAAGTAAAATTGAAGAAATTGTTAAAAATGAAAATGTTTCTTCAGTAGTTAAAAGTAAGTCGATGACTACTGAAGAAATTGATTTAAATGAATATTTTGAAACTATTGGTGTTGAACCTTATGAAACAGATTTAGGTGAATTTATTGTACAATTGGAGGGAGAGAAGCCTTATCATATTGTTACACCGGCAATGCATAAATCGAAAGAAGACATTGATGCATTATTTCATCGTAAATTTAATACAAAGGAAGGGAGTACACCCGAAGAATTGACTCTTTTTGTAAGAGAATATTTGAGACAAAAATTTTGTACATCAGAATTAGGAGTTACAGGTGCTAATTTTTTAATTGCTGATACCGGTTCTATAGCATTAACTGAGAATGAAGGAAATGGATTACTGTCAATGTCGTTTCCAAAAATTCATATAGTAATAGCCGGAATTGAAAAAATTATACCATCAATTAATCATTTAGGTCTTTTTTGGCCATTATTATCATCTTTGGGTACAGGACAACAAATAACAGTTTATAATAGCATAATTTCAGGTCCAAAACAGCAAAATGAAGTTGACGGACCTGAAAAAATGTATGTTATTTTACTCGATAACGGACGTACAAATTTGTATGCCCAAAAAGAATTATACCAGGCTTTGTCATGTATTCGTTGTGGAGCTTGTTTAAATGCTTGTCCTATATATAAAAATATTGGTGGTTATACTTATGCAACAACTTATAGTGGACCTATTGGAAGTTTAATAACTCCTCATTTTAAAGGAATAAAAGAATTTAAGCATTTAAGTTTTGCCAGTTCTTTATGTGGAAAATGCAGTGAAGTGTGTCCTGTTAAGATTCCAATTCATAATTTATTATTGGAAAACAGAAGAATTAGTGTTGAAAAAAAATATTCTTCATCAATTGAAAATTTTATTGCTAGTAGTTCTACTTTTGTATTAAGTAATTCAAAATTAATAGATTTTGTGAATGGAAATGTTAAATCGTTTATTTTAAAACCATTATTTAAAAAAATGACTGATAATATGAAAGAGATTCCAGAATTACCAAAAAAATCATTCAGAGAAGAATGGAAAAAAATAAAATAAAAAAATAATTTTATATTTATAATTCAAATAAAAAATAACATTCATGCTTTCGAATACATGCAAATATGCATTAAGAGCTGTTATTTATTTAGCTATAAATAAAGCAGATGAAAAAAAAATTGGCATAAAAGATATTTCGAAAGAACTTGATATTCCAACACCTTTTTTAGGAAAAATTCTTCAAACATTAGCGAAGCATAAGTTATTAACATCAACAAAAGGTCCGAATGGCGGATTTGGTTTAATTAAAGATTATGAGTTTATTTCAATGTTAGATATTGTTGAGATAATAGATGGATTAGATGCTTTTAATAATTGTTTAATTGGATTAAATAGTTGTAAATCAAATCATGAAAAGTCGTTAGAATGTCCAGTTCATAGTCAATTTTATGAAGTTCGAAAAAAAATGTATGAGTTATTTAAAACCGAAACAATAGGTAAAATTGTAGCAAATATTAAAGAAAAAGGTGATATAATTCATCTTTAAAGTGGTTTAAATATTACATTTTTTAAAAATGATATTTTTCGAGTAATAATAAATCCAATCCAACCAATTAATAATCCAAATGTATTTGCTATTGTATCATTTATATTTCCGCTACGGTAATCAGTTATAGTATTTTGTAATAATTCCATAGTAATTCCAACAACAATAATTAAAATTATTATTAAAAATACTCTATTGGTAATTACATGATAATTGTGTCGTGAAAAATTTTCCCAAAGAAAAATAAAAGTTAATGTTGAATACATTAAAAAATGAACAATTTTATCGAAATGAGGAATTGATGGTATATTGTTTGGTGTTATATTATTTACATTAGCTAAACTAGCTATCGATATTAATATTATCACTATAATGGTTTTATGATAATTTTTAAAAAAATTCCATATAATTGTTAATATCATCTATATATTTGTTTATAAACTTGTTAATAACTTGATAAAAACCTTGATTTTTCAAGTGTTTCACGTGAAACAATTTTAAAAATGGCCGGTATTTATATTCATGTACCTTTTTGTAAAAAACGATGTAATTATTGTGATTTTTACAAGAGTACTCATTTAGAATTAAAAACTAAATTTTTGAATGCTTTAAACATTGAAATAATTAAACGTTTTAATGTTTTTAATAATAACGAAATTAATTCAATTTATTTTGGTGGAGGTACTCCAAGTGTGTTAAATATTGTTGAATTAAATAAAATATTTTCTTGCTTATATAATCATTTTAAAATATCTGGAAATGTTGAAATTACATTTGAATGTAATCCTGATGATTTTTCAAATGAATATGCAAAAATGTTGTTTAATGAAACACCTGTTAATAGGTTAAGTTTTGGTATTCAAAGTATTGATAATAATACTTTGCAAATGATGGGTCGAAGGCATACTGCAAGTGATGGTATATTGGCAGTTGAAAGAGCTGATAAAGTAGGATTTAAAAATATTACTGCTGATTTAATTTATGGATTACCCGGATTAGGTTTAGTTATGTGGGGTAAAACTCTTGATGTTATTTTAAATTTACCAATTAAACATTTATCTGCATATCATTTAACGTTTGAAAAAGGCACATTGTTTTATGATAACTTACAAAATGGTTTGATAGATGAAATTGATGATAATGTAAGCCTTGACCAGTTTCAATTGCTTGTTGAAAAAACTCAATTGAAAAATTTTAATCATTACGAGATTTCAAATTTTGCTTTACCGGGTTATGAATCATTTCATAATTCGAATTATTGGACAGGTGAGCCATATATTGGATTGGGACCTTCAGCTCATTCGTTTTATAATGATATTAGACAATGGAATGTTTCGGATGTTAATGTTTATATAAAAAAAATAATTAATGGAGAGTGTTTTTTTGAAAGTGAACTATTGAGTAGTACTGACAGATATAATGAATTATTGATGCTTGGGTTACGTACATCAAAAGGATTATCGGTAAATGACATAAAAAAAATTGATTATAAATATTATCAATTTTTCATTAATCAAATAGAAGAATTAATAAAAAGTGGAAAAATTATAAATGAAGGTGATTATTATAAAATTTCACCTTCATTTAAATTTGTTTCTGATGGAATAATTGAGAAATTGTTTTTGGTGTAATTATAAAAGTGATGCCAATAATTGTTCATCATTTTTCAATTGGTCGTCCGATAGGGTAATAGCTGTATCAATTAAAGCTAAATGCGAATATGCTTGTGGAAAATTACCAAGTAATTTTTTGGTAACAAAATCCAAATCTTCACTAAATAATCCTAAATGATTTGAATAACTTAATAATTGATTGAATTTTTCAATGGCTTCTTCTTTTTGCCCAATTTTATAAAGAGATTTAATTAACCAGAATGAACAAATAGTAAATGCAGATTGTGGTTTTCCAAAGTCATCTTTATTTCTGTATCTGAATAATAGGCCTTCGTATTCTAAATCTTCCTGAATTGCCCAAACAGTTTTTTTAAAACGTATATCATCGGCCGAAATAAATCCATAAGTTTCCATTAATAATACTGATGAATCAAGCTCTTCAGATCCGTACGATTGCACAAATGATTGTCTTATTTCCGACCATCCGTTGATGAGAATATCTTCTTTTATTTCATCTTTTAATATAGTCCAGTTTTGAATATAATCGGTTTGTTTTAATATTGTTGCAATTTTTATTGCTCTGTCAATTGCAACCCAGCATAGTACTTTGCTGAATGTAAAATGTCGGTTTTCACTTCTTATTTCCCATATTCCACGATCGGGTTTTTTCCAGTTTTTCTTTACTGTTTTTACAATCGATCTTACTATAGTCCATAAATCTTCGCTAAATTCGAGTGATGTAGAATAAAGTTCGAAATGTTGAAAAATAACATCCATTAAAATACCGAATATATCGTTTTGTTTTTGGTTATATGCAGCATTTCCTACGCGAACAGGTTTTGAATTTTCATAACCTTTCAGATGATCCAGTATTTTTTCGGAAAGACGTTTTTCTCCATTAATACCATACATTATTTGCATTTTTTCACCCTTGTCGGGTAGTAATGAAATAATGTATTGCAAGTATTTATGGGCAATATGACGATGCCCAATTTGTGCCATTACTTTTATTACCATTGATGCATCCCTTATCCAGCAAAAACGATAATCCCAATTTCTAACTTCTCCAATAGTTTCGGGTAAAGAGGTGGTAACAGCTGCTAATATAGCACCTGTTTTTTCATAACTTAATAGTTTTAAAATTAATGAACTTCGAATTATTTCTTCGGTATATTTTTTAAAGCAAATTGTTTTTTCGGCCCAATTAAGCCAATATACTTTGGTGCGTTGGAGTTTTAAATTTGTTCGTTTTAAATCCTGATTTAATAATTTTTGGTTATAACTTAATAGTAAGAATGAGTCTTTATCTATTAGTATTGGTTTTTTATTTATTATTAGGTCTTTTGGTAAATCAGTATACATATAAATTGAGTCATAATCGCCCGTTACGGTATATGCTTTTATGTATTTATCGGTTACTTTATATTTAATAGATGATGATGCGTAGTTTAATTTTGGATTGAAATTAACAATGATATTGCATGTGCCTGAAATAACTTTAATATACCTAATAATATCAGGAGGTGCATAATAATTTGTATTTGATGTTTGATATCTGGGCATAAAATCATGTATTTCAAACTGACCGGTTTCGCATATAAAACCAGTGATTAAAATATTTGTTCTGAATTCGTAATGTTGATAATTTGTTTTTAGTCCTATTACATTAATTTCAAAACTTCCGCCAATTTCATTATCTAATATTTTGGCAAAAACCGAAGGTGAATCAAATTTTGGTAAACAAAACCATTCAATATTACCTGTTTTTGAAATTAATGCAGCACTTTTACAATTACCAATTACTCCGTAGTCTAAAGTCCTCATAAATTAAGCTTTTACTGTGCAGATTTGTAAAATACAGAAAAAAGATGTATTATGAAATTGAAATTGTATTATATCGCTATAAACCTTATAAAATGGATTTACTGCATCATTTTATGAAAGGTTTTTTAAATGTTTATTTATAAATATAAAGTTATGTCACGAATACATATATTATCTAATCGTTTGCCATTTAGTATAGAAAAAGAGAATGACGAAATTGTATTAAAGCCAAGTGTGGGTGGATTAGCTACCGGTATGAAATCAATATATAAAAAGTATTCGGGCAAATGGATTGGATGGTCAGGTCAGGAAACTGATAATTGTTCACAAGAAGAACAAACTATTGCCGAATCGATGTTGAATGCTGAAAATTGTATTCCGGTTTGTTTAACTAATGAAGAGATAAATTTGTATTACGAAGGGTTTAGTAATAAAACCATTTGGCCATTGTTTCATTATTTTACACAATTTGTTGAGTATAATAATCAAACATGGGAAGCTTATAAAAAAGTTAATCAAAAATTTGCCGATACTGCACTTAAATATTTAAATCCGGGTGATGCAATTTGGATACATGACTACCAACTTTTGTTAGTTCCTGAAATGATCAAATCGAAAATGTCTGATGTTACAATTGGTTTTTTTCTTCATATACCTTTTCCTTCATTTGAGGTTTTTCGTATTATTCCATGGCGTCTTGAACTTTTGCATGGAATGTTAGGAGCTGATTTAATAGGTTTTCATACATACGATTATGAGCGACATTTTTTTAGTTGTATTAGGCGATTGATAGGATATGATATATCGTTAAATAATATACATACAAAAGACAGAGTAATTGTGGTAGATGCATTTCCAATGGGAATTGATTATGAAAAATTTAAACAATCATCTTTAAAATTAGAGATGGCAAAAGAAGAAGATAAGTCAGACTTTCAATTGGAACTTGATAAATTTGCAAAATTTTTACCCGATCGTAAGTTAATTTTATCTATTGACAGATTAGATTATACTAAAGGTATTCCTCATAGATTAAGGGCTTTTAATACTTTTTTGGAAAAATATCCTGAATTCAGACAAAAGGTAACCCTGGTAATGTTGGCCGTTCCAAGCAGGGGTCAGGTTGATCATTATCAGCTTTTAAAAAAGGAAGTCGACGAATTGGTAGGTAGTATTAATGGTCAGTATGGCGATATTAATTTTACACCAATATGGTATTTTTACCGGTCAATGCCTTTTTATAATTTGGTTGAATTATATCGCGAATGTGATATAGCATTAATTACACCCGTTCGAGATGGTATGAATTTGGTAGCTAAAGAGTATATTGCTTCGCGTGTAAAAGGAGATGGTGTTATTATTTTAAGCGAAATGGCGGGAGTTGCCAAAGAAATGGGTGAGGCTATAATAATAAATCCTAACAATGAAGAAGAAATAGCAGATGCTATTTTTTCTGCCATTACAATGCCTTTGAAAGAGCAACAATTACGCATGAAACAAATGCAAGACCGTTTACAGCGGTATGATGTATTTAAATGGGCTAATGAATTTGTTAAAACACTCGATAAAGTTGTACATATTCAACAAGATTTTAATGTGAAAAGGATAAATGTAAATATTTATAAGAGTATTTCAGATTCTTATCTTAATTCTGCAAAAAGAGCTATTTTTCTTGATTATGATGGAACGCTTACTTCATTTAAAAATAATCCTGATGATGCTTTCCCCGATGAAAACCTTTTGAGCATAATAAACCGATTAGTTTCTGATACAAAAAATAATGTTACTATTATTAGTGGGCGTGATAGGTTAACATTAGGTAAATGGTTCGATTCATGTCGTGTTAATTTAATTGCAGAGCATGGTGTATGGATAAAACGAATTGATGAAGAATGGATTATGCCTTTTGTGGTTAATGATAAATGGATGCCAAATATTAAGTCAATTCTTGAAAATTTTGTTGATCGTACACCCGGTACTTTTATTGAAGTTAAAAATTTTTCGCTGGTTTGGCATTATCGAAAAGCAGAACCTGAGCAGGGCGATAAAAGAGCTTATGAATTAAAAGATGAGTTAACCAATTTAGTTGGGAATTTAAACCTTGAAATAATGGAAGGAAACAAGGTTATTGAGGTGAAAAATGGTGGCGTTAATAAAGGAAGTGCATCACTTCAATTTTTAGGTAGCGATAAGTATGATTTTATTATGGCATTAGGTGATGACTGGACTGATGAATATATGTTTCGCGATTTACCTGATGAAGCTGTTACAATTCATGTGGGATCGAAGCGAACTAATGCAAAATATAAATTAGATACAGTTGAAATGGTTCGTTCTTTTTTGAGTAGTCTATCGTTAGGTAATATTAATACTTAATAGCTGCTTTTAATTAATAATAATAATAAATTCGTATCGTTATAGATAAAAATTTTTCATTTATGATTACTGTCAATATTACACGATACATTTTATTATTAGTTTTAATATGTTCGATTAATAGCTTAATTATTGGACAAACCAATAAAAAATTTAAAGGAACGAAACATACCAGTAAACGTGAATTAGCTAAAAGAATACGTGAAGGAGAGGAAAAAAACCAAGCTGATATGCCTTTTGCTTCGGTTCCAAAAACTTCTATGCAAACTGGTATGCTTCGCGATGATATGATTTGGAAATCAGAGTCGGGAAATACTATATATAATCGGGCTGGTAATATTAGTATTTTTGAACCTTGCCGATATGGGGTAAGTAATGGACTTGAATTACAAAGTCATGTTTTAATTGATTATTGGGTACCTAATTTGTTTGTAAAAAAAAGATGGTATAATAAAAATAAATGGTTTTTATCTACTCGGCATGGTTTATATTCGGCTTATTCAGGATTAAATTTTGCAAAAGATAGGAATATGACTGATATTATTGATTCAGGTGTAAGTGTCCCGTTTGTGTTAGGAGTAAAAAACGAATTATTAATTAGTCGTGCTTTTATTAAAGATTATAGTTGTACACCTAATCAGCCATCGTGGATTTTAAATACAGGTATAGGTTTTGATTTTGGAGTACCTTTTGAAACCTCAGAATTAAATGAAATTGAGGGTCATTTTATTGCTAATAGAAGTGCTTCAATGATTGATAATGGTTATTTTGCATATATTTTTGCTGGTGCAATTATTCAAGTTAATCGATCTATACTTGTTAATGCATCATTAAAATATTTTTATGGTTCATTTAGTGGAAACCATGCCGTAGAACAAAAAACAATGGCCGAGTTTTTTTTATCTGACTTTATATCTGCTTCAGTTGGTTATAAGGTGTCTATTGCAGGTTATCAAAATACATCAGCATTTGGAATTATTCCTGTTTTAGATATTACATGGTATTTAGGAAAAAAAGAGAGTAGAGAAAAAGGATTGTTTGGAAAAAAAATGAAATAGAATTATACTACAATTACAATAATAGTTAATGCAATTATTACTATTTGAAATATTAAAAATCTTACTGGTAAATCTATAGTTAAAACCGGTTTTACAATCAGGTTTGAAATAATCTCTTTCATGGCTAATATTTTTTAATCTGTATTAAATTGTTTTATTAAAAATTGCTACTAAAGCAATTGAAACAGATTTTCTCTAAATAATTTTATCAGAACGATTTTTTTCTCATAGTATATTTAAGACGGGTAATTTTTTAAATGGTTGCGTTGATTTTAAAAAAAATTTATTAATATAACTTCCTTATTTATAATATATTATAAATACGATCATTTTTTGAACTTTTTAATTCATTTATGTGTTTAAAAAAACGATAAGCTGTTTTAAGTTGATAAATATTGAGGAATTAAAAATCGACTTAGTTTATATTTTTTATTAAAGCTTATTTTGACTTTATTATATTTTTTCGAAAAAAAAATGGTTTAATTCGTTAAATTAATATTATAACTTATTTATATGTCGACTTTGAAATTTGAAACACTTCAATTACATGCTGGTCATGATGTTGACGAAACAACATTATCGCGAGCAGTTCCTATTTACCAAACATCATCTTTTTTATTTAAGAATGCGACCCATGCAGCCAACTTGTTTGGATTAAAGGAATTTGGTAATATTTATACCCGTATAATGAACCCAACTACCGATGTTTTTGAAAAGCGTGTTGCTGCGTTGGAAGGGGGAGTAGGAGCTTTGGCTACTTCATCTGGTCAGGCTGCTCAGTTTATTGCCTTAACAAATTTTATGCAGGCAGGCGACAATTTTGTGTCAACATCTTATTTATATGGTGGTACTTATAATCAGTTTAAAGTACAATTTAAAAGATTAGGAATAAATGTAAAATTTGTTTCGGGAGATAATCCTAATGATTTTGAAAAAGAAATTGATGAAAAAACTAAAGCTATATATCTCGAAACAATTGGTAATCCTCAATTTAATATTCCTGATTTTGAAGTAATTGCTGAAATAGCTAAAAAACATCAAATTCCTTTAATTGTTGATAATACTTTTGGAGCATGTGGTTATTTATTTCGACCATTGGAGCATGGTGCAAATATTGTTGTTGAATCAGCTACAAAGTGGATTGGTGGTCATGGTACATCAATAGGTGGAGTAATTGTTGATGGTGGTAATTTTAACTGGGGTAATGGAAAATTTCCTTTTTTTACCGAACCATCTGAAGGATATCATGGATTAAAATTTTGGGAGGTTTTTGGATCTAATAGTCAATTCGGTAATATAGCATTTATTGTTCGTGCTCGTGTTGAAGGATTGAGAGATTTTGGACCTGCAATTAGTCCTTTTAATGCCTTTCAATTAATACAGGGATTAGAAACTTTATCATTGCGAGTCGATCGTCATGTTAGCAATGCCTTAGAAATTGCTAAATGGCTCGAAAAACACCCTAAGATCGAATATGTCAACTATCCGGGGTTGTTATCCAGTAAATACCATCAATTGGCAAAAAAGTATCTTAAAAGAGGTTTTGGGGGAGTATTGTCTTTTAAAGTAAAAGGAGGAGCTAAAGCAGCAGATAAATTTATTGAGAGTTTGAAATTGATTAGCCATTTAGCAAATATTGGTGATGCAAAAACACTTATTATTCATCCAAGTTCAACTACTCACGAGCAATTATCAGTTGATGAGCAAAAGGCAAGTGGAGTAGAACCGGGTTTGTTACGCCTTTCGGTAGGGATTGAGCATATTGATGATATTAAAAACGATATTGAAGTGGGATTGAATATTTTATAACAAAAAAGGTGAAGAATTTTTCTTCACCTTTTTTTATTTTATATTAAATAACACCTTGGTCAATCATACTGTCAGCAACCTTAATAAAGCCACCAATATTTGCTCCTTTCACATAATTAATGTAACCATTTTGTTCGGTTCCATATTTTACGCAAGTTTCATGAATATTAATCATTATTTGGTGCAAACGTTGGTCAACTTCTTCACGAGTCCAAGGAAGACGCATTGAGTTTTGAGTCATTTCCAAACCCGAAGTTGCAACACCACCTGCATTTGCAGCTTTACCTGGGCCATAAAGAATTTTAGATTTTAAAAATACTTCAACTGCTTCAGGTGTAGATGGCATATTTGCGCCTTCTGATACTACATAACATCCATTTAACATTAATTCTTCTGCTTCTTCTTTATTAATTTCGTTTTGAGTAGCACAAGGTAATGCAACATGACATTTAACACTCCAAGGTCTTTGACCTTCGTAATATTTTACATTGTATTTTAAAGCATATTCTTCAATACGGCCACGCTTAACATTTTTAAGATGTAAAACAAACTGAAGTTTTTCCATATCAATTCCATCAGGATCATAGATAAAACCAGATGAATCAGATAAAGTAACTGGTTTTGCACCCATGTGGATAAGTTTTTCAACAGCATATTGAGCTACATTACCAGAACCAGATATGGTAACAATTTTATCTTTAAGAGTTTCATTGCGTGTTTTTAACATTTCTTCGGCAAAATATACAGCTCCATAACCTGTAGCTTCAGGGCGAATAAGACTACCTCCCCAGTTAATACCTTTACCTGTTAATACACCTGTAAATTCATTTCTAATGCGTTTGTACTGGCCAAATAAATAACCAATTTCACGACCACCAACACCTATGTCGCCGGCTGGTACATCAGTATCAGGGCCAATATGGCGTTGTAACTCAGTCATGAAACTTTGACAAAAACGCATAATTTCGTTATCAGATTTTCTTTTTGGATCAAAATCAGATCCTCCTTTACCGCCACCCATAGGCAGGGTAGTTAAACTATTTTTGAATACTTGTTCAAAAGCTAAGAATTTTAAGATTCCTAGGTTTACAGTAGGATGGAAACGTAATCCCCCTTTGTATGGACCAATAGCACTGTTCATTTCAATGCGGTAACCACGATTAACCTGTATTTCACCTTTATCATCTACCCATGGTACCCTAAATAAAATTACTCTTTCGGGCTCTACCATTCTTTCCAAAATTTTTTTATTGCTGTATTTTGGATTTTCCTGAACAAATGGCATTATTGATTCTACAATTTCTTTTACAGCCTGGTGGAATTCTGTTTCTCCCGGATTTTTAGCAATCACTTTGGCCATAAATTCATTAACCTGAACATCAAATAATTCTGACATAATACTTTGTTATTAATTTATATTGATACAATGATTTGCTCAAATTTTTCTCAAAATAAATTATTATAAAGTAATTATATGAATATCGGGCTGTTTTTACGTGTTTCTCTTATGTGGATTTTTTGTAAGGAGGGATTCAATTTTTATAATTGGATTATGTTATTTTTTATAGCGTATTTTATTAAGTCAACGTTATTTTTTAAGTTAAGTTTATTCATAATTTGGTTTTTATGAGTTTCTACAGTTCTTACACTTATAAATAGTTTTTCTGCTATATCGTGATTGCTGTAGCCATTGCCCCAAAGTTTAATAATTTCAATTTGGCGAGCACTTAATACGTTATCGTACCTGTAATCTAAGTGTTCTTTATTAAGTTTTTCGATATATTGTTTAAGCAGCAGGTGAGTAATTGAATTATCAAAATAATCAAATCCATTTCGAAGAGTATAGATTGCTTCAACTAAATTTTCGGCATTTGAATTTGGCGAAATAATGCCACTTGCACCTGATTTTACGATTTTAAATATTAAACTTTCATGAATAATAGATGATAAAACAAGAATTTTTATTTTAGGATATTTCATATTTATTTGAATAATCATATTCAAATCAGATATTGATATTTCCTGAATCCCGATTAATAGTATATGAACAAGTTTTTTTTTAAGATGGCTTATTAAATTATCCTTTTCGTTTGTTTTTAAAACAATTGTTAAACCTGAGTAATCATTCAGATATTTTTCAAGGCAATCTAATACCAGTTTTTGATCGTTATATAATCCAACATGAATCATATTAATTATTAATAATTATAGCAGTTTCTTTATTTTTTCCGTCGAGGTATATGCTTAATGGTTTTTCGAATCTTACATGTTTAAAGTTATCAGTTTCTTGAATCAGCGTTGCAGTATAAATTTTTTCCCATTTAATAAATTCGTCTTTAATAATACCCTGAATAGCCAAATATCCAATATTCATTGAGGTGATATTATGAAAAAAGTGTGAGCCTAGTGAAAAATCGAGTGGGTAATTCTCCATGCTTATTTCAACAATTACTTTTGCATTTGAAATTTGAGACCAATCAACTGGTATTCCTAAAAAGCGATCGCTTGAACCCCATCTGCCTGGACCTATGAGCAAATAATGTTGATTGTTATTTATCATTTTGTTATTTAAGTATTCAATTTCTTGAACCATTTGAATGGTTTTTAACTTATTAAATTTATCAGTATCAACATAAATAACATCAGTAATATCTTTAATTTCACCATTACCCAGACTCGATTTTGAATAAAGCAGCATTTTTTCTTTATCAAGTGTGTTTATTTCTTGTTGAAGTTTTAGGTGAGTTTCAACCATTGGTTTTATTTGTAGCAGATAAAATGATGGTAAACCATTTAATCCCGGGGTCAGATCAACAGCATATTCAATTTCAACGGGAGATCCAAATGCTTCTTTAACGGTGTTCAATATTAAGCTTATTGTTTCTGCAAGCGGAAAATAATTATATAGCAAAATATTTGCAAAATTTAAAATATATGCTCCTGTTCCAGTTAAACCTGGTTGAAATGAGTCATTATTATAATCATAAATTGATACTAAATGTTGTAATGATCCATGTTTTTCGGCATCGTAAACATCGAGTAGTTTTAATGCAGCTAATTCACCATTTTTTAAAAAATCGATATCAGATATTTTGCAATCAAGAGCATAAAATTGAGTCTGGGTATTTTTGAGTAGATCTTTTGTATTGTACATTGATATTTTTGGATAATTAGGGGCAAAACGATATGCTTTCCATCCATTTACAACGTAACTTCCTAATCCTAAAGCAGCTACTGCAAATCCTTCTTCGGGTTTCATGTCGGCTACAGGATAAAAATTATATGATTGTGCAACACCGCTAATATGAGGGTAGTAATAATCGTCGAACTGATGACCCACTAATTCTTGTATTACAACTGCCATTTTTTCTTCTTCAATTTTGTGATGTATTGATTTGAAATAATTTCGAGCCATATCTGAATAAACTGATGCAAATACAAGTTTAACTGCATCGCATATTAGTTTAAATGCTTCATCTTTTTGGTAACAGTTGTTAGGAACAATATATGAGTCAAATACTCCTGCAAAGGGTTGACTAATTGAGTCTTCAGAAGAACTTGAAGAACGAACTATAATTGGCTTATTAATATGATTAACAAAGACTTTTAATTTTTCGAGTAATGAGTTGGTTAATTTTCCGTTATAGAAATGAACTCTTAATTCATCATAGCTTATATCTTTATCTACTATTTTTTCGTATAGGTTATTATGTTTTATGAATTTTTGAAATTCATCGGTACCTATTATAACAGTAATAGGAGTAATAATATTTATTTTTTTCGATAGATTAGAATCATTAAGGTTATAAATTAAAATGTCAATAAATGCCAATCCTCGTCCTTTACCGCCTAATGATCCGTTAGCAAAGCTAATAATATTGCGTTCGTCGATTGTAGCTGTTTCGTTATAACTCAGCACTTTTCCTTTTTTCTTTTCACTTTTATATGCAATAATTGCATTTAACAGTTGTTGTCTAACTTCCTGAACTTGTTCAATTTTATCAAGTTTCATCGGGTTAAGTGTTTTTGCCAGTTGAATTTCACCGCGTGCCATTAACCATAACGAGAATTGGTTTTCTGCTGCATGTAACATAATTGATTCATCAGGCACTTGCTGAATTAATAATTCAAATTCGCGCAACGATTTGGCAACACCTAAAACTTTTCCTTTTTGATCTCTAAATGTAAAATCTCCAAAACCGAGGTATCTGATTAAATATTTTTTTAAATCATTAAGTAATGTTTCGGAGTTTTTATTAATAAAAAAGGCACCATTATCGCGTATTTCTTTTGCATTTATTTCTTTAGTTGATTGGATAATAATCGGGACTGTTGATGCATGAGAACGAATATAATTGAGTAAATGCAAACCTGCTTTATGTTCATATTTGCCAGCCCATTCAAATTCTATATCTGATATTATACAAATTAAATAATCTTTGTAAGTATTAAAAATTGTTACTGCTTCTTCAAAGTTTCTGGCATGGAGTACTTTAGGTCTGGAACGCATTTTTGCAATCTTGTCGATTTCGTTTTTCTCAACTTCTGGTAATAACTTTTGAACCTGACCGAATACTATTGAATATAATATTTGTAAATATTTTGAGTAATAAATAGGTGAATCTTCTATTAATAAAATTACTCTTACTAATCCTATTTTTGTATCGTTTTCAACATTAACTGAATCTTCAATTGATTTAACTATTGAAAAAAGAATTACTGAGTCGCCATTCCAAACAAATAGGTTATCGATTGATTTTTTTAATGGAATTATATTTTCGAAGTATTTGACATCGCTTTTTTTATTTAATAATAAATAAATAGGGAGGTTAATATTAGCTTCTTTTATTTTTTCACTTAATAATATAGGAGCCTCTCGGTCGATACCAACCATTAGAATAACTAGATCGAAATGGGTTGTTTTTAATAATTCTAGAGCTTCTTCGGATGATGAAACACCAGTAATACGAGGTAATGAGAATAAACTATATTGGTATATTTCTCCCATAAATCTTTCGAAAAATGAGTCTTCATTTTCAAGAATAAATGCATCATACAATGTAGCTACAAATAAAATATGTTTTATTTTGTACTTCATCATATCTAAGTAAATATACTTTTCAATTATTTGTTGATTAAAATAGAGTTGTAATGGTTTTTTGTTTGTTACAAGTGATTTTCTAAATTCTTCAGTTTTATGGTTTTGTTCTGTTGTAGGTGTTTTTCTATGAATAATTTCTCTTCCTTTTGCGCTGTTTAAAAAACCTGTAATAAGACGGCATATATTTATTAATAGTTTTCTTTCTTCTTTTAAAAATGGGCCTTCGTAAGCATTGGGGAATGGTTTTAAATAAAAAACTTCAATAAATCCTTTTTTATTATCAATAGTTGCAAATGGTTCTTTTTGAACCCATTTTGTTGGGACAAATGGTTCACTATAATATTGTTCTTCTTCAAATGTAATTCTTACTGCTGTATGTTTTGGATATTGCCATGATTGTGGTAAAATGGAGCATATCTCTTTTAATGTTTCACTTACTGGTTTTAATTGTTTAACAATATTGGTTGTTTTATTTATTGCATTTAATTCTTTAACTCGTTCAATATTTTGACGATGAAGTTTGTCAAATTCCTTTCGGGTGATAAATCCTGATATTATATGGGAAATGTTTATTAATAGTTGTCTTTCTTCTTTTAAAAATGGACCTTCATCGGATTTGGGAAATTCTTTTGAATAAAAGACTTCAATTGCACCTTTTTTTCTTCCTTGTATTTTGATGGGTTCTTCCATTTTCCAAGGTGATTCTTTAAAAGAATTATTGCAAAAAATTTGTTTTCCGTAAGTAATTCGTATTAATGAATCAGCAGGATATTGCCATGATGCCGGAAGTATATTACATATTTTTTCAGCGGCATCTTCAATACTTTTTGATGTAGAAAGTATGCTAACAGTTTTTGAAATTCCTTTAAGCTCTTTTAATCTTTCAGTATTGAATAATAGTAAATCTCTAAGGCCTTCGCGTGATGCAGAACCAGATATTAGTGCTGCCAGATTATCAATCAGGTCTTTTTCTTCTTTTAAAAATGGTTCCTTATTATTTGATAGCTCTTTAGGAGAAAAATATACTTCAATAGATCCTTCTTTTAGATCGGGGGTTGTAAATAATTGATTTAATACCCAATTAGTAACAACAAAATTTGACGATTGGAAATAGTTATCCTCATAAATAATACGAACAGTAGTTTGTGTTGGAAATTGGAAAGCAGATGGTAAGGAATTACATATTTGTTGTAGTGCTTCAAATAAGGTTTTACTTTGGTTTAATACTTTTGTTGCATGATTAATTCCTTGTAATTCTTTTAATCGTTCTGAGTATTGTTCTTTTAGTTTTTTGTATTTGTTTTTTATATAATATGCTTCAATTATTTCGGAAAATATTTTCTGAAACTGTTGTAAATCGGCAATAAATTCTTTGTTTTTAGCTTCATATATATAAAAATTTAAATATCCTAAATAATCTGATTCATCTTTTAGTATTTGTTTTAAATGAAAGGAATAATTATTGATTTTTTTATTGGTCCATTCATAAGATTCAATTTTTAAACTGATTGATAAATCTATTATTGGTGATAATTCTTCATGAAGAAATGCACCAATATTATTAACATCTTGAAAAAAATTTGTATTATTTACGGAGGAATTAATTATATCCCATAGTTTTTTTTGAACAAGGTTCATAAGCAAATTATTTTATTTCATTTGTATCTGTGATTAATGAATCATACTCGATTCATAATGAAATAAAATTAACTGTTTAAAGCATTTGCACCGCTTACAATTTCAAGTATTTCGTTGGTTATTGCTGTTTGGCGGGCTTTATTATACATTAGTTGTAAGTCACCTAACAGTTCTGTAGCATTATCTGTTGCTTTATGCATACTTGTCATTCGTGCACCATGTTCAGCGGCAACCGATTCTAATAACCATTTATATAGTTGAGTTTTAAGTGCTTTTGGAATTATAGAATTTAATAAAGCCTTTTTTTCTGGTTCAAAAATATATTCGGTATTAGATGTTTCGTTTGTTGTTTTTATTTCAATTGGTAATAATTTGTTTTCAGTAACATTTTGAACAGCAGCATTTACAAATTCATTATAAAAAACTAAAACCCTATCATAGTTTTTTGATACAAATTTGTTTAAAATATTTTCGGCAATTGATGATACTGAATTGTAAGTTAAATTATTATATAAATCGTTGTATTCCAATAATATATTGTACCCATGTGATTTTAGAAGCTTTTGTCCTTGTTTTCCAATTGCAATAAAATCGATCATTTTATTTGATAATTGAGCTCTATAATTTGATTTTAAGGTTGAGTCAATTTGTTTAATAACATTTGAATTAAAGGCTCCGCATAATCCTCTATTTGAAGTTATTGCAATAACAAGTATTTTATCAGGTTCTCTTATATCAGCATATTCTGATATAAAATCATTTTCAGTTGAACTTACAAGGTTAATAAGTATTGAACTTAATTTTTCAACATAAGGGCGAATTGCAATAATATGGTCATGCGCTTTTTTAAATTTGGCTGCTGAAACCATTTTCATTGCACTAGTAACTTGTCGGGTTGTTTTTACCGATCCAATACGAATTCTTATGTCTTTTAAATTAGGCATAATTTTTTAGTTTTCAGAAAATTTCCTTGCGATATCAGCGGCCGTATCTGAAAGAATTTTTTCAATATTTTCATCAAGCTGCCCAATTGTTAATTGATCAATTACATCTTTATGTTTTAATTCTAAAAATTCAATAAATTCAATTTCGAATTGACGAACCTTATCAACCGGAACATCACGTAATAAACCTTTTGAACCACAATAAATAACAGCAATTTGTTTTCCAACGTTTATGGGTTGATATTGAGGTTGTTTTAATAATTCAACATTTTTTCTCCCTTTATCCAGAATTGCCATAGTGGCTGCATCCAGGTCGGATCCGAATTTCGAGAATGCTTCAAGTTCTCGATATTGAGCCTGATCGAGTTTGAGTGTACCAGCAACTTTTTTCATTGCTTTAACCTGTGCATTTCCTCCAACACGCGAAACAGAAATACCAACATTAATAGCTGGTCGTACAC
The DNA here is from genome assembly GCA_016933045.1 of Marinilabiliaceae bacterium. Classification (GTDB taxonomy): domain Bacteria; phylum Bacteroidota; class Bacteroidia; order Bacteroidales; family Marinilabiliaceae; genus JAFGBR01. The sequence continues at coordinate 455,296 of JAFGBR010000050.1, read as the reverse complement.
CTGAATTGAAAAGACCATTTTCGAGAAAAATTTGGCCATCAGTTATTGAAATAACATTGGTAGGAATGTAGGCTGATACATCACCGGCTTGAGTTTCAATAATGGGTAATGCTGTTAAAGAGCCTCCTCCTTTAACTAATGAGCGAATTGATTCGGGTAAATCGTTCATTTTTGCTGCAATTTGATCCGATTCAATAATTTTTGCTGCTCTTTCTAATAGTCTTGAATGTAAATAAAAAATGTCTCCAGGATAGGCTTCTCTACCTGGTGGTCGTCTTAATAATAGCGAAACTTCTCGGTACGAAACGGCTTGTTTGGATAAATCATCGAATATGATAAGAGCATGTCGTCCAGTATCTCTGAAAAATTCACCAATTGCTGAACCTGCAAAAGGAGCATAAAATTGCATGGCTGAAGGATCGGATGCTGTTGCTGAAACAACTACGGTATAATCCATTGCTCCGTGTTTTTCAAGCGTATTAACAAGTTGAGCTACAGTTGATCCTTTTTGACCAATTGCTACATAAATACAATAAACTGGGTTTCCTTTTTCATAAAACTCTTTTTGATTGATAATTGTATCAATGGCAATGGTTGTTTTTCCTGTTTGGCGGTCGCCAATAATTAATTCTCTTTGTCCACGACCAATAGGAGTCATGGCATCAATAGCTTTTATGCCGGTTTGGAGGGGTTGTTTAACTGGTTGTCTGAAAATAACTTCGGGAGCTTTACGTTCCAATGGCATTTCATACAAATCGCCCTTTATTGATCCTTTTCCGTCAATAGGTTCTCCAATAGTGTTGATTACACGTCCTAAGAGACCCTCTCCAACATTAATAGAAGCTATTCGGCGAGTCCTTTTAACCAAATCACCTTCTTTAACGTTTTGTGATGCACCAAAAAGGACAACCCCAACATTGTCTTCTTCTAGGTTAAGAACTACTCCTAAACATGATTCAAGCTCAACCAGTTCGTTTGAACGAACATTATTGAGGCCGTATACACGGGCAATACCATCACCAACCTGCAAAACTGTACCAACATCTTCCAGTTCTGTAGAGGTTTGAAATCCTTCAATTTGTTTTTTTAGTAGATCCGATATTTCTGCAGGTTTAAAATTTTCCATTGATCGATACTATTATGATCTAATTAAGCAATTTCTTTTTTAAATTTAATAATTTATGGGCAATACTGGCATCAAGTAATTTACCATCAACAGTAATAACAAAACCACCAAGTAATTGCTCATCAACTTTTAGAGTTAATTCAATTGTGCTTTCGAATGCTTTTTCAATAATTGCCTTAATTTCAGGTACAATATTTTCATTAAGTTTTACGGCTGTAATAAATATAACACTTTTTATATTTCTGCTTTGTTTGTATAATGTATCATAATCAATAATTATTTGCTGTAAAAAATTCTCTCTTTTTTTTGTAACAATTAAATCAAGAAATTTTAATGATATTTCGTGAATAAATTGCTGAAAAAGTGTTGTAAGAACTCTTTTTTTCTCGCTATTTTTTTGGATAGGGCTTAATAAAAACAGTTTTAAATCACTGCTTTCATTAAGTGTTTTATTTATCAAATTCATATTATCATGAATTTGATTTTCCAATCCTTTTTCCCGGGCTATTTTAAATAGTGCCTGGGCATATCTTACAGCAATAAGGCTATGATTCACAATTTTTTTATTTTATGTACCATCAAATGTTTTTAAAAAACCGGATATAATAGGTTTAATTAAAGTTGACTTCTTTTAAATATTTGTTAATAAGTTCTTGTTGTTTACCCGATTTTTCAAGTTCATTTTCTAAAATATGGGATGCAATATCGACAGATAAAATTGCAACTTGCTTTTTTAAATCTTCAATCACTGAAGCTTTTTCAGCAGTTATTTGTTCTTGAGCGGATTTAACAATTTTATCAGCTTCAATTCTTGCTTCTGTACGTGCCTCTTCAATAATTTTAGCTTTTATTTCTTTAGCTTCTTTGATTAATGCATCACGTTCAGATTTTGCTTCATCCATATATTTTTTCTTTGTCTTTTCAAGGGTAACAAGTTCCTGTCGGGCATTTTCGGCTTCTCTTAATGAATACTCAATTGTTTCTTCTCTTACTTTGAGTGAGTGCATAATAGGTTTCCATGCATATTTCCCAAGTAAATAAATCAGAACCAAAAAAGTTAAAGATGTCCAAAGAACTAAACCCAGTTCCGGAGTAATTAAATCCATAAGTTTGTTTTTAACGACCTAACCAGGCAAAGATAATTGCAAGCAAACCGGCACCTTCAATAAGTGCAGCGGCAATAATCATGGCTGTTTGAATTTTTGAGCTGGCTTCTGGTTGGCGTCCAATGGCATCCATGGCACTTTTTCCTATTAACCCAATTCCTAAACCTACTCCAATTAAAATAAGTCCTAAACCAATTGCTACTTGTTCCATATATCAAAATATTTATTTATTAATGTGTTTCTTCGTGAACAGCCATTCCTATAAATAATGCCGAAAGCAAGGTAAATATAAATGCTTGTAAAAAGCCTACAAGTAATTCCAAAATTGACATTATAAATTGCAAAAGGAATGAAACAGGCAGTGATACAGCTAAGCTGCTGAATATGAATATTAATGATGCCATACTAAGCATAATGATATGTCCTGCAGTAATATTTGCAAATAAACGAACCATTAATGCAAAAGGCTTTGTAAACAGACCAATAATTTCAATGGGTACTAGAATAATATATACAAATACAGGTATTCCGGGAGGTGCTAAAATATGTCTCCAATAGCTTCTATTACCACTAAAATTTGTGATAATAAAAGTTATAATAGCTAATACAAAAGTTACTGATATATTTCCGGTTAAGTTACTTCCACCCGGAAAGAAAGGAATTATTCCTAACAAATTATTAATCCAGATAAAAAAGAATAATGTTAAAAGAAATGGAATATATTTATCAGCTTTATGTTTTCCTATTTGTTGAATAGCAATATCATCACGAACAAATAAAATAATTGGTTCGAGTAATGACTGAATGCCGGATGGTTTTTTAAGAGGGTTATTATATTTTTTTGCAACATTGAAAAAGATAACCAAAAGTAAAATTGCCGATAACCATAGAGAAAATACATTTCGTGTTATTGATAAGTCTATAGGTCGTTTGTTATGTGGGTGACCTTTTTCATCTAATTCAAGTGTGCCGTTAATATCAGTTTCATAAATTTTTTCGTGATGAAGGACAAAACTATTTGTGCCTTTAGTTACTATTGATTCGCCATGATGAAACTCAGAGGATAGAAAGAAGAAAAATTGACCATTTGAGATGAGAATTATGGGTAATGGTAAATCGATATGTACATCTTTTCCTTCTTTTTCAAAAGAGAATAGAGGGAATGAATGCATGTCGCTAATGTGGTGCATTATCATTCCTTTAATATCAAATTTATTTTCTTTTTTTTCTTCTGCATGATCTTTACCATACATTGTTGTAGGAAAGAGTAATAACAGAAAAATGATATATTTAAAATATTTATTCGACACGTGATCTATTTTATCTTAAACTTATAAATAAGATTGCAAAAAAAAAAGCTATTTTTTATTTAATAATACAATTTTATATCTTATATCATAAATAGTAAATACTAAATAGCTAATAAGAAATATGATAAGTAATTTGTTGTTTTTTATATTAAACAGTTTATATAATAACAATATTGATGTTGAAATTAAACCTATTTTTATAATTGTAGATAAAAGAAAAAAGAAACCTTCAATACCGTTAAGTTTAGGTTGAAGAATATTATGTACAATTGCAAGTAAATAATAAATGAAAAAATATGAAATATATATTACAAGTATATGAATGATATTTGTATGTATAATTTTTAAATGCGCTAAAAGTATTGATATACTGCATAGTACAAATGATATGAAAAAAATAGTTAAAAAATAATCGGAATTAAATTTTTTTAATTCCGGTTTATTTTGAGTTATTTTTTTCATTCTGAGTAGCTGAAGTGCTTGCAGATTGATTTCCCATACTGCATGTACCTGTAAATAAAGCGCCGGGTTCAATTGAAAGTTTATTTGCTTTCATTTCACCATTAACTTTACTAGTTGATTTAAGTGACAATAACTCACTAACAATAATTTTACCGTTTAAACTGCCCGAAAATTCGGCATTTACGCATTGAACTTCGCCTTTTACTTGTCCATTGTTTCCTACAACAACTTTCCCTTTTGAAATAATATTTCCTTCAATATTTCCGTCAATGCGAATATCTCCATTGGTTTCAATATTTCCAACAATTTTGGTTCCCGGCCCAATCATGTTAGGCAATTTGTTTTCAATTTCTATTGGTTTTGCCATTTTTTTAATTCTTAGTTATGCTAGCGAATTTAAAAAAATATTCGGTAGTACAAAATTTATACGAGTGATAGAGATTTTAATTTTTGTAGTTGCAGCTCTTTGTTGACCTGACGTAAATCTTTAGCAGTTTTGGTGTAATAGCGGTGATTTTGAATAAAATCGTACTGATATTGATTCCAATCTGATATGGTTAATTTTTTGCCGTTAATATTTAATTCATTAAATAAATTTTCTGAAAGAAGGATAAAATCATTTCTGCCCAGATAGTCAAGATCAGCATCTTTCATTATTTCTTCGAGCAGATTAACCGGTTTGTTTTCAATTTTTGTAACAGTAATAAGTTTTATAATTTCATCAATTTGATATTGAGAATATTTGAATTTGGGGAGAATTTCTTTAGCTATTAAAATACTGTTTTCTTCATGGTTCTCGTAATGAAAAATGAAGCCGGTATCGTGTAATAACGCGGCTGTTTTGAGTATTAATAACTCTTTATCAGATACTTCTTCGCCACGGCCTAATATTTCAATGCGTGTAATTACATCTATTGTATGATCAACATTATGATAAGTAATTGAGTCGGGTAATTCAGATCGCAATCGGGCTAGAATAAATTCTTCTAAATCACCAAATCTAATTTGTTGCAGGCGTATAAAGAAATGTTCATTTGGCATTAGCCCTTTTTCATCAACAGATAATTCGGGTTTTATTCCTTTAACAAAATACATATCAGTTTCTCCTTTATATTTAATTGGCATTTTGCCTCTGTACTGACAAGAAAAAAAATCGCGTACAAATTGGTAAGTAACGCCAGTTATGTTAACCTCCCCAACTTTTCCAGATGATTCCATTCGAGAAGCAATATTAACAGTATCGCCCCAAATATCAAAAGCAATTTTTTTTCGTCCAACCATACCTGAAATAACAGGACCGGTATGGATACCAATGCGTAACTCCCAAATTCCATATTTACTATTTTGATCAGAAGTGTTTGTGCTTTTTTTCATAAATTCCTGCATTTCAAGTGCAGCTAGAACAACTTCGACAGGGTTAGTGCGATTTTTTTCGGGAATACCACCTGCACACATGTAAGCATCACCAATAGTTTTTATTTTTTCGATGCTATATTTTTCCGCAACTTCATCAAAATGAAAAAAGAATTTATCTAATTCGTCAATTAATAATTCGGGGTTAATATGTTCTACAATTTTAGTAAATCCTTGTATGTCGGCAAATAATACACTAACCTGTTCGTATTTTTTTGAGTATGTTTTGTGCGAAGGAATAGGGGTACCGTTAGGTGTTGAATTTTTAACAGGTGTTAAATCTTTTAATTGTTTTAATTTGAATTCTTTTTCTAATTCAAATCTAACTTCTTTTTGTATTTGTTTTAATAATTTCGATTTTACTTTTCTGGTAGCAATGTATGTAAGCCAAAGAATTAAAGCTGGAATTAATATAACTAACAAGTAATAAAAGATGGATCTTATTCTAACTACTTTGAAAGGGAAAGAAATTACTTTGCCATTGTTTTCTTCTATAAAAAGAACGTAATTACCTTTACTAAGTTGAAAGAAGATATTATGTGATGTGTCCCATTTTGACCAAGTATTAATATGGCCATCAAGTTTATATCGCCATTGAATAGAATCGGGCAGATCGATTTTAATACAAATGACAGAAGAATAATCGGAAATATTTATTAAAGTATTTTGTTTTAATTGATAAGTAGTTTTTTCAGATTCAACTGTGATAACGGGTGTTTGAGAAACACATTTTATTGAAGTAATAAACCACAAACAAAAGACAATTAAAAGCCTTATTATTAATGATTTATAACCTTTGTTAAATGTAAAAATTGATATCATAAACAATTATAACGTTTATATTGCTTGCTATTATTATCAAAAGTAGTATATTTATTCCTGAAACAAAGAACATTCATCTTACAATTTATGGAAAGTACTAAGAATAAAGTTATTGTTCCGTATGATTTTACAGAAATAGCAAATCATGCCATTGAGCATGCGGTAAATTTTTCTAAAGTTTTAAATGCCAGCATTGCATTATTACACATTGTAAAAAAAGATGCACCTGCAGATGAAGCTACAAAAAAACTTGAAGAAGTTGCTCAGGAATATTCATCAAAATTTTCAACACAAGTAGATGCTTTTGTTAGAGAAGGTACAATATTTAAAACAATATCTGAAGCATCTGATGAATTAAATGCTGTTCTAGTGGTAATGGGAACGCATGGTATGAAAGGTTTACAAAAGCTAACGGGTAGTTGGGCACTAAAAGTAATAGTTGGGTCGAGAGTTCCATTTATTGTTATTCAGGCACCACCAAAGCATAAAGATATTTCAAATATTGTTTTTCCTGTTGATTTTAAATCAGAAAATAAGGAAAAACTTAAGTGGGTAGAGTTTGTTGCAAGGTATTTAAAAACGAAAATATATTTATTATCGAGTGCAAATAAAGATGGTGCTGTAGATAGCAGAACAAAGGCTAATGTGGTATTTTCAAAAAAATTTCTGGATGAAAAGAAAATTAATTACGAATTAGCAATAGCCGAAGGAGGTAGTTCATTTTCACAGGAAACAATAAATTTTGCTAAAAAAATAGATGCCGATATTATAATTGCTATGACAACAAGGGATATTGCATTTCATGATTATGTATTGGGTGCACAAGAACAACATATTATAGCAAATGAGCATAAAATACCTGTATTAGTTGTAAATCCTCGTACTGATTTGATGAAATATGGTTATGGAGGATTTAATTAATTTTGAATATTGATACATTATATATTATGGCCGTCGAATGGAGACGGCCTTTTTTATTCAAATAAGGTTTAATAATGGAAATAATTTTTGCAACAAACAATAATCATAAATTACTAGAAATACAAAAGATATTGTCTAATGATTTTCAAATTTTATCGTTAAAAGAATATTCAATTAGTGAAGAAATACCTGAAGATGGAAGTACTTTAGACGAGAATGCATCACAAAAGGCATGGTATGTATATAATAAAACCAATATTAATTGTATTGCTGATGATACAGGGTTAGAAATAGAATCACTTAATGGCGAACCTGGAGTTTATTCAGCTCGTTATGCTGGTATTGAAAAGAATGCCCGGTTAAATATGGAAAAAGTGTTAACAAAATTATTGGGTGTTGCTAACCGAAAGGCTCGGTTCAGAACCGTTATTTCGGCAATAATTAATGGCATGGAATATCAGTTCGATGGGGTTGTAAATGGAGTTATTACAACAGAACCAAAAGGAAATGGAGGTTTTGGTTATGACCCTATTTTTATTCCAGATGGATACGTTGAAACTTTCGCAGAGTTAGATTTTGATGTGAAGAATAGTATTAGTCACAGGGGTAAAGCAGTTAATAAATTAGTTGAATTTTTAAAGCAAACAACGAAATAGAATCTTATTTATAATAAGAATCACATGAATTCGTTAAATGAATGATATAGGTTATAGAATGAAAAGTTGAACTTATGAAGTACATTATTATAATTGTTGTATTCTTTGTAAATACATTTTTATTTTTTGGACAAAAAAAAGTAGGCTCATGGACTGAGCATTTCCCTTTAAATCAGGGAAAAGTAGTTTTATATGGTGATGGAAAAGTATTTTTAGTAGCACCAACGGGGGTATTTTTTATTGATGAAGAAACAAATAGTATTAATTTGATTTCAGCAATTCATGATATTCATAATGTTGGTATTACATCGGCCGTTTATAGTGATATATTTAATTCTCTCATACTTGGTTTTGAAGACGGATTGCTTGTAATTTATAAAGATGATAAAGCTTACGCTATTTCTGATATAAAAGATAAGTTAATGTCGGGAAATAAGGCGATTAATAATATGTTTTTAGATAATAATTACTTATATCTGGCAACAGGTTTTGGAATTGTAAAAGTAAATCTTTCGAAAAATGAGATTTTAGAAACTTATCCTGTAAGCTCGACAAGCGAAAGTGTAAGTTTTAACAATATACTAAAGAATGATAATAAACTTTGGGCATTAAGTAATAATGGATTGTATTGTGCAGACCTCGATCAGCCTAATTTAATTAATTATCAATCGTGGGAAAAAGTTATGACTGCAACAGCAGGAGAGAAATTTTTGAACGCTGTACAATATGGAGATAGTATAATAATTGGAGCATTATATAATACAAATAGTAATCGGTTAATTATTTATAATTCAGATTCTATATTTCGTTATGATTTGGGATCAAATAATTTAAAAAAGGTTTGTTTAAATAACAATTATTTATATTTAATTAAGCCATGGGGTATTGATATTTTAGATATGAGTTATCAATTTATTGAAAGTATAAGCAAGTATGATACAAATGATAAATATATTTCAGTTATATCGCCAAATGATGTACTAATACATGAAGGTACCACTTATATTGCCGATGATGATTATGGATTGGTACAGTTTTCGAAAAATGCAAAAGAAACCAGAAGCATATTTCCATCCCGACCGGAATCAAATTTATTTCGCGATTTTGATGTTTCGAACCATGAAGTGATTATTGCAACAGGAAATTTTTTAGATATTGATGTTGATCCAATATATCATTATTATAAAGATGGAGAATGGAGTTCATTTTCGGAAGAAAAAGAGGGAGTTGATAATGTTGGAATATGTAATTCGATAAAATTTTTGCCCGGTGTTGATTCTGTTTTTTACCTTGCAAGTTGGGGTTATGGGCTTTATAAGTATTCGAATAATAAAATTGTGAAATGGTATAACCCTGAAACAACCAATAATGCAATAAAAAAGCCTTTTGATTGGAGGCGAAGTGTTTGGATTAGCGGATTGGAGTTTGATAAGAAAGGAAATTTATGGATGTTAAATTCAAACACATCAACTCCTTTGCTTTGTAAAAACGAAGAAGATAAGTGGCGTACTTATGATTATCCGGGCTTAGTTTATAGTTCACCAATAGGAGAAAAGTTGTATTTGTATGATATGTTGATTGATTCGCGTGGTTTTAAATGGATTATATTAAGGCGTAACGGACTTTTTGTAGTTGATGACAATGGAACGCTTGATGATGTTACGGATGATGTTTATAGAGGAAGGCGAACTGTTACTCAGGATACTGATCCGAGAAATGTTGGACCACTAGAAATAAAAAATAGTAGTGGCGAAATATTTGATTATAACATAAATACCATTACCGAAGATAAAGATGGATTAATTTGGATTGGTAATGATGAAGGAGTTTTAGTTTTAGATAGGGCATGGGCTGTTTTTCAGGATTCAGAACCATCCTTTCGAAAAATACTTATACCTCGAAATGATGGAACAGATGATGCAGATATTCTTTTAGATAATATTAAGGTAACAGCAATAGCTGTTGATGGGGCTAATAGAAAATGGATTGGAACAGAGTCATCGGGCGTTTACCTGGTATCGGAAGACGGTACAAAAACAATATTAGAGTTTAATACCGAAAACAGTGTGTTGCTTTCTAATTCAATATCGGGTATTGGGATCGATCATGAATCGGGGGAGGTATATATTGGAACAGGAAATGGAATAGTGTCATATAGGGGATCAGCAACAAAACCATTAACAAATTTTTCAAATGTGTATGCATATCCTAATCCGGTACCATCGAACTATAATGGAAAGATAATAATAAAGGGATTAATACAGGATTCGAATGTAAAGATTGCTGATATAAGTGGTAATATTGTTTTTGAAACAGAATCGTTGGGAGGACAGGCTGTTTGGAATGGAAGAAATATAATGGGTGAAAGAGTGAGTACAGGTGTGTATTTAATAATGGTTGCTAGTTCAGATGGAATGGTATCGGAAGTTGGGAAAATAATAGTTATTAAAGGGAAATAGGTTTGAATTAATAATATTTGTAACATACAAAATTGATAATACTGATATGTATGATATATCTGACTGATAAAAACAATATTATAAACAGATAAAATATATTTGGTATGTATTGCAATGGTAGTTAGTTTTGTATAAAACAACAACTAATTGATATGTATAAAAAAGCGGTGGTTGCCATAATAATATTTGCATCGCTCAGTGCTGTTATTTTTACTTTATTTCGGTTAAAGAAATTAAAGCAATACGAAAGAGAGTCGTTTTATAAAGCTATACCTATTAGTTCTACGGGCTTTTTAGTTATAAATGATCCATTAAAATTATCAAAAACTTTTAAATCGAACAGAGATATTGTTAATGATTTAACAGCGTTTTTGTTTATTGATACAACCATTGTGTCTTTTTTTAATATGGATAGTATTTATTCAGGTTTAAAGAGGATTTTGTTTGAATCGCCAATGGCAATATCATTTGAGCAAATAGATGATACATTGTGTACTACATTATACTTTACTTTTGAAAACAGATTAAATGAAAGCAATTTTTTTAAATTATTAAAAGAAAAAATACCGAACATAAACAATGTAAAATTTAAAAAGTTGTCACTTAATAAAATTATAATTTATGGTATGAATTGTCCTTTATATTTAGGAGAAAAGGATGGTATTTTGATTGTAAGTGCATCATCTAAAGCTGTTGATAAAGCATTGACACAATACGAAAATGAGGATAACTTGTTGTGTAATAATGAAATTATTCAATTGCGAAAAACAATAAATGAACAGGCACTGGTAAATTTGTTTTTGAAGAGTAATTGTTTTAATGATTTGCATGAAGGATTAGCAGATTTTGATTGTGATTTACAATTGTTTAGTAATGCTGACGCATGGGTTGGATTAGATTTGAATAAAACAGATGATGGTGTTTCATTTATAGGGTTTTTGAATTTAAAAAATGATTCAACACTTATATCATCAATGTTTAATAGTTATTCAGCTTCAGAAACAGAGATTAATGAAGTGTTTCCTTTTAATACCTGTTATTACCAATCGTTTAATGTAAACAGCAATAATCATTTAGATTCCATAAATAAAAAAAATATAAATAAAGACAATTTAAAACCGCTTATTGAAAATATTGAAAGTGAATTTGCAATTGTTAATTCGAAAGGAAGAGAAGATGTTGACAAGTATTTAATTATGAAAATTAAAGGAAAATCAACTACTTTTTCGTCAATTGAAAAATTACTTGGAATGAATACAGGTGAAATGAAACCAGTAGCCTATTTTACTCCTGATAACGAGATTAGTATACCTATATATGAAGGATTTGCAAATGAAGAATTGTCGAAATATTTATCGGGATTAATAAAAAAAACGCCTGATAAGTTTTTTGCATTTAATAATGATTATCTATTTTTTTCGAATTCAATTAAATCATTATCAAGATTATTGTATGATAATTTGTTAAAAAAGACATTATTAAATAGGGAAATATATAAGAATTACTTGAAAAATTTTTCAAATACTGAAAATTACTTTATACATATATCACCAGGTTATTTACCTTATGTATTGGAGGATATAATTAAAGAATCAGTGGTTGAGAAATTAAAAGTAAACAAAGAATTACTTGATCAGTTTTTTGGATTAGGTATTCAATTATCGCGGATAAAGGATCAAGCATATATTAATGGATATTTATATTATACACCTAATAGGGAAGATGGTCCAAAGACAATATGGGAAAGTAAATTAGATACTATAGTAACCAGTAAGCCTGTTTTTGTAGTTAATCATTATACTCAAGAGAAAGAGATACTAGTGCAAGATGCGAAAAACAATTTGTATTTAATAAATAATGCCGGAATAATATTGTGGAAAAAGCCTATTGGTGAGAAAGTTATGGGGGTGATTGAGCAAATAGATTATTATAAAAATCAGAAGCTGCAATTTGTATTTAATACTAAAAGCAGAATATATGTTATCGACAGGAATGGCAATTATGTTGATAAATTTCCAATACAATTAGCATCAACAGCAACTAATTCAGTTTCGGTTTTTGATTATGATAAGAACCTTGATTATAGGTTTTTTATGGCATGTGAAGATCGATCAGTAATAGTAATGGATAAAAAAGGTAATATTTTACCCGATTGGAGATTTAAGGGAACTGATAAATTAGTACATCAACCAATTATTCATGGACGTGTTAATGGGAAAGATTACATTATTGTTACAGATTTGGTAAGACATTATATATTAAACAGAAGAGGGAAAGAGCGGGTATTTTTAAAATCGGATTTTAAACAAGACATTAATACTCCACTTTATGAGTATAAAAGTAGCAGTAATGCATTAAAATATGTATCGATGACTGATAAAGGAGATATAGCTTTAATGAATATTACAGAGGGAATAATTGAAATTTATCCATCAGATTTTAAAGTTGACAGATGTTCATTTAAGCCATTAAATACTGGGAAAAATATATATGTTTTTTCAGATAAAAATAGGATACGAGTTAGTGATATATATAATAGAGTATTATGGGAAAAGAATTTAGCAAATGAAATTGTAGAATCGACAGATATTTATCAGTTTTCGTATAACAATTATAAAATTGGTATTGTAGATAATATTAATAACATTCATCTTTATAATTCTGATGGAACAGAATATAAAGGCTTTCCTTTAGTTGGTACCTCGAGATACAGTATTGGATTTTTATCGAGCGAGGAAACGAAATTTAATTTAATTGTTGGAGGTATTGGAGGTTTTTTGTATAAGTATGAGGTTAAATAGTTATTAGTTTTAATATAAGCAATTTTGTTTAGATGAAATACTATCTTATTATATTATTAAGTATTATTTTTTTTGTTGGATGTTTAAATACTGAAAATGATGTTTCTGTAATGTCATTTTATATTAAGAAACGTGATAATTTGGAAGGTATTAACTCGTGGGAAAACCGTAAACCTATACTTAATACATTATTAAAACAAAAAAAGCCAGATATAATAGGGTTTCAGGATATAGATAAAAACCAACTTGTGGCTTTGAGTTATGATCTTCATGATTATAAATATATAGGAGATGCAAATAATTCGGATTTTAATCCTACAATTTTTAATCCAGTTTTTTTTGTGAAAGAAAAATTTGATCTTATATCATGGTCGCAATTTTGGTTGTCGGAAAATCCCGATATTTTGGGGAGTAAGGGATGGGGATCGGATATTTCGTCAGCTGTAACATGGGTACAGTTGAAGAATAAAGAGACGGGTCATATTTTTTATGTTTTTAATACTTTGTTTAGTTCTGATGCTCAAAAAGCGCGAAACGAAAGTGCAAAATTATTAGTAAAAAAAATTAATACCATTGTTGGTGAGGCACCTGTAATAATTACATGTTCTTTATCAGATACACCAGAAAGTAAACCATATAGAATAATAACATCGGGTTATAAAAATTATGTTTCGTTATGGGATTCAGAAAAAATAGCCATAATAAAAAATGAAAGAATGATTGTAACTTATAACGGGTATAATGATGAAACAAATTTAGTTGAGGATTATATTTTTGTAAATGGTTATTTGAATGTTGAGAAGTATAATAATTATAAAATAAAAAGGAAAGATATTTTTATTTCCAATCATTATCCAGTTATGGCATATCTTACTTTTAACACTTCGATTCGCGAGAGAGATGAAAACAAGAATTTTCAGGATATTGATTCTGAATAGTTTTATTTCAAAATCGTGATTATCAAATTTTATTACTTATGAATGCAACCAAGATTAAATGGATATATTTAATCGTTTACATGGCATTTGCTGTATGGAGGGTTTTTTATAACGTTTTCCTTGAAAATAAAGGCTTTACCGGATCGGAGATTGGAGTGTTAAATGCTATTATGCTGGCAACACTATTTGTGTTTGTTCCATTATGGGGTATTGTTGCCGATAGGAAAGGAATACGACCTACGATGGTTTGGTTGGTAATTGGTTCGGCAGTATGTGTTTTCTTTCTTGGCGAAATACTTTCTTTTTGGATTTTGCTTTTTTTCATTCCACTGTTAACCTTTTTTTATCATCCTTTAGGTCCACTTACCGATGCATTGGCCATACAGGTTGCTGATGCTGATAAAAAACAATCGTATGGAGGACTTCGAATGTGGGGGTCATTGGGATGGTCAGTTGCTTCTATTGTGGGTGGTTATGCCTTTAAATTTGTTTCGTTAAATTATCTGTTTGTTGCCTCAGCAATTTTATTTGTTGCTGTTATTCCGTTTTTGATAGTTTTTAAGCGCAAGAAAATTTATAAGCCAAATTTTAAGTCAATTAGTTTTAAATATTTTGTGTCAAATAAAATATTATTGGGATTTATTGTTTTGATGACATTATATGGAGTAGCCTGTTCACCAGTGAACTCATATCTGAATCTTTATTTTAAAGAGTTAGGTGGAGGTAACGATATTATTGGTTATGCTTATGCAATAATGGCTTTTAGTGAAGTTCCATTTTTTTTATTAGGTAATCGTATTTTAATTAGAATGGGATCGAGCACAGTTATTGGGATAGCAATGGCAGCGATGGTTATTCGGATGTTATTATACGGTTTTGTTCCAAATATTTATTTAGGATTGGCAGTTGGGGCTTTGCAAGGTATTTCACTATCATTCTTTTTTGTTGGAGCTGTAGCATACCTTGCAAAATTGATTCCAGCAGGTAGAGAAGCGACATCGCAATCGATTATGTGGACTACTTATATAGGAATTGGTCAAACAACAGGAAACTTAATTATTGGGCCAATGATTGATGGAACAGGTATGGTAGGTGTAATGAAGATATTTTTAGCGGTTAATTTTCTTTGTTTGGTTTTTGCATTAACTTATTTTTATTTGGTAAATAAAAAGAAAAAGGCTGTTGCAAATGGTTAAATATTAGACTAATATACGGTTTGTGATTTTAATTATTTTTTAATCGATTATTATGTCATTAATTTGAATATTTATTAAAATCGCAATTATTATATCAATAAATAAATATTTAAAGAGAAATTGGAATGCCTTTATAAAAATCAAGAATTTTATTTCTTAAAATATACTCGTATTTCGATTGAAGCAAATCGGACTGAGCTTTAGTAAAATCGTTTTTTGCAGTATTGTATTCGATAGATGTAACTAGTCCTACACTAAATTTTTTTTCGGTATAACGAAAAGATTCTTCGTATGATTTAACCGCCTCATTACTTGAAATATATTTTTTATAAGCAGCCAAAGCATCGGCATAAGCTTGTTGAATTTCTTTTTTCAAAAGTAATTTTTCTTCTTGTAGTTTATATGCTGCATCATTAACCGAAAGCTGTGCGTTTTTTACATTAAGTTGAGCACTAAGGCCATTAAAAATAGGAATGCTAAGGGTTGCTCCAACATAACTACGTCGATTGTTACTTAAATTTTTCGAAAAATCTAATCCACTAAAACTAGTGTTTTCATCCCATGAAGATATACCTGCAATTAGAGATAATGATGGGTATAATGCTCCTTTTGTTGTTTTCAATTGATATTCGGCACTTATTAAATTATGTTCCGAGCTTTTAATTTGAGGCAATGTAGTAATAGCTATATTATAAATTGAATCGGGATTTACTTTTTTTTGCTTTATAATCACATTAATATCGGGTGTTACAATGTCAAAAGAAATAACATCTTCAAGATCTAAAAGTTGAGCAAGGTTTAATTTTGAAATCATGAGGTTGTTTTCTTGTTGTGTAACACTTAATGCTTCTTTTGTTAATTGCGATTTTATTTCGAGATAACTCCCCATAGCAAGACTTCCGGCATCGACCAATTTTTTTGTTTTTTCGGTTTGTAGTTTGGTAAGTTCTTGTTGTTCGATAGCAATATTTAAAAGTTCTTTATCAAATAATATTTGCATATAATATGCAGCGATTTGTAATGAAATGTCATTTTTAGTTTTTTGAACAATTTCATTTGCTGAGAGTAAATCGTATTTGTTTTTCCGGATAGTGTTTTCTCGCGAAAATCCTTCAAATAGAGGTAATGTTGCTCTTGCGCCAATATCCATGCGATGTGTAGTTAATTCTCTAATATAGGTAAGTGAATCAATTGTTATTTCATTTCTTCCGAAATTAACTGTATACGACGATTGAGCATTTACCCCAGGGAGTAATGACAACTTTGCTTTATTAAGTTCATTTTGTGAATATTGGGTGTTTAATTTTTGTCGTTTAATGGAAATATTATTTGAATGTGCATATTCAATACATTTTTGTAATGTCCATTTTTCCTGTGCTTCAAGATTTTGATATATAAAGCCAGATAGAATTAACAATGCCGTAAAATATTTATAAATCATTATTATTTGCATTTGTTTATTAATTAATGTACTTGATTTATTATTAATGAACCTTTATTATTTTTTAGGGACTTTAATTTTATCGTCTTTTTCAACACCTTCGAGAATTTCAATAATAATTCCATCAGATAAACCAGTTTTAATAATTTTTTTCTGGAATGATTGAGGTTTATCTCCTTGAATTTCAACAAATGCAGAGTCGTTTTTGAATTCTATCAGTTTTTCTTTAATTGTTAAAACACTGTCGCGACGATCAAGAACAATATCGGCAGTAGCACTATAACCGGCTCGAATAAACTGATTATCTTTAAGTTTTACAGCAGCTTTAATTTCGAATTGTATTGCTCCGTTTTCTTCAACACCCTTGGGAGATATGAATTCGAGTTCGGCATCGTATTTAGTATTGTCAATTGCCCCAATTGTAAGTAATAATTGCATTCCCTGTTGAATTTTTCCAACTTCTGTTTCATCTACTTTTCCTTCGAAAATCATATTCCCCATATCGGCAATAAAAGCAACAGTAGTACCATCGTTGAAAGTGTTACTTTTTATTACCGAATTACCTTCTTCAACGGGTACATCGAGTATCATTCCATCAATAGTTGAACGAATTAGAGTGTTAGTTTGTGCACCGGCTTTTTTTATAACTCCTTCTTTTATTAATTCGAGGTTATTACGGGCTGCATTCATATCTTCTCGAGCATTATCGTAGTTTAGTTTATCGGTTAAATATTCAGATTCAGGAATAACTTTTCCATCAAAAAGTTCTTTTTTTCTTTCGTATTCAATTTCGGCGTTTTTAAATTGAAGTTCTGCTTTTTTTAAGCTGGTTTCGGCATTGTTTACCTGAATCATTTCGGGTATGATTTGAATTTTTGCTATCAAATCGCCTTTTTTAACCATATCACCCGCTTCAACATATATTTCAGTGATAATGCCTGATTCTTGTGGTTTTATTTGAATTTCTTTGCGAGGTATAACTGAACCTGTTGCAACGGTTTTTTTAATTATGTTATTAATTTCGGGCGATTCAGTTTCGTAAATAATAGGGTCTTTTTTGCTTTGTTTATAAAGGTAAAATACAACCCAGCTAAGTAGTGCAATAAATAGGATTGTCAGTAATATTTTCAAGAATCTTTTCATGGTAAAGGGTTTTGTTAATTGTTTTTATTCGTGACGTAATGCTTCTATAGGTTTTATTTTAACAGCCTTTAAGGCAGGTATTAGTCCGGCAATCAGGCCAACAATTATTAGTAAGCTAAGGGCGGTTAAAGCCAGAGGCAAACCTATTTCGGGGTTTAAAAAAAATGTTGGTTCATCGCCAGTTGCATTGGCATGCGCTTTATCGATAAACATGTCTACAAGGCTTAAAATCATTGTTCCAAAAGCCAGTCCAATAAAACCGGCAATTGTTGTAAGGAAAACCGATTCGGCAAGTATTTGGCTTATAATTGTTAAAGGTTTTGCCCCAATTGCACGTTGAATACCAATTTCTTTTGTCCTTTCTTTAATTATTATTAACATGATATTGCTAATACCAATTGCACCTGCAATAAGAGTAAATATACCAACAAAAAATATGACAATATCAAGACCCAGGAAAGTATAAAACATTCCTTTTATTTCATTTTCAATATCAACTTTACCAATAGCAGTTTCATCATCGGGGGCTAGTTTATGGTTTTTCTGAAGAATGGGTTTTATTTTATTAATAATATCGTTCATTTTAATTCCCGGTTTGGCTGTAATGCCAAAAAAGTGTACTTCATCGCCATAATTAAATGTTTGTTGCATTGATGTAAAAGGCAGGTAAACAGTCTCTTTTTTATTAGTTCCAATGTTGATGTTAGGATTGTTCGATTTAAAAACACCAACAACCATAAAATAAACTCCATTTACTCGAATGTATTTGCCAACAGGATCTTCATCTTTGTCGAACATAACTTCGTAAACTTTTTCGCCAATGATACATACTTTTCGTTTAAATTTTATGTCTTCATCATTTATGTATCGTCCCCAGGGCATTGTGCAAGGATCTATTTTACGATATGAAGGGTAATCGCCCATAACGTTAAATGCAGCAGAACGAATACCTCGTACAACATTTTCACCCTTTTGCAGGTTCCATCCATTTAGTCTGGGAGATATCACATCGATATCTTTAATTTGGTCGCTAATTTCAGTAATATCTTTATTAGTAATTTCCCAGTATCGGCCTCTTTTGAAACCTTCGAAGGGTTTGGTTGTTTTTTCAGCCCACATAAAACCGCTGTTGGTGGCAAAGTCTTTAATGCCCTCAGTAATACCGTTTTTAAGACCATTACCTGAGCCGTACATAATAACTAGCATAAAAATGGCCCAAAAAACGCCAAAAGCAGTCATTATGCTGCGAAGTTTATTTTTTTTTATGGCATTTATTATTTCCTGCCAGCTATCAATATCAAACACAATACTTTAATAATTGGGTTAATAAATGTATTTATTCATCATGTAAAGCTTCAATAGGTTTAATGGCAGCTGCTTTTTGTGATGGTATGTAACCGGCAATTATACCGGCAAAAACTAAAACTATTAATGCAGTAAAGGCCACGTCAAAGTCGGCTGATGGGTTATAGAAAGATCTTTCAATTTCAGGGTTTTGCGATGCAATATGTTGAATAAAAGCTGAAGCACCAGCTAAAAGAGCCATTCCGCAAACCAAACCAAAAAAACCTGCAAAAATGGTTATGAAAGTCGATTCGGACAATATCAGTCGGATGATAGACCAGGGAGAAGCCCCAATAGCTTTTCGAATACCAATTTCTTTTGTTCGTTCTTTTACTAGTATTATCATTATATTGCTTACACCAACAATGCCGGCAATAATTGTCATAATACCTATTACCCAAACGAAGATACGTATACCAGCAAATACTCCCTGTGCCTGTTTGAAGTGTTCAAGTGTATTGAATATTCCTATGGCTTGTTTATCGTCGGGCGATATATGATGACGATCGGAAAGAGTTTTTACAACAGATTCTTCAATTCTTTTGTTTTCTTCAACAGATAGTGCATTAGTGGCAATTGCCATTTCACTTAAACGATTACCTCCGTTGAAAACTCTTTTTGCTGTTGATAGCGGTATGTACACTCGTTTTCGTTCTTTGTCTTCATAATCTTCGATAGTACCTATTACTTTAAAAGGTATTCCGTTAATTTTTAAGTATTTGCCAATAGGGTTTTCTTTTTTAAAAAGATTTTTCACAACAGGTAAGGAGATAACAATAACTTTTCGGAATTTATTAATATCAGGATCGTTAATATAGCGACCGGATATTTGTTTAAACATTTGAATTTTATTGAATTCGGGTAATACACCTTCTACAAAGTAATCGCCATATTCGTTGTTATAAGTAATAGCTGCATCTCCACGAAGAAAAAAACGACCTGAAAAATTATCAATATCCTCCTTATATTTATCGGATATTGCTTTCATATCGTCATCGGTAAATTTTATGTATCGACCAGCCTTTATGCCATCGTAGGCAACCTGAGTTCTGCGGCTCCAAATCCAAAGTGCATTTTTCGATGTAGATCGGAAATTATTTTCCATGCCATTTTGTAAGCCTTTACCCGAACCTAAAAGAAGTATTAGCATGAATATACCCCATGCAATACTAAACCCGGTCATTATTGCCCTGGTCTTGTTTTTTTTCAGTGTAGATAAAATTTCCTGAATGGAATCTATCATAATTTATTAGTTGTTGGTAATTGTAATAGTTGGCTGATGTATTCCATTTTTAATGTTGGAACCTATTAAACCATCGGTAAGTCTAATAACCCGGTGTGTCATCTCCGATATATCGTGTTCGTGAGTAACAATAATTACTGTGATACCACTTTTATTAACTTCTTTAAGAATATCCATTACCTCGTACGATGTTTGAGTATCAAGTGCACCTGTAGGTTCATCGGCTAAAATTACTTTAGGTTTTGATATGAGAGCACGTGCAATGGCGATGCGTTGTTTTTGTCCGCCCGATAGTTCGGCAGGTGTATGTTCTGCCCAATCTTTTAAACCTAGTCTGTCGAGGTATTCCAATGCCATTTGATTTCTTTTTTTACGTGGTACTCCCTGGTAATATAGTGGTAATGCAACATTTTCAATGGCATTTTTAAATGAGATGAGGTTGAAAGACTGAAAGATAAAACCGATGTATTTGTTTCGAAATTGAGCAGCCTTTTTTTCATTCATTTTTTGAATAAGTATATCGTTTAGGTAGTATTCACCCTTGTCGTAATTATCTAGTATTCCTATTATATTTAATAATGTAGATTTACCGCTACCCGATGAACCCATAATAGAAACCATCTCTCCCTCTCTTATATCCATGTCGATGCCTTTTAAAACATGAAGCGAGTTAGTTCCCATTTGGTAAGATTTGTGTAGTTGGTTTACTTTAATGATGCTTTTACCCATAATTGCCTGGTATTATCTTGGCTTAAAATATATAAATAAAATGATTTGTTAAGTTATAATAATTATTACGACGACTATATATTACAATTAGTTACAATAGCAATAAAAAATTATTGAAAAGATAGGGATGTTTCTTTTCTTTGTAAAGTATTTTGGCTTGAATATCAGGGAAAAATAGATGGCAAAGGTTTTGAAAAGTAATGTTTCAAATGAAGTTGTTGAGTTATCGGGTATTGGACCTGTTATATTATCAACATCAAATAAGTGGAGTAGATTAACAATTCGGGTACGTCCGTTTAAAGGTATAGAAGTATGTATACCTCACGGTACAGCTCCAATGCATGTAGCCCAATTTATGAAAACGAATTCCGACTGGATGAAAAGGGCATTAACAAAAATTAAATCGAAGGAGCAAGAGTTGACTATTTTTGATGAGAATACTTTGTTTAGTACCCGAACATTTTCACTTCGTATTGAGTCTGCACAAAGGGATGATGTGAACTTAAAATTTAGCAATGGAATGCTTCATGTGCATTATCCTTTACATATGAATGTGAAAACTAGTTCGATACAATCAGCAATAAGGCATGGAATAGTAGAAGCATTGCGTATTGAAGCAAAAAAATATTTACCTGAGCGATTAAAAGAGTTGGCTTTTAAACATAGTTTTAAATTTAAGCAGGTATTTATAAAAAATTTAAAGAGCAGATGGGGGTCTTGTTCCAGCGTAAATAATATAAATTTGAATTTACATTTAATGCGTTTACCCGATCATTTGATTGATTATGTTATTTTGCACGAGCTTTGTCATACCAGGGAAAAAAATCATGGTAGTGGTTTTTGGAATTTGATGAACCATGTTACAAATGGAAGAGCCGTGAATTTAGAGAATGAGATGAAGCAGTACAGAACTGTTATTTATTAAAAAGGTATTTATTTTGTTGCTCTATTTAGAGGAACGGCATATATAATATTTAAATATTATTGATAAGGATGAATGAAAATCGGAATAAGTCAATGATGAACTGGGAACAGTTATTAACTGCAAAGCGTACAGGGCAGGAAAATTTGACGGTTGAAAAGAGTGGTGATCGTACCCAGTTTCAACGCGATTTTGACCGATTGATTTTTTCTTCTCCTTTTCGACGATTACAAGATAAAACACAAGTGTTTCCATTGCCGGGAAGTATTTTTGTTCACAACCGGTTAACTCATAGCCTCGAAGTTTCCAGTGTTGGACGATCGTTGGGGAATAATATTTCGCGACTTTTAGTTGAAAACAAAATTGCAGAAACCGATCTTGTTTACGAAATAGGTTCGGTTGTTGCAGCAGCATGTTTGGCTCACGATTTAGGTAATCCACCTTTTGGTCATAGTGGTGAAAAAGCTATTTCGCATTACTTTTCAAATGGTTATGGATCATCGTATAAAGGAGCGGTTACAGACGCGCAATGGAACGATTTGATTAATTTTGAGGGTAATGCTAATGCTTTTAGAATTTTAACTACAAAATTTCATGGTCGTAGGACAGGAGGGTTTGCTCTTACATATTCAACCGTTGCTTCTATTCTCAAATATCCATACTCATCAAGTAGTAAAGGAAAGAAGAAATATGGCTATTTTCAATCGGAAGAGATAACGTTTAAAAAAATAGTAAAAGAGCTTGGATTGATAGAATTGGAGCAGGGGGTTTATTCTCGTCATCCATTGGTTTACCTGGTAGAAGCGGCCGACGATATTTGTTACCAGTTTATGGACATAGAAGATGCTCATAAGCTAAAAATTTTATCGACTGACGAGACAAAAGCTTTGTTGCTATCATTTTTCGATTCGGAAAATGATTTATCATTACTTAAAAAAATATACGAGGTTTTTACTGAAGTGACCGATACTAATGAGCAAATTACTTATCTGCGTGCTATTGTTATTGGAAAATTAGTTCAGGCTTGTACTGATATTTTTTGGAGTAATAGAAAAAATATCTTAGATGGTACTTTCGAAGGAGCACTTGTTGATCATTTGCCCGGTTTGTTAGGTAAAGCAATGGTTGTTTGTCAGAATACAGCTATAAAACGTATATATAGACATCAGAGTGTAGTTGAGATTGAAATTGCCGGTTTTAAAATTTTAGGAGTTTTGTTGGATGAGTTTATAAAAGCTGTTTTAAATCCAAAGTTATACTATTCAAAACTATTATTGCCTTTTATTCCCGAACAGTTTCAGGTAACTGAGGAGGCATCGGTTTACAAAAAAATACAAACAGTACTCGATTTTGTTTCGGGTATGACTGATGTTTATGCTTTGGAATTATTCAGAAAAATAAAAGGTATGGGACTAAGTATTAATGGATTTTAACTATTGAGGTGTTTTTTAACTCCAATTAAAAAAATGAAACCCGGCATTGAATTAATAAGAATTATAGCTGTTATTTTAATATCGTTTACTCATGTTCGTCATGAATTAACTGAAGGGTCAATTTATTTTATGGTTGTAATATTGCCAACTTATGGAACAACTGTGCTTTCAGTTATTTCGGGTTATTTATATTACAGCGTTTCAAGGCAATCGAGAGGTTTGTTAATAAAAAAGGTTAAGAGTCTGGCTGTTCCATTTTTAATTGCCAATTTTTTGGTAATTGGATTAACACTAATAGCTAATTATGTGTTCGGATATAATGCTTTAAACAGGCTTTCTTATGGATGGGATTTATTTACTGAAGGTTTTTTGTCTTTAAATAGCCCACCTATTAACCCACCAACATATTTTGTAAGAGATATTTTTATGGTATTTGTGTTAATTGAATTAATAACACGAAAAAACTTTTATACTTTGTTTATTTTGATTCCTTACCTTATATGGGGCAAACTGTTTATTCGGTTTGATATTGTTTTGCTTTTTGCTTTAGGAGGTTTATATGCATATTTCGAAAAGCGTACAAACAAAACTATTGTTTTATTAGCAGTTGTTGTTATGGCTTTTGTAACAGCATTTTTAAATGGTTATTACCTTAAGTATCCAATGGCATTTATTGTTTTTTTGATATTTATTGATTTAAAGATTCCTATTTATAAAACTGGCAGATATTCATACTTGCTGCATTTATATCATTCTCCTATTATGGTTGTATCGTTTCCAGTGCTTGCTTTGTTTATTCATAATTGGGTTGTTTTAATTGCACTTCAAATACTTATTGCAATTTTTATTATTTATTGTTTGTTCCTGATTTCGAAAAAATGGAGTTGGCTTACTATTATTACCGGTGGGAGATGATTTTTTTTAAAATCTTTGAAAACAATTTTGATATTTAAATGCACAATTCCTATTTCTGGCCTATACACACATTATTACTATTCTCAACAGAATTAACACTATATGACTTGAAGCAGATCATTATTTAATATATCTTGCTTTTTCATCTATCAAACATATCGCTTAGTTATGACCAAAATTAAAGCCTGCATTTTTGATCTCGATGGAGTAATTGTTGATACTGCTAAATATCACTACCTCGCATGGAAGGAATTGGCCAATGAGTTGGCTTTTGATTTTTCTGAAACACAAAATGAGCGGTTAAAAGGAATCAGTAGAATGGCTTCACTTGACATTCTTTTGGAAATAGGAGGCATTAAGTTAACCAAACAGGAAAGAGAAAAATATGCTACAAAAAAAAATCAACGATATATTGAAATGGTGAGTCAAATGCAACCCGATGAAATACTGCCCGGTGCAAAAGAGTTTCTTTTAGCGGTTCGCAATGCAGGAATAAAAACCGCCTTAGGTTCGGCTAGTAAAAATGCCCCAGCTATTTTAAAACGTTTGAATTTAACAGCACTTTTTGATGTAATTATTGATGGCAACAAAGTTACCAAAGCCAAACCCGATCCCGAAGTTTTTATAAAAGGGGCTGATGAACTCGATATTCCTTATGAATTGTGTGTTGTATTTGAAGATGCTGAAGCCGGTGTTGAAGCTGCATTGTCAGCAAATATGAAATGTGTTGGTATTGGGTCGCCTGAAACATTATCAAAAGCCAATATAGTAATTGATGGTTTACATCAAATGAATCTTAACAAACTAATGGCATTATAATTATCTAAATATATTCTGGTTATATGAGGAAGCATTTAAAAGCAGATGAATGGAGCATAATAGAAGAAGGATTTAATCCTGAGAATCAACGTTCTTCTGAAAGTATATTTAGTATTGGCAATGGCAAAATGGGACAACGTGCTAATTTTGAGGAGACTTATTCTGGTTCGTCACTTCAGGGAAGCTATGTTGCCGGAGTTTATTTTCCTGATAAAACAAGAGTTGGCTGGTGGAAGAATGGCTATCCCGAATACTTCGCAAAAATCATCAATTCAGCTAACTGGATAGGAATTCGCGTTTTTGCCAATGATGAAGAGCTCGACCTCAATCATTGTCAGGTTGATGATTTCGTTCGAATTCTTAATATGAAAGTAGGAACATTAACACGTAAATTCACTGTTACATTACCATCCGGTAATAAACTTCAAATTGAATCAATAAGGTTTGTAAGCATGGCCGATAATGAAATTGGAGTTATCAAATACAGTGTTTCACCCGTTAATTTTTCAGGGAAAATAAGTTTTTTCCCCTATTTGGATGGAGACGTTGAAAATGAAGATTCGAATTATGATGAGAAATTCTGGAATATTTTAGAATCAAATTCAAATAATGGAGAAGCTGAATTACTAACTCAAACAAAAAAGTTAGATTTTCGGGTCGCATTTCACATGCTTTACAGCCTTCAAATTGACAATGCCAATGTTATAGCCAAACCTGAATTGATCTCAACTTCAACTCTGAGCGGAAACAAGGCAATCCTGCCTGTAAATAAGGCTCAAACAGCAACAATTTATAAATATGTTGGAGTTTGCAGTAACTTAAATTATAAGAATCAAGAGTTAATAAAAGAGGCTAAAAAACAATCTGGAATTGCTCTATCCAAAGGTTTTGACCATCTGTTGGAAGCTCATAAAAATGTATGGAAAAAAAAATGGGAAACAAGCGACATTCAAATCGAAGGAGATATTGAAGCTCAACAGGGGATTCGTTTTAACATATTTCAATTGAACCAAACTTACACCGGTGATGACGACCGGTTAAACGTTGGACCAAAAGGATTTACCGGTGAAAAATATGGTGGCGTTACCTACTGGGATACAGAGGCATATTGTATTCCTTTTTTTTTATCGACAGCCCCATCTAATGTAACTAAACAGTTGCTGATTTATCGGTATAAACATTTGCAAAAAGCAATTGAGAATGCACAAAAACTTGGGTTTAAAGATGGAGCCGCATTGTACCCTATGGTTACTATTAATGGTGAGGAATGCCATAACGAATGGGAGATTACCTTTGAAGAGATACACCGGAATGGAGCCATTGCATTTGCTATTCATAACTATATACGCCATACCGGCGATGAGCAATATCTGGTTGACTATGGCTTAGAAGTTTTAATTGGAATTGCCCGTTTTTGGAGTCAGCGAATTACTTGGTCGGGTGAAAAACAGAAGTTTGTGATGCTTGGTGTTACAGGCCCCAATGAGTACGAGAATAATGTGAACAATAACTGGTACACCAATAAGATTGCTACCTGGTGTTTAAAATTTACACTTGAGTCCATTAAAAAAGTAAAACAACTGAATAAAACCAAGTATGATTCGTTGGCAGAGAAGATTACTTTTGATTACGAGGTTGAAACAACACGCTGGAATCAGATCATCGATAAAATGCATTTTCCGTTTAATGAAAAGCTGAATGTGTTTTTACAACAAGATGGCTTTATGGATAAGGAACAGCTTATGGCATCTGATATTGATTTATCGCAACGTCCCATTAACCAACATTGGTCATGGGATCGTATTCTGCGTTCCTGTTTCATTAAACAGGCAGATACACTGCAAGGCTTTTATTTGTTTGAGAATGAGTTTGATAATGATACAATAAAGAAGCATTTCAATTTTTATGAGCCACGCACTGTTCATGAGTCTTCATTATCGCCTTGTGTACATAGTATTCTTGCATCAAAAATAGGAGATACTCAAAAGGCATACAAACTTTACTTAAGAACCTCAAGACTTGACCTCGACGATTACAATAATGAGGTACATGAAGGTTTACATATTACAAGTATGGCAGGTACTTGGATGTCAATAGTTGAAGGTTTTGGGGGGAAACGGGTTTATGATGGAAAACTTAGCCTGAATCCTATTATTCCTGATAAGTGGAGTCTCTATTCGTTTAAAATGCAGTTTCAGGGGAAAAATATTGACGTAAAAGTAACAAAGCAGTCTGTTGTAATTACATCATTAAGCTCCTCTCAATTATATTTGAATATATATGGCAAGACATTTTTACTTAAGTCGAATGATACTTTAGTTGTAGAGAAGTGATATTTATATTGAGATATAAAAAATTATGATTTGTAGTATTCTAAATGATATTTGATTATAATATTATGAATTGAAGCAAGTAAGATCTAATGAGTTTTCTTTTTTTGAGTTATCCAAATTGAAATAGAAAACATAACTAGGGATTTGAAATGTTACTATTTACAAATTACGGTGTTAAATGATAATTATATTTCTATTGACACCAGGTATCCTCTGTGCGATCTAATATTGATAACATTTTTATTGTCGAAAATTAAATATTGTCCTTTAATACCGGTTAGTTTTCCAGCTATTGAATTTGTTTTATTAAAGTTACTTGATGTTATCGAATCGGGAATTTGGAGCAAAGGATATTGAATATTTAAAATGTCATTATTATCGTTAACAAATTGTTTAAGTGCTGATGGCATTAAACCAATTGCTTTTTCTTTTTCATAAATAAGATTTACAGGTAAAAATGAAGGTTTCATTTTAAGCATTTGTTGCCACGATGTTTTATCGGCGAAATGACTTTTTAGAAATACTTCAATTAAACCTGCAATGTGTCTGTTTGGTGTTTTGGCTAGTTGAATTGCCTGTATTGCACCCTGATCTATCCATCGGGTAGGAATTTGAGAATGACGGGTTACACCAACCTTAAGGTTTCCTGTATAAGCGAGATAAACAATATGATCGGTTAAGCAATGGGTTTTTGACCATTCCATGTCGCGTGATATTCCTAAATGAGCTTTGCATTTTTCTGGATTAAGAACACATTCATCAGTTTCAGGAATTGTTGAAAAACATTGGAAGCAATATCCTTGTCCAAAAGATGTTTTAGTTTCTTTTCCACAATTCATGCAATGAATTTTTCCCCGGTATGATATTTTTATAGATTGGCCGATGATAGGGTTTAAGGCAATAAAGTTGTTTTCTAGGGGAAGTTGATAATTTACTTTTCCATCTATAAGCGATGTTTTCATTTTTTCCAGGTGTCCTTCAATCATCCTTGTCCGTCTTTAACTGTTTTTGCATCTACCAGTTTATATAATTTATCAGATCGTCTGATTATTTCATCGACAGGCATAGAAAATTTTTCGCCTTTAGTTGTTAAATCAACCGGTTTTAAGTCGACTCTAATTTCGGGTACAGTCATTTGAATAACTCCTGTTGTAGGTCCTGTTATTAGTATTTCGTCGCCAACCGATAATGAATGTGATTCAACCAAAAATTCGGCAACTTTAATTTTAGGAAAGTAGTTGGTTCCTTTTCCAATATATACTTTCTTTTTGGTTGCTTTTGAGCCATACTCGCGAGACCATTCGCCAATTTTTTGTCCTAAATAATAACCATCCCAAAAACCTCGGTTAAAGACTGAAGATAATCGTTTGTCCCAATTTTCAATTTTTTCATGGGTAAAATTATTGTTTATAACAGCATCAACAGCTTCGTTATAACACTCAACAACTGTTTTAACATATTCTGCCGAACGAGCTCGTCCTTCAATTTTTAGCACCCTTACGCCTGCTTCCAAAACCTGATCGAGAAAATGAATGGTTTTAAGGTCTTTTGGCGACATAATATATTCATTGTCTATTTCAAGTTCGTTGCCAGTATCTTTATCTGTAACAATGTACGAACGTCGACAACCTTGCAGGCATCCACCGCGGTTGGCCGAGTAATTATATTGGTGAAGACTTAAATAACATTTACCCGAAATTGCCATACACAAAGCTCCATGTATAAACATTTCAATTTGTATCAATTCTCCTTTAGGACCTTTGATTTGTTCCTCATTTATTGCCTTATAAATAGCAGTAACTTGGTTCATGTTTAGTTCGCGAGCCAGTACAACAACGTCTGCAAATTTGCTGTAAAACTTAACTGTTTCAATGTTTGATATATTAACCTGGGTAGATATATGAACCTCAACACCAATAGAATTGGCATAGTTAATAGCAGCCTGATCTGATGCTATGATGGCAGTTAGCTTAGCTTCTTTTGCGGCATCTATTATTCTTTTCATCACCTCTAAATCATCATCGTATAAAACAATATTAACAGTAAGATAAGTTTTGATATGATTTTTGGTGGCAATACGGACAATTTCGTGCAAATCGGAAATGGTAAAATTGGCCGATGAACGTGAACGCATATTCAACTGTTCAACACCAAAATATACCGAGTTTGCTCCTCCCTGAATAGCAGCCATAAGTGATTCGTATGAACCAACTGGTGCCATTATTTCAACTTCTTGTCTGCTTAATGTCATTATTTTTAATTAATAATTCTGTCAATTTCTATGTCGCTACATTTAAAGTGGCCTAAAGGGCACGATTTTTTACCATGTAAACCACAAGGTCGGCACGAAAGTTTTTCGGTTACTTCAATAATTTTCGAATTATCCGATAAAGGAGTGTATCCAAAAGCAGGTACAGTGGAGCAAAATATTGCACGAACCGGACAGTTCATGGCCGATGTTATGTGTAAAGGTGCCGAGTCATTTACATAATTCATAGTAGCATTTTTCATTAATGCTGCCGATTGTAATAGAGTTATTTTGCCGGCATTATTTATTACATTAGGGTGTTCGACCTGATGTATTAGTTTTTCACAAAACTGGGAATCGCTTTTTGCACCTAATAAATATATTTTATGGTTATAAGGTAGTTTGTTAATAAGTTTGATCCATTTTTCAAACGGGAATTGCTTTGTAAACCAAACCGATGTAGGTGCAATACAATAATATGGTTGTTCTTGTTTTTGCGATTCAAAATCTTTTTTCGATGGGTATAGTTTTGGCATCTCAAAACTGGTATCAGTAATGTATTCAATAAGTTTTAGGTTTCGTTTTACTTCGTGATCGCCTGTTTTTTCGTGATGCATTTGGTGGTATATCCGTTTTGTAAAAAACAGTGAAAGAGGGTTTTTAGAAAAACCAACTTTTTGAGTAGCCCCCGATAGTGATGTGATGATTCCGGTTGTTGAATAGCGTTGTATGTTAATGACTAAATCGTACTTGTTTTTTCTTATTTGTTTAATAAGCCTGATAAGGTTTTTATACTTTCCGTCTTTTTTATTAAATACAATCATGTTTCGTAAATGCGGATTTCCTTCCAATAGTCCTTCATTACCTTTTCGAAGTAAAAAATCAATGTTACTGTTGGGATAAAAACGTTTCAGTTTCTCGATGAGAGGTGTTGCCAGAATAACATCGCCAATAAATGCTGTTTGTATTATTAGGAATGAATTGAGTTGAAAACGATTTGCAATTTTATGGCTGAAAAATTTTTCAAGATTATTAACCATAACCTCAATTGAGAATTTATCGTTAATTCGTTGGAAAGCTTTATTTACTATTTCATCATGTTTGTTTTCGTTAAAAAACTGTTTAATAGATTGTGAAAGTTTTTTGCTGTTTGCCGGTGGTATAATGATGCCACTTTTATTATTCTCAATTAATTCAGACACGCCATTTACATCGGTTGAAATAACCGGTACTTTATTCGCCATTGCTTCCATCACCACATTAGGCATTCCTTCGTACAACGATGAGAGAACAAATAAATCAGATTTTTTAAAAAGTGAGGTTAAATCGTTGTGGAATCCAATAAGTAATACATTTTTTTCCAAACCTTTCGATACAATCATGCTTTTAAGCTTGGAATGAAGTTTGCCTTTACCGGCAATTAAAAAGAATACATCTTTTCGCTCTTTGCAAATATCTTCGGCAGCTTCAATTAAATAATTAAATCCTTTTTGGTTTGATAATCGCCCTGCAGAAAGTATGATTTTTGGATTACTTATGTTTGAAGGAATGTATTGACTTAAATCGGCAGGTTTAATGTCTTTATCGTTTGAAATACCAACACCATTATATATAACTTTTACAAAATCATCATTCCACCAGTTATAACTGTCGTACTCTTTTTTAATACTTAATGTATTAGTGATAATTCCATCGCATAGGGGGTTAAAAAACCATTTATATTTCCACGAATTGTGAAGCAGTTTTACGCCCTGACGACTTAATACAATGGGTTTTCCAATTAGTTTTTTTATTGCACCCGAAATACGTACATCTCTGTTTTGACAGCCAACAATAACATCAAAAGCCGATTTATGGCTATGTCTGATCAAATCGAATGCTCCTGAAAAACTAAAATCTGAACTAATATTAATTGGAATGAAAGGAATGTTGTTTTCTTTTGCTTTTTTTTGAATAATTGAGTTTTTTCTGCTCCCAATATAAACATCATGCCCTTTTTTTATGAGCCCTCCTGCTGCAAGTATCATCCATTTTTCTCCACCACCCCATTTGTTTTGTCCTATTGAATTAAGTAGTAAAATTTTCACTTATTTATTATTTAGAAGAACCTCATGTTTAACCATTTATTTATATCACGAGGATTGTTACTAATACCTTATAATTATTATACAAAATAACTTAATATCATTGAATATATTATTAAAAGTCTTTTTTTTTATTAATTCGGTTTAACTTTGTTTAGTGTAAAATTTTTTGAATATGATAATTGTTACTGGTGGTGCAGGTTTTATTGGAAGTAACCTGGTTAAAGGTTTAAATGATGCAGGGATTAATGATATTATTATTGTTGATAATTTAGCACATACACAAAAATATCTTAATCTTAACCGATTAAAATTTAGCGATTATATTGATAAATTTGATTTTTTAAATCGGTTGCCAAACTTGAAAAATGTTGAGATGATACTGCATCAGGGGGCATGTTCGGCTACAACAGAGTTGGATGCAAATTATTTAATAAAAAACAATTACGAATATTCAAAAACACTGTTTCATTATTGTCAGGACGAGGAGATACCTTTTGTTTATGCATCAAGTGCGTCGGTATATGGAAATGGCGATAATGGTTTTTCAGAAAAGCCCGAGTGTGAGTACCCTTTAAATGGATATGCTTTTTCGAAGTTTATTTTTGATAACTACATTCGTAAAAATGTCGATTTTAAAAAACCTCATAGTCAGGTTGTGGGACTTCGATATTTTAATGTTTACGGTTATCAGGAAAACCATAAAGGAAGCATGGCCTCTGTTCCGTTTCATTTTTTCAACCAGGCAAATGAAAATGGCGAGATAAAAGTGTTTGAGGGAAGTGAGAATTTTTTGCGCGATTTTATTTTTGTTGATGATGTTGTGAAAGTTGTAATGTTCTTCATCGAATCGCGTAAGAGTGGAATTTTTAATTGCGGTACCGGAGTGGAACGTTCTTTTATGGATATGGCCAAAATTTTTTCGATGCAATATGGTAATTGTAATATTAAAATTATTCCTTTCCCCGATCATTTAAAAGGTAAGTATCAGGCTTATACTAAAGCTGATTTATCAAATTTAAGAGGAGTTGGATACTCCGAAGAGTTTACTTCGCTTGAAAATGGGATGGAGAAATATTTATTGAGATTAAAAAATAGTAATGGTTTTTTTTAATAAGGAAGTTTTTTTAAGATTTGTTTGACAAACAAATAATCTAAGATGTAATAACATTTAAGAAATGTTCTAAACTGGTTTTAAAATTAAATTTCTCAAATGCTATTTGTGATCCTTTTTCTCCAAAACTGATTCTTGTTTCTTTATTTAACAAAAGTTGTTTTACTTTATCGGCAAATGCATTTATTTGATAGGCTGGAACAATATATCCTGTTTCTCCTTCGTATATAAGATCACGTACCGAACTTATATCAAAAGCAACTACCGGTTTTTTAGCAAACATAGCTTCAACAACAACGTAACCAAATCCTTCATATCTCGATGATAATGCAAAAATATCGCATTGCGATAAAAAATTGAACGGATCATTAACAAAGCCAACTAATTCGACAATGTCATTTAATTGATGTTGTTCAATCTGATTGCGTAAATTTGATTCTTCATTTCCGGAACCCGCAATTTTAATCTTGAAGTTGAGTTTTTGGTCTCTGAGTAATTTGCAGATATCGATTAATAAATCGAAACCTTTTTCGGGAGCTAATCGGCCAATTGCACCAATTATTACTGTATCAGTTTCTGGTGATGATTTTATAATTGAAGGTGGTTTTATGCCATTTGGAATTAGATAAATCTTATCAGAAATATTTAGCCCTGTTTTCAAAAGTGATTCTTTTGTTGCATTTGAATTGGCAATAATTGTTGTTACTACTTTTTCAAGTAAAAATCGGTTTAAAAATGAGTTTTTAACAACTACGTCACTTCCGCGTCGATAAATAATTTTTTTAATTTTTACTATTTTTGCTGCAATGGCTACAGTTTTTAATTCACTAGGGCTGTTTAAAATAACTGCATCGAAATGGTTTTTTTTAAAATATGTAATTAATTTATAAGTTTTAAAAGGATTTAAAAAACTTATATTTCCAATTGAAATAAAATATGGAGTTATTAAATGAGAAGATAGTTTTTTTGCTAATTGACTTTTATTATTTGTTATAAATGATATTTGATAATCATTAATGTTTGCAAGTTCGGTAGCCATTTCATAATGCCATTTTTCGCCTCCTCCCCAACTTTTTATAGTATTGCAAAAGCATATTCTCATTTGAATGTAGTTAATTTCAAATAATTATTATTTTTTTCTTTTCAAATTTATGAATAATATCATTATTAGTTAAAATTATAGTATCTTTTGTACAGCTATTATGCTTTAAGTTTTTTTAATGAACTAATGGTTCCACAACATATCCTTCTTTTTTAAGTAAGTCAATTACACCGCCTTTGCCACCAAGATGTCCTGCCCCAATAGCAATGAATGTTTGTTGTTGGCTAATAAAACTTTCTATAATAGGAATCCAGTTTTTGTTACGGTTGTAAAAAAATAAATTGCTAAATTCTTTCATTTCATCTTGCTCCATCATCAATTTATGTATTTCTTCAATATTCTGATTTGTATAAGCCTTCATTAGTTTCTGAAGCTCGATTTTGCTTTTATTTTTTTCGCGAGCAGCACAAATAAGCATTTCGAGTTGTCTGTTATATGGAATGCTATCGAAAAGGCTTAATTGATAATCGATTGTTTCAAGTTGATCTATTTCAATATTTTTGTTGTGTGCAATGGCTAGTAATTCAGTTTCGTATTGTTTTGTATTTGAACACCCAATTGCATTGGTAATGCTTAAAGTAATCATAATACCCCAAGGTTTAAGAATACCCATTTGGTCAATTCCAACATTAAAACTAGCCTTTAAACAGCTATCTAAAAATTGTCGGTCGTTGGGTGTCAAATCGTCTTTTATATTATGATTGTTCTTGTTAAAACTTCTCATCTGGGCTTTTTGCATAATGCCGGGAGCCGACATATCTATTTCTAAAACCATTTTTGATGATGTATTTATAGCATGTATTACAGTTGAATCAAGAAAATATGAATCTTCACAAATAATATGAATGGTACCGAACAGATACGATGGATGGTTTAGTCCATTTCCCGATATCTTCCATAAAAGTGAGTTTTGACCATTTATTTCAAAATTTTGTGATGTGCTAAAAATTATTCCTATAAATGTGATAATGAATTTTATCATATAAATGTTGTTTATGCCGATAATTATTTAATCGAAAATAGTAACAAAAACAGTATTAGGCCTAATTATAACAAAGAATTAATTCAAACTTGTCGATAGTTTAATTCACATTATTTGAATTAGATTAAACAAATCATAAAAAATTAACATAAAAATCTATTTTTCTGTTTTCATAAGTTCCGAAGTAACTATCATTTAATTGCTTATTAAAGCATTGTTTACGTTTGAACTATATCATTGTCACAATTTTTATAATGTATAAAATATTAATAATGGCAATGAAAAGGATCTCATTTATTATTCTTTTATATGCGTTAAGCATAATAACAATTTTTGCGCAGAAGTCAATTGTTAGCGGACGTGTTTCTGATACACAAAACCACTCATTACCTGGGGCAACAGTTTTTATTGATGGTACAACAACCGGAACAATTACCGATGTTAACGGGCATTTTACTCTTAATAATATTAATAGTGGAAAATTGGTTTTAGTAACATCTTATTTGGGTTATGAAACAGTAAAAACTGTGGTTAATGTTGAATCGGGTAAGGATGTGGCAGTTAACTTTGAGTTAAATGAAGGGGTAGAACTATCTGAAGTGGTTGTAAATAGTCGATTACAAGGTGAAACAAGAGCATTAAACATTCAAAAAAATGCTTTGTCAATAACTAATGTTGTAGATAAAGAGCAACTTGATCGATTTCCCGATGCTAATATTGGCGATGCCCTTAAGCGTCTTTCGGGCATTAATGTACAATACGATCAGGGTGAAGCACGCTTTGGCAATATCAGGGGAACAGCTCCTCAGTTAAATTCGGTTACCATTAATGGAGAAAGGGTTCCTTCGGCCGAAGCAGAGATTCGTTCTGTTCAGCTCGATCTGATTCCTTCGGATATGGTGCAGACTGTAGAATTTAATAAGGCTGTTACGCCTGATATGGATGCGGATGCTATTGGCGGATCCATTAATTTGGTTACTAAAGTAGCTCCTTATAAACGTGAAGTTTATGGAAAACTGGGAAGTGGTTACAACTTTGTGTCTTGTAAGCCTACATTAAAAGGAGCAGTTACCGTAAGCGATCGTTTGTTAAATAATCATTTGGGTATTGTTATTAGTGCATCGGTTTACGATAACCATTTAGGATCAGATAATATTGAGGCAGAATGGGATTTTATTGATGAAAATAACAAAGATGCGTCGGCTTATACTACTGAGTTTCAAAATCGACAATATTTTATTGAACGATTACGTCAAAGTTTTTCTGTTGGTTTGGACTATAAATTTGGCGATAATCATACTCTGTTTTTTCAAGGAGTTTATAATCATCGTAACGATTGGGAGAACCGTTACCGGGTAACATTTAAAGATATTGAACCCGATATAACAAGTGGAATGTATATTGCCGAAATAAGAAGAGAAACCAAGTTTGGGTCAAAAGATAATAAATATGCCCGCTTAGAGGATCAGCGAATGATGAACTTAAATTTGGGTGGTGAACATGTTTTCGGCCAGTTAAAATTAAATTGGTCAGGTTCTTATGCAAAGGCCAGTGAAGAACGACCTAATGAAAGATATTTAGTGTATCGTGCTAAAGATGCAATTGTTGGTTTTAATTATTCAAATCGTGAAAAACCGATGGTTACTTATGACAATGATAAACTTGCTGATTTTTCAGATGCTTATTCATTCAAAGAGATGACCGAAGAATATCAATATACTGATGAGATTGATAAAAACTTTAGGGTGAACTTTGAAATACCTTTGTTTGATTCTCAATATGCTAGTAAACTTAAATTTGGAGCCCGATACAAAGGTAAAGAAAAAGAGCGTGAAAATGATTTTTTCGAATTTGAACCAACTGACGAAGATGCTTTTGATGAAATCGTTTTTGCTAATTTAAAGGATATTTCGCGTAGTAACTATATGGCTGGAGATTATAATTTGGGACACTATGTTGACCCTAAAATAAGTGATAAAATAATTCTTGATAATATTACTGATTATGATAAATCAAAGGTTATTGCCGAATTAGCTGGTAATTTTAACGCTAAAGAAGATGTTATGGCCGGATATGTTATGGTTACTCAAAATATTGGGTCTAAATTTTCATTTATTACCGGATTGCGTATTGAGCAAACAAAACTTGAATACCAGGGTTTTAATTACTTTGAGGAGATTGAAGATCAAAATGGTGATTTAATTCAGGAAGAAGATTTGGTTATATCGGAGGTGGTAAAAGACAACTATTCAAATATTTTACCTTCGTTACACTTAAAGTACGAGCTGACAAAAAATGCTAATTTGCGTTTTGCCTGGACTAACTCATTGGCAAGGCCTAATTATTACGATTTGGTTCCTTACCAGGAAATAAATGAAGACAATGAAATTACCATAGGTAACCCATCGTTAAAACCTACTACTTCAATGAATTTTGATCTATTAGGGGAACACTATTTTTCAAATGTTGGTTTTATTTCGGCTGGTGTTTTCTACAAAAAACTGAACGATGTGATGGCCTATCTGGTTAAATCTGATTATACTTATAAAGGTGAAGTTTATGACCTGTTTACCCAGCCTGACAATATTGCAAATGCAACCCTGTTTGGTGCTGAAATAGGGGTGAGTCGAAAATTGACATTTCTTCCTTCTTTTTTAAAACAACTTACTTTTTATGGAAATTATACTTATGTAAGTTCAAAACTTGAGGATATTGAAGTGAAAGGACGTGAAAATGAAGATTTGCCTTTGGCCGGATCGCCAAAACATACTTATAATTTAAGTTTAGCTTATGACACAAAAAAATTTGATATTAGGTTATCATTTAATCATGCCAGTGCTTTTTTAAACGTTAATGAAGATGGTGGAATTGGAGAAGAAGCGTTTTTCGATTATTACCAGGATGCTGTAAAT
Organism: Marinilabiliaceae bacterium; assembly: GCA_016933045.1. Classification (GTDB taxonomy): domain Bacteria; phylum Bacteroidota; class Bacteroidia; order Bacteroidales; family Marinilabiliaceae; genus JAFGBR01. Next base: position 417,322 of record JAFGBR010000050.1, on the reverse strand, counting down.
TATATGGATTTAAACCTCGATTATAAATTTGCAAAAAATTGGAACTTATATTTTAATGTTAATAATATTTTAAATCAGCCATTACGTTTTTATCAAGGTATAAGTGAACGCACTATGCAGGCCGAATATTATGGCATGAAAGTCAATTTTGGTATAGGGTTTAAATTTTAAACTAATAAATGAAACGAGCATGATTCGTTAATTATAAATATGAATGTAAATTCATCATGCGACTTACATCCGGCTTTATTTGATAAATTTTCATATGAAAAATATAAAATACATTTCTATTCTTTATCTCTTTTGCATGTTTTTTATTGCTTGTAGTACTAAAACGGGTAAACAGGATACTCTTCTTATTGTTAGAAATGCTGAAGCTCGTGAAGATTCGTTGGAGATGATAGAAGCTTTGTCTCGTCAAAATATGATTGAATTTGCAGTTACTGCCACAGCTGAAACAGAACCTGTTAAATCGCTTGAGGGTGAAGATGCAGCCGATGATCCTGCTATTTGGGTAAACCCAAATAATGCCGAACAAAGTTTGGTTTTGGGTACTAATAAAAAAGGGGGTGTGTATGTCTACGATTTGGATGGTAACACTAAGCAATTTATCGATTGCGGTCATATTAATAATATTGATTTAAAGAATGGCTTTTATTATAAAGGGAAAGTTGTATCTCTGGTTACCGGTACTAACCGTAGTTTAAACACTATATCTGTTTTTGTTATCGACCCCGATTCGGTAAAATTATCAAATGTTATTGCCAATATTCCTTCGGGTGTTTCCGAAGTTTATGGTATATGTAATTATTATAATACTAAAGAGCAAAAACATTATAGTATTGTCAATGGAAAAGATTTTCAAATTGAACAATGGTATCTTAATTATGAAAGCGATTCAATATATTACCGGTTAATTCGATCATTTAAGGTGAGCAGTCAGCTCGAAGGTATGGTTACTAATGATTCAACAGGGATTCTTTATTATGGGGTTGAACAGGAAGGGATTTTTAAAGTCGATTTGCTTAATAGTTTTGCCATCCCTGAAAAATTAGCTGACAGTGATTCGTTAAATGTCGATATTACTTACGATATCGAAGGCATTGCATTGTTTAGTTATAATTGTCAAACTTATTTAATGGCTTCGAGTCAGGGAAGTTTTTCTTATGCTATTTTTAATATTGGGGTTAACGATAAGTATGTTGGTAGTTTTAAAGTAATTAATGGAGTGATTGATGGAGTCGAAGAAACTGATGGTTTGGAAGTTGTTTCTGTCCCATTGGGGTCATTTTATCCAAATGGGTTAATTGTACTTCAGGATGGGTTTAATTTTGATGGTGACAGTTTGATGAATCAGAATTTTAAGTATGTTCCATTCGAGTGTGTTATTCCTGTTTTAAATAAGTAATAATTATTTCTCTTGTTTTCTCAATATTCTATCCGGTGCATGAGTTATTGTGCATCGGTTTTTTCTTTTTAAATAATGAGTTCTTTGTTTTGATAACACTATAAGTTGATTGTATATTTAAGGTTCTAAAAAATTACAAACAACTAATTGTATATAATTATGAACAACCTCTTAAAACTTACAATTGCTACTTTTGTTTTCATTACTTTTTTATCGTGTCAAACCCAGCAAAAAATTGATCTTTGGCCAGATGGGACACCAATTTCAGGTTGGTTTAAAGATACCACAAAGCTTGATTTAAGCCAATTAGGTCAACAATTTATTATTACTGATTTTGGTGCTGTTGAAGGTGGCGATTCAATTAATACTGTTGCTATTCAAAAAGCTATTGATGCTGCTTCTGAAGTTGGAGGTGTTGTTGTTATACCTTCAGGGACTTATCTTAGTGGTGCTTTGTTTTTTAAGCCGGGTACAAAGCTTCATGTTCAGAAGGGGGCTGTTCTTAAAGGATCGGATGATATTTCGAACTATCCTATTCAGCCATCGCGTATGGAGGGACAAAACCTCGATTATTTCCCGGCTTTAATAAATGCATATAACGTAAATGGGTTTTCTATATCTGGAAATGGTACTATTGATGGAAACGGACTTAAATATTGGGAAGCCTTTTGGCAACGACGCAAGGAAAATAAATATTGTACTAACCTCGAAGTATCGCGCCCCCGGCTTGTATTTATCTGGGGTAGCAACGATGTTCAAATTCAGGATGTAAAGCTACATAACTCGGGTTTTTGGACAACTCATTTGTACCAGTGTAATAATGTAAAAATACTTAATGCTAATATATATGCTCCAAAAGAACCAGTGGCTGCACCAAGTTCTGATGCTGTCGATATTGATGTGTGTAGTAATGTTCTTATTAAAGGCTGTTATATGTCAGTTAACGATGATGCAGTAACTTTAAAAGGTGGTAAAGGTCCCTGGGCCGATGAAGACCCAAATAATGGGCCAAATATGTTTATTCTTATTGAAGATAATGAGTATGGATGGTGTCACTCTGTGTTAACCTGCGGAAGTGAGTCGATTCATAACCGTAATGTTATTATGCGTAATTGTAAAATTGATGGGGCAAGTCGTATGTTGTTTTTAAAAATGCGACCTGATACCCCTCAAAAATATGAGTATATAACTATCGAAAATATAACCGGAGGTTTGCGTACAGCAATTTATATTCGTCCATGGCGACAGTTTTTCGATTTGCAGGGGCGCGAAACTCCTCCTGTATCTGTATCTGAAAATATCACTTTCCGAAATATTAAACTTAATACAATTCATTTTACCGAAATTGGCGTTACTGAGTATGATAGTTTAAGAAATTTTACACTCGAAAATATTGATGTTAAAGCAAAAGAGAAGGATTCTATTCAGGTTTCGCTGTTTGACGGAATTGTATTGAAAAATGTAAAAGTGAACAATAAATTGTTGGATTTATAACGGTAATATTTTTAATAAATATATTCTTCCACCAGAACACAAATTTATTATGTGTTCTGGTGGTTTTTTTTACCAAAAGCAAATGTAAAGAATTACAAGAAGTAATATTATGATTCCTGCACTCAGGTTAAATTTCGGAGTTGTTTTAAATATACTTTTATCATAATAAATAGCTTTTTTATTATCTTTACCTTTTCCTTCTATAAGACTGATAGATACAACCAGAATAACAGAACAGACATATCTGAAAACAGTGCTTTCTTATGCAATACAATAGTTTGCATTTGAATTATTAATTGTTTTTGAGCTCATTTTTTATATTTTCGATAAAAATTTCGTTTAAACATGATAATCGAATCACGTGCGTTTGCAAGAGCCGGTTTGCTTGGAAACCCTTCTGATGGGTATTTTGGGAAAACTATTTCAATAATTATTAAAAACTTTGGGGCAACGGTAAAGATATACGAAACCCCCGAATTACATATTAAAGAAACCGATGAAGAAAAAAATGTTTTTCGAAATATTCATCATTTGTCCGAAACAGTTAAATTAACCGGGTATTATGGTGGTATCAGGTTAATTAAAGCTGCCATTAAAAAATTTTCGGAATATTGTACCAGTCAAAATATAAAGCTCGACAATAAAAATTTTACAATAGAGTATAGTACCACAATTCCCCGTCAGGTTGGATTAGCAGGATCAAGTGCTATTATAACAGCAACAATGAAAGCTTTGATGAAATTTTATGGTATTGAAATTTCTGAAGAGTATTTGCCAACGCTTATTTTAACTGTTGAACAGGATGAACTGGGAATTAATGCTGGGCTACAGGATAGGGTTATTCAGGTTTTTGAAGGTTGTGTTTTTATGGATTTTGATAAATCTTTTATTGAAACTCATGAGTATGGAAAATATGAACGGCTCGATTCTACAAAACTGCCTAAATTATATTTGGCTTATAAAACCGAATTAAGTAAGGTGTCGGGTACTGTTTTAAATAACATAAAAGAACGTTACGATAAAGGTGAAGCATTTGTTTTTGATACATTACATGAAATTGCTGAATGTGCCGAAAAAGGTAAAACAGCAATTTTAAATCATGATTTTAATGAATTAAACAGGCTAATCGATTTGAATTTCGATTTGCGTTGTAAAATAATGAATATATCGGAAAGTAATATGGAGTTGGTAAATACCGCTCGTGCATGTGGTGCATCAGCTAAATTTTCGGGTTCGGGCGGTGCTATAATAGGCATGTACCAAAACGATGAAACATTGCGAAAACTAATTGTTAATTTGAAACGAATTAATGCCAGAGTAATTAAACCATATATCCTTTAAATAATATACTAATGATAAAAAAAGCAGTAATACCGGCAGCCGGTTTTGGAACTCGTTTTCTTCCGGCTACTAAGGCCCAACCTAAAGAGATGTTACCTATTATAGATACTCCTGTTATTCAATATGTTGTGCAAGAAGCTGTCGATTCGGGAATTGAGGATATTTTAATTATTACAGGGCGTGGAAAACGCTCTATTGAGGATCATTTTGATAAAAATTTTGAACTCGAATCGCGTATTATCGAGAAAGAAGAGGAAGCTTTATATACTCAAATCAGGCATATTGAGGATATGGCCAATATTCATTATATCCGTCAAAAGGAATTGAATGGGTTAGGTGATGCTATTAGTTATGCAAAAGATCATTGTGCCGGTGAACCTTTTGCTGTTTTATTGGGCGATACAATTATTGATTCTGTCATTCCGGTAACTCAACAAATGATTGATGTATATAATCAGTTTCAACAAACTGTTATTGCTGTCGAAACTGTTCCTCGCGATAAAGTGTCGCGCTATGGAATTGTTGGTGGTGAAAAGGTGAGTGATACAATTATGAAACTCGATCAGTTAATTGAGAAACCATCTATTCAGGAGGCTCCATCGAACCTGGCCATTGCCGGACGTTACATTTTAACCCCTCAAATATTTGATGCACTTGAAAAAACAGCCCGCGGTAAAGGGAATGAAATTCAACTTACCGATGCTTTACGTATTTTGCAAAAACAAGAAAGTTTATACTCAATAACTATTGAAGGAAAACGTTACGATATTGGCAATAAACTTGACTATATTAAAACTACTATTGAATATGCACTTAAACGTGATGAGTTTAAAAAACCTTTGTCCGATTTTATAAAAGACATTGCTTCAAAAATATAAATTTTTATATTGATGTGATAATTAATTGATTAGTTTTGAGGTATGTTATGATAATTGAGGGAGGGAAAACGTAATGATGCAAAAAACAAAATTATTCTTCATTATAATTAATTTGGCTTTGACTATTGTTTTATATTCTCAGCCACTTTGTAACATCCAACACTATTCAAATAAAAATGGTCTTTCGGAAAATACTGTAATGAGTATTATCCAGGATAGAACTGGATATATGTGGTTTGGAACCTGGGATGGATTATGTAAATTTGACGGTTTTTCATTTACCAATTATAAGGTTAAACCCGGCGACCCTGTGCGAATGTCAAACAGTCGTATTGATAAAATTGTTGAAGACTCTGATGGTTTTATCTGGATTTTACTTTATGGAAAAGATGTGTGTCGTTTCGATCCTGCTACCGAAACATTTGTTAATATTCCTCCTCTTAATTCTCAGTATCAGGGCAGTTGGGCTCCTGTTGCAAATATAGCATGTTTAAAAAGTGGTGCAGTTTGGCTTTTATCTGATAATGAAGGAGCTTTACGGATTGAAAAAAATAGCAATGATAAAAAGGTTAATTTTAAGGAGTTTAACAAAAAAAATGGTCTTTTAGAAAGTAATACTATATATCAGGTTAAAGAAGATAATGATGGAAATGAGTGGATATTAACCGATAATGGATTATTTCTTTATAAACAGGGGCAAGAAAAACCTCAACCTTATTTTTTCGAAACCGAACCTGATAATATCGAAACCCGACAATCGTTTCAGGCATATCTTGAGCTTGATAATGTTATTTGGTTTGGTTCCAGTAAAGGTCGTTTATGGCAGTATCAGAAAAAGGGAGGCAAATATAAATTACTTAATGTGCCTACCAAATCAAATATTCAAAGTATTTATCAGCTTAATGACTCATGTTTTTTTATCGCAACGTTTAGTGATGGTTTTTTTGTGTTTAACAAAAATAATAGTCTATTTAGCCATTATAACTCACAAAGTAATCTACCATTACCGGGAAATATAATTTTGAATACCTATATGTCGAAAAATGGTGATGTGTGGATACAGCAGGATTACATGGGAATAACACAGTTTTTATCATCAAGGAATAAAATTAGAACACATTTAATCTCTAATGAAAATACTAATACCAGTTTCGAAAAACCCGAGTTTTTTATACTTGAAGATATAAATGACAATTTATGGGTTCATCCGTATGGAGGTGGTTTCTCGTTTTATAATAAAAACACAGAAAAATTAATGCCTTTTTATAACGATAAAACATCATCTCGGGTACTTTTTTCAAAATATCTTCATTCTTTATATTCAGACAGGCAGGGAAACCTATGGATGTGTACTCGTACAAAAGGTATTGAAAAGGTTACTTTTACTTCTAATAAGTTTCATCTTATTCAACCCATTATTAATGCTAATTCTTTTTTATCAAATGATATAAGATCGGGTTTAATTGATGAGTTTAACCGAATTTGGATTGGGACTAAAGAGGGTAAAATTATTGTTTTTGACCATAATTTGAGCAAAATTGGTTATCTGACACAAGACGGACGTATTGCCAATTCTGGCCGTGCTTTTGATGGTGCTGCATATTGTATGGCTAAAGATGATAATGGGAAAATTTGGATTGGAACAAAAGGTGATGGATTATATGAATTAACTCCCATAATGTATAATTCAAATAATAATTCTTTTAACATTAAAAATTTTAGGTACGAAAATGATAATTTATATAGCTTAAGTAATAATAGTGTTTATCATTTATATATCGATTCAAAAAAACGGTTGTGGATTGCAACTTTTGGAGGAGGACTTAATCTGTTATCCCAAAAAAATGATGGATCTGATTTTTTTTATAATCACCGTAATAACTTAAATAGTTATCCAAACAATAGTTGTTATAGGGCAAGGTATATAACTGCTGATTATAATAATAATATTTGGGTTGCAACAACAAACGGAATTATCACATTTAGTGATGATTTTGTTGAACCCGAAAGTATTTCTTTTAATCATATTACATATCAGCAAAACGATTCGAATTGTTTAAGTAATAATGATATTCATTATATTCATGTTACTAAAAACCGCGATATATATTTGGCTACTTTCGGTGGAGGTTTAAATAAACTAATTGCTTCTGATAATAATCATTCATTTAGGTTTAAACATTATAATATGAATAGTGGGTTGCCTTCGGATGTTTTATTAACTATAAACGAAGATTCAAAGGGTTTTTTATGGATTAGCACTGAAAATGGTTTATCAAGGTTTGATCAGGATCATGAAATATTTGACAATTACAGTGAAGTGGATTTTGGTTTTCCTATATCATTTTCTGAAGCTGTTACTATTAATGATCGTAATGATGCTATTTATTTTGGAACTTCAACCGGATTGCTGAAAATGTATCCCGATAGTATTCAAAAGAGTTCATTTGTGCCTCCAATTGTTTTCACCGAATTGAAATTATTTAATAAAACGGTTGTTGCTAATCCTGATAATTCAATTTTAAAGAATAACATTAATCATGTTGATAATATTGTGTTAAATCATAATCAGAATATCTTTTCAATTGGTTTTGCTGCACTTGATATGAAAAACCCCGAAGCTGTTCAGTTTGCATATATGCTTGATGGCCTTGAAAATGAATGGAATTATGTTTCAAACAAGCAAATTGCCAGTTATACAAACTTATCGGCAGGTAATTATGTTTTTAAAGTTAAATCAACTAATGGAGATGGGCGTTGGGTTAATAATATCAGGGAATTACCTATAACAGTTTTACCATCGTTTTGGGCAACTCCCTGGGCTATGTTTTTATATTTTATTGTTGCTCTAATTTTAATTTTTGCTACAGTTTATATTTTGTTTACTATATACCGTTTGCGCCATAAAGTTCAGGTCGAAAGTCAGTTAGCTAATATTAAATTGAATTTCTTTACCGATATTTCACACGAATTAAGAACTCCTTTAACATTAATAACAGGACCTGTTGAAAATGTATTGCAAAATTCAACTTTATCACCCGATATACGGGAACAACTTATAATTGTTGGAAATAATACTAACCGTATGTTGCGTTTAATAAATCAAATTCTCGATTTTGTTAAACTGCAAAATAATAAAATGAAACTGCATATCGAAAATGTTGAAATGGTTCAGTTTCTAAATCAAATAATGGATTATTTTAAGTTCTATGCTATCGAAAAAGATATAAAATTTGAATTTCAAAATCCTTCAACTCCAGTTTATATTTGGGCCGACAGAGATAAACTGGAAAAAATAGTTTTTAATTTACTCTCTAATGCCTTCAAATATATCCAAACAGGTAAAACGATTACTCTTTTTTTATCCGAAACCGATCAAAATATAAATATTACTGTTAAAGATACCGGCATTGGTATAAATGAAAAAAAGGCAACTGATTTGTTTAAGCGATTCGAGAATATATGGTCAGGAAACTCTATTGAACAGCCCAGTACTGGCATTGGATTATCTATTGTTAAAGAGTTAATAACAATGCACCACGGAACAATTGAAGTTGAAAGCCAGGAGGGTATTGGTAGTTCTTTTATTCTTACATTTAAAAAAGGTCTCACTCATTTCCCAGACGATGTTGAAATTATTGTTAATGATAACTCAGAAACGGAGTTAGAGAATTACGAAAGCAAATCTGATTTTTCTTTTGATAAATTAAATTTTAATATCGATAAACATAATCAGCAACCAATAATTTTAGTAGTTGAAGATAATGACGATGTGAGATCCTTTATTTGTAAACTCCTTGACAAGAAATATAACATTATTCAGGCACCCGATGGCGAAAAAGGCTTGAGGATGGCACAAGAATATTTGCCCGATTTGATTATTAGTGATTTAATGATGCCTGTTATGAATGGAGTTCAATTTCTTGAAAGTGTTCGATCTGATTTTAACATATCGCATACTCCGTTTGTTATTTTGTCGGCAAAAACAGCTATCGAAGCTCAAGTTGAAGGGTTCGAAAAAGGCGCCGATGCCTATATAACAAAGCCATTTAGCACTGCTTATTTGTTAACTCGTGTTGATAATTTATTAAATAAAACTCAGCAGTTGCAGTCTCGTGCTAATGATCAAAAATATTCTGATAAATTTGAATTAGAACCATCTAAAATTGAAATTACTTCGCATGACAACCAGTTTTTGCAAGCTATAATGTCCATTATGGAAAAAAATATGGACAATGGCGATTTGGTTGTTGAAAATTTTGTTGATGAAATGGCCGTTAGTCGTTCTGTCTTTTTTAAAAAACTTAAATCGTTAACCGGATTAGCTCCTGTTGAATTTATTCGTGAAATGCGATTAAAAAGAGCTGTTCAACTTATTGAAGAGAGCGAATATAATTTATCGCAAATTGCTTACATGGTTGGTATCAATACTCCCAGATATTTTAGTAAATGTTTTAAACAAAAGTATGGCGTTACCCCAACAAAATATCGTGAAAACTATCTGGCTAATAATAACTAATCAATTATTATACGTTTTTAGTTAGTATTTATACATTGTTGATATGTTGTATTAATATTTTTGATTTTTGTAATGAGATCATTAATATATCAAGCCGTGAAATCTGTACTGCTGATGTCATAAAATGCCCTACAGAATTTTGATGATGGTAATTTGGAGAGTTTAATTATAATTATTTATTAGAGTGAAAACATTTTTCTGTAATTCAATAAAGTTTTTAATAGTACTTATACTGGTTAATTCATTACCTGCCTGTGGCAAATTAAATAATAATAAACCTTACAGTATTCAAATGGCTCATTCCGAAATGGAACGTTCGCCAAAACTTTGGATGATTGGTGGATCTACACGCCTTAAATGGAATTATTATCACAGTTTATTTGGAAAGGCTTTCTTAGATTTACACCAATTATATGGCAATGTTGATTATTATAATTATGTAAGGCAATATGCCGATACTATGATTTTTGATGATGGACAAATATATGGTTATAATAAAGATGAATTTAGCCTTGACAGAATTGCAAATGGTAATATTTTAACCCGGTTAATTAAAATAAACGATAATGATCGTTACCGTAAAGCTGCTGCAAAATTAAATGAGCAGCTTATCGAACATCCACGTACTAAAGAGGGGGCTTTTTGGCATAAGAAAATTTATCCTAATCAAATCTGGGTTGATGAATTTTATATGGGAATTTTATTTTATGGCAATTATGCTGCTTTGGTTAATGATTCAATAGCCTTTAACGATATTTTTAAACAATATAAACTAGCTAAAAAATATTTATACGATTCTAAAACCGGGTTATACAAACATGGTTGGGATGAATCTCGTGCCGAAAAATGGGCTAATCCAAATACAGGTCAATCGTCGCAGGTATGGGGTCGTGGACTTGGATGGTTTGCTATGTCTTTAGTAGATATTCTCGATGTTTTTCCTTCTGACCATGCCGGCAGGGTTGAGCTTCAGAATATGTTTGTTGATCTTATGGAATCTATTGTTGAATATCAGGATGCAGAATCGGGTGTTTGGTTTCAAATCGTTGATAAACCAAATATTGGCAAAAACTACCTCGAATCATCCTGTTCATGTATGTTTACTTATTGTTTGCTTAAGGGGTTGAGAATGAATTATTTGAAAAATAATTATCAGGAAAAGGCACTTTTTGCTTATAAAGGATTAATCAATGAGTTTATTAAGCATAATAATGATGGAAATATTACAATTTCAAATGGCTGTTTAGTTGGTGGCTTGGGTGGTAAACCATATCGCGATGGATCATTTTCGTATTATGTTAATGAACCATATTGTAATAACGATGCTAAAGCTGTTGCTTCATTTATTATGGCGAGTGTCGAATTTGAAAAAAAATATCACTATTGATATCCTTTTTTTGTATTTTTTCATTTTAATAAAAACTAATTAACTAACAGTAATATATTATGAGAACTTTTTTAACAACTTTATTTGTGTCTTCGTTTTTTATTATTACGGGTGCACAATCTTACGTATCGCCTGTTTGGGTTGCCGATCAGGGTGACGGTACTTATAAAAATCCCATTTTATATTCCGATTATTCCGACCCCGATGTTTGTCGTGTTGGAGATGATTATTATATGACTGCATCAAGTTTTAATTGTATTCCGGGATTGCAGATTTTACAGTCGAAAGATCTGGTAAACTGGAAACTGATTGGGGCTGCTGTACCTAAGCTTACTCCCGAAGATGTTTTTAGCAAACCACAACATGGAAATGGCATTTGGGCTCCTTCTATTCGATATCATAATAATGAATTTTATATATTTTACGGCGACCCCGATTATGGTATTTATATGACTAAAGCTAAAAATGCTGAGGGTCCATGGGATTCTTTAACATTAGTTAAACCCGGTAAAGGACTTATTGACGCTTGTCCTCTTTGGGATGAAGATGGTCGGGTATATTGCGTTCATGGATTTGCAGGTAGCAGGGCAAGTTATAAAAGCGTTTTGGCTATTTTCGAAATGAATAAACAAGCAACTAAAGCTATATCCGACGATGTGATAGTTTTTGATGGGCATGAGAATCATCCAACTATTGAAGGACCAAAATTCTATAAAAAGGATGGTATATACTATATCTTTGCTCCGGGCGGAGGTGTCCCAACCGGTTGGCAAACAGTATTAAAATCGGAAAATGTTTATGGGCCGTATGAAGATAAAATTGTTTTGGCACGTGAAAAAACTGATATTAACGGCCCTCATCAGGGCGGTTGGGTAACTACTCAAACCGGTGAAGATTGGTTTATCCACTTTCAGGATGTTGGTCCTATTGGTCGTATTATTCATTTGCAACCTATGTCATGGAAAAATGGATGGCCAATTATTGGTGTTGATACAGATAATAATGGTATTGGAGAACCTGTTCTTGCATATAAAAAGCCGAATGTTGGTAAATCATATCCAATTGTTACTCCTGACGAAAGCGATGAATTCAATGATTTGATTCTTGGGTTACAATGGCAATGGCATGGAAATTTTTCGCCTCTTTGGATATATAATGCTGCTGATAAGGGCGTTATGCGACTTTATTCGGTGCCGGTACCAGATAATTATAAAAATCTTTGGGATGTGCCTAATCTGTTGTTGCAAAAAATACCTGCGCCCAAGTTTTCGGCTACAACTAAACTTACATTTAAACCTAATCCCGAAAACAAAGGTGAACGTACCGGGTTAGTGGTTATGGGACGCGATTATGGTGTGTTGGCTATTGAAGATACTGACCAGGGGCTGGTTTTATCACAATGTTTTTGTAAAGATGCCAATAAAGGAAAAACGGAAGTTGTTAATGAGAGTATTCCTCTAAAAGATAATACTGTTTATTTAAAAGTATCCATGACAGACGACGTTATGTGTCAGTTTAGTTATAGCTTTAATGGTAAAAAATTCAATAATATTGGAAAATCGTTTAAAGCTCGCGAAGGCCAGTGGATTGGTGCTAAAACAGGTTTATTCATTAATAGACATAAATATAACAAGGACGCAGGATGGATTGATGTTGACTGGTTTAGAATTGATAAATAATATCTATTTTTGATCTTATATGAGATATAATTTTCTGATATTTTTTTTTACTATTTCATTGGTGTCATTTTCACAAGTAAATTTTGATTACCAATACTTGTATCCCGAATTTAATCGCGATCATTCTGAACAATTATATCTTAATATCGAAAATCACAGTTTCCTTCGTAACAATGAGTTTTTTGGTAGTTATATCGAAGGGTATACGCTTGCCGGATATGATTTTAAACCTTCACTTTTTTATTACTTTAATTCGAAAGTGAGATTGCAAACTGGCATACATTTTAAAAAATATCATGGACAAAGCTATGATTCTGATCCAAATTTTTTTGTGACGATTCATGCTGTTTTAGTCGATTCTTTTCATATTATTATTGGAACATTAAAAGGATCGGTGGAGCACCAAATGCCTGAGCCTCTTTATGATAATGAATTACTTTTTACTGATCCTCAAGAAAACGGTATCCAGTTATTATATAATAATAACTGGATGTATGGCGATTTATGGATAGATTGGCAACAATTTATTGAGCGAGGTGATACCATTCCCGAAATACTGACTTTTGGATTAAGTACTAAATTTAATCTGCTTAGTTTTGGGAATAGTTCAAAACTGATATTGCCATTTCAAACAACAATATTTCACCGTGGAGGCCAGATTAGTAATTTTGATGAACCGATGCTTTCGTTAAACAATGGAGCTTCCGGGTTAATTTTTGAAAATAGATATGAAACGGCATTTATTCGTAAAACTACTGTTAATGCTTATTTTTTATGGTATCATGAAATGACTAATGCCTGGAAACATTTTAAAGATGGTTGGGCTTTGTATCCTTCTGTGAGTGTAGAAAATACTAGTGTACAATTAATGGCAGGTTATTTTCATGGGCATAATTATGCATCACCTAAAGGAAGTTATTTATTTCAATCGGTATCGAATTTTAACGATTCTGTATATTCATTGAAACGTGATTTAATTATAGCAAAATTGGCATATAATACCAAATTGGCAAAATATGTCAATTTTGCTGTTACTATTGAAGGCTATTACGATGTAACTATATCTCAATTTGACTATTCGTATGGGGTAAGTATTTTTGCAAATCCCCGTTTCTTTTTATCAAAATTGAAATAAATGAATTATTCTTTTGCGAATGTTATGCTCATAGTAATATTAAATGATTCATAGTCACCATCTTCATCAATGTCTTCTTCATCATATTGATTAATTGAAAGAATCAGTTGGCCCGACGTTAACGAGATAATATCCATTTCCATCTCATCGTCGGTACCTTTATCTAAAATAAGCAAATTACCTGCTGAATTCATTTCCCAGGTTCCGTTGTCAACTTCTCCATCAAAATTTGATGTGTAAGTCCCATTTTCCATCATAGCTACACTTCCTGTCATTTTCATGCTGTTAGCCATAGTTGTATACAATAAATCAGCTGCAATTTGGTTTAATCCCATTGAATCTATTAAATAGTCCATAACATCAACATTATTGATTTCTACACTTTCAATGGTTGTTGATGTAACATTCCATTTGCCAATAATACTACCAACTGAATCATCATCGTCTTTATCACAAGAAATAAACATTGTTGCAATTAATCCTACAATTAGGAATAACTTACTAATTTGAATCGATTTTTTCATATGCTTGTTTATTAAGTTAATAATATCAATTTATGAATGAATTGTGAGAAAGCAAAATTTATTTTTTTCTTATTTTTTCTTCTTCAGTAGTAAATCGCCATAATACTTTACTCCAATGAGGGCCTGCATAATCGATACCTACGCGTGGTAATTCATAAATTTTTTCGGGTTTATTTATTGCTTTTTCTATCCAAATTCGTTTTGAGGTACAAAGATTTTCTCCGTAAAACGACTTGTCGAGGTGTAATGCTTTTCCAATTTTACCTGGTCCGTATATCTCTTTCGATCCGCGAATTAATACTGCCTCCGGATGGTCTTTATGGCCGGTTACAACATTTAGTAGCCAATACATTCCATAAATAAGATATACATATACCTTTCCTCCCTGGCAATACATTATTTCAGTTCGGGGAGTTCGTCCTTTGCTGGCATGGCATCCTAAATCATCTTCTCCTTTATATGCTTCTACTTCACTTATTGTTAAGCGCAGTTGTGTTCCATCATCAAATTGACGAACTAATATAGCCCCAAGTAACATTTTAGCAACACTTATAACATCTTGTTGATAAAAATCGCTGTTTAATTGCATGACAGTTTTATTCGACAATTAGTTTAGTTAATACTTTATGGTTTATTTAATTATTAGCTCTTTCAAATAAATCTCGGCTAATAAATATAAAATCACGAACTTTTGTTTGTATTTTGGGTCTTTTATAAATATATGTTACTGAAGTGCCTTTTTCATCTTGTAGTGTTATTTCAAAATCGAAATTAAGTTCTTTATTATTGTTTGTTTTTGACATAATAAACTTAAATCCATAATCGCCATATAATGGTTTTAATTCTTCCTCTTTAATATCAACCATTTTAATTGGGTAATTGCCCTTGTATTCGTAATTACCTTTTCGGCATTTAATTTTTATTATTTCATATTTATCAAAATGTTTACTAAATTCTGTATTACATATAATAATATCATCTTCGTTATAATTGAGTATAAAGAAATTATCAATTGAAGGGAAAATAACAAATTCTAAACAAAAGTCTGACAGTTTGAAACCTTGTTTTAGTATATCTTTATTAGTTAATAAATTTGAAAATGTCTTTTCAGTTTTCGATATACTATCAAATACCGATTTGTGGAGTTTTATTAGTAATGGTTTATTCTCTTTTTGAGAAATTGAATCATTATTATATTTTGTTGGTATTTCGTCTGATGAATACAATAATTTTAAAACAAGTGTATCGCCAATAACTTGTTTGACTCTAAAATATTTGTTGTATTCAGTATAAATGTCTTGTTTGTATGAAACGGAAATAGTGTGTAATGAATCGAGTTTATTAAAATTTTCAGTTATTTGATTTAGATAAAAATTTATCTCTTGTTTTTCCAATTCATCTTGTTTATTATCAATAATTCTTTCATCAATATAAATGCTGGCAAAATGTATAATAAGTATTAGTATAACTGTAAAAGCCGGTACTGTAATATAATAATACCATTTGTTTATTGTTTTTTCAATTTTTACCACTTTTGTTCCAACCCATTTATCATGCCATCCTTTATTACTTACAAAATACGTAAATAGGTCTATTGGTATATATCGTATTAATGATCGTATAAAGCTTTTACGTATTGTTAATGATGATCCATTGTCCTGAACCACACGTGTTCCGGTAATTAATTTGCCAAATGTAAATCCAAATTTGTATTCTAATAATGTATAATAGAATATATATACTATTACTCCGATGATCGATGACCATAATATTCCCAAATTGGTTATATGATAACCTATAAATGTGAATACCAGAGTGTCGATTAATACATTTATTATTCTGTGAATTTTTTTAGCTTCTTTTGTCAGAGAATCTGTTTTATTGTTTTTATTAATTCTTTTTAAAATATAATAGAATAATAAAAGCCATAATACATTCGATATTATATCAATTACTAGCCAAAAAAATATATTATTTGAAAATAGCCTGTGAATATTGCTTACTATTAATATGCTAGCGTTTATTATAAGTATTAATAATACACATGAAGCAAATGTGGGTTTGCCTTTTTTTAAATAATACAAGCTAAAACTTAGTAAAAACAGAAGAATAATTTCTGTACTTATATTTGAAATATCAGTTTTATATGGTAAAATTAACTGTATTGGTGAAAAATCAATAAATATATTTCGAAATCCTATTTCATTATAAAGATCCTCTATGTATACATATGATACTGAATTATATGTATCGAAATATATATTAAGGCATGTTTGTATGCATATAAATGCAATTATGAATATTAAAAAATTGTTGGACTTTATTTTATCTAAGTATTTCATCAATAAATAGTTCTATAATAACTTTTTAAATATTATATTAATTATCTGGTTTAATATTTAAGTACTATTTCGTGTTCAAATTTATTTTTATTAACTCAATTATCAAATAACTTTAATACATGTGTTTTGCATTTCCTCTGCGGTCGCTTAGTATACAACTACCACCACTTCTATTAATCCTTGCTCACTTGCATAATTCCTAGCACTATTATAAACATATTTTTTTGGCTTTATATTATAGATATTTATTATTGGTACGGATGATTATCGGGGTCAGTGATGGGAGAGATCGACAAAAAAATTATTCTCGAAGGCTTGGGTTTTTTATAATCAAGCTGTTTAATAGTTAATAATATTTTTACACTTCTCATCAATGTAATCAAAGATTCCCTGCATTCCTATTTCGTCTGCGATATCCACGGGCCCGCCACTGGTGACATGTATGGTTGTAAGTAAAGTGTAAATATTTGCAGCATGGACAATGATTTCTTTATCTGTTCCTTCTATCTCCAACATTAGCAATTCCAACGGGTATACTTCCTCAAGATAATCCTTTACTCTTTACTCTTTGTGCGATTGGGCTATTGCAATCATCGCAAAATTCTTCTTCATTTCTTGGGAGATAGTCTTCGAGAGTATATGACATGATTAATATTTTTATGGTTATTAATTACATTGAAATTTCTTGCTTGGATTTAGGGGTAGCAACTTTGATTTAACTCCTATAAATCGGCCTTTGTATAGTTTGTTAAACAAAAATATTTTTTTCTTTTAAAATTTGCAAAGCCTATGAACAACTGGCGACGATTTTAATATCGATGGTTGAGGAAAATTATCAGAATTTATAATTTCTTTTTTGTCTATATAGCATTGGTTTGTTAAAAGCATGTTTTACGTAAACTAAACGTGCACCTGATGATAAAAGAAGTGTTGAGAGAGATAAACTATAGTGTTACTATTTACATTTGGGCAAAAAAAAACCCCACCCTGGGGTGAGGTTTTTTATAATTTAATCAAAATATTATTTAACAATAACTTTTGTAATCACATCTTCCACTTTTACAAAGTATAATCCTGTATTAAGTGTAACAGGCTCTTCAGCTTTTCCTTCGTAAACCTTAATACCAGTCATATCGAATACCGAAACAGTTTTTCCGTTAGTATTACTAACTTGTATGTTTCCTTTACCCGAAATAACATTGTATTTGGCAACTAAAGCGTTAGTTTCAACATCGGCATAAACAGTAGAGTCTTGTGTTGTATTGTCAAGTGCCATATTAAGTGATGTTATTCTGTTTGGAACATCTAATAAGTCACCTGTAGCACCAATTTCATCTTCTGTTAATGCACGGTTATAAATACGGAAGTCATATACTTTTGTCTTACGTAAGTAAGAATCGGCTTTATAGCATGGTTTTCCAATCCAGTTATATGATGTTCCCATTAAACCTGGTTTTTTAAGTGCTGAGTCGGGAGTTAATACTACTTTACCCGAAAGAGCAAAATAACCATCTACATAAACAGTACCAAGGGTATCTTGTTGTGTATAAGTTAAGCAATGCCATCTGCCATCATAAAGTGCATTAGTAGCAAGGTCAATACCCGCTGCTGTACTGTAGTTTCCACCGGTAATACTTATTCCATTTAATTTTAGCATACCAATAATATAACCATTTGCATTGTTAAGTGCATCATCGGTATTTGATAAACTCCAAATGAAATTACCATTATCACTTTCTAAGCTTTCATAAGAAGTGTCTATGCAATAATATGCAGTAATAGTATAATCAGACAGGTGAGGTAATACAGGACCCATATCGGTTCCCATATCGAAATAGCCAATACTGTCGCCTAAGTCTAATACTTTATAAACATCGCTTGCTCCTTCTGTTCCTATTAATTTAATAGAAGCATTGTTCATTACTTTTCCTTTGTATTGTTTTTCGGAAAGGTCGGTAACAGTACCGTTTTCGTCAACATTAGAAAAGTCGAAATGAACCATTAAATCTGATGTGTACTGGGTTCCATCAGCAGGAGGTACTATAGCAACAAATTTTTTGGTTAAAATAGTAATACCTTTCGATACTGTTGCAGTAAATGTAACTTCCTGGTTAAATGTATTTGGACGGGCAACAAACGAGCCTTCGGCTGTAATAATACTTGGTTTGTCAACAGTCCATGATATTGTAACATCGGGATATGAAGCATTCGAAGTAGGCAGAGAAACATTACCTGTTACATTACTTAAATCACCTAAATCAAGTGCATCAAGAACCGACTGTACATCAGTATCGATATTGTTAGGATTGGCAGCAAAAGCTGAGTTTAATGAGTCTAAGCGACCTGAGAATGTTCCTCCATATCCATCGGTTGCTAACATTGACACTTCATCGGCACCTAATCCATATCCCCATAACTGGAATCCGTATAATAATGTATTTTGAAGGTAAGAATCGGATGTATAACAAGGTTTTCCTAACCAGTTAAATGCAGTTCCAAGTAATGAGTCAATTGGGAATGTGCTTGATGGAGTATAAGTGACTGTGCCGGTTTTAATTGCGGCTCCATCTAAATAAACGGTTCCGGTTGTTCCATCTTGTGTATATGCTAAATGGTGCCAGGTTCCAATTGTAGGTACAACACCCGAACGAACACTTTGTGCATTGTCGTATCGTGTTTTACATACTTCCTGTATACAACCATTAAGTACCATGTATAAACCACCAATTGCATTATTGGCCATGTCATTGGTATTCGAGAATGTCCAAATAAAATTACCATGAGTAGGGAATGCAGGTGCATCATCATCGAGACGGAAGAATATAGACATAGTGTAGCTCGACAGTTTATACATATATTCGCCAATTGCTTCGCCTAAATCAACATAACCTGTGCCTGCTTGCAGGTCAACCACATTAAACTGGTTTCCTTCGTTACCAATAGTGATTATTTTGGCATCGTTCATCATTGAAGCAGTAAAATCGCCATATTCAGAGTTAGCTTTAACTACACCATCAACAATTGAAATATTATCGCTTTCAAAAGACCAACTGGCCAATACGTCAACTTCACCTAAGGCTAAAACGGTTGCCACAAATGATTTGTATAAAGTATCGCCTTCGAAACCTATTTTTGCAGTTAAAGTAATTGTTTGGTCAAACTCGGGTATTGTAACTTCACCTGTGTTAGAAATAACTGAAGGTATTGACGATGTCCACGAAGCAGTAACACCATTGGTTCCTAAAACAGTTGGTAAAGAAATGTTAGTTTTAACGTCTGATAAATCGCCTAAATCAAGAGCAGAATATTCGTCAGTTAATGCTTTTGGGTATGTTGACCAGCGAGATAGGATTTCGGTTGGAGTTAACGCAGAATTGAAAATTTCAAATTCATCTATTGAACCACCAAAAAATTGATCGCTGGTATATTGTGAGTCGCCAATGTAGTTAGCTGTTGTTGTACCTAAATCGGCAGGACGAATAGTAATAGTATTTCTACCTGCCTCAATACCGTTTAAATAAAGTATACCGGTTGTTCCCTGTAAAGTAACGGCAATATGCACCCATTGATTTGAAGGCAATTCGGAAGTTGCATTAATTTGTTCTTCATCGCCTCCGTTTTTAAAAGCTACACGAACAGTTCCTCCTCTGGGAGTTAAAAAGATGTAGTGATTTGTATCTGCTCCAAAGTCCCAAATACGTTCCCACCAATAGTTTCCTCTGTCTGTCCAGTAAACCCAACTGGCAAAAGTAAAATCGGTTAGCCCCGACATAAAACCCTCTGGTAATACTGCATAATCATCAACACCATCAAGTGTTAATCCAATATCAACACTGTCGTAACTTAAACCATAAGATGGTTCGCCAAATAGAGTGGCATCACTAAGGTTTCCCTGGGAATCACTGGCCGAATTGTTGAACGAATATTTCGCCCAAGGGGTAGTTTGAGCCCACAAACCCGATGTGAGCAGTACGGCTCCTAATACAAGAACTGCTTTTCTCAATCTTGCATTAATTTTTTTGTAAGCGTTTTCTTTCATAAAAATGATTTTTGTGTTGTAAAATAGTTTACTCAAAATGAAACACCAAGATAGTATAAAAATATTTTAAAGAGTGTGATTGATTGTTAAAATATCACATAGTACATTTAAATATTTTATAAAGTGCTGATTGTAAATTACTTTATAAAAGTACAAAATAATCTTATTATTTATAATAATAAACGATTAGGTGTATTATTAAATAAATATCAAAAGCAAAATCATTTTAAAATATTGAAATAAAACCAATATCTTTTTAAACAATTAGTAATTTAATATTTTTTTCTTAAATATTTTTAACATTAAATGTTAAAATATATAATTATTAAAGGTTGTTTTTGAATAATTTTTACTTTAAAAGTATTAATTGCTGTTATTTAAATAGGTTTGATTTTATTAATACCTTATGTTTTTTATGTAACAACCACTTTCAAGGCATTAATTATATTATTAATTGTTATTTTTGTAAACCTTAAAAATGATTTGAAAAAATAATCATATAATAATGTAATTGTTTTGTGAATAATCCTCAATGTCAATCAAATAATAAAATATAAATTGTGAGTAGAAATAATTTTCCAACAGCAATTATTCGAATTCATTGCCCCGATCAAAGAGGAATTGTTGCTCGTGTTACCGATTTTATCGATCGTAACCAAGGGAATGTAGTGGCATTAGATCAGCATACCGATAAAGAAGATAATCGTTTTTTTATGCGTGTTGAATGGGAATTGGAAGGATTTGGGTTGACACGTGAGCAAATAGAACCTGCCTTTCAACATGCAATTGCAGCTCCTTGCAATATGGCTTGGAGTTTGAATTTTTCGGATCAGATACCGCGCATGGCAATATTCGTTTCAAAAATGTCGCATTGTTTGTATGATTTAATGGCTCGATATCAGAGTAATGAACTAAATGTTCAGATTCCGGTTATTATTAGTAATCATAAAAGTTTAGAGGATGTGGCTCGTCAGTTTGGAATTGATTTTGTTCATATTCCCATTACTGCCGAAACTAAAAAGGATCAGGAAAAGCGACAATTAGATGTTTTGAAAGAGTATCGAATCGATTTTGTTGTATTAGCAAGATATATGCAGGTTTTATCGGCCGAATTTGTTGCCGGTTATCCCGAAAAAATTATTAACATACATCATTCTTTTCTTCCCGCTTTTGCCGGAGCTAAACCCTATCATGCTGCACATGCAAGGGGTGTGAAAATTATTGGAGCAACAAGTCATTATGTTACAAGCGACCTGGATGCAGGGCCAATTATCGATCAGGATATTGCTCGTATTTCGCACCACGATTCAATACCTATGCTAATTCAAAAAGGTAAAGATATTGAGAAGATTGTTTTATCCAGGGCTGTTAAAGCACATATTGATCGTAAAACATTAGTTTATCATAATCGTACTATTATTTTCGATTAGTTTTTTAATATATTTAATTGCTGTTGGGTTAAATATTTGATATTTAATAATTTATATTAACAAATAGAGGAGAGTATATTATTGTGAATATTCAAAAGCAAAATATCGTTATCATAAAATATAATGCAGGTAACATCCGATCGGTAAATAATGCTTTAATAAGGTTGGGGCAGGATGCTTTAATTACTGCCGATTTTGAAACTATTTTAAAAGCTGATAAAGTAATTTTTCCGGGTGTTGGCGAAGCTAGTACTACTATGAAATATTTGAACGAAACAGGTATTGGTGATTTGTTTAAACAACTGAAACAACCGGTTCTTGGTATTTGTTTAGGTATGCAGTTAATGTGCAGCTATTCTGATGAAGGAGATGTTTCGTGTCTTAATTTGTTTACCGAAAAGGTGCGTCGATTTACATTACCCGAACCAAATATTGAAAATATTAAAGTGCCACAAATGGGTTGGAATCAAATTACCGATTTAAAAGGTGATTTGTTCGATGCTTCGCTTGAAGGACAGTATGTTTATTTTGTACATAGTTATTATGTTGCAAAAGGTAATGATACTTCGGCAGTTACTAATTATATTTTGCCTTATAGTTCGGCATTGCAAAAAGATAATTTTTTTGCAACCCAGTTTCACCCTGAAAAAAGTGGAATTGTGGGTGAAAAAATTCTTACTAATTTTCTGAAATTATAAATATTAAGTGTTTGTACACGTTAAGTAAATTTTCAAAATATTATTAATTTATGATTCAATTAATACCTGCTATCGATCTTATTGACGGAAAATGTGTGCGATTGAGTAAAGGCGATTATGATACCAAAAAAGTATATAACGAAAATCCGTTGGAAGTTGCCAAAGAATTTGAAGCAAATGGTATTGAACGCTTGCATTTGGTCGATTTGGATGGAGCTAAAGCGGGTAAAATTATAAATTATAGAGTTCTTGAAAATATTGCTTCTAAAACAAATTTAGTAATTGATTTTGGCGGAGGATTAAAAACTTCGTCTGATTTGAAAATTGCTTTTGATAGTGGAGCTCATATGATTACAGGTGGTAGTATTGCAGTTAAAAATGAAGATGAGTTTTTGGGGTGGATTGCTAAATATGGTAATGAGAGAATTATTTTAGGGTCGGATGTTAAAGATAAAAAGATCGCAGTTTCGGGTTGGTTGGAGACGTCAAACATTGAGCTTATACCTTTTTTGCAAAAATATACCGAACGAGGAATAACTAAAACTATTTGCACTGATATTAGTAAAGATGGTATGTTACAAGGTCCATCAATTGATTTATATAAAGATATTTTAAATCAGTTTCCTGATTTGTTTTTAATTGCTAGTGGGGGAGTGAGTAATATGAATGATATTGAATTGCTTCATGATGCTAATGTGCCTGCTGTTATTTTTGGTAAAGCAATCTATGAAGGGCGGATTACAATGAATGACATTAATAGTTTTTTATTAAAGAGCTGAATATGACTTTCATACTTTAGTCGCAACTAATTTTATTATTGAAAAATGTTAGCAAAAAGAATTATACCTTGCCTCGATATTAAAGATGGCATGACTGTTAAAGGAATCAAATTTGTTGGTATTAAAGAAGTTGGTGACCCGGTTGAACTGGGGGCTTTATATGCCGAACAGGGTGCCGATGAGTTGGTTTTTTTAGATATTACAGCCAGTCATGAAGGTCGTAAAACGTTTGTCGATTTGGTTAAACGAATTGCTCGTAATATTAACATTCCTTTTACTGTTGGTGGTGGTATAAGTGAACTAAAGGATGCCGAAGCTCTATTAAATGCCGGAGCCGATAAAATTAGTATTAATTCCTCGGCAGTTCGTAATCCACAACTTATCGACGATATGGCGAAAAACTTTGGAAGTCAGTTTGTTGTTGTTGCTATTGATGCCAAAAAATTACAGGGCGATGAGTGGGTTGTGACAGTAAATGGAGGTCGTATACCTACCGAAAAACGATTGTTTCCCTGGTCTAAAGAGGCCGAAGATAGGGGTGCGGGTGAGATTTTATTTACCAGTATGGATCATGATGGCGTTAAACAAGGTTTTGCAAATGATGCTTTGGCAAAGTTGTCAACAAGCCTTTCTATTCCAATTATTGCATCGGGAGGAGCCGGTAAAATGGAACATTTTAAAGATGTGTTTACATTGGGTAAAGCTGATGCAGGCTTGGCTGCAAGTATTTTTCACTATAAAGAGATACCTATTCCTGATTTGAAACAGTATTTAAAAAAAGAGGGAATTGTAGTGCGATAAAAATGTTCTGATATCTTACGTTGTAAGTTGTATATTTGAACATCATTTAGTAATTAAGATTAATAAAAAATCTGTATAAAATGACGATTAATTTTAATAAAATGGGCGATGGGCTTGTGCCTGCTATCATTCAGGATGATCAGACAGGGAAAGTGCTGATGCTGGGTTATATGAACCTCGAAGCCTATGAAAAGACTCAAAAAGAGGGGAAGGTTACTTTTTATAGTCGTACCAGGAATCGGTTATGGACTAAAGGTGAGGAATCGGGACATTTTTTAAATGTAGTTTCCATTGCCGAAGATTGTGATCAGGATACGCTTCTTGTTAAGGTAAACCCGGTTGGGCCTACTTGTCATACCGGAAGCGATACTTGTTGGAACGAGGTTAATGAAACAAGTGATTTGATGTTTCTAAAACAGCTTCAGGATTTTATTGACAAGCGTAAAGAAGAGATGCCTGAAAAATCGTACACAACATCATTGTTTCAGAAAGGAACCCGAAAAATTGCACAAAAAGTTGGGGAAGAAGCTGTGGAAACAATTATTGGAGCTATGGCCAACGACGATGAGAATTTTTTGTACGAAGGAGCTGATCTGTTGTATCATTTAATTGTGCTTTTAACTCATAAGGGGTATAGAATTGAAGATTTGGCCAAGGAATTGAAGAAACGACATAAATAGGTAAAAATGTTTTATATATAAACCTGTTCATTGAGCGGGTTTGTTTTTTTATTATGTGTTACAAATATAAAATTCGGCAATTTTTAAATCAATTGGGGAAGTAATTTTAATATTCTCAACATTACCTTTTACCAAATTTATTTTATATCCAATCGATTCTACAACACTTGCATCATCGGTAAAGAAATTATTGTACGATTGGTTGTACGCTTTAAATATTATGGATGCCTGAAATACCTGTGGCGTTTGAACCATTTTTATTTTTGCCCGGGTAAGTGCCTTGCTTTCATCACCTTCGAGTTGCCGTAAGGAGTCAATTGGATCGATTACCGGAACTGCTGTATAATCTAAAGCAGCTTTTTCGAAACATCGGGCAATAGTGCTTACCGATACCAATGGCCTAACTCCATCGTGAATTCCAATGACATCAAACTCTTTTGCAAGTGCTAATCCGTTTTTTACACTTTGGAATCTTGTTTCACCGCCACATGCGATTTCAATATCAACGTTAAAATTATATTTAATGCATAATTTTGTCCAATAGTCAATTTGATATTTGGGCAAAACTAGTATTATTTTCATTTGTGTGTCATATTGCTTAAATACTTCAATGGTGTGCATTAATACAGGCTTGTTACCCAAAAGTAAGAACTGTTTGGGTATGTCGCTTCCCATTCGGGTGCCACTTCCTCCGGCAACAATAATAACAGCCATGTTTATCATAAAACTTTAAATACTATTTTTTGGGAAAAATTGAACCAAATTGTTTGAACAAAAGTAAATAATTTGACTTTAGATTTCGGTATCTTTATTATCTCATTAAACAAAAATAAGGTTCCGGTAATAATTATTGATTACTTAAAGTTATTAAGTGAAAATAATAACATAGATTGGATTCATGTAAACAGAGAATCTTATCAGTAGGAAATAATGAAATTGATAAGTAATTATTAATAAACTTAGCATTACGATGATTGAAGAAGAGAGAATGTTAATTAATTATTTTTCTAATATTCGAAAGGGATATCTTTTGTTTTCGGGAGGACTTGATAGTGTTTCAGTGCTTGGTGCTGCTCTTAAAGCCGGCACTGATATTATTCCTGTTTGGGTGAACAATGGTTTTAATCGTTGTAGTTTCGATGAAATAAATCAACAGGCATTAAATATTGGAGCCTCGAACCTTATTGAAATAGTTGTTGAGCCTGATAATACTGTTCGAAATAATCCTGTTAACAGATGCTATTATTGCAAAAAACAAATTATTAACAGTGTGGAGAATTGTGATTTTCCTCTTTTTGATGGAACAACTGCCTGCGATAATAATAATTATCGACCCGGGAAAAAAGCTTTAAATGAGGCAGGGGTAATATCTCCTTTGGCTGAATTGGGAATAACTAAAAGTATTTCTAATAAATTGGCTGTTAGGTATGGAGCTGATACTAAAATTGCCAGTAAAGAGAGTTGTTTGGCAACACGTTTTAATTATAATCAGCAAATTCTTGATGATCGTCTTTTTGCTATTGCAACAATTGAAAAAAGAATTATTCACGAATTAGGCGATTATAATGTAAGATGCCGTTTTGATGATCCGGATCACATACGTATAGAGTTGGGTAATGAATCTGTTTTTTTTAAAATTTTAAACACGGTTTTGTTGCGAAATATTGTTGATATTGGAAAACAAGTTGCGAAATTTGTGACTATCGATATGGAATCATCGCGTCCTAATGAACATGATAAATATATAAATAAATGACTTTCGACGAACTGTTTGATAAAATACAATCGGGAAAAATTGATAAACACGAAGCAATGAAGCATTTTTCGTTGCAGTGGATGGAAACAGCGAGTAATTATATTCTTGATGTTAATAGGGGAATGCGTACTAATATTCCCGAAATTATTTATGGAGAGTATAAGTCGTTACAGCAAACTATTGAACTGACTGAAAAAATATTATCAAATCAGCCCAGGGTAATTATTTCTCGCAGTCCTTTTAACGATAGTATTAGTGATTATTTCGAATCAAAACATTCTGTTTTGAAAGGCGATAAAGTTATTACTTTAGGAGAATTGCCTGAAAAAAACGGATGTGTTTTGGTGGTTAGTGCAGGCTCAGCCGATCATCCTATTGCCGAAGAGTGCGAATTGGTTTTAAAATCGCTTGGAGTAAAACCATTAATGTTCGAAGATCGAGGCATTGCTCATCCTACAAGAGTAATAGAAGCAGTAAAAAGCGGAATGGAAAATGATGCTTCGGCTGTTATTGTTATTGCCGGTATGGAGGGAGCTTTAGCTCCGTTTGTTGCTTCGTTAGTGCCTTTGCCGGTAATTGGAGTTCCTACTTCAGTTGGTTATGGTTTCAGAGCTAATGAAGCTGCATTAACATCAATGATTGCTTCGTGTGCTCCGAATTTAACAGTGGTTAATATCGACGGTGGGTTGAGAGCTGCTGTAGTTAGTGCTTTAATTGCAAAAAACAGAATAAAAAAATAATAATTATGAAGAAATTATTGATAGATCCACGCGGAGGAATGGCAGGTGATATGTTTGCCGCCGCTTTAATATCGGCTGGAGCAAATAACGATTTGATGATGAAAGCCATGTGGCTTGCAGCCTCTAAACTTGGTAAAGCTCATATCGGTACTACTCTTGCAACTGATGGATCAACACGATTGGTGATAGATATTGAACATGATCATTCACATTTAAGTGGTCATGAGTCGAAACATCTTATTCATTCAATTTTCGAAGAACTTGAAATGGATCATGTTTATCGCGAGTTTGGCTTAGAAGCACTTCAAATCCTTATCGATGCCGAAAAACAGGCTCATAAAGAAAATACTTTTTTAACAGATCACCATCACTTTCATTCGCATAATCACGACCATCTTCATTCACATAATCACAATCACCATCATCATCACGAACATGACGAAAATGATGCATTTTTACATGAAGCGCAGGATATACTTATAGATATTACAGGTGCTGCGTATGGATTACAATTGCTGGATATAGCTCCACAGGCCGATTTATTAGCCCCGGTATCATTGGGAGGAGGAATAATAAAGTTTTCGCATGGTGAGATGTCTGCTCCGGCACCAGCTACAAAAAATATTATTCAAAATAATTGGATTCCTTCACAATTAGGTCCTGTTGATAAAGAGTTGTGTACGCCAACAGGAGCTTCAATACTTGCTGCTTTAAATGCAACCAGGGTTATAGATTATAATATTGGTGAATTTGAAAGTGAAGGTTTGTCAAGAGGGAGTAAAGATCTGCCAATCAATCCATTGCGCTTATTGATTTGTTAGATCATAGCATTTTGCCAACTAAAATAAATGTGCAATTGTTATTCTTATTTACTAAATTTAATAATAACAATCTTGCTCATTTATTAATGTACCATAATGAAATTGGTTCTTAAACTTACTCCGCTTAAAATTCCTTTAATAATAGCTTTATTCTCGGCTATTTGTATTGCTTTTTTTATTTATCCTGTTATTTTTTTGTCTAATAAATACTCACGACAAACGGTTTTAGAAAATGCTAACTTAAAAGCCAACTCATTTCTTGAGCATCAATTTTCTGTTTTAAATAGTAATATTAAAGATGCATTTTATATTGGGCGTATTATTAACGAAACAATAAACCCTACTTTCAATTGTTTTATTAAAGAAAATAATCATAGTATTATTCAGGAGTTGCTTAAAACTCATAATGAAATACTCGATATATATTTAATATATAAAAATACTCCAAGTGGGTTGAATAGTAATAGATCTTTTGGAAGTAAAGCAGGAACAAATATTATTTCGTGGCAACTAGACTCTAACAAGCAATTGCAATGTGAGCCAGGTTTTCGTTTCGCTTCTCTTAATAATATACCTGTTTATAATATTACTGGGCAATCTCTAATGCCTAACATATTTACTTTTTATACTGTTTTAAACAATCAAAAGCGGTTAGTTGGTTCAATTGTTGTACCAATGTTTATAAAAAGTAAGTTTACTGGAGTTATTGGTTTAAATATTCTATTGAATAATACAGCTCCAAAGGATATATATAAAGTTTTGAATGCCGATGCTAATTTTTCATTATCGCTTAATGATAGCTTATTGATAACAATTAAAGGAGAAACATCACAAAAGGTAATTCCTTTTTTTAAATCGGTTTCTAACCGAATGATTGGTAATAATAGTGATTTACAAAAGCCATCTTTTTTTATTGTCGATGAAAAAAATTATATACCTGAATTGCAGTGTTCGTTTACTTATCAGTATAAATGCTTAAGTAGGAATATTTATAAAAATGTTAATTATCAATTAATTGTTTTTATAATAGTTGGAATGATTTTTATTATTGCTGTTTTTATTATAGTTTTTTTTATTACTTATAATAGGGTTAAACCGATAATTTATCTTAATAATATTTTTAAAAAAATAAATACTTGTAATGATATAGTCCAATTTAATGATTTTGATTTAAAATCGGATAATGAGTTTATTCAGTCAATATGTTTAGGATTGACTCATATTAAAGATAATATGGTTTCTTTAAAAAATGCTACAAATAAGGTAAATACAATATTAGAAGCAATACCCGACCTTTTATTCGAGATAGATAAGCAAGGATATATACATGAATATCATGTGCCCAAAGGTTTTCAGTTATTTCTTCCTCCTGAATCATGGAAAGGAAAACCAATTACTGAATTATTGCCCGATGAGACATGTAATTCTATTTTTATGGCATTAGCAGATGCTGCAATTAATAGAGTTCATAGGGGAACAATATATTCGTTAGAAATTGATGGAAATGTTAATTGGTATGAATTATCGGCCGAAAGAAAAGGTGAAAATATTGGTGTGCTTACTCGTTTTATTGTTTTAATAAGAGATGTTTCTAAATGGAAAAAAATGGAGCAGGAACTGATTGAAACAAATAATAAATTTCAAACTTTTAATGATCGATTATCAGATAATAATTATAAGATTAAAAAGATTAATAAAGAATTAATAAACGCCAGAGATAAAACTGAAGAATCGAATAGGGGTAAGCTTTTGTTTTGGGCTAATATGTCGAACGAAATTCGTACTCCTATTACTGATATAATGGGTATTACAGAATTACTTATTGAGGATCAGATTAAACCGTCGGAAAGAATATATTATCAAAAGCTGGTTCAATCGAAGGCCGAAGAATTAATGGCAATTATTAATGATATACTTGATATATCTCAAATTAAGTCTGGATCGTTACAGATAAGTGAAACGATTGGTAGTATTAATAATTTATTTACCGATACACAAAAATATTACGATGTTCGTTACAAAGATAATATTAAATGTGACGTCGATTTTATTATATCAAATCAAATTGATTGGTCGAAAGATATTATTGCAACTGATTTTTTAAGGTTGAAACAGGTTATCTTTATTTTGATAGATAATGCTTTTAAATACACTTTTAAAGGTAATATTAATGTTGGGTGTCGTTTTGATGAAAAAATAAATTCTGTTATTTTTTGGATTAAAGATACTGGAATTGGTATAAATATTGATTTAAAGGATAAAGTGTTTTCTACTTCTGGTGCTACTGTTAATACAAGTCTGCAATTATGTAATAGGGGTTCAGTATTAAGTTTATCTATAGCGAAAGGTATTGTTGAACAGTTAAATGGTAAGATTTGGTTCGATACGGAGGTTAATAATGGGACTACTTTTTATTTTACTATTCCTTATAAGTCGGGCTCTAAAGTTAAATCGATTAAGCATATCGATAATTAACTCAATAGATTTTTATTTTGTTATTTTCGCAGCCTAATATTATTGCAAAATGGTTCAAATAGGAAAATTTAATACTCTTAAAATTAATCGTATGGTTGATTTTGGAGCTTATTTAGACGGAGAAAACTTGGGTGAGATATTGATTCCGGGTAAATATCTTGAAAAAAATGCAGCACCGGGACATGAGGTTACTGTTTTTGTATCGCTCGATTCTGAAGATCGGTTAATTGCAACAACAGAGACTCCTTTAGCTGAGGTTAATCAATTTGCACTTTTAAGAGTTAAGGCAGTTAATTCAATTGGGGCATTTCTCGATTGGGGTTTAACAAAGGATTTGCTGGTACCTTTTCGTGAGCAAAAAGCTGATATGATTGAAGGTCGTTCTTATCTTGTTTATGTTTTTCTCGATGATGAATCGAAACGGATTGTTGCTTCTGCTAAAATTGAAAAGTTTTTAAATAATACTATTCCTTCTTACTCTAATAGCCAGGAGGTAGATTTGATTATTGCTGATGAAACGGAAATTGGTTACACTGCTATAATTAATAATGAACATACAGGTATTTTATATCATAACGAAATATTTGAGTCTCTTGATAAAGGTCAGAAAATAAGAGGATATATAAAAAAGATCAGATCTGATGAGAAGATTGATTTAACACTTTATAAGCCTGGATATGAAAAAATATCATCTATGGCCGAAACTGTTTTATCGTACTTAAAAATGAATAATGGCTTTATTCCTTTTAATGATAAATCGGATGCCGAAGCGATTTATGATACTTTTGGCATGAGTAAGAAAAATTTTAAAAAAAGTATCGGTTCTCTTTATAAGAACCGATTGGTTGCGATTGAAGATGATGGAATCAGGCTTTTATAATCGTTGATCAAATAATGGATTTTAATTGACTATTGTTAAAAGAATATTCGCAGCTCGGGTATCTGTTTTTTAATACAATCGACAGCTTCGCCGGCAATAATTATTGCGCCTTTACGGGTAAGGTGAGTGTTGTCTTCTTTTCCTTTTCGATGATTTGGGTATTCTAATGAGTCAAGGTTCATATATAGTTTTTTTGATTCTTCAATACCAAATCGTTCAACCAGTAATTTTGTTTTTGCCTCCATGTCAATTACTGTTACGTTTTTTTCAGTTCCTATTTGTTTTACTATCGCGGGGTATTTGCCATGCGTGTATTCAAGTAATCCGTTATCTAAAAAATGACGTCTTACAATTGAAGTAAACAATATAGGTGTTGCTCCCTTGGTTCTGCATTCGTCAATAAAACGTTCGAGGTTTAATTTGTACGTTGTTTCGGCTCTTGCATATACTTTTGGTTTATTAATTTTTTCATCGTTATGGCCAAATTGTATAAATAAAAAATCACCGGGTTTTATTTTATCAATAACAACTTTCCATAAGCCTTCGTCAATAAAACTTTTGGTACTTCGACCATTTCGTGCATGGTTTTCTATTTGAATTTTCGATGTGTCAGTATAAGCATATAAAGCTTCTCCCCAACCTGTTTCAGGAAAATTGGAGGCTTTTTTATTTGCCATAGTCGAATCGCCAATCATAAATATTGTTGGCTTTGAAGATTCTGTTAATGACGTAAATAATAATAAAATTGGTAATAAAAATATTAATCGTTTCACAAGTAATTGTTTTTTGAAATTTTATAAAAAAAGAGGCTGTCAAAGAAATATAACTGAAAAATATTACAGTAATTACTAAGTCTAACTTTTAAAAACCTTTTTTTTACAGCCTCTAAAATTAAGTATTATCGATTATTTAACAAATTTTGCAACAAGTGATTTGCCATTTGTGTTTTTTGCTTTCACAATATAAATGCCATTGTTTAAATCTGTTACGTCTACATTATTGGTGTTTAAGGCTTTTTTTACCATCCTGCCCGAAATAGAATATATTTCAATTATTACTGTTTCGTTTGGCGAAGTGATAACATTATTGGCAAAGGTTATATCATAGGTTTTAATTTTATTATCTTTCATGCCATTTAGAATGTTATACCAACGAGGGTCGCCAATAATACTGCCAGTTGTGGAAGCTGTTTTAAATGATTCGTTTCCAATGGTATAATCATTATTAACAGAATTAGTATATTGAGGATCTGCTTCGCTGTAATTTGTTTCATTATTCCATATATTAACAGGAACTGCTGTTGCTGCTATTCCATAATAACGACTATTTTTAATTGTATCTGCCACATTGGGCGACATAACAAATGTAGCTGTATCGGATTCGATATTGGTGATGATACTGTTTGAAACCGAGAAACTTGATGTTACTGTTTCGGCAATTACATGAAATACACCATTTTTGTCAGCTCCTATTTTGTCGCTAACTGTACAATTGCTAATTATAATAGTATCAGCTCCGTTATCGTTTCCTTCTTTAAATAGTACTGATTCGGTAAATTTTGCAAATGTTGAATTTTTCATTATAATGCGATCGGTATTGCTGTGTCGTAACCAGAAAAGTCTCCAGGTACTCGATGTGAAATCATGTATAAAACAATTTTCAACAACTACTTCGCGTAAGGTGGTAAGATCATTGCTTGAACGTATTGCACAGCGGCCAAAGTGATGTATTTCTGAGTCGTAAAATCTGATGTGGTCAATAACATCGCCTTCAGCGGTTACAATAAAATATGAACTTTCCTGAGGGCCTTCGATGTTGAGTCCAATTAATGTTAGCCCCGCTCCTGTTGAACTTGTTTTAAATGCAGTGCTTGCCGTAACATTTATTTTAGGTTTTATTGTAGCTCCATCTGTCGCTTTAATTATAATTGTTTTATCAATAATAATTGATGATGAGATTGTATATGTTCCACCATCTTCTAAAACAATTGCATCGCCAGCCGATGCTCCGCTAATTGCCGATGCAATATCGCCTCCTGTTGCAACTTGGATTTCTTCAGCCTTACTAAAGGTTAATGATGTTAAAAACATCGCTAGTAAAAAAGTAAAAGTTTGTTTCATTTGTAGATAGTTTAATTTATTAATTATTAATTATTAATTAGTTGTTTTAAAAATAGTATCTGAATATGATGGCGATGAGTACAAATTGATTCAAACAGTATATTAATTGATCTTATGCTTAAATATTTACTTCATTTGCCAATATTTTGAAATTGATAACGTTTATAGGTTGATTAAAGACATTATTTATGAACTTGGAACAACACTATAAGAAATTATTTTCTGATTCGTTGATGAGGTTTAAGGAGAATAGTTATGAAATTGATAAGGAAATTGATTCTGTAGATGATAATCGATATGGTATAACACTTGTTATCAGGCCTTCAAAGAATATTATATGTGAACTTGAAACAGTAATTGACCAAATAAATCAAATTGAACCTAATCAGTATTTTTATCCCAAATCTGATATTCATATTACTGTTATGTCAATTATTTCGTGTTATAATGGCTTTTCGCTTAGTAATATACTTGTTGAAGATTATGTAAATGTAATTGCTGATTGTTTGAGTGGTACTTCATCTTTTAACATTG
Organism: Marinilabiliaceae bacterium; assembly: GCA_016933045.1. GTDB lineage: Bacteria > Bacteroidota > Bacteroidia > Bacteroidales > Marinilabiliaceae > JAFGBR01. The sequence continues at coordinate 382,862 of JAFGBR010000050.1, read as the reverse complement.
AGTTTAACGGTTTGACTGCTTCTCCATCTTGTGTTATGGTTAAAGGTTTTTTTAAAAACGATAGCCTTAATGTGATTAGAAATAAGTTAAGAGATGGATTTGGTAATTCCATTTTACAGCAATCGTTAGATAAACGTTATCAAATTCAGACTGCCCATTCAACAATTGTTAGGTTGAGTGAGAAATTAAAAAATAAAGATTTATTTATATCGGCACTTAAAAAATATGAAAATTTTTATTTTGGTAATTTTGACGTTGATGCCATTGATTTGGTTTATAATGATTGGTATCAAAGAAAAGAGAATGTAAGGGTTCTTCATAAGTTTCAACTTAATTCGTGATTTATTATTATATTAAAAAAAAATGCTCTGTTAATACAGAGCATTTTTTTTAATTCCATTGTGATCTATTTCCTTGACCACCTCTACCTTGTTTGTTTTTAATTCCTTTGCCTCCTTTTCTTCCTTTTGATTGGTGGGCATCAAACCATACTTTTTGATCATCGGTTAGTATGTTGCGAACTGCAAGCCTGTGTGCAACTTGTTTTTTTAATAACGAATTTTTTATTTTGGTTATTTCATCAATATTTGAATTAACAGTTGTTTTATCTATGTTGTTTCCTGTTGTTAAAGTGCGCTGTTTAGCTTGCAATTCATTCATCTTATTTCTTAGTGGCAGTACATCTTTCAGATGGGCTGTTCTTAATGATTGAATTTGAGCCATTTGCTCATCGGTTAAATCAGGTATGCGATTACATTCTTGTTGGTTACCATATAACCCGGTTCCATTTCCTTTTCCATATCCGTTTCCCGATCCTTGTTGTGCTAACATGGTATTCATTCCTCCTAATAATACCAGCGTAGCTAATGCGAATAAAAATTGTTTTGCTTTCATGTGTCTAAATTTTCATTATTAGTTAATTGCATGTAAGTTGTTTCATGTACATGCCCATGATTACCCTATTGCATATTATTGGTTGGATTTGACAAAGAATCATTATTCCAAACCTTGTTTTGCTTTCCAAAACCATTTCGGTGTCTCCCTCCTTTATTCCTTCTGCTTTTCCCGTCGGGTGGATTTACCTGCATAATGGTTCTGAACATTTTTTCAAGCTTTATAGTTTGCTCCGGATTACATACTTTTTTTAAGTCAAGAAAAAATTGATAGGTTAATATTTTTAAGTCGCGATGTGCATTTCCAATTTCTTCTGAATATTGATGTAATATTTTTCTGTCTGGTTCATTTTTCATAAGCTCTTTTAGTATTTCCTCTCTGAGTATTTCCATGTTTAATGCTATTTCATAAGCTTCTTGTCTGAAATTATTGTGGTATTTGTCGAATAATATCTTTTGGTTATTATCTAAATTTAAATTGTTATGTAATACATCTCTCATTTTTCCCGATCTATTTGTTTGCTCAAATGGTGGTATACGCTTTGGTAATGTATTTTCAGACGGTTGGTTTACGTGCCAAATTATTGAGCTTATTGTTGATATGTTTAATATCAGTAAAATTATTACAGCCCATTTTAATAATTTATATTTTTTTTCAGTTAGCATATTTTTTTGTTTTATTCCATTATCCATGAATCGATTGATTCTAATGCTACATCGTTTATGTATGCAAATTCTTGTTCAATATTGGGTGAATCTGTTGTTGCATTGTAAAAACTACCAGCTTTGTATCCCATCCAAATAATTGCAGTTATAGATGCAGCTGCCAGTAATCGTTTTGTTTGTATTTGCCACGCAGGTTGTATAGTTCGAATAGGATTTGAACTGATTTGCTCCATAATACGTGATGAGAAATCTTTTGAAAGATTTAGTTTTTTTTGTTCTTCAATAAAATCTTCCAATTGCATCATTTTTTTAAATATATCGCTACAGGTTTCACATTTTCGCAAATGATTATGTAACTCATTTAGCTGATCTTTATTTAGATATTTATAAGCTAACATTAAACCTGAACTTTTTTTGCAATTCATCTCTTAATCATTTTTTAGTTTAGACAAAGTTTAAGTCGATTTCCTTCGGGTACAATTATTTTTTTTTGTATTGTGACAGTTTTTTTTGAAGATTTTTTTTTGCTCTTTGTAATAATGATTCTACTGCTCCTTCCGATATCATCATAATTTCGGCTATTTCAGCTTGTTTTAGTTCGTCATATTTGCTTAGTGTAAATGCAATTTTTTGATTTTCGGGGAGTGAATCTATTGCTTTTTCAATTATTGTTCTTTGTTCATTATTTATTGTATCCGATTCAGGATTGTTATCAGTTGAGGCTCGAACTTTAAATAGTTCTTCAATTGAGCTTATTATGTTGCGGTTTTTTTTCTTTCTTAAATGAGTTAATGATAGGTTGATGGCAATACGGTATAACCATGTCGAAAATGAAGAATCACCTTTAAATGATACTAATGCCTGGTATGCTTTTATAAATACTTCCTGGGTTAAATCTTCTGCGTCCTCATGGTGATGAACTAATCCAAGGCATGCACGAAATATCATTTGTTGATTCTTTTCAACTAACAAGCTGTATTTTAGTTTATTGCCTTTTATAATATCGTTAATTATTTCATTCTCATTCATCTGCAATTCTACTTTTTTTGATTTAGACGCAATACTTGTTTATTTCCTTTGGCTATTTTTTTGATTTAATAATTTACAAATAATTGATTAGTCATTTTACCAAAAATGACCCCTCTTAAACCAATTATTTTACATTGTGTAATTGCCTCATTATTAAATTTGTAATAAACCAGATATTAACCTAAAATGTTTATTTATGATGTATATTATTTGAGAGAACTTTCGGTTTATATACCCTTTTAATTCTTTTTTTGCTGAGATTGTTTTTTTCTAACAGAGTATATAAAAATCATTATTTTTTACCAAAATCAAGTTTATGAAACGAGCATGATTCGTTAATCACAAACACGGATGAAAATTCATCATGCGAATTTTATCCGGCCTTACTTTTTAATTATTTACGGATGAAATTAAAAATGTTACTCTTAACTATGTTTGTATGGCTATCGATTTGTTTAAAAAGCCAAACTTACAACGTGGTTGTTGCCCTCGATGGATCGGGGGACTACACCTCTATTCAGGCTGCTATTGATGCAGTACCCGATAATAGTGTTGACCGAACTGTTATTTTCATTAAAAATGGTAACTATAAAACAGAGAAACTGATTGTACGTTCTCCCAAAAAGAATATCACTTTGATTGGAGAAAGTCGTACTGGAACTATCATCAGTTACCACATTTACGACTGTTCCGATGGGAAATGCCCAACTGCTGATGCTGCTTTATGGGCTGATGACATCATCAGGACTTCGGCCACATTAACCATTAACGGAGATGGTTTTATAGCACAAAACCTTACCATTCAAAATACTGCCGGCCCGGTTGGCCAGGCACAGGCTATTACTGTTTCGGCCGATAAGGTAATTTTTATTAACTGCGACCTGAAAGGATACCAGGATACCATTTATTTTTGGAGTGCTGGAAAACGCGCTTATTTTAAAAATTGTCTTGTGGTGGGACGTACTGACTATATTTATGGTGGAGGTATTGCATTCTTCGACCAATGCGAAATTCGTAGTTGGGGAGGCGGATGGATCACTGCTCCTTCAACTGCTGCCGATAAAAAATATGGTTTTGTTTTTTACGATTGTGATGTGACTTATGCATCTGGAAGCCCACGTAATGGCGATGATGGTGCTACTATTGCATTGGGGCGACCCTGGCATAACTACCCTAAAGTTACATGGATATATTGTAATATGACCAATATGATTAATCCTCTTGGTTGGCCTACAACATGGAACATGACTTATGCTGCTACTGACAGCGGACTGGAATTATACGAGTATGAAAATACTGGTGACGGTGCTGATATGAGTGGCCGCGCCAGCTGGGCTGGTATTAGGGCGCTTACAAGTACTGAAGCTCCATTGTACGAAAGAACTGTGGTATTGGCAGGGAGTGATAACTGGGATCCTTTGGATGATTTGGCTGCTACTGCTATTGATGCATTTTCCAAAATTGAAGCTGAAAACTTTAATAATCAATCAGGTGTTAAAACCGAAACCTGTGGTGAAGGGACGCTTGATGTTGGATATATCCAAAACGGCGACTGGATTTCCTTTTCAAATGTTGATTTTGGCAATAGTGCTGCTTCTTTTAGTGTTAGGGCTGCATCCACTTCAACAGGAACCATTAAAGTGATGATGGATGGGTTATCGGGTACTCAAATCGGAACCTGTACAATTACTTCAACAGGTGCCTGGCAAACTTATGCCGATTTTACCTGTAATGTAACTAATCTATCGGGTGTTCACAGCCTATATCTTGTTTTTGAAGGCGGAAGCGGATATTTGTTCAATATTAATTATTTCAGTTTCACTGAAGCTGGAGCAGCTGCAACCCTCGTTAAACATGGTGCCGGATCCTCTAGCCAAACAGTTGATGTAAACACTGCTATTGCCAGTTTTTACTATAATTGGGAAAATGCAACGACTGTTAAGGTTTCTGACTTACCATCCGGCATCAATGCCTCCATCGACAATAGTAATAAATCAGTCACTTTTAGTGGATCCGCAACCCAAAGTGGTACTTACAATTATACCATAACAACAATTGGTGGGTCACCCAATGTATCCAAATCGGGTACATTTATTGTAAATGCCACTGCTACTACAACAAATGCACCTGCTTTTCCGGGAGCTGAAGGCTTTGGCCGTTATGTGACCGGGGGCCGTGGCGGTCAGGTTATTTATGTCACCAACCTTAACGATAGCGGTACCGGGAGTTTAAGGGCTGCTGTTTCAGCCAGTGGGCCTCGCATTGTTGTATTTAAGGTATCAGGTACTATTGCATTGCAGTCTGAATTAAAAATACAAAATGACGATATCACTATTGCAGGACAAAGTGCCCCTGGTGATGGTATATGCCTGAAAAATTATTCAGTGAGTATTGGCGCCGATAATGTTATTATACGTTATCTGCGTTTCCGAATGGGAGATGAAGCTGCACACGAAGGCGATGGTTTGGGGGGTAGGTACAACCAGAATATTATTATTGACCATTGTTCTATTAGCTGGAGTACTGATGAATGTGCTTCGTTTTACCACAATAAGAATTTTACCATGCAATGGTGCATTATCTCCGAAAGTTTGAGGGTTTCGGTACATGACAAAGGAACACATGGTTATGGGGGTATATGGGGTGGTGAAAAGGCTTCGTTCCACCATAATCTTTTAGCTCATCATGATAGTCGCAATCCTCGCTTTAGTGGTAGTCGATTTACCGGTACCCCCGAGGTAGAGTTGGTTGATATGCGGAATAATGTAATTTACAACTGGGGAGGAAATAGCGGCTATGGTGCCGAGGGGGGTAGTTATAATATTGTGAATAATTATTATAAACCGGGCCCTGCAACCAAATCTAGTGTTAACGACCGAATTTTTTCACCAAATCCCGATGATGGTTCTTACGAAAATGAAGCCGGTGTTTGGGGTGTTTTTTATGTTACCGGAAACTATATGAATGGTAGCTCAACCGTTACCAGCGATAATTGGCAGGGTGTCGATCCGAATCCATCGACAAAAAGCAAATTGGAACTTAAATCATCTTCGGCATTCAGCTTTGGCGATATTACAACTCATACTTCTGCCAACGCCTATTCAAGCGTGTTATCTTATGCCGGTGCCAGTCTTGTTAGAGATGCTATTGATACACGTATTGTCAGTGAAACAAAGAATGGTACATATACTTATACCGGATCGAATGGCAGTACCAATGGCCTCATTGATACCCAAAGCGATGTGGGTGGATGGCCATCATATAGTTCAAAAACTGCTCCTACCGATGGCGATGGCGATGGAATGCCCGATACATGGGAGAGTGCAAACGGGTTAAACAGTAGTAGTGTTTCTGATGGTGCTGCATATAAATTAAGTAGTATTTACACCAACGTTGAAGTTTATTTGAACAGTTTGGTAGCTTCTATTACTTCTGCCCAAAATGCATCTGGTTCGGCAAATTATACTGATCCTTCTGGTGGCAATAGTGTTACAGTTGCAACACTAACTAAGCAGGGCGCAGGATCATCTATTCAAACTATTGAATTGGGAACTTCCATTACAAACTTTAGTTATGGATGGGTCAATGCCACTTCTGTAACGGTTACAGGTATGCCAGCGGGAATCGCTGTAACGATAGATAATACTGCAAGGACTGTCTCGTTTAGTGGAACTCCCACAACATCAGGTACATATAATTTTAACGTAACAACGGTTGGGGCCGATCAAAATGCCACTATGTCGGGAACGATTACTGTTACTTCCAGTCAGCAAACCATCACCATACAGGAAAATAACATTGGCTTTTGCGGTGTCGATGGTACTGTTGACAGTAATAATGCAGGATATACTGGTGCCGGATTTGCTAATACAATTAATGCAGCAGGACAAGGAGTTGATTGGAAAGTAAAATTTTCATCGGCAGGTTCTTATACTTTTAAATTTCAGTATGCAAGCACTTCGAATCGGCCTGCTAACCTTATTATTGGAGGTACTACAGTGGCATCTAACATCAGTTTCCCGTCAACAGGGACATGGACTACATGGAGTTCTGTTTCGGTTACAATATCGGTGAATGCCGGTATCTATAATGTTCGACTGGAAGCAGCCGGTACAGCAGGACTTGGTAACATCGATTACCTGTCGGTTACCGGAACTAATCCGTCAGTTGCTGACTGCAATGCAACCACGGTTATCACATCGGGCGAAACCTACGTGATAACAGCTCGTCATAGTGGACTGTCACTTGATGTTGAAGGAGCATCATCAACAGCAGGAGCAAATGTACTGACATGGGCTTATGGTGGAGGTGCAAACCAGAAATGGGTGGTAACCGACCTGGGCGATGGTTACTACAAACTGAACCCGTCGCATGCAACCACTCTTGGAATTGATGTTTACAATATTTCTACTGCAGCAGGTGCTAATATCAACGTTTGGACATACTGGGGTGGTACAGGACAGCAGTTCCAGCTCAACCCTACAGGCGATGGTTATTACACCATTGTTGCCCGTAATAGTGGGTTGTGTTTAGATGTGGCTTCGGCCGGTACTTCAAACGGAACCAATGTACAGCAATGGGGATGTTCAGAAGGTGTAGCATGGCAACAGTTCCTTTTTGAACCATCAAGCCTGAAGAACGCTACATTTTCAGAAGATATAATTTCATTAAAAGAAATAGAGTTGTTACCATTAGCAGTTTATCCAAACCCGGTTACTTCAAACGAAATATCTGTTCAAATGCCCAAAGAGTTGATCGATAGTGAAGTGATTATTTCTATTTCGGATATGCAGGGACGTAAGGTTTACAATAACAAATTGGTTGTTGGTGAAAAGACTTCGATTTATATCGATTTAGAGAATGGAACTTATCTGTTGAATATTTGTGCTGATAATTATCTTAAAGGTATTAAAATTGTAGTTAGTAAGTTTTAGGTTTATACTTGTAAAAAAAGAGCTGCTTTGAAAAAAGCGGCTCTTTTGCTTATTTATACATGATTGCTTTATTATGATAATTTATATCAAAAGCATATTTTTTGTGCTAATTATGTATTGCCAGTTTTATATAGGTTTTTTAGTTTGGCAATGCGTTGAAATCTGCTAATGCCAGAAATAATTGATATAATAAATCCATAATAACCATCTAGAAATCCTTTATGTATTATATATGAATTTAAAAAAGAGCCTAATGGTTTTGTTAATAATAGAAGTGAATTGTATTTTTTCCCCTTTGAATAAGTTTCTTTTGCCCATATTGATGAGTATATATTGACTTTTTTTAAATGATCTTCAATTGAATAAATGGTATAATGATAACAATCACCATTTATTGTTTTAACTGTAATATCATCTTTAAAATGAAGTTTTTCATGAACTGAATCGCCAACCCATTCTGCATGATTTTTATTAAACAGCCTTATTTGATAGTCTGGATACCAATGACAGTGTTTAATCCATTTTCCACAATAATTTGTCAACCGCGAAAAACGATAAAATTTTAAGTCTTCATTTTTTTTAATAGATAGAATAGATTTATTTAATTCAGATGATATCTCTTCATCTGCATCAATAGATAGAATCCAATCATATTTTGCTAATGAATTGCCATAATTTTTTGCTTTTGAATAACCTTGCCATTCATAATAAATGAAAGAAACTTTTTTAAATGAAAGTGAAATTTCTTTTGTTAAGTCCGTTGATCCTGAATCAATAATAATTATTTCATCAACAATACTATCGATTGATTGTAAGCATCTTTTAATATTTTTTTCTTCATTCTTGGTTATAATTATAGCTGATATTCCATTCATTCTATTAAATATTTGTTATGAAACGTGTTTTTTTTGTGACTTTTAACAAGTATGAAGATAGTTAAAAGTAATCATGCAAGTTTCTTCTAATCTTTTTATTATCGGATTCAAACTATAAATATACTTTTTAATATCATATATAAATTAGGTTCTATTAGTTGTTAATACTTAAATAAGTGCATTTATATATAAGAAAAAGGAGTATTTTTATAATTTTCATTTTAAATTTTTTAACAAATCAGATAACAATATGATTATAAGTGGTTTTACTATGGTAAAAAATGCAGATAAGCTCAATTACCCTTTTGAGGAATCTGTAAAATCATTATTACCTATTGTTGATGAAATGGTTATTGCTCTTGGCGATTGTGATGAAGATGATAATACTATTAATATTATTAATCGTATTAATAGTTCTAAAATAAAGATAGTACATACTAAATGGGAGCCAGATAAATATCCTAATGGTACTATTTTAGCACAGCAAACTGATATTGCTAAGAGTAATTGTTCAGGAGATTGGTTGTTTTATTTGCAAGCCGATGAAGTTATTCATGAAAATGATTATGATTTGATTCGTAATTCTTGTGATAAGTATTTAAATGATAATAGTGTTGAAGGGTTTTTGTTTTCTTATGTTCATTTTTGGGGTGATTATGATCATGCATTTACTCATAATCATGCTTGGTATCGACATGAGATACGTATTATTAGGAATGAAAAATCAATTCATTCGTGGAGAGATGCTCAAACATTTCGAAAAATAAATGATTTTTCAAAGGAAAAATACATGCAAAAAGACGGTACAGAAAAATTATCGGTTATTAAAATAGAAGCTAATATTTATCATTATGGTTGGGTTCATCCACCTAAAATTGCTTCAAATAAACAAAATCATTTTTCAGCAAGTTTATATGGCAGAGATGAAATAAAAGATAAGGAATTTTTTAATATATCCGAGAAAGATTTTGGACCACTTGGATTAGTTCCATTATTTGTTGGAACTCATCCAGCTATAATGAAAAACAGAATTAAAAACTTTAATTGGTCAAATCAATTGAATTATTCAAAAAAACAAGGGAAAGGTGTTACTAAACAGAAGCATAATAAATTTAAGTATAGATTGATAACATTTATTGAACAACTTTTTTTCAAAGAGTTTGGGTTATTTACGTTTAAGAATTACAATTTATTAAAAAATAAATAGTATTGTAATTATTAGTTTTCATGCTTAATCCCAATGTATTTAATTATTTATAATAAATTGCTGATTAAGTAATTTCTATTGTTTCAAATAACTTTATTTACTGAGGTTTATTAATTAATTATTATCTTCTTGAGATAACTAACTTTAAAAAGGTATGTTAAATAATATTGATGGAATTTATGTTGTTCATGCACCTGTTGGATATGAATTGCATGAAAAAAGAGTAATTGATATTTTTAATAAGTTGAATTTTGAATTTGAATTTGTTACAGATGCTGACCCGGAATTAGTTGATGAATTATTAACTACTGATTTTGTTAAGAGTAGAAAAAAAGGACTTATTATGTGCACGTTAAGTCACTTAATGGCATATCAAAAAGTAGTTACAAATGGAAATAAATATGCATTGATTTTTGAGGACGATCCTTTTTTTATTGGAGATTTTAAGAAAAAAATGGTGAAACTTGAACCTGAAATTTTAAAACTTGAACCTGGTTTTATAATTTCATTAGAAAATACAACGCTTAGAATGCCTTCTTTTTGGCAGGTTAAAAGAAAAAAATATTTATATAAAGCAAAAATGGGTCGGGCTGCTGCTGCTTATATTATTGATTATAAAGCTGCCGAAATTATGTTAGCTCAGTTAAATAAAGAAAAATGTCATTTGGTTATTGATTGGTGGCATAACTATTTAATAAAAAATAATATTTTAGATATGTATTGGGCTCATCCTCCTTTTGTAGAACAAGGTTCTCATAATGGTGAACAAAGTGCTCCTAAATCAACTCAACAACGTTCAATTATGAGAAAGATTAATTGGAAGTTTCAAAAGTTGTATAAATACGGTTTTCGACGTTTGTTTAATAATAGCAGAATTATTGATTGATTACGTTTTTTGCTACATATTCTGGTTTGATATCAATTAAGCATTGTTTGTTTATCTTATTTTTACACTTTACACTCCCGTCTTTCGTGCAAGGTCGGCATGGTAAATTAACCTCTAGTATTTTCATTTTTTCACCTGTTGGAAATCCAAAGGCTGTGGGCCCTATAATGGCCAATCCCGGTTTATTAAATAAATCTGCTGCATGTAAAAAACCAGTATCGCCACTAATAACATAAGGTGATTGGTGTATAATATAAAAGCTCTCCAGTAAGTTTGTTTTTCCAGCCAGATTTATTACTCTGTCCTGTGCAACTTGTTTAATTTCTTCAATAAAGGTATCTGTAGATCCTCCGATAATAACGAATTGATATTCTGGAAGTAACATTACTAGCTTTTGCCAATAATCAACAGGCCATCTTTTTAATTCCCATGCTGCCGATGGTACAAGGCAAATCCATCTTTTATCGATAACAGGCATTAAATATGAATTGACTTTTTCGGTTATTTCTGTTGGAAAATGATAGATATGTGTATAATTATTTTGTATAAGCTTAGTTTTTCCGGTTTGTTTAAATCTATTAAGAGGCATGGTAAATGACTCAAATGACCTAAATGGCTTTGGGAATAGATTGATGCGAAATTTAAAAAGAAGAAGTCTTTTTAATCGTTTTTTATGCCGGGTAACAAGTTGTTTTTTCCCAATAAGATTGCACAAGCTAAAGGGGCAAAGGATTAATTTTATTATGTTTGATCGTATATTGCTGTGGGCATCGTAAATATGCGTGAAATTAAGGCTTTTAAGATGTAAGGTTGTTTTAATTAATCCTTTCACTCCTTTTGTTCGGTCAAATTCCCATATTTTATCAATTCTTGTGTCGATATTTAATAGTGGAGCCATATCCTTGCGAGCTATCCAGTGTATTTCCGAATTTGGATATTTTATTTTTATCTCGTCAATAACCGACATACATTGAATAATGTCTCCTATTGAACTAAACCGTATTATTAAAAATTTCTCCATCTTTTTTTTCTTAATAGCAAAGAAAGATAAAATCTAAAACAAAAAAAATCCCGGAGATGCCGGGATTTTATATTTGAGTATTTATTTTTTTTAACTTTCTATAAGTATTGTTACTTTATTGTCTTTACATTCAATAATTCCACTATGACAGTCGAAATCATAATTTTTTCTATGCTCATTAACAACATTGATTTTTCCGTTTTTTAGAGCTGCTACAATTGGTGCATGTTGCTTAAGTATTGTAAAACGGCCACTAGCTCCGGGTATCTCAACCGAAAAAATGTCACCTGAGTAAATGACTTTTTCAGGAGTAATTATTTCGAGATTTAATATTTCCATTATTTTCTAGCTTGAGCAATTAATCTGTTTCCTTTTTCAATGGCTTGTTCTATAGTTCCAACCAGGTTAAATGCTGCTTCGGGATATTGATCAACTTCTCCGTTTAGTATCATGTTAAAACCTTTTATTGTATCTTCTATACTTACTAATTGGCCTTGTAAACCTGTAAATTGTTCGGCAACATGGAATGGTTGTGATAAGAAGCGCTGAACACGGCGTGCGCGATGAACAACTAATTTATCTTCTTCTGATAGTTCTTCCATTCCAAGTATTGCAATAATATCTTGCAATTCTTTGTAACGTTGTAAAATCTCTTTTACACGCTGGGCAGTATTGTAATGCTCTTCTCCAACAATTTCGGGTGTTAGTATTCTTGATGTTGAATCTAATGGATCTACAGCAGGATATATTCCTAATTCTGAAATTTTACGACTTAATACGGTAGTGGCATCCAAGTGTGCAAAAGTAGTTGCTGGAGCTGGGTCTGTTAAGTCATCAGCTGGTACATAAACTGCTTGTACTGATGTAATTGATCCGTTTTTTGTAGATGTAATTCTTTCCTGTAATGCTCCCATTTCTGACGATAAGGTTGGCTGATAACCAACTGCTGACGGCATCCTTCCCAGAAGTGCTGAAACCTCTGAGCCTGCTTGAGTAAAACGAAAAATGTTATCGACAAACAGCAAAACATCTTTTCCTTTACCAGCACCTCCACCATCTCTGAAGCTTTCTGCAATTGTTAAACCAGATAATGCAACTCTGGCTCTTGCTCCAGGAGGTTCATTCATTTGTCCAAAAACCATGGTAACTTGAGAATTTTTCAGTGCTTCGGTGTCAACTTTTGAAAGATCCCATCCTCCTTCTTCCATGCTCTTTTTAAATTCTTCGCCATAATTTACAATACCTGCTTCAATCATTTCACGAAGAAGGTCATTTCCTTCACGGGTGCGTTCTCCAACTCCGGCAAATACCGAGAGTCCATCATATCCTTTTGCAATATTGTTAATTAATTCCTGAATTAAAACTGTTTTACCTACTCCGGCTCCTCCAAATAGGCCAATTTTACCCCCTTTTGCATAAGGTTCAATTAAGTCTATTACTTTGATTCCTGTAAATAGTACTTCTGTTTCAGTTGATAGATCTTCATATTTTGGTGGGGCTTTATGAATGGGTGAGCCCCCTTCTTTAGAAACTTCACCTACACCGTCTATTGCTCGGCCTACAACATTTAAAAGACGCCCTTTTACCATATCTCCGGCGGGCATCATAATTGGACTTCCTAAAGCAATTACTTTCATTCCTCTTTGAAGCCCATCTGTTGAATCCATTGATATACAGCGAATTGTATTTTCGCCAATGTGTTGTTGGCATTCAATAATTATTTTTTCTCCGTTATCCCGATTAATCTCCAGGGCGTCAAGAATATTTGGAAGTTCATTTCCAGAAACGTCAAATGAAACGTCGATTACTGGACCTACGATCTGGATAATTTTTCCGGTAGTTTTTTCCATGTGTTTTGTTTCTAATAGTGTTCTGCTTTGTACTTAAAAAATATGAAGTATAAATTGATAGTCAATTTACAAAAAAATCTTATTAATTGAATCTATTCATCAAATTCATTGCAAATCGTTTTAATTCTTCTTTGTATTCAGGTTTTATGTTTACTTTATTAAGTGCTATTATTGATTTTTGGTAATAATCATTCATTAATTCTTTGCTTTTTTCATCAATTTTAAGATCTGAATAGATTTTGGTTATGGCTTTTACTTTTTCATCGGGGTTAATAGATGAGGCATCAATCCAATAACGTAGTTCTTTTAATTGTTCTTTATTGGCATTTTTTATGCAGCTTAGCAATAAAAATGTTTTTTTATTTGCAATAATATCTTGTCCTACTTTTTTGCCAAAAATTGAGGTTTTTCCGTATACATCTAAATAATCATCTTGTAATTGAAAAGCTAGTCCTATTGATTCTCCATATTTATAAAGGTTTTGTGCATCTTCCTTTTTCGCGCCTCCAATTATAGCTCCAATTTTTAATGATGCGGCTAACAGAATCGCTGTTTTAAGCCTTATCATTTCTATATATTCTTCAATTTCTACATCCTGGCGGTTTTCAAAATCCATATCTAATTGTTGTCCTTCACATACTTCAAGAGATGTTTGATAGAAAACCGATTGTATTTCTTTCATTACTTCAGAAGGAACATTAAGCATTAATTGACATGCTTTAACCATCATGGCATCGCCCGAAAGGATGGCAGTATTTTCGTTCCATTTTTTATGTACAGTTGGTTTTCCTCTTCGTATTGAGGAATGATCCATTATGTCGTCGTGTAATAGGGTGAAATTATGGAACATTTCAATACCTAATGCGGCTTCAATAGATGGCTCGTAATTACCTGAAAAATAATAACATGCAGCCATGCAAAGTGCCGGTCTTATTCTTTTACCCCCTAACTGAAGTATGTATTCAATTGGTTCATATAGACCTTTGGGCGTTTTAATCAGATTTAATTTATTAATCTGGTTTTCGGTTATTGATTGGAATTCTGATATAAACGACATATTTTTATTGTTGAATCTCTACTGGTTCTTTTTTTTCAATTTTTAATTCTTCCAATTCAATATCTTCATCTTCATTATATATTTCCAATAATGGTTCTTTAAACGATCTATTGGTGATATTTTTTTCCATTGTTAAAAGAATTGATGGTAATAAAATTAAATTTGAAAATAATGCAATTAACAATGTAAATGCTACTAAAGCACCTAATGCAACAGTTCCACCAAAATGGGAAGTGCTGAAAATTGCAAATCCAAAAAACAGAATAATGGCTGTATAAATCATACTAACACCTGTCTCCTTAACAGCTAATACAACAGCTGCTTTAATGCTCCAGTTTGTTTCGTTCAACTCTTGCCTGTACTTTGCTAAAAAATGAATGGTGCCGTCTACCGATATTCCAAACGCTATACTAAATACTAAAATGGTTGAGGGTTTAATTGGAATTCCGATGTATCCCATTAATGCTGCAGTTAGTATTAATGGAATTATGTTTGGGATAAGTGAAACTAGTACCATTCTTTTCGAGTTGAACATTAATGCCATAAATGATGCAATAATTCCAATGGCCAGCAAGACACTAATTATTAAATTTCGTATTAAATAACTAGTTCCTTTAAATGACACTATACTAGCTCCTGTTATTGAAACATTATACTTATCGCTTGGAAAAATTGATTCTGCAATTTTTTTTATTTCATTGTATAAACTATCCATCTTAGTAGTGCCAACATCTTTTACACGAAAACTCATTCGGGCATGTTGTTTTGTTGAGTCAATAAATGACGCAATTAAATCGCTCTGTGTTTTACCCGATTTGGATACGTACGATAAAATAAAATTTCGTTCCTGGTTCGATGGTAAAGTGTAATATTTTTCATTGCCGTTATAAAACGATTGTTTTGCAAATTTTACAACTTGTGTAAGTGATAATGGTTGTGATATATCATCAAATTTCGAAATTTTACTTTCCAGTTTATCCATTTTTTTTAGGGTAGATGATTTAATAATTCCGTTAGGTTTTTTTGTATCAAGTAATATTTCTAACGGCATTAAACCTTCAAAGTTTTTTTCAAAGAATTTTAAATCAACGTATAACGGGTCTTTCGGCGGAATGTCATCAAGCATATAACCTGTTGTTTTGATTTTTACAATTCCAATTATTCCAATAACTACAATTAAACCTGCTATTATATATACAAGGTTACGATGCGATAGGGTTATATGAACTAATTTTGATAATACTTTTGAAATAAATATTCGATCTAAATGTTTTATGTGTTTTTCTTCCGGTGGAGCTAATAAGCTGAATATAATTGGAATAAGTAATATTGAAATAATAAAAATACCCATAATGTTTATAGATGCAACTATTCCAAATTCAACCAGTATTCTACTGCTGGTAAATACAAATGTTCCAAATCCTAATGCCGTTGTGAGATTTGTAAGAAATGTTGCATTTCCAATTTTTCGAATAACGCGTTGTAGTGATTTTATTTGGTTCCCATGTAATTTGTATTCATGGTGATATTTGTTTAATAGAAATACAGTGTTGGGAATCCCAATTACTATTAACAGAGGTGGTATCATGCCGGTTAATATTGTAATTTTATAGCCGAATAAAGCTTGTATTCCTAATGCCCATATTACCGATACTCCAACAACTAACATAGAGAATAAAACCACTTTGAACGATCTGAAAAAAATAAAGATAATAATGGCTGTTACAACTAATGCAAGTATAATAAACATGTTTAGCTCACCTTTAATCATTTCTGCAGTTGATACCCTTATGTATGGTAATCCTGAGTAATGAATAATTTGGTTATTCTTTTGTGAATACTGATCTCCAATAGCCTTTATGTTTTTTATCATGCTTACTCTCTGGTTACTACCAAGTATCTTTTTATCCAGAGTAATTGCCATTAAGTAAGCATCTGTTTGTTTATTGTATAAAAGATTTTTGTAGAAAGGTAATTCATGAAATTTTTTTGCTAATGAATCTAATTGTGTCTGGTTTTTTATTGTATCTGGAAATATAGGACGAATTTCAAATTTTTTTTCTTTACTGTTTTTATGCAGATTATATGATTGAGCTACCGATAAAACAGATGTTACTCCTTCTATTTTTTTTAGTTCTTTTGATAATTCCTGCCATCCTTTAAAATTTTCTATGTCAAAAAAATGATTGTTTTCAACTCCTAATACCATTAAATTACTCTCATTGCCAAATAATTTAACAAATTTTTCAAATTCAATATAGGTTGAATCTTCTTTAGGTAGAAGAGATGAATATTGATATGACATCTCAATTTTTTGGGCATTATATCCCATAAATGCTGTAATAATTGCTAAAATAATTATAAATGCAATTCTGTTTCGTAAAATCACACGCGCTATCCAAGTCCACATATTATCAGTATTATATCTGTATATCATTTCTATACTTGCGAAAGTACTATAAAAAATCAATTTGAAAAAGATACTATTTTTTGTATCTTAAAAAACAAGTTATATAAATGATTAGTTATGTATTTATATTGAAATATAATTTAAGTTCTGAACAAGTTTTTAACAAAAAAAATATAAAAAAGGAAACACTTGTTTAATTAACTGCGTAGGAAAGCAAATCAGCTCAATATTAAATTTATTAAGGAAGGTATATTATGAAAAAGGGAAGTGTTATTTTTTCATTAACTTTATTGTTGTTTTGTATGGGAGTGTCGAAAATTTCGGCACAGGAGGCAAAGTTTAAAGCTACATTTACTTTAAACTTTATAAGGTATATTGGATGGCCCGAAGAAACAAAGCAAGGCGATTTTGTTATTGGAGTATTAAAAGCTAAAGAAATTGCTGATTTTATGACAAGTCAATCGGCAGGGAAAAAGTTTGGTTTTCAGGATGTTGTTATTAAAGAGTTTAAAAATACCGATGAAATAACAAAATGTCAGGTATTATTTGTATCATCATATGCAAATTTTGGCCGAAATGCGGATGAAATTTTGCAAAAAGTGGGAAATAATACCCTTGTTATTACCGAAACAGAAGGAGCAACTGAAAAAGGAGCTGCAATAAATTTTGTAATTCGGGATAGCAAACTTAAATTTGAGATTAAGAAAACTAATGCTGCTAAAGCTGGGTTGCAGGTGAGTTCAAAGTTGGAAGGGATGGCTTCAGCTATTAATTTGTAAAAAAATAATAATTTTAATAATATGAAGTTAAACTTTCGACTTAATCTGAATATAGCTCAGAAGCTTTATTTTGGTTTTGGTATGATCTTATTGATCATTGTTGTAAACGGATTACTTACTTTTTTTACGTTATCTAAGAGTAGAAATTTAAATAATATACTTACTCAAAAGTATACTCCTGCTGTTTCAAATTTAACTCAGATGGGTGAGTTGGTTACTCAATCTAAAATGTTGATCCGTAGTTGGGTTTTTATTGATAAACAAGCTGGAACCCCAGATAAAATCCGATTAGAGAAACTTCATAAAGAGGAATATCCGTCATTAGTTGATGAGTTTAAAAACCTGCAGATGGATTGGGATGATGAAGATACAACTATTTTAAGTGAGGTTAACAGTAAGATGGCTCAGCTTTTCGAGATGCAAAAATCAATAATGAATGATTTAAATTCATTTGAAGCTTATGAAGATGCTATGATTACTTTTATGGTTGAACCCATGGTGCAGGATGGAGGCGAGATAGTTGTCTTGAGCGATGAGATTATGGGGCAAATCGAATCATTGATTAATAAGTACAGCGAACGAACCACTAGTACACTGGATTCGATGAACAGTTCGTTTTCTGGGTTTTTGTGGTTAGTAATTTTAATGAGTATTATAATTGTTAGTATTGCAATTTTTGTTGCTTATTTGTTGTATAATTCTATAGTAGGGCCACTTAAAAAGGGTGTTGCTTTTGCCCAGTCTATTGGAAAAGGAGATTTAACTGTCGAAGTTGATGTTATTCAGAATGATGAAATAGGTCAGTTGATTAGTGCTTTACGCGAAATGGCAGCTAATCTGAAAAATATTGTTACCGGCATTATTGATAATTCTCAAAATCTTGTTAAATCAAGTAATATTTTAAAAGAGAGCTCAATGCAGCTTTCTAAAGGATCAGCTGATCAGGCAGCTTCTGCCGAAGAAGTTTCTACTTCAATTGAAGAGATGGCTGCTAATATTGATCAGAATACTGAAAATGCGATTCAAACAGAAAAAATAACAGTTGAAACCGCTAAAGATGTTAATATTGCTGATACCTTATCTTCTGAAGCAGCTAAATCAATGAAAGAGGTGGCCGAAAAGATTACTATTATTAGTGACATTGCTTTTCAAACAAACATTTTAGCTTTAAATGCCGCTGTTGAAGCAGCCCGAGCTGGTGAGCACGGACGTGGGTTTTCTGTTGTTGCTGCTGAGGTTAGAAAATTGGCCGAAAGAAGTAAAGCTGCTGCCGATGAGATAGTTGGGTTGGTTAATACTGGGTTGAAAGTTTCAACTGAAGCTGGTGAAAAAGCCCGATTACTTGTTCCTGATATTGAAAAAACAACGCAGTTAATTAAAGAAATATCTGCAGCTAGTTTAGAACAGAAAACTGGAGCTGAACAAATTAATCAGGCAATGCAGCAGTTAAATATGATTACACAGGAAAATGCTTCTTCTTCAGATCTTTTAACACAAAGTTCAAATGAGTTAGCTCATTTGGCTAATAATCTGAAAGAAATTGTTGAAGTATTTAAAATTGATGCTGGTATTCAAACGCAAAAAAATAAGCCGTTGGGTAGTATAAAAAAGCAAAATGAGATTTTTTCATCTCGTAAGGAATCAAAATTAAGTACAACCAGTCAAAATGATATTGACGACATTTCCTCATTAGGCCGAGAATTTGATTTGGATAATTATGAAAAATATTAACCTTTAATAAAGAAAATATGAGTCCTGCTGCATATTCTGTTAATGTTTTAAAAGGAACTACATTTAATACAATTGAATTAAACGGCTCCTTAATTATAAATCATATAGAAAATATTTATAACGAGTTAAATGGAAAAATTGATTTCGCAAAAAAACATATTGTGGAATTAAAGGAGGTTGACGGAATTGATTTAACTATTGTTCAGTTACTATTGTCTTTAAGAAAGGAATTTATTAACTATGGTACCGACTTTGAGATAAAACTTGATGTGACTGACGAACAAAGGCAGTTATTAAAGAATTCAGGATTTGATTCCCAATTTCAAAATTAATACATAATACAAAACTATGGCAAAGACAGTTCTTATTGTAGATGACTCTGAAAGTATTCGTGAGGTCGTTAATTTTACCCTTCAAAATGAAGGATATGATGTGCTTGTTGGCGTAGATGGGGAAGATGCATTGAAATTTCTCGATGGCAGAAATATTGATATTATTATTACGGATTTACACATGCCAAATCTTGACGGATTAGGATTGATAAGGAAAGTTCGTGAAATGGAAGCTTATAAACACATTCCCATTTTATTTTTAACAACAGAGTCTCAGGCTTCTAAAAAAATGGAAGCAAAACAGGCAGGAGCTACAGGTTGGATTATTAAACCTTTTGTACCTGCAAAATTGTTAAGTGCGATTTCCAGAGTTATAAGATGATAGAGAAGATTCGGAATATTTTTAGAGAAGAGACGGCTCAACAACTTGAAAACCTTGAAAATTCACTAAAAAGTCATTTAAATGGCGAAAAAGGGAAGATAGATGTTGAAAAGATATTTCTTGCTATGCATAGCATTAAAGGTGCAGGACCAATGGTTGGGTTTAACAGTTTGCCCAAAATTACCATGCCGGTAGAAAAAGCATATGACAAGATTAGAAGGGGAGAACTTAGTATTTCCGATGAACTCATTCAAAAAACCAATTGCATTGTAAGATTGATAATAGATGCATTACAGTTAAATTCTGATTTGCATCTTGCTGATGGAGAAAACGAAGATGAGTTGATAAATTTTTTCAAAAATCTTTATTCTTAGTCAGTTTTAATTAAAGAGTATGATCGATAAGTTTAGAGAAAAGTTTGTTGAAGAAGCTTTAGATAACGTACATGATCTCGAAGAAGCATTGCTTTTGCTTGAAAATAACAAGCAAAACAAAGAGATTATTGAACGTATTTTTCGGGCTATGCATTCGCTAAAAGGGGGTGGTGCAATGTTTGGATTTAATGATCTGAGTGATTTTACACATCATCTTGAAACCGTATTTGATTGGGTTAGAAATGATAAACTTGAAGTTTCCGATCATATTATATCAATTACTTTAACTGCAATTGATCATATAAAACACCTACTCGATGTTGGTGATTTAACTAATGATGCTGAAAAAATTGAACAAAAGGTTTTTATCTCAAAGGTTCAGAGTTTAATTTCAGTAATTCCTACCGAAAATTCATCAAAAGTTGAAAGAGTTATTGATGAAGTTATTAATACTGATGATGGTTCAAAATCATATTTAATAACCTTTGAACCAGATAAAGATATCATGAAAAATGGAACAAATCTGTTTTATTTGATTGATGATTTAAATGATTTAGGAAATGCTTTAAGTGTTCCTTTTTTTGATCCGTTACCAGTATTTAGTGAGCTTGATCCAATTGGAAACTACTGTAGATGGCAACTAATACTTAATACCGAAGTTCCAGTAAATGAGATAAAGGATGTGTTTATCTTTGTTGAAGATGAATGCAAAATTGATATTTCTGAAATTGTAAAAGGCGATATTACTTCTAATCAATATCTTATTGAGTTAGTTGAAAATGCAAGACAATCAGGTAATCTGATTGAGCTTCAGTCTTTAAAATCATTAGTTGGTAGTGCTTCATCAAAAGCTGTTGAAGAACCCGGATTAGAAAAGAAAAAGGTTCTGTTAAAAGAGCATAAAATATCAAGTATTCGAGTTGCTTCCAATAAAGTCGATGAATTGGTTACATTGGTAAGTGAGCTTGTTACAATCCAAGCTCAACTTAATTTGTATGCCGAAAAAAGTGGAGAGCCAAATATTATGGGTTTGGCAGAAAATATTCAAAAGTTATCACGTCAGTTGCGCGATAATGCTTTTGAGATTAGCCTTATTCCTCTTCAAAATGAATTGATGAGATTTCAGCGGTTGGTTAGAGATCTTTCGAAAGAATTGGGAAAAGAGATTGACTTTATTGTGGAAGGAGGTGATATTGAATTGGATAAAAATATCATTGAACATTTAACAGATCCACTTCTTCATATTATTCGAAATTCAATTGACCATGGTGTTGAAATGCCCGATGATCGCATTAAACAAGGAAAATCGCCAAAAGGTACAATATATTTTAAAGCCTATTATTCTGGAGCAACAGTAATTATTAAAGTTTCTGACGATGGAAAGGGCGTTGATCCGGTTTTTATTCGAAGAAGAGCAATTGAACGTGGATTGATTGATAAAAATGCAGAATTATCTGATAAGGATCTTTTTGATCTTTTATTTGTAAGTGGTTTTTCTACAAAAGATGTGGTTTCTGATGTTTCGGGTCGTGGAGTTGGCATGGATGTGGTAAAAAAGAAAATTGGAGAAATAAGAGGTGAGGTGATGCTCGATTCTGAAGTTGGAATGGGAACTACTACAACACTTGAATTGCCTTTAACACTTTCAATAATTGATGGTTTATTATTAAAGGTTGCATACAATAATTATGTTGTTCCAATTTCATCTATTGAAAAAATTCACGAATTGAATAAAGGTAAAATAAGCAAAACACTAAATAATATTATTACAATTGATGATCATCAATATCCTGTTATTGATTTGCGTGATATTTTTGAAGAAGAAGGTACTTTTTTAGGTGATGAACAACTTATTTTGGTTAAATATGAAAATAAAACAATGGGTTTAATCGTTGATCAGGTTATTGGTGAATACCAAACAGTTGTTAAGCCATTAGGTAGGTATTTGAAGACTCATCAAACAGTTTCAGGAGCATCTATTTTAGGAGATGGATCTATTGCTTTTGTACTCGATACAAACAGGTTGATTCATTATAATTCATTTAAAAGAATAAAAACAAAATAAAAATATTTTCTTCTTTATAGTTGAAAAAGTAAAGTACACAGTATTAAAGTTGTAACTGAAAATATGTCAGAGGTAAAAACAATTATATCGTTTGTAGCAAATGAAGAAAATTTTGCATTTGATGCAATAAAAGTTCGCCATATACTTGAATTTGGAAAACAAACCAAAATACCTAATACCTCTGATTATCTTTTAGGGGTTATAAATTTACATGGAAATATCATTCCAATAGCTGATTTTAGAAAATTAATTGGACAGGATGAACCTGAAAATACTAAAGACACCTCTGTTATTGTTATCTCACCAGATGATCAAATAAGTTCTTACATTGGGTTTGTAGTGGATATGGTTAAAGAGGTAATTCAGGTAAATGATAGTGAAATAAAGCCTTCTATTATTGATGGGCATTTGGGATTTATAGATTCATTTGAAGGAACTGTTAAGATTAATGATGTGTTTATTAATATAATTAATCTTAATGATTTGATAATTAAAATTGAAGAAGGTAAATAATCATTCGTATGGGAAATGAATTAAGTACATATCTCACATTTAAAGTAAAAGATTATCTGTTTGGAATTAATGTTAGTAAGGTTTTGGAAATTACAGAATATTCAATACCGAAAACAATGCCTGAGAGTATGTCATATATATCCGGTATTATTGAATTTAGGGAACAAGTAGTTCCTTTAATCGATTGTGGAATTAAATTGAATATGTCATCTATTGATATTAACCCATTAACTTGTATTATTGTCTTGGAACTATTTAACGAAAGTCTTTCTAAAAAGTATAAGGCAGCAATTATAGTTGATGCTGTTTCGGATGTGTTCGAGGCTTTTCAAGATGATTTAATGTTGATGCAAGATGATTACAGACCTGCTTACATTACAGCTTCTTTTAAAAGTGAAAATGGTTTGGTGTTAATTTTGGATGCGGATAAAGTTTTTAATGAAAAGGATGTAATTGCTATTGATCAGTATATTAATGATCTTGCATAAATTCATGAAAGAAGCAAATAAAATATCGCGTGAGCTCGACTGTTTTAAGGCTGAATTGTCGGAAAAGGATTTTCAGGCATTTAGTACTTTTATATATAATGAGTATGGAATAAAAATGCCACCGATTAAGCGTGTTATGCTTCAAGGACGATTGTTGAAAAGAATTCGTGAGTTAAATATGAATTCATATACTGAGTATAAAGATTATTTTTTCAGTAAAGAGGGGCAACAAAAGGAGATATATAGTTTTCTTAATGTAATAACAACTAATAAAACAGATTTTTTTAGGGAGCCTGGACATTTCGATTTTTTAAGAGATTCAGTATTGCCCAATGTAATTAAAAATGGATCCGGATCAAAAATTTTTAAAGTGTGGAGTGCCGGATGTTCAAGTGGAGAGGAAATTTATACTCTTGCAATTGTTCTTAACGAATTTAAACGATTAAATCCGTTATTTAATTTTTCAATTGTGGGATCAGATATCTCAAACCAGGTATTAGAAAAAGCATCTAAAGGAGTATATGCCGAACAACGTATTGATTTGATACCGCTTGAGATTAAAAAGAAATATTTTTTAAGAAGTAAAGACAGGTTGAATCCTACTGTTCGCGTGCGACCTGAATTGCAAAAAAATATGGTTTTGAAACATCTTAACCTTATGGATTCATATTATAATATGAATGAAACATTCTCTGTGATATTTTGCAGAAATGTTTTGATATATTTTGACCGTCAAACTCAGGAAAAGGTGATAAATAAATTATGTCAGCATCTTGAGCCAGGTGGTATTTTTTTTATTGGCCATTCCGAATCATTATCAGGAATGAATGTGCCATTAGAGCATATTAAGCCAACTGTGTTTAGAAAAATTTGATTAATCGAGGAATAAAAATTTTACTATGAGTAATTTATCAGACAAGCAACTTTTAAAAGAACTTCGTGATTTGATCACACAGCGGAGATCATTTGAAAATGAACTCAAAGAGTTGTCGCGCGACTATCAGGATGTAACTAAAAAATTGAGGGAGTCAGAAGCTCTTAAAAGCCACTTTATCTCAAATATTTCGAATGAAATTGTTAATCCTTTCACCTCTATACTAGGACTTTCAAAGTCGATATTATCGGTAGAAAAGCAGGATTGGAAAAAGGTTGTATCCATGGTAGCGTTAATCCATAGTGAGGCCTTTAATCTCGATTTTCAGTTGCGAAATATTTTTGTTGCTGCAAAAATTGAAGCAGGCGAAATACAACCAAATATCGCAAAAGTAAATATTCGTAGTTTAATTCAAACAGTTCTTGATTCTTTTCAGATTGTTGCTCGGAAAATGGGAATTGAAATCATACTTCAGTTTAATATTGAGTATGGATTTGGAAAAAATTTTTATTTTAAAACTGATTCTGAAAAATTAAAACTCATAGTTAGTAATTTAATTAATAATGCGCTTAAATATAGTTATAAAGATAGTAAGATTATTATTAATGTTTGGGTCGATGATGATGTGTTGAATTTGTCTGTGCAAGATTATGGAACCGGTATTTCTGAAAAAAATCAGAAAATAATTTTTGAGCGGTTTAAAAGATTGGATTCGGGAATTAATTCTATTAATCGAGGTCATGGACTTGGATTGTCTATTACAAAAGCTTTGTTAGATGTATTAGGGGGAAATATTGAAATTGATAGTAAAAAGGGAGAAGGATCAACTTTCACAATATCTTTGCCCGAAGCTAAAAATATAGTTGAAGGTTTTAGTGGAGAAGGTAACGATATGTTTTTTGATGAAGGTGACGAGATTTTTTAAGTTAAAAATAGATGGATAATTATTTACAACATTTTTTATATCCTTCATCTCTATTTGTTAGCAAAGATCCATATTTAGTTAAAACTATTTTGGGTTCTTGTGTTGCCGTGTGCCTTTGGGATAAACGTTTGAAAATTGGAGGTATTAATCATTTTATGTTGCCCCACTGGAACGGAAATGATTTAGCATCGCCTAAATATGGAAATATTGCTATTGATAAGCTTGTTGAAAAAATGCTTTATAATGGAAGTCGTATTGAAGATTTACAGGCGAAAATTTTTGGTGGTGGTGAACTGTTAAGTGCCAATACGGGGCGTAATAGTACAACTATGATTGGCGAACGAAATATTAGGGTTGCACGGATGATGTTGGAAGAAAAAAATATTCAGGTAGTTGCCTCAAGTACTGGTGGAAAAAAAGGAAGAAAAATTTTGTTTTTTACCAATACAGGAGAGGTTCGACATAAGTTTTTAGATAAACAAACAACATAATAAAACTATTAATTGTATAAATTTTTTATTACACAGAATGGCTTTTTAAAAACCCTAATTATGTGAAACATTTTGGAATGATCGCAAATAATATTAAATTAAAATTGCGATTAAGTCAGTCTTTATTACTACTACTTGTAGGCATAGACTGATTTGTTTTTAAATAATTAGGGCTATATTCAATGTGGTTAATAAAATAAATTGAGTCGTGTGAAAGAAAAAATTAGAGTATTAATTGTGGATGATTCGGCTGTTGTTCGGCAAAGCTTGAGTAGCATCTTGGAGTCAGATCCTCAGATTGAAGTGATGGGAACTGCTGCAGATCCTATTATTGCAGTTAAAAAAATCATGAAAGAGGTGCCTGATGTTATTACTCTTGATATTGAAATGCCCCGTATGGATGGATTAACATTTTTGCGGAAAATTATGTCGCAACATCCTATCCCAGTTGTTGTTATTTCGTCTTTAACGTCAGAGGGAACTGAAGTTGCAATGAAAGCACTTGAATATGGAGCTTCAGAAATTATTGCCAAGCCGGCAATGAATACTGCAAAATTTATACAAGAATCTAAAATTATGTTGTGTGATGCTGTAAAGGCTGCATCACAGGTTAAATTAAGCAGGAAAAAAATTGTTCAAACACCCGAAATTAAATCTATTCCAATATCTTCACAAGGAAATTTTGTTGTCCCTCCTAAATATTCTGCAGATGTTATTCTTGAAAAAGGTTCTGGTCCAACAAGGGTTATCAGTACTGATAATATTATTGTTTTGGGAGCTTCTACCGGAGGAACTGAAGCGATACGAGTTTTTTTAAAAGGACTGCCTGAAAAATTTCCTGGAGTTGCTATTGTTCAGCATATGCCCGAAGGCTTTACAAAATCATTTGCAAATAGTTTGAATGGTATTTGCAATATGGAAGTAAAAGAGGCAGAAAACAATGATAAGCTTTATCAGGGAAGAGTTTTGATTGCTCCCGGTAGTAAACACATGCTTTTAAAACGTGTTGGAAGGGAGTATTATGTTGAGGTTAAGGATGGACCTTTAGTAAACAGACATAGGCCATCTGTTGATGTTTTGTTTCGTTCGGCGGCAAGGTATGCCGGAAAAAATGCAATAGGAGTGTTACTAACGGGAATGGGTAATGATGGTGCTAAAGGATTATTAGAACTATTGGAGTCGGGGGCATATACCATTGCACAGGACGAAGCATCTAGTGTTGTTTTTGGGATGCCACGAGAAGCAATAAAACTTGGAGCAGCAAATAAAGTTTTAGGATTGGATAAGATTTCTCATCATATTATTACTAAGTTATCAGAATAATGTTAATCGAATCGTATGAAAAAAAATAAAGCAAATAAAATCCTGAATAAATATATTTTTAGAGGCATATTCATTGGATTGGCATTTACATTATTTACAATACTGTTTACTGTTAATTCCTATGTTTTTATAGATTTGAAAATTGCTTTTAATGAATTATTTAACTTTTTTCCCGGATTGTGGTTTGTTATTTTAGCACCTCTTTTATTAGGATTAGGAGGTTATTATGTAGCTAAAAGTTTTGTTAAAGTTATTACAAAGCAAGAGAAATCCATTCATGTTGAAGCTAAACGAAATTCCTTGGTTTTTCAATTTATCGAAAGCTTGCGTCAGGGAGATTTAGAAGCTTCTATACCTATTGATGATGAGAAGGATCAACTGGGAAAGTCTCTTCACCGGTTGCGCGATTATTTAGTTAAAAATAGAAAAGAAGAGGAATTAAGGCGAATTGATGAGGAACAACGTAACTGGGTTACTGAGGGGTTAGCTCAATTTGGAGAAATATTAAGGGGTAGTAATAATAACCTTGAAGAGTTATCGTATAATATTATTAATTATTTAGTAACCTATCTGAAAATTAATCAGGGTGGATTTTTCTTATTAAACAATATTAATGAAGAGGCTTCAAAAACCTTTGAAATGACGGCTTGTGTTGCTTATGATCGAAAGAAATTTGCTGATAAATCAATAAATTGGGGAGAAGGTTTAATAGGACGATGTGCCTTAGAGAAGCAAACAATATATATGACTGATGTGCCTGATGATTATATTACAATAACATCAGGTCTAGGTGAATCGACACCTTGTTCAATTTTAATTGTTCCACTTAAAGTTAACGATGAAATACATGGGGTTATTGAATTAGCTTCTTTTAAGGATTTTCAGTCGTTCGAAATTGGTTTTGTAGAGAAAATTGCAGAGAGTATTGCATCCACAATATCTACAGTTAAAATTAATATTCAAACAGCAGATCTTTTAAGGGAAACTCAAATGCAGGCCGAAAAAATGTCGCAACAAGAAGAAGAGTTAAGACAAAACCTTGAAGAAATGCAGGCTACACAAGAAGAAAGTGATCGTCGAGAAATAGAAATGAAAGGTATTCTGGAAGCCATTGACCATTCTGCAATAAGTTGTGAGTTTGAAACTGATGGAACATTAATCTCGGTTAACCATATCTTTTTGAAAACATTTCAGTACAATCCGGAAGAGATTGAGGGGCAGAATATCCGTATTTTCTTTTTTAAAGATGATTTACCTGAATTAGATAGTATTTTGGCTGATTTGAAAAATGGACACAACTTTA
The DNA here is from genome assembly GCA_016933045.1 of Marinilabiliaceae bacterium. Lineage (GTDB taxonomy): Bacteria > Bacteroidota > Bacteroidia > Bacteroidales > Marinilabiliaceae > JAFGBR01. The sequence continues at coordinate 354,454 of JAFGBR010000050.1, read as the reverse complement.
AGGGTAGGGTAAGAAGAAGAAATAAACTGGGTGAAGAGTTGTATTTATTAACAACGTATACACCTGTTATTGATAATCAGGGTGAAATTGTTAAGATATTGAGCCTTGAAAATGACATTACCGAACAGGTTAAAATGGAAGAGGAGCTTAAACGTGCTAAAGAGGAACTTGGAATGTTACTCGAAGAAGCTCGTAATGAAGTGAAAGAACAGTTTAAAGAAATGGAGGCTGTAAAAATTCGAAATGAAAAAACTCTTGAAGGAGCACTCGATGCCATTATTACAACTAATAAAGATGGTATATTAGAGTTCTTTAATGCTGCTGCTGAAAAACTTTGGGGATATGAAAGAAGTGAAGTTATTGGAAAAAATCTTTCAATGTTATTCTCAAAAGATTCGGCTAAGAGCGATGAGTTTTTGTCGGCTTATCTTACAATAGGAGCCAAAAAGATTATTGGGGAACGAAAAGAGGTACCAATTAAAAATAAATATGGAGATGAAATACCGGTTTTGATTTTGTTATCAGAAGCAGAATATGGTGAAGATCATTCATATACAGCTTTTATTCAAAATGTTGAGGTTGAATTATTTTAATACGATTAATGTTATATGACAGTTAAGGAATATTTGCTTGAATTGAAAAAATATTCGCAATATGATTTCAGTGAATATTCTGATAACTCAATTCAGCGAAGGTTACTTAAGATTCTTGAAGAACATGAGTTGGATATGAATAAGTTGTTGGAAATGACTAAAAATAATCCTGCTTTTGTTGAAAATTTAGTTAATGAAATAACAGTTAATACTACTGAATTTTATAGGGATACAGATGTATGGATAGAATATGCATTGAGTTTTTTGGATAAAATTAAAATTAAAAAAGTAATAAATATTTGGCATGCCGGATCATCATCAGGACAAGAGGTATATAGTAATTTAATACTTTTGGATGCTTATGGATATTTAAATAAAAGTAATATAATAGCAACCGATATTAACCAGGTTGTTATTGATGAAGCAAAAAAAGGAGAATATCGTTTATCAACAAATTTGCGCAATATTGAACAGTTTCAAAAAGATATTGATAAAAGCATTAATGGAGATCATTTACTTAAAACAATTGATTTTAAAAAATATTTTTCTGAGAGTGTTACAAATGACAGATTAGAGATTAAGCAATTTTTAAAAAAGGTTCCATTGTTTATTAAGCACGATTTAGTTAAAGAAAAGTTACCTTATGAAGTAAAATTTGATATTATTTTTTGTAGAAATGTATTAATTTATTTTAATACCAGTTTGCAATCGCGTATTTTAAAAATGTTTCATGATAGGTTAAATAATGGAGGTATGTTGGTTTTGGGAAGTCATGAAGGAGTTTCGGGTTTTGTGAAAACAAGATTTGTGAAACGAGGAAATTTTTTTGCCAAGAATAACATTTTTCATTTAAAATATTAGTCATTTATGGCTGCGACATTAGGAATAAATGAGATGAGATTAATATCAGGTGCCTTATCAAATAGATCGGGGTATCCATTTGAAAATTTTGTTCAATCATTTCTAAAACGTCGAATAATTGCTTTTTTTGAAAAATATCATTTACGAAATGTTGATCTTTTTTTAAAGCAAATCAACAGTAAATTATTTTTAGAATCATTGTTGTATTTCATATCGGTTGATACAACAGAAATGTTTCGTGATCCCGGATTTTGGAGATCGTTAAGAAAAATTATCTTATCAGATGCAATTTTGAAAAATAATTCAGTTTGGTTTCCTGATATTGGATCAGGTGAAGAATTATTTTCTTTTTTAATTCTTTTAGATGTTTTTGAGTTAGGTCGTTATCCTAATGTTTTTTTTCATCATCCATCAAGTTCCAGAATTGATGAGATTAGATCAGGAATGATTAAGTCGAGAAATATCGAAACTCATAATAATAACTTTAAAAGATTGGAAATAGGTGGCCAGTTTGAAAAATATTGTAACTATCATACTAATAGTATTGTAGTATCAAATACAATTTTAAAATCAGTTTTTCCAAAAAAGGGGTGGTTTTTATCAGAGCCTGATAATCAAATGTTTGGACTGATATTTTTTCGGAATTCAATGTTATATATGGATAAATCATTGCAAGATAAAGTTTTTCAGTTTTTATATAATCATCTTGTACCAGGTGGTTATATTGTAATAGGTGCGAAGGAAAATGTGCCCGTTTCAATGGCTAACAAATTATTAATTGTTGATGAGCAGGAAAGAATTTTTCGAAAACCAGCATAAGATTTAAATATGATAGGTAATTCATACAGGGCAATAATTATTGGAGGGTCAGCAGGTAGTTTTTCTGTTGTGTCAAAAATTTTGTCGAAAGTGAAACCTGGATTTAGTATTCCAATTATTATTTGCTTACATCGTTTAAAACATGTACGATCGGGGCTAGTTGAAGGAATAAATTTGAAAAGTCAGATAAAAGTCAAAGAGCCATTTGATAAAGAAAAGATAATGAATGGATCGGCTTATATAGCACCATCGAATTATCATATGTTTATTGAGTTTGATAATACAATTGCTTTGTCGACAGAAGCTGTTTATAATCATAGCAGACCAAGTATTGATTATACATTTTCGTCGGCTGCTAATGTATATCGAAATAAATGTATTGGCATATTGTTAACAGGAGCAAATAAAGATGGTGCAAATGGTATGAAAGATATCCATACAATGGGAGGATATACAATTATTCAAGATCCGGTAACCTGTGATATAAAAACAATGCCAATGGCAGCAATGCAATTGTTTACACCGGATAAAGTGATGAACCCGGATCAAATTTCCGATTTTTTAAATACATTGAATAATGATTAATAGTAGAATACCAAAAAAATATGTGCTGATTACAGTTGGAACAATTGTATCAGTTTTAACATTTGTAAAATTTGTTAGGTTTCATTCTGTTTTTCATGCAGATATATATATTCTTGATTTTTTAGTGTTGATTGTTTTGTTAGGAGTAACTTATTATTTTGATGTAAATATTGCTTATAAAAATAAAAAATTGGCTGAATTAAATGAAGAGCTTGAACGTGTTAAATATGAATATGGAAAAAGGGAAAGTGATTTGTTGATGAAAATAATGAGGATTGAACAGAGGGAGCGAGAAGAGTTGCATTTTACTGTTAATAAAGAAAAAACAATTGCAAAGTTATTTAAAAATATTGATAATAATGATTCTAATAATGCTATTGCTATTAGTTTTTTGACTGCCCTTGGGAAGCAATTTGAAATTGTTATTGGAATATTTTATTTGTACAATAAAAATGATAATAATTATGTTCCCATTGCAAAATATGCTATTGATGATTTAGTTGAAGTGCCTGCTTTTGTTATAAATGAAGGTTTTTGCGGACAAGCTGTTGCCGATAAGAAAATACTTTCAATTAATGAAATGCCAGAAGATTATTTTATAGCTTATAGTGGATTAGGAGAACAATTGCCAAAAAATTTATATTTTTTACCTATTATTCATAATGATACGGTTTATGGATTAATTGAGATAGGATCTTTTAAACAATTAGAATTAACACGTATTTGGAGTGATATTAATAATAAATTAATAGATTTACTTAAACTTACTTGATATTATATGCTTTATTATATTGAAAGCACTAAGGTATGGATTAAGAAATATTTGAATTTCTCAGTTGTAAAAGAGAGATATATATATTATATGTTTACAGCTGTAGTATTTTTGTTATTTCTTTTTTGGAGCGGTTTTTCATCGGTTCTAAATATTAGTTTTGGGTTACATCAAATAAATTTTTTACATCAGTATCTGCTAGTTTGGGTATTTGATTTTATTATATTTTCAATACCATTTCAAGTTGTTATTATTCGTAATTTTCAGATTAAGAAGTTTAAGAAGAATCAAAAGGAGTTAAAAGAACTCAAAGATCAAATAAATTTTAATATTGAACTAGCAACATTAATAGGTGAAGGTAAATTAAGTAATTTTAAAGCTGCTGATGATAATTTATCAGCCGCATTAATTGCATTAGGTAAAAATCTTGCTAATACTAAAAAGAAAGAAGAAGAACGAAATTGGATTACAAAGGGAAAAGAGATTATCTCGGAAGTACTTAGAAATTCGACGAATACTGATTCTCTTACAAAAGATGCCTTAGAAACTATTATTAAATATTGTAGTGCAATTCAGGGCGCATGGTATCTTTATGAAAATTATGAGCTTAGAAATGTCTCTACTTATGCTTTCGATCGAAGACGTTTTATTAATCAAATAATACCTGTTGGAAAAGGTTTAATTGGACAGTCTGCATTTGAAAAGGTTATTATTTATCGAACTGAAATTCCTGATGATTATTTTTCATTAAAATCGGGTATTTTAGGCGATAAAAAGCCAAAATCTTTATTAATTATTCCTCTTTTACACGAGGAAGAGCTTCAGGGTGTTATTGAATTAGCATTTATACAGCCTAAACTAAATCATTCTATATTAAGTCTTGCTGATGAACTTGCTTCAATTATAGGTCGATCGTTATACAATATAAAAATTAATACAAAAACTGAAGCTCTTTTAAGGGAGTCGCAAAATATGACTAAGACCCTTAAAGATAATGAACTTAAGCTGCAAAAGAATGCAAATGAAATGCTATTAGCTCAGGAAGAGCTCGAGCGTTCTAATAAATTACTAGCAAGTCATGTTCAGGAAGTTGAACATGGTCAGAAACGCTTACAGGCGTTATTAACTAATGCTTCTGAAATAATTTCGATTTATGATGAAGAACAGCGTTTGGTTTTTGAGAGCCCATCGGTAAAACGAATACTTGGATATAATGAATCTGATAAAATATCAGGAATGGATCCTGATTTATTAACTCCACGTGGATATAAAACAATAAATAAGTTATTTCAGTATTTGTTAGATACTCCCGGAGGGGAGCAAAGTGCTCAGTATACTTATCTTAAAAAAAGTGGAGAAAAATTATTTCTCGAAACCAAAGGGAAAAACCTTTTGCATGATCCAGCTATTAGAGGAATAATTTTTAATACACAGGATATTACAGAAAGAAAACGTGCGGAAAAAGAAGAACGAATGAAAAGCCGTATGCAATCACTATCTGAGAATTCACCGGATATGATTCTTCGTATTAGTGTTACCGGAAAATTAGTATATGCAAACCCTGCAATTGCACGTTTTATTGGAGTCCCAACCAATGATATTGTGAAAAAAAGAATCAATGAGCTGGAAATTGATCAGCGATTTATTGATTATGTTAGAAATGCATTATCCGAAATGAGGGATGATCCTCGAAATATATCGACTGAAATTGAAGTGGAAAATGCGGAAGGAACGCGCATTATGGATATTAAATCTATTCCGGAATTTAGTGAAGATCAGGAGTTAGAATCGGTTTTGTTTGTATCTCATGATTTGACTGAGATAAAATTAATTGAACAGGAGGTAAAAGAAAAGAATAAAAAAATCTCGGATAGTATTAATTATGCACAGCGTATTCAAACTTCGATATTACCCGATACTAACGTTATCCAAAAAGTATTTCCCCGTTCATTTATTTTTTATCGACCCAAAGATGTTGTAAGTGGCGATTTTCCATGGATGTTTAAAAAAGGTGATATTAGTTATGTTGCTGCAGTTGATTGTACAGGTCATGGTGTGCCGGGGGCATTGATTTCTTTTATTGGATATTTTTTGTTGAATAACATTGTAAATGCTGATTTATCGTTAAATGCCGCTCAAATATTAGATGTTTTACATGAAAAGGTGCGAGCTACACTTAGGCAAGATCAGGAAGGAGCCAATGGACGTGATGGAATGGATTTGGCATTATGTAAAATAAATCTAAATGAAAAGACTTTAGAGTATGCCGGAGCACATCGTCCGCTTTTTTATCTTCGAAATGGAGAGCTTGAAGAGTATAAAGGAACCCGAAAAGGAATAGGAGGAATACCTTTAGCCAAGAAAATAGAACCATCTTTTGAAAATAACGTAATAGAGATTCAGCAAGGAGATAAATTTTTTATTTTTTCTGATGGGTTACCAGATCAAACAGGAGGTCCTGATAAAAGAAAGTATCAGAGTAAACGAATAAGGGAAATACTTACTGCTGATAAAGATGCTACTATGGCTCATTTTTCAAGAGTATTTTCGAAAGATTTTTATGACTGGTTGGGTGATGAAAAACAAGTAGATGATGTTTTAATGATAGGGATAGAATTGTAATTATAATTATATTTACAAAGAAAAGTTGTAAAACTATGAATGAAGTAAAAGAAAATCAAGGTTTTTTGGATTTTGCATATCAGTTGTATAAAACCATGAAAACCAACGAGATTAATTTGGTTTATGAAGGCGAGGTAACTCAGGAGATAACAAAAACGTTTACCTCGTTAACAGAAAAAAGTCTTGCAAAAAGTGCTGAATCAAATCAGGTTCAAAGAAAAGTATTTAATGTTATGGTTGAATGCTTGCAAAATATTAGTAAACATGCTGATTCTATTGACGAAGGTGAAGAAGAGCGACGAGGCATTGTAATGGTTAGTAAAGGAGTCGAAAGTTATAGCATTATTACTGGTAATGTAATTAAGAATGAAAAGATTCCGATACTACAAAGGAATTTGGAGCAAGTTAACTCTTTAAATAAAGATGGGCTTTCTGATTTATACAAAAAACAAATTAAAGAGGGTCGGATATCTGATAAAGGAGGTGCAGGATTAGGACTTATCGATATTGCAAAAAAAACAGGCAGTAAATTGTCGTATCAATTTAAAACGTTAAGTGAAACTCTATCATTTTTTATTTTAACATCAACTATTAAACGAACATAAAACTATTATAACAATGGAAGTAATCAATATTAAAGGGACTGATGATACCCCTAATGTTATATTAGACAAAGCAAATGGAATATTTGAAATCTCAGGACGATCACTACCTGAAGATGTCAATATGTTTTATGAACCAATTTTGGATTGGATTGATCAATATTCTGAAGATCCTTTAGCTGAAACTGTATTTAATTTTAAATTAGAATATTTCAATACTGCTTCTTCGAAAGTTATTCTTGATATATTGCTTAAATTTGAAGAGATTTTTGAAAGTAATAAAGCAGTAATTATTAAATGGCATTATCAGGAAGATGAAGAAGATATGCTTGAGGCTGGTGAAGAATATGCTGATATTGTTGAGATTCCATTTGAGTACGTAGTTTATAACGATTAAGTGGGATAAGATTTTTTTGTTGAACCTTGTAGTCTTATGAGTGAAGAAATTTTAAAAGCCCTTATGCAATTGTTTGGTTTAATAGCCAAACAAGATGGTGGTGCTGAATCAAGTGAAACTGATTATGTTCGCAAATTTCTTGAACAGCAATTAACTACTGAAGCTGTTGAAGAGTATTATTCATTGTTTCTTAAACATGCTGACGCAGGTAATGTATCAGATGGTGAGGTTCAATTAACATCAATGAAGGATTCGGTTCGAATTCTTGGTATTTGTAAAAAAATTAACAAGCAATTAAACAGAGAGCAGAAAGTTGTTGTGTTGGTAAGATTGTATGAATTGATTAGTGCAGATCGAAAATTTACCGATCAACGCATGGCAATCATTAATACTGTTTCTGATGTTTTTAAACTTGAAAAATACGAATTCAGCAATATTGAATCATTTATTTTGAATGATCAAATATCTGAGCTGGATATTGAAGATATCCTTATTATTAATGAGGATGAGCATACTGGTAATCATACTAAGCATATTCAATCAGGTGCTCTTGATGGTAATGTTATTATTTTGAGAATTAAAAGTTGTGATCTTTATTTTATGAGATACACAGGTTCTCAGGATTTATTGTTGAATGGACAGCTTATTAATACTAAACGAATATATCTTTTTGCAAAAGGAGGATTTATTCGATTACCCAAAGGTGCCCCGGTTTATTATACCGATGTAGTAGCACATTTTATGTCTGATACTTTAAATGCAAGAGTTTCATATATAGTTGAGAATGTTGGGTATCAGTTTAAAAATGGGGGAATTGGACTGCGGAGCATCAATTTAGCAGAGGAGCAAGGCAAATTGATTGGTATTATGGGAGCTAGTGGAGCTGGGAAAACTACTTTACTAAATGTATTATGTGGAATTGAATCTCCAACGAAAGGTTCGGTTAGAATTAATGGAGTAAATTTACATACCGAGAAAGAAAAACTGGAAGGCGTAATTGGTTATATACCACAGGATGATTTACTTATTGAAGAGCTTACTGTTTTTGAGAATTTATATTATAATGCAAAACTTTGTTTTAAAGATAAAACTGAAGAAGAGATTACCTTATTGGTAAATGATACACTTCAGAGTTTAGGATTGTTTGAGCGGCGTAATTTAAAAGTTGGTTCTCCTTTAAATAAAATGATTTCGGGAGGTCAGCGTAAACGACTTAATATTGCTCTTGAACTTATCAGGCAACCAGCTATCCTTTTTGTCGATGAGCCTACTTCAGGGTTATCATCGCGCGATTCAGAAAACGTGATGAACTTATTACGTGAATTAACATTAAAGGGGAAATTAATTTTTGTTGTAATTCATCAGCCCTCATCTGACATTTTTAAAATGTTTGATAAAATGTTTATTCTTGATACTGGCGGTTATCCGGTTTATTATGGTAATCCCAGTGAGTCTTTAATATATTTTAAAAGATTAGATCTTCAGGTTAATAGTGATGTTGGTGAATGTCCGGCTTGTGGTAACTTAAACCCTGAATTAATATTTAATATTATCGATGCAAATGTGATAGATGAATATGGAAATTATACTCCGGTACGTAAAAAATCACCCGAAGATTGGCATTCGCTCTATAACGACCATATTGAAATACCTAAAGTTGACGAAGTTAATACATCTCCCCCAAAATCATTAAATATACCAACATGGTTTAAACAGTTTTGGATTTATACATTAAGAGATTTTTTTAGTAAAATTGGCAATTCACAATATTTATTATTAAATCTTTTAGAAGCTCCATTATTAGGTTTTATTCTTGCATATTTAATAAGGTATATTGTTGATCCAGATTCTTCTGAATATATTTTTCGTGAAAATGAAAATATCCCTCCATATATTTTTATGGGAATAGTGGTGTCATTGTTTTTTGGATTAATAGTGAGTGCCGAAGAGATATTTAAAGATGCAAAAATATTAAAACGTGAGGCTTTTCTAAATCTAAGCAGATCGAGTTATTTAGCATCTAAGATTTTGATATTGTTTACAATTTCAGCAATACAAATGGCTTTGTTTGTTTTTGTGGGAAATAGTGTGATTGGTTTTAAAGGAATAAATTTTGAATTTTGGCTGGCACTTTTTTCAATCTCGGCATTCGCAAACATTTTAGGATTAATAATCTCGGCTTCGTTTAATTCAATTATAACAATATATATACTAATACCGCTTTTAATGATTCCTCAAATGGTATTGGGGGGAGCAATGTTTACATTTGATAAATTGAATCGTGATTTTACAAGTGTTGATAAAGTTCCATTTGTTGCTGAATTAATGCCATCGCGTTGGGTTTATGAGGGATTAATGGTGCATCAGTATAAGAATAACAGTTTTAAAAAGAATTTATTTGATGCCGAACTTAAAATTAGCCGAGCAAGTTTTAAACAAGCTTATTATTTTCCCGAATTAGAACAAGTATTAGATAACTGTGAAGAATATTTGGTTAATCCTGACAAAGAGAATGAATTGAGTTTTATAAATGATTTAGAATTATTGCGAAATGAATTATCAAAAGAAATAAGAAGAGTTTCGTATGTTAAATTTGATGATATTGATAAAATTAATTCTGAATATTTTTCAAAAGAGGTTGTTCAAAATGTTAGAAATTATTTTGAGAGTTTAAAAAGTCATTATAATGAAGAGTTTATAAGTGCTGATGAGTATAAAGAGAAATCAATTAGTTATTTTTTAAAGGCAGATGCTGAACGTTTTAATTATATAAAAGATCATTTTTATAACGAAAGCATAGCAGATATTGTACAAAAGATATTTGAGAAAAATAAAATTCTGCGTGAAGGATCAAATCTAATTCAAAATGTAGATCCAATATATCGAAATCCGGAGCCATCTTCATCACTTGATTTCAGAACTCATTTTTTTGCACCACAAAAGTATTTTATGGGAAATCATTTTGAAACAATATGGTTTAATATAGTAATGGTATGGATTTATACAGTTTTTTTATATATTATACTCTATTATGATTTATTAAGAAAGTTTATTAATAAGGTAAGTGATTTAAAAGTTTTTAAAAAGTAACCTTTTTGGCAATAAATTTGTATAATTTAACCTAGTTAGAAACAAAAATAAGAGATACCATGTTAAAAAGAATTTCCTTTATGTTGTTTATAGCAGCTGGATTGCAATTGTTGTCTGGTTGTTCAGGATGTAACCAAAATCAAGGTTCTGATGATTTGAAAATGCCAGATTCGTTGGCAAATGATGCTCCATTACAGTTATCGGAAGAATTGATTGGTGATGTTGTTCAAAATATATCTTCTCCTGTTGAGATGGCAGCGTTAATAAAATCGACAGGTGTTGAGTTTTCGCAACGAATATTAAATAATCCTGATCGTGTTACAGATTATAATACAAGTTTTAAAAGAGCTTTAAATCTTGGTGTTTATAGTGCTGATTTGGGATATATTAATATGTTTGATAAAAGTTCTATTGTTATCAATTATTTATTGGCAGTAAAAAATATGGCCGATGGTATAAAAGTAGGTCAGTTTTTTGATTTTACAGCTCTAAAAAGATTAGCGCAGAATAGTAGTAATCTTGATTCATTAATGGAAATTTCAGTTTCGAGTATGAATAAGATGGACTCATATTTGCGAGAACAAAAAAGAAGTAATGTTAGTTCTCTTATAGTAGCTGGTGCTTGGATTGAAGGTTTATATATAGCATCAAATGTTGTTGAGCAAACACATAACAGAGAACTTACTGACAGAATTTTAGAACAAAAAGATATTGTTGATATCTTATTGATTATTCTTAACAATTTTAGTAGTGATGAAAAATTTGCAAATCTTGCAGAAAAAATGAGTGCATTAAAAGATGCCTATTTGAATGTGAAAATTACTACTGAGGTTGGTGAACCAAAGAGTATGGAAAAAGATGGAATGTTGATAATAGTTCAAGATGAAATAAGTCATATTGAAGCTTCTCCTGAAACATTACAATCAATTATTAATGAAATAAAAGAAATCCGTAAAACTATTGTAGAATAGTTATATTTGAGTTCGAAAAATTCATTATTTAGTTTAAGGTAAAAAAAAATGTACGATGAAAAGAATAATATTTAGTTTCCTTTTAATTTTTGCAATATCTGGTTTTACCTCAGTTAATGCTCAGTGTGGAGAGGAATTACTTAAGCAAGCTTTAAAAGAGATGGGAGACGGTCAGTATATAAAGGATTTTAAAGTAGATTTAAAAAAGGAGAATAAGGATGCAAGTGTAGGCTATGTAAGATTTTCAATTATTTTGAACAGTAGAAGCCATTATATGTTTAATGTTGTAAATGGATCATCAAATACTGAGAATGTTATTTTACAACTTAAAGACGGAGATAAACTGTTAGCAACTAATTTTTCTAAGGGTAAATTATATGATAAATGCCAAGTAATTATTGGTAAGACAAAAGTATATAATTTAGAGTTTTCGTTTAAGGGTGGTGTTGAAGGATGTGCCAGTGCAGTATTGTCTTTAGTAAAACAATATACTGCCGAAGAAATGGCAGCACAATAAGAATTAAGAAGTTAAGGATAAAAAAAGAGGTCTCATTTGAGACCTCTTTTTTTTATGATAATTATTTTGAAATAAAATGATAATGACTGCCAAACCGATCAAATGCAGCTTTGTCAAGAGTTTCTCTATGGTTTGGATGAGCAATTGATATAATCTGTCGTGCTCTTTCCTGAAGAGTTTTGCCATAAAGGTTTACTGCTCCAAATTCAGTTACTAACCAGTGCATATTTGAGCGGGTAGTTACTACACCAGCTCCTTCAATTAATGTAGGAGTAATTTTTGAAACGCCTTTAGCTGTAACAGAAGGCATGGCAATAATTGGTTTTCCACCTTCGCTGTGACCGGCACCTCGAATAAAATCAATTTGACCACCTACACCTGAGTAGAAAGTTGTTCCAATTGAATCGGCACATACTTGTCCTGTAATATCAACAGAAAGAGCAGAATTGATTGCAGTAACTTTATGGTTCTTTCTAATAACATGAATTCCGTTAGTATGAGCAACATCCATCATTGCAACCATAGGGTTATCGTCGATAAAATCGTATAGGTCTTGCGATCCCATTAAAAATGATGCAACAATTTTACCTTTATCAATTTGTTTTTCTTTACAGTTAACAACACCTTTTTCAACAAGAGGCAAGAGTCCATCTGAGAACATTTCAGTGTGAACGCCAAGATTTTTATGGTTGCCTAGTTCGGCCAGTACTGCATTTGGAATACCACCGATTCCCATTTGTAAACAAGCGCCATCTTCAACTAGATTAGCAACATTTTTACCAATAGCAGCTTCTAAATCAGATATTGGAGCATTGTGATGTAAGTAAAGAGGTTCATCATGTTCAACAACATAATCAATTTCTCTTAAGCTAATCATTGCATCTCCCCAAGCTCTAGGAACATACTTATTAACCTGTGCAATAACAATTTTAGCACATTCAATGGCTGCTAATGTAGCATCGACAGAGGTGCCTAAAGATACAAATCCATGTTTATCAGGAGGAGAAACCTGAATTAATGCAACATCAACATTTAAATAACCAAGTCTGATAAGTTTTTGTGTTTCGCTTAAAAAAACAGGAATATAATCGGCATATCCGGCTTGAGTTTGTTTTCTAACATTAGCACCTACAAAAAAAGATTCCAGTTGGAAAATGCCTTCAAATTCGGGCGATGCATAAGGTGCAGGGCCTTCAGTATGAATATGTTGAATTTTTACATTTTTAAATTCTTTGTTTTTACCTCTTTCAACAAGGGCATTTATTAAATGATGAGGTGTTACAGCAACACTACTCATGTGCACCCGATCACCAGATTTGATAACCTTTACGGCTTCTGCTGCAGAAACTGCTTTGTAATGCATAATTTAATTATTTTATATTGTTTAAATGTTTTAAATATCTGGTTGCAAAAGTAAAATTTTTGAATTAGTTGTCATCAACTATTAATCAGATTATTACTGTTCTGATATATATTTATAATAAATTGAAATAATTGAAATGTTTTTTATTCAAAACAAACAAAAAATTATCATATTATGTTTTAATTTGTATAAAAGAGAATGGAAATGGATAATGATTTAAATTTGTTTAAAATAAGGCAGGAATATAAACTAAAGGAGTTGACAAAAGAGGAATTGGGAGATGATCCTTTTATTGCATTTAAGCTTTGGTTAAATGAAGCAATTCAATCAAAAGAATCAGAACCAACAGCAATGTCATTAGCAACTGTTAGTTCTCATGGTCAGCCATCGTGTCGTATCGTTTTGCTAAAAGAAATAAAACCTGATTGTATCTGTTTTTTTTCCAATTATAATAGTAAGAAAGGAAAAGAGTTATCAGAAAATTCAAAAGCAGCATTAACTTTTTTTTGGCCTTTGTTGGAAAGACAAATAAGAATTGAAGGAATAATAAGAAAAAGTGATGCAGATATTTCAGATATTTATTTTAAATCACGACCATATGAGAGTCAAATAGGAGCTTGGGCTTCGCGTCAGAGTGAATTAATTCCTAATAGGGATTATTTAGTGAAGCAATATCAGAAATATAAAAAAATGTACTCTAATCCAGATCTTATTCCCAGACCATCTTATTGGGGTGGTTATCAATTAAAACCACATTTTTTTGAATTTTGGCAAGGACGTCAGGGGCGTTTGCACGATCGTATTACATTTGATTTTAAAAATAGTAATTGGGTTATTGACCTGTTAGCTCCCTGAAAACATCTTCCAAAGATCGTTCATTTTTTGTCATCATCAGAATTTCAAGATTATTATTGACTGCAAAATGGAAAATATCGCTTCTTATATCAATATCATTTTTAGTAATTATCTTATATTCAGTGGGTTTAGTTTTTTCGACAGACAATATATTTAATGTATTTAGAAGTTGATTTGGGTCAATAGTTTGATTAAATTCTACATGAATTATTTGTGAATTATTGTAATTGGTTTCTGTTATTATATTTGTTTTGTTGTCGGCTACAATATTGCCTTTGTTAATTATTATTACCCTGTTGCAAATGGCTTGGACTTCTTGCATTATATGAGTAGAAAGTAGAATTGTTTTTTCTTTACCCAAATTTTTAATTAACTCTCGAACTTCAATAATTTGGTTTGGATCCAAACCGGTTGTTGGTTCATCTAAAATAAGTACTTTGGGATCGGAAATAATTGCTTGGGCTAATCCAACGCGTTGCCTATATCCTTTAGATAAGGTTGCAATTTTTTTGTGTTGTTCTTTTTTTAGCCCAGTAATATCAATCATCTCCTTAACCTTTGATTTGATATTCGATAATTTATACATTCCGGCTACAAATTGTAAATATTCTTTTACATACATGTCCTGATAAAGAGGATTGTGTTCAGGTAAATACCCAATTTCTTTTCTTATGTTTAATGAGTTTTCTTGAACTTCTTTGTTACAAACACTTACATTTCCTGAACTTTGAGGAATATATCCTGTGATAATTTTCATTAGTGTAGATTTCCCTGCTCCGTTAGGACCAAGAAAACCCACAATCTCATTGCTTGCTATATTAAATGATACATTATTTAAAGCGCATTGATGATTATAATACTTGCTTATGTTATTAACTTTTATCGACATTGTTGATTATTAATAGATAACTTAAATATATTAACTATAATGCTAAGATAATTCTTATTTTCTGATTAGGTTTATTGTCATATTTTTTTATAAATTTATTTGTACTCATATAAAATAATAGGTTTGTTGGCATAAATTTTAATAAATGAGCAAGGATAATATTGAAATTGCAAGAGAAAAAATTTTAAATGAAACGCTTTTTGCTTTTGCAATTCTGGGAATTCCAATAATAGCATCTTCATTGTTACGTACATTTCAAATAGGAGGGTGGAGTTTTTTGTTTACATGGCATATAATTCTAGGAGCTTTTCTATGGGTGTTATTTTTTATGCGAAAATATTTTTCTTTAAATATTAAAATATTTTCGTTGGTAATATCGGCGTTAATTACTGCAATTTTAGGAGCTTTTGAGTGGGGATTGTTTGGAGCCTGGATGGTAATTGTAGTTTCTGCACCTGTTTTAATAACAATTTTTTATGGTAGATATTATGGATTAATTGTTTTGTCGGTAAGTGCATGTTTGCTTGTTGTAGTTGCATATTTATATGTAGAGGGTTTTATCGATTCAACTCCATATACGGATGTAAATAATAGATCAGTTGTATTTTGGACAAATACAATTTTAACAATAGTATTAATGATATTACCATTAATAGTATCCATAGGTAAAATATATCAGATTCTTGTTCATAATATTAAAGAGTTAACTGATAAAACTAATGAATTGATAGATTTAAAAAATGATTTGTGTACAACATTTGAATTTATTCCTATACCAATACTAATATTTAACCTTGAAAATGAAATTGTTCGTCTAAATAAAAAATTTGAAAAACTTTTTGGGTATACAGATGTTGACTTATTAACATTAACCGATTGGTATGAAAAAGCATTTCCTGATTTGAATATGCGTGATGAAATAATAAATAGTTGGAATAATAAATTAAAAAATCCGAGTGATAGTAGATTACAATTAACTCCTGATCGATTTATTATTACCGGACGAGATGGTCAACGTAATGAGATGG
Source organism: Marinilabiliaceae bacterium (assembly GCA_016933045.1). Lineage (GTDB taxonomy): Bacteria > Bacteroidota > Bacteroidia > Bacteroidales > Marinilabiliaceae > JAFGBR01. The sequence continues at coordinate 338,490 of JAFGBR010000050.1, read as the reverse complement.
ATTTATATTTTAAATTATATGGTAATAAAGTGATGGTATTATTCAACGATATGTCGTTGCAGATGCAAAATATACAAGAGATAAAAGATAGTGAAAAGCAGTTGAGAATTCAAAATGAAGAGTTATTGCAATTGAATCAGGAATTATTGCAAAGTAATGACCAAATAACAGAAATGAATCAAAAATTGCTTAGATCAAAGCAAAAAGCTGAAGATAGTGATCATTATAAAACAGTGTTTTTACAAAATATGTCGCACGAAATTCGTACACCTTTAAATGCAATAATAGGTTTTACAGAGATGCTGTCGGATAGAGATTTAGATGAAAATTTGAGATACTCCTATTTAGAAATAATATTAGCAAGTAGTAATCAATTGTTAGATACGGTAAATGATATAATAAGTATGTCGAGTATTGAAGCCGGAAGGGCTGTTTTAGTAGAAGAACCAATAAATATTAATGAGTTGTTTAATTCAATTATTCCTTATTATGAAGTTAAAGCGAAAGATATTAATATTCAGCTATCTGTAAATTTATCATTACCTGATTCTGATGCTTATGTTATTACCGATTATAAGAAAGTTAAACAGATATTGAATAATTTGATTGGAAATGCATTTAAATTTACTTCTAAAGGAAAAATATCTGTGGGTTATAATTTGCGATCTGATTTTATTGTTTTCTATGTTAAGGATACCGGTATTGGTATTAAGCATGAATATCATCAAATAATTTTTGACAGGTTTAGTAAAGGAGATGATTCAATAGCACGAAAATATTCAGGTACAGGATTAGGGCTTTCAATTTCAAAATCGTTTGTTGAAATGATTGGAGGAAGAATCTGGTTAATTTCAGAAGATGGTAAAGGGTCAACATTCTTTTTTACAATACCATATAAACCATTTCAAAGGAAAAGTAATATCCAGTAAAGAATATAGATTTATTCTTATTTTTGTAATGAAATTCAAAAATTTATGGATAAGACAGAGAGTCAAATGGTGTTTTGTGAATCATTGTTTCAATATAAAAGAAGAAAAACAAAAGAGGTAAAAGTTGGAATTTTGGCCATTGGAGGAAATAATCCAATTCGAATTCAGTCAATGACAACTACAAATACTTTAGATACAAATGATTCAGTTGAACAGGCAATTAGAATAATAGAAGAGGGCGGTGAAATAGTAAGGTTAACTACTCAAGGTCGTCGTGAAGCCCAAAATCTTAATAATATTAAGATGGGACTAGTTAAAAAAGGATATACTACACCATTAGTTGCTGATGTCCATTTTAATCCGCAGGCTGCAATTATTGCAGCACAATTAGTAGAAAAAGTACGTATTAATCCGGGAAATTTTGTTGAAGGAGTAAAAAAATACAGATCTATAGGGTTTGATGAGGAAAATTGGAATGAAGGAATAAAAAAGATAAAGGAAAAATTTATACCATTTTTACAAGTATGTAAGGACAAAAATACTGCAATACGTATTGGTTGCAATCATGGATCATTATCAGATCGGATTATGAGTAAATATGGAGATACACCTGAGGGAATGGTAGAGTCATGTATGGAGTATTTAAGAATTTGTTCTGAAAATGATTTTGAAAATATAGTTTTAAGTATAAAATCTTCAAATACAAGAATAATGGTTCATACGGTGCGTTTACTAGTTGCCCGAATGAATGAAGAAGGGATGAGTTATCCATTGCATTTGGGAGTAACAGAAGCCGGAGAGGGAGAAGATGGCAGAATTAAATCAGCTGTCGGAATTGGTGCTTTATTAGTAGATGGATTAGGAGATACAATTCGCGTATCACTTACAGAAGAACCTGAAAGAGAGATTGGAGTGGCACGTTTTATTATTGAATATGTTAAAACATTGAAGGGTAAATTATCAATTAAGCCGATTGAATTTAAATCTTATAGTCCTTTTAATTATAATAAAAGAGATTCTTATAGTATAATAAATATTGGTGGAAAAAATTCACCAATAGTAATTCATCAAATAAATGAATTTGAAAGTTTTGAATTTAACAATGGTTTTGTACCCGATTATATATATTGTAATAACAAAAAATATATTAATAGTATTTCTGAAAAAATAAGTGTAATATGTGATAGTATTGTATATAATGAAATAGAGAATCGAAAAAACAGCTATCCATTATATACCTTAGCTAATTATACACAGGCTGATGTTGGTTATGTTAATTTTTTGGTTTTAAAGTATTCACAACTAACAGAAGATGTTATTGAATGGTTAAAGAAGTCGCCTTTAACAGTAATTGTTGTTGAAAGTGAAATTCAACGAGTTTATGAACATAGGGCATTTATATTACAATTAGATAATGCATTTGTAAAAAATCCGATTGTAATAAAAAATATATATGATGATTTTGTTTTAGAGTCTTTTCAAATAAAAGCAGCAGTAGATGGCGGATTATTGTTTTTAGATGGTTTAGCCGATGGATTTTTTGTTGTGAATAAAAATCAAAAAACAATAGATGTACTTTCTACCCAATTTAATATATTACAGGCAACAAGAGTTCGTTTTAGTAAAACAGAATATATATCGTGTCCAGGTTGTGGACGAACATTGTTTAATTTACAAGAAGTGACATCAGCAGTTAAGAAGCAGACTTCACATTTGAAGAATCTGAAAATTGCAGTAATGGGTTGTGTAATAAATGGAATTGGAGAGATGGCAGATGCCGATTATGGATATGTTGGATCAGGTCCGGAAAGGGTTACTTTATATAAACAAAAAGAGGCAATGAAAAAGAATATACCTGAAAAAGATGCTTTAAATGAATTGATAAATTTGATAAAAGAAAATGGAGATTGGATCAATCCATAAAGATTTATGTTTCATTGATCAAATCTTTTTCAAAAATAGTGTATTTTTAAGGTTAAGATAGTTAGTTTTTTTGTTTGGTTAATTATGTTTTTTTAAATTGCATATTCGTAATAATAAAAATTTCATGAAGCGACTTCTACTATTAGGTATTTCCTTCGTTGCTATAATTAGCACCGCTTTGTCCGGAGAGATGGTTTTAAAAGGAACATTTCAAGGAGAAAATTTATATGTTAAAAACCCTTTCGCATCATCAGGTGTAGGTTTTTGCATTTATGAAGTTACCGTTAACGGGTTAACGACTACTGATGAAATAAATTCAAGTGCTTTTGAAATAGATTTATCTGTTTACAATTTTGCAATTGGAGAAAATGTAATTGTAAATATAAGGTATAAAGAGGATTGTTTGCCCAAAGTGTTAAATCCTGAAGTATTATATTCCCGAGCTACTTTTAAGATTGATCAAATGAAAGTAGAAGGAAATAAATTAAAATGGACAGCATCGAATGAATCAGGTAAACTGCCATATATTGTAGAACAATTTCGTTGGAATAAATGGATAAGAGTTGGAGAGGTAGAAGGATTAGGTACACAAGGTTCAAATAGTTATTCTACAACAGTTCGTTTACATGCTGGTGATAATCGATTTAGAATTAAGCAGGTAGATTTTAAAAACCAAGCACGATATTCGAAAGAGATAGGAACATTATCAGTTACTCCTGAAATTACTTTTGAACCTAAAAGAGTTGATGATATAATTACTTTTTCAGGGCCTACAATGTACGAAATATATGATGAATATGGGGGAATTGTTTTTAAGGGATATGGTGAAAGTGTAAAAGTAAGTGGCATTCAGAAAGGGAAGTATTATATTAATTATGATAATAAAATGGATCAGTTTACAAAAAAATAGGTAATTTAATAGGTTATAATCAAAAGCCGGAAATAAATTAATTATTTCCGGCTTTTGATTATAATAAAATGTAATTGCCTAAATACTTTAAGTATTTTTGTAAAGAATAATAATGTTTATATTATAACTAAGGAAATTGTTTGTGGATTTAGTATTAAATGAAAATGATTTTCTAATCAGAAATACGGATGAAACGAAAAAAAATATCAGAGATAATCTCTTCTCAGTTATTTGGAACTGAGGTTTTGGTTAAAGGCTGGGTACGTACAAAAAGAGGGAATAAGCAAATAAACTTTGTTGCCCTAAATGATGGTTCGACAATTCATAATTTGCAAATTGTTATTGAGGTTGATAAATTTGAAGAGAGTGATTTAAAAAGAGTTGTAACAGGGGCATCTATTTCGATAAAAGGTAAGCTTTTTGAGTCGATGGGAAGTGGTCAAAATATAGAATTACATGCTTCCGAATTATTAATTATAGGCGAATGTGACGTTAATGAGTATCCACTTCAGCCAAAAAAACATTCATTGGAATTTTTGCGTGAAATAGCCCATTTACGTTTTCGTACAAGTACTTTTAGTGCAATAGCACGTATTCGCCATTCAATGATTTATGCAGTACATCATTTTTTTTCGTCAAAAGGATTTGTGAATATTCATACCCCTATAATTACGTCATCAGATGCCGAAGGAGCAGGGGAAATGTTTAGGGTTACAACACTTGATTTAGAAAAGCTGCCAAGAAATGAAGTTGGATTGGTTGATTATTCAAAGGATTTTTTTGGTAAATCGACAAATTTAACGGTATCAGGTCAATTAGAGGGCGAGTTGGCAGCTATGGCACTATCTGATATTTATACATTTGGACCTACTTTTAGGGCAGAGAATTCTAATACTTCGCGTCATTTGGCCGAGTTTTGGATGATTGAGCCTGAGATGGCTTTTTATGAGTTAGAGGATAACATGGATTTGGCAGAAGAATTTCTTAAGTATTTGATTAAATATGCATTGGACAATTGCAATGATGATTTGCAGTTTCTTAGTAAACGTTTAATTGAAGAAGAAAGTGGAAAAAAGGTCGAAGAAAGAGCAATGGAGTTGATGCAGAAGTTAAATTTTGTTTTAATTAATGAGTTTGAGAGGTTGACATATAGCGAAGCCATAAAAATATTAAAAAATTGTAAAGCAAACAAAAATGGTCAGTTTAAGTATGTTATTGAGGGTTTTGGATCCGATTTGCAAAGTGAACATGAACGATATTTAGTTGAAAAACATTTTAAAAAACCTGTTATTTTAACCGATTATCCAAAGTCGATAAAAGCTTTTTATATGAAACAAAATGATGATGGTGAAACTGTAAGGGCAATGGATATATTATTTCCTCAGATAGGAGAAATAGTTGGGGGGTCGCAACGTGAAGAGAATTATGAAAAGTTGATAGCACGAATGAAAGAGGTAAATATTCCGGTTAATGAAATGTGGTGGTATTTAGATACACGTAGGTTTGGATCAGTTCCTCATAGTGGGTTTGGTTTGGGCTTTGAACGTTTTATGTTGTTTGTAACCGGGATGAACAATATTAGGGATGTTATTCCTTTTCCCCGAACACCTCTAAATGCAAATTTTTAATTTTTTTGATGCCATAGTGTAACCTTTATTATTAAATATTTGTTAATAAGTTATTACAATTATTATAGTATTATTCACCTTATGTTATAGTTGTTTTTTAACAAAATGAATTGTGTTAGTAAGAAATTAAGATGTTAAAACAAACGTTACAACAAAAACTGCTTCAAAAATTATCACCTTTGCAAATTCAGGTGATTAAGTTACTTGAAATTCCAACAATGCAGCTTGAACAGCGAATTAAGCAGGAAATGGAAGAGAATCCTGTGTTGGAATTTGAGCAGTTATCTTCTGATAATGATGAGTCAGATGTTCCAGAAGAGAGTGTCGAGAAAGATGAATTATCTATAGATGATTATTTGCAAAATGATGATATCCCAGCCTATAAACTTCAAGAACGAAACTATTCTAAAGACGATAAGCATGAAGATATCCCTTTTTCTAATGGGACTAGTTTTTATGAGCATCTTGAATCTCAATTGGGTTTAAGGGTTCTTAATGAAAATCAATTGATTATAGCTGAATATATTATTGGTAATATTGATGAAGATGGTTATTTAAGACGTGAGGTTGATGAAATAATAGATGATATTGCGTTTTCTCAAGGGCTAGAGGTTGATGAGAAAGATGCACTTGAGGTTCTTGAAATTATACAGGATTTTGACCCTGCAGGAATTGGAGCTCGCGATTTGCAGGAGTGTTTGCTATTGCAGATAAGGCGTAAGGATATTAATGATCCAATTGTAGAAAGAGCACATAATATTATTAAATATAATTTTGAAGAGTTTACAAAAAAGCATTTTGATAAAATATTGAAACGTTTGCATATTGATGAGTCTGATTTGAAAGAGGCTATGGAAGAGATATTAAAGTTAAATCCAAAGCCAGGTAGTTCTTATAGTAATCCATTAAGTAAAACTGTTCAGCATATAATTCCCGATTTTATTTTAGAAATTGAAGAAGAACGATTAAAACTATCGCTTAATTCGCGAAATATACCTGAATTAAGAATAAGTAATACCTATTCAGATATGCTTGAGAATTATAGCAGTAATAAAAAGAATCATACAAAAGATCAGAAAGAAGCTGTTATGTTTGTTAAGCAGAAGTTAGATTCGGCAAAATGGTTTATAGATGCAATAAAACAACGTCAGAATACTTTGCTATTAGTTATGAATGCTATTTTAGAGTATCAGGAAGAGTATTTTTTGGAAGGTGATGAAACGAAGCTTAAACCAATGATTTTGAAAGATATTGCGGAGAAGACAAATTTAGATATAAGCACAATATCGAGAGTTTCGAATAGTAAATATATTCAAACACATTTTGGGATATTTCCTTTAAAGTATTTTTTTTCTGAGGGGATGCAAACCGATAGTGGTGAAGAAGTAAGTACTCGTGAGATAAAAAAGATACTTGAAGAATGCATTGAAAATGAAGATAAACGCAAACCTCTTACCGATGATCAACTGGCAGTTATTTTAAAGGAAAAGTCTTATAATATAGCACGACGTACTGTTGCAAAGTACAGAGAGCAGTTGAATATTCCAGTGGCACGTCTTCGAAAAGAAATATAATATGATTAAACTATTATCAGTTTCGGCTTCGGTATTATTTCATCCAATGTTAATGCCGTTATATGGATTTTTTTTAATATTCAATTCGGGAACTCATATTTCTTTTATTTCATTAGGGCACAGAAGTATGATTTATGCAATTATATTTGCTTCGAGTTGTGCACTGCCATTAACAATGTTAATTTTATTTAGGCAGTTAAATTTTATAAAAACGTTTAGATTGGAATCAAACCGCGAAAGAATAATACTGGTTTTTTTTACAGGAGTCTTTTATTTTTTGGGGTATCTGATATTGAAAAAACTTCATTTGCCATTATTTTTATATAAGTTTATTTTAGGATCATTATTGGCTTTGTATTTATCACTGATTATTACTTTATGGTGGAAAATAAGTTTGCACATGATAGGAATTGGAGGCATTACCGGCGCAATTGTTGCATTATCGATTAGTATGGGATTAGGAATTTCTGTTGTAATAATAACTCTAATTGTAATTTCAGGTATTGTAGGAGCATCGCGTTTATATTTGAATGCACATACACCTTTACAGGTTTTTGCAGGCTTTTTTTTAGGGTTCTTTTTAGTGGGAATAATACCCCTACTTTAATCAGAAGGGGTATTTTTGATTTGGTTGAATCCAATATGTTTTAATTTTGTAATTAAAGAGTCAGACGCATTATTTAAATTTAGCTGATATACACCAAATTCACGACGTAAGGGGTAGTTGCCACGTTGAGTTTCAAAAGTTTTAATACTATTACGTAAAGTATTATCATCTCTTCTTATCGGATAAGTGTGTAAAATAATTTTTGATATTGCTTGTTCGTTTGTAAGTTGTTTGCAATTTAAAAACAGATTATAATCTGGAGGAATTGGGATGTTATTTGGATACCAATTTTTTAAAGGCAGATTAAATTTTTTACTTAAAGCTTGAATTACCATTGAGGTTCCATTTGCCTTACCATCGAGTGAATAGCCTGCGATGTGTGGAGTAGCTATAAATGAATTTTTGAGAAGTTCAATGTTAATTTCCGGTTCATTTTCCCAAACATCAATAATTGCTTCAGAAATAATTCCTTTTTTTAATCCTTCTAATAGTGATTCTGTTTTAGTTACTTCACCACGTGATGAGTTGATAATAATAACACCCTTCTTCATTTTTTCAATTAACTGGTTGTTAAGAAGATGAAGTGTTTTGTCTATGCCGGTTTTGATTAAAGGCACATGAAAGGTTATGAGATCTGATTCAGTAACTATTTTTTCGAGTGAAACAAAATTTCCACCTTCATTTCTTTGTCGTGGTGGATCATTGAGTAATACCTTCATTCCAAAAGCCTGGGCAACAATTGCAATTTTTGAACCTACATTTCCAACTCCTACAATTCCAATGTTTTTTCCTTCAAGCTTTATCCCTTTTTCTTGTGATAGTTGAGCTAGTGCGGCTGCAATATATTGTTTCACCGAACCAGAGTTACAGCCTGGTGAATTTGTCCAGGTTATACCATTTCTTTCTACCCAGTTTGTGTCTATATGGTCAAAACCAATTGTGGCAGTCCCAATAAATTTTACTTTAGAATTTTCTAAAAGAGATTGGTTGCATTTAGTTCTGGTTCGGGTAATTATTGCATCAGCGTCTGCAACAATTTCGGGGGTGGTTTTTGAACCCGGGAGATAGATAACTTCTGCAAAAGGTTCAAGAATGCCTTTTAAAAATGGAATTTTATCGTCACTTATAATTTTCATTTGTTGTAATATATATTTAGTGGTTCATTAGTTTCTTATTTAAGCTTTAAATTAACTTATTTTGATGAAAAAAATGTTAAGTGGACTAATGATTTTGTCATGGTGTTGTAGATCAAATGAGTAAATAAATAAAATTTAAAAAAGTGTCAACAATTTTCCATACTGTCCACAATAAATTTGTTTATTTTTACAACTCCAAAAATTGATTTTCAGTTTTTTGATGATTATTGAGGGTATAAATTAATATTTTAAAATCATATAACTAGTTAATGTAATGGATAACAAAATCTTAACAAGAGCTGCAGATAATATTCGTATTTTGTCGGCTTCGATGGTAGAAAAAGCCAAATCAGGTCACCCGGGTGGGGCTATGGGAGGTGCCGATTTTATGAGTGTATTGTTTGGTGAATTTTTAAATTACGATCCATCAGATAGAAAATGGTTTTTTCGTGATCGTTTCTTTTTAGATCCAGGTCACATGTCACCAATGTTATATTCAACTTTAGCATTGACAGGGACATATACTATGGACGAAGTTTCAAATTTTCGTCAGTGGGATAGTCCAACACCTGGTCATCCCGAAGTTGAACCGTCTCGTGGTGTTGAAAATACATCAGGTCCATTAGGACAGGGACATACAATGGCTATAGGAGCAGCTATTGCTGAGCGCTTTTTGGTAAGTCGTTTTGGAGAATGGATGAGTCATAAAACTTATGCTTTTATTTCTGATGGTGGTGTTCAGGAAGAAATATCACAAGGAGCAGGTCGTATTGCAGGATATTTAGGGTTGAATAATTTGATTATGTTTTATGATTCAAATGATATTCAATTATCAACAAAATGTAATGCTGTAACTGTTGAAGATACTGCAAAGAAGTATGAAAGCTGGGGATGGGCTGTAACAACGATAGAAGGGAATGATCCGGTTCAAATTAGGGAAGCATTGAAAAAAGCTCAGTCTGAAAAAGATAAGCCATCATTAATAATTGGTAAAACAATTATGGGCAAAGGAGCTATGACTGCCGATGGTGGAAGCTATGAGCGTCAGGTTTCGACTCATGGTATGCCTCTTGGTGAAGCTGGAGCATCATTAGAAAAAACAATTGAAAATTTAGGAGGTGACCCTAAAAATCCTTTTGTTATTTTTCCTGATGTAGCTGACTTTATTAAAAAAACACATGAAGAGAAGGCTAAATATGTAGCTGCAAAAAAAGCTGAACAAGTAGCATGGGAAAGGGGTAACCCCGAATTGGCTGCGAAATTGAATAGTTTTATTTCGGGTAAAATATCTGATTTTGATTTTAGTAAAATTTCTCAAAAGGCTAATTCAGCTACCCGAGCAGCATCTGCAACAGTATTGGCAGAATTTGCAGGTAAAATTGAGAATATGATTGTTATGTCGGCCGACCTTGCCAACTCTGATAAGACAGATGGTTTTCTTAAAAAGACAACAGCTTTTACTAAAGGCGATTTCTCAGGATCTTTCTTACAAATTGGAGTTGCTGAGTTAACAATGGCAGCAATTGCAAATGGAATGGCATTGCATGGAGGTGTAATTCCTGTATGTGGTACATTTTTCGTTTTCAGCGATTATATGAAGCCTGCTGTTCGTATGGCAGCATTGATGCAATTACCAGTTAAATATGTGTGGACACATGATGCTTTCCGTGTTGGAGAAGATGGGCCTACTCATCAGCCGGTTGAGCAAGAGGCTCAAATCCGTTTGATGGAAAAATTAAAAAACCATCATGGACAAAATAGTACTTTGGTGTTGCGCCCTGCTGATTGTGAGGAAACTACAGTGGCTTGGGAAATGGCACTTAATAATACATCTACACCAACGGCTTTGATTTTATCACGTCAAAATATTACAAATCTTCCCGGTAGTAGTTACCAAGTTGCTTTAGCAGCTAAAAAAGGTGCTTATATTGTTGAAAAACCTGTTGGTAAGCCTGATGTAGTATTATTGGCAAGTGGTTCTGAAGTAAGTACATTAGTTGAAGGAGCAAAATTATTGAAAGAGAAGAAGTCTTTAAATATTCAAATTGTATCGGTAATTTCAGAGGGATTATTCCGTAATCAGTCAAAAGAATATCAAAATGAAGTTATTCCACAAGGGGTTCCTGTTTTTGGTATGACTGCTGGTTTGCCTGTTACACTTGAAGGTTTAGTTGGTGCAAATGGTAAAGTTTGGGGATTGGAATCGTTTGGATATTCAGCTCCATATTCTGTTTTGGATCAAAAATTTGGTTTTACAGGTGAAAATGTGTTTAATCAGGTTTTAGAGATGTTAAAATAATTATTAATGAATAACGATTGTTTTATAATTTAGATTAAAGCCTCCGAAAGGGGGCTTTTTTATTATTGTTTAGGTAAAGAGTTAAAAAATATTAATTGATATTTTTCTGGCATAGATGTTGTTTAATAGTTATTAAACCATTTTATTTTTCATGGGTTTTAAGGTTAGTTTTTGTGGTTTGTATGGTAGGTGCAGGGTAAATATAACTCTGTATCTACTTACAATAGAAGAGTAAAGAACTAAATTTGATTATTATGATGAATGACATTTTATTTCTGATGTATAGCAATGATTCTTCAAAAAGTATTAAGGCTAAGCAAATAATTAAACTTGGAGAGAAAGAGTATTATATGTCGTTTGAGTTAAGTTGGGTTAAAATCCCACAAAGTTTAGCGATAAAAGATGATTTTCATTTGTCGAAAATAGATGGTACATCAACCGTAGACGATTTATTATTAATTACAGATTCACAGTTGAATTAATATAGTTTTGGGATAATGAAAAAATGGGACTTTATTTATAAAGTCCCATTTTTTATTTTTATTGATAAATATTAATTATCCGAAAAAACTAAATCCAACAGTTAAGCCTGCCATAACAACAGAAACCATTGTCATTAGTTTAATAAGGATGTTTAATGATGGTCCTGAAGTATCTTTAAACGGATCTCCAACAGTATCTCCAACAACACTAGCCTTGTGAGTCTCGCTTCCTTTTCCGCCATAATTACCTTTTTCGACGAATTTTTTAGCATTATCCCATGCACCTCCCGCGTTGTTTAGCATAGATGCAAGAGTAAAACCGGCAGTTAAACCACCAGCAAGTAAGCCAACTACACCAGCAACGCCTAAAATAATACCAACAACAACAGGAACAGCAATTGCTAATAATGATGGAATCAGCATCTCTTTTTGAGCTCCCTTAGTTGATATTTCTACACATTTAGCATATTCGGGAGTTGCAGTACCCTCCATAATTCCCGGTATTTCTTTAAACTGACGACGTACTTCATCTACCATAGCACCAGCCGCACGACCTACAGCTTTCATTGTCATAGCACAGAATACAAATGCCATCATGGCTCCAATAAATAATCCGCCAAGTAACATAGGATTGAATATTGAAAGATTGTAATACGAAACAAAGTGTGTAATAGTAGCATTTGAAAAATCATCTAAGCCGGTTACCGCTAAAAAGTCAGCACCTTTTTCAGGAACTTTGCTTAACCAAAGTTTAATTTCTTCTATATATGCAGCTAAAAGTGCCATGGCAGTTAATGCCGCTGAGCCAATAGCAAACCCTTTTCCAGTTGCAGCAGTAGTGTTTCCAAGCATATCTAAAGCATCAGTTCTTTCACGAACTTCTTTAGGTAATTCACTCATTTCAGCGTTTCCGCCAGCATTATCAGCAATAGGACCAAAAGCATCGGTGGCTAAAGTAATGCCTAAAGTTGAAAGCATTCCAACAGCAGCAAAGCCAATTCCGTAAACACCTTTTGCAAAATCGGTAAAGCCACCTGCAAAACCATAGGCAGCAATAATTCCAATTACAATTGTAACAACGGGAATCCATGTTGAGTACATACCAACTGCGATACCATCAATAATTGTTGTGGCAGGTCCTTGTTGAGCTTGTTTTGCGATGCCTTGAGTGGGTTTGTATTCATCTGAAGTGTAATATTCAGTTCCTTGACCAATAATTACACCTGCAAGTAATCCGGCAACAACAGAACCAAATACACCCCATGTAATCCAATCGAGTGAAGCCAATATGGCTACTGCAATTAAAATGAGTAATGAACTTCCGAAGGTTCCGATAAACAGTGCGCGAAGTAGATTTTTTTGAGTTGCTGATTCTTTGGTGCGAACCATGAATACTCCCACAATAGAAAGTATTATACCAATAGCAGCTACAAACATTGGAGCAGTAATTGCTTTAATGGTTTCCTGTATTGTTGGTAATGTAAGGGCAGCTCCAAGAGCCGCAGTTGCCAGTATTGAACCAGCATAAGATTCGTAAAGGTCGGCGCCCATACCGGCCACATCACCAACGTTATCACCTACGTTATCGGCAATTGTTGCAGGGTTACGTGGATCATCCTCAGGAATGCCAGCTTCAACTTTTCCAACAAGGTCAGCACCCACATCAGCAGCTTTAGTATAAATACCTCCACCAACACGGGCAAAAAGAGCCTGTGTAGAAGCACCCATACCGAATGTTAACATGGTAGCTGTTATTTCGATATATTTTTGATGATCGGTGGTTCCTGCATGAACAAAATCAAGGCCTAAAAAATGTAAGCCGGCTGACATGTGTTCGGGGGTGAAAATAACATTGTCGAGTAACAGAAACCACAATGCAATATCTAAAAGACCAAAACCAACAACCACTAAACCCATAACAGCACCACTACGAAAAGCTATTTGCAGGCCTTTGTTTAGAGATTGTGAAGCTCCATGAGCTGTACGAGCAGATGCGAAAGTTGCTGTTTTCATTCCCAGATATCCACATAGACCCGAAAAGAAACCACCTGTTAAAAAGGCTATGGGTACAAATGGATTTTGAACACCAAGAAATGCTAATACAGCCAGTAAGATTACCAACACAATAAAAACTTTAATAACAACCTTATACTGACGAGTAAGATATGCCATTGCACCATCGCGAACGTATTTGGCAATTTCTTTCATTTTATCGGTTCCTTCTGATGATTTCATCATAGATTTAAAAAAGAACCAAGCAAATACTAATGCTAGTATTGAAGCAAAAGGTATAAACCAGAAAATTGGATCCATAAAAAATAGTTTTAAATTATGTTAATTAATAGATGAACTATTTGATGATTTTTAATATTAAAATTTGTAGAGAGAATTTTTATCGTCAATGCCTACTAAGATAATGAATTTTGAGTTTATTTTTACATTATTTAACTATTTAAAGGTGAAATTATTTATTTTTTGGGGTTGATTAATGCATTGTAAATAATTTGCGTTATTAAGCTTGTTCCATTAGAATTTGGGTGTATACCGTCAAAAACTATTTCGTTTTTTCCAAGTAATGGATAATATAGATCAATTAATTTGGTTCTGTTGTTTTTCTTTAAAACTTTATTTATGCTAGGAATTACTCCATTAACAATTAAACTGTCGTTAATACCCCACTTGTTGTTAAATGCAGGTATTGGATAGCAGATATATATTTTAGGTGTTGAGGGTAATTTTTTGAATGATTTAACAAGATCCATGTAGTTGTCGAAAAGTTCGGACGAAAAATGCCAATTTTGTGGTTTTGTGTCATTTGTTCCAAGTTTAATAATAACAATATCGGGATTAAAATTAAGAGCATCAATATATTTTTGTTCTTTCCAATATGGACGGTCTCCTTTTTTTAAAAGAGTTCTTCCACTAACCCCAAAGTTTTTTACTTCGTAGTTATTACCTAGTTTTATTTGTAGTTTGTGAGGATATTTTTCGGTTTCTTTTAATCCATATCCTTCTGTTATGCTGTTACCTATGCATGCTACTTTTATTTGGCTGTATAAATGGGTTACAAAAAAAAAAGTAATAAAAATGAAGAATAATTTGTTCATGTGTATATATTTTTTAATGGTTATTGACTGAAAGTTTATTTCCACAGTTATGACAGTATTTGGCTGTTTCGGGATTATTTTTTGAACATTTTGGGCAAATTTGTTCACTCCGGTTAGTTGCCTTAGTTAGTTCTACAGTTACAATGCCTGTAGGAACTGCAATTATTGCATATCCTATAATCATTATTACTGATGATACTATTTTTCCAAGAATAGTTTGAGGAACGATATCGCCAAATCCTACAGTTGTAATTGTAACAACTGCCCAGTATATGCTTTGAGGAATGCTGGTAAAATTGTTTTTGCCATTTTCAATAACATACATTAAAGTACCAAGTAAGATTACAAGTGCGGTTACGGTTGATAGGAAAACGCTTATTTTATATCTACTTGCAAGTAATGCATTGTATAATACTTGTGATTCTCTTGTGAATCTGAAAAGTTTTAAAATTCGATATACTCTTAACAGACGTAAAATACGTACAATTTGAAAATATTTATAATTACTAAAAATTAAACTTGAAAATATTGGTACTATTGATATGAAATCGATAATTCCCCAAAAACTAAAAATATATTGTTTTTTGTTTTCTGAGCTATATATACGTAATGAGTATTCGATTAGAAAAAGAATGGTTACAATCCACTCAATAAAATTGAAGATTTGGTTGTATTTGGTTCCAATATGAGGTATGCTTTCGAGCATAACTACTAAAACGCTTAAAACAATAATCCATAACCAAATCAGGTCGAATATTCGTCCTGATTTGGTTTCGGTGCCAAAGATGATTGTGTTAATTTTGTTTTTTATTGTCATGTTAGTATTGATAATTGATTGTATTTTTATTTTAAAGTATTAAATATGAATGTATTTTTTTATGTGGATTGAATCAAAATAGGGATTAGAGTTTATGTTGATGCAATTTATAAATTCTTTATTGTACATGGTATAAGGGCAAAATAGTAAATATTTAATTTTAGTTAATTAATATATCGTTTTTATCTTTTACATTTTTTCATTTCATTTGTAATGATTCAAATGATTTCTTGTTACAGAAGTCAAATTTTTATGGAAAAACAATTTTATGAGCTATTCGTTTTTTGACTTGTTAGAGCTTGTCGGATCACTCGGTATGTTCCTTTATGGAATGAAAATAATGAGTGAGGCTTTACAAAAAGTGGCCGGAGCAAAAATGCGCAATATTTTATCGGCCATGACATCGAACCGGTTTTTAGGTATTTTAACCGGTTTTTTGGTTACATCGGTTGTTCAATCTTCATCGGCAACTACAGTTATGGTAGTTAGCTTTGTTAACGCCGGATTGATAAATCTATCAGAGTCTATTGGCGTTATTATGGGTGCTAATATTGGAACTACAGTAACGGGTTGGATTATATCTATTCTTGGTTTTAAAGTGAAAATTAGCGTTTATGCAATTCCTTTAATAGGTATTGGTTTGCCATTTGCCTTTTCCAAATTGTCAAAACGTAGGTCGTTTGGTGAGATTTTAATTGGCTTTGCTTTATTATTTTTAGGATTAGAGTTTTTAAAAGATTCAGTACCCGATATAAATAGTAATCCTGAAATATTAAGTTTTTTACGACATTATACCGATTTGGGATTTGGTTCGACATTAATATTTTTGATGATAGGAACGTTACTAACTATTGTGATTCAGTCATCAAGTGCCACCATGGCTTTAACTTTTGTTATGTGTAATAATGGTTGGATATCGTTTGATTTAGCTGCTGCAATGGTTTTGGGCGAAAATATTGGAACAACAATAACCGCTAATTTGGCCGCAACAGTTGGAAACATATCAGCAAAACGTGCTGCAATAGTACATTTAATGTTTAATTCATTCGGTGTTATATGGATGTTGATAGTATTCACTCCATTCATATCTTTAATTGATAATATAATTACTAATCATAATGGTATATCGCCAAATGAAGATGCTGCAATGATTCCTATTGCTTTGTCGTTATTTCATACTGTGTTTAATATAGCAAATACATTAATTTTTGTGTGGTTTGTTCCGCAGCTTAAAAATGTTGCAGTTAAGCTTGTTAAGCAAAAATCGACCGAAGAGGAAGAGTTTCGTTTGAAATATATTACAACCGGATTGCTGTCTACATCGGAATTGTCTCTTTTGCAGGCGCGTAAGGAATTGCAGGTTTTTGCCAAGCATACCAGTAAGATGTTTGGATTTGTTGAAAAATTATTACTTGAGAAAAGTGATAAGAAATTTACCAAGCTTTTTGCAAAAGTTGAGAAGTACGAAAATACTTGTGATGATGTTGAAGTTGAGATTGCTAATTATTTGAATGAAATAGCACAGGGGAAATTGAGCGATATTGGGCGTAAGCGATTGAGGGCAATGTTAAAATTGGTAAGTGATTTGGAAAGTATTGGTGATTGCAATTATAATATTGCCAGAACGATTAACAGGATGCACGAAACAAGAATTGAGTTAAACGATGTAATTGTTAGAAAGCTTGATTTGATGTTTAGTTTTATTCAGGAGTCTCTTGCAATAATGAGAGATAATCTTGATATGGAGGAGAAGTTAATTACTCTTGAAAGAGCAAAAACTGTTGAGAGTGAGATAAATAATTATCGTAATCAGCTAAAAAGTGAGCATCTTGATAATTTAAAAAATGGTTTTTATAATTATGAAACGGGTATTGTTTTTAATGATATTTTTTGCGAATGTGAAAAGCTTGCTGATTATGTTATAAATGTTTCAGAAGCATTGTATGAAGTAAGATAATTTTTTATAAGCAGATAAAGAGGAGGACTTAGCCCTCCTCTTTTATTGTTATTATATTTTGTATTCAAATAAAAAGTTAAAAGCAAGATTAATTGCAATAGTACTATAATATTTGCATTTGTGTAAAAATTGAGGAACTAAATTTGACCCGATATCCTTTGAAGTTGTTCATGGATTCTTTGTAAACGAAACTTTTCGATAATAGAAATAAGCTTTTTTAACAGATCGTAATATAGTGTCACATAGAACAAACCTGTTGATAACCATAATACAATCATGTTAAAAATAGGTGTTGGAATAAGTAAACCCAATATTTTTTTTACAGGAGCATAAAAATGGGCACGTCCATAATTTGAAATAGGAGTATTATAAACAGGATGTCTTTTTTGAACAAAACGGGAACCGGTGAAATGTATTTGTTTAAGTTCATCTTTTCTGAGTAATGCATTTGCCAAAGCATTGTTGTAATAGGTTTCTTTAAACTGAATCAATTTTTCTTGTCCGCCAAGGGTTTGTGCAATTTGTTGTAGTTTTTCATCCTTTTTTGTTCGAAAATATTTGTATTGTTCATTAAGTTCTCTTTTTAATTGAAATAACAATTTCATAAGGTCGTTGTGCATTTTAATATAATAGTTATCAAAATTATAATGCAAATGACTCGTGGTGTTTTTCAAGTCAACAGAAATACGATCTAATTCTGTTTTGATAATTTCAATGTTGTTGATTAGAGATAAAGTGTCATTTTCTTCTAAATTGGATTTGCACCAATTGTTTACATTAATTAGTTCTGGAATAAGAGATGATGCATAAAAAGTTGTTTGGCTCATGCCTTTATCATATTGATAAATTTCAGCTTCGAATTTGTTATTAATATATTGATTAACGGCCAGTGCCTCGAAAGCCCAGCGCGATGCCATTAAATCGCCAATAATTGGAACGTATTCTTCTGAAGCAATTTTTTTATGCAACTTATCGAAGTTAACAATAACCCCGCTAAAAAGTAGTTGAGGGACAAGTATCAAGGGTATTAAAATGTAAATTGAAACTGCAGAGTTTAAACCACTGCTTATATTTAACCCAAGGATATTTGCAAAGCAGGCAGTTGAAAATAAAATGCCCCAATAGCTAAAGGTTAATCCTTTAATTTCGAGAATAGAATTACCAATAAATACAAACGCTAGTGTTTGTATAGCTGAAATAGTGAATAAAATAACTACTTTGCTATTTAGATAGCTAAAACGACTTAGGTTGAGGAATTTTTCGCGTTTAAGAAGTTTCTTATCTTTAATTATTTCTTCGGCACTTACATTTAATCCTAAAAATAGAGCAACTACAACGCTCATAAAGAGGTAAGCAAGAAGATTTTCGTTTTTACTAAAAATGTAAGCATTGGTATTGTTTGTTGTTCCAGCAATATATTTGGTAAAGAAGCTTAGTATTAAGGCTAATGCAGGTGCTTCTAAAAGATTTATTATAAGATATTGTTTATCTTTAAATTTTGCAATGGCATCGCGCATTACAAATGTTTTAAATTGCTTAATACGGCCCGGAATATTGTAAAGATTAGAAGGTAATTTCTCTTTTTTTTGATATACTCCTTTTGATTTCCACTCAAATTTGTTTTCAAAATTTTCGATATATAAACTATACCATTCCTGGGGAGTTACTTTTCGTTTACGGATAGGTTTACCGTTGGGGCCAACAATACGAGCTTCAATGATTCGAAGTGGTTGTTCAGTTTTAACATTTCCGCAGGCAAAACACTCTCTCTCTTCTGCATTTACATAGTTGGCTTGTTTTTTAAAGTATTCAATGGCATCCATAGGGTTTCCATTGTATATTATATGGCCACCTTTGTCGATGATCAAAAGTTTATCGATGAGTTTATATAAATCTGAAGCTGGTTGATGAATGTTTATAATTACCAGTTTTCCTTTTAGCGTTTGCCTTTTAAGTAATACAATCACTTTTTCTGAATCCATTGAAGATAATCCAGATGTGGGTTCGTCAACAAATAAGATGGAAGGTTCACGTATTAACTCAAGGGCAATGTTTAATCGTTTTCGTTGACCACCGCTAAGGATTTTTTTTAATGGGTTTCCAACAACTAAATCACGCGCTTCAACAAGGTCGAAATTTATGAGTGCTTTTTCTACTATGTCAACAATTTCTTGATGATTAAAGTGACTAAAACATAATTTTGCACTATAATAAAGGTTTTCAAAAACAGTTAGTTCTTCAATCAGCATGTCATCCTGGGGCACAAACCCAATTACTCCTTGCAAATGTTCTAGCTCTTCATCGTTGTGGAGGTTATAGCCGTTTATAGTAATAGAGCCGTTGCTGAGTTTGAAATTGCCGTTAAGGGTGTTAAGTAGTGTTGATTTTCCGGTGCCACTTCCACCCATTACTGCAACTAATTGCCCTGAACGGCCTGTAAAACTAAATTTGTGAATTCCTATTTGATTAGCATTAAACCGATATTCAATATCAATTGCACGATAAATAATTCGGTTTTTATCTTCACTTCTGATAAATTTTTCGGCAATAGTACCATAATAAACAGGAGGCATTAATGAAGTTTTGATGATTGAACCGGCGTTAAAGACGTAAGTTCTCTCTTGCTCCATTTTGTTGCCATTCATATATAGGTTTCGACTGCCATTGTATCGGAAAAAAAATGTATTAGTGCTTTTTACGTGAAGTACCCATACTGATACTTGTTGACGTTCGTTATAAATATGTTTTATCTTCTTAATTGCGGGATCTTTTTTCCCATCAATGAGTAATAATGCCGATTTGTCGTTTACACTTAATGGTTGTCGAATAATAAAATTAAGGATATTTTGAAAATCGGTTTCGTTAATTTGTAATTCGCGAGCTACAATACCAACGAATGACAGAGCATCATCGCTGGTATCATCGTTACTTTTTAAAAAGTTTAGTAAAAGTCCAACCAAAATAACTCTTGGTTCTTCTTCCATTTCACTATTTACATAG
The DNA here is from genome assembly GCA_016933045.1 of Marinilabiliaceae bacterium. Classification (GTDB taxonomy): domain Bacteria; phylum Bacteroidota; class Bacteroidia; order Bacteroidales; family Marinilabiliaceae; genus JAFGBR01. The sequence continues at coordinate 318,121 of JAFGBR010000050.1, read as the reverse complement.
CGACAAATGTCAAGTATTTTCAGATAACGTTTTGCATTTTCCTTGTCTAATTCTTCTTGACTGTGAGGTGAATTGTCGTTTTGATATCTGTTTAAGTGGAAGTCAAATCGTTTGAGGTATAAATCAATGAATTCTTTGTTGTAGTATTTCGAAAGAAAGAATTCAACTAAAGAGCGAATACTTCCTACGTTCTTCTCTTTAATTAAATCAGAGAGAAGAGCAAAAAGTTGCATGAGGGCTTCAAGCAGTGATTCGCTCATTAATCAACAGTTTTAGAAAATTAAATAAAGGAACTTTCTGTTGATGAAAGTTCCTTTAGGTTGATTTTGAGTTTTTTATTGAGAAACAATTTTCTCACGAAGTTCATTTACCGCAGTCTTAATGTTTTCCATCTGTTGTTCGGTAATAGCATCTTGTTCAATTGAGTCGTAAATATCTTTTAAAGGTTTAAGATCAGAGAAAACTTCTTTTACGTCTTTGCTTTCCTGATCTTTTGCCATAATATTAAGTAGCTGGTCAAGTGATTTTTTTTGGTCTAATACAATTTTAACCATTTCTTTATTGTTAAATGTATCATCAGAAATATGGGTTGCAATGAAAAGTCCTTCTACCCAACTGCCGGCCATAATTATAGAAGCTACACCTCCCCGATCGTTCTTTTTTAGATAGTTATAAGTGTTATAAAACGAGTTTGTAATAATTTTAACAAGTGCATCTTTATCATCACCCAGTTGTTCGATTTTATCAATAATGTCAGGATCAACGGCAGCACTAATATTTAATTCTTCAATTAGTGCTTTGGAAACCGACATGTAGTTCATTGTTTCCTGACGTTGGCGATAAGTACTTGCGTAGCTTAGGTCTGCTCCATAAACACCAAGATTTAATGCCTGACTTTTTTCAGTCAGGTACTTGTTAACATTTGTTTCGGAGTTTGATAGTGTTAAGATATAAGAAGCTCCAATTCGGTTTAACATTTCGGTAACTTCAAATGAAGTAGGAAGTGGATATACAAATTCTTTAACTTCTTGTTCAATTTCTTTTTTCGTGGTTTTATCTGATGATTTCTGACTGCAATTGCATGCTGTAAAAAGTGAAATGACAATTGTAATACTAAAGAGATGCGAAATAATTTTAATTGCTAGTTTATTCATGGCATTAATATTTCTATTAGTTTTTACAAATATAGCAGATTTAAAAACAAACTGTTTTATTATAACTTAATTTTGAACCAAATTGTCTATGTATGTCAACTTTTTATTTGGATAATAAGAAATTGTATTTTTTAGCTATTAAATTATTTATTTTTTGAGGTATGTTTTAATTATTTAAAGGATATTATTATTTGAAACTTCAAGTTCTTTCCATATTATATCTTTTAAATTTGTAATTCCGTTTCCAGAAACAGAAGAAAAGAATACACTGGGGATATCGGGTAATTGATCCTGTATTTCTAAAATCAGTTCATCGTCAAGCATATCACATTTCGATATTCCTAATAACCTTCGTTTATCTAATAGTTCGGGGTTGTATTCTTTAAGTTCGTTTAAAAGAATTCTGTAGTCTTCTTTAATGTCTTTACTGTCGGACGGTATTAAGAAAAGTAATATGGAGTTTCGTTCTATGTGTCTTAAAAATCGTAAACCTAAGCCTTTTCCTTTACTGGCTCCTTCAATAATACCAGGAATGTCAGCCATAACGAAAGATCGGTTGTTTCTGTAACTAACAATACCCAGGTTTGGCACAAGAGTAGTAAAGGGGTAATCGGCAATTTCGGGTTTAGCAGCCGAAATTGAAGCCAGTAGAGTTGATTTTCCGGCATTAGGAAATCCTACCAGACCAACATCGGCCAGTATTTTTAATTCAAGTACAGCAGATAATTCAACGGCTGCTTCTCCGGGTTGTGCAAATCGCGGAGTTTGATGGGTTGCTGTTCTAAAATGCCAGTTTCCTAATCCTCCCCGACCTCCTTTTACTAAAATTTGTTCTTCACCGTCTTCGGTTATTTCGAATAAGAAATGGCCGGTATCTGCATCTTTAATAACAGTACCAAGTGGAACTTCAATAACTTTATCTTCGCCGTCGGCTCCAAAGCTTTTTTGTTTACTTCCATTGCCCCCATTGCCGGCAAAAATATGGCGTTCATATTTTAAATGAAGGAGTGTCCATAAATTTCGGTTTCCCTTAACAATAATATGACCACCTCTTCCTCCATCACCGCCATCGGGACCTCCCATTTGAACAAATTTTTCTCTGCGCAAGTGAGCAGAACCTGCACCTCCTTTTCCTGATCGGCAAAAGATTTTTACATAATCTACAAAATTTGAACTGGCCATATTATAAAGATTTACAAAAAGCCACGGCAAATAATATTTTGTCGTGGCTATAAATACTAAATTATAATTATTTTATTTTATCGAGAGCATTAGCAATTCGTCCGAAAATATCGTCGATGTTTCCAATTCCTTTAATTTCAACTAGTTTTTTTTCTTTCTTGTAGTAGTCAATTACAGGAGTTGTTTGCGATTCGTAAACCGAAAGTCGTTTCTCAATTGTTTCTAAATTATCATCTGTTCGGCCAGAAGTTTCACCCCTTTTTAATAATCGGTCGATAAGCTCTTGGCGATCAACATTAAGGTTAACCATAACGCTTACTTCTTCGCCGTGCGAATTTAGTAGTTCTTTTAAGGCTTCGGCTTGCTCAACAGTTCTAGGGAATCCATCGAAAATTATACCTGGAATGTTATGCAGTTTGTCAATCTTGCTGTCAATCATGTCAATGATTAAATCATCGGGAACTAAATTTCCTTTATCGATATAGCTTTTTGCTAATGCTCCAAGGTGTGTATGGTGACTTATTTCATATCGTAATAAATCGCCTGTTGAGATATGTTCAAGGCCATATTTTTCAATAATTTTTTCACTTTGTGTTCCTTTGCCAGATCCAGGAGGGCCGAAAATAACAACGTTTAACATTTTAAAATCTATTTAATTATTTATATATAATTTATTGTTTGCTAATCAATAACGGTATATAGGTCTGTTAAATTTCTACCGTAACCTTTATAATCAAGTCCATATCCTACTACAAAATCATTAGGAATTTCTAATCCTATATAATCAAATTTATTTTTTGATTTACAAACTGTTGGTTTGAAAAATAATGATGCAACTTTTATCTCTTTAGGGTTAAGTTTTTTTATCTGGTTAATAATATTATCAATTGTAATCCCTGTGTCAATAATGTCTTCAAGAATAATAACTGTTCTGTTTTCGATTGATTCATTTAATCCAATGATTGATTTTACATTACCTGTAGAAATAGTTCCTTCGTATGACGAAAGTTTTACAAAACTTATTTGACAATTAAATGTTATTTTTTTTATAAGATCAGCAGCAAACATGAAAGAACCATTTAAAATACAAAGAAACAATGGATCTTTATTTTTGAGATGATTATTCATTTCATTTGCAATGAATTCAATAGCCGAATCAATTTTTGATTGCGGAATACTAAGCTCGAAAGTTTTATTTGCCAGTTGAATTTGTTTCAATTGAGTGTATTACATTAAATTTGGTGACAAAAATATAAAAATTAGTCCAACTGTTTGCTTGTTTTTGTTTGTTGGTGTTAGTTTTGTTTTAAACATTTATTATAAGTATTTAAAAATGATGAAACCAAGAGTTAGTATTATCATGGGTAGTACGTCTGATTTGCCTGTGATGGAGAAAACAGCTCAGCTGTTAAATGAGTTAAAAGTGCCATTTGAAATAAATGCACTTTCGGCACATCGTACTCCCGAAGCTGTGGAAAAATTTGCGAAAGAAGCTGAGATGAGAGGAATAAAAGTTATTATTGCGGCTGCTGGTATGGCTGCTCATTTGCCAGGTGTTATTGCTTCAATGACTAAATTGCCCGTGATTGGAGTGCCTGTTAAAGCATCGTTAGAAGGGTTAGATGCTTTATTAGCAATTGTGCAGATGCCTCCGGGGATTCCTGTAGCAACTGTTGGTATTAATGGAGCCCAAAATGCTGGTATTTTAGCTGTGCAAATGCTTTCACTTGCTGATGATGAGTTGGCTAAACGATTACAGAATTTTAAAGAAGGGTTGAAGAATAAGATTGAGCAGGCAAATGATGAATTAAAAACTGTTTCATTTGAATTTAAGACTAACTAATATTTTTTATTAACCCTGGTAATGCCAGGGTTTTTTGATTCAGTAATTTTATAAATTAATTTACTTTTTGATTTTTAAGTTTATTGTCTTATCTTATGATAAACAAATCAATTGTATGTTTTTATAATGTTGTTGAAATTTTTTTTAATAATCCTTTACATATCTTCTTTAACCCCGATAATTGGACAAGGTGTTTTACACTCTAATCCTGTTAGTTTGGCATTATCATCGTGCGATGTAACTCTGTCAAATGAATGGAGCGTTCAGGGAAATCCTGCTGGTAATGGTTCTGCTAAGAGTACAGAGTTTGCTTTACTGGTTGAAAACAGATACTCTTTAAAAGAGTTGACAACAAGAGGTTTTTCGTGTATTGTTCCAACAAAATTCGGAATTATTAATGCTGCCCCTTTCCAGTTTGGATTTTCCGATTTAAATATTTCGCGTTATACATTAGGTTATTCCAGATTTTTTGGAACGAAGGTGTTGGCCGGTTTTCAGTTGAATTATTGGTCGGTTTATATATCAGGTTCTGGTTATTTTAATACACTCATATCTGATTTTGGATTGATTTATTCGGTTTTACCTCAATTAACAATTGGGGTTCATTTGTTTAATCCCGAGCAGTCATCGATAGAATATCAGTATTATGATTATGAAATACCGGGACAAATATCATACGGAATAGGGTGGAAATTTATGAAATCATCAACATACTATATTGAATTTGAAAAGGAATATGACTCATCGCCAAATATTTCAAATGCTGTTCAGAGTGAGTTGTATAAGGGTTTTATTGGGCGGATTGGTTATTCTTATTCACGAAATGAGATTTCTTCGGGGGTGGGAATTATTATCAGATCATTCGATATAAACTTAGGTTTTTTGTATCACCAACCTTTAGGTTTTATTTCCTCTATTTCATTAGCATATAATATTAATAAATAAAATGGTTTTGAAGAGTTTTCTAATAATAATCCTTTTATTACTGTTTTGCCATTATTTATCTGGTCAGAATGAATCTTTTTTGATAGATGATTGGATGGAGATGATTGCCGAGGAGGGTATTGAAGTTGATTGGGATGAGAATTTGGATTTTTTTATAAAAGTTAGTATATCTCCATTAAATATTAATGCAGTAAAAAAAGAAGAATTGGAGAAGTTTTTTTTTCTATCGGATATTCAAATAGAGAATTTATTGTATTATTTATACGAAAATGGCTCTATGCTTACTATCTACGAATTACAAGGGGTAGAGGGTTTTGATGATAGAATAATTGATTTGATGAAACCTTTTTTTGTTGTTGAGCCATTAAAGGAGATTGGTCGTTACAATGCCGGATTGAATGTAATTTCAAGATTTAACAGTATTGTTCAAACACCACGAGGTTACATTAAGGACGATGCTAATGATCCTGTTTTTGCTGGGAATAAGCAAAGATTTCTTTTAAGGAGTGATTTGGAGTTTGGTAATATTAAGCTTGGCATTGCTATGGAAAAGGATCCTGGTGAGGTTTATGTTAACAATAAAACTCAATTGCCCGATTTCTTAGTTGGATATGCACAATATACTAATGATTCAAAGATACAAAAGTTGGTTATTGGCAGTTATCGTTTGCATTCAGGTCAAGGTATGGCATTGTCGAATGGGTATTCAAGATCCTACTTGGCGGATCCTTCAAATATTATGGATAGATCAAAACCTGTAAGAGGTTATAATGGAACTAATGAATTGAACTATCTGAATGGCATTGGAGTGGAGATTAATTTATGGAGGAATTTTGTATTAACGCCCTTTTTTAGTTATAAAAAAATTGATGCCAGCTACTTAGATTCAATATCGGTTCAATTACAATTGACTGGTTTTCATAGAACCGAATCTGAAATAGATAACAGGAAACGTGTTGGCGAATTGATGTTTGGATCAATAATTAAATCATGCATAAAGCAAGTTAATATCGAAGGTGGCTTTTATCATTACAGGTTGAATAATTCGTTATTAACATCTAAAAAAATGTATCAGTATTTTAGTTATTCGGGGGAGTCATTGATTAATACATGGTTAACTTATTCGACTATTGTTGGAAATGTAATTATGTTTGGTGAGTTGGCATTAAATGATTTTTCAAATAAATCGTTATTGCAGGGTTTTATGTGGGAGCCGCGTTCTAGTTTTAAGTTTTCTGCTCAGATGCGTTATTTCGATCATGGGTTTTATGCACCTTATCAATGTGTAAGGTCAGCATCGGTAAATAATTCTGGAGAAGAAAGAGTTGTTTTTGGATTATATATGAAACCTTTTGAAAAGACAGCACTATCGTTGTATCATTCTATTATTAGGTATAATTGGTTAAAATATCTTGTTGATAAGCTTTCTGTTAGTTCGGAAACGATGGTTAGTGTTGATCGTGATTTGAGTAGCAGATCAACTATTCAGATTAGGTATAGATTGAAACAATTTATGAAAAATAATAGTAGTGAATTTTTGAAATTAGGAGTTCAATCAATTAATCAACATCAGTATCGTTTTCAGAGTAATTATAATATATCGAACTGCTGGAATGTGGTTACCAGAGTTGAACATAGTATTTATTCTCCCGAAATTTCTGATAATAGTTATGGTTGGCTTTTTTATCAGGATATTGTTTTTACTTCAAAAACAAAGTGTTTAAAAACAACTTTTCGATATAGTCATTTCGATACTGACGATTATAACAGCCGAATATATGCTTATGAACCGGATGTTTTGTATGCATTTTCGGTGCCTGCTTTTTCGGGCAACGGTTCGCGTATACTTTTAAATATATCGTATCGGTTTTCGCGTATTTTTACCGGATATTTTAGAATTTCCAACTGGCATTATAATAATAGGAGTTCGATAGGAACGGGAATTAATGAAATAAGTGGAAATGATAAGACAGAACTGGCTTTTCAAATACGTTTGTCTTTTTAAGTCAGAAGTAAAATTAGTTTCCAACTTCTGAGATAAATTTTATTCTAATCATTCTTATCTCTTCTTCGCTATATTCATCTTCACCTAATTCTTCAAGAGCAGCGTTAATGTCGTCACTTTCAGCTTCTTCTTTGAAATAATAAAAAATATCATCGCGGTGATCTTCGTCCATTACTTCATCAATGTGGTAATCGATATTAACTTTTGTTCCTGAATAAACTATCGACTCTACTTCTTTAAGCAATTCATCCATCGATAGTCCTTTGGAATTAGCTAAGTCGTCGAGTGGGATTTTGCGATCAATTCCCTGAATAATAGCAATTTTATTTTTTGATTTGTTGGCAACTGTTTTTACCACCATGTCCATAGGACGGTCAATTTCGTTTTCTTCGACATGACGTTTAATAATGTCAATGAATTCTTTTCCAAAACGTTTTGCTTTACCAGAACCTACACCTGGAATATTTTGGAGTTCGTCGATGTTAACAGGGTAATAGGTTGCCATTGCTTCAAGTGAAGGATCCTGAAAAATAACAAATGGAGGTAATTCTTTTTTATGAGCAACTTTTTTTCGCAGATCTTTTAGCATTGAAAAAAGTACAGGATCTACAGCGGCAGTTCCTCCAGCTGTTAATTCATCTTCAGCATTATCGTAGTCATGGTCTTTTGTTATCATAAACGATTCAGGATGTATTAAAAATTGCTGACCTGCTTCAGTTATTTTAAGAATACCGTAATTTTCAATGTCTTTCGAAAGGTATCCGGCAACTAACGATTGGCGGATTACAGCATTCCAATATTTTTCATCTTCGTCATCGCCACAACCAAAAAGTTCTAATTCGTTATGTTTATATGATTTAATTGCAGTATTAACAGTGCCGCATAAAATATTTACAATATGATCCGATTTAAATTTTTCTTTAACCTCAATAATAATTTTTAGTAATTTTTCTACTGAATTCTGACCTTCAAACTGTTCTTTGGGATGTACACAATTATCGCAGTTTTCACAATTTTCAGTAGTGTAATTTTCGCCAAAATAGTGTAATAATAATTTGCGGCGACAAATTGATGATTCGGCATATGCAACAGTTTCTAATAATAATTGTTTTCCAATTTCCTGCTCGGCAAGGGGTTTTCCCTGCATAAATTTTTCGAGCTTAACAATATCTTTATAACTGTAAAATGCAATGCATCGACCCTCTCCTCCGTCACGTCCGGCTCTGCCTGTTTCCTGGTAGTATCCTTCGAGGCTTTTAGGTATATCGTAATGAATTACCAATCTTACATCGGGTTTGTCAATGCCCATTCCAAATGCAATAGTTGCAACAACAACATCGGCGTCCTCCATTAAGAATTTGTCTTGGTTTTGAGCTCTTGCATTAGCATCCATGCCAGCATGATATGGAATAGCTTTTATACCGTTTACAACAAGTGTTTCTGCAAGTTCTTCGACTTTTTTACGGCTTAAGCAGTAAATGATAGCCGATTTTCCCTCGTAATTTTTTAATATTTTAATTATTTCTTTAGTGGCAGATGTTTTTGGACGTACATCGTAAAATAAGTTTGGCCTGTTAAATGATGATTTATAAATAGTGGCATTTAGCATGCCAAGATTTTTTTGAATATCGTGCTGTACTTTAGGTGTTGCAGTTGCAGTAAGAGCAATAACCGGAGCTAGGCCAATTTCATTAATAATGGGTCTTATTCTTCGGTATTCGGGGCGGAAATCATGTCCCCATTCCGAAATACAATGCGCTTCATCAATAGCATAAAACGATATTGTAATTTGGTTTAAAAAGTTAATGTTTTCTTCTTTTGTAAGAGATTCGGGTGCTACATAAAGTAGTTTTGTTTTCCCGGAAATAACATCTTCTTTAACAAGACTAATTGCAGTTTTGGTTAATGAACTGTTTAAAAAATGAGCTACACCATCCTCTTCACTAAAGTTTCGCATGGCATCCACTTGGTTCTTCATTAAAGCTATTAAGGGTGAAATAATTATTGCTGTTCCGGGCATTATTAATGCCGGAAGTTGGTAACACAATGATTTACCCCCACCGGTTGGCATTAAAACAAAAGTGTCATTGCCATTTAATACATTTTTAATAATGGCTTCCTGATTACCTTTAAATGTATCAAAACCAAAATGACGTTTTAAACTCTCTCCTAAATCAATATTCTCAAACATACCAAGTACTCACTATCACTATTCTTAAACTCAATCACAAATTTATGGACTCATTAAATTATTAATGAGGGTTTGCAAATTAAAGGTTAATAATGAATTATATTATACAACACTTTTAGTAGTAATGCTTTTCCCTTGTTAAGCAATTCTTATATGAAGTTAAAAAATAAATATAGTTTTACCAATAGGTAAATGTTTTTATCTTAGTTTGTTCGACTAATCGAAGATTATGTTCTAACGTTAGGTTTTATGCTATTTCTATGGTTAATTTTGTGTTCATTTTGTGTTTGTTTTTTTTTGTTTTTTTAACATTTTAATTGTCTTTTTAGATTAGTATCTTATTTTAGAAAAGAATCTGGGTTATTGGGTTTTGTTAATTTAATCATCAATAGATCAAATACTTGTGTATTAGAATTGTGTTTATTTGAGATAATAGTTTTTGAATGATGAAGTTGGATAAAAAATTGTCGATTTTCTTTTTAACTTTCGGTCGTATTTTATTTTTAATTTTATGTCGGGAAAAAAAGAGATGTCTTTTTTACAACACCTCGAAGCTCTTCGTTGGCACTTAATTAGGGGTTTTATTGCGGTTGCTGGTTTTTCAGTAATTGCATTCTTGTATAAAGAGGTCGTTTTTGATACTATAATATTTGCACCCGGCAGGCCTGATTTTTGGACAAATGTAAAGCTTTGTCAATTAGCTGATTGGATTCAAATTCCGTCTTTATGTATTAATCAGCAAGCAATAGTAATAAAAAATATTGCAATGTCGGGGCAATTTATGACCCATCTTTGGGTTTCGTTTATTGCGGGTGTAATTATAGGGTTTCCTTATTTTTTTTGGGAGATATGGAGGTTTATACAGCCAGCATTGTATGAGAAGGAGGCACGTTATTCGCGAGGTGCAATAATAGTAGTATCTGTATTGTTTTTTGTTGGAATTATTTTTGGGTATTATATAATATCACCATTATCAATTAGTTTTTTAAGTAATTACCAGGTAAGTCCCGAGGTTGCCAATGAAATAACCATTTCGTCGTATATTTCAACAATATCATCAATTGTATTTTCATCGGGGGTTTTATTTGAACTACCTGTTTTTATCTTTTTTTTGGCAAAATTGGGTATTGTTTCATCAGGTTTTTTAAAGAAATATCGACGGCATGCAATAGTTGCTGTTATTACACTTGCTGCAATTATTACACCACCCGATGTTTTTAGTCAATTGTTAATAAGTGTTCCAATGCTGTTACTTTACGAAGCAAGTGTTATTATTGCAAAACGATTGGAAAAAAAACGAAACAAAAATTTGTAAAATAATTTTGTGCCATGAGTGATACAACTCCTCTATTATTACATACCAAACAACTTGTTAAGCGCTATAAAAAGCGTACTGTTGTGAAAGGAGCCTCTGTTGAAGTAAAGCAAGGAGAAATTGTTGGACTTTTGGGGCCTAATGGTGCCGGTAAAACTACAACTTTTTATATGATTGTTGGGTTGATAAAACCTAATGATGGTCGAATATTTTTAAATGATGATGATATTACAGAAGATCCGGTTTACCGGAGGGCACAAAAGGGAATTGGATATTTGGCACAAGAGGCGAGTGTTTTTCGAAAGTTAAGTGTTGAAGATAATATCAGAGCTGTTTTGGAGATGACCAAACTATCGAAGAGTGAGCAAAAAGATAAGCTTGAGTCATTATTAAATGAATTTGGGTTACTACATATAAGAAAAAGTTTGGGTATCCAGTTGTCGGGAGGAGAGCGTAGACGTACAGAGATTGCCAGGGCATTGGCCATAAATCCAAAATTTATTTTATTGGATGAGCCTTTTGCGGGAGTTGATCCCATTGCAGTGAGAGATATTCAGGAGATAGTATATAAACTAAAAGATAAGAATATTGGCATTTTAATAACCGATCATAATGTACATGAAACTTTATCAATAACCGATAGGGCTTACTTACTTTTTTCGGGAGATATATTGAAGGCCGGATCGGCCGATGAATTAGCTGCTGACCCTGAAGTTAGAAGGTTATATTTGGGATCAGATTTTGAGTTAAAACGTCGTGATTTTTCAACAATGAAAAAATAATTGATTTTTTTTCAAATATGTTTGTACAATCATATAAAAAGATGCTATCTTTGCACCGCTCAAAAAGCAAAACGCGGATGTGGCGTAATTGGTAGCCGCGCTAGACTTAGGATCTAGTGCCGTGAGGCGTGGGGGTTCGAGTCCCTTCATCCGCACTAGTAAAAATCGCCTTTTTTATCAGATAAAGATAAAAGGGCGTTTTTTGCAATAGGGCATTTTTGTGTGAAAAATTGTTAATTAAATACTTCGCTCATTGATATTTGAGAGAAAACAATAATCGGAATTTAGATAACTTAATAATACTTCTACGCAGATGAATATCTCAAAACAAAACATCGACGAGTTAAATGCAGTCATTACAATGTTAGTAGAAAAGGCTGATTATGAGCCTAAGGTAAATGATGTTTTAAGCAATTATCGTAAAAAAGCTTCAATGCCAGGTTTTCGTCCCGGAAAAGTGCCGGCCGGCCTTATAAAAAAGATGTATGGCAAAGCTGCGTTAGTAGATGAAATAAACAAGCTGGTTTCGGAAAACCTTTCAAACTATATAACTGAAAATAAATTAGAGTTATTAGGAGAGCCACTACCATCAGATAAACAAACTCAAATTGACTTTGATACTCAAGATTCATTTGAGTTTTCGTTTGATGTTGCTGTTTCACCCGAATTTGAAGTTAAATTGACAAAAAAAGATAAAGCACCTTATTATAAAGTAAAAATAAGTGATGAGATGCTCGATCAGCAAAAAAATTCAGTAATTGGACGATTTGGTAAGAATGAAAAAATCGATAAAGTTACTGAGAAGTCAATGATTAAGGGAACATTCATTCAGGTTGATGACAATGGTGTTGTTGTTGAGGGAGGCATTGAGGCTGTTGATTCTGTAATTTCAATGTCGGTAATAAAAGATGAGTCAGAAAGTGCAAAACTTTTGGGAGCAGAAGTGAATTCTCAAATAATTTTTGAACCAAAAGTTGCATTTCCAAATGATACAGAAATTTCATATATTTTGAAGGTATCAAAAGAAGAGGCTGTAAATATTAGTGGAAAGTTTAGGTTTACTATTTCAGAAATTACAGAATATGTGCCTGCAGAATTAAACCAAGATTTGTTTAACCAGGTTTATGGCGAAGGTGTTATCAACTCAGAAGAGGAATTTATTGGTAAAATAAAAAGTGATTTGGAAAACTCATTATTATTAGAGTCTGATTATCGTTTTCAGTTAGATATTCGTGAAAGATTAATTGATAAAATTAAATTTGATTTGCCCGAAGATTTCCTGAAAAGATGGGTTAAAGCCACTAATAAGGCAAATGAGAATATGACTGAAGAACAAATTGAAAGTGAATTTCCAAAGTTTTTGGAAGATATTAGATGGCAATTAATTCGCAGCAAAATTATTACTGAAAACGAAGTTAAGCTTGAGCAGGAAGATATTTTGAATAATGCCAAAAAATCGGCAAGAATTCAGTTTATGCAATATGGATTAAGTCATATTCCTGAAGATTATTTAGAAAGCTATGCAAAGGATATGCTTAACAACGAAGAACAGCGTCGTCATTATGTAGAGCATGCAATGAATGATAAAGTAATAGATTTTATTAAAGAGGCTATTAAGCTTGAAGAGAAAGAAATAAGCAGGGATGAGTTTAATAAGTTATTCGATAAAAAGTAAAAAAATTTATAAGCAGTTATTATTATTAATTGCCGTATACTGTTTATAATCTGATTATTATAGATGCTTATTTAATAAACTGCAAACAAAAACAGAAATGGTGTTTCATAGGCTTTAATAAATTCTTAATTTAGAAGTTTGTTTAACACTTATTTTTTCAATATGATAGATCCAAACGATTTTAGAAAATATGCAACAAAACACATGGGTATAAATAGCCTTGTGTTTGATAAATACACATCATTAAGTAATAGTTGGATTTCGCCAACTATTATTGAAGAACGTCAGTTAAATGTTGCCAGCATGGATGTTTTTTCACGTCTTATGATGGATCGAATTATCTTTTTAGGAATGCCAATTGATGATTACGTTGCAAATGTTATTCAGGCACAATTGTTATATTTAGAGTCAACAGCACCGAATAAGGATATTTCAATTTACTTTAATACACCTGGAGGTTCTGTACATGCCGGTTTAGGTATATATGATACTATGCAGTACATAAGTTCTGATGTAGCAACTATATGTACCGGAATGGCCGCATCGATGGGTGCTGTTTTGTTAACTGCAGGAACAAAGGGAAAAAGAACAGCTTTAAAGCACTCACGCGTTATGATTCATCAACCAATGGGAGGCGCACAAGGCCAGGCATCGGATATTGAAATTACTACTCGTGAGATATTGAAATTAAAAAAGGAATTGTATACAATTATTGCTGACCATTCGGGTAATAATTTTAAAAAAGTCGAAAAAGACTCCGATCGTGATTACTGGATGACAGCTGAAGAGGCAAAGGAATATGGTATGATTGATGAGGTTTTGGTTAGACAAAAATAGTACTTGTCATGGATAAATGTTCGTTTTGCGGAAGAGCAAGAAAAGATACTAATTTACTAATTGCCGGAGTTTCGGGCCATATATGTGATAGTTGCATTGAACAGGCATATGGTATTTTAGAAGAAGAGTTTAAAAAGAACAATTCATTCGACATGAAAGAATTGAAGCTTTTGAAACCAGCCGAGATAAAAAATTTCCTCGATCTTTATGTTATAGGACAAGATGAAGCAAAAAAATTTCTATCAGTAGCTGTATATAATCATTATAAGAGATTAATGCAGCACGATAGAGGTGATGATGTTGAGATTGAAAAATCGAACATTATTCTGGTAGGTGAAACAGGAACCGGAAAGACACTTTTGGCCAGAACAATAGCTCGTATGTTACATGTACCATTTACCATTGTTGATGCAACCGTGTTAACTGAAGCTGGTTATGTAGGTGAAGATATTGAAAGTATTTTAACCCGTTTATTGCAAGCTGCAGATTATAATGTGGAGGCTGCAGAAAAAGGTATTGTATTTATTGATGAAATAGATAAAATTGCCCGTAAAGGAGATAATCCTTCAATAACGCGCGATGTGTCTGGTGAAGGAGTTCAACAAGGTCTTTTAAAATTATTAGAGGGAGCAATTGTTAATGTGCCTCCTCAGGGTGGGAGGAAACATCCAGAACAAAAGATGATTCCGGTCAACACCAAGAATATTTTATTTATTTGCGGAGGTGCATTTGATGGAATTGAACGTAAAATTGGACAACGATTAAATACCAAAGTAGTAGGTTATATGGCTAGTAAGTCGAAGGATCAGATTGATACTGAAAACTTATTGCAGTATATAACTCCACAGGATTTGAAATCGTTTGGTTTAATTCCTGAAATAATAGGTCGTTTACCTGTATTAACTTATTTGCATCCGCTTAAGAGAAACACACTTCGTAAGATTTTAACTGAACCAAAAAATTCGATTATAAAGCAATACGAAAAACTTTTTGATATTGATGGTATTAAATTATCGTTTGATGAAGAAGTTCTTGATTATATTGTAGATAAGGCTGTTGAATTTAAATTGGGAGCCAGGGGATTGAGATCAATTTGCGAAACAATTATGATTGATCCTATGTTTGAAGCTCCTTCAATAAAGAAGAAAGAGTTGGTTATTTCGATTAAATTTGCAAAAGATAAGATAGAACATGCCAATATTGCATTGTTAAAGGCAAGTTAATGAATTTAAGAAATAATTAAAAGGGTGTAGGTAATATAATTGCTTACACCCTTTTTTTGTTGGTTGAGTATTATTTTTCTTTTGAAGTATTGCGATTATTAATACATGGTTAGTGATTTTATAATTTGATTGTATAATTGCTTTATTTGAAAGATGTTTAACAATAAATAGTGTTAAAATTTTCAATTTATAGGTCATTACATTAAATTTAGTAATTTAAAACAACTCAGATGTATTTGAAAAGTATAAACCCATCAAATGGAGAAGTTATTAATACGTTCGATGAAATTCATTCTGATGAAATTAGCCAGATAATTGAGCAAAGTACAGTTACTTTTTTGTTGTGGAAGAATGTAGCTTTAGAAAGCAGGTTAAAACCAATAAAGGAGTTGTCAAATTTACTTAGGGGGAATAAAGATAGATTAGCGTCTATTATTTCAAACGAAATGGGTAAACCCATTGAACAATCGAAGGGAGAGGTTGAGAAATGCGCTTGGCTATGTGATTATTATTATGAAAATAGTAAGAATTTTTTGCAACAAAGAAATATTGATACTGAAGCCCGGGAGTCATTTGTGTCGTTTCAGCCCTTGGGTCCAATATTAGGTATTATGCCATGGAATTTCCCGTTTTGGCAGGTTTTTCGTTTCGCAATACCTACAATTTGTGTTGGAAATGTTGTTATTGTTAAGCATGCATCAAATGTGCCAGCGTGTTCTATTGCAATTGAACAGTTGTTTATTGAAGCCGGGTTTCCAAATCATGTATATCAAAATGTACTGATAACAAATAATAAGGTAGAATCAATTATTTCGAATAAGAAAATTAAAGGAGTAGCTCTTACAGGAAGTACACCAGTAGGTAAAGAAGTTGCCAGGCAAGCAGCTTCACATCTTAAAAAAGTTGTTTTGGAATTAGGGGGAAGTGATCCTTATATAGTTTTAAAAGATGTCGATATTTCATTAGCTGTAGATGCTTGTGTAACAGGCAGGTTAATTAATACTGGCCAGAGTTGTATTGCCGCCAAACGATTTATTATTGAAGAGGATATTTACGAGGAGTTTTCAAAGCTGTTTGTAGATAAGATGTCAGAGATAAAGATGGGTGATCCTTTTATAGCAGATAACCAAATAGGGCCAATGGCCAGAATGAATCTTAGAGAAGATTTACATATTCAAGTAACGAAGAGCATAAATATGGGAGCTGATTTATTATGTGGAGGAGAGATGCCAGATGGTGAAGGATATTTTTATCCGGCAACAGTATTGGGAAATGTTACGGATGCTATGCCTGCTTTTCATGAAGAACTGTTTGGTCCTGTTGCATGCCTGATAAAAGTTAAAGATGAGAATGAAGCTGTTCAGGTGGCGAATCATACAAATTTTGGTTTAGGAAGTGCAATTTTTACTAATGATATAGAAAAAGGTAAACGCATTGCAGAGTATGAACTTGAGGCGGGCTGTTGTTTTGTAAACGATTATGTGCGATCAGATCCACGACTTCCGTTTGGAGGAATTAAAGAGAGTGGCTATGGAAGAGAGTTATCAGAGTTTGGTATGTTTGAGTTTTGTAATATTAAAAGTATTTGGATAAAATAAAATCAGGTGCAGAGTATATTAAAAATAAAAAATTAAGTAATAACATTTTATGAAAGAGTCTGAAGCTTTAAACAGAGCTGCGGCATTGTGTTCGTCAAGTGAAAAATGTGATTATGATATACGAAAGAAGTTACAAAGCTGGGATGTTGACAGTGAGGTTATTGATAGGATAATTAATCGTTTGAAAGAAGATAAATTTATCGATCAAGTTCGATATGCTTCACATTATGTACGTGATAAGTTTAAGTTTAATAAGTGGGGAAAGCGAAAAATTGAGTTTGAATTAAGAAACCGTTTTATCGAAAGTGAAATTATTAATGAAGCCCTTGAATTTATATCTGATGAAGAATATTTTTATGTTTTACATGAAATATTGGAACAGAAATTGAAAGGGATTAAAAATAAAAGTTTTCAGCAGCAAAAATCTTTACTTTTTCGTTTTGCAGTTTCGCGAGGTTTTGATGGCAATATTACATATAAAGTTATTAATGATATTCTTGATTCATCGATATAAATAACCAAAAATAAGTAAAATGAGATTATATATATACACTCTTATTTGTTTGAATTTAATTTCGGTTAATGCACATGCTGCTAAAAAGCCAGGTTGGGTTAAAGAACGGCCCAACGACCCATCGTATTACATTGGAATAGGTAGATCTGATAAAACACAGAGTGAATACAAGTATGTAACTCAGGCGCGTAATTATGCGCTGCGTGAGATGAGTTCGGAGATTAAAGTGTTAGTTGCATCGAATTCAATTTTAACTCAATTTGAAAATAACTACGAACTGAAAGAAGAGTTTGAATCGAAAGTGCAGACTTCGGTAACCCAGACTCTAGAAGGTTATGAGGTTGAGACATGGGAGGATAAAAAAGAGTATTGGGTTATGATGCGACTGTCGAAAGATAAATATGAGTTGAACAGGCGTATGTCGTTAAATAAAGATAAAAAACTTGCAGCAACATATTATTATAGTGCTAATAAATCGAAAGAAAATGGAAATATTTTTGAAGCCCTTAATTTTTATGTTAAAGCCATAAGGACGATAAGTAATCATCTAGAAGAAGATTTGACATATAAAAGTATTGATGGCGATATAAATTTGGGTATCGATTTGATGAAAGGTGTTCAGGATGCTTTTAATAAGGTTGATTTAAGGCCTGAACATGACTTATATAGCATTAAATTTAGTCAGCAAATGCAATATCCAATTTCGGTAACTGTAACATTGAATAATGATGAAGATGATTTGAAGCCGTTACCTAATTTTCCTATTGAGTTTGAATTTACTAAAGGCGATGGTGTTTTAACTGCATCAAGTAATACCAACCATAATGGAGTGGCAACATGTAGTATAAATCGGTTAATATCAAAACGTCGTTTGCAGGAAGTTACAGGAAAATTTCAGTTATCATCATTGTTTAAAAATGATGATGAATGTTTTAAACTATTGAAGTTGTTTTTTCCGGCTGAAATAATACCCAAAGCTATTATAGCCATTGAAGTTGCTAAATCGAAAGCATATATTATATCAGAAGAAAATGTATTTGGAGAAGTTACAAAATATGGATTGTTTACTAATATGATTAAGTCATCGTTGAGTGATAACTTTTTTACTTTTACAACAGATATAGAAGATGCTGAATTTGTTGTTAAATTGGTATCAGATTTTGTGGCAGGAGAGGAAAAAAAAGGGAATGGTTACTCTGTTTATATTGTTTACGGTGGTTTTAATATTTCGGTAATTAATGCCCAAAACCAGGTTGAGATATTTTCAGATGGGGTTAGCTCAGTGAAAGGAATGTTGCCCGGTGGTTTTGAACATGCTTTAAAAAACTGCCGTGAAAAGTCTTATAGTTATTTCGAAAAGTTTGTTTTATCGAAGCTTGAACAGGTTGATATGTAGATTATATACATGTAGCATATTGTTAATAAATTATATTAAAATAAGTATTTAAATGCATCCAATATTGAATAAAAATCTCTTTTTTGTAAAAGAGCATGTAGGCATGTTTAAAGCAGCCAATAATTTCGACATTATCGATCCTGAAACAGAGCAGGTTGTATTAATTTGTAGAGAAGAGAAATTAGGTTTTTTCACCAAATTGTTTCGTTTTACTGATTACAAAAGGATGACTCCTTTTCATATAGAAATAAAGCTTCCCAGCGGAGAAACTATAATTAGTTTAAAAAGAGGATTATCTGTTTTTTTGTCAACAGTTGAAGTATTAGACGGGAAGGATCAGTTAGTTGGTAGGTTTAAGCAAAAGTTTTTTTCTATTGGAGGGAAATTTGGTGTTTACGATGCAAATGATAACTTTTTGTGTATGCTAAAAGGTAAGTGGACCAGTTGGAGTTTTAAGTTTGTAAAGGATAATACGGAGTTTGCTCATGTGTCGAAAAAATGGGCTGGTCTTGGCAAAGAACTTTTTACAACTGCCGATAATTATATGCTCGAAATTGACAAAAGTGTACCTCAGGATCATCCAATGCGAATGTTGATTTTATCAGCTGTAATGTGTATTGATATGGTTCTTAAAGAATAAAGTGAATGATTATTATCCTAACTCACAATAAAATGAAAAAACTGATATTTTTTGTTCTTTGTTTTTTTTCAATTAGTACATGGGCTCAGGTTATTATTGAGAATCCTAAATGTGGAATGAGTAAAGAGTCGTTTTTAATAATTGAAAAAATTGAATTGAACAAAACGCAAACTATTTTACATTTCAATTTAAAATACAGGCCTAACTGGAAAATAATAATTCCCAAAAGTACCTATATACAACCCGAAGGAGGAGAGAAGTTGATGATTATTGATTCGGAAGGTATTCCACTGGGAGAGAACTTCAAAATGCCAAAGTCGGGAGAAGTTTCATATAGTCTGGTTTTTCCACCTATTGACCCGGATACTCGAAAAATTGACTATCGTGAATCGAACAATAATCGTAGTTGGTTTTTCTACGATATTTGTTTGAAAGAAGAAAGTGTTGATCGAAGAGTTGATAATGAGGTTTATGGTGAATGGTATGATACTAAGAGTGGTGTTTTAGAATTATGCTTTTTCGATACTGTTGTGGTATATAAGAATGCGATATGGAGATACAATAATGTTGATTTAAAAAATGGAAGTGGAACTATATCATTATCAGCTGGTAAAGATAATATTATCATTAACTTGAAACGCAAAAAGAATGAGCTGTTAGCAGGAGAGCAAGGTGGTAATATGACTCTATTAGGTAAGAGTCGGAATATGAAAGCTTCTATAAGTGAGCCATTGCAAAGCCCGGTTTTATCGGAAGATAGTGCTGTTTTTAGTGGTTATTTGTATAAATATAACCCGGAGAGCGGGCTAAAAGAATTTACTCTTTTAGTAAATAACATATTTAAGGGTAAACAGGAAAAATTTAATGTCGAAATTGAAAATAGTGGATATTTCAGCACAAAAATCCCACTTAATTATCCACATCAGGTTTATTTAAAAACAGATGTTTATAATATGGAGACTATTTATTTGGAGCCAGGTAAAGAGCTGTTTTATTTAATTTCGTTCGCAAGTGGACGCAAAAAAACGCTTCAGTTTATGGGAGAATTGGCAGGCATAAACAATGAGTTAAAATATCTGGAACGAATTAATAGTCTTAACTACAGCGAATTGCAAGAGAAGATTCTTGACATGGATTCGCATGAGTTTGTCACTTATAATAAAAATTTGTGGTTTCAAGAAAAGTCCGAATTGGAATCGATATTTAATGACAAAAAGGTAAGTGAAAAGGCTTATCAGATTAAAAAAATAGATATAGATTATAAATATGCCCGACATATTTTGTCGTATAGTTCTGATTATGAAGATGCCTACCGGAAAAAGCATAAAATTGATAGGCGAAAACAACGAAATCTAGATATAGAAATAGATTCGTTAAAGATTGAGGATTTGACTTTTATAACAAATTCGTTTGTTAATAATGATTTGGCTTTGGTAAGTAATAATTATAAATATTTTATTAATAATTTGAGATATTCAGATAATTTAAGAAGTGAATCGGGAGTAATATCAATATCTGAAGCCGTTGAGTTATTTTTGATTAATAATCAACAGCCTACTAAGATTGAACGTCAGATAGTGAATGGGATTTATAAGCAGGACTCAATTCGTAATTTGCCGGAATATGTTGCTTATGCATCAAAATATAATAATCGAGAAAGAGTTTTTTATCAAAAGTACAGCAATGTTTTTAAACATCTGTTTGATTCATTAAAGATAAGTTTAAACATGGAAATGATTAAACACTATGAGGAGTCAAAAGGTAGAATGATGAATGATGAAGAAAATGAGTTGATTGCAGCTAATAAAATGATTAGATTACTGTACGATGATGAGTTGAAAAATGCCTTTTTGAACATACCCAGAGATTCTATTTTGGCGTTTAATAAAAAAATGAATGCTTATTATGCTACTGCTAATATAGTTGCCGGCAGTGAAAAACGAATAGAATTATTTCAAAAACATTTTGATGTTGAACCCGGTTTAATAACCGATTTGATGTTATCGGAGGATTTATTGCGGACTATTTGTGATGAAAAAAAAACATTGAACCCTAATGAACTTAGCTTTATTACAAAACAAATTACGTCTTCGTTTATTATAGAATATATTAATCGTTGCAATGAACAGACTATAGCAGATATTGCATATCGAAAAGCAAATCCTTTGTGCCATGTAAATGAGGTTTCGAACGTTGAAGATGAAAATGTATTTGAGACCATTATAAAAAAATATGAAGGTAAAGTTGTGTATGTTGATTTTTGGGCAACGTGGTGTGGCCCTTGTCGAACTGGAATTGAAAGGATTGCCCCATTAAAAGAAGAGATGGTTAATGACGATGTAGTTTTTGTTTATATCACTGGCGATTCATCGCCACAAGGAACCTGGGCGAATATGATACCCAATATAAGGGGCGAACATTACCGTTTAACAAAATCGCAATGGAAATTTTTGGGCGATAAATATAAGATTTCAGGAATTCCTCGTTGTATGATGATTGATAAACAGGGGAAAATGGTTAATGATAATTTAGGGCATCTGCAGAATGATGTGATTAAACAGATGCTGTTAGAGCAAATTGTAAAATAGTTTAAAAAAGCCACTTATTGAGTGGCTTTTTATTAGTTCTACTTTATAATTATTTAATCCACTTACTGCCAAGAAATATATTATAAACATTATCGTTAATGTCTGTAATTGTTGCTAAACGATCACACTCTCCATCTCCATAATCTAATGAAAAAGTAGTTAAACTGTTAACCACATCAATTGTACCGCTTACCGGGAAACGGCATGTACGTTTCCGAACCATATCAGTAATACTTCGCACATAGTTCCAACCGGTAGAGTTATAGCCCGTTACATCTCCATTCATTGTAAACACATCATCCAATAAAAATAATTTCGTATTGCTTCCTTGTGTCATAACACGTGTTATATCAACACTTCGTGTAACCCAATAATTATTTGGTGTAGTTATTCTAATATTTGCCGACCAATTAAACAATGGTTTTCCATCAATATTTAATTCTTTTGTTTTAAGTGATTGAGTTCCTTCAATCTTATAATTGTTAATATAAAACTCATCAAACGATGTATTTCTTTCAGAACCTGCAGAATAATGAGGGCCGGTTTTAATAAAAGATATTTTTCCTTTTAACAAAACAACAACCGAATCTATCCTTCCTTTGCCAAATATAACCTCATAATTCTCAGGTCCATAATCGATAGTAAATGTAACTGGGTAAACTGTTTCGGGAGTAATAATTATTGTAGTATCGGGGTAAATTTTTGTTTCACTAACACTTTTATTATTACTCATTGCCGATAAAGTTTCATAATCAACCGAAGCAATTATATCAATTTGTTCTTCAACAAAGTTTAAAATATCCTCTGCAGCTTCATCCTCCTCTGAAATCTGTTCAGCCATACTTTTTTCTGATTCATCATTACTTTCGCATGAACTAAATGCAAATAAACCAGCAACTATTATTGACCCTGAAATAAATTGTTTAATTTTCATCTGATTATTATTAATAATAAATATTAAAAAAGTTGATATCAAATATCATTCCATATAACAAGTTTTAATACAAAATGGTTTAAATAATAATATTTGACACCTCAATATTTTCAATGGTATTGCGAATTAACTATTTTTGCAGTAAGAAATTGTAAGCGTTGTTTTTGCAACGCTTTAATTGTATTATAATATACAAACATGAATAGAAGTGATTATTTATATGCAGCCTTAAAAACTCGTATTCTTTTGCTTGATGGTGCAATGGGCAGCATGATTCAACAATATAAATTAACAGAAGAAGATTTTCGAGGCAATGTATTGCCAAATCATTCACATCATTTACAGGGAAATAACGATTTTTTGTCGTTATCGAAACCCGAAATAATAAAAGAAATTCATAAAAAATATCTTGAAGCGGGTTCGGATATTATTGAAACTAACACGTTTAATGCTACAAGTATTTCACAAGCTGATTATGCTACTGAACAATTTGTTTATCAAATGAATTTTCAATCGGCAAAAATAGCTCGCGAAGTTGCCGATGAAATGTCAACACCTGATAAAATAAGATTTGTTGCTGGTGCGTTAGGGCCAACAAACAAAACAGCTTCATTATCACCCGATGTTAATCATCCTGGATATCGCGCAGTTACTTTCGATGATTTAAAAACGGCTTATCGTGAACAGGTAAAAGGACTTCTTGATGGCGGTGTTGACTTACTTTTAGTAGAAACAATTTTCGACACTCTTAATGCTAAAGCTGCACTATTTGCCATTGATGAAGAGCTTCAATCAAGAGAAATTGATAAATTTCCATTAATGGTTTCGGCTACCGTTGCCGATGCCAGTGGCCGTACTCTTTCCGGGCAAACAATTGAAGCATTTTTAAATTCTGTTTCACATATCGATTTACTTTCTGTTGGGCTTAACTGTTCTTTTGGAGCTAAAGATTTAAGACCATATGTTGAGGAAATCGGAAAAAAATCACCTTTCCTTATTAGCGCATATCCAAATGCCGGATTACCCAATCAATTTGGAGAATATGATGAAACCCCCGAAGAAATGTCAATACAAATTGATGAGTATCTTTCTGGAGGTTTAATTAATATTTTGGGTGGTTGTTGCGGAACCACACCCGATCATATAAGAGCTTTTGCTAAAAAAATAAAGACTGCTAAGCTACACCAACCCAAACCCATCGACCATAAAACCCGATTAAGTGGCTTAGAACCTTTAACATTTTCGCCCGAAATAAATTTTATTAATGTTGGCGAAAGAACCAATGTTGCAGGTAGTATTAAATTCGCTCGTTTAATACGAGAAGAAAAATACGAAGAGGCATTAAATATAGCTCGCGATCAGGTTGAAGGTGGTGCCCAGGTTATTGATGTTAACATGGATGATGCCATGCTTGATGCAAAAAAAGAGATGGTAACATTTTTAAACATGATGGCCTCAGAACCCGACATTGCAAAATTGCCGGTTATGATTGACAGCTCAAAATGGGAAGTGATAGAAGCCGGTTTAAAATGCGTTCAAGGAAAAGCTATTGTTAATTCTATTAGCTTAAAAGAGGGAGAAGAACCTTTTTTAACACAAGCAAAAAAAATAAAATCATACGGTGCTGCAGTTGTTGTAATGGCTTTCGACGAAAAGGGTCAGGCCGACACATACGAACGTCGTATCGAAATATGCACTCGTGCTTATAAACTACTTACCGAAAAAGTTCATTTTTCTGCTGAAGATATAATTTTTGACCCCAATGTACTTGCAATCGCCACCGGAATTGAAGAACACAACAACTATGCAGTGGATTTTATTAAAACTACCAAATGGATTAAAGAAAATCTTCCATACGCAAAGGTAAGTGGAGGTATTAGTAATTTATCGTTTTCGTTTCGTGGCAACAACACTGTTCGTGAAGCAATTCATTCAGTGTTTTTATATCATGCAATAAAAGAAGGTATGGATATGGGAATTGTGAATCCAGGAATGCTCCAGATTTACGATGACATCCCTAAAGATTTACTTGAACTGGTTGAAGATGTTGTACTTAACAGGCGTGATGATGCAACTGAAAGACTTATAGAATTTGCCGAAAAAATTAAAGACCAAAAAGTTGAAGAAAAAGAGAGTGATAAATTAAAATGGAGAGATCAACCTCTTGAAAAACGACTTGAACATAGCTTGGTAAAAGGAATTCCCGACTTTTTAGATACAGATTTAGAAGAAGCAAGGAGTAAATACAAATATGCACTCGACATTATAGAAGTCCCATTAATGGATGGAATGAATGTGGTTGGAGATTTATTTGGCGTAGGTAAAATGTTTCTTCCTCAGGTTGTTAAAACTGCTCGTGTAATGAAAAGGGCAGTTGCTTATTTACAACCATTTATTGAAGAAGAAAAAGCTGCCGGAGGACAAGCAAATACATCGGCAGGTAAAATTTTAATGGCTACAGTAAAAGGTGATGTTCACGATATTGGTAAAAATATTGTAGGCGTTATTTTAGCTTGTAATAATTACGAAGTTATTGATTTGGGAGTAATGGTTCCAACCGAAAAAATAATTCAGGAAGCAATAAAAAATAACGTTGATATAATTGGCTTAAGCGGATTAATTACCCCTTCACTCGAAGAGATGGTTAATGTTGCAAAAGAGATGGAACGTGGAAAAATGAATATTCCTTTAATGATAGGAGGAGCAACTACATCGAAAATTCATACAGCAGTAAAAATTGAGCCTAACTATTCACAACCTGTTGTACACGTTAAAGATGCATCGAAAAGTGTTCAGGTTGTAAGTGCTCTTTTGTCGGGCAAAGAAAAACAAAACTTTGCTTCATCTATACGTGATGAATATGCGAAATTGAGAGAACAAAATAGTATGAAACGTAATATTAAACTGGTTTCTATTGACAAAGCACGTGAAAATAAATTTAAAATAGATTGGAATAAAACCGAATATCCATTACCTCAAACATCAGGAGTAATTACACTTACCGATTATCCAATATGCGAAATTCGCAAATTTATCGATTGGAGGTTCTTTTTCCATGCATGGCGATTAACAGGTAACTTCTCGGGCATTGAGTCGGTTAATGACCATGAAACAGAAAAAAAATGGCTGACTACGTATAACGATGAAGAGAGTTTATTAAAAGCCAAAGAAGCATTAAAACTATTTAAAGATGCCCAACAAATGCTCGACAAAATTGAAACAGAAAAAATGTTAAGGGCAAATGCTGTTTTTGGGTTATTCCCGGCTAATAGTGTAAACGATGATGATATTGAAGTTTATACTGATGAATCGCGCACTGAGCTTTTAACAACATTCCATCATATTCGTGAACAACAAATAAAAGAAGGTAAAGAAGCATTTTACTGCTTAAGCGATTTTATAGCCCCAAAAGAAACCGGTAAATTTGATCATATTGGTGGCTTTGCTGTTACAGCCGGCATTGGAATTGAGAAATGGATAGAACTATATGAAAAAGAGAATGACGATTACAACAGCATTCTTTTAAAGTCGCTTGCCGACCGTTTAGCAGAAGCTTTAGCAGAACTTTTACACTTTAGAGTAAGAACCGAATTTTGGGGCTATAATGCTGATGAAGTGTTTGATTACAATGAAATTATCAGAGAACGTTACCGTGGGATTAGGCCTGCATTAGGATACCCTGCGTGTCCTGATCATTCCGAAAAACTTAAATTATTTGAACTATTAAATGCTTCACAAAATGCAGGAATAACTTTAACCGAACATTTTAGTATGTACCCCAATGCATCGGTGAGTGGTATCTATTTATCACACCCCGAATCGTTATACTTTGGTGTAGGAAAAATAGGACTGGATCAGGTTGAAGACATTGCTAAGAGAAAAGGAACTTCGGTTGATGACGTTGAAAAATGGATTCCACTAAATCTTAGCTATAAATAGGCATATAAATATTTTCAGACTATTGAAATAAAACGAATTCAGCTTATCTTGCAAATCATTTAAAAACACACAAACATAAAAAATGACAGTAGCAGACATAATCAATGAGGCGAAAAGCACAGTTTTTTCATTTGAATTGTTGCCTCCCTTAAAAGGGAATAAAATAGATAAAGTATATAAAACCATTGATTCACTAATAGAATTTAACCCTAAATTTATTACCATAACATCGCACCGCGATGAAGTAACATACAAAAATACCGAAAACGGACTATTCGAACGCCGTGTTATTCGTAAGCGTCCGGGAACAGTTGCCGTTGCTGCTGCTATAATGCACAAATATAATGTTAAAGTAATTCCTCATATTATTTGTAGCGGATTCACCCGCAGTGAAACAGAGTACGCATTAATCGACTTAAATTTTCTTGGTATCCATGACATTTTGGTGTTAAGAGGTGATAATTCGCGTAAAGACAGGTTTTTTACACCTTCGGAAAATGGCAATGAATATGCTGTTGAACTTGCTCATCAGGTAAACGCTCTTAACAGAGGAGAGTTCATCGATGGAACAAATATTGAACCATTAGAAGTGCCATTTGCTTATGGAGTTGCCGGTTACCCCGAAAAACATGAAGAAGCACCTAACATGAATTCAGATTTATACCATCTGAAACAAAAAGTTGATGCAGGAGCAAATTTCATTGTTACACAAATGTTTTTCGATAACCAAAAATATTACGATTTCGTTAAACGATGTCGTGAAATGGACATTAACATACCTATAATACCTGGGTTAAAACCTATAACCGCAAAAGTTCAAGAAACTGTTTTACCTAAAATATTTAAAACTGATATTCCCGAAGAGTTTGCTAAAGAGTTACGAAAATGCAAAACTGATGAAGAAGTACGTAGAGTTGGTGTTGAATGGACAATTCATCAATCGAAAGATTTAATGAATAACGGATCCCCAATTCTTCACTTTTATACTATGATGGCTACTCAAAGCGTTCGTGAAGTTGCTCAAGCTGTTTTTTAAAATAAAACAAAAAAAATATTTTTGCCTCATCAATATTGGTGAGGCTTTTTTGTTTCTTTTATCTTTGATAATATTTTCGAAATAAAATGAGCATGATTAACAATACACGACTTATCCCAATATATCGAGATATACGGATGAAAAACATATTAACAATAGTAATTATTCTGGCATTTTTATTATCAAGTTGTGCCAGCAATAAAAAAAGAGTAAATCGCTACAAGTCAATGCCTTGTCCGTGCGAAAAAAAAAGACATTAACATTTAAAAAATAATGAGTAATCTTTTTGATAATAGAGCCAAAGAGTGGGACAATAATCCAGTCCATTTTAAACGATCAGATGCTATTGCTGAAGCGATATTAAATAATATTCCTTTAAACAATAAAATGAGGGCACTTGAATATGGTGCCGGAACCGGAATATTAAGTAATATTTTAAAAGATAAGCTTAAAGAGATAGCACTGATGGATAATTCGGGTGAGATGATTAAAATGATTAGGGAAAAAATATGTCATCAGAAAATAAACAATTTCATTCCTATTAAGTTTGATTTAGAGCATGAAGATTATCACGGCAATCATTTCGATTTTATATTCTCGCAAATGGTAATGCATCATGTACCCAATGTTCCCTTAATAATAAAAAAACTCTTTAATATTACCAATTCAAAGGGTTATATTGCAATTGCCGATTTATACCCCGAAGATGGTTCATTTCACAGATATTCCTTTAATGGTCATTTAGGATTTGATCCTGATGAACTAAAAGAAATACTATATGAAATAGGTTATTCCAATGTTTCATATAACAAATGCTTTGAGTTAGAAAAAGAAATTGAACCCGGCATTTTAAAAATATATCCTATTTTTCTTATAACCGGACAAAAAAAATAATAAAGGGTATCCCGAAACAGAGATACCCTTTATTTAAAATTATTAGATAATAATTATTCGTGTGCCTGAATCAAAATATTTAGTATATCGATAGCCGCTTTTGGTACTGATGTACCAGGTCCAAAAATTGCCACAGCTCCGGCATTGTACAAATATTGGTAATCCTGTGCTGGAATAACTCCACCACAAATAACCATAATATCTTCACGACCTAGTTTTTTCAATTCTTCAATAATTTGGGGAACCAAAGTTTTATGACCGGCAGCTAATGACGATACTCCTACCAGGTGAACATCGTTCTCAACAGCCTGTTTTGCAGCTTCTGCAGGTGTTTGGAACAATGGTCCCATATCTACGTCGAAACCTATATCGGCATATCCTGTTGCTACTACTTTTGCACCACGATCGTGTCCATCTTGCCCCATTTTAGCAATCATAATTCGAGGCTGACGACCTTCTTTCTCGGCAAATTGACTACACAGTGCGCGAGCCTTCTCAAAGTCTTTGTCTTGCCCGGCTTCGGAGCTGTATACCCCGCTAATACTACGTATCACTGCTTTATAACGACCTACTATTTTTTCACATGCATAAGATATCTCACCCAAAGAAGCATTTTTCTTTGCTGCATCAACAGCAAGTTCTAACAAATTTCCCTTTCCTGTTTCAACGGCTTTAGTGATAGCAGCCAAAGCAGCCTGTATTTCTTCTTCGTTACGCTCAGCCTTTAATTGTTTTAAGCGTTCAATTTGTGACAAACGAACTTTTGTATTGTCAATATCTAAAATATCAATTGGATCTTCTTTTTCCAAACGATATTTATTTGTTCCCACAATAGTTTGGGTTCCGGCATCAATTTTAGCCTGAGTACGAGCAGCAGCCTCTTCAATTCTCATTTTAGGCACACCCGACTCAATAGCTTTGGCCATTCCGCCCAATTCTTCAACTTCCTGAATCAAAGCCCAAGCTTTATCAGCAATCTCTTTAGTCAAAGCTTCTACATAATATGAACCAGCCCAAGGATCGATTGCTTTACAAATTTGAGTCTCGTCCTGAATATATATTTGAGTGTTTCGTGCAATACGTGCCGAGAAATCTGTTGGAAGCGCAATTGCTTCATCCAATGCATTGGTGTGTAATGATTGTGTGTGACCTAATGCCGATGCCATTGCTTCGATACAAGTACGACCTACGTTGTTGAAAGGATCTTGCTCGGTTAACGACCAACCTGAAGTTTGTGAGTGAGTACGTAATGCTAATGATTTTGGATTTTTAGGATTGAATTGTTTCACAATCTTAGCCCATAACATACGTGCTGCACGCATCTTAGCAATCTCCATGAAATGGTTCATTCCAATTGCCCAGAAGAATGACAAACGAGGTGCAAATGAATCAATATCCATACCTGCGTTTACACCGGCTCTCAAATATTCCAAACCATCAGCCAATGTATAAGCTAACTCAATATCGGCAGTTGCACCGGCTTCCTGCATGTGATAACCCGAGATTGAGATTGAGTTGAACTTAGGCATGTTCTTCGATGTATATTCGAAAATATCAGCAATAATTTTCATTGAGAACTCTGGTGGATAAATATATGTATTACGCACCATAAACTCTTTTAAAATATCATTTTGGATTGTTCCCGATAACTCATCCAATTTAGCTCCTTGCTCCAAACCTGCAACAATGTAAAAAGCTAATACCGGAAGTACAGCTCCATTCATTGTCATTGACACCGACATCTTATTCAATGGAATACTATCGAAAAGAATACGCATATCTTTAATTGAATCGATAGCCACACCTGCTTTACCAACATCACCAACTACGCGCTCATGATCAGAGTCGTATCCACGGTGGGTTGCCAGGTCAAATGCAACCGACAGACCTTTTTGTCCTGATGCTAAGTTACGTCTGTAAAAAGCATTAGATTCCTCGGCAGTTGAAAAACCTGCGTACTGACGGATGGTCCAGGGACGAGTAGCATACATACCAGAATATGGTCCGCGAAGAAATGGAGGTAACCCGGCAGCATAATTCAAATGCTCCATGCCAGCCAAATCTTCTTTGGTGTATACTTTCTTAACTGGGATCATCTCAGGAGTCACCCAGTCTTTTTTGATATTATTCTTTTTCTCCCATTCTGCAACATTATGCGCAGTTGAGTTTCCTTTATAATCTATTTTTGAAAAATCTGGTTTCATGTCTTTAAATTCTCCTGTTTTAAATTATCCCTAATGCTTTGCTAAAAGAAGTCAAAGTTTCAAGAACATTACTTTTTACATTTATAAAATGCTCTATGCCAGCTTT
Organism: Marinilabiliaceae bacterium; assembly: GCA_016933045.1. Classification (GTDB taxonomy): domain Bacteria; phylum Bacteroidota; class Bacteroidia; order Bacteroidales; family Marinilabiliaceae; genus JAFGBR01. The sequence goes on along the minus strand of JAFGBR010000050.1, from coordinate 287,120 downwards.
TTTCAAATCGTCTGCACATGCTGGAGCTCCCGCAATAACTAATGTTCCATTGTTTCCTAATGCTTTGTATGCAGCCGGACCAGCCTCAGCATACTCATCGTCTGAAGAACAAAGAACAACAATTTCAGCACCAGCTTTTTTTGCAGCTTCAATACCTTCTTCAACAGTTTTAAAACCATTATTGTCAATCACCTCATAACCAGCACAAGCAAAAAAGTTGCATGAGAATTGAGAACGTGCCAGACGCATTGCCAGATTTCCATAGGTTAACATAAATGCTTTTGGACGTTTAGCTGCTTTTTCAGTAGCCAAACGCAAAGCTTCAAATTCTTCGGCTCCACGGAATAACTCAATAGGTTCGATAGTTGCACTAGTTGTATCTGCTTTATTGCCAGATAAACATTTCTCATCAATTTGAGCCTGCATCTGTTCACTAAAATTTGGAAACTGGTTAGTTCCAAGTAAATTTTCACGTCGCGATGCAATTGCCTTACGACGTGCATTGGCCGACTCTTTTACTTTCGCTTGTATAAAACCGGTTTCCAATGCAGCTATGTAGCCGCCCTTTTTTTCAACCTCAACAAATAAAGACCAAGCTTCTTTAGCAATACTATCTGTTATATTCTCGATATAATAAGATCCGGCAGAAGCATCAACAATCTTTTCGAAGTGAGACTCTTCTTTCAATAACAATTGTTGATTACGGGCAACGCGTTCCGATACTGGTGTAGTATTTTTATAAATTTTATCAAACGGAATAACAGTAAGCGAATTAGTCCCCCCAATTGTTGCCGACATGGCCTCGGTTTGAGTACGTAACATATTCACATTTGAATCAAAAATTGTTTTATTCCATGTTGATGTTTCGCAATGGATTTGCATTTTGCACACATCGATATTGGCAGGATTATATGCTTTAACAATGTTTGCCCAAAGCAAACGAGCAGCTCTCAATTTTGCAATTTCCATGAAATAGTTACCACCAATGCCAAAATTAAATTTGATGGTTCCGGCAACCTCATCAACCGTGAGTCCTTTTTCATTTAATTTTGATAAGTATTCAGATCCAATTGCAAGTGCAAATGCCAATTCCTGAACTATTGTTGAACCGGCATTATTAAAATTTTTGGCGTTAACTGCAAGCGATTTAAAGTTTGAAAGGCCTTTCGCTGTTTCAATAACCTCTTTAGTATAATTAAACATAGCATCAACCGACGAACATGTTTTCCCGGTGATAGTATATTTACCAATTGGGTCAAACACTAAAGATCCTTGAACTTTATTATTGTTCTTTTTTAAAAATGATGCTAAACCCTCCAACAATTTTTTGTTACCTTTTTTTGTTTCAAAATTTAACTCAACAGCCTCTGTTTTAATACCATTAAGTAATTTTTCAATATTATCAGAAGTAACATCTTCATCGCCATAAAATTTAAATCCCAATGAATCAACACCTTTCATTAGAACATCAATGGCTTTTTTATTTGCATTTTCAGCATCACAAACATTAATGTCCTGACGAACAAACCATTTATTGTCAGTGCGGGTTCCTCTCACATAAGGAAACTCACCTGGCAGGTTGTTTAGGTAATTTAGGTTTTCCAGATCTTCGGATCGATAAAAAGGACGAACATTAAATCCTTCGCTTGTTTTCCATACCAGCTTTTTTTCAAAGTCGGCACCTTTCAAGTCCGCTGTGATCTTATCCATCCATTCCTGTGTAGAAACCGGTGGAAACTCACTGAATAACGGTTGATTTGTTGTATCTGCCATAATTTAATTATAAGTAATAATTTAAGGCGCAAAAATAACCCTTTTGTTTCAGATAATGAATATAATCAGGCTTTTTATAACTGTTTTACAGCAGAGTTTAAAGTTTTATAAGAGATTGTAAATAAAAGCTTATTCTAAAAAAAAACACCACCTGAAAATCAGATGGTGTCATGTGTTTATTTTATATTTTTTTTAATCCGGCTGGGCCTTCATATTTTGCTTCTCCAAAACCCAATATTGGGAAAAAGATAAATGGTAAAAAAAGTAATCCTAAAGTAAAACCAACACCTTTACCAAAACTAATCGATAATAGATTTAAAATCCATATAGCAATAACAATATTAACACCCGGTATAAACATTAAAATAATCCACCAAAGAGGTTTTCCTACAATCTCCAATTCAATAATAATATTGTATATTGGAATAATACAAGCCCATCCCGGCTTATCTGCTTTTGTAAAGACTTTCCACATTGATGCAATCATTAATACAATAATTGCTACATAAATTAGTATTCCTAACACCATGATATAAAAATTTGGATTTGGTTCCTACTCGTTGGCTTTTCGGATTTCGCCCCTTACTCGATTATGGATTTTCAGGCTACTCCATTAAACATAAATGTACAATTAATTTCTATTTTTCAAATAATAAAACAAAAAAAACGCGTATCACAATTTTATAGTGATACGCGTTTTTAGTAGTATATTAAAAACTATTTGCTTTCGATTACTTTTGAAATTCATAAGTATGTACTGTTGATCCCGAGGTCAATTGCATTGTGTATTGCCCTTTAGGTAGTGATTTAATTTTATATAACCCGGCATAAGTTTTTTGTTTTGGTAAAACCGATGAGTAAACTGAATCGCCTTTTTCGTTAAAAATCTCAACATAAGTTTTCATTAGGTCAGGATTAACCTGGGAAACATATATTAAATCGCCCGACTGACGTATGTATGATTTTGTGGTATTAATGGTACTAATTTCAATTTCTTTTGAGGGAATGTATGAAACTAATCTATTATTAGACACAATAAATTTACTTTGCGACTTAGCGTTTTTCCCTTCAAATATAACAACATAAGCTCCATCGGATAACTCACTTAAATCGAATAATTTTTGATAAGCTGCAGTGTTTTTTCCCAATTTATTGCTATAAAGAACTGTATTATATTCATCTTTAATTGAAATTTTGTAGTCAATACTTGGTTCAAGTGAAGCTGATATTATTGCAAAATCAGTATTCATATAGTTATCAATAACTACTTTATTACTCGCAGTTGAAGGTTTTATAACTGCGACAAATAGTGCCGCTACTAACATTTTGAATATTAATCCTCGTTTCATAAATCTCTTTTTTAGTTATTTTTTTATATAGCACAAAGATATGTCGAGGCTTAATTAACAGGGTTTAAAGGATATTAATAGATTGTTAAAGTTTTATGTATTGCATTTATCAATTTAAGATTTATTAATCCTTTTTTAATCGATTTATATAATAATGTTTAAAATTATGTGAAATATAAATAAAACAAGCAATAAATTTTTACTATAATAAAATTTTTGATATAGAAATAAATGATTGATGTGAAATTTTTAAAATATAAAACGTTGATTGTTTTGCTTTTATGAAAAATATTAAACAATATTTAAGGTAGAGTTAAATTTAATTAATAGAACGAACACAAAATTATAATCAATATTATTTTTCAATAACAGGATCGTGAAATAACTCCATAGCTTTAGCAATCTGATCGGGGCGACCTAAAATATAAATGATATCATTAAGCATAAGAACTTCATTCAGCTCAGGATGGTCAATTAACAGATCGCCTCGTTTAATAGCAACAATTGTAACACCATACTTTTTTCTTAACATAAGGTCAATTAAAGATTTATTGATCAACTCGCTTCCCGTAGCAACCTGTCTTGCTATAACTTCAATATTCGGGAATTCGCTCATAATAGATTTTGCTTCCAACGACTGGCGACTCTGATCGCGAAACAATCCATAATGATCGGTTCTGATATTTGCAATGACCTCACGAATTTTTAAATACGGCATAAGATATTTACGCATTACCCTCTTAAATAACTCAATAGCAGTTTCAAATTCTTCGGGCATTACTTCATTAGCTCCTAAGCGGTACAATTCCTCAATATCTTCAACCTTACGAATCCTAACAATAATGTGAGCATGAGAATTCATACGCCTAACCTTTTCAACTACAGCCATGCAAGTCATTAACTCACCAATAGAAACAACAACAACTTCTGCGGTTTCGATGTGAGCTTTGTGTAATACAGGCTCATTAATAGCATCGCCATATACAACTATTTCACCATTTTGAGTTCGCTTTTTTACAGTTGCTGGATCGAACACTATTGCTATATATGGAAATTTCAACGCTTTAGCCATTGATGATAAATTAAGTGCCCTAGTATCTTTTCCAATTAAAACTAAATGATTTGTTAATTTTGGAATTTCAATTTCGGGTAGAGGAAACAACCCATTAACCCACACTTTAGGCAACTTAAATTTTAACATATAATTTGCTAACGGACTTGCAACCTGAATTATAAATGGCGAAACTGACATTGTTATTATCGTTACTGCCAAAAACAACTGATAATAGAAATTACTTAAAACATTGTAGTTTAATCCAATTTTTGCAAGAATAAAAGAGAATTCACCAACCTGACTTAAAGCCAATCCCACTAAAATTGTTCCCCTAAACGTATGTCCTAGAATAAAAGACGTAAATCCGGCAATTGACATTTTAATTACTAAAACAAGCAGAACAGTTCCAACCACTAACCAAATGTTATCAACCACAAAATTTAAGTCGAGTAATATTCCTATGGAAACAAAGAAAAAACTGGTAAAAGTATCTTTAAATGGAATCAGATTACCAAAAGCATTATGGCTGTAATTAGATTCGGAAATCATAAGCCCGGCTAAAAAGGCACCAAAGGCAAGTGACATTCCCATTGTTGATGTAAGCAACGCAACAGCCAAACAAATAAGTAAAATACTCATCAGAAACAACTCCTGGTTTTTGGTCATAGCAATGGAGTGTAATACCCATGGCATTACCCATCGGTTTCCCACATAAACCATAGCAATAATACTGATTGTTTTAATTATAAGATAAAAAAGATCTGATCCTACATTCGTTGTTTCTGTTCCAAGTAAAGGTGTAAAAAGCATTAAAGGGACTAATACTATATCCTGAAAAATTAAAATGCCAACAACAGTTCGCCCATAATTACTCGTTAACTCCCCTCGTTCCTGTAGTATTTTTAAAACAACAGCAGTGCTACTTAATGCTGTTAGAAATCCAACAAATAGAGCTGTTTTCCACTCTAACTCATATAAATGGCCAACTAACATGATAACTCCGGCTGTTGCTATTAGTTGTAAAAAACCACCAAAAAACACAATTTTACGTATGCGTAATAAATGATTTAAGGAAAATTCGAGCCCAATGGTAAACATAAGCAAAACCACTCCTATTTCGGCCATTAACTCTATATCATGTGCATTACCAATAATTCCAAACACATGTGGCCCTGCAATAACACCTGTAATAAGGTAACCTATTATTGTTGGAATTCTAATTTTTGTAAACAAATAGTTGACTAATGTTGATAAGCCAAAAATGATTACAATATCCTTCAAAATAAGTAATTCCATGAATATCTATCTATTATAAAGATTACTACAAATATATAACTTATTTATAGAGAAAATTAGTGGGAAAAGTTATCTGTATAATCAAAAAAGCCGCTCAATAAAAAGCGGCTTTAAAATATTAGATGTTTCGATTTATACTAAGGCATCAAGCTTTGATGAAAGAATTGTTTTGGGTACTGCACCAACTTGTTTATCAGCTACCTCACCATTTTTAAAAAACAAAATGGTTGGAATATTCCGAATGCCATATTTTACAGCGGTTTGTGGATTACTGTCAACATCCATTTTTCCAATCACTGCTTGATCTTTATAATCGTCGGCTAACTCGGCTACTATTGGTGCTACCATACGACAAGGACCACACCATTCTGCCCAAAAATCCACTAAAACCGGTTTGTCTGACTTTAAAACAATCTCTTCAAAATTGTCATCAGTTAATTCAATTGCCATAATGTTAAAACTATTATTTGTTAATATTTTAATTTACTATGTATTCAAACAAAGTTATAAAAATTGCCCCATTATCAAAATCAATTCTTTTTCAATGATCAATTGAATTATTAGCAATTTATTGAAAACGACACATCCGAATTTTCTTCAAAATATTTAACCATTTCATTAGTTAAATTAATACGTGTTGATCTTGAAAACAATTTAATTTGATGATTGTTTGCCGGATCAAAAATATTAAACTTTAACAATACATCTCCTCCATTATCATTAGCCATATCAGCAAGCTCTGTAACTAACGAATGTGTTAATGCAGGTAACGGAATTGAAAGTGTAACACTATCAATATTTTTCTGACGCACCTCGTTCAAAAACGAAATAGCATTAATTTTAAATTCCTTTTCATTTTGATTAAAACGTTTAGGAGCAACGCTTCCTCTCATCATAATAAAATAACCAACCTCCAAATAGGCAATATATTTTGGCATATCAGCTCCAAACAATGGAAACTCATATCCACCCGAATAATCTTCTAAAGTAAAAATTGCATACGGATTTCCTTTTTTCGAAGTTCCCCGTCGTACATTAGTGACCATTCCCCCTAGTATTACCTCTTTTTTATTAATATTTTCCAAATCGTCTAAATCTTTTAACCGGGTATTACAAAAATAATTTAGCTCTAAACGATAATCATCAAGTGGATGAGCTGAAAGATATATACCAATTAGATCTTTTTCACGGTTTAGCTTTTCAAGATTTGAAAAGGGTTCGCATCGTATGGCCTCCGGTTTTTTTATTTCAATAGCAGAATCACTAATAATACCAAATAATGAGTTCTGTGCATTTGCTTTTTCCGATTGATATCGGTTTCCATAACGAATAAGGTTTTCAATAAATGTTGCTTCTTCATTTAATGCAGATGCAAAAAATTGTGCTCTATGATATTCACCAAGATTATCAAATGCACCTGCCGAAGCTAAGGCTTCGAGATTTTTTTTATTTACCGTTGTTAGGTTAACCCGTTCTACAAAATCATAAATATCTTTATAAGATCCATTTTTTTCACGCTGATTAATTATTTCTTCCACAGCGCCTTCGCCAACACCTTTTATTCCTGCCATTCCAAAACGAACTGCCCCACTTTTGTTAACAGTAAATTTTTTAAAACTTTCGTTTACATCAGGACCCAATACGTTCAATCCCATGGACTTACACTCTTCCATGAAATTGGTTATTTTAGTTATGTCACTTAAGTTACAACTTAACACACCAGCCATAAACTCGGCTGGATAATGTGCTTTTAAATACCCTGTTTGATAGGCAACATAAGCATAACACACCGAGTGCGATTTGTTAAAAGCATAACTTGCAAAGGCTTCCCAGTCGCCCCATATCTTTTCAATTAAATCTTCGGGTTTTTTCTTAACTTCTTTACATCCAGCAACAAATTCAGGGCTATTCAAACAACCATCAATAAACTTGGTTTTAAGTTTATCCATCATGGCCATAATTTTCTTACCCATTGCTTTTCGTAACGAATCAGAATCTCCACGGGTAAAGCCACCTAATGCTCTCGACTGTAACATCACCTGCTCCTGATAAACAGTTATCCCGTATGTATCTTTCAGGTAAGGTTCCATCATTGGATGATCGTAAACAATTTCTTCTTGTCCATGTTTACGCGCAATAAACGATGGAATATATTCCATTGGTCCCGGACGATAAAGGGCATTCATTGCAACTAAATCTTCAAAGCGGTTTGGTTGCAATGCTCTCAAATGTTTTTTCATGCCGGGTGATTCAAACTGGAATATAGCAGTTGTTTCACCACGGCTAAACATTTGAAAAGTAATTTCATCTTCGAGCGGAACATTGTTTATGTCAACGTCAATACCTTTCGAAAGTTTTATATTTGAAAGAACGTCTTTAATAATTGATAAAGTTTTTAATCCAAGAAAGTCCATTTTAAGCAATCCAATGTCCTCTACAAACCTACCATCGTATTGCGTAGTTAATAAATCTTCGCCTTTTGTGGGCATTACAGGTAAGTGTTGATCAAGAGGATTTTTTCCAATTAACACACCACATGCGTGAACTCCTGTTTGTCTGATAGAGCCTTCAAGAGCTTCGGCAAATTGCATTGTTTTAGCAATTAACGGATCAGATGAGTCTTTCTCTTTTAACAATTCAGGCTCTTCTTTATAGGCCTTTTTAAAATTCATCTTGGGAGCTTCGGGTACCATTTTAGCTAAACGGTTTGCTTCCGACAGGTCAAGACGTAAAACTCTTGCCACATCCTTAATTGCACTTTTAGTTGCCATACTTCCAAAAGTGCAAATATGAGCTACTTTATCATGACCATATTTGTCTGTAACATAATCTAAAACCTTTTGACGTCCGTCATCATCAAAATCAATATCAACATCGGGCATTGAAATACGATCGGGGTTTAAGAATCGTTCAAACAGCAAATCGTATTTAATAGGATCAACATCGGTTATGCCAACACAATAAGCAACAGCAGCACCGGCCGCTGAACCACGTCCTGGCCCAACCAAAACACCGTTATTTTTAGCCCAGTTAATGAAATCCTGAACAATAAGAAAGTATCCCGGAAAACCCATTGTTTTTATTGTTTCCAGTTCAAACTCTAACCGTTCAATTATGTGTTTTTCAGGATTATCGCCATAACGTTTTTTACAACCTTCGAAGGTTAAATATTTCAAATAATCAGCCTCTAATTTAATTGGAAGAACTTTATCATATCCACCAATTTTATCAAAACGCTCTTTTCCAAACTCCTCAATCAATGTCGATTCATCGTACTTTTCGGCATACTGTTGCAATGTTCCAAACTCTACGGGTATTTCAAAAGGAGGCATAATTGGTGCAGAATTTAATTCATAAGCCTCCACCTTATTAGCAATTTCAACAGTATTTGCCAATGCCTCTGGAATATCAGCAAACAGTTCATTCATTTCGGCGGTGGTTTTAAACCACTCCTGCTTTGTATAACGCATTCGGGTTGGGTCATCGTAATCGCGACCGGTACTCAAACAAACGAGTACATCATGAGCTTCTGCATGATCGGGTTCTACAAAATGAACATCATTAGTTGCAATAACCTTAACATTTAGTTCTTTTGCTAAATCAATAATTACTTTATTAACTTTAATTTGGTTTTCCCAAACTTCGGTTCGCAGACGAATATCATCTGTGCGATGTCTCTGTATTTCAAGATAATAGTTGTCGCCAAAAACTTCTTTATACCATATAATGGTTTCTTTAGCCTTATCAATATTTCCGGCCATTATATTACGTGATACTTCTCCTCCAAGACATGCACTTGATACAATTAATCCTTCGCTATATTTTTTTAACAACTCTTTATCGATACGAGGCTTATAGTACATTCCATCGGTATGGGCAATTGAAGTAAGTTTTAAAAGATTCTGATATCCTTTATAATTTTTTGCCAATAAAATAAGATGATTACCTCCTGAATCAGTTTTGTCTTCTTTACGTAAATGACCCCGACGAGCCACATAAGCCTCAACACCAATAATGGGTTTTATACCTGCCTTCAAGCAAGCTACATGAAACTCCTTACATCCAAACATTGCTCCATGGTCGGTTATTGCAACTGCAGGCATATTGTCATCAACAGCTTTTTTTACTAAATCAGCAGTACGTGCAGCTCCATCAAGTATAGAGTACTGCGAATGCACATGAAGATGAACAAAACTATGAGATTTATCACCTCTTGTAGCCTCATTCAAACGTTTCTCCTCTTCCTCAATTGATATATGGTCTAATGTATTTATTTTAAACGACTCATATTCAATGCCAGCAGGTTGAAAAGGGGTTGTATTCAATGCTATAAATGCTTTAACCTGGGCAGGATTTAATTTTAACTGGTCGGCTCCAATAGCTCCAACTCGTATTAATTCAAGAAAACAACGGGTTGTATATTCAACATCGGCGGCGGCATTATGAGCTTCGGGAAATGGCTCGTTAAAAAGAGTAATATGTAATTCGGTAAGTGTTGGTGGTTTTAGTGTTCCACTTTTGTTCTTCAATCCGCAAAAATCAATACTCGAATCTTTAGTACATAAACTTGGCGTACGGGTAAGTATTTCTTCCATTCCACATCGAAGCAACTCACAACCTACAATGTTTATGTCAAATTCAACATTATGCCCAATAATAACATGCGCTTGCTTCACATCTGAAATGAAATCATCGAGAGCTTGTTTTAAGGGGACTCCTTTCTCTTTTGCTATTTCATTACTTATTCCATGAACCGCTATAACATCTTCGGGTATAGTAAATCCATTGGGGATAATAACGTGATTTTTGGCAAAAAGCAAACGACCTTCTAAATCATGACATTGCCATGCCAACTGAATCATACGTGGCCAGTTATCAAAATCAGTAAGCGGAGCCTTATATTTCTTTGGTAACCCCGTGGTTTCGGTATCAAATACTAAAAAAAACATGCAGTTTATTTATAAAAAAACACTTATGCGAAGTTACGGTTTGAACCTGAAATTATTTAATTATAAAACGACTTTTAATCAACCGGTTTTTAACCGATAAAACAAAATAACATCTCTATATAATAAATTATTAACAAAGACTTTGTAGTTCAATGTTAATGACATACATTTGCAACCGCAAAACGAGTTTTTGCAATTGTTTAATTTAAAAACGTAATACAATGCCCGTAAAAATCAGATTACAAAGACACGGACGCAAAAGGTATGCTTACTACCACATTGTAGTAGCCGACAGCAGATCACCACGAGATGGTAAGTTTATTGAACGACTTGGATCTTACAATCCAAATACCAATCCTGCTTCTATTAACTTAGATTTTGACAAAGCATTAACTTGGTTGTCAAATGGTGCTCAACCAACCGATACTTGTAGAGCTATTTTAAGCTACAAAGGCGTGTTGATGAAAAAACACCTTATAGATGGTGTGAAAAAAGGTGCCTTTGATGAAGCCGAAGCTGAACGCCGTTTTAATGCTTGGTTAACTGAAAAAGAAGACAAAGTACAAGCTAAAAAAGACAAATTAGCCAGCGATAGTGCTTCTTCTCAGAAAGAACGATTAGCTATTGAAGCTAAAATTAACGCTGAAAAAGCAGAAGCATTACTGAAGAAAAAATCAGAATTAGCTGCTGAAACTGAAGCTGCTGCTAAAGCTGCTGCTAAAGCTGCTGCTGGTGAAGAAGTGGCTGATGAAGAAGTGGCTGATGAAGCTACTGAAGCTGAAACATCTGAAGAGCCACAAGCGGAATAAAACATTCTTGTAGCTAAAAAATAAAAGCCATTCGAAATTCGGATGGCTTTTTTTAATTTTTTAAGCAAAATATTATTTTTTATCACAAATACGAATATATTGCATAATCTTTTAAAAAAATTATAAATCAGTATTATTTATAGATGAAAGTATTACTAATTCTTCTTTTTTCAACAAGTATTACAATATGTAGTCAAAATTACACTATTAATGATTTATGGAAATTATATCAACAACAGGAATATGAAAAAGTAATAGAAAATACTAAACAATATATTAAAAAAGATTCTTTTAATATTGAACTGAATTTAATATTGGGTAGGTCATTTGCTGACATAGGTGACTTTAATACTGCAATTCCTTATTTAAAATTTACAGCAAAAAATGATTTAAAAGAAACATGGAGAAAAGCCTGGGCACTAGGATATTTGGGAACATCATATTTTATGCTGCAAAATTACACAAATTCACAAAGGGCACTAAATGAATGTTTTAATCTAAAAACAACTCCTAACATTATTAATTATGCTTATAAAAGAATTCAATGGTGTGGATTTGATGAATTTTATTCTAACTGGAAAATTGTTGAAACAAATAATTTTAGATTTCATTTTCAAGAAATGAATGAATCCGAAGTACAAGAATATATTTCATCACACGAAAATGCTTTTAATGAAATAAATAAGTTTTTTAATAGTAATGTGCCGAAAAAAATTGATTTTTTTGTGTGGAACTCAAGAAAAGACGCAAAAAAGATATTAAAAGTTGATTTGGGATTTGCTGAACCAAGACTATGCATTATTCATTCGCATTATCTCCAAACAATAGGGCATGAAATGACTCATGTTATTTCTCATTACTCTACAAAAATAATTAAACTAAACCGATTTATTAATGAAGGAACAGCTGTTTGTTTTGATCAATCAACCCAAAATAGGTTACAACAAATAAAAGAATCTATTGCAAAAAATAAAATTAATATATCAATTATTGACTACTGGGAGAATGGAAACAATTATTCAGAGGATATTTTATATCCATTATCTGGTCTTTTTGTTAAAGAGTTAATAAAAAAATTTGGCAGAGATAAATTCATTGAGTTCTTCAGTAATCAAACTTATGAAAATGCAAAAATTGTATTTGGGAATGAAATTGATAAAATAATAAGCGATTTTGAAAATTTAATAAATTAACAAAATTAGCCTTGATGTTTAATAAAGTAGTCTAATAATTTTTAATTTTAAATATGTTTTATTATCCTTTAATTTATCCCACTATAAACATCATTTGACTCTTTCATTGGATATATTAATATCATTGATGTGTTATCGGTATGATTATCCATTTTTTTATGAATAAACTCAATTTCGTTTTGGTAAGATGAACTGCCTTTTCGTGCAGATACAACAATTAATATCTCATTTGCTTTTATTTGATGCGAATAATTTAAAAAATTGTTCAATCCATTTATCTCACTAAAATTAACACTTCCTTTTACTTTATTATTTTTAATATATAATTGAATGAATGTTCGGGTAAGTATTGTACAATAAAACTCAATGGGCAGCTTAAGATTCCGCGACAACGAAAAAATTTTCTTTAACCAGTAATGAAATCCACGGTTTGTTTCGGCCAAAGGGGGACAAACCAACCTTATTTTATTATGTGTATTAAATGGTTGTTTAAGGTTACACATAAAAATATTCTTATCGAAATTTTCAATAATATTATCAGTTTTATGTCCGAAAAATTTATCAATTAGTGTAGTTTTTCCAGGCCATCCCATTACAATTGTTGTTGCAGATATCTCCTTTGAAGTCCTTATAATAGCATGTGCTATATTTATATCAATTCTAACTAATGAATGGGTTTTTGTTTCGGCAGCTGCAGCATAACGAGCAGACTGCTCAAGCTTTCTGCGTGTTTTTGCCATATTCAACTCTGCCATATTATCATTTCGTACTACCGAAAGCAGATGAATCGGAGATTGAGGTTTGTCATCTTGTATCAGTCCTGTAACATCAATCAAATGTTCTAAATTATTAAAATTAGCTACCGGTATAAGAATAGATTCTTCCTCGTTAAAATCTTGTTCTCTTACATCAGGTGTATCTTCTTCCAAAACTAATTTATTTGCTGCTTTTTCTGTAATAATTGCAGAAAATAAACAGGTTACTAGTATTAATATAATTGTACCATTAAGTATTATGTCATTAACAATTCCTAAATTATGACCGGCTGTAATAACCGCCAACGTTGCTGCAGCACGTGAACTACTAAGCCCGAAAATTATTTGCCGCTGGGTACCAGAATAACCAAATAAAAGCTGGGTAATCCAGGCAGCAACCCATTTTGTACTTAGCGCAACTGCCGAAAGAACAATTGCCACTATCCAGGCTCTCGGATTATTAATAATCGCATTAACATCAACCAACATTCCCACACTTATTAAGAAAAAAGGAATAAAAATGGCACTCCCTACGAACTCAAGCCTATTCATCAACGATGATGTGTGTGGTACTAAACGGTTCAATGCCAAACCTGCCATAAATGCACCAATAATTGGTTCTACCCCAGCAACTTCCGATAAAAAAGCAGCAAAAAAAACTATTGCCAACACAAAAATATAATGCGATGTTCGTTCCGATTCCAAACGACTAAAAAACCATTTGGCAAGTCGAGGAATCAAGAAGAATATTATGAGCGAGAATAATGTGAGCGATATGCTTAGTTTAATGAACAAACTGCCCGATAAATCATTTTGTGTTGCTCCTTCAATTACAGCCAAAAGAATCAGAACTGCGGTATCGGTAATTATGGTTCCCCCAATAGTTATTGCAACCGCCTGATCTTTCGATAACCCATACTTATTAATTATTGGATAGGTAACCAATGTGTGTGTTGCAAACATACTTGTTGTTAAAAGGCTGGTTGCAATATTATATCCAAGCAGATAATAACAAACAATAAATCCAATAGTCATGGGAACCATAAAAGTGAGAATGCCAAATACAATACTTCGATGACGGTTTCTTATAAATTCCCCCATATCAAGTTCCAAGCCTGCCTGAAACATCAAATACAATAAACCAATAGTAGAGAAAAGTTGCACGGCCGAATTTTCTTCCAACAAATTTAACCCATGAGGGCCAATAACCACACCTGATAAAATTAACCCAATAATACCTGGTGCCTTTAATTTTCGGAAAATTATTGGAGCCATTAATATTATTAAAAGTATAAGGGAAAAAACAAGAACCGGGTTTTTAAGTGGTAATTGAAACTCTTCTATTAGATGTTTTATTATATCCATACTTTTTTAATGAAAGTTGCCTTAAGAGAAAAGAATTTAAGAACCCAACAAAGTTATTATCAATGATATTTTATGCGTTTAAATCATAAAAAATAAGCATTATACTTTTTTAACTTTCCATTTTCCTTTCCTAAAAAGTATAAAAGCATAAAGTGCTAAAAATGACTCAGCGATAATTATCCCATAATAAACACCTGTTTCATTTAAGCCTGTTTTACTTGATAATACCCAGGCCAATGGAATTTCTATAATCCAAAATGCAACAACATTAACACGTGTTGGTGTAATGGTATCTCCTGCTCCGTTAAAGGCTTGTGTCATTACCATTCCCAAACCATAAAAGGCAAAACCATAAGAAATAATTCTTAGACTTATTTCACCTGCTTCAATAATTAGACTGTCATTAGTAAAAAAGCTGATGAATACATCTGGTATTAATGATAATATAATACCAATTAACCCCAATCCAATTGTGTTAATAATTGATATTCTCCAAACTATTCTTTCAGCACGATCGGGTCTGTCTGCTCCTAAATTTTGACCAACAAGTGTTGATGCGGCATTACTTAACCCCCACGAAGGTAAAATGGCAAACACAACCATTCGAATGGCAATAGTATAGCCGGCAACCACATTACTGCCAAAACGAGCCATCAAGCGCATCATAAACACCCAACTCATAGTAGCTATTAACGATTGAGCGATACCCCCTAACGAAATACTAATAATGTGCCTTATCCTTTTCCAGTCAGGAATAAATCTAAGTCCCTTAATGTTTACATGCGATGAACCCCATATTAATACATAAAATTGAAAAATTACAGCAACTCCTCGTCCAATATTAGTTGCAATAGCTGCTCCTGCTATTCCATAATAATGAATCAATATTGGGTCTAATGCAATATTTAATACATTCCCAATAATCAATACTTTCATTGCAATAGCGGCATCTCCGGCACCTCTAAAAATGGCATTATTAACAAATAGTAACATAATAACAATATTACCACCAAACATAATTGCCGGGTACGAACTATAATGATCAACTGAAAATAATGATGCACCCATCAACTCAAGCATTTCAGATGCATAAACAATACCGGGTATCATTATTATTAATGATATCGAAATAGCTGTTATAATAGCTTGTGTTGCTTCAAGGGATGCAAGTTTTTTTCTTTTTTCTCCTATTCTTCGCGAAACCAATGCTGTTGTGGCGGTACTCAACCCAAAAGCAAGTGCATACATTAATGTCATAAGTGATTCGGTAATGCCTACGGTAGCAACAGCATCGGCTCCTAACTGCGATACAAAATAGATATCGACCAATGCAAAAACAGACTCCATAATCATCTCCACAACCATTGGAACTGCTAGTAAAAAAACAGCACTCCGCAACGGTATCTGCGTAAAATCACGATCGGAACCGTTCATGGCTTCAATAAATTCGCGCCATATAACTTTAAACTGATTAATTAATAATGAGTTATTATTTTCTTTTTGAGACATACTAAAGGCTTTGAAAAATTTTTAAAAAAGTTACATACTAACAATGTGCTTTAACAGCCTGGCAGCTAGCACATATTTGTGGTTGCAATGTAACTTTTCATTTTAGTAGTTTGTTAGATAAACAGACCTTTAATAGTTGTAAATATAGTAATAAAAAAACTAAAAAAGCCATCTGATTTTGATGGCTTTTTATTAAAAAAATAAGCTATATAATAAAGTCGCAATAGTTAAGTAAATAAACATTCCCATAATATCATTCATTGTGGTAACGAATGGACCTGTAGCAACAGCAGGATCAATTTTTATTCGTTTTAAAAACAATGGAATAAATGTTCCGAATAATGATGCAAGAATAACTACTGAAAACATTGCAAAGGAAACAGTAAAAGTTAGAGCTAATTCTTCGCCAACGAAGTAGTTGAATCCTAATACAATTAATGACAAAAAAGAGGCATTTAATAAAGCAATAGCAAATTCTTTAAACAGTTTGCCCCATGTTGTATCAATACCCATAGATCCACTAGCTAATGATTGAACTACAATAGCAGATGATTGTATACCTACATTACCACCCATTGCGGCAATTAGTGGCATAAAATAGGATAATTGTGAATGATTTGCAAGTAAGTTTCCGAAACCTCCAACAACACGTGAACCTAATATACCGCCAACCATTCCTATTAATAGCCAGGGAACCCTGGCTCGAGTGTGAACCCAAACACTGTCAGATATCTCAACGTCTTCGGTAATACCAGAAGCTAATTGGTAATCCTTTTCAGCTTCTTCGCGAATTACATCAACAACATCGTCAATTGTAATTCGACCAACCAGTCGCCCTACTCCATCTACAACAGGTAGTGCTACGAGGTCGTATTTATCCATTATATTACTAACCTCTTCTTGTTTTGCATCAACTCGTATTGATATTACATCGTCGTTTAAAATATCTTTTATTTTTGCCTCTGGAGGGCTTAGCAGCATCTTTTTTAACGAAAGTGTTCCTTTTAAAACACCGTTTGAATCAATAACATATACGTAATAAATCTCGTCAACTTCTTCGGCTTGTTTTCGCATACTCCTTAAACAGGTTGGTATGCTCCAGTTTTCTTTAACCTTAATGAGCTCTTTTGCCATTATACCCCCGGCAGTATCTTCATCGTAGGTTAAAAGGTCGGCAATGTCTCCGGCAGTTGCAATGTCCTCAATATGCGATAGTACCTCCTGTTGAGTGTCGGCATCAAGTTCACCTAAAACATCGGCTGCATCATCGGAGTCCATGCGGTCGATGAATCTTTTTGCTATTACTTCGCTCGGTAAACTCTCAAGAAATTTCCGACGATCTTCTTCTTCTAATTCTGTAATAACATCGGCAGCCTTGTCATCATCTAAAAGAAAATAGATATATTTGGCTTCATCTAGTTGAAGTTCTTCATAGACTTCGGCAATATCGGCCGGATGCAGATCGTTTAA
Organism: Marinilabiliaceae bacterium; assembly: GCA_016933045.1. Lineage (GTDB taxonomy): Bacteria > Bacteroidota > Bacteroidia > Bacteroidales > Marinilabiliaceae > JAFGBR01. The sequence continues at coordinate 269,598 of JAFGBR010000050.1, read as the reverse complement.
TAGATCGGATATGGCAGTTTCATCTTTTTGCTCTATTAGGGTTTTTAGATTATCGATGTACTCGCGGGTTAATTCGAATTGTGCCATAGCAATACCAAATTGCGGGTTAAGTATTTAATTATCTATCTCTCAATGGGTTTTGTTCAACAAGGTTTGTTAATTCAACAAATTCATCGACAGAAAGATGCTCTGGTCTTTTTGTTAATAAAAGATGGTCAACAATTGCTTCCCTGTTAAATGAAATTGCTTTTATTGAGTTTCTTATTGCTTTTCGTCGTTGATTAAATGTTGTTTTTACAACTTGTTTAAACAGTGTTTCGTTGCATCCAAGCGATTCTCTGTTATTTCTTCGCAATCGTATAACAGCAGATTTGACTTTAGGTGGAGGTGAAAAAACATGTTCGTGTACTGTAAATAAATATTCAATATCATAGTAGGCTTGCAATAGTACACTTAAAATGCCATATTCTTTACATTTTGGGGCTGATGCTATTCTTTGAGCAACCTCTTTTTGTATCATAGCAACTAGTTCGGGAACCTGATTGCGATTTTCTAAAACCTTAAAAAATATTTGACTCGATATGTTATATGGTAAATTACCTATAACAGAAAATGATTGTGGGAACAATTTTTTTAAATCGAGTTTTAAAAAATCACCACTAATTATTTTTGAGCGAATTTCGGGGAAGTTATTTTGCAAATATTCAACAGATTCACGATCAATTTCAATAACATGCAAATCGATACCGGGACGACGGATTAAAAATTTTGTCAGAACACCCATTCCAGGTCCAATTTCTAAAATTGGATGGTCTAACGAAATACTATCAACAATTTTTTGTGCGATTCCTAAATCTGTCAGAAAATGTTGTCCTAAGTGCTTTTTTGCTCTTACTTTGTTCATTATGTTATATGCCTTCCCTTTTTATAAAATTGCTGGTTTTTTTGTCATCATCTCAATCTTTCTTAAACTTGTGGTCGAATGACGCAACAAAGGTAAAACTATTTGATAATTTGGAGTTGTAAAAATTAATTAACAAGGTATAAAATATAAAGAACCTCATATATTGAAAAGGAAAATAGTAAAAATAGTTCAGTTTATTCTTTTTTTAGGCATTGGAGTTGGTGTTTTTTTATGGATATATAAAGATCAGAACTTATCGGATTTGTTTAATATTATTCAAACAAGGGTTAATTTTTGGTGGATTGTTTTATCGTTGATTTTAGGGGTTTTGAGTCATCTCTCCCGATCTTTAAGGTGGCAAATGTTAATTGAATCAGTCGAAAAGAAAACGAAATGGTATAATGTATTTATGGCTGTTTTTGTAGGATATATAGCAAATCTGGTTCTGCCTCGTGCCGGAGAAGTGGCTCGATGTGGTGTGTTAAGTAAGTATGAGAAAATATCGTTTACCCGTTTAGCCGGCACTGTTGTAACCGAAAGGCTTACTGATTTGGTGTTTTTGGTTTTGTTGGTGCTTTTATCGTTTGTTATTAAGTTTAATTTGTTAGTAAATTTTTTTTCGGAGAATATCGATTTTTCACAAATACAATCAGTATTTACTTCGTTTTGGTTATATTTAGCCATAGCCGTATTAGTTATATTATTTATTATTATTCGAATTATAGCAATTCGATTGGGAATGTTTAGTAAAATAGAGGGTATATGGTTCAAGTTTATTGAAGGAATTGCATCGGTAAAAAATATTGACAGTAAAGGGTTTTATCTCTTTTATAGTGCTTTTATATGGTTAATGTATTTTGGAATGCAGTACACCTGTTTTTTTGCAATGCAAGAAACCTCAAATTTAAATGTTAGTGCCGGAATAGTTATTTTGGTCACCGGGAGTATTGGCATGTTGGCACCTGTTCAGGGAGGTATTGGAGCCTGGCATGGTATGGTCATTGCAACGCTTGCATTGTATGGTGTTACTCAAGAACCCGCTTATGCTTTTGCACTTTTGGTACATGGTGCTCAAAATCTATTAATTATTGTTTTGGGGCTTATTAGTTTAATAGTGTTACCAGTTGTTAATGGCAAATCAAATTCAAAGTAGCAGTATTACTAATTTTTTGTATAAATGGCTTTTACTAGTAATAGGATTAGCGGCTTATTGGTTTGTTTTTAATAAACTAATTAGTTTTAATGCTTGGGGAAATCTTTTGGAATATTTACATAGTAATTATCATTTGTTTTTTGGTTTAGTTATTATTCAATTAATTTTTTCTGCTATAAATATTGTTATTGAAGCAAAAAAGTGGCATTTATTAATAAGTAATAGCATCGAGCAATTATTTAAAATATCCGTTGTGCAGGTATTGGCCGGATGTACAGTTGGAACTTTAACACCTTCAAGGTTGGGAGAACCGGTTGGGCGATTGATTTATATACCTAAAAACAAACGACTTAGTGCAATATCATTATCTTATTTAGGTAGTTTTCATCAAGTTTTTTTAATAATTATAATTGGTTTAGTTGCTTTTTTTTTTAATGACAATTCGTACATAAAATTATTGGTTAAAAAAATTTCTTTGTTTAAATCGGGTTTGTTTTTAAGCGCTATATTATTTATTATATTATTATTTATTATTAAAACAGTACGATATTTTATTTTTAATATTTTTAAAAAGTGGAAACGTCAAATATTTATAAACTTTAAATCTGTTTCAATTGAAAAATGGATTAGGTTTTATGTGTTAACAGTTGTTAAATATATTATTTTTTCAGCTCAGGTAATTTTATGGTTATATTTTTTTGCTCCCAATGTATCTATATATGATTATTTAATATTAGTTCCTGTATATTATTTGCTAGTAACAATAATACCTTCATTTATTTTTACTGAAATTGGCATACGGGGTTCAATAGCGATTTTTATTTTTGGTGTAGTAATTGAGAATGATATGGCCATTGTAAGTGCAATAATGTTGACCTGGTTAATAAATATTGGAATGCCTACACTTGTTGGAGCATTTGGTTATTTTCGAAAAAAATGATTAAATAATTGTTTTAAGGCGATATTTTATAAATTGTAAGTGAACTTTTTCAAAAAGAATTCATTAACCTGTATACTTTTATCGAATTTGAATTATATTTACAATTTATTATTAGGGATAGGGTATTTTTTCATACCCTTGAGTGAAGGGCGAAGAGATTATTATGTGTAACTCAAAGTTCAATCATGATAAATGAAATACTTGAATTAGTAAAGGTTAATAACCGTGTGATTATTCCAAATTTTGGTGCCTTTATTATTTCAAAAGAAGGTGGTTATTCAGTTTTATTCAATAACTTTTTAAGTTTTAATGATGGTTTGCTTGTAAATCATATTTCGGCTAAAAAGAGTATTGATGCTGTTAATGCACTTAAAGAAGTAAATGAGTTTGTTGAGTCACTAAAAAAAGAACTTGACGAAACAGGTGAATTTAAATTGGATGGTTTAGGAAAATTCACTAAGGATTCTAATGGAATTATGCGTTTTCATCAGGCTGAAGATGTTGCTTCAGTTTTTTCTGATTCTTTAATAACAAAGAAAGAAGAGCCCAAAGATTTGCTTGATATTGATTCGTCACTGGGTAACGATAAGAAAAATTTTAATAATGATGATAAACCGCTAAACGTTCCAATTCCAGGATCATTAAAAAAAGATAAATTATTGCAAATTGATCAGGACGAGAAAACAGATAAATCAAAGCCAGTTGAAAAGGGTCATCCGGTAATAATTAAGAAAGAACCTGTAAAGAAAACAGATACAACAAAAGCAGCCGTATCAGTTACACAACCACAAGCCGAAAAAAGTAATCAAAAAGTACAAATAGAAAATAACGGTAATAGGAATAAAAGATCAATAATACTTTTTGCATTGTTATTTATTTTGTTACCTGTTATAGGTTTTACAGTTTATTATTTCTTATTTAAAGAAAAAGAAGTGGTTACAGAAAAAGTTCCTATTGTTGTAACTGTATCTGAGCCTGAGGTTGATACAACGGCCCATATAATTGTTGATGAACCTGTTGATGAGGCTGAAATTACTTATGAAAACAGATATCAGATTATTGCCGGAACTTTTTCATCGGAGAAAGCAGCTAATGAGTATGTTTTGATTTTAAAAGGAAAAGGATTTAATGAAGCATTTGTTATGCCTCGTTATGGTAAATATTTGGTGAGTATTGATTCGGAGAAAGATTTGATTTCGGCAGAAGCATTACAGGAAAAAATTGTAAATACCTATAGGATTGAAAATTACATTATTACTTTGAAGTAATTTTTTTTATAAAATGATAATTAATTTAAATCCTGCAATAACATTATATGTAATTGTAGGATTTTTTGTGTTGTTTAGTTATATAGTTTTAATAATGTTTGCTATTAAAGGCATTATAAGATTGTCTTTAACTGCTGAACCTAATTATAGTAACGACAAACCATTTATTTCTGTTGTTGTTGCTTTTCGTAATGAAGCATCGAATTTAAATAATTTGTGTAATTATCTTCTTAATCAAAATTATCCTGTTAATAAGTATGAGATTATTTTAGTTGATGACTATTCAACAGATAATTGGCGTGATATTTTTGATTCAAAATCCGAAAGATTAATGGTGATAAGTTCGTTTCGCGAAGGGAAAAAAGCAGCTTTAAGGGAAGGAATATTACATGCTAAGGGTGATATTATTGTAACTACCGATGCCGATTGTATTTTACAAAAAAACTGGCTAAATGTTATTTCATCATCAATGTTGGTTAATAGTTTTCAAATGCTTATTGGGCCTGTTAAAATGGAATCGGAGAATAATTTTTTTGGTCGTTTTCAGGTAATTGATTTTTTGTCACTTCAGTTAGTTGGGCTTGGACTTGCAAAATGTAATTTTCCAATAATGTGTAATGGTGCAAACATTTCATATATGCGTTCTGGTTACATTAAATATAACGATCAGCTTAACGATAAATTTCTTTCGGGTGATGACCAGTTTTTGCTTCATTCGTTTAAAAAGTCAGGATTTAGTATTGGAGCAATAATTTCTGACACCTCATTGGTTTGTACCAAAGTTGAGAAGGGTATTAAGTCATTATTGAAACAGCGAATTAGGTGGGCATCGAAAAGTACTGGTTATACCGATTGGCAAACAATTATTGTAGCATTGTTGGTTTTTTGGGTTAATCTTTTTTGGGTTTCATTTAGTGTGCTTATGTTTTTTAATACGATTTTATGGCCGTTTTTTGTGTTATTTGTTCTATTAAAAGCATTTGTCGATCGTTCATTATTAAAACCCGGTTCGCAACTCTTCCAAATTAGATGGGATGAGTTTTTATTTTGGATAATGCAGTTATTGCATCCTTTTTTTATTTGTATTGTAGTTTTTTCTTCGTTTATTGTACCTGTTTCGTGGAAGGGGCGACAGATTATTAAGGGATGATTTTATCAAGATATCTTATTATTTGTTAAATGATAGTTTAGCTATGAACTATTTAGCTCATATATATTTATCGGGGAATAATAATGATATTAAAATTGGAAATTTTATTGGCGATTTTGTAAAGGGACGTCAGTATGAAAAATATTCCGAATTAATTCAGAAAGGTATTTTACTCCATCGTAAAATTGATGTTTTTACCGATACTCATCCTGTGGTAAAAAAAAGTGCTTCTCTTTTAAAAGAGGGTTATAACAGGTATTCGGGGGTTGTGGTAGACCTTTTTTACGATCACTTTTTAGCTGTTAATTGGAGTGATTATGAAAATGTATCTCTATCAGAATATGTTTCAAATATTCATAACCTGTTAATTAAGAACTATTTTAGGTTACCAGGTGGTGTAAAATCAATATTACCTTTTTTAATTAGGAATCGCCGGCTTGAGAATTATAGGTATATAAATGGAATAGAAAAATCACTTTCTATTATGACAAGATATACTGGAATGCCACCACAAGTTGATTTTGCAATTAGGCAACTTGAGCTTAATTATAATGTATTTCAATCTGATTTTCGGATTTTTTTTGATGAGGTAAGATCCATGGTAAGTTGCGAGTTAGTTAAATAAATATTGCTTTTATCATTCTGTCTTTCCCACTTAAATCCTGTCGTAATTCTATATTATGGTAGCCTTCTGTTTTAAGTATTTCACATATTTGCATTCCAAACGCTTCGTTTATTTCAAAAAAGAGAACCCCTCCATTTTTTAACATAATTTTGGATTTTTGACTAATGATTCTGTAAAACAATAATGGATCGTTGTCAGTAACAAATAATGCTATATGTGGTTCGAAATTTAATACATTGGTGTGCATTAATATTTTTTCAGAGTTTCTGATATATGGGGGGTTGCTAACAATTAAATCGAATGATGATTTAAAAAGTGTTGCATTAATTTGTAAGATGTCAAATTGATTAAATATAATATCGAGATGGTTTTTTTCAGCATTGTTTTTGGCTACTTTTAAAGCTTTGTCTGAAATATCCCAAGCTGATACAATTGATTGTTTAAGTTCGTGTTTTAACGAAAGAGCAATGCAGCCACTTCCTGTTCCTATATCAAGTATATAGTTTGAGTTGTAATTATCAGTAATAATCCAATCGATCAATTCTTCGGTTTCTTGTCGTGGAATCAAAACATTTTCATTAACCTCGAACAATAAATTTCGGAAAGGTGTTATGCCTAAAATGTATTGAATTGGTTCTCCGGTTTTTAATCGTGTAACAATTTTATTAAATGTGTCATAAAATATATCTGTTTGAGCTTCATCCTGTTTAACAATAAAATCGATTGATGAGAATTTGAGGTGTTGCTCAAAAATCATTTTAGTAATCTGATAATATTCTTGTTTGTTATATAAATTTCCTAATTGATTTGTGAGATATAATAGCGCAGTGCGAAATGAATATGGTTGCATGAAAGTATAATAAAGCAATTAATAATAGGTAAATTGTAAAGATTAAATTCAATTTACTATTTTGGACAAAAATAAATAATTTGATCGAGAATGAGCAATTCGTTTAAACTACATTTTGTTTATGACACAATCATTATCTGACGAGTATTATATGTATCGTTGTCTTCAATTGGCAAAAATGGCCGAAGGTCATACTTATCCAAATCCAATGGTTGGGTCAGTAGTTGTATGCGAAGGAAAAATTATTGGAGAAGGTTATCATCGAAAAGCAGGAGAGCCACATGCTGAGGTAAATGCGATAAACAGTGTAAAAAATCCTTTGCTTTTAAAATATTCTACCTTATATGTTAATCTCGAACCATGTGCTCATTTCGGCAAAACGCCACCTTGTTCACTATTAATAATTGAAAAAGAGATTCCGAGGGTAGTTATTGGGTGTGTTGATACTTTTTCGGAAGTTGCCGGGAAAGGCATTCAAATGATGCGGAATAAGGGTATTGAAGTTTGCGTAGGTGTTTTGGAACAAGAAAGCCGTTTTTTGAACCGTAGGTTTTTTACGGTACATGAAAAAAAAAGGCCATATATTATTTTAAAATGGGCGCAAACACTCGATGGTTTTTTGGATATTGACCGTAATGTTTTAGAACAGGGGCAGCCTAATTGGATTACCAATGAATATGCAAGGCAGGCTGTGCATCATTTACGTACAACCGAGCAGTCAATTATTGTTGGTACAAATACTGCATTATGCGATAATCCTTCATTAACAGTTCGAAGTTGGTATGGTCATCAGCCATTGAGAATTGTTATTGATAAGTATCTGCGGTTGCCAAAAAAATTGAATTTGTTCGATGGCCAATGGCCTACACTTGTTGTAACGTACAAAAATGCCGAAAGCAGTAATAATATTGATTATTTAAAGGTTGATAATGAAGAGGAATTAGTATCGCAGGTAATTGAATATCTCTATAAATTAAATATTCAGTCGTTAATTGTAGAAGGAGGAGCAGAACTGTTAACATCATTTATAAAACTTAGCTTGTGGGATGAGGCACATTTGTATGTCGGAAATGTTGTGTTTTATCAAGGCATTAAGGCTCCTGTAGTTAAAGGAGAACTTGCTGGACAAACAAGCTTTGAAGAAAGTAGTTTATTTATTTATCGTAACAATTCACTATATTGAAAAAAAATATTATTTATGCTTCTTTGGAATAATTGGCATTTTTACATAACCCCTTTTTTAATTGTTGCTTATGCAATAAGTATATTATTGGTTGTTTTGGTTGTAATACTCGAAAACAGGAGTCCTTTAAAAACAATAGCCTGGAGTTTGGTGTTATTGTTGTTACCGGGACTTGGGATTATTTTTTATGTTTTTTTTGGTCAAAACCTTAGGAAGGAGAAGATAATAGCCCGAAAGGGGCTAAAAAATCATGAGAGTATACTATCGTTGGCAAATGCACAAATAACAAAATTAAGCGAAGGAAATTTGCTATTTAATAAGTCGGCGAAGCGAAAACGAAATATAGTTCAATTATTACTTAATAATAGTAGTTCAATTTTTACAGTTGGTAATAAAGTTAAGATTTTAATTAATGGCGAATCTACTTTCGATAGTATTATTGAAGCAATTCAGTTGGCAAAATGTTTTATTCATCTTGAGTATTATATTTTTGAAGATGACGAAATTGGACGGCGGATAAAGAATTTATTAATAGAAAAATCGCTTAGTGGAGTTGAAGTAAGGGTAATTGTTGATGATGTTGGTAGTTGGGAGTTAAAAACAAATTTTTTTAAAGAACTTCGGTTAGCCGGAATAGAGATTGAAAGCTTTTTAAAAGTACGTTTTCCATGGTTTACCAGTAAGGTTAATTATCGGAATCATCGAAAGATAGTAGTAGTTGATGGTTTAATTGGTTTTATGGGAGGTATCAATATTGCTGATAGGTACTTAAATGGTAGTGAAGAGTATGGGATATGGAGAGATACGCATTTGAAAGTTGAAGGAGATGCCGTAAAAATGCTTCAGACTATATTTTTAATTGATTGGTATTTTGTTAAACAAATAGAATTGGCTGATTTGAAATATTTCCCAAGTAAAGAGCCGTTTGGTGATACATCGATGCAAATAACTGCAAGTGGTCCTGATTCTGATTGGCCTGCTATCATGATGGGTATTTTTGAGGCTATCGCTTCTGCCGAAAACTATGTATATATTGCAACGCCTTATTTTATGCCAAGTGAGAGTGTACTTATGGCTATTAAGTCGGCATCAATGGGAGGTGTTGATGTTCGGATTCTTATTCCTTTTAAGAGTGATGCATTTATTACATTATTATCGTCGCGATCATATATAAAAGAGCTTTTAGAGGCAGGAGTTAAGGTTTACCAATACGAAAGGGGTTTTTTACATTCTAAAACATTGGTTGTTGATGATCTTATTGCTTCAATTGGATCGGCTAACATGGATTTTCGAAGTTTTGAACAAAATTATGAAGTTACATCGTTTATTTATGATGAAATGATTGCGCAGCAACTGAGACAAATATTTATGGATGATCTGAGATATAGTTCACAGATCATCCTTGAAGTATGGTCTCAACGTTCTGTTTGGCAAAAATCTAAAGAGTCTTTTGCCAGATTATTTAGCCCATTACTTTAGAGTTTTTTTAATATAGAATGCTTTTTATATTGATAGTATGTTTAATAATTCGGTATGTAACGGATCCAGAGGTTTCTTTTTATGTATGGCATCGTCAAATGGCACTTTTACAACTTGTTTGTCTGTTACGCCAACCATAATATTTCTATCGCCATTTATTAATGCCTGAACTGAGGCAACACCTAATTCACTTGCTAAAACTCTATCATGAGTACTGGGAGCTCCTCCTCGCTGAATGTGCCCCAAAATACTCATTCGTACATCATACATTGGAAATTCGGCAGATACTTTGTTGGCAATATTAATTGCACCTCCAACTTCATCGCCTTCAGCAACAATAACAATACTACTTTTCTTTTTGTTTTTACATCCATTATTTAAAAAAGCGTATAGATTTTCAATATCACTTTCAATTTCGGGAGTCAGAACGGCTTCGGCTCCGGAAGCAATTGCACTTTGGATTGCTAAAAAGCCGGCATCGCGCCCCATTACTTCGATAAAAAACAAACGGTTGTGTGCTGTTGCTGTATCTCTTATTTTGTCTACTGCATCAACAACAGTGTTTAAGGCAGTATCGAAACCAATGGTGTAATCGGTGCCGTAAATGTCATTATCAATAGTGCCGGGAACACCAACCACAGGAAAATCAAATTCTTTACTAAAAATCCATGCTCCAGTGAATGTACCATTACCTCCAATTACAACTAAACCGTCAATTTCTTTTTGTTTAAGGTTTTCATATGCTGTAAGTCGGCCTTCTTTTGTCATAAACTCAGTGCTTCGAGCCGATTGTAGCATAGTACCTCCTTGTTGAATAATATTACTAACCGAATGAGATGGTAAGTCAATAATATCATTTTCAATTAATCCCTGATAACCTCTCATTATTCCAACTACTTCGAGTTTATTATATATACCGCAACGAACAACAGCTCGAATGGCTGCATTCATACCCGGAGAATCGCCTCCTGAAGTAAGAACTGCTATTTTTTTCATTTTATATTAGTTTTTTAGTATTTTTTAAAATTGCATTATATACCTGATTCAGTTGCCAGCGAGGGGTTGATGTTGCTCCACATATTCCCACACTTTGAATGGATTTGAACCAGTTGTTATCTAATTCTTTAACATCGGAAATGAAATAACTGTTATGGTTCTCTTTTTTGCATACGTCAAACAGAATTTTCCCATTGCTACTGTTTGTACCTCCAACAAATACAATTACTTCGTATTGGTTGGCAAATTCTTTTAAATGTGGAATCCGGTTTGATACCTGCCGGCAAATAGTATCGTGACTTAAAACTAATGTTGGGTTAGTGTGTTTTTGTTTTATGGTATTTACTATTGAGTTAAATCCTGATACTGATTTTGTGGTTTGCGAAAATATTTCTATTGGATTGGTCATATCAAGCTTATCAATGTCTTGTTCTGTTTCAACAATAAAAGCGTCACCATTTACTTGTCCAACTAATCCTATAACCTCGGGATGCCCCTTTTTCCCATAAATGACCAGTTGACCTTTTATCTTTTTTAATTCAGTATAGGCCTTTCGTATACGTTCTTGTAATTTTAAGACTACCGGACATGTTGCATCAATAATGCGAATTGATTGTTTATTTAGTTTTTGATAAGATGAAGGAGGTTCTCCATGAGCCCGAAAAAGTACTGTTTTTGCATTAATGTTTTGCGTTTCATCAATTGTTATTGATGTCATTCCTAAATCATTCAGTCTTTTAATTTCTGCTTCGTTATGAACAATATCGCCCAGACAAAATAATTGATTCTCTGATTTTAAGAATTTTTCCGCTTTTTCTATTGCTTTAATTACGCCATAACAAAAACCTGATTGTTGATCTATTTCAACTTTCATATCCGAAGGTTCAAATGAGTTGTTTTTTTATTAATTGATTAATAATCCAGTTTAATTGCTCTTCTTTTGTTAAATTACTATTGTCTAGAACCAAAGCATCATTGGCTTGTTGCAGCGGACTAATATCGCGTGTTGAATCGATATGGTCGCGATTTTTTACATTATTAAGAATTTCGTTGTAATTAACAGTTTCTCCTTTAGCAATTAACTCATCGAATCTACGTTTAGCTCTTATTTCGGGCGATGCTGTCATAAATATTTTAAGATCGGCATTTGGGAAAACCACTGTTCCTATATCGCGACCATCCATAACAATACCTCCTTTTTTGCCCATTTTTTGTTGCAAATCAACCAAATGAGTTCGAACAAACGACAGGGTGCTTATGTTACTAACATTTTGGCTAACTTCTAAACCACGTATTTTACCTTCAACATTTTCGCCATTTAAAAAAGTAATATTTTGTTTATTATTAACATCGAAATCGAATGTTATGTTAATATTTTGCATGGTGCTGCGAAGTTTTTGTTCGTTAATGTTACCGCTTGCGTCAATTAGATTATTTTTGAGTGCATAAAGGGTTACAGAACGGTACATTGCACCAGTGTCAATATAAATATAGTTCAGTTTTTTTGCCAAATCCTTTGCTACGGTACTTTTTCCGCACGATGAGTGTCCATCAATGGCAATTATTAAAGAAGAACTTCTCTCTTGCATTTGTTAATATTTTGTTTTTCGATAGAATGAAATTATTTTTTTAGTTAAGTAATTCGTTTAGTTTATCTTCGAGTCTGTAACCAAAAAGATCTTTTCCAATTATTTCGCCTTCGTGATTAATGAGGTAATTTGACGGAATGTTTTTAACATTATAAATAGCAGCAGGATATGATTCGGTAAAACGAAGGTCGCTAACGTTAATCCATTTACAACCATCCTCTTCAATTGCCATTTCCCATAGTATTTTACTTTGATCAAGTGAAACCTGGTATATTTCAAAACCTTTATGTTTAAATTTTTGATATACGTTAACCAAATTTTTATTCTCTTTTCGTGAGTTTTTATTCCACGATGCCCAAAACGACAGAAGTACCAGTTTTCCCTTTAAAGAACTTAGTTTCACAACTGTTCCATCGGGTGTTTTTTCTTCAATGTCGGGCACCCCCGATTTTGCCATTTCCATTATTTTTTGGGTTTTTGCCAGATTTCGTTGAGTTGCTTTTGCCGACAAAACGTATTTATACAGGTGTTTAACCCTTTCAGATTCGGGGTATAATATGTTTAAACTGGTTGCAATGGTTGCAAAATATACCTGGTCTTTGCGATCCATTACATTCATTATGTATGTATTATTGTCGAGTTTTTGAAATAAGGCATAGTAGCTGGTAAATGAACGTGGATTGTCCATTACAAAACTGCCTACGAATTTTTTATAATTATCAATAGTATTTAAGTATTTCTCTTGTAAAAATTGTCTTTCAGATATATTCGTAACATCATGTTTTTTATATTTAGCATTAAGACTATCGAGTAATTGTCGGGTTGTCCTTAATTTTCGATTTAAGACTTTTATTTGATTGTTTTCCAATGAATTTTTAACTGAATATTCTGTTAAATTTTCAGCATCAACTTCAAGGTCAATGGTAGCACAGCTGTCAATAAGAAGAGACAGGTAGTTATTTTCATCGAATTTTAATTTAAAGAATGTTGGTTCTGTTAATCTTATTCCTTTAAATGAAAATTTTCCTTTGTCGGTTAAAACTAATGAATCAATAATTTTTGAATTGTTTAAATCAATCTGTTCTAAATAAATTGTTTTGCCTGAAGCATTTTTTAAAGTTCCATTAACCCTAAAGTATTTTCCTTTTTGGCATGAAACTGAAAAAATTAATAATGCTAATAGAAAGAGTATATTTTTCATCCGTAAATAGTTTTTAAATTAAGATCGGATAGCCTGCTCCAAATTTTCGGAGAAATTAGCATCTGAATTTTGGTTAACGTCGATCTGCGATTCATCTGGTTTTCCCAATATATAGGGAAAAATCGTGTTTTTAAAGAACATGTTCGTTTCATAATGCAGAAAATTGCAATGGTAAACCGAATAGTAATTATTTTTTGTAATCGAAATCAAGATAATTTCGGGGTAAAAATACCATGTTTTTTCACACTCTAAAGGAATTTTATGGAAAATATTATTAATGGCTAATAATGCTGTTAACCGATTCGTTTAGTAAATTACCCCAGGTGTTTTTCGAAATAATTATACCCTTTTTATCAATTAAAATATTTGCAGGAATGTTTCGTATGCCTAATTTTTTAATTGAATTAGAATTAAAACCTAAAAGGTCACTGAAATGCCAGCAAGCAAGCTTGTAATAATCAATTGAATTTTCCCAATTTTTTTTGTTTACGTCGAGTGAAATCATCCATATTTCTAAATCGTGTTCTTTTGCTTTTCGAATATATTTCTCAACTTCCGGAATCATCCATTTGTTTTCGGGCATATCTGATTTCCAGAAAAATATTAGGATTGGTTTACCCGAAAATTTCGATAGCGTTAGTGTTTCATTCCAATATGTTGGAATATTGGGTTCGGCGAGTTTTTCTCCCAATTTTATATTTGTATTATTATTAGCAAAAGCAAAAGCCGAATCTAACTGATAGTGAAATGTTTTCACTAAATCACTATACCAGTAATTTTTAATTAAAAAGGTATCGGTTTTAACGAATAGTGCGGAGTCTGTTTTAATATTAAAAAATGAATGATTACCCGATTTTTGGAGTATTATTGGTAGGATACTAAGGTTATATTCAGATGTGTCAATTAATTTATTTATAATCTGCTTTCTAATTATTTTTAAAGTGTCAATAGTTAATAGTATAGAGTCGCGTAATGATTTTTTTAATGATTTATCAGTTAATTGTGCTGTTAAGCCATTTATTTCTGATTTAAGGCCACGTGATATTCGCTCGGCTTTTAATATTTTGTTCGATTCGGGATTATTATGAATGACTGCTGATGATATTACATTATCAGCATCGGCTTTAATTATTGTCTCTTCTTTAGGATGTAAAATTAAACTAAGTGTTTGGTTATTATTAAATTTTATTTGGTAAAAGTCGGGTTGTTTAATGGGGCGTGAAAAAAAATAATCGCCTTGAGTTGTTATTGTTGCAGTATCGAATGGAATAACCCCGTTGTTTAAATGATACAAAATAAGATGTTTGTTTTCGGGATAATTAACAAGTGATACTGTTAACGAAATCCGTTTGATTGATTCTTTATTACATGATAAAACTATTAATAAGAAGAAGATAATTAAATAGCACTGGATTTTCATCGAAACAATTTTTGTTAATTAGATACGATTAAATAATCACCATTTACAGTTGTGTTATATGTTTTTAAAGGCCATTGAGCAGGGCCTTCTATTAATCCGCCTCCTTCGGTTGCAATTAAAAATTTTGAATTGCAACAGGGACAAGTACAAATTACATCACCATTATTTTTAACTAAACAGGTTATTGATTTTTCATGCGGACACATTAAATCGAATGCTAAGAAGTGATTGTAATCTATTTTATAGATTATAATTCCTTTAATTCCTAATTGATATCGATTTACGTCATATTTAATAATAGCCGGGTTTTCGTACAAGCCGGGAATGTAAATTTTACCTGAAAACTTTACGTTAGGAATTATCTCTTCCTCATCGCCACATGAAATAAGAATAAGTAATAATGTTATTCCAATAATTAGAAAATTTTTCACACAAGTAAATTTTTATTTGAGCTTTTAAAAATAGTAAATTACAAACTTATTTGTCAATTTAAACTTGATATCTTAATTTAGAACAATAATATAAATATTATGGAGTTTAATGATATTATTGGAATATTGATAATGGTTGCTGCAATAGTTATCAGTATTGTAAAAAGAAAGTTGGATAGTAGTAAAAATACTGAGCCTAATAAAAAAAAGGTGCCTGATATTTTGCAGGATTTTTTTCCTGAAATGAAAAGTATGATGGAAGAGGAGGAGGAGGAGGAAATGCCTGTTGCGCCGGTTTTTAAGGCTGAATCATTAAGTGCTGAAAAGATTATTAAAACGTCTCCTAGTGTTTCGTATGAAAACATTGAAAAATTATCTGTTAATTCGTTAATACCTGATAAGAAAGATCCGGTTTATGATAATTTTTTTCAACCAGTTGAAGAAGTTAATGAAGATATTGATGATTTTGATATTAGAAAGGCTGTGATTTATTCTGAGATATTAAAAAGGCCTGATTATTAATTTAATACGCAATTTTTGCGCGTATTTTGTTTTATCTGTTTAAACTTATTATCTTTGTATTAAAGAGTCTCGGGATACCGGGATTCTTTATTTTTTTGCTTTAATTTAAAATAAACATTGGAGGAATATTTATGTCACCAGTAAATTATATTACCGAAGAGGGATTGAAGAGGTTAAAAGATGAGTTAACTCAACTTGAAAGTGTTGAACGACCTAGTATTTCACGTCAAATTGCAGAAGCTCGCGATAAAGGTGATTTATCGGAAAATGCTGAATACGATGCCGCAAAAGAAGCCCAAGGTTTGCTCGAAATGAGAATTGCCAAGTTAAAAGATACCATTGCTAATTCGCGAATTATTGATGAATCAAAAATTGACACTAGTAAAGTTCAGTTGTTAAATAAAGTAACTATTCGTAACACTAAAAATAATACCACTATGGTTTATACATTGGTGTCGGAGAGTGAGGCTGATTTAAAGGCAGGTAAAATATCAATTACTACGCCAATTGCAAAAGGATTATTGGGGAAAAAAGTAGGAGATGTTGTTGAAATAAAAGTGCCATCGGGTGTTATGTCGTTTGAAATTATTGATATTTCATTATAATTTTAATATATGGCAACTATTTTTTCGAAAATTATTAGGGGAGAAATTCCATCTTATAAAATTTATGAAGATGAAAAGTATTTTGCTTTTTTAGACATTAATCCATTAGCAGAAGGACATACTTTGGTTATCCCAAAAGACGAAACAGATTATATTTTTGATTTAAGTGATGAAATATTATCGGGATTGTCGGTTTGCGTAAAAAGAATTGCACTTGCAATTGAAAAAACAGTGCCGTGTAAACGAGTTGGTATTGCTGTTCTTGGGCTTGAAGTTCCTCATGCCCATGTTCATCTTATACCATTGAAAACGGAGGGAGATATAAACTTTTCAAAACCAAAATTAAAACTTTCTCAAGATGAGTTTAGGAGTATTGCCGCTAGTATTAGAAAAAATCTGGAGTTAAAATAATCGGTTGTGATATTTTATTTTGTCTGAATAAAACATAAATAAAAACAAGACAAATAAACTTTAAAAAGCATCATTAAATATTTGGCAGATAATTAGACTATTAATCTTGCCAAATTTTTTTATTTTTGCCATATTAGAACCAAATTTTAGAATGGATACACAAAAGCAGATTAAAACAGCACTTGTTTCGGTTTATCATAAAGACGGGCTGGATGAAATTTTAAAAAAATTAAACGAACTTGGAGTACAATTACTCTCTACAGGAGGAACAAAATCATTTATCGAAGAACTTGGGCTGCCAGTTAATGCAGTTGAAGATTTAACTGGTTATCCTTCTATCTTGGGTGGAAGAGTTAAAACCCTTCATCCGAAAGTGTTTGGTGGGATTTTAAGTCGCAGGGATAATGAAAGCGATATAAAGCAGCTTTCGGATTTTGAAATACCTGAAATTGATTTGGTTATAGTTGATCTTTACCCATTTGAAGCAACAGTAGCCTGTGGTGCATCAGAACAAGATATTATTGAAAAAATTGATATTGGTGGTATCTCATTAATACGAGCCGCAGCTAAAAACTATAAAGATGTTATTATTGTGCCTTCGAAAGGACAGTATGCTGATCTTCTTACATTGTTAATGGAAAAAAAAGGAGAATCTACCATTGAAGATCGAAAGGCCTTTGCAGCTGCAGCATTTGCTGTTTCTTCGCATTATGATTCAGCTATTTTTGGATATTTTAACAGTGACAATAAAGGGGCTGAACGAATAAGTTTAAATGAAGGAGATGTATTGCGTTATGGTGAAAATCCTCATCAAATGGCTACTTTTTATAAGCTTAATAATGTTAAGCAGGGTGCGGCATTAGCTAAAGCCAGAATACTACAAGGGAAAGCTTTATCATATAATAATCTATTAGATGCTGATGCTGCCTGGAAAGTAGCAAGTGATGCTTATCATTCGGTAGAAAATATTGATAATAAAGTTGCAGTATCGGTTATTAAACACTTGAATCCATGTGGATTAGCTGTAACTTCAAATATTATGCATTCATTGGAGCTTGCATGGGCCGGTGATCCAATTAGTGCTTATGGAGGAATAGTTTGTTTTACTCAAAAGGTTACAGCAGAAGTAGCTGTATGGTTCGGAAGTCGTTTTGTTGAAATTATTATAGCACCCGAATTTTCACCTGAAGCTATTGAAATACTATCTAAAAAGAAAAATTTACGATTGTTGGAAATTCCGGTTAAAGATAGTATTACCGGAGAAAAATTATACCGTTCAATTAGTGGAGGTATGTTAGTGCAAGATGAAGATGAAGGAATTGATAACGATTTTAAGTTAGTTACAAAGAAACAATTTGATGATACTAAATTAAGTTTAGCTAAATTTGGGATCACAGCGTGTAAGCATTTAAAAAGTAATGCAATTGCGTTGGTAACTGAAAATAGTGATGGATCATTTTGGTTAACAGGTGCTGGCATGGGTCAACCTAACCGATTAGATAGTTTGAGACATCTTACTATTCCAAGGTTTCAATTAAAAGAAGGAATCGATATTGCAGAATCGGTTCTTATATCGGATGCATTTTTTCCTTTTAGGGATAGCATTGAAGCTGCAAACGAATATGGGGTTAAATATATTGTTGAGCCCGGAGGAAGTATTCGTGATGAAGAGGTTATTAACGCCTGTGACGAATTTGGTATAGCCATGTTGTTTACAGGAAAACGTCATTTTAAACATTAATACCTATCCGAATGGGATTTTTTTCATTCTTAACCCAGGAAATCGCTATTGATTTGGGTACTGCTAATACCATTATTATTCATAACGACAAAGTTGTTGTGGATGAACCATCGATTGTAGCGCTAGACCGGCGTACCGATAAACCCGTAGCAATTGGAGAAAAAGCTCGCCAAATGCATGGTAAAACACACGATAATATATATACAATCAGGCCGTTACGTGATGGTGTAATTGCTGATTTTAATGCTGCTGAGCAAATGATTCGCGGTATGATTAAAATGATCAATACCAAAGGACGGTTGTTTTCACCATCACTAACAATGGTAATATGTATTCCATCGGGTAGTACCGAGGTTGAAGTTAGGGCAGTTCGCGATTCATCAGAACATGCTGGCGGACGTGAGGTTCACATGATTTATGAACCTATGGCTGCTGCATTAGGAATAGGTTTAGATGTTGAAGCTCCAGAAGGAAACATGATTGTTGATATAGGTGGTGGAACTACTGAAATTGCAGTCATTTCGTTAGGTGGTATTGTTACAAATAAATCGATACGCATTGCCGGTGATGATTTAACAGCTGATATTATGGAGTATATGCGTCGTCAGCATAATATTAAAATTGGGGAGCGTACGGCCGAAGATATAAAAATAAATGTAGGATCTGCCTTGCCCGAATTAGATGAACCACCATCTGATTATGTTGTTCAGGGGCCAAATCAGATGACTGCTCTTCCAATAGAAGTGCCTGTTTCATATCAAGAGATTAGTCACTGTTTGGAAAAATCGATATCGAAAATTGAAACTGCTATTTTAAGTGCACTTGAACAAACGCCACCTGAGTTATATGCCGATATAGTAAATAATGGCATATATTTAGCTGGGGGAGGTGCATTGTTGCGTGGTTTAGATAAACGATTGACCGATAAAATAAATATTCCTTTTATTGTTGCTGAGGATCCATTAAGAGCCGTAGCACGCGGTACAGGAATAGCATTGAAAAACAGGGAGAGGGGTTTACCCTATCTTATTCGATAAGAGTTTAAAAAAACCACTTGGATTAATTTGTCCAGTGGTTTTTTTTATAGCATACTTTAGCTGTATAAATGAGAAATATCATTCGATTTTTGATTCAACATCATTTTGCTGTTCTATTTGTTCTTTTGCAGCTTATAGCTTTTATTTTTATTATTTCGTTTAACCCATACCAGAGGGCATCATTTATTAATTCGAGTAATGCAGTTAATAGTTTTTTTTACAAACGATCAAGTAATATTATTGAATACTTTTCGCTGAGAAAAACTAATCGTGTTTTGGCTGAAGAAAATGCTTTTTTGAAAAGCCGTATGCCCGAATCATTTCAATTATCTCCAAATTACAAGAGAATCGTTGAGGATAGCTTAAAATACAAGCAGTATATTTATCGTTCGGGAAAGGTTATAAATAATACTATAACCGGGAAGTTTAATTATTTAACAATTGATAAAGGTAATAAAGATAGTATTAAAAAGGAGATGGGAGTTATTAGCTCTGAAGGTGTTGTTGGAATAATTAATAATACTTCATCGCATTTTTCCACAGCAATTTCAGTTTTAAATACCAGGTTAAAGATATCTGCTAAACTAGAAGGTAGTAATTTTTTTGGTTCTATCGAATGGGATGGTAAATCATATCAGTATGTGCAGTTAAATGAAATACCTTTACATGCGGTTGTGCGACCTGGAGATATTGTTGTAACATCAGGTTTTTCGGCTATATTCCCTGAGGGAATTCCTATTGGAGTTGTTGAAAAGGTGACATTAGATGAAGGAGATAGTTTTTTTAGAATACTTGTAAAGTTAAGTGTAGATTTTAAGAGTATAACCTTTGTTGAGATGGTTGAAAACCAAGATAGAGATGAAAAAATTCAATTAGAAAGTAATTCATATAATGATTAATGATTCACTTAAATATGTTTTTAATTTAATAATATTAGTACTAATTCAGGTATTAATAATTAATAACATACCGCTTTCGTGGTTTATTAATCCTTTTATTTATATATCGTTCATAATAACTTTACCATTATTTATTCCCGGTTGGTTTTTGTTGATTTTGGGATTTGTAACAGGTTTAATTATTGATATAAGTTGTAATACTCCGGGAATGCATACATCTGCAACATTGGTTATGTCATTTATACGGCCATATTTTTTAAATTCAATTATTCCGCGAGAAGATCATCAGTCTACTGCACAGCCTGTGCCTTCGGTTTTTGGAATGGGTTGGTTTATGAAATATGCATTAGTAATGACTTTAAGCCATCATTTGGTTTTGTTTTTTATAGAAGAGTTTTCTTTTAGTAATTTTTTTTCTACCCTATTTAAGGTAGTGTTGAGTTCAGTTATATCTCTATTGTTGATATTTATTGTTCAGATGTTTAGTGGTACCAAAACAAAAATCAGATAGTAGTGGATGCTATCAATAACAGATCTATTCTTATAAGAGGACTAATTGTTCTAATTGGAATTATTTTCCTGATAAAGTTATATTCTATTCAGGTACGAGATTCATCGTATAAGTTTTCGGCCGAAAGTAATACTCAGCGAGTAGTTATTCAGTATCCATCGCGTGGTTTGATTTTTGACAGGCAGGGCAAACTCTTGGTTTCGAACCAGGCTGTTTACGATATAATGGTTGTGCCACGTGAAATTGAACCATTTGATACTATCGATTTTGCCTTTGCACTTGGTATTACAGTTGATGAGTTGAAATGGTATTTTGATGAGATGCATCGTAATTTAAAAAAAAATAAAATTTCCAGTTATCGGCCATCGGTTTTCATTAAGCAGGTATCTTCTTTACAGTATGGAATTTTGCAAGAAAAACTATACAAGTTTAAAGGATTTTTTGTTCAACGACGGACACTTCGAATGTATGAGTATCCAAATGCTGCTCATATATTCGGATATATAAATGAGGTATCTGAAAAGATGATAAAAAATGATTCATATTATGTACAGGGTGATTATGCAGGAATTACAGGGATAGAAGAGACCTATGAAACAATACTGCGTGGGAAAAAAGGTGCTAAAGTTGTTTTGGTCGATGTTCATGGTCGTGAAAAAGGAGCTTTTAGGAATGGCAGATATGATACCGCTGCAGTAGTTGGCCAGAATATAACTCTAACACTTGATATTGAGCTTCAGCAATATGGCGAAAAATTAATGTGTAATAAAATTGGAAGTATTGTAGCTATTGAACCTGCAACAGGAGAAATATTAGCATTAGTTTCGAGTCCGGCATACAATCCTTCATTACTTATAGGCAGAGTAAGAAGTGATAATTATCAAAAGTTATCAGAAGATTCGTTAAAGCCATTATTTAACAGGCCGTTACAAGCATTGTATCCTCCCGGATCGACATTTAAACTGCTCAATGCATTAATTGGATTACAAGAGGGTGTGATATCAGAGCAATTCGAGGTGTCTTGTTTTATGGGGTATCATGGAGGAGGATGGAGTGTTGGATGTCATAGTCATAAAAGTCCACTTAAATTAGCTCCATCAATTCAACATTCATGTAATGCATATTATACTGTTGTTTTTCGAAAAATATTAGATAATCCAGAATATAGTTCAATTAAGGAGGCTTTTGATAAATGGAAAACCTATCTGGTCGATTTTGGACTTGGTTATAAATTGGGAGTTGATTTTTCCAACGAAAATAGAGGATTTGTTCCTAATAGTGCATATTATAACAAGGTATATAATAATGTTTGGAACTCGGTAACAGTACGTTCACTTGGTATTGGACAGGGCGAGCTGTTACTTACTCCGTTACAAATGGCAAACATGTGTGCTGCTATTGGGAACAGAGGTTTTTATTATACTCCTCATATTTTAAAAGATGTGAATAATAAAAAGGAGTATGTACCTAAACAATATAAAACAAAACATGATACTGGTATAGATACCACATATTTTAATCCAGTAATTGAGGGAATGGAATTAGCAATTTGGGGAACAGATGGGGGAACTGCACGTGTAGCTCAAATTAAAGATATTTCTATTTGTGGAAAGACAGGGACAGCAGAGAATCCTCATGGTGAAGATCATTCAATTTTTATAGCTTTTGCGCCCAAGTATAATCCAAAAATTGCAATTGCTGTTTATGTCGAAAATGCAGGTTTTGGTAGTACTTATGCAGCACCTATTGCCAGTTTGCTTGTTGAACGATATTTAAAAGGAGGTGTTAACCCGAATCGGAAGTACCTTGAAGAACGAATGTATAATGCTAATTTGTTAAATGTAACACCCAAAAGAGATTAATTGTGAGGTTATATAATACAAATATTAAAAATTTTGATTGGATAGCTGTTGTCCTTTATTCGTTATTGTTAATTGTTGGATGGACTAATTTATATGCAGCAAATTTTGATCCTGAAATTCCTGTTTTTTTTGATACTGATAAGGAATATTTTAAACAGTTAGTTTGGATAGGATTGTCTGTTGTACTTATATGGTTAATATCATTAACCGATAGTAAATTTTTTGTTGAATTTGCTTATATTATTTTTGGTTTTTCATTGTTTTTATTGCTGTTTGTTTTGTTTTTTGGAAAAGAGGTTAATGGCGCAAAGGCGTGGCTCGAAATAGGGCCTGTTAGGCTGCAACCTGCCGAAATTACTAAATTTGCCGTTTCACTTTCGGTAGCACGTGCAATGAGTCGTTTTGGTTTTTCTTTTACAAAGAGGTTTCATGTTGGTAAGTTACTATTAATAATTCTTATACCTATTTTGCTTATTTTTTTACAAAATGATACAGGATCTGCATTGGTTTATTTTGTTTTTGTATTTGTTTTTTATCGTGAGGGATTAAATCCGGTAATAATGGTAATTGGGTTTATTACAGCTGTTGTTACTATATTAACACTATTATTTTCAACAATTACCATTGTGATTATTTTAGGTGCTTGTTTAGTATTATTTTTACTGGCTAATAAGCATGCAAATACGTTAATTAAATCGGTTATTATTGCTTTAATAGTGTTTGCCTCATTGTATTTGATTAAGCAATATTTTAACAGTTCGTTATCGTACATAAAAATTGCTTTTTTTACTATTGCAAGTGTTACAGTTTTTCTTATTTATCAAGGCTTTAAGTTGCGTGCAAAGAGTTTATTTCTTGGGGTTGGAGTTTTATGGTTGGCTTTATCATTTTCGTTAACTGCTGATTATTTTTTTAATAATATTTTGTCTGATTATCAGTTAACACGAGTTCAGGTTTTATTTGGAATTAAGGAAGACCCTCTTGGCGCCGGATATAATGTTAATCAATCTAAGATAGCAATTGGGTCAGGTGGTGTTATTGGAAAAGGCTTTTTACAAGGTACTCAAACTAAAGGTAATTTTGTGCCGGAACAGAGTACTGACTTTATTTTTTGTACTGTTGGTGAGGAGTGGGGTTTTATTGGAACATCAGTAGTTGTGCTGTTATTTGTTTTATTATTGTTAAGACTTATTGTATTATCAGAAAGGCAACATTCCGATTTTAGCAGAATTTATGGTTATAGCGTTATATTTATAATCTTTTTTCATTTTGTAATAAATATTGGAATGACCATCGGGTTGGCTCCTGTTATTGGTATACCATTACCGTTATTTAGTTATGGTGGGTCTTCATTATGGGGATTTACACTTTTGTTGTTTACATTTTTAAAACTTGATACTAATAGAGCTGAACTTATTCGATAATAATTTATTATTTAGATTCATTTTATTTATCCTGATTGTTTTTTTGTTATTCGCTTATTTACAATTCTATAGCAACTTAGGTTTTAATTGGTTGTAGATGTTGAATTGCCCTTTGACCTTTTTTTTCGTATATTACTAATATCTTCATCGTGCTTATGACGTTAAGATTACTGGTTAGTGATTTGAAAAATTGCTATGATACCTTTTGTAAAATATTAAAATTTCAATTATTAACAGGAAAAAATGAGATATAAAGCATTTACATTACAAAACATTAATGAGTTACCGCAATTCAAAAAATTGAACAAGGAAGTTTTAAATGCAATTGAAATTGTTAGCAGGGTATTGCCTTTTAAAACAAATAATTATGTTGTTAACGAATTAATAAATTGGGATAATTACGAAAACGATCCTATGTTTATTTTAAATTTCCCTCAAAAAGAGATGCTTCATAAAAAGGACTTTGAAAGTATTAATAATCTCATTAGTAAAAACTCTGACATTAACCAAGTTAAAAAAGAAATAAAAAAAATACGTGAGGGAATGAATCCTCATCCAGCCGGACAGATTGAGTATAACACTCCTATTTTAAACGGACAGAGGTTAATGGGTCTTCAACATAAATATAAAGAGACTTTGCTTTTTTTTCCATCGCAAGGACAAACATGCCATGCATATTGCAGTTTTTGTTTTAGATGGCCACAGTTTATTGGAGATAAAGAGATTAAACTGGCGTTAAAAGAGAGCGAATATCTGATAGAGTATTTAAAAGAGCACACAGAGATAACAGATTTATTAATAACAGGTGGCGATCCACTTGTTATGAGTGCTGATTTGCTTGATAAATATATTTCGCAAATATTGAATGCAAATATTCAGCATTTACGAACTATTCGAATAGGTAGTAAATCGCTAACATTTTGGCCGTATAGGTTTTTAACCGATAACGATGCCGATGATATTTTGAGGGTATTTGAAAAGGTTCAGAAAGCCGGTAAGTCACTTGCTTTTATGGCACATTTTAATCATCCGCAAGAGTTATCTACACCGGCAGTTGAAAAAGCTATAGCCAGAATAAGGAGTACTGGTGTTCAAATAAGAACACAGGCTCCATTGCTTGATCATATTAATACCAGTGATGATATTTGGTCGTCGATGTGGCAAAGGCAGGTTAACTTAGGGTTGATACCTTATTATATGTTTGTAGCTCGAAACACCGGTGCTAACAATTATTTTGGTGTTTCATTGGCTAATGCCTGGAATATTTACAGGAGTAGTATTAAAAAAGTTAGTGGTATTGCCCGAACTGCAAGGGGGCCGGTAATGAGCTGTATGCCTGGGAAAATAAGAATTAACGGTGTGGTTGAGATTAGGAATGAAAAAGTTTTTGTTCTTGAGTTTATTCAGGGACGTAATCCGGATTGGGTTGGTAAACCATTTTTTGCCAAATATGATAAAAATGCAACGTGGTACGATGACTTAGTTCCGGCATTTAATAAAGAAGCGTTTTTTTTCGAAGATTATATGAACAACCTTTTTGCATGTGCTTAGTTGTTTATATTTAAAATTTCGTTTAAAAAGTATATTTTTGTTTTATTACTTAAAAAATAACCGGGTATGTAAAATACTTATGTTATTTTAATGATCGAAAGTTTATTTTTTTCAGATTAGTTTATTGAAACTCATAGCAACAATACAAAGGTTAATAATTATAATAATTGATTGGTTTTACAGACCATTTCGAAAATTTATTCCTGAACAGACATTTAAGTATGCTTTTTGTGGAGGATCAAACACATCGTTTGATATAGTTTTGTATTTTGTATTCTATAATTTTATTGTGCGAAAACGTGAGATTGATTTTGGATTAATAACTCTTAAACCCCATATTTCTGCATTTTTTCTTACTTTTCCGATAACTTTTATTACAGGTTTTCTTCTTTCGAAGTACATTACTTTTACAGAGTCGGAATTACGTGGTAGAATACAGCTTTTCAGATATGGATTAACGGTTATTGGAAGTATTATTCTTAATTACATATTCCTTAAATTATTTGTTGAATATTTTAATATTTACCCAACGCCTTCAAAAATATTAACTACAGGTATTGTAGTTATATTTAGCTATTTCTCGCAAAAATATTTTTCATTTAAGATAGATACAAAACCCTAATTTGAATAATAAACTATTTGTTTTTCATTTGATGTTTTAATGTCGTTGAAAAACTTATTAAATTAGGTTTTATTAAGTATAAAAAGATTAAAAAGAGGGTATGAGAGTTCATTTTATTGCTATTGGAGGTAGTGCAATGCATAATTTGGCAATAGCACTGCATAAAAAGGGATACAGAGTTAGCGGTTCGGATGATGAAATTTTTGAGCCATCGAAGAGCCGATTGGATAAATATCATTTATTGCCCGAAAAATGGGGCTGGTTTCCCGAAAAAATAGGTAATGATATTGATGCAGTTATTCTTGGAATGCATGCCCGTATTGATAATCCGGAGTTGATAAAAGCCCAGGAACTTGGATTGAAGGTATATTCTTACCCCGAATACTTATTTACTCAAACCAGTGAAAAATTTCGTGTTGTTGTTGGTGGAAGTCATGGAAAAACAACTGTAACCTCAATGATTATGCATGTTCTAAATCAGTTGAATAGTGATTTCGATTTTATGGTTGGGGCTCAGCTCGAAGGGTTTAATACCATGGTAAATTTATCTAAGAAGAGTAAAATAGCAGTATTCGAAGGAGATGAGTATTTATCTTCACCAATTGATTTACGTCCAAAATTTCTTTGGTATAAACCACATGTTGCTATAATAACAGGTATCGCTTGGGATCATATTAATGTTTTTCCTACACTTAAAGATTATAAGAAGCAGTTTGAATTATTTATTGAATCGATTATAGATGGGGGAACACTGATTTACTATAAGAATGATGTTGTGTTAAATAAAATGGCACAAAAGCATAAGAAACGATTGAATCTGAAACCATACGAACTTATACCATATCGTAAAGAGGAGAATAATGTAGTTGTTGAATATAAGGGTAAACATCATTTGTTAAATATTTTCGGGAAGCATAATGTTGAAAACTTATGTGCAGCCATGATTGCTTGTGGAGAGCTTGGAATTTCGGGGAGTAAATTTTTACAACAAATAGCATCGTTTAAAGGAGCTGCACGTCGTTTACAAGTATTGCGTAATGAAAAAGAATTAACTGTTTTTTATGATTTTGCTCATTCGCCAAGTAAATTAAAGGCTACTACAAATGCTGTTAAAGAACAGTTTGAGAGTAGAGAACTTGTTGCTTGTATGGAATTACATACATTTAGTAGTTTGGATAAAAATTTTCTATCACAATATAAACATTCAATGAATGCAGCTGATAAAGCAATTGTTTATTTTAATCACGATGTAGTAAAACATAAAGGATTACCTCCCTTTTCAATTGAAGATGTTATAAAGGCTTTCGATCATCCAAATATTGAGGTGTTTACTGATTCAGGTCATCTAATTGAAAAGTTGAAATTAGAAAATTGGAAAAATAAAAGTTTGCTTATTATGACATCCGGAAATTTCAATGGGGTAGATATACCTAAAATGGCTAATCAGTTATAATTTAATAATAGTGAAATGTTAGTTTATATATTGAAAATAAGCCCCATACCACCAACGATAAATGCATAAATAATATTAATAATTTTAATAAGAAAAAAACTTTTTTTTGATTCAGCAAGCATAGGTAACATTCCATGCCCATCTTGTGATATTGAATTAGCTAAAAGAATACTGAAAGGTATGGTGCCGGCAGCAAATAGAGTAACAAATATTAAGTGAGGACCGGATTCGGGAATAATACCAATTAAAACAGCAATTATTAGCACAACAAACATATTGTTTGACATCCAGTCTTCGACATTAATGTATAGGTTTAAAAAATGCATGATTAATAAAATGCCAAATACCCATAAAAAGATTCGTGGTAAATGAATTTTAACAATGTGTTCCCAGATGTGATTTTTTAAAAAATGATCAGGTACGGTAATTACAATAAATAGTACAAATGAAAATGAAAGCATTAATGTAACTTTAATCCATAATTCTGCTTTCTCTGATAATAATCCTGTTGCTAAGCCCGACATTAATGATATTATAACAATAGCCACAGAAATCCGATATAAAGAAGGGTGTGTTAAATTTGACCAAAAATGTTCTTTTTGAAAGCATTTACATTCTTTTTCATCGTGTAAGGTTAAACTATTATCAGAAATATCTTTAAAAATTCCTTTAGGCTTATACAGTTTATCGGTTATATAACCTGCTGTTATTCCAATAATCAGAAGTAATATAGTAAGTATTGTTGCTTGTTTTGGAAACATTGCAAACATAACAAAAGCTTCATCGCCACTGGTGGCAATCATTGTAGTTATTACTGCCCCAAATGATATTAATTTATGAGAGAATAGTGCCACAATAGTAAAAGCCCCCAAGCAACCGGGGAGTGCACCTAACAAACCGGCAATTATATATTGTTTCCATTTTTTTTGTGTAAGATGCCTTTGCCATAAGCCTTTTGATTGTACATTAATGTATTCAATAACAATCATCATGATAAACACGAATCCGGATATCATAATTGATTTTAAAAACATTTTGTAAATATCTTCCATGTTTTATGTGTAATTATGATAAGTTTATGGAGGTTAAAATTGTTACTGATTAAATAACAATTTAAATATTTATTTGTTTTTTAATTCATAAAAAATACCCCTGTTTTGACTTTTAGTGATAATTTTTCCTTCGGCTTCCATTGAACCGAGATATTTGTTAATTTCATTAATGTGAATTCCTAAAAAGTGCTGTATATCATCGAGTGTACAGGGTCTTCGTGAAATAGTTTCTAAAATAGCCGCTTCAATATCAGTGCGGTAAGATTCAATATTTGTTCGTTCGACCTGATTGGCAATTATTTGGGTGTTAGGTAAGTTCCAAAAGTCTATAATGTATTTTAATTCATTATTTGTTAGTGGTATTAAGCCATCAATTGTTCCCGGTCGATCGAGGGTGTTTAATTGGATACTGTCGGGTTTAATTTTAATTATTGCTTCTTTTAACTTGTTTAATTCATCTTGTGAGTCATTATAATTTTTAAGGAATAATATTTCAAGCCATATTTGACCCGAGTATTCATTCCGTAAATCGATAAGGCCCTGAATGTAATTTTTTAAAGATAGCTCGGGGCATGGACGGTTTATTTTTGTAAATACCTCTTCGCTGGCAGCATCAAGTGAAGGTAATATTACATCGGCCAATAGAAGTTCGTTTCTGATTTTTTTATCAGATAGGAGGGTGCCATTGGTTAAAATTGCTGTTTTAATGCTTGGATATTCTTTTTTAACAAATTGAAGTACATCACCTATTCTAATGTTTAATGTCGGTTCGCCCGATCCTGAAAAGGTCATATAATCGATTTTGGGGTTGGTGCTCATTAAATCTTTTAGTTCGGCAATAACTTTGTCGTATTTTATATATTCAAGTCTGTCGGTAGTTAGTTTTGTTGTTTTTCCTACTTCGCAGTAAACACAATCTAACGAGCAAACTTTTTTGGGTACTAAGTCTATTCCCAGCGACATTCCCAGTCGGCGTGATGGTACCGGTCCAAAGAGATATTTGTACATTTTTTTGAGTATATAATGAAACAAAAAAAGGCTGCTTAATTAGATTAGGCAGCCTTAATATTTTTTAACGCAACCTATTTGTTTTTAATATAATTGACAATCCACTCACCAACATCCGATGTAGAGTAAGGTTTAGAACCTTCTGCAATATCTTCGGTAACTACGTTTGCCTCAATTGATTTTTCAACAGCTTCACGAATAATTTTACCTTCATCCATTAGGTTGAAAGCATATTCGAACATCATAGCAGCCGATAGAATTGTTGCCAATGGGTTTGCAATGTTTTTACCTGCAGCTTGTGGATATGAACCGTGGATTGGTTCAAATACCGATGTGTGAATGCCAATTGAAGCAGAAGGTAATAAGCCTAAAGAACCGGTTATTACACTGGCTTCGTCAGTTAAGATATCACCAAACATATTTTCAGTTACCATTACATCGAAATGTTTTGGCCATTTGATAATTTGCATTGCAGCATTATCTACAAACATATACTCGGTAGTAATATCGGGATATTTTGGTGCCATTTCTTGAGCAACCTGTCTCCATAAACGAGATGATTCTAATACATTTGCTTTATCAACAACGGTAAGTTTTTTGTTGCGTTTTCCGGCATACTCATATCCTAGTTTTAGAATACGTTCAACTTCGTCGCGTGTGTAAACACAATTGTCGAATGCAGTGTTTCCATCATCTTTACGGCCTTTTTCACCAAAATATATACCGCCTGTTAGTTCGCGGATACACACAAAATTTGCACCATCAACCAGTTCTTTTCGAAGAGGAGATTTGTGAATTAATGATGAGAATGTTTCAACAGGACGAATGTTGGCGTACAGACCTAATTGTTTTCTCATTTGTAATAAACCTTGTTCGGGTCTAACTTTTGCTGTTGGGTCGTTGTCGAATTTTGGGTCGCCAATAGCTCCGAATAAAACAGCGTCAGATTGCATACATAATTCGTGTGTTTCAGCAGGATAAGGTTCGCCAACCTGGTCGATTGCTGTAGCCCCTGTAATGGCATGTTTATAAGTTAATTCATGGCCAAATTTCGCACAAACAGCTTTTGTTACATTTAAAGCCTGTTCAACTATTTCAGGACCGATACCATCACCGGCCAAAACCGCAATGTTTAATTTCATATTAATTGTATTTGTAAATTTCCTATGTCAATAATCAGAATATATTTACCGATTTATACTCTTTGGTTTAATTTTTTGTGATTTTTATTGAATTCTGATGGAATATTACCACTTTCAATCATGTTTAACATTTTAACAGTAGCAATAATGGCAGCTTCAATTTGATCGGCATCAACACCTCTGGTTTTAAACTCATATCCATTGTAATCCCATGTTATTATGTTTTCAACAATAGCATCGGTTTTTCCTCCGGGAGGAATTGTGACCGAATAATTTGTTAGGATAGGATATGGTTTATTAAGTTTCTGATATATTTTCCAAATGCATTTCATAAATGCATCATATTGTCCATCGCCAGCCGAAGTTTCTTCATAACTTTCTTTATCAATAGTAAGACTTACAGAAGCAACCGGTTTAAGACCATGAGCAACGGAAAGGCTGTAATTTTTTATTTTTATTTTATTGTTTATTGATGTGCTTTGCAGTACATCAGCAATAATGTATGGAAGATCTTCTGTAGTTACAGTTTCTTTTTTATCACCTAATTCAATAACACGTTTTGTAACTTTTTTCATCTCTTCGGCAGACAGATTTATGCCTAGTTCCTGTAAGTTTTTTAATATGTTTGCTTTACCTGAGGTTTTACCAAGTGCATATTTTCTAACTCTGCCAAAACGTTCGGGTAGTAAGTTATTGAAGTAAAGATTATCTTTGTTATCGCCATCGGCATGTACTCCGCTGCATTGTGTAAAAACATAATCTCCTGTTAAAGGTTTATTTGCAGGAATACGAATGCCACTAAACGATTCAACCATCCGCGACACACGTGTTAGTTTTGACTCATCGATGCCACTTTCGAGTTTTAAATGATCGTTTATTATTCCAATAACACTTGCTAATGGAGCATTTCCTGCTCGTTCGCCCAATCCGTTTACTGTTGTGTGAACTCCTTTAACTCCTAAGCTAAGGGCTTCAAATACATTTGCAACTGCTAAATCGTAATCGTTATGAGCATGATAATCGAAATGTAAGTTCGGGTATTTTTCAACTATCTGAGAAATAAAATCTCTTGTCTGTTTTGGGTTTAATACTCCCAATGTGTCTGGAAGCATGAATCGTTTAATGGAAGTATCTTTTAATTCATCAATAAGGAAAAACACATACTCAGGTGAATGAATCATTCCATTTGACCAATCTTCGAGATAAATATTTACGCTGATTCCCATTTTTTCAGCTTTTGCAACAACACCTTTAATGTCGGTGGCATGTTCTTCGGGTGTTTTGCGAAGTTGTCCTTGAACATGACGCAGTGAGCCTTTGGTTAACAGGTTGATAACTTTTCCACCGGCATCTTTAATCCATTTTAATGAGATATCACCATCAACAAAGCCAAGAACTTCAATTTTTTCAATATAATTGTTTTTTTGAGCCCATTCGGTAATTCGTTGTACACCTTGAAACTCACCATCCGATACACGAGCTGATGCTACTTCAATACGATCTACTCCTACTTCTTCGATGAGTAAACGTGCAATGGTTAGTTTTTCCGATTCGTTAAATGATACCCCGGTGGTTTGTTCGCCATCGCGAAGTGTGGTATCCATTATTTCTACTCTCATTCTCTACTCTTTAAAGATCTAAACTTTATATTGTTTAAGCCTTGAAGTTGGTTGAAATATGAATTATTGAAGAAGGTGTCAATTTTGATTTGTTGATTATGTCTCCTCTTAATAGATAGAGGTTTAAAGTCCCCCTTTTTGTAGTTAAGAGGGGACTTTAATTATTTATTCATCATTTTTGAATTACTTCTTCAACTTGTTTTTATAGCCTAAAATTAAAATTTAACAGTTTGTTTTTCGTAAGCTTCAATTTCAGGTTTAATACTTAATAAAAAGTCGATATCATCGTAACCGTTTAACAAACAATTTTTTTTGTAACTGTTAATTTCGAACGATTCAGTATCGCCGGTTGCAAGGTTTGTAATTGATTGTTTTTCTAAATCGACTTTTAGTTTTGTTTTTGGGTCTTTTTCGACACACTCAAATAATTTATTTAAAAATGGTTCGGAAACTACTACCGGTAAAACACCGTTATTTAACGAGTTGTTTCTGAAAATATCGGCAAAATAACTCGAAACAACTACTTTAAAACCATATCCGGCAATAGCCCAGGCTGCATGTTCGCGACTTGAACCGCTACCAAAGTTTTTTCCGGCAACTAAAATTTCTCCAGAGTATGTTGGGTCATTTAGCACAAAGTCTTTCTTTGGACTGCCATCTTTCTCATAACGCCAGTCGCAAAACAGATTTTTTCCAAAACCCTCTTTTGTTGTGGCTTTTAAGAAACGAGCCGGTATAATTTGGTCTGTATCTACATTCTCAATTGGTAAAGGAATGTATGTTGACTCTAATGTTACAAATTTTTCTATGGGCATAATTTTTCCTTTTTTATTAAACCAACTAATTGATAGAGCGAGGATCAGTTATTACTCCGGATATTGCAGCAGCAGCAGCGGTTAGCGGACTGGCAAGCAGAGTTCGGGCACCTGGTCCCTGACGGCCTTCGAAGTTTCGGTTCGAAGTGGCAACAGCAACCATTCCGGCAGGAATTTTATCATCGTTCATTGCCAAACATGCACTACATCCAGGTTGACGTAATTCGAATCCGGCTGCTTCCAATATTTCAATTAAACCTTCTTCTTTAGCTTGTTTTTCAACTTGGCGGCTTCCGGGAACGATCCATGCAATAACGTTACTAGCTTTTTTCTTTCCTTTAATAGCATCAGCAAACATACGTAGGTCTTCGATACGACCATTTGTACAGCTGCCTACAAATACGTAATCTACTTTTTTACCAATCATTTTTTCACCGGGTGCAAACCCCATGTATTCTAACGATTTTAAGTATGTTTTGTGCGATGCCTTATCAATTGAATCTAATGAAGGGATATTTCCGGTAATTGCAACACCCATACCCGGGTTTGTACCGTAAGTAATCATTGGGTCAATTTCTTCGGCCTTGTAGGTGTATTCTTTATCAAATACAGCATCGGTATCGGTTGGTAATGATCGCCAGTAAGCAACTGCCTTATTCCAAGCTTCGCCTTTAGGTGCATATTCACGTCCTTTAACATATTCGATAGTAACTTCATCAGGTGCAATCATTCCTCCTCTTGCTCCCAATTCGATGCTCATGTTACATAAGGTCATACGAGCTTCCATTGATAAGCTTCGAATAGTAGAACCAGCAAATTCTACAAAGTAACCTGTTCCTCCTCCAGTTGTTAACTTAGCAATAATATATAAAGCGATATCTTTAGAAGTGACACCGGGTTTTAGTGTTCCTTCAACATTGATTCGCATTTTTTTGGGTTTTGGTTGCATTATACATTGTGTTGATAAACACATTTCAACCTCACTGGTTCCAATACCAAAAGCAATAGCTCCAAATGCGCCATGAGTTGATGTGTGACTGTCACCACAAACAATTGTCATGCCTGGTTGAGTAATTCCTAATTCGGGACCAACAACATGAACTATTCCATTATAAGGATGACCCAAACCAAATTGAGTAACCCCAAAGTCTTCGCAATTTTTAGCCAGTGTAGCTACCTGCATACGCGATAACTCTTCTTGTATTGGAAGATGCTGATCTTTGGTTGGTATGTTATGGTCGGGTGTAGCAAATGTTTGGTTAGGTCTGAAAACCTGTATGCCACGTTCTTTTACCCCGGCAAATGCTTGGGGACTTGTTACTTCGTGTACAAATTGACGATCGATGTACAACACATTTGGGCCGTCTTCTATTGATTTAACAACGTGAGCGTCCCATATCTTATCAAAAAGCGTTTTACCTGCCAATTTTTTAATATTTAATTGTTATTACTCTTTTTTTAATTTGCTATATCAGAATAGCTATTATATAATTTTCGATAATGCATCTAAGTAAGCCCAAACTGAAGCAGTAAGAATATCTACGTTTGCACCGAAACCATGGAAGCTTTTTCCGTTGTATTCGAGTTGAACATGAACTTTACCAATTTCGTCAGAGCCTCTTGTAACTGCCTGTACCAAATATTCTTCGAGGATAACCTCTTTGGGAATAATTTTTTTAATTGCCGAAAAAGCAGCATCTACAGGGCCATCTCCTGTGGATGTTTCGGTTATAATGTTGCCATTATAGTTAATTGTAACAGTTGCCGAGGGGATGCAAGATTTTCCGCAAATAACCTGAAGGTTATCAAGTTTAATAATTCTTTCTTCTTTTTTCTCGTGTCCTACCAGTACTTCTAAATCTTCATCGCTAATTTCTTTTTTAGAATCGGCCAGAACAAGAAAATTCTTATAAACCTGATCAATTTTTTCGGCATCAAGTTCGTATCCTAATACTTGTAGTCTGTGTTTTAAGGCAGCACGACCGCTGCGTGCTGTTAATACAATGCTTGATTCATTAACTCCAACATCGGCCGGGTCAATAATTTCGTAGTTTTCTCTGTTTTTTAATACCCCATCCTGATGAATACCCGATGAATGAGCAAATGCATTTCTTCCTACTATTGCTTTATTAGCCTGTACGGGCATTCTCATTAATCGCGAAACCAATTTGCTGGTTTTTAGTATTTGTTTGGTATCAATGTCAACCTGATAATCTAAATCCTTGTGACATTTAATAGCCATTACAACTTCTTCCAGCGATGTATTTCCGGCACGTTCGCCTAAACCGTTTATGGTTACTTCGACCTGACGGGCTCCATTGATAACACCAGAAAGTGTATTTGCGGTTGCCATACCCAAATCGTTGTGGCAATGAGTTGAAATAATTGCTTTATCGATATTTGGAACGTTGTTAACCAGGTAAGCAATTTTTGCTCCGTACTCAGAAGGTAAGCAATAACCGGTTGTGTCGGGGATATTTACAACAGTTGCTCCTGCAGCAATTACCGCTTCAATAACTCTTGCGAGGTATTCGTTTTCCGATCGGCCTGCATCTTCGGCATAAAATTCAACATCATCAACAAATTTTCGTGCATATTTTATTGCTTTAACGGCTCGCTCAATAATAGCATCTGGATTGGAATTTAATTTGCTGTAGATGTGATATGGAGATGTTCCAATGCCTGTATGTATTCGTCCTCTTTTTGCGAATTTTAGTGCATCAGCAGCTACTTCAATATCTTTTTCTACAGCGCGGGTTAAAGCACAAATAGTTGGATTTGAAACTGCTTTCGATATTTCTACAACCGAATTAAAATCACCAGGACTTGAAATAGGGAACCCGGCTTCTATGACATCAACACCGAGTTTTTCGAGCTGGCGAGCTACTTCGATTTTTTCTATCGTATTTAGCTGGCATCCAGGTACTTGTTCTCCATCTCGTAGTGTTGTATCAAAAATATAAACCTTGTTACTCATGTTTCTAATTTTTTAGTTCATGAATTCCGGGAAAGTTTCCCTCTTTAAAATATTATCTAGTTGTTAGTATTGTTTATCAAGATTAAAGAATCAAGATAATAATATTGAGTATCAAAATTGTCTCATATCTTGATACTCAATACTTGATACTATTAATTATTAATTATTTTCAGGACGCAATTTACGTACAGCAGCACCAGCTCTCCACATTTCGCTTTCGCGTAGTTCTTTTAATTCTGCTTCTAGTTTTTCGCGATAGTCTGGTTTTGAGTTTGTGTCAATTGATCGTTGAGCTTCATTTCCACAAGCAACTTCGGCATATAATTTTGCAAATACGGGTTTAGTTGCATCGTGGAATGGTCCCATCCAATCTAAAGCTCCACGTTGAGCTGTTGTTGAACAATTTGCGTACATCCAGTCCATACCGTTTTCTGCAAATAATGGCATTAATGATTGGGTTAATTCTTCGACAGTTTCGTTAAATGCTTCTGATGGAGAGTGTCCGTTTTCACGAAGTACTTCGTATTGAGCAAGTAATATACCCTGAATAGCACCCATTAATGTGCCTCGTTCACCAGTTAAATCGGAATAAACTTCTCGTCTAAAATCAGTTTCAAATAGGTAACCAGAACCAACGCCAATGCCTAAAGCAACAACACGATCTTTTGCTTTACCAGTAGCATCCTGAAATATTGCATAGCTAGAGTTCAAACCGCGACCTTCCAAGAACATACGACGAAGAGAGGTTCCTGAACCTTTAGGTGCAACTAAAATAACATCTACATCAGCTGGAGGAATAATACCTGTGCGTTCTTTATAAGTTACAGCAAAACCATGTGAGAAATACAATGCTTTTCCTGGTGTTAAATATGGTTTAATACGTGGCCAAACTTCGATTTGAGCAGCATCAGATAATAGATACTGGATAATTGTTGCTTTTTCGCAAGCTTCTTCAATTTCAAACAATGTTTTACCAGGAACCCAACCATCAGCAATAGCTTTATCCCATGTTTTTGAATCTTTACGTTGACCAATAATTACGTTGAAACCGTTGTCTTTAAGGTTTAATGATTGACCAGGTCCTTGAACCCCATAACCAATAATAGCAATGGTTTCATTTTTCAATACTTCCTGAGCTTTCGATAATGGAAACTCTTCTCTTGTTACTACATTTTCTTCTACTCCGCCGAAATTAATTTTAGCCATAGTTTTAAAAATTATTTGATTTTAATTATTTAATCTAATGTATTATTTGTCTCTTTATTTAATGATCTGAGATATGCAGCAAGTTGTTCGTAATTGGTTCGTGTTACTGCAATTCGACCTGAACGGGTAAACTGTAGTACGCCAAATTTATCTAACTTATCGAATAATTCTTGAGTTTCTTGTTTATGCCCTGTTTTTTCAATTACTGCATAATCGTGATGAACTTCTAAAATTCGGGCACCGTATTGACGAACCAGTGTTTCAATTTCAGTTCCGTTAAGTAGTTGTTCTGTTGGTACTTTGTATAGTGCCATTTCTTGATGAATTATTTCATCTTCGGTAAAAACAAATGCTTTTAATACATCAATTTTTTTATCGATTTGACCTATTAGTTTTTCAACTTGCTCACGTGTTGTGTTTACTACAATTGTGAATTTATGAATTCCCTTAATGGCAGATTCGGATGTAGTTAAACTTTCGATGTTTATTTGCCTTCGGGTTAATACATTAGTTATTTGGTTGAGTAATCCCACGTGATTCTCTGAAAATATTGATATGGTGAATTCTTGCTTCATTTTAATGTTTTGAAAGGTTAAAAATGCATTTCAATAATTTTCACTTATTCGAGTCTGACATCTGATACGGAGGCTCCTGCAGGAACCATGGGAAATACGTTTCCTTCTTTTTCAACAATAACTTCTAACAGATAAGCTCCTTTGCTTTTAATCATTCGACCAATAGATTCATCGAGTGAAGATCGGTTTGTCACTTTCTCGACGTGCAAGCCATATCCTTTTGCAATGGTTTGAAAATCGGGGTTTATTAATTCAGTCGAGGCATATCGTTTGTCGAAAAACAACTCTTGCCATTGACGAACCATACCAAGAAAATTATTGTTTAGGAGTACAATTTTTACATCTATTTCAGTTTGAAAAATAGTACCAAGCTCCTGTATTGTCATTTGGAATCCGCCATCGCCTACAAATAATACAACAGGTCGATCGGGGCGTCCCATTTTAGCACCAATAGCAGCAGGAAGGCCAAATCCCATTGTTCCTAACCCTCCTGATGTAACTATGCTTCGTGTTTGTTTAAATTTGAAATAGCGCGAAGCCATCATTTGGTGCTGACCAACATCGGTAATGCAAATAGCATCATCGTTATATGCTGTAGATATTTTATTGATTACTTCACCCATAGTTATGCCGTCTTTTGATGGCTTTAACTCTTCATTTATAATACGTTCGGCTTCAACGACATCGTATTTTTTAAATTCATTTCGCCATTCGGCATGGTTGTTTTTTATCACTTTTGCTGTTAGCAAAGGGAGTGTTTCTTTAACATTGCCAAGTATAGGAGCATCAACTTTTATTATTTTATTTATTTCGGCCGGATCAAGTTCCATGTGAATAAACTTTGCATTCACACCATAAGCCTTAGTATTACCGGTAACTCTGTCGTCGAAACGCATTCCGATAGCAATTAATAAATCGGCTTCGTTGGTTAATACATTTGGACCATAATTCCCATGCATACCAAGCATACCTACATTTAAAGGATGATCAGAAGGCAAGGCTGATAAGCCTAATAGAGTCCAGGCTGCTGGAATTCCTGTTTTTTCTGCAAAAGTTTTTAACTCGTTTTCGGCTCCGCCAAGAATAACTCCCTGCCCAACAAGTATTAATGGTTTTTTAGCTTCGTTAATTAGTTGAGCTGCTTTTAATATTTGTGATTCATCAGGAGCGTTTACCGGGGTGTAGCTTCGGATTTTAGTTACAGGCGTATATGCGAAATCAAGTGTACTCGATTGAGCATCTTTAGTAATATCGATTAGAACAGGACCAGGACGACCCGATCGGGCAATATAAAAGGCACGAGCTAAAGCACCAGGTATTTCTTGAGCACTTTTAATTTGGAAATTCCATTTAGTAATTGGCTGAGTAATGCCAACAACGTCGATTTCCTGAAATGCATCAGTTCCAAGTAAAGAAGAGCCAACCTGACCCGAAATAACCACTAGAGGAGTAGAATCGATCATTGCATCGGCAATGCCAGTAACAGCATTTGTTGCACCAGGGCCTGATGTAACAATGCTAACGCCAACTTTTCCTGTAACGCGGGCATAACCCTGGGCAGCATGAACGGCTCCTTGTTCGTGACGGGTTAATACATGGTGTAATTTATCGTGATAATCATAAAGAGCATCATACACCGGCATAATAGCACCTCCCGGATATCCAAAAATAAGGTCAACACCTTCAGCCAGTAAAGATTGAATCACAGCATGTGAACCAGTCATTTTTTTTGTATTTTTTTGTTCCTTCTCCATGTGCACTATTTTTTACTATGCTTGGAATTTGTAAATATTTTTAGTTACAGTTTTCTTACAGCACCTGTATCGGCCGAGCTAACAAAATGGGCATAAGCTTTTAAAGCTTTTGACACATGTCGGAACCGTGATACTGGTGTAAATGCATTATCCCCACGTCCAAGTTCTTCTTTTCTTCTTTGTTCAAGTTCGGCAGTACTGATATTTGCCTGAATTAATCGATTAGGTATGTCAATTTCTATTTCGTCGCCGTTTCGAACTAAGGCTATTTCGCCGCCAGCGGCTGCTTCGGGCGATACGTGTCCAATACTTAAACCCGATGTTCCACCTGAGAAACGTCCATCGGTTATTAATGCACATTTAGTTCCCAGATGTTTTGATTTAAGGTATGATGTTGGGTAAAGCATTTCCTGCATTCCCGGGCCTCCCTTAGGTCCTTCGTAACGTATTGCAACAACTTCTCCTTCCACAACTTCGCCCGATAATATTCCATTAATGGCATCATCCTGCGATTCGTATATCCGGGCTTTGCCAACAAAGCGGAATATTGATTCGTCAACACCCGCGGTTTTAACAATGCATCCATTTTTGGCAATATTACCATATAATACGGCTAAGCCGCCATCTTTAAAGTAAGCATGTTCAATATCTCTTATACATCCTTTTTCACGGTCATTATCCAACTCTTTATATAAAGTTCGTTGCGATCCCATTTTCAAATTGAATACACCAGCAGGGGCACTGCTAAAAACCTTTATTGCATCTTCACATACAGTTTCTCGTTTAATGTCGTATGCATTAATGGCATCTCCTAATGATGAATAATCAACCCGTTTTACATCCTTTGAAATTAAGCCACCGCGATCAAGTTCGCCTAAGATGCTTAATATGCCTCCAGCGCGGTTAACATCCTGAATGTGGTAATGTGAGTTGGGAGCAACTTTGCATAATACCGGAGTTTTACGCGAAAGCATATCAATGTCTTTCATTGAAAAATCAACGCCTGCTTCATTTGCGATTGCTAATAAATGTAGTACTGTATTGGTTGAGCCTCCCATGGCAATGTCGAGAGTCATGGCATTCATAAATGCCTCTTTTGTTGCTATTGAACGGGGTAAAACAGATTCGTCGCCATCGCGATAATATTTATAGGTGTTTTCAACTAATATTTTAGCTGCTTTTTCGAAAAGTTTTTTGCGATTTTCGTGAGTAGCAACAATGGTTCCGTTACCCGGTAATGCTAATCCTATTGCTTCGTTTAAGCAGTTCATAGAGTTAGCAGTGAACATTCCCGAGCATGATCCACAGGTAGGGCAGGCATTTTGCTCAACGGCGTTCACTTCTTCGTCAGAAACGCTTTCGTCGGCAGCAATAACCATTGCATCAACAAGATCTAAAGCTCTGTTTCCAAGTTTGCCGGCTTCCATTGGGCCACCTGATACAAATATGGTTGGGATGTTAAGTCGCATTGATGCCATTAACATACCCGGAGTGATTTTATCGCAATTACTGATGCAAATCATTGCATCGACAGTGTGGGCGTTTGCCATATATTCAACACTATCGGCAATAATATCGCGTGAAGGAAGCGAATACAACATTCCATCGTGCCCCATGGCAATGCCATCATCAATAGCAATGGTATTAAATTCGGCTGCAAAGCAACCCATTGATTCTATAATTTTTTTAACGTCTTGTCCAATTTCATGTAAATGAACATGACCGGGAACAAACTGTGTAAATGAGTTTACAATTGCAATAACGGGTTTGCCCATTTGTTTATCAGTCATGCCATTGGCTCGCCAAAGGCTTCTTGCTCCGGCCATTCTGCGACCTTCAGTCGATGTTGCACTTTTTAATTTTATTTTCATTGTTTAAAACAATTACAAATTAATACAATAAAAAAGCCTTTCTCTTCTTGTTGAGAAGTGAGAAAGGCTTGTTCATATTTTCTTCAGGCATCTACGTAGCATTCTCACTTCTTATGATATGACCACAAGAATAATCAGACTGAGAATGAGTGATAGATATAATTTCATCGATACAAATTTCGATTTGAATGGCAAAAATATAACTTTATATGCAATCGACAAATAATTTTACTATTTAAATAATAAAAAAACAAAATTGATTCCTGAAATATAATTTCGCACTACTTTATTA
Organism: Marinilabiliaceae bacterium; assembly: GCA_016933045.1. Classification (GTDB taxonomy): domain Bacteria; phylum Bacteroidota; class Bacteroidia; order Bacteroidales; family Marinilabiliaceae; genus JAFGBR01. The sequence goes on along the minus strand of JAFGBR010000050.1, from coordinate 227,460 downwards.
AATGATATTATATTATAAATTTTATTGTATTGTTATTTCTTTCACTCGTTTCAATTCTTTTTTTCAATAAAACAGTTAATGCGAAAATAATGTTCAATTATTTTAAATTTAGTGTATCGATTTTAATTTGATTGATTGCTAAAAATGTATCATAAGCCATTTTTACCGATGTCATAATCTCGTAATCAGACAGTCCTGGGTTAATTTTATATCCCTTTCGTAGGTAAATAATAAAAGAATCAAGTGTAGCTCCTTCCAAGCCCGTGAAAGATGATATATTTTCATGAGATGTTAGATTATTAAAACGTTCCCATTTTTTGTTGTAGTTATTTAATGCCTGCTTTTGTTTTTGTGCTTTTGATAATCCTCCTCCAATAGATAATCCTATTCCAATACCCGGGTTTTGTTGTGCGAAATATTGGTCAGTTAATACCTGATTCATATTAATTGTAGGAAGATTTAACTTATAGGGTTTATCAATTTTAAGATTTGCAAATGCATATTTGAAACTGGCGTACGAATAAAACCAAACTACCTTTACCTCGTCTAATGCATATTCTTGCATATTAACTGCAAAATGTACCGTGTCTTTTTCGAGTAAATTGGGTGTAACAATAAACGAAGTATCGCGATAACCCAAACATCGAAATTGCAATGTGTCATTTTCAAAAACTGCTATTTTTGCAATGCCACCATTTTTTGATTCTGTTCCGTAAAGAGTTCTTTTATTTACCAAGTATGCAAAATCGACAGGGTTGCCACCTGCTTCCAATTTTCCAATTATGGTATTTTCCTGAGATTGCACATCTAATAATATTGTTTGCAATACACAAATAAAAAAAGCGATTCTAATTTTCATAAATCATGGTGTTGTATTTTATAAAATTCGTGAAGTGCATCAAGCAATTTAAACCTTACAGTTTGCATATTGTCTCTTTTTGATAGTTTAATATTTGTGTTGCAGTAAATTTTAAACATATTTAAATTGTCACCCTTTAATCCTGATATTTCTTCGAGTAGTTCGTTCGACAAAAGACTTTCGGATTTATCTTTTTGAATAGTATTTGCTAATTTACGTTTGTTTTTTTCGCGTTTACTTAAATGATAATAACCGAAGCTGAGAGGATTTGTTAAGGCTGCATATAGGGGCGGCTTGCCTCCTACTTCGCTTCTTGTGTATATGGGGGAACTGCTTGCCTGTCCGAGATGAATGCCGAAAGGTAGTCGGAGGTTGTCATCTAGTATTTCGCGACTTCGTGGATGAATATCTACCTGTTTTAAAATAATATCTTGCTGTTTTAGCGATATAATATAAACACTGTCGGAATTTATGTTTGACATGTTAATAATTATGGGTTCGTATCCAATTGTAAAAATTTTAAGCGAATCGGTTTTGTTTGTTAAAATATTAAACCGTCCGGAACTATCAGATGCAAAAATTGATACCATTTGGTAACTGGCAATTTGCGAATATGGTATGCTTTTCTTTGTTTTCGAATCAATTACCTTTCCTTTAAAATATTGCTCACTAATGTTTTGAGTTGTTACGTATTGATTAGATAAAATAATAACTACTATTATGATTTTTATCATTCTCCTGTTTCTTACTTTATTAACAAAAAAATGAATTTATATAAATTATAATTATACGGATATGGAAACTGCTGATTTTATGTTTTTTTTAACAAAATTTTATACATAAAGCTGGAAATGTTAAATGTCTGATTTTAATTTGGCAGTTTTTTTAACGACATGATAATTAATCATATAACTATATTATTCGCAATTTTAAGAGCTCGTTATAGTATTTAAAAAACCAATTTTTACACCTAAAAAAGATAAAACATGCACCAATAAGTATTATAAAATCCAAATCTTTGTATTAAATTGTTAAAATATTTTAAAAATTATGCAGGCTATTAAACTAATACTAACATTTAATCAAGAATTATGCGAAAAATTGAATTATTAAGGCTTTTGTTCTTATTCGTGTCTTGTGCTTTTGTAACAATGGCATTTGCCCAACAGAAGCATACTGTAACAGGAAAAGTTTCAGATAGCAATGGTGAAGCTTTACCTGGTGTAAACATTATAATTAAAGGAACAACTATTGGTGCTGTTTCGGATATGGATGGTAACTACCAATTGGTAGTAAATGATGCTCAAAACGATGTGTTGCAATTCAATTTTATTGGTTTTACCGATGTTGAATTGCAAGTGAAAGGCCAAACAACTATCAACGTTACTTTAAAGGAAAGTGCTATTGGTTTGGACGAAGTTGTGGCTGTTGGATATGGTACTGTGAAACGGCGAGATTTAACAGGTTCTGTTTCTTCGGTGAAAGGAGAGCAGATTGCTGCAATACCAGTTGCAAATGTTGCTCAGGCAATGCAAGGTCGTTTAGCAGGTGTTAATGTTATTTCACAGGATGGACGACCAGGTGCAAGTATGTCAATACGTGTACGTGGCGGTAACTCTATTACTCAATCAAATGAACCACTTTATGTTGTTGATGGAATAGTAGTAGGTAATATTAATGATATTCCAGCTGACAATATAGAAAGTATTGATGTTTTGAAAGACGCTGCTTCTACAGCCATTTATGGAGCACGAGGTGCTAACGGAGTTATATTGGTTACTACTAAAGGAGCTAAAGATGGGAAAACAACTGTGAAATATAACACATATTATCAGTTTAAAAACAATCCTAAAACGCTTGAAGTATTGGATGCATACGATTATGTGTTATGGAATTGGGAATATGCAACAGCTTATGGACCCTCATATGGGAATGGTGTTGCACGTTATTTTGGGTTAGGTTCTGCTTATGGAAATCATTTGAATGAATATAAAAATTTTAGCTCACATAATTACATTGATGATATAATGCGCACTGCCATGCCTTTTAGTCATGATTTAACGATAAGTAGTGGTAATGAAAAAACTAAAATATATGCAACTCTCAACTATTTAAATGACGAGGGTATCCGTATTAGTTCAGGTTATTCACGCTGGAATGCTAATTTTAAAATTGATCAGAAAATTAATAATAAATTAACCTTTAACGAGGATATACGCTACGTAGAAACAACAAAAGAAGGAACTAATTTTGATAAGGCTACTTCTGCATATAAATATAAGCCTATTGATAAACCACTTGGAGATCCTACTTTTACTACAGGATTGGGACAGGGAGAACCTAATGTTGATGATTTTAATAATGTTGTTGATATTATTAATAATTATCAGAATATTGAAAAAATGCAAAGCGTAAGGAGTAATAGTTCATTAACATGGGATGTAATAAAAGGATTGACTGCAAAAACTGAATTGACTTTGGGACGTTCCTGGACTAAAATAGAGGATTGGGATAACGGATTAGAAACTGGTTATAAAATTGCAGAATTAACAAAAAAAGACTCTTATAATGTGCGTTGGGTATCGACACTCAATTACGAAGTTCAAGGTTTAGGTAGTGCTAATAATCTTTCTTTTTTGGTAGGAAATGAAGTTTTGGAATCTCAATCAAATAGTACTTACTTACAAGGAGCTGGTTATCCAAGTGGTTTTACAATGGAAGATGCATTTGGTATGATTAATATGACAAATGTAAGTTTCCCTGCGAATATTGATGAATTCAGTAATACTATAGGAACAACTACAACTTCTCAATCGGTTTTTGGCCGTTTAAATTATTCATTATTTGATCGTTATTTACTTACACTAACTTATCGTTCCGATGGTTCTTCAAAGTTTGCTCCTAATTACAGGCGCGCTTATTTTCCTGCAGGTGCTTTGGCCTGGCGTATTTCAGAGGAGCCATTTATGGCAGGTACTAAAGCTTTTATGGATAATTTGAAACTTCGTTTATCGTATGGTACATCAGGTGCTGATAATATTAAGTCTGATTTATGGAAAGAAACTTGGACTACAGCACAAATAGTTGTTGATGGTATTACAAAAACTATTTATAAACCAGGTGAAATGTTAAGTAATCCAGATTTAAAATGGGAGACAACGACATCAAGAAATGCCGGATTAGATTTTGGTTTTTTTAATAATAGGATTAATGGATCTATTGATGCTTATTGGAATTCAACAAAAAATATTTTAATGAAGGTGCCTGTAGATCCAACAGGAGGTTACCTCTATCAATTTCAAAATGTAGCACAAACTTCAAATAAAGGGATAGAATTGGCTTTAAATATGGATTTAGTTCGCACTAAAGATTTTAATTTGAATATTTCAGCATCGTATAATTACAATAGTAATAATGTTGATAAAGTAAAAGAAGATGCTTTTGCTGATACCCATACAGGATGGGGATCAAGTATGCGTATTCCTTATTACGACTATGTTATTCGTGTTGATGAGCCTGTTGGTTTAATTCAGGGTTTTAAATCTGATGGATTCTATACAGTTGATGATTTTGTTTATGAAAATGGTGTATATACATTAAATGATGGAGTGCCTGACATTGCTGCTATTGTTAATTATCCATATAGCGTAATAAATGGTTTTTCACTGGCTCAAGGTCAGAAAGCTTTTCCAGGATGTGCTAAATTTGAAGATGTTTCAGAAGATGGTGTTGTAGATAATGATGATGTAACAAATATTGGTTACACAATGCCTGAGCATACTGGAGGATTTGTTCTTAATGCAACATACAAACAAATTGACTTTAGTGCTGGTTTTGTTTATCAAATTGGTGGCGATGTTTATAATGCCAATGCTATGCATAGTATGATGGGCGATAAAGACAATAGTTTAGGAGCAAACCGTTTGTCTTTTGTAAAAGAAACATACAGAGTGTATGATATTGATGGGAATGGTGATTTGATATTTGTAACAGATCCTGATAAATTGAATGCATTAAACACAAATGCGAAATATGCTTTAAACTATTCTGAATATGGAATTGCTTCTTCGCAATTTATAGAAGATGCATCTTATCTTCGACTTCAAAATTTGACTATTGGCTATACTATTCCTAAAAGTTTAACAAGTAGAATTGGTATTCAGAATTTCCGTTTGTATTTTACAGGTTCAAACTTGTTTTGTTTAACAGGATATTCAGGGTTGGATCCTGATGTTAATACCGATCCTGATGGTGTTGATGGGTTCCCAACACCCAGATATGATTATAATTCGTATCCAAAGGCGAGAACTTATACTTTTGGTTTAAACCTAACGTTTTAATTTAATAGGAGATGATAAAGATGAAAAAATCAATATTTAAAGCATTATTAATGTCAATTGCATTAATATTCGCATCATGTGAAGATTTTTTGGAAACGAGTTCTCCATCTAATGTTGATGCTGATTTCGTTTTTTCAAATATTGAAACTGCGCGTGCTGCAATGGATGGAGCCTATGAACAGTGGAGATCAACTGCCCAAAATTATGTATTTGGAGATGGTCTTTTTTATGCTACTGAGGTTACTGGTTCTGACATTGAACGACATCCTGAAGCATTTACAAACCAACCAGGTCGTCATTATCCTGAATGTTTATATCAAAATGGTACTTATGCAAGTACTTATGGGTTGTTGTCGTATCAAAAAGAGGATAATGCATATACAAACTTATTTAGCTGTATAGCTAAGGCAAATTCTATTATTAATGCAATGAATAGCACTTCTGAATTTCCTGAATATATGAGTGCAAAAGAAGCTTCTGATATGAGTCAACTTTATGGAGAAGCTATTGCCTTACGTGCCGTTGCTTACCGTGAGTTGATTCGTTATTTTGGGGACGTGCCATATGCTTTTAAAAGTGGTGTAGCTGCAGTGGGTTTGTCACCACGAGATTCGATATACGATATTTGTATTAACGAATTGAAAACGGTAGAATCTTTAATGTATCGTGTTGGAGAGAATGCAATGATGGTTAAGAATATTTTCTCGCGTACTTTTGTTCAAGGTTTGATAGGACGTATGTGTTTAGATGCAGCTGGTTATCAAACACGTCGTACAGATCTGGGATCTGATTTTTATAAGGATGGTAAAGGAAATGTATTGTCTTTTGAAACATTGGGTACTGGAAATAATAAAGGTTCTTACGGGCGTCGCTCAGATTATTTGTCGCTTTTCGAAACCGCTAAAATTTATTTAAAAGCATGTGTTGAAGATCCAGGTACTGTTATTTTCCATACAATAGATTCTAGGGGAAAAAGTAAAAATGGTCAGGTTTATAATAACCCTTACCAAATTTTCTTTCAGCAAATGAATGATTTACAATATGCCGATGAATCTATTTATGAATATAACATGACTCAAGGTACCGGAAATAATGCCAGACCTTATTCTTTTGGTCGTGTATCTAGCGGTGGTAGTAGCAAAGCTTATCCATGTAAATCTTATGGACAGGGACGTGTAAATCCGGCCTTTTATTACGGTATGTTTGATCCGAAAGACAAACGTCGGGATGTTAGTGCTTGTGTTACTGGTAGTACAGGTAAGGGTGTTGAAAAATTAATTCCTTTTGCTCCAAATTCAAAAGCTGAAGGAGGTGGTATAACATTTAATAAATGGGACGAAAACCGTATGGCTTCTCCTTATGTTAGCAAACAACGTACTTCAGGTATTCACGGTCCTTACATGCGTATGTCTGAAATTTATTTAGCTTATGCAGAGGCTTGTGCTGTTACTGGTGATGATGCAACGGCAAAAACTTATTTGACTTTAATCAGAGAGCGTGCATTCCCGTTAGGAGAAGCAAAAACAGATGAATTCATTACATCTTGTGGTAGTATGTTTAAAGCCGTTATTCAGGAACGTGGCTTTGAATTTGCAGCTGAGGGTGATCGTCGCTGGACATTGATTCGTACAGGATTGTTATCTGATGCAATAAAAAACATAAAAGAAAGTACATATAATATGATAGAAGGTTTAAAAACAAATGGATATTATACATTTAGTAATGGTAATACTATTTCGAGTCATGTTTATACTAAGTTAGTTGATGCTAAAGCTACTTATGGGTATCGTTTAACTGCTGATTGTCCACCTGGTAAAGAAAATGATCCGGTTCTTTATCCTGGATGGCGTGGTCAAAATGATGACTGGGAAGCTATTGCTGTTAATAATTCATTGGTTTTTAATTATAGCGATACTAAAACAAATTTGGCAATTGAAGGTTTGTTTAATTATATCGATCCTAATGGAGCTGAAGCTACAGCTTTGATAGCCGATGGTTATACTAAAGTTGATTGGGGATCAGATTTGGTTTCGTATTATGATGAGTATTATACATACTTGTTTTATGATTATGACTATACAAGTGCACCAATTTATTTATGGCCATATACTCCAAATATTATTTCTACTGGAGGATTCTCAAATGGTTATTATTTTTCGCAAGAATAGTTTTTGAATTTATAAAAAAGATAAGGGGAGCTTATGTAAGTTCCCCTTATCTTTTTTATAAATGTTTTTAAGGTATTCAAAAACAAATCCTATCATTTTATCAAAAAAACGAAACATCAAAACGTTATATTTGCATTTTTATAGCAAAGAGTATTGAATTACATATTTGCGTTGGAAATATTTTATTTGCTTAATGGTGTTAAAAATTTGTAACTTTTGAGCATTAAAAGTGAAAAAAGGAGCCATAAGCATTGTTTCACACACTGAGTAACAGATTGTATTGATATATTGTGAATTAATAGGCGAGTTTTATATGGCAAATATAAAGTAAATTTATAGAGATGAAAAAACTATTACTTATTCCGTTTGCAATGTTAATGTTGCTTTGTATTGGATGCGACGATTTAACAACAAATATTGACACCAACCTGGTTGCCAATATGTCGGTTGACATTCAAAAGCCACAGTTGGCTTTAAAAACAGCTGGTTACTATTTTACGGTAAGCGATACAATTGACCTGAAAGACAATAAAGACCTGGAGGGTTACCTCGAAAGTATTAAAGAGGTTGATATTAAGTCGATTAAATGCAAGTTGAGAGGAATACATACTGGAGAAGCAATAAGTGAACTTAACATCGAGTTGTTAGAAACCGGCTTATCAACCACATTGTATAATATTTCGGATAATGATGTTGAACAGTTGTTAAATGTAGCACAAGAGTTATTAAAAAGTGCCTCGGATTATATAATGAGAGAGAAGAGATTAGTAATTCGTGTTTCGGGAACCTCGACTTATGCGCCAATGACGTTATACATAACTCTTGATCATGAGGTTGTAATTACCGCATCGGTGTTAGATTAGGTGATTTATTATGATAAAAGCAGTTATAATAGATGATGAACCGGAGTTAAGAGAAGTGAACCGTAGGCTGTTAAAAGATAATTTTCCTGAGATAGAAGTTGTTGGTGAAGCCGGTAGCGTAAATGATGCTGTTGAACTTATTTCAAAAACAAACCCTAAAATTGTATTACTCGATATAGAAATTGAAGGAGGTACCGGGTTTAATGTTTTGCAAAAAATTGATAATAAAGATTTTAAAACTATATTTATAACTGCGTTTAACCAGTTTGCCATTAAAGCTATTAAATTTAGTGCTTTAGATTATATTTTAAAGCCGGTAAATGAATTTGAGTTTTGTGCTGCTATAAAAAATGCCATTGAAGTGATATCGAACAACGAAGTTCAAATGAATCATCTGTTAAAGCAGGTTGAGAAAGAAGAGAGACCTCAGAAACTGGTTTTAAGAACATCCGAAGCTATGTTTTTGGTTAATATTTCTGACGTTATGTACTGCAAGAGTGATAACAGTTATACCACGTTTTATATATTGGATCAGAAAGAGATTTTGGTTTCGAAGGGAATAAAAGAGTATAGCGACATGCTCGAAGAGTATCATTTTTTTAGGCCACATCAGTCGTTCCTGGTTAATTTGGATTATATTTCGCGAATTGATAAATCGGATGGTGGCTTTATTATTATGAAGAATGGTAAAGAGATACCTATTTCGTCGAGGAGAAAACCGGCAATGATGCAATTGCTGGATAAGTTTTAACATATTCTTATTTGCAAGTGCCGGATTCAAAAGTAATATTGGCACATTCAAGTATAAGAACAAAAATTACGTTTGGTGTAGTTAGCTTTGGTATTAAGTTAATTGCATGGAATGAAAAGAATAGTACTTAATACACAACGATCGTATTATTTGGTAAAAACCGATGATATTATTTATTGTAAAAGTAACAATAGTTACACAACGTTTTATTTTGTTAATCAACAGCCGGTAACTGTTACCAATTCGATTAAATACTATTCGCAGTTACTAACCGATACATTTATTCGACCACACCAGTCTTACCTGGTAAATATTAACCAAATAGAGAGTGTTCGGAAAAAGGGTGATGTCATTCTTACCTTGAAGAGTGGCGATGAGATACCTGTATCAAATAGAAAAAAAAAGGAGGTAATTCAAATAATATTAAAAATGCTGCACTTTCAAATGTAAAAGCATCTATTTCAAATGTGTGTTTATAATAAATTATAGGACTGTCTATTTTTGAGTTGTCAATTTAAATGATTTGTTATGAATGCTTTATTTACATCAATAGCAGGATTATTATTTGTTGTGTTGGCAATAGTTTTCATTGTTAAAAACAGGAGTCGGTTTAAACAGAATATTGGATATTTGGTAAGTGATTTAACCGAAAAATCAGAAAAGATAAATATTGTAGAAAAGTGTGAATCAGACATGAATAAATATGAACAAAACATGGATTCATTGAAAGAGACACTCGATAAAATATTTGGAGGTAAATGATATAACCAATTAAACAGAAAAGTATGAAATGAACATGATAAAATGTTCTATAACATGAAAACAGAATATCGGCAAGCCAGTAACAAAATTGGTGACATATACTTGTCTGTTATCAGGTAGATTTAACCATTGATTAATAAAATATACAACATGAAAAAATTAATTTTTACAACTCTTCAGTTATTAATGTTTGCTGCATTTTTTCAGGCGCAAACTATAGGAAAAATAATGCCGGTAAAGCCATCGGGTTCAGAGGTTGGTGTTGGGCAGACATTAAATTTTGCCTTTTCCTATTCGGGATGTTTGGGTAATGAACAAGTTAGGGTAACTGCCATGTATCGCGATAATGTGGTAAATTGTACCGGTAACCCTTATGCAATTACTGATGAAAGTGGAAAAGGAAGTGCTCAATTGGTTATTAATGAGCCATGTAAAACAAACCAGATTAGGGTTGAGTTTTATCGACAAAGTACTTTTGGACGTCCGGTTATTTTATCGATCGATACACTTGATATTGCATATAAGGTTAGTGCATATTTTGTCGATAACATTGAATTTTCGCGCCCAACCCCGGGTTATTTAGCAACATCGGAGGAAGTGACAGTGTCGTTCGACTATTTTAAGGCGTATGAAAATGCAACTGTTGTATTTTGTCCGTATAATGATGGAACAGTACTGAGTAATACAACTTACAGTGCACTAGTTTATTCCGATACGGTTGGACATGGTGAAGCAACATTTTTGATAAATGAGGCAGTTGATTTTAATCAAATAAAAGTGATTATGGAAAACCGCGATTCGCAGGGCGATATTTTTTACGAAGACATTATTGATGTTGATTATAAAGTAAAAGATTACTATTTCTATAATATTACTCTCACACCCGAAACTCCAGCGGTGCTTGATGTATCTGATACTATATCGTTGTCGTACGATTTTGTTAAAAAAGACACCACAAAAAATTATGTGTTTTATACTCGACTGTATAGTAATGGAGTAATACAAACTAATACAAACCATAGCGATGCGTTTACAACAAAGCAATTATCGGGACATAATATCGAAACATTTTGTATGCTTAGTGCTGTTACAATAGATGAATTAAGAATATCGATTAATGAAGCTAATGTAATAAGGCGTATTCCTCTTTATGAGCAATCAGTATCGGTTAATTTTGTTTATAATACAGCAACAAGTGTTAAGCAAAATCAAGTTGATGTTGAAAGGGATATTTGGTACAACCAGTTGGAACAGAATATTAAGGTTACACATGACGGTAGAGCAAACGTTTCGGTTTACAATATCTCGGGTCAGTGTGTAATGAGCTGTTTCCTTAATGAAGATGAAAATGTAATTGCTGCCGATAATATTAAGAGTGGTATTTATTTGGTATTAGTAAAAGATAAATCGGGTAATCGTTCAGCAAAAATCGTTATCAATCGTTAGTTTTTTATCTATTATAATGATGTTTATAACAACTATTACCAGTGTGTAAACATAATATATTGAATGTTTTTAGTGGATGTTCCACGAGGTCAATTAATTAACTAAAACTTATTCGAGTGAAAACAATAAAAACTTTGTTTGTGATTCTCCTGGTGACTAGTTTTGTTATTACTAATGCTCAGGAAAAAGGAGATCGTTATGTCATTAAATCAGGCCATATAGAGTACCAGCTAACCGGTAATATTAAAGGTACTAAAACGATTTGGTGGGACGATTACGGGAATAAGAGTCGTGAAGAGATTAATACCGTATCGGAAATAAAAATTTTTGGTATGACAAGTAAAGAAGAGACTCATACAATATCTATAACGATTGGTAACTTATACTGGACTGCCAACATGAAAGACAAAACCGGCACAAAAGGTAAAAGCGAGCTTTATGATGAGTCGAAAGAGATTGCAGAGAATATGACAGAAGCAGAGGCGAAACAGTTAGAGAAAGATTTAATGGATAACCTGAATGGCGAAAAACTGGGAAACGAGCAGTTTATGGGTCGTACATGCGAGGTGTACAGCATTATGGGTGTTAAATCGTGGATTTATAAAGCTGTACCGTTAAAAACAGAAGGTAAAGTATTAGGTGTTGAAAGTAACGAAGTTGCAACCACTTTTGAAGAAAATGTATCAGTACCCGAATCGAAATTTAAACCTATTGCCGGAATTGAATACCAGGAAATTAATGTTGAGTTTTAATTTTATTTTTTAGGTCGATATACATTATAATTAATTGTATTAAAATGGTGTACTGGTAACGGTGCACCATTTTTTGTAATTATTAATATCGAAAAAATTACATATTTATTTGATTTCTTAAAAGTGAGAGAAAAAATTTGTGACTAATATTGAGTTTTCAAATAAATGGTTTTTGAAATTATTAAATGAGCGGCTGGTAAATCTTATTTATTTAAGGTGGTTGTAGTTCATTTGTGAGTTACATCTGTTTGTTTGCAGGTGTGTTAAAACAACTAAATAATTAAATATATCGACGTGAAACAAATACATTATTTAAGAAAAGGAATTGTGGTTGTTGCAATTTTTTTGTTTTCGTTTATTCATATCGTTAATGCTAAAACTATTTATAAACCATCGTCGTTTGGAGGCATGGATTTGAATAATGATGCCAGTAAGTGGTGTTATAGTCGGAGTAAACAGTCTGATAACTTTATTGTGTTTTGGGAGTCGGGATATGGAACAGATCCTTCAACTGTTGCTAATGTAAGTTATAGGGTTAATGTTGATGCATTGTTATATATTGCAGAGACAAGTTTTGAGTTTTATCGCGATTCACTTCGTTTTATTAATCAGGGTAGCTCAAAGAGTGATACATATAAAATGATTATTCTTCTTTATTATTCAACAACATGGCAGGCAAGTGGATCGGGGGTTGATGATATGATTGGTTTATTGAGTTTAAGTTCTAATGCAGCACAGGCACTTGGAGTAACAGTAGCACACGAAGTAGCTCATTGTTTTCAGTACCAGGTACATTGCGATGGTTTTCAGGGTGGTTGGATGTATGGTTTTGGCGTTAATGGTGCCGGAGGAAACTGTTGGTGGGAACAGTGTGCACAGTGGCAGGCTTTTAAAGTGTTGCCCGATGAGCAGTTTTCGAATTATAATTTTGGAAATTATTTAAATAATACTCATAAACATTTACATCACGAAACGCCCCGTTATGCCAATTATTTTATTCAGGATTATTGGTCATATTTACATGGAATGGATTTTATTGGCAAATTGTGGCAACAATCGAAATATCCTGAGGACCCTGTTGAGGCTTATAAACGCATAACACAGGTAACGCAAAGTCAATTTAACGATCAGATTTATGATTGCGCATCGCGTTTTATTACCTGGGATGTACCCTCGTTAAAGAAATATGGCGATGATTATATTGATGCACGACAATCGCCCGACATGACTTTTACAGCCGATAGTATGTGGTTAATCAATTCATCTGCTTGTTTGGAAAATTATGGTTATAATGCAATAAAGTTAAATGTACCCGAAAGTGATACAACCATTACAGTTTATTTCGAAGGGAAATCGGGGGCAACCGGGTTTCGAAATTTCAATAAAACGTATGCCGGATGGCGTTACGGGATAGTAGCTCTTTTGAACGATGGGAGTCGTGTTTACAGCGAAATGCGAAAAGCAAGTTATAACAGGACAACAATTTCGAATCCGAAAGATACGTTGACGTTCGAGTGTCCGGCAAATTGTTCACGTTTGTGGCTTGTTGTTACCGGGGCTCCATTAACACATTGGCGACATGCGTGGGATGATGATGATTCAAACGATGAGCAATGGCCTTACCAGGTGAAGTTTGATAACACTAACCTTTATGGAGTTTTTCATTTTAACGATGATGATACTCCTTATAGTACAACACTAAATTTCGAAATATCACAGGAGCCATTTGCTACCAATGCCAATCCTTATCCTTATGTCTCTGTTTTACCCGATTGGGAAAAGGTATGTCGTGCTTTCTGTCTTTCGTTAAGTGAGATAAAAGCAGCATTTGGGTCATCTATAAAGTATTGTGCTGTAAATCCTAATGGTACTTTTAACTATGCATCAACAGCTAATGCACCGGGTCATTGGTTTAGTAAAACTGGTTATACTACTAACTGGGGAAGTGGTAGTTATATTTTTTCGGAATATAAACCGGATAATTTGATTTTTAATATAGGACAATATCCTAATGTATGTAAGAATGGCGATAAGTACACAATTAGCCAGGCATTGGTTTATACTCCTGCTTCAGGGCCATCGGTTCATGCAAAATTTGTGTTTAAAATAAATATTGAAACGCCAACCGCAATAACCAATAATGTTTTCACATCGGATGTTAAATCTATTGTTAAAAACACAATTGTTGACGATGTGCTTTATCTTACCAATAGTTTTAATGAGGTGTTTATTTATAGTATTACCGGTAGTTTAGTTGCAAAAGCATTTGAAACTGATCAGGTTAAGTTAGGTCATTTAACTTGTGGAGTTTATATTGTTACTACTAATGGAAAATCAGCTAAAATTGTGATTCATTAGTCTTATAACCCCGTTAAATGCGGGGTTATAAGATTTTTTTTTAATCTAAAACACTAGCAGTTACAACTACCTTGTGATCAATAGAAATAAAAAGTTTCATAGGCGCATAAGTTGATGTGCCAGTTGCTTTAACAATAAGCATTTTTTTATTCATAACATAGTTCGATGCACTTTTCAATAGTTCCTGCACTACATTTAGTGTTTCTGAAATGTTATTGTCGGTTATGTTATACAATGTCGATGATAAGTCGGCTTCAACCAACTCAATTGTTATCTCACTAATCGATTCTCCCTGAGGTATTCCATTTAGTGTGCAACTTATCGATTTGATATCGATTTGTTCAATACTTTCGAGGTATCCTTTTAAATCATCGTTCTCATTCAGGTTTATTGTGTCGCTTACCTCAAAAGTAAATGCATTTGAATTTTTCAGAATTTTTTTAGGTTGAATAATATCGGCCGACATATTGGCAACCAAATTGGTTTCAATATTTGTTGTTAAATCGTCGCACGAAGTGATTGTTACTATTGTAATAATTAGTAAACTAAATAATGATAGTGTTTTCACAAGAATATATTTTTTATTAATTTATTTAGGGCAAAATACACGAAGAATATACATTGTTTTTATTAAATGGCACTAGGTGCATACTTGTGCTGGTAAGATGTTGCACAAGTATGCAAATCCATGTTAATATGATTAAAAGTTATACAGTACGCCTGTATTTATTGTTAAATAATTGTAGTTGCCAATGGTGTATTTCATTTCGCCATTAAGATATAATTGTTTGCTAATATTAATTCTGGCCCCTGCTCCTATGTTTAAACCAACTTCGGTTCCCGAAGCTTCATATCCAATACTGCTGCTGTACAAATTGTCGTATGCGTTATAATAATCCGATAGATAATCGCCATAGTAACTATCACTATAATAACTATCGTAATCGCTAGGATCATAATAACTATAACTACCAAAATCAACTTTCCAAAAAGTAAAGTTTAGTCCGGCTAAACCGTAAAGAGTTGTTTTGTCGTTTTTCATAAAAACGTAGTGTCCGTTTAAGTCAAATGCTTTCCAACTGGTGTAGTCTTTTTCAAAGAAGAATGTAAAGTCGGCACCTGCTTCCCATGCATCATTAATTAAATAATCGCCCCGTAAAGTAATACCTAAGCTGTTTAAATCGGTGGCATAGCTTACACCTGCGCCGGCAAGTATTTTTGAGTTTTGTGCATTTGCAGCATAAACTCCGCTAATTAATAACACTAATGTTATTATAAGTGTTTTTTTTAAAAATGTTTTCATGTTGTAATATTTAAATTGAACTAGTTATATGATATTAAGAGACCCTTTTTTTGATGTTTATTTAATATCAGTTTATTGTAAAAGTAAATGAAAGCTATTTGTCAATGTTGTTGTTATTTGAAAGCGTGGGTATTGAGTTTGTATTCGTATTTGTTATTTACGAATGTGAAGGCTGTCTGCATATTATAACAAAATGCATTTCACCAACTAATTTCTTAGATATTTCATTTTTTTGCATCACGCAAATATTGACGTTTATGCAATTCTCTTTATAGTTGCGTGAAGGGTCAGTGATGGGGTATTATCGTAGCTTTACGGCTATGTTTTTTATATGGGCAGGGTATAAAGAGTTTTGGATGTTTATGAAACTTTGGGGATTGTGGATTACTACCCTGTCTGCCGTTGCAAAAGTTGATGTGGTGTAGATAATTTCTATAACTACCTAAATATCAATGGTTTGTACATGATATTAGTGCCTGTGCTTTTTATTTTTTCGTTTTTATAGAGCTCACGGTCATTAATAAGAAATCTAAACTTTTTTTATAGTCTAGTTCTTCATATTCCAAACCTAACTTCTTTATTATAATACTCTTTCAAATTCTGATAATAGTACTTCTCTAATTGAATTGAACTTACTTTCTCTCCTAACTTTTCAAATAAAAACCATTTTTCAATTAGTCTAGCTGTCCGTCCATTACCATCTTGAAAGGGATGGATTTTCACAAATACCAAATGAATCAATGATGCATAATAGAATACTTCGTAGGAATTTAGTTCTTTATTTTGAAGTAACTCAATATCATAAAATAGTTTGTCTAATTCTGTTTTTACGCAATCAGGACTTGCTGCTACATATTCAATCTGGTCATTACGTATTTTTTGTATAGGCTCCAACTCTTATCTAAATGACATTAATTTATAGATTGACTTTAATTCATTACTTTTATAGTTATTAGAAAAAAAACAGATGAAATTATTACAACCTAAAGTTATTTACTTATTAAGTTTTCTTATTTTTTCAGTTTCGGTTTTTAGTGCGATACCTGATTTTAGAATGGCTGGATTTGCAACTTTAAACGGAAGTACTACAGGAGGAGAGGGGGGAGCGATTGTAACCCCTCAAACGTTTGCGGAGTTGAAACAATACATCGAAAATAGATCCACACCTTATGTAATACGTATTACAAAAGAGTTTAATACAGATATTCAAACATGGGTTGATGCCTATGGAACAGTTGTTGCCTGTGATACCCCAGGAGCACGCGAAACAACATTTGGTGCTATACTTAAGATTGGTTCTAATAAAACAGTTATAGGTGTTGGCGAGAGTGCATTTTTTAATCGCATTGGTTTAGTTATTCAGTGTCAGTCAAATATTATTATTCGTAACATCCGATTTACCATGAAAGATGTACCTGCCACCCGCGAAGATGAGTATAAAATATTAGCCCCAGATGGAATAACGACAATTGGAGATCCCGACTGCATAGGTATTCAGGCTGATGCAGAATCGGTTGCGGAAGAAAAACGCATTAGTCAGCATATTTGGATTGATCATTGTGAGTTTTATAACGAAAACATAGATAATAAAGATCGCTACGATGGTTTGCTTGATAGTAAGAATAATGTGCAGTATTTAACTGTTTCGTGGTGTTATTTTCACGATCATTCAAAGGCATTGTTGTCGGGCAAAGGAAGCAGTGACAATTACAACCGTACTATTACATTTCATCATAATTATTTTTCAAATATTTTCGGATCGCGTTTGCCTCTCCTTCGTTTTGGACAACATCATTATTTTAACAATTACATGGAAGGATGTGAAGGCGATGGTGTTAACCTGCGAATTAATACAAATGCTTATATAGAGAACAACTATTTTAAAGACTCGAAAAAACCATTGTTTGGCAAATTATCGGAGAAGGGACAGGCAATTTTGGTCGATAACATTTTCGAGAATTGTAGTCGGTTACCCAATGGAGTTGTGAATATCGATGGTGCAAAATACGATCTTTTAAGCAGCGATGAGGAGTTTGTTCGTGAATGCAATTTTACTCCTTCGGAACTTTATTCGTATGTTGATATATTAACTGCTACCGTTGATGTTCCAAATATTGTTAAGTTATATAGTGGAATAGGAAAAATTATTGATTTTTCAACAAATACAGGACATACTTCTGCAAAAAAGGCTAAGGTGTGGATTTGTGAAGATGGTGTTGTTGTTGATGGGATTTATAAAAATGTAACAGTTTATTCTTCCGTAGGTAGTATTGTTTGTATATCAAACCATAATAACGATGGAGACTCTCATCTTATTTCATTACAAAAAAATGGATATTACCTTTTAAAACTCGAAAGCGATAAGGGAAATGAAACTGTTAAAGTGGTGTTTTAATTGAGAATATTATTTCTTCTAATTATGGGTAAATAATTAATGCTTAAGCCTGTGAAAAAGAGCGTTTTATTTTTAAGTTTTTTAGCGATAATTTTTTTAATTGTGTATTATCAATTTGTTTTTAAGCCTACAGAAACAGTTGTGAAAGAAAAAATATTACAGGAATTTGAAACCAAAATGGCTTTAAAAATATTTCTTATCGAAAATACAATTTCAAAAGCTATTGAAGGAGCAAAGAGTATATCGAGTCGAACAATGATTCGTAATAAAGCCATTGAATTTTTTAATAATAAAACATCGGTCGACGAATTACGAACTTACAGTAATCAAAAATTTCAAGATGGAGTTAAGCCTTTGAAAAATTGTATATATGCAGTAAGATATGTTAATGATGAGCGGGTTGCAGAGTGTATAAAAGATTCAGTTAATAAATACTATGACTATAGTTTAAAAAATTGCGGAAATGATATTGACATTAGTGTATTTTTGAATAATGATTCCATGAGGGTTCAAATCATATCTCCAATAAAATTCAATGAAATGGTTTACGGATATGATGTTTTAGTTTTTTTATATAATACAGTTATTAATGAAATATCCGACAAAACAGAAACATTACATATTTGTAAAATCATTGATAAAAATAATGACACAACATTAATAGAACATTTTACTTTTTCGGAAGATACTATGGTTATGAATGCTGATAGTGTTTATTATTATTCATATTCGAATGAGGCTCCTATATTATATTCTATTTCAAAAGATAAAGAGTGTGTTTTTAATGAATTGCAAAGATTAAAGATACGTCATTTGTCATTTTTTTTCTTAATAAGTATTTCTGTAATATCGATTTTTGAGATAATACGTAAACGAACTCAACTTATTTTCCTGAAAAAAAGCGAAATTTTGGAAAATCTTGTAAGCGAAAAAACAAACAATTTGGCTGATGCTGTTATAAAATTGGAAACAACGAATAAACAGTTAAGAGAGAGGGAAGAAGAGTTGATAATTAGTAATCATACCAAAGATCGTTTTTTTTCAATATTGGCACATGATTTAATATCTCCGTTAAAAACTGTGACTAATTTAATGGGTTTTTTAAAAGATGATTACCTGGTGTTTGATGACGAGAAAAGATTAAAATATATAAATGTAATACATGACAGTTTGTGGAATAACCAAAAATTATTGGAAAACCTTCTTGAGTGGTCTAGACTTCAACAGGGAGCAATTGTTGTTAATTTAACTAATGTTGTTTTGCATAATGTTGTTGAAGAGATAAGGCAATTGTTGTCTATACAAATTGTTAATAAAAAGCTTCATTTGAAGAATAACATCAAGCCTGGGCAAACATTTTGTGTCGATTATAATATTTTACATACTGTATTAAGGAATTTAATTTCAAATGCTGTAAAATACACCAACGAGGGAGGTGTTATTGATATTGGATTTTCGGAATGCACTGATGGTGCTGATAAAAGATATTTCGAATTTGTTGTAAAAGATAATGGAGTAGGTATGAATGAACATACATTAAGTAAAATATTTAAGATAGGAGAAACAGTTTCGATGAAGGGTACTTGTAATGAGCCCGGAACAGGATTGGGTTTAATACTGTGCAGACAATTGGTTGAGAAACATGGTGGTAAAATATGGGCAGAAACCAAGTCAAATGAAGGTAGTACATTTAGGTTTCAGATTCCTGATAGTACGAAGTGCAACTGAAAATGAAATGTAGAATAAAAAAAGAGGCTGCTCAAACTTTTGAGCAGCCTCTTCCCCTTTTAAAACAAGTAATTATATAACTAGTTCTTTTTAACTACTTTAAATAATTTACCATCAACTTTTATCAGGTAAATACCTGGTTGTTCCACCGAAATAATTTGTTCGGTCGATGATGAGGTTAATTTTTTAACAGTTTTACCAGTTAGGCTATAAACTTCAATTACACAACCGATTTTCGATTTAACTGTAAAGTTTGTTGATGAAACAGTTGGATATACACCAACAATATTTATCTCTGTATTTGGTACAGAATTTGGACCAACTGTAATTGTTACAGTATAGGTTTTTTCAGTTCCGTTTTCGGCTTCAACAATTATTGTAGCAATGCCTGTTCCCGATGAAACATCAATAGCTCCATCGCCTGATACTTTAGCCGATGTATCGTTGGCAGTAGCTGTAATAGTAACAGTTTGTGTTCCGTAAGGAGCATCAACAGCATATTCAGTAACATCAGAACTAAAATTGGGAGTTAAAACACCTATGTCAGCAACCAAACCCGATAATGTAGCATCGGAACTTGGAATAACAGTTGCTATACCAGATGCCAAACGAGCTAATTCGTTAAAGAATACATTTTTCGAAGCATCAGTGAATCCAAAATAATTAATCTGGGTTTTATCGTTACCATTGCCAATGTATGAACGATCGCCTTTAGGAGAGTGTCCGGCACCTGGATAAAACTCTACATCTTTAGCCCAACGTATAAACAATGGTCGGTTATCAACCGATTTTGCAAGTAACATACCATTTCCGGCAGCATTGTTTTGAGTGTCTTCGCCAAAAATACTGAACATACCACTCCACCAGTTAATAACTGAGTCGGTAATTCCTTCAAAAACAGGATCGTCAGAAACTAAAATTTTAGCTTTTAGAATGGTATCGGCATTTGTTGCAATATCAGCAGCACTATTAATTGGAGTCCACCATGCTTTATTTTCTAGTCCTCGCAAACCGTACATGTTGGTACTAAGAACAGGTGCGGTTATTTCATCCCATGCTTCCATACCTGAGCCAATATCGGAGCTTCCAATGTTACGTCCCATAATTACAACATCGGCAGTGTTTAAAAATGGCACATCATCGATTGTGATAATTGACTTGGGTAATACAACCACTTTATAAACAGTGTCATTGCCAAAGGCGTTAATTTCTTTAATAACAGCAGTATCCCTTGAAGCAGATGAAGGTGTTACAAAAATAATTCGTTTTTTCTGTACAGGTACCGAAGCGTTAACAAGAATAGTATCAGCAAAAATTCCGCTTGAAATAAAAATAGTATCATCAATGTTTTTAACAGCATCGAATGTTGCAGTAACAATAACACCACACTGAACATTTTCTTTAGTAATAGATTTTGTGCTTAAAGCAATGCCAATAGGAGATGATAGGGTTACGTCATTAGATAAAGCATTTCCGGCAATAACAAATGATTTTTTAACATTAATCTCATCAAAGGATAACGAATTATCCGAAATTGTAAGATACTCATTTGTATTAGTTGTAATGCTTAAGTTATTAACACCAAACCAACCAAAATCACCATTTATTGTAATGTAATAAACACCTTCATCTCCCGAATTGAAGTTATAAGAGCCATTACGATATTCGGTAGCACTACTTGTTGAAGTAAATACCTTTGAACTTAATCGTCCATTAGCATCTGGAGTAGTGCTAATTCCAACAGTCATGGTTTGAGGAGGTGTTGCGCTACCCCCGCATACATAATCCCAAGTGAATGTGTATGCTGTGCAGCTTTCTAAATAAACAGGATAACTATAAACTGATGATGAATATGAATTATTGTCAAATCTGAGCATAAGTTGACGGGTATCTACAATACTGCTATCAGTTTCGTTAATATAACCTGTATAACCACCGGCAACGTTATAATCTCGGAATCGACAACCACCGCCCGAGTTAGCTACTGCCCATGGAATAGAAGATGATACAGTGTTTAACCAACCGACTTCATTTGGTTTTGATCCATTGCCTGTTATTCCATTGCCATCCCATAATTCAATCAAATTATCGGTAGCTTCGGCAAATGTTATTACATAAGTTTTTGTGTTGTTGTTTTCGGCTGTTACTGTAATTGTTGCAGTGCCAACAGATGATACGTCAATTGCGCCATCGCCTGTAATGCTAGCATTAGGGTGACTGGCAGATGCAGTTACGTTAATGGTTGATGAATCGGCTGGAAACATAACCATGTAGCTGGTAATGTCAGGATTGAAAGCAGGAACAAGGTTACCTGCATCAACAGTTAGTGAAGAAAGATTAGCATCGCCACTTAAATTTGAATATAGTAGTTGTAAATTATCAAAAGCAAAACGTCCATTACCATTCGATCCTGATCCGGGAGATGCTATCCCAACCTGAATTTTACCTGAGGTTTCTGCTCCTAAAACAATTGTTATTGAATCTGAAATCCAACTGCCAATTTCTGTAGTTGTTATTGAAGATAACGATGCTTGACCAGCATCAGGAACAAAACCCACAATGCTGTTGCCTGCTGTTGAAGGGCCAAAATTTTGAACCTTATACTTAAGTATATAAGTACCTGCGGGTAGTGTTACATTTTGTTCGTAATATGCCTTACCTCCCCAGGCGGCGCAAACACCCAATGTGCCTTGCCCAGTACCTGAATTGCCACTAGGATCAGTTGTTGGTATTGTATTTCCATTTAAAGTTACCTCAGTACCATATTCGAATGATGATCCGGCAGACCAACCTTCATATTTTCCAATCCATTCTGATATTGAATCAATAGTTGTTCCATTGTCAGAGGTTCCAAGATTTGATGCAACTGCATCGAAAACATATTTGCACGAAATATCAAATCCCGGATTTTTGATATAAGTACTTGTTACATCTGTTTGAGCTTTTGTTACGTTGGAACTTATAAGCCCCCCTAATAACAATAAACCCCAAATTTTTAATCGTAAAGATTTTCTTTTCATTGGTTATTAATTTTTAATAAGGCCAGATAAATTCGCATGATGAATTTGCATCTGTGTTTGTGATTAACGAATCATGCTCGTTTCATAAATTTTAAAAATTTGTTTATAACTGTTTTGTTGAGAAAACAATTTTCCAACCTTTTATAAATTTATTTTATTATCATAAAATATTTAGGAATAAATTCGAGTAATACTTACAAATATTCATTTGTGACTATAACTTTTTTTAAATAATCAACAATTTTTTCGATACTAAAAGATAGAATTGGGGGTGTTTAGTTTGCGTAGTGCGTGTTTCTATTGTTAATTCAATCGTTGAATGATTTTAATATGTTTTTTTACCAAAACAATTTATTTTCTTTTATTTGTTGAAATGTTAAAAGTAAGGTAATGCTGAAGTATTGAAGGAAACCGTATAAAAAACGTTTCCCTACCTGTGGCACGTTTGCCACAGATAGGGAACACCCCCAAAAAAACACTTTATAGTTTTAAATATTATATTGCTGATCCGCCTCGTTCGCCTGTTCTAATACGAATACACTCTTCGAGGTTGGTAATAAAAATTTTACCATCGCCAACGGCACCATCGTTTTCGTCCCCAGTTCCGTTCGACGATCGGGCTGCTTTAATGATTGTGTCTACTGTAATATCTACAAACTCTTCATTAACAGCGATTTCAATTTTTATTTTTGGTATTAAACTTGGTTTTACTTTGCTGCCTCGGTATATTTGTTCTTTTGCCTGGCGTCCATGACCCGAAACGCGCGATACTGTTATTCTTTCAATTTCGTTTTTAATCAATTGCTCGTGAACGGCTTCTAGTTGTGTTTCACGAATTATTGCAGTTATGAGTTTCATAAGTTTTTTTTAAAAGTTGTATTTTAAAATTAGTCGGGATTAACCATTCCATAACCACGTTCGCCATGATAGGAATCATCAAGCCCTTTTAATTCTTCTATTTTAGTTGCTCGTAAACCTATTGTTTTATCAACAACAAATAGTATAATAAGTGTAACTCCAATTGCATAACCGGCAGCGATAAGTACTGCTTTTACCTGCACCCAAAGCTGTGAGCTAACAGACCAGTCGGCATTATCGGCAATAAAACCAGCAGCAGCTGCATCGCGAATAAAGAATGTTAAAAATATTGCTCCCACAATACCTCCAACTCCATGTACTCCAAATGCATCCAAGCTGTCGTCATAACCAATTTTATTTTTCATCATAATTGCAAAATAGCAAATAACCGATGCTATAATTCCCAGCATTAATGCGCCATAAGGCTGAACAACTCCTGCAGCTGGCGTTACAGCTACTAAACCTGCTAAAATACCAGATACAGCACCTAAAGCAGTTGCTTTTCCCTGGTGGAATACTTCTATTAAAAGCCATGTTATTAAACCGGCACCTGCGGCTACCTGTGTAGCTGTTAATGCCTGGGCGGTGCTCAGGCCGCTTGAAATACTACTTCCGGCGTTAAATCCAAACCAACCAACCCATAATAAACCTGCTCCCATTAAGGTCATTACCAGGTTACTGGGGCGAATATTATCTATTTTGTAATTGCGCCTTGCGCCTAAATAAATGGCCGCTACCAATCCGCTAACGCCTGCTGATATGTGTACTACTGTGCCTCCTGCAAAGTCAATTGCTCCGTCGCTAAACAGGAACCCGGCAGCATCGGTATCCGATCCGCCATACCAAACCCAATGGCATAACGGATTATAAACAATTATGCCCCATAAAGCTATAAATACAACATATCCTTTAAAATTAACACGTTCGGCAAAAGCACCTGCAATAAGTGCAGGGGTAATAATTGCAAATTTTCCCTGGAACATTGCAAATACATATTCAGGAATTCCTCCTTCCATTATCGATTCATCAATCCCCTTAAGAAAAAAATAGTCACTGTTCCATCCGAAAAACCCCCCCAGTACATTTTCGCCAAAACTCATTGAGTAACCTACAGCCATCCAAAGTACTGTCATTATACCCATTGCAACAAATGAGTGCATCATGGTTCCTAAAACGTTTTTCGATCGAACCAAGCCTCCATAAAACATTGCCAAGCCCGGAATCATCAATAACACTAGTGCTGTTGATGTGAGCATCCATGCAGTGCTTCCTGAGTCAATTGCAGGAGTGGATTGCGCAAAAACACTCATGCTAAAGGCTGCTAATAAGAGCAGCGATGAATAAAACCTCTTCATGTTATTATATCGATTTTAAAAAATATTCTCTTATTCGGTGCAAATATATATTATTTTGAGGGTTGCTGCAATTATTTTATGTTATAATTATCAATACCCCCCTATTTTTCAGTGCTAATATTTAAATTTTATATTTTCAAGACTTACCCCCCCCTATTATTTTTGAAATTGATTTAAAAAAATAGCTGTTTCGAAATTATTTCGAAACAGCTATTATGGTATGATTAATAAAAATGTTACTTCTTAATAAGTTTTGATTTAAAAGTAAAGTCTTTAAAAGTTACAATAATAGAATAGAATCCTTTTTGCAAATGTTCGATAGAAATGGATTCATTAGCTTCAATGGTTTTTGATATGATTTCTAATCCATTCATAGTTATTATGCTCACTTTCGATGTTTCATTAATGCCAGATAAGGTAATAAAGTTTTCCGAGGGATTTGGTGAAACAGTTATTATTTTACTTTTTGTATTAGATATGCTTGTTAAATTATTTACGGTAATGGTAAATGATGCTGATGTACTATTTCCAGAAGTGTCAGAAGCAGTATAAGTTACTGTTGTTGTTCCAATTGGAAACTGACAGCCAGATACGTAATCTGATCCAATACTATCGACTCCTACATTATCGATGGCAGTTGGCATTGCCCATGAAACAGTTGCATACGATTGTCCTTCATCGTTATTTACGATAATATTATCAGGCAATCCGTTAATATCGGGTTTTTCGTCATCGGTTACTGTAACCGTAAAGTTTGATGTAGTTGAACGACCATAAGCATCGGCAGCTGTATATGTTACGGTTGTTGTGCCAATAGGGAATTGATTGCCTGGGGCATAATTTGAGGTAAAGCTTTCAACACCAACATCATCCGATGCTGTTGGTGTTGTCCACGAAACGGTTGCATAGTTTTGCCCTGAATCGTTGACGGTTATTATGTCAGCAGGCATATCTGATATTTCAGGGGCAAATAAATCTGATGCAGTATGTAACTTAATTGTAGAGTTATAAACACTAAGAGGGTTTATTCCATTAACAGAAATTCTGAATAAATATGTTGTATCTGGTAAAATATGTTTCGTTGGTATGATACAATATTCCATTTCAAATTCTGAATCTTTTGGGATAGAAACAAAATGTTGATATGATTCCTCCTGTACCACACCACCCATAAAAACTCCCCCAGTCAGTTGATCGGTTGTTGCTTCAAGATCGAATAATGAATCTGATAGACTAATTACAAAAGCTTCTGAAGTATCTGAGGAAACCATGGCATAAGTTGTCCCGTTATTAACACTGTAACTAATATTGATAGTATTATTGAATGATTCGTCGTTATAACTATTTACGCAATTTACTGCAACTCGCAATCGTATATTTCCAATAGTATCAATAGTAATTGGAGTGTTTTCATCAGCTTTCCATGATGCTGAAGATTCAGTGCCATCGTCGTTTCGCCAGCGATAGTTTCCCTGGCTTCCATTTGACCATGCTTCAAGGCTGGTAAATGCAATTGTTGTAACAATAAGGAGTAGACGTAGTTGATTCATTTTTTTATTGTTTTAGTTTATATAATGGAATTAGCATTAAAAAAAAGCTTAGTATTAAAAAAATATTTTTTTTTGTGTAATAATTTGAATATCTGTTATTGGTATTTATTTGCACATTTAACACTTCAGGTTTGTTGTTTAATACAATATCTTGTAATTCGCCTTTTGAATTAATAATGCCACAATAACCCATATTGGAGTTAATAACAATGCTTTTTCGGGTTTCAATTGCTCTTAATCGTGTAGCATACAAATGGGTTTTTATGGTAGAAGTATTGACGAACCAGTTATTATTTGCTATCAGTATGAAAAAATCGATATCCTGGAGGGTGAAACAAGCAGTTATATTATCAACTAATGATTCGTTGCATATCAATGTGCCAAAGCGGTATCCTTTTGCGCTTTTAACAGGTTTTATTGATGAATTTTCAATAGTTTTACTTTTGTTTATATCGGAAAAAAAAGATAACTGCCAGCTATTAACATTCCATAGAGGTTTTTCTAATCCGGCCAATAACAGGTGTTTGTCGTTACGGTCAATAACATGTCCTCGATTATTAAACAGATACACTGAGTTAAAAGAAAATCCTTCATTCATTGTAAAATATGAAAGCATGTGTTCAACATTGGCTGAGTCTGTTTGTTTTACTATTTCATCTAAAAAATCATCATCGTACTGGTAACTCCAAGGTATTACGCCTTCATTCCAAACTACCAGATCGGGGTTAAATTTTAGAGCTTCTTTATTCAGATCGAATAACTGGTGTACGTATTTATTTACATTTTTTTCTTTCCAACGCAAACGGGGAGTAGAATGGTCGCATATAAGAGATATGTTAATTGTTTCTGACAATGGTATTTTTATGGTGTGAATACGTGCATATCCATAAATATGAATTAGAGCAACAATAACAATTGTGAAAAATAATAGGTTTTTTTTGAAAGAGATTAATAAATAACTTATTACTATGTTAATAATCAAAACAAAAAATGT
The DNA here is from genome assembly GCA_016933045.1 of Marinilabiliaceae bacterium. GTDB lineage: Bacteria > Bacteroidota > Bacteroidia > Bacteroidales > Marinilabiliaceae > JAFGBR01. The sequence goes on along the minus strand of JAFGBR010000050.1, from coordinate 199,958 downwards.
TATAATCCATACCCCACCTAATTCGGCTAATTGACTAAATAATATGTTGGTTGATTGAGTATATCCTGCAAAATATAATAGCCAAGGAATATCTTTAAAAATTATTGAAAATAACCAGTCTGTTATTACAAAACAGGCAGCTGTTCCTATTATAAGAAATGCTATTCTTTTTTGTTTTTGCTGAATGAAATTGAAAAATAGAAATGGAATGGTCGTTTTAATGGATAAAACCAACGATAATCCAAAAATTAAATAAACCCCTGTTGCCGAGTTAGAACCGGTGTAATTATTGGCCACTTCTTTCATCCAAAAAAATAAAATTATTCCCTGAAGCATAAAAGTAGTTCCCAATAGGAGTGTAGCCGTTTTATGAGAAGGCTTCTCCTTAATTAGGTAATAAAATAGGCCGGAATACATGATGAGGCCTGTACCCCAATAAAAATATTTATTGCTTAAACCTTGAATTAGAGCACTTATAATTGCTATTATTACTAATTGAAATGGCTTGATAGATTGAATATTTTTCATGTTTATAGTAATACGTGAAATCGCTTTTTTGTTTCTAGAAATTTTATTTTAGTTTAATTGTTTTTTATTAAATGTAAGTTTTGCATGATAAAGTGATAATGTATTATTGTTAATATCATCTATTAATACTTAAAATGCTATTTGATTGTAAAATTTTTAAAAATAAGTTGCTTTGTATGCAACCCTGATATAACAATTTTGTCATTAATGAAAAAAATAGTCATTTGACCGTTATCCAAACCGACATACACAAACCAATTATTGAAAAGGCGCTTCAAGGAAACAGGAAGGCTCAGCATCAGCTATACAATATGTATTCAAAGGCAATGCTTAATATTTGTTTTCGGATGATGAATAACCTCCCGGAAGCTGAAGATATGTTGCAGGAGAGTTTTATTGAGGCGTTCAGGAGACTCGACTCTTTCCGGTTTGAATCGACATTTGGAGCGTGGTTGAAACGAATATGTATTAACAAGTGTATTAATGAGTTAAAGCGTAAAAAAGTAGTGCTCGAATATAACGACCAATGGCAGCAAATTGAAAGAGTAGAACCTGTAACAACAAATACAGAGGATATTGATTTTTCTGTTGAAAAAATTAAACATGCAATGGCTCTTTTACCCGATGGATACAGGGTAGTTTTTTCGCTATATCTATTGGAGGGATATGATCATGAGGAAATTGCCGGCATATTAAATATTTCGGAGTCTACATCTAAAACTCAGCTTATGAGAGCTAAAAAGAAAGTAGCCGAAATAATAAAAGCAGGTCAGATCGATTTTATTTCGAACAATTAATTTTAGTAATTATGGATCAACTGGAAAAATATATTCAAAATAACAGAGACGCATTTGATGAACATTTACCATTAAACGATCTTTGGTTAAACATTGAAACAGGACTTCAAAGTGGGAATAAGATCAGGTTAAAATATCTAATTACAAAGATTGCGGCAGCTATTATTATAATTATAGGAAGCGGAGTAGCTTTTAATATGATATTTGTCAATGATAATTTACATAATCAACCTAATGGGTTATCAACTGAGGTATACGAAGTGGCTGTTTTCTACGAATCGCAAATTAACCAAAAACGAGATGAATTATTTACTCTTACATCCAATATACCCGAAATAAAAAAGGAAACTGATATTGAACTGGCATTGTTGGATAGTGCCTTGAACGATTTAAAGCTGGATCTTAAAGATAATGTTGCAAACGAAGAAGTTATTGAAGCGATGATTCAGAATTATCGGCTTAAACTTCAGATTTTGGAAGACATTCTCAATTACGTGAAACACGATAATGATAATTCACCTAAAATTGAAACTCATGAATTGTAGTAGGATAATAGGTTTAATTGCTTTTTTGTTTTTCATACATTTAACTAATGCTCAAATGTTTGAGGAGGCTATTAAGTTCAACAAAAGTTTCAATGTCAATGCAATATCATCAGTTAAGTTATTAAATAAGTATGGAAATATATTTGTTTCGACCTGGGATAAGGATTCTGTTTTTATTGAAATTACACTGAGTATTTTCGAGCAGAATGAAAACCGGTTTAAAAAAGTAAAAGAGAATATAAAAATTGAGTTTTCAAAAATTCAAAATACCATTGTTGCAAAAACCATTTTTGGCAGCAAATATTCAACATTAATAAAAGATGTTGCTGAAGCTACAAATTATATGTCGGCCTCTAAAAGTCAAACTAAAATTGAATATCGCGTTTTTGTTCCAAAATACATCAACCTAATAATAAATAATAAGTATGGCGATGTTATTTTGCCATCAATTAAGGGAAACGTAAATGTCGAACTTTCAAATGGTAACTTGCAGGCACGCGATTTGGATGGAACAGCAAATTTGAGTTTAGCATTTGGAAATGCCGAAATAAACAACATTCAGATGTCAAATATGAATTTAAATTTTGTAAGCTTAAATATAAAAAACACCTCAAATATCTCACTCGAGAGTCGTTCATCGGAAATTTCAATTAGTAATGTAAAAACGCTAAGGCTAAATTCGCGACGAGATGAAATTGCAATTCAATCGGCCGGGTCGGTTTTTGGAGAGACATATTTTTCAAGAGTGTTGCTAAATAAAGTTATAAAAGAGTGCCACTTAAAAACATCATACGGCGATGTTTCAATTCTCGGATTGGAACCATCATTTAATGATCTTGAACTTAACAGCCAGGCATGTAATTTAAATATTGCTTTTAAAACACCTAATGCTTATAATGCTTTAATACGTGCCAAAGATTCACATCTTACATTGCCAACCGAATTAAAACCAACCATACAAAATTATAAACAGCAAATAGAGTTTGATATCGTTAAATTCATTTATAAGCAAGAACTTGGTTTGGCACAGGTTAAGATTAATATCTCGGGTGCCGATTTAAAAATATCGCATCACTGATGCAACCAAAAATATAAACTTTTGTCATTGAAAAAAGAGAAATAATGAAACCGACATATTTCAAATTTGTTATTATCATGCTTTTGTTTTCGGGACTAAAACTATTCTCGCAAGACTATAAAGAGGTTGTTAAACTCAAGGCCGGCGATTTATGGGGTGTATCATTTAAATGTTTAACCGATTTTGAAACGGGCTACGAAGTTTTATTTCATTCCAACGATCTTGGAATTAGCTTTACAGCGTTGCGAATTTTTCAAACTCCTGCCTTTCCTGAAAAAAGCAGTAAGTGGTTTTTTTGTTACGGATATGGCACCCATATATCTCTTTACCACCATTACGAAATATATAACCCATTTACACCTTACAATGATGCATTAGAATATAAAAAGACATTTGGATCACTTGGAATAGATGGTTATGCAGGCTTTGAATATCGTTTTTTAAAACATCCTTTTGTCTTATCGATAGATATTATTCCAAATATTGAATTTTTTGGGCCTAATTATTTTAGGGTTAACACTAGTAATATGGCCTTTGGTTTATCATACATTCTTAAATAATTAAACATTTTTTGTAAATATTAATACTTCGAAAAAAATGAAAAAGATAATAATTACTATTTCAATTGCATTAACAAGTGTTATTGTAATTGCTCAAAATGAAACCGACGATATTAAAACCATTTTTGGTAATACTGAATACAAAACAATAGGTGGATATGGCGCACTTAGTACGAGTTATGGTGCAGTTAATGGACTTGATGCAATATTTATTGGCGGTCGTGGAGCTGTTATTTTAAATCATTCTCTGGCTTTGGGGTTGGGCGGAAAAGGCTTTATTTCCGAAACAATAAATGACAAATTATTGGAAGAAGATTATGAATTTACAGGCGGATACGGAGGTTTTTATATTGAACCCATTATTGGTGCAAAGCGACCATTGCATTTGTCATTCCCTGTTTTAATTGGAGCCGGTGGTGTAGGTTATATTAAGCACTGGGGCGATGAGGATCCAGATAATGATTATGATAATTATGATGAGGATAGTGAAGCTTTTTTTGTTTTAGAACCAGGTATCGAACTTGAGCTAAATCTCATAAAATTTATGCGAATTGCAATTATTGGGAGTTATAGATATACTACTAATATTAATTTAAATTACACAACAGAAAAAATAGTAGAGGGAAGAGAAATAAAAGGTGGAAATATTGGTAGTAGTGACATGTTAAGAGGATTTAATGTAGGGTTAATAATGAAATTTGGAAAGTTTTAGTTGCTTTTTATGTTTAATTGAACATTTTTTATGTGTGTTTGTTGTTTTAACGTAACTCACTTCTAAAAATCGGTTCTTGTCAATTATGACAAGGCCGTTTTTTTATTTATTATTGTTGACTTAATGAAGTAATAATTTTATTGCTTCATATTGAAATGAAAGTGATGGAGATAAAACGAAAAATTTCAAAGCCAGAGTGGCTGAAAATACAGTTACCTAATACAGCTGATTATAACTGGATGCATAAAACTATCCGAGATAATAATCTGCATACTATTTGTACAAGTGGGAAATGCCCTAATGCTGCTGAGTGTTGGTCGAAAGGAACTGCTACATTTATGATTTTAGGTAATATTTGTACACGTGCTTGTAAATTTTGTAATGTAACAACAGGGAAGCCGCTTCCTGTTGATGCAAATGAACCAATTAAAATTGCACGGTCGATAAATATTATGAAGTTAAAACATGCTGTAATTACATCAGTCGATCGCGATGATCTTGACGATGGAGGTGCAAATGTTTGGGCAGAAACTATTCGGAAAATTAAAGAGTTGAACCCTAATACTACCATGGAAGTACTTATTCCCGATTTTAACGGAATGCCTAATCTTATACAGATAGTTATAGATGCTAATCCCGAGGTTATTTCGCATAATCTGGAAACTGTACGAAGGTTAACACCCGAAATAAGAACTAAAGCAAAATACGATTTGAGTTTGGATACTTTAAAATATATTTCCGATAATGGTGTTGTGTCAAAATCGGGTATAATGCTCGGGCTTGGTGAAACTGAAAATGAAGTATATGAAACAATGGACGATTTACTCAAGGCTGGCGTTAAAATTATGACCATTGGCCAGTATTTGCAACCTGCAAAACAAAACTTACCTGTGAAAGAATATGTTACCCCTGAGCAATTTGCTAAATATAAAACAATTGGCCTCGAGAAGGGATTTAAATTTGTTGAGAGTGGTCCATTAGTAAGGTCTTCGTACCATGCCGAAGATCATATAAATGCACTAAAAAGATAGAAACATCAGCTATGATAAATACCATTTTCGAAGATCTAGGCACTTGCGAATATAAAACAGCTTGGGATTACCAAGAAAGACTGTTTGACGAAATAATAGATGCAAAACTGTTTAATAGAAGCCAACTCTCCGATATTAAAACAATCGTAGGGCATTTATTGTTTGTTGAACATCCTCATGTGTATACACTTGGTAAAAGTGGGGTAGAAAATAATTTACTAATTAATGACCAGTTTCTTGCTAAAATAAATGCTACATATTATAAGAGTAATCGAGGAGGTGACATAACATATCATGGACCCGGTCAAATTGTTGGATATCCAATTTTCGATTTGGAGTTGATGGAGTTAAGTGTTAAAGGTTATATTAACAAACTCGAAGAGATAATAATAAAAACTATAGCCGAATATGGCATTGAAGCATCTCGTCTTGAAGGAGCTACCGGAGTTTGGCTTGATATTGATAAGCCCGGGAAAACCCGTAAAATATGTGCTATTGGGGTAAAAGCCAGTCGTTACGTTTCAATGCACGGTTTTGCATTAAATGTAAACACTAATCTTGATTATTTTTCTTATATCAATCCTTGTGGTTTTATAGACAAAGGTGTAACATCGATGGAAAAAGAGTTAAATAGAGCAGTTGATATAAATGAGGTGAAAGCCAAATTAAAAAAACATTTTATAAACCAGTTCCATATTAAATTTATTGAATAAAGTTTTCTATCCTCATCCTCAACCATTAACAACTTTATTATATTGTTTTTTGCATTATATTGAGCTCAGTTGTCGAAAAATGGATATTTTTAGGATGATTTTATCTTTATTTTCAAAAACAATTAATGAAAAAACGTTGGACCATAAAAAATGCGGGAGATTCTGACACCGTAAAAAAATTGTCTGAATCATTAAACATTAATCCTGTATTGTCTAATTTATTGGTTCAACGAGGTATTAATACTTTCGATGAAGCAAGAGCTTTTTTCAGACCTCAGCTGTCAGATTTGCACGACCCTTTTTTAATGAAGGATATGAAGGCTGCTGTTGAACGAATCGATTTAGCAATTAAGGAAAACCAACGAATTCTTGTTTATGGCGATTACGATGTTGATGGCACGACATCTGTTGCATTGGTATATTCATTTTTAAATCGCTTTCATAATAATATTGATTATTACATACCAAACAGATACGAAGAAGGTTATGGTATATCTTATAAGGGGATTGATTATGCACAAGAAACAAATTGTAGTTTAATTATAGCCCTCGATTGTGGTATTAAGGCTGTTGAAAAAGTTGAATACGGAAATAATAAACATATCGAATTTGTTATTTGCGACCATCATACACCGGGTGATACTTTACCCAATGCACTTGCTTGTCTTGATCCTAAACGCGATGATTGTTCTTACCCCGATAAAAACTTATCGGGATGTGGAGTTGGGTTTAAGCTTATGCAGGCATATTGTCGTTATTCGGGTATTCAAGAAGATGATTTGTATGAATACCTCGATTTGGTTGCTGTGAGTATAGCATCTGATATTGTTCCAATTATTGGCGAAAACAGGGTTATGGCTCATTATGGCTTGATAAAATTAAATACAACACCATCTATGGGATTGATGTCAATTATCCGCATTTCGGGTATGGAAGGACGTGAGATGACTATTAGTGATATTGTGTTTAAGATAGGCCCTCGAATTAATGCTGCCGGGCGTATCGATTCAGGACGTGATGCTGTTGCATTATTAATAAACCAAGATCCTTCAATGGCCACTCAGATGAGTTACGATATTAACGTTAGTAACGAAACCCGTAAAGATCTGGATCGGAATATTACTCAGGAAGCACTCGATATGATTGCTAATAGCGAAGAGCTTCAAAAAAAGAAATCAACAGTTCTTTATAATCCCGATTGGCATAAAGGCGTTATTGGAATTGTTGCATCGCGCTTAACAGAAACTTACTACCGACCTACGGTAATATTAACCGAATCGAAAGGTTTTGCAACAGGGTCGGCCCGTTCTGTCGATGGATTTGACCTTTATAAAGCTATTGATTCGTGCAGTGATTTGTTAGAGAATTTTGGAGGTCACATGTATGCAGCCGGTTTAACTTTAAAACCCGAGAATGTGCCTCTTTTTATTGATCGTTTTGAAGCTTTTGTTTCGGAAAATATTTCTGACGACCAACTTGTACCTCAAATTGAAATTGACGATGTATTACATCTTCAGGATATTGATGCACGTTTTTATCGTATTTTAAAACAATTTCGACCTTTTGGGCCTGGTAATATGCGCCCTGTTTTTGCTACCCGAAGGGTTTTCGATTATGGTACAAGCAAAGCTGTTGGTAAAGAGAAAGAACATTTAAAAGTAGAGCTTATTGAAGAACATTCTGCGGCTATAAAGCAGGGGGTTGCTTTTGGTATGGCACATTTTATTAATCAAATAAAAGAGGGCTCTCCTTTTGATGTTTGTTACTCGGTTGAAGAAAATATTTATAATGGTAACGTAACTATACAAATGATGGTTAAAGATTTTAAATTTCCTTATGATGAAGATTTGGTTAATTAACTATTAATGCCAGTAATTGTCATACATATTATAAAATCCTCTTTCTCCTTCAGGATTAGAATCTTTACAAATATTTGTCCAATAAAGGTCTCCTGAATCTGTTTTTACAAAAATCCTGTAAAATCCTTCTTCCCAACCCGATAAACTTAAGTAATAACGTTTAACATTGGCAGTTACAGAATCTTCACTTGCACTTGCTAATTCTTTATTTGAGTATGTATAATCTTTTAGTAAGTCTTGGTAATTTATGTCGGGACAATGATACTCAACTTTTCCTTTTACAATCCATATTTTACGTATGGTATCTGATGCATAAATAAAAGCTCCATCTTTGAATAAACTTGGATAAACAATTATGTCTTTTACTTTTTTATTATCAACATACCTATAACCTATCTTTTCATTCGGATTTCCATATAATACCCCTTCATCATCATCTAGTTTGTGAACTACTATACCAGTTACAATGTCAATTTTAGTAGGGTCAACAGTCGAATCCTCTTTTGAACAGGAAATTCCTATTGTTGACAATAATAATAGAACTATTAAAACTCTCATTTATACTATTTTTACGATTGCAAAAATACATTTTTAGTCGAAGAAATAAATGAAATATTCATTTTTATTTTTAATACTATTCATTAAATAAGGCACTTAAAAATCTAATATGAATTTTTAAACAAATTTACTTACTCCTTTTAAGATACCCCAAAGAGCTACTAATATTATAATTATTGTTGCTCCCGATGGTAAATCAGCATAATACGATATTATTAATCCACCAATTACTCCTAAAAAGGCAAATATCATACTTAACCAAATAATGGTTTTGAATTCTTTTGTATAAATATTTGCAATAATATGTGGTATTGTAAAGAGTGACATTACCAAAATTATTCCGGCAATTTTTATGCAAACAACAACTGTTATTGCAATGCTAATCATTAATATGTACCTTATTAGCGATACAGGTAAGCCAAGTGCTTTTGCAAATTCGGGGTCGAATGCCGAGTACAAAATAGGACGATAAAAGATAAGAAATAATGAAGTAATGAATAGTGTTAAGCCACCCATAATTATTAAATCGAATGAGGTTATGCTCAGTATGTTACCAAATAAAAAGCTCATTAGGTTTGGTGTATAGCCGGGTGTTAGAAACACAAATATAATCCCAATAGCCATTCCAACCGACCACAAAACAGCTATTGCACTATCTTCACGTATGTTAGTTTTTTTTTGTGCCCATTCAATTCCAAATGCTGTAACTATTCCAAATAAAAGTGCTCCCATAAATGGGTTAAAGCCAAAAAAATAGGCAATTCCTATTCCTCCAAATGAAGCGTGGGTAATACCATCTGAGATAAAAACAATTTTTCTTGACACTATGTAGGTTCCAATAAAACCTGCTATTATGCTGGCTAATAATGTTCCAATTAATGCATTAACAAAAAACTGGTATTCAAATAATTCAATTAATTGGTTCATTGTTAATGTTGTTTTAATACACGGTGTGGAACTTTTCCATGTGTAACCAGTTCTACCGGGCAGTTGTATGTTAAAAGTAAATCATTAGTTATTTTATTCGATGGATGATAGTGAAGTGTGCCATTTATACACGCGATGGTTTTTACATACGACACAATAATTCCTATGTCGTGTGAAACTAAAAGTATTGCCATTTGTTTATTTAGATCTGACAATAATGAGTATAACTCTCCTTCGAAATCTTTATCTACATAAGTGGTTGGTTCATCTAATATTAGTAATTGCGGATTATGTATTAATGCTCTGCATAATAATACACGCTGCCTTTGTCCTCCCGATAATTCACCAATGGGTGTGTGTTTATAGTATAGCATTCCGGTTTTTGCAATTAACTCTTCGGCTTGTATTTTATCAGTTTTTGTTGGTCTTTTCCATAGCTTATATTTGCTTGCTAAACCCGACATTACCACTTCCATTACAGAGATAGGAAATTGATGGTCAAATGTATTATTCTGAGGCAGATAGCCTATTGACTTTATTCCATTTGACATGCCAGTAAAAGATATGGTTCCTGATTTTGGCTTAATTAAACCTAAAATAACTTTTAAAAGAGTTGTTTTTCCTCCTCCATTGGGGCCAATAACACCAATAAAATCGTTTGAATTAACTGTTAGGTTTATTTTATTTAATATGTTTAATCCATTATAACCGGCAGTTACATTTTTTAGTTCAAGTAACTTCATATATCTATTGTAAGGAAATTTTTTTACTCAATGTTATTTTTCGATAGGTCATCAACTAAATAATTAAGTAATTGATATGAGTTAGTAAGCCAATCGATATCTAATGGATCAATGATTATTATTTTTGCTCCGGTTTCCTTTGCAATTAGTTGTGCATTTTTTGTGTCAAATTCTTTTTGTATAAATATTACCGAAAATTTTTTAGCTTGGGCATCATTTATTAAAGCTGACATTTGTTTCAGTGACGGTTCTTTACCATCTGTTTCGATGCTTAACTGGTTTAAATTATAATCACGGGCAATATATGTCATTACAGGGTGATATACTAAAAATGTTTTATTAATGTATGGACTAAGTTTGTTTCTATAAGTACTGTCTAATTTTATTAAATCATTTTTTAAATCAACGTATGATGACATTATCATTGTCGAGTCTTCAGGAAAATATTTTAAAAGCGCTTGTAAAATGTTATCAACCATTATAGTGGCTGATGCCGGTGATACCCAAATGTGAGGATCTACTCCTTTGTGATGATGGTCATCGTGAGCATGAGAGCTGGTTATAAGATCAATTCCTTCTGAAAGATCAACAATGGCTATATTATTATTTAGTTGTTTTAATTCTTCAACCCAAACCTGGTCAAAACCATTTTTACATATCTGGAGATAAAGAGTTGATTGTTCAAGCCTGGTCATTTGTTTAAGGCTGGGCTCATATGTTTCGGGGTTATAACCGGGTTTTACAACTACATTAACTTCATATTTTTGATTGGTTAACCGGTCAACAAAATATTTTTGGGGCATAATACTTACATTAATCATTTTCTCAGTTTTATTAGTTGTGTTATTATGGCATCCCGAAAATATTATTACTGCCGAAATAATAATTAAACCAATTGTTAACCTGCGTATTCCCATATTACTGTTATTTATAATTGCTTTTTCGCATAAAAAACATTCCATATTATATTAATTAACTTAGTGTTACTCAATAACAGTGTATATTTAGTAAAATTTAAACTAATTAATAAATCAGTTAGATAATGATGTTACTATGTGCAACATCGTTACAAATGTATTAAAGTAACAAACAGGATGCAATTTTGTTGCTTTAGAATTAAATAACAAAGAACCCCGGATTTTCGAATCCGGGGTTCTTTCCCCGATGGGCATTAGCCCTTTTCTAACATTAAGTGTAGACCCCTTTTTAAAGTACAATTAACGTACTAATTCTTCTGTTGCTATTTTTCTTCGATGCCATGCTGCATTTGCAACCGGATCATAATCTTTGTAATTATTGTTATTAATCGAGTGCCATATATTTTTCCCTAAATCGCATATTATATCGCACATATTTATTAAATCATTTTGGATATTATTTCTCTCAATTGACTGACGAATACGTAATAATGTTGATTCATTATGATTATATACAGCCTCTTCGAAATTAATAATATCGTTTTCAATTTGCATTGATTGTTCCTTAATTCGCGAATCAATTGAATTATCTATTCTTATTTTTTCGGTAAACGAGCAAATAGTATGTAATAATTCTTTATCGGTTAATGAATTAAAATCGATTTTAAAAGTGTTTTTAATTTCATTATTGGTTTCCGATAAAAAATGATCGCACAATGAAATAAGATTTTGTTTTTGTTTGCTTTTCTTTTCAGCCCATTTTAACTGCTTTTTTTTATAATGCAGATCGTTTGGAATTAGTTTCAAACGCGATAATTCGTAATGAAAATTGTTTATTTGTTGCTCGGTAAAACCATGAAATAAAAATTTCATTCGATCGCGATTTAATGCACGGGCAATTTTTTCAAATCTCTGAATATTATCAGATAATTTTTTTTCAATTGTATTATGTTCCAACATAGAAAGATTTATTAAGGTTTATGTTACATCCTCTCTAGTTGATTTCCCTTTTTAATGCTGATTATTTTAGCTCCGCTTGAAGTCCCTCAGAGCAAAAATTTATTATTTGTGAAATTATGTAAATATATTTTATTATTCAATATTGATTTACAAATATTTTATTTGTATAATAATATTGGATAATAAGTATCTTAAACGTTTATTTTTCAGTTTATAAGCTTTAATAAAACAATATGTCTATTTAACATCTTGCTTTTATATTAATAGTATTGTAATTTGCAATTATTTCTTAATATATTGATAATAAGTAAAATAACCACCAATAATTGCATTGTGGATGTAATGTTGAACGTTTCAGACTATTAAAAGTATATATAACCATCAACTGAAAAAATATTTATTATAAGTTATATCAATTATTTTTGCATTTTTTTAATAAACCATAGAATTTTTCGTTTTAAACTTTTTTAAAATTATAAATGAGTATAGATTTAAAGATATATATTGACCAGGCAAATAATAATGCAAAAGAAAATAAAAGCTTTTTTAACAAATTAAGAAAACGAAAACCTAAAGATTTGGATATAAAAGTTGAAGAATTGCATTATTATGCATTTGAAAAAATCAATTGTTTGGAGTGTGCTAATTGTTGTAAAAGTATAAGCCCTATTGTTATTGATCGTGACATAGATCGCATTTCGAAACATTTGCGAATGAAACCATCAACTCTTATTGAACAATATTTAAAAATAGATAACGATAATGATTATGTGTTTCGTGAGTCGCCATGCCCATTTCTTATGAGCGATAATTATTGTATGATTTATGATGTTCGTCCCCGGGCTTGTCGTGAATATCCGCATACCGATAGAAAACGTTTCTACCAAATTTTAAATATAACTTATCAAAATACTTTTGTTTGCCCAGCTGTTAATATTGTAGTTCAAAATCTGAAAGAATTATATCTTTAATGATTAATAATAAATAGTAATATTTATTCGTTTATATATTGAGTTTTTTATTGAGTATAATTTTATTAAATATAATAGATGAAGTTCGTATTTGGAGTTTTTTTTATATGTTCTTGTGTTTCAGTTTCGTTAGCGCAAATTGGAGGCGAAAATGTTTATGATTTTTTAACTATTCCAAATTCGGCTCGTCTTGGAAGTTTAGGTGGTAACCAGGTGGGTATTTTTGGTAATGACTTGAATATGCAGTTTCATAACCCTGCAATGATTGGCGATAGTGTTCACAATAATTTGGTTATTAATTATGTTCCAATGCCGGCAGATATTCGTTATGGATATGTTGGTTATGCACGTAATATTAAAAATATTGGAACTTTGGCTTTGGGAATTCATAACTTTAACGGTGGAACTATTATAGGACACGATGAATTTGACAATGAAATTGGACAAATAAATTCTGCTGAATATGCATTTTTGTTAACTTATACAAAACGTCTTTCTAAAAATATTGTTGGTGGAATAACTTTTAAGCCTGTATTGTCACAATTTTGGCATTATAATTCATTTGCATTGTTATCTGATATTGGTTTTGCATATCATGATAATAATAGATTATTTTCAGCAGGTGTTGTACTTAAAAGTTTTGGATCGCAAATTTCATCATTTGACGAAGCTCCCGAATCTGTTCCTACAGATTTACAAATAGGATTATCGAATAAATTGGCTCATGCTCCGTTTCGCTTTTCTTTAACCTTACAGGGTTTACTTAACTGGGATTTGGAGTACGAGGTTGATAAATCAGAAAATGGATCAGCAAATAATCACGATGAGTCTAACAGTATAAGCCATTTTAATAATGTGATGCGTCATGCTGTTTTTGGTGTTGAGTTTTTGCCATTTAAAAATTTTTATATTGCAGCCGGATATAACCATAGGGTTCGTCAGGAATTAAAATTAGAAGATCGGGCTTCGACAGTTGGCTATTCATGGGGTTTTGGATTTCGAGTGTATAAATTTCATGTCTCTTATGGATCGGGCAGATACCATTTAGCAAGTTCATCTAACTTTTTTTCATTAACAACTAACCTATCGAAATTTGGTTTTTAATAAGGTTAGAGAAAAAACGTTCCTATGGGATTTTATTAAATGAAATGTTGTTAATTGAATTATTATTAAGGCATTATAAACTATTTAGCTTTTGCAAACTTAATCGATTTATCTTCTATCATACTTTGTAATGTTTTTAAAAGGGCTTTTTCCTGGGCATCAATGTGACCATCTTCTTCTGCAATAAATAATATTTGATCGTACTCTTCGGGAGTAATAATGTGATCTTCAATTGCTTTTTCAATCATTTCACGTAATTTGTGAGCACTTTCACTTACTGCCATATATTATTTTTTAGTTGTTTTTGTGTTGCAAAATAGCTAAAATATTAAATAGTTTAATGGTTAATTTATTTTATCAGGTTAAAATTTGATTAATCCAATTTGCATATTTATAGTAACAGGAAAAAAAAACCAATATATTTGTGCCTTATTTTTTTAAAGAACAACCACAGTATTTTATTAGCTTGAAAAGCGAAAAGAAAATATACTTCGCTTCTGATGTGCATTTGGGTGCTCCAACAATTAAAAACCCCAAGGAACATGAGAAGATTTTTGTAAGTTGGCTTGACGATATTAAAGATTCGGCTGCCGAGATTTACTTATTGGGCGACATATTCGATTTTTGGTTCGAATATAAAAGAGTTGTACCACGTGGATTTACCCGATTATTTGGTAAACTTGCCGAAATTACCGACTTAGGTATTCCTGTTTATTTTTTTACCGGTAATCACGATATTTGGATATTTGATTATTTACCCAACGAAACCGGTGTGAAAATTTATCGCAATCCTGTTGAAAAAGTTATTGACGGGAAACGTTTTTTTCTTGCTCATGGTGATGGACTAGGTAATTATGACCGGAAATTTAATTTCATAAAAAAGATATTCACTAACAAAATTGCTCAATGGTTATTTGCCCATATCCATCCAAATTTTGGAATTGGTTTTGCAACTGTATGGTCAAAACACAGTCGTGAAAAAAATATGGTTAGCCATGGTTCTGTTTATTTGGGCGACGATAATGAATGGCTTGTATTATTTGCAAAAGAGAAATTAAAAGAGAGCCATTTCGATTATTTCGTGTTTGGGCATAGGCATATTGTACTTAGTAAAGAAATTGCCCCTAATAGTAGCATTATTTATTTAGGCGATTGGATTAGTAATTTTACTTATGGGGTTTGGGATGGTAAACAGATGCAATTAATGAGATATACAAAATTTGATAAAGAAATAAATAATAAATAAAATGGAGTTAAAAGAACAGATTTATGCTGTTGCAACCGGAACAGGATCTTATATTCCTCCTGTGGTTGTTAAAAATAGTGACTTTGCAAATCGGGTTTTTTTAAATGACGACGGCACTAAAATTGATTTACCAGGTATCGAAATTGTAGATAAATTTCAACAAATTACTGATATACGCGAGCGTCGTATTGCAGAGAGTAAGTATGTAACATCCGATATTGCTACCTTTGCTGCAAAAGAGGCATTGGAGTCGGCTGGTTTTGATCCTGAAGGGTTGGATTATATTATTCTGGCTCATAATTTAGGTGATGTAAAAACTGGAAGCAGGTATCCCGATATTTTACCTACAATTGCATCGCGTATTAAGCAAAAATTAGGTATTCGTAACCCTAAAACCATTGCATACGATATAACTTTTGGGTGTCCGGGTTGGACACAGGCTGTTATCCAAGCTAATTACTATATTAAATCAGGCGATGCGAAGGCTGTTTTAGTTGTTGGAGCTGACACACTTAGTAGAAATGTAGATCCTAATGATCGCGATTCAATGTTGTTTGCCGATGGCGCAGGAGCTGCTTTGTTCGAACCAAGGGTTTGCAGTGAGCCGGTTGGTGTATTAAAACATGTGGCTCGTACCGATACAATCGAACATATCGATTTGCTCCGAATGGATAAAGCACTCGATGAAAAGCTTAATGAATCGGGTAATTTGTTTTTGAAAATGAATGGACGAGGTGTGTATAATTATGCTCTTACTTATGTGCCAATTATTGCAAAAGAATGTCTCGATTTAAATAATTTGACTCTTTCGGATGTGAGTAAAATATTAATACACCAAGCTAATGCAAAAATGGATGAGGCAATTTTAAAGCGAATTTTTCGGCTTTACGATATGAAAGATGCCAATATGAGCGTTATGCCTATGTCAATAGCAACTTTAGGAAATAGTAGCGTTGCAACAGTACCTACTCTTTTCGATTTGATTTTGAAAGGAAAAATGGAGGGTCACCACTTAAAGAAAGGTGATTATGTAATGATGACATCAGTTGGTGCCGGTATGAATATAAATGCTTTTATGTATAAAATGCCTTAGTAAATATTTCGTGGTTAAAAAAATATTTACCTCTAAAATATAAATAGAATGCCGAAAGCATTCTATTTTTTTTATCCTGTTGATAAGTTAATTCTGTTAGAATTGTCCTTTTAATTATATTTGGGAAGACTCAAATTGTAGACCGCTCTCGCAGTCTTACTTATGTTAACTTAAATAGATTTGTGTGGAAACAACTCAGAACTACTCGGAAGATGCCATTAGAACGCTCGATTGGAAAGAACACATTCGAAAGCGTCCGGGGATGTATATTGGAAAACTTGGTGATGGTACTTATCCCGATGATGGTATTTATGTATTGCTTAAAGAAGTAATGGATAATTCCATTGATGAATTTATGATGGGTTTTGGGAAAAGAATTGATGTATCTGTCAACGATGGTATCGTTTCAATTCGCGATTATGGGCGTGGAATACCTTTGGGAAAAGTAATCGATGTTGCATCTAAAATGAATACCGGAGCAAAGTACGATTCAAAAGTGTTTAAGAAATCTGTTGGATTGAATGGCGTTGGTATTAAGGCTGTTAACGCACTTTCAATGAAGTTTACTGTTCAGGCATTTCGCGATGGTGAAACTAAAAAAGTTGAGTTTTCAAAGGGAGAAGTTATTGAGGATTATGAAATAACCAGTACTATTGAAAAAAATGGGACTTATATAGAATTTGTGCCTGATAAAGAGGTATTTGAACATTACAAGTACAATTTTGAGTATATCGAAATACTACTTAAAAATTACACGTTTTTAAATGCGGGGCTTGCTATTAATTTTAATGGAACAGTTTATCAATCGAAAAATGGATTGATCGACTTGCTTAACGAAAATATGACTTCTCCGGGATTATATCCTATTATTCAATTAAAATCTGATGATCTGGAAATTTCCTTAACTCACGGAAACCAGTATGGAGAAGAGTATTATACCTTTGTTAATGGGCAGCACACCACTCAGGGAGGTACTCATCTTATAGCCTTTCGCGAAGCAATTGTTAAAACAATTCGTGATTTTTATAATAAGAGTTTTGATGTTGCCGACATTAGATCGGGAATTATTGCCGCCGTTTCTATAAAAATTGAAGAGCCGGTTTTTGAGTCTCAAACAAAAACAAAGCTGGGGTCAAAAGATATGTCACCAAATGGCGTTTCAGTGCGTAATTATGTTTTTGATATGGTTACCCAGTCGTTAGATAACTTTTTGCATCGGAACCCATTAACTGCCGACATTCTTTATAAAAAAATATTAGAATCGGAGAAAGAACGAAAAGCTATTTCGGGAATACAAAAATTGGCCAGGGAGAGAGCTAAAAAAGTTAGTTTACACAACCGTAAGCTTCGCGATTGTCGTGTTCATTATAACACCACAAGTGAACAAAAACTTGAGTCATCGTTGTTTATTACCGAGGGCGATTCGGCAAGCGGATCAATTACCAAAGCCCGGAATGTTAATACGCAAGCAGTTTTTAGTTTAAAAGGAAAGCCATTGAATTCGTATGGTCTTACACGTAAAATTGTTTACGAGAATGAAGAGTTTAATCTTCTTCAGGCTGCGTTGAATATTGAAGAAAGTATTGAAAATTTAAGATATAATCATGTAATTATTGCAACTGATGCTGATGTGGATGGAATGCATATTCGGTTGCTGTTAATTAGTTTCTTTCTTCAGTTTTTCCCCGAACTGGTTAAAAATGGTCATCTGTATATTTTACAAACTCCTTTATTTAGGGTTCGAAATAAAAAGAAAACTGTCTATTGTTATTCCGATGAAGAAAAAATTGATGCAATAAACAAGTTAGGTCCAAAACCCGAAATAACCCGATTTAAAGGTTTGGGTGAAATATCGCCCGATGAATTTAAGCACTTCATTGGTAAAGATATGCGTATTGAGCCAGTTATGTTAAAAAAATCAGATGCAGTAAGTGACCTGCTCGATTTTTATATGGGTAAAAACACCCCCGATCGTCAAAATTTTATTATTGATAACCTGGTTGTTGAAGAAGATCTGGTTGAATAATTATGAAAAGATATAATCAATATGAGCGATATAGATAATTTAGATCAAGACCTCTCTGAAGAGTTAGAAAATGAAGGACATGGTATTGTTAGGGAAGATGGAATAAGACCCGTATGGGATGTAGACGAAACAAGAATAACTCATCTGCCAGGAATGTATCGTGGTTGGTTTCTCGATTATGCTTCGTATGTGATTTTGGAACGTGCTGTTCCTCATATTAATGATGGTTTAAAACCTGTACAGCGGCGTATTTTGCATGCCATGCGTCGAATGGATGATGGTAGGTATAATAAAGTTGCTAATATTATCGGTTCCACCATGATGTTTCACCCTCATGGTGATGCATCTATTGGCGATGCTTTAGTTCAATTGGGACAAAAGGGCTTACTTATTGATCCACAAGGAAACTGGGGAAACGTTTTTACTGGTGATGGAGCTGCTGCCCCACGATATATTGAGGCACGATTAACAAAATTTGCACAGGAGGTAGTATTTAATCCTAAAACAACAGAGTGGAAATTATCGTACGATGGTCGTAACCAGGAGCCTGTTACCTTACCTGTAAAATTTCCTTTATTGTTGGCTCAAGGTGTTGAAGGTATTGCAGTAGGGTTAGCATCGAAAATATTACCACACAATTTTAATGAGTTAATTGACGCTAGTATTGCGCATTTAAAGGACGAAGATTTTGAATTATTTCCCGACTTTCCTACAGGAGGTTATGTAGATGTAACACGTTATAACGACGGACATAGGGGAGGATCAGTACGAGTACGTGCGAAGATTTCAAAACTTGATAGTAAAACACTTGTTATTTCTGATATTCCTTATGGTAAAAATACTGGTTCGTTAATTGAATCTATTATTAAGGCCAACGACAAGCAAAAAATTAAGGTAAAAAAAATTGATGATAACACGGCCGGGAGTGTTGAAATTTTGGTTCATCTCCCTCCCGGTTCATCTCCCGATAAAACTATTGATGCGCTTTATGCATTCACCGATTGTGAAATATCAATTTCTCCAAACTGTTGCGTGATTAGTGATAATAAGCCACATTTTATGTATGTGTCGGATGTTCTAAAATCGAATACCGAATATTCTAAACACTTGTTAATGCGAGAGTTAGACATTCGCATGAATGAATTGGAAAATGACTGGCACTATTCATCGCTCGAAAAGATTTTTTTCGAAGAACGTATATACCGTGAACTAGAAAAAGATACCGATACATGGGAACAGGTTTTAGATGCTATTGATAAGGGTTTTGATCCGTTTCGCAGTCGTCTTCGAAGAGAAATTGTACCCGATGATATTGTTAAGCTTACTGAAAAACCAGTTCGAAAAATTTCCAAGTTCGATATAAAAAAGGCTGATGAACACATTAAAGCCATTGAAGATGAGATGGAGCAGGTGAAGTTTAATATTGAGCATATTATTGATTATACGATTGATTATTATAAGCGTATTAAAAAGAATTATGGAAAAGATTTTATCCGAATGACCGAAATTAGGAGTTTTGAGAACATTGAGGCTTCTAAAGTGGTTGTTAAAAGTGAAAAACTATACATCAATCGCGAAGATGGTTTTGTTGGTACATCACTTAAAAAGGATGAATATATATGTGATTGTTCTGATATTGACGATATTATAATTATTTATAAAGATGGTCGGTACATTATATCAAAAGTTCAGGAGAAGACTTTTGTTGGTAAAAATATTATTCATTTAGCCATATTTAAAAAGAATGATAAACGAACTATTTATAATGTAGTTTATCGCGATGGGAAAAAGGGTAATGTTTATGTAAAACGATTTGCTATTACTGGTATTACTCGCGACAAGGAGTATAATATTACACAAGGTACTGATGGATCTGAGATTGTATATTTCAGTGCTAATCCGAATGGTGAAGCTGAATTACTAAAGGTAATGTTAAAACCGAAGCCCCGAATTCGAAACATTGTTTTCGATTTCGATATGGCCACACTTGCTATTAAAGGTCGAAATTCGATGGGTAATATACTTACTAAAAATGACCTTCATAAAGTAGTATTGAAACAACAGGGATTATCGACACTTGGGGGTAGAAAAATTTATTTCGAATTTGAGGTGTTACGGTTAAATGCTGATGGGCGAGGTATTTACCTGGGTGAGTTTCAGGAAGATGACCAAATATTGGTAATTAATAAAGATGGCGAATTTTTTACAACTAATTTCGATTTGGCCAATCATTACGATGATAATATTTTGGTCATTGAAAAATTTAGAAACGACAGAGTTTGGTCGGCTGTATTTTTCGATGGCGAACAAAAATATTACTATATAAAACGTTTTCAGGCCGAAGTATCTGTAAAACCACAAAACATTATTGGAGAACATAAAAACTCAAAACTAGTGTTGGTAACCAAAGTTGGTCATCCGATTATAAATGTAAAACTTGGTGGCGATGATAAATTTCGTGATGATTTGGTGATTGATGTAGCCGAATTTATTGGTGTAAAGGGATTCAAAGCAAGAGGTAAAAGATTAACAACGTATCAGGTTGGAAAGATAAGTGAATTGGAACCTACTATTCCCGATGAGCCGGAAGTGATTGATAATGAGAATATTGAACCTGGTAATAGAGTTGATACAGGAACTTCGGAAGAAGAAAACCAAATGTCGTTATTTTAAACAAACAAAATTTAATGCGATTAAAACGAATATATCTTCTTGGTTTTATGGGATCGGGAAAATCAACACTTGGAAATGCTTTAGCCCGGTCAATTAATTGGTCGTTTATCGATATGGATCATCTGTTCGAAGATCGTCATGCAATGACTATTAGTTCTTATTTCGAAAAGTTTGGCGAAGATGGTTTTCGATTGGCAGAACATGAAATATTGGTGAACGTAAGTGAGATGGAGAACGTGATAATAGGTACAGGAGGCGGTTCTCCTTGTTTTTATAACAATATGGATGTGATGAATAATTCGGGGCTTAGTATTTATTTAAAACTATCGCCCGAAATTTTGTTCGAACGGTTGATTCATGCTAAGCAACAACGACCATTAGTGGCAAACAAAACCGAAAGTGAACTATTGGAATTTATTGCTGATAAATTGAAAGAGCGTGAACCATTTTATAATAAAGCAGGATTGGTTGTAGATGCTGGTCGTCTTTCGGTTGATGATTATATTCAAATAATTAAATCATCCGATGAGTTAAAAGCATATTAAAAGCTTATTATTTATGATCGGTAATTAAGTGAAGGAAACCCTTTTTGTGTTTCTTAACACCATCGTATCCTTCGGCAACAACATCGTAGTAGTAAACTCCAGGAGGAGCCATTTTCCCACCATATTTGCCATCCCAACCATCGTCTATTTTGGTGGTCTCAAACATTATGCGTCCCCAGCGATTAACAATGACCATTTGAAATTTCTTTATTGAAGTGTATGATACTTTGAAGGTTTCATTAATACCATCTCCATTTGGAGTGAATACATTTGGTACCAGCAGGTATGTATCAGATACAATAATCTCGCCAGCCTGATCGTATATGTCTTCACAAAAATCATTACTAACAGTTAGTGAAGCATAATACGTTCCTTCATCTGTAAAGGAATATTTTGCTTCGTATGAATGTTGATCGGATGAAATCTTTTCATCTTCATCTCCAACCTTTTTGAAAAATTCCCATGTAAATATTGTATTAATAGTATCCCCAGTTAATGTTGTCTGCCCAGTTTCAGGAAAGGCATTAAATATGTATTCTAATTTTGCTGATGTTTCAGGATCTACTTCAGTTGTATTATCTTCTTCTTCCGTTAACTTTTGAGTAAAATATGCCTTAATAGCTTTAACGCTATCAACATAAATAGTGCCTATGTCCATTAATAATATGGCAAGTTCATTTTGTTCTTTGCCTATGCCAATTGATGCTGATAGGTTATCATTATAATATATCTCTAAATCACAGGTAGGTTGATTTACTATGGTATCTATCTTGTTTTTTTCCGAAATCCAGCGATATTGATATGGGATTGTTTTCGATGTTTTTGTTGAAGAATTAATATCGACATAAGTAAGTATTTTAGGAGTAGCATTAGTAACTGACGATGCTAAAAAACCACAATCAGGTTTTTCTGTATGTATTTCGGCAGTACCTGTTACATTAGGTACAAAGACCCAACAAATATATTTACTTGTTGTGCCATTATTTGTAACTTCAACTTTATATCCACCATCCGAAATATTTGAAAGAGAAAAAGTATTTCCAATTGATGAGGTTCCCCAGTTATCTGTTGACAAATCGTATTTATACCACGAAAAATTGTTGCCAATAACTGAATTTGAGCATATTAGTTCAATATCAGTTTCTGATAAAAAGAAATATATCGAATCTTGTTTCCCACTACTATAGTTGGTTAGTCCTATATATTTAGCCGATGGAGCTATAATTTGGCTGTTAACATTAGCAAATAATGTATACCCAAATATAATTGTAAGTAATAAAGCAAATCTGTTCATAAAAAATAATACTCTTTGGCATCAAAACTATAACAATTATTTAATAACGACGAATGAAATAATAAAATTGCTTTTCGATGTAAAAAAATATCTGTTTCATAAATGAGATCATTATTTTTGTGCAATATCAATTTAACAAAAACGTGCAGGAATATTTAAATGAATTGAATGAAGCTCAGCGTGATGCTGTTGTAAATACCGATGGCCCATCGCTTGTTATTGCAGGAGCCGGATCGGGTAAAACGCGTGTGCTTACTTATCGTATTGCTCATCTTTTGCAGCAGGGAGTGCCTCCCGGAAAAATATTGGCACTTACCTTTACTAATAAAGCGGCACGTGAAATGAAAGAACGTATTGCTGCTATTGTGGGTGATAATGTTGCCCGATACTTATGGATGGGAACTTTTCATTCAATTTTTGCACGTATATTAAGATTCGAAGCTGAAAAACTTGGTTATTCATCGGCATTTACCATTTACGATACATCCGACTCTAAAAGTGTTATAAAATCTATCGTTAAGCAAATGAGTTTGACTGATAAGATATATAAACCCGGTGATGTTTTGAGTAGAATATCATCGGCTAAAAATGATCTGGTGACCCCGGTTTCTTATACTCGCGACACGAATAGAATGATGGCTGATAGAGCTGCTCAAAAGCCTATGGTTTATGAAATTTATACCCGATATATGAAGCATTGTTATCAATCGGGGGTTATGGATTTTGACGATTTGTTATTAAATACCAACATACTGTTTCGCGATTTTCCTGATGTGTTAAAATCATATCAGCAGCGGTTTAGTTACATTTTGGTTGATGAGTATCAAGATACTAATTTATCGCAATATCGAATAATTAAAAAGTTGGCCGAAGGGCATGAAAATATTTGTGTTGTTGGCGATGATGCCCAAAGTATTTATAGTTTCAGGGGAGCTAAAATAGAAAACATACTTAATTTTCGAAATGATTATCCCAAATACAATATATATAAGCTGGAACAGAATTATCGATCGACCAAAAATATTGTGAATGCTGCAAATAGTATTATTGCCAATAATAAAGGACAGATTTTTAAAACAGTTTTCTCTGAAAAGGAAGATGGTAATAAAATAAAAGTGGTAAAAGCTTATTCTGATGTTGAAGAGGGATTTATTGTTGCAAACGATATTGCCGAACGAAGATTAAGACACCAGTACAAATATAAAGATTTTGCTATTCTGTATCGCACTAATGCACAATCGCGAATTTTTGAAGAAGCGTTACGAAAAAAGAATTATCCATATAAAATATACGGAGGTTTATCATTTTATCAGCGAAAAGAGATAAAGGATATTTTGGCCTATTTCAGAATAGTTGTTAATCCTAATGATCAGGAGTCTCTTAAACGAATAATAAATTATCCTGCAAGAGGAATTGGAAATACAACAATTGCTAAATTGGAAGATGCAGCAGGTAATACAGGGAAAAGTATTTGGGGTATTTTAACCACTTCCGATCTTACTCAATTAGGTATTAATAAAGGGACTCAACAAAAATTAAAAAATTTTGTAGAATTGATTTTGCGTTTTATGATGAAGCTTTCCGAACCATCTGCTTATGATGTTGCAAAAGATATTGTGTCGGAGAGTGGAATTTTGAAAGATTTGCATCAGGATAGATCTATGGAGAATCAATCGAAAATAGAGAACGTTGAAGAGCTTTTGAATGCTATAAAGGAATTCACTACCAATAAAATTGAATCGGGCGAACCGGCAATGCTTGTTAATTTTCTTGAGGAGGTATCTTTATTGACAGATCAGGATACTGATAATGCTGAAGACAACGATAAGGTAACATTAATGACAATTCACAGCGCTAAAGGGTTGGAGTTTAAAAATGTTTATATCGTAGGTGTCGAAGAGGGGCTTTTCCCATCGTCGCAAAGTACCGATAATGAACGAGGGCTTGAAGAAGAACGAAGGTTGTTTTATGTTGCAATAACACGTGCCGAACAATATGCTTCTATTTCATTTGCTAAAAGTCGATATAAATACGGAGAATTGAAGTTCTCTAATCCAAGTCGTTTTATAAGTGAAATAGATCAGAAATACCTCGATATTTCTGTCGATGATATGTTAGCGTCAAAATCAAAGCCATCATTTAATAATCGACCATCAGATTTATTTTCTAAGGGATTTAGTAATACATTAATGTCCGTAAATAAATTTAAATCGACTAATGTTGGACAAACCAATCAACAAGTGAATTTCAATTATCACGAAATAGGTAAAACTGAAATAAAGCCGGGAATGAGAGTTGAACATGAACGTTTTGGTAAAGGAATTGTTTTAGGAATAGAAGGCCAATTGCCTAATACCAAAATTACAGTTGAATTTGATAATGCAGGAAAAAAACAATTATTATTAAAATTTGCCAAACTAAAAATTTTAACATAGATTTGTTTAATATTTTTACAGTTAATAAACTCCTTTACAACTGTACACAAACTTCAAATTATTATAGTTTACAGATTCCATAAATGGAATATTACTTTTTTTAGATGGATTATAATTCGAACCGAAAGAAACTGGTGCTACCTGAATATGGACGTCATGTTCAGAAAATGGTTGATCATGCATTG
Source organism: Marinilabiliaceae bacterium (assembly GCA_016933045.1). Lineage (GTDB taxonomy): Bacteria > Bacteroidota > Bacteroidia > Bacteroidales > Marinilabiliaceae > JAFGBR01. The sequence continues at coordinate 174,458 of JAFGBR010000050.1, read as the reverse complement.
ACAATTGAGGACCGCGAAGAGCGAATGAAATGCGCCAAAACAATTATTGGAATAATGGGTAGCATGTTCCCACATTTACGTGATGTGAGTGATTTTAAACATAAATTATGGGATCATTTAGCCATAATGTCGAATTTTAAACTCGACATTGATTATCCGTTTGATTTGCCCGAAGCTGCTACTTTTAATACAAAACCGGCAACTATTCCTTATAAAAATAACCGAATAAGGTTTATGCATTATGGCAAAGTGATTGAAGAAATCATTCAAAAAGCTATTGATCATGAAAATGAAGAAGAAAAAAAGCAGTTGATACAATTAATAGCGAACCACATGAAAAAATCGCTTATGATGTACAACAAAGATTCTTCTACTGATGAAAGGGTTTTTGATGATATTAGAATGATGTCTGGTGGTAAATTGCAAATAGAGGAAGGGATGAAAATTCCTGAGTTTAAAGATGTTAATGGAGGAGTAGTAAATAGTAATTCAACCCAGTTTCATAGAAACAACAGAAAAAGAAGAATTGTAAAAAAATAGCAATAAATTTTTTGCTTAACTGTTCCTTATTTTATGGGTAGTTTTGAAATAGAAGGAGGGTGTTGTTTATCTGGTGAAATACATCCTCAAGGTGCAAAAAACGAGGCTTTACAAGTTATTAGTGCTGTGCTTTTAACCTCCGATAAAGTTACAATTACTAACATCCCAAATATTTTAGATGTTAATAATTTAATTGAATTACTCAGTAAAATGGGGGTAAAAATTGACAGGCATTCATCTAATTCTTGTAGTTTTATTGCCGACAACATTGATATTACCTATTTGCAAACGCTCGATTTTAAAAAGCGTGCATCATCATTGCGTGGTTCAATAATGATTATGGGGCCATTGCTTGCAAGGTTTGGTAAAGCATATTTTCCAAAACCGGGGGGCGATAAAATTGGTCGCCGACGGTTAGATACACATTTCTTTGGGTTTGAAAAATTGGGAGCTCACTTTGTATTTGATTCCGAAGAGATTTTTTATACCGTTGAAGCTTCCAACCTTAAAGGTACATATATATTATTAGATGAAGCATCAGTAACAGGTACTGCCAATATTATTATGGCAGCAGTGCTTACCAGGGGTAAAACTACTATTTATAACGCTGCATGTGAACCATATGTGCAGCAGTTGTGTCGAATGCTTGAATTGATGGGTGCAAACATAAAGGGAATAGGATCTAACCTGCTTTCCATTGAAGGTGTTGAGGCTCTTACGGGTTGCTACCATACTATTCTTCCTGATATGATTGAAGTTGGCAGTTTTATTGGGTTGGCTGCTATGACAGGTTCTGAAATAACACTTAAGAATTGTCGTATTGATCAACTTGGGTTGATTCCAATGGCTTTTAGTCGGTTTGGTATAAAAATGGAATTTAGAAACGATGATATTTATATTCCTTCGCAAGTTAATTACGAAATTGATACTTTTATTGATGGTTCAATAATGACCATTGCCGATGCTCCTTGGCCCGGACTTACCCCCGATTTATTAAGTATTTTTCTGGTTATTGCTACCCAGGCAAAAGGAAGTGTTCTTATTCATCAAAAAATGTTTGAAAGTAGATTGTTTTTTGTTGATAAGTTAATTGATATGGGAGCCCGCATTATTTTGTGCGATCCTCATAGAGCTACGGTTATTGGACTAAATAAAGAAACCCCATTACGAGCATCGGTTATGACTTCGCCCGATATTCGTGCAGGTGTTGCATTGCTTATTGCAGCACTATCTGCACAGGGGAAAAGTATAATTCATAATATTGAGCAAATTGATAGAGGTTATGAACAAATTGATACAAGATTAAACCAAATTGGAGCTAAAATTAAACGTATTTATTAAAAAAAGAAACTGATAACTACTATCAATGCATCAGTATATTATAATACTTGACATCAATTTTTTATTACGTTGCACTAACTAAAATGTTCATTATCAATATATTATGTAAATGTTGCTAATAAATTAACATTTTTTGTGAAAATTCAAAGCGAAAAATGTTGGAATTTTTCTGTTTTAGAGCATATCTTTGTGTCGTAAATAAAAACATTAATCACTTTATCAGATACCTTAATCTAAAATATCTTTTAAGCGCCATTATTTTATAAATCTTTGTGGCGTTATTGTTTCACTAACACAAATTTCATGAGATTAATTAAGTTGACAGCTGTGCTGACGATTGTGGGGGTTTGTTTTTTGTCATTCATTAATGAAACTGCAAAACCAGCAATTGGACTGAAGATTGGAGATAGGGCTCCCGAAATCAATTCAAAGTTAATCAGCGGTGTTGATTATTTATCGACTGACTTTAAAGGGCAAATGTTGCTTATTGATTTTTGGGCTTCTTACGATGCTTCATCGCGGGTCGACAACCATTTGAAAGCAGGAATGGTTGAAAAATATCAAAATCAAGAATTTCTTAAAGGAACAGGTCTTACAATAGTAAGTATCTCTTTAGATCGATTCAAAAATCCATTAATAAAATCCATTGAATCAGATCAAATGAATTATCCTTTTCATATATGCGATTTTAAAGGTCGGGAATCGGATATTGTAAATAAGTTTGAAGCTTTTGATTTGAAAAAAATACTTGTTGATGGTGATGGTCGAATTGTTGCTGTATCATCCGACATGAGTGTAATAGCTTCTGCGCTTAATCGATTATCGACTCCTTAGTCTTAATAAATTTTATATTATATTAAAACAGGATTTTAGTCCTGTTTTTTTTTGGCATTAACTGAATAAATTGATGACTAAAGTGTGTCATTTTGTCCATTTATTCTAAATGGCAAAATTATTGATTAACTTTGTCGACTCAAAAAAATAAAAAGAATCAATATATGAGCAAGAAAGAAAAAAAAGAAAAAGAGACTGTTAAGCAGGAACCTAAAGCTGAAAAATTTGATTTAGAAAGTCAACCCGAAGAGGTTATTATAGAAGAGGCAAAGATAGAAGAAGAGTCAGCTGAAGAAAGATCTGATTTTGAAAATCTTGTTAATGAATTGAATCAAAAATTAGCCGATATTAATGATAAACATATTCGATTATCGGCCGAATTTGACAATTACAGAAAGAGAACTCTGAAAGAAAAAATGGACCTTACAAAATCGGCTGGGGAAAGTGTATTAAAGGGAATATTGCCTGTTGTTGATGATTTTGACAGGGCTTTGGCGCATTTAGATGATGCAAAAGACTTAGATTCGATAAAAAAAGGTATCAATTTAATTTATAATAAATTTAAAGACTTTTTGTCACAACAAGGTGTAAAGGAGATTGAAGCAAAAGAAAAAGATTTCGATACAGATTTGCATGAAGCAATTACAAAAATACCTGCCCCAACACCCGAGATGAAAGGAAAAGTGGTAGATTGTGTTGAAAAAGGATACTTATTAAACGAGAAAGTAATACGTTTTTCTAAAGTTGTTGTTGGAGAATAAGAAAACAAAATAGATGTCAAAAAGAGATTATTACGAAATACTTGAGGTGTCAAAAAATGCCACAGCCGATGAGATAAAAAAAGCTTATCGGAAGAAAGCTATTCAATATCATCCTGATAAAAACCCGGGAGACAAGGCTTCGGAAGAGAAGTTTAAAGAAGCTGCTGAGGCTTATGAGGTACTAAGTAATCCTGAAAAGAGACAGCGTTACGATCAATTTGGACATGCAGGTGTTGGCGGTGCTGCCGGTGGAGGCTTTGGCGGTGGTGGTATGTCTATGGAAGATATTTTCTCTCATTTTGGAGATATTTTTGGCGGTGGCTTTGGCGGTTTTGGTGGCTTCGGTGGTTTTGGATCATCGCGGGGCGGACGACGTGTTAATAAAGGAACAAACCTTCGGGTTAAAGTTAAACTGAACCTGAACGAAATTGCTAATGGTGTTGAAAAGAAAATTAAGGTTAAGAAATATGTCGAATGTAGCCATTGTTCCGGATCGGGAGCCCAGGGTAGCTCGGGGTATACAACCTGTTCAACATGTAGGGGAACAGGACAGGTAACTCGTATTTCAAATACTATTCTGGGTCAGATGCAAACATCATCGGTTTGTCCAACTTGCGGAGGTGAAGGTAAAATTGTTGTTAATAAATGTCCTCATTGTGCAGGGGAAGGTATTGTAAAGGCTGATGAGGTAATTAGTATTAATATTCCTGCCGGAGTTGAAGAAGGCATGCAATTGTCAGTTTCAGGAAAAGGTAATGCTGCTCGACGGGGAGGGGTAAATGGTGATTTGTTAATTGTAATAGAAGAAGAAAAACATCCCGAATTAATACGTGATGGTAGCGACTTAATTTACCATTTGAATGTGAGTATACCCGATGCAATATTGGGAGCTCCAGTTGAAATTCCTACTATTGAAGGTAGAGTAAAAGTGAAAATTGATCCCGGAACCCAGCCTGGTAAGATATTACGATTAAGAGGTAAAGGAATACCTGAAATAAATGGCTATGGACGTGGCGATTTATTGGTTCGGATTAATGTGTTTATTCCAAAAGATGTAACGAAAGAAGATAGAAAAATAATTGAGAAGTTAAAGGAGTCTGATGCCTTTTCTCCAAAAGCTGAAGATCAGGAACAAAACTTTTTTAGTCGAATGCGAAATATGTTTGACTAGTAATATAAAAAGATCCCGTTTATTTACGGGATTTTTTTATAACTTATTAAGTTTTATTTCAAAAAGATCTAACCGACGATCTTTCAAGTTTCGCACACTACCATAGGTATGTAATTCAGCAAGAAGATCTAAATCAACATCGGCAACTAAAATCATTTCAGTATTTGGTGTTGCTTCAGCTTTAACACCATTTGAGGGAAAAGAAAAATCGCAGGGAGTAAATACTACACTTTGAGCGTATTGAATATCCATATTTTCAACTTTTGGCAAGTTTCCAACTGAACCAGCAATAGCCACATAGCACTCATTTTCGATGGCACGAGCCTGTGAGCAATGACGAACTCTTGAATAACCATTTTGCGTATCAGTTAGAAAAGGAACAAATAATATTTTCATACCCTGATCGGCCATAATACGGCTTAGCTCGGGAAATTCAACGTCGTAACAAATCAACACTCCTATTTTTCCACAATCGGTTTCCATAGTTTTTATTTTAACACCTCCAGTTAGACCCCAGAATTTTGTTTCATCAGGGGTGACGTGAAGTTTCTCATACTCTTCATAAGTGCCATTCCGTCTGCATAAGTATCCTACATTAAAAAGATTTTCACCTCTTAAAGATGGCATTGAGCCGGTTATAATATTCACATTGTAGCTAATGGCAAGTTCCATAAATTTTTTCCTGATCTCTTCGGTGTGCGAAGCTAAATGTCTGATAGCCTGAGCCTCGGTTAAATCGTTAAATTTCGACATTAGAGGTGCGTTGAAGAATTCAGGAAACAGAATAAAATCGCTTTTATAACCCGACACAGCATCTACAAAAAATACAACGCTTTCAAATAATTCATCAAGATGATGATAAGGTCGCATTTGCCATTGTACTAAACCTAATCTTACAACAGATTTATTCTGATTTATTTTACGATCTTTTTTTGTATAATAAATGTTGTCCCATTGAAGTAATACAGCATAATCTTTCGATTCTTTATCGCCCGGTAAGTATCCTTTTAATATTTTTTTAACATGAAAATCGTTAGATAATTGAAAATTGAGTGTTGGATCATGAATCTCTTTCATCTTAACTTTTTGTATAAACTCTTTTGGTGTTAGATGTTCTGAGTATTTGTGATAATTAGGTATTCGTCCGCCAAAAATTATCGATTTTAAATTTAGTTTTTCGCATAGCTCTTTTCGGGCATCGTAAAGCCGTCGTCCCAAACGTAAACCTCTGTAATCGGGGCGGATAAAAACATCAATGCCATATAAAACATCTCCTTTAGGAAAGTGAGTGTTAAAAGTATAGTTACCTGTAATATCTTTATAGGTATGTTCATCGCCAAAGTGATCGTAATTAATAATTAGAGAAAGTGCACAGCCGGCAACTTCACCATTAACTAATACAGCAATTTGGCCCTGGGGAAAAATATCAAGCAGTTTTTCAATATGGTCCTCGCTCCAGTAGGCACCGGGCCAATTACTATATGCTTCAATCATTGATGTTTTTAATCCTTGATAATCATTTATATTTAAATTTCGAAGTTCGATTTTTTTAATATCTTCCATAGTTTAAATGTTTTTGCATTATAATGTTAACACTTTTTTTTAAACCTGGTTTTTTAATTAATAGAGTTAAGTTATTGAATGAATTTTTAAATAAAAACAGAAAAATGAATTTGCAATATCAAAAACATTTTTATAAAATTGCATTCTGTAAAAAGCAAAATGAAACAAACTATTAGTAATATTTGGTGGTGGCGTAAAACTGACTTTCAACGGAGAAGGTGAGAGCGTCATCATTATGTATATAAACGACATAAAAAGGCTTACCGAAACTCCGGTAAGCCTTTTTTATTTTTATGAAGATTGAAAAAATTAGATATGAAAAAAATTATAATTAAACCAAAATGTTCGAAAATACCAGCAGGTTTGGCTGATGTTGTTACCCCGGTAAGTTTGTATTTGCGATTAAGAGACATTTATCCCAATACATTGCTGCTTGAGAGTAGTGATTATCATGGAAATAATAATTCTATGTCGTATATCTGTTTTCAAACAGAAGCAGATTTTCAGATTCACAATGGAATTTTAACAAAGAACTATCCGGGTAAGGAAGCTGAGGTGGTGCAGTTGAATGATTATCAGGAAGTTCCGTTAATGCTTGATGAGTTTATTAATACCTTTAAGGTGACAGATATTAATAACCCGGTAAAAGTAAATGGGTTATTCGGATATTCGTCGTACGATGCTGTTCAGTATTTCGAAACAATACAATTTAAAACACCACGGAAATCGACTCATGATATTCCTGATTTGCGATATTCATTTTATAAAAACATTATTGCATTTAACCATTTTACAAACCAGCTTTACTTTGTCGAGAATTTGTTCGAAAATGAGAAAAGTAATTTTGATAAAATAGTACCAATGTTACAAAACAGGTCTATTCCTACTTTCCAATTTTCTCCTTCGTCAGATGAATTATCGAATATTTCTGATGAGGAGTTTATGAAGATGGTAACAAAAGGTAAGGAACACTGCTTTAAAGGTGATGTTTTTCAAATAGTATTATCGCGACAGTATAGTAGACAGTTTTCGGGCGATGAATTTAATGTTTACAGAGCATTGCGTAATATAAATCCATCGCCTTACCTTTTCTTTTTCGACTATGGTAGTTATAAAATTTTTGGATCATCGCCCGAATCTCAATTAGTTATTGAAAATGGAATTGCCACCATTAATCCTATTGCAGGAACATTTAAGCGTACCGGAAATGATGCAAAGGATAAGGATTTAGCGGTTCAGTTAAGCCAGGATCCCAAAGAAAATGCCGAGCATGTTATGCTGGTCGATTTAGCAAGAAATGATTTAAGCCGTAACTGCAATAATGTAATAGTAAAAACATTTAAAGAAGTTCAATATTATTCGCATGTGCTTCATTTAGTGTCGGATGTAAAAGGTCAGTTGAAAGAAGGTTCAAACACATGTAGAATAATGGCCGATACTTTTCCGGCCGGAACATTATCGGGAGCCCCAAAATATAAAGCTATGGAATTAATAGATAAATACGAAAATCAAAACCGTGGATATTATGGAGGATGTATTGGATATATTGGTTTCGATGGAAGTTTTAATCAAGCTATATCTATACGAACATTTTTAAGTAAAAATAACACCCTGTTTTACCAGGCAGGAGCTGGTGTAGTTTCTGAATCTGTTGAAGAAAGTGAATTAAACGAAGTGAACAACAAACTTGGAGCTTTGAAAAAAGCAATAGAGTTAGCTTCGGAATTTTAATATTTTTTTATTGGGTAGTTATAAAGTAAAATATAAATAAGTGAAACGAGCATGTTCGTTAAAAACACAAACAGGGATGAAAATTCACATGCGAGTTTCATTTGGCTTTAATTTTAAAATTTTTTACGGATGAAAGTATTAGTTTTAGATAATTACGATTCATTTACATATAATTTAGTTCATTATGTAGAAGAAATTACCAATCAAAAAGTTGATGTATTTCGTAATGATGAAATATCACTTGATGATGTTGGGAAATATGATAAGATAATTTTATCGCCAGGTCCCGGAGTACCAAATGAAGCAGGTATTTTAAAATCGGTGATTAAAACTTATGGTGCCTCTAAATGTATATTGGGCGTTTGTTTAGGATGTCAGGCTATTGGTGAGGTTTATGGAGGTAGTATACGAAATTTAAACAAGGTTTTTCATGGTGTTTCTACACCAATTTTAGTAGTTGATCGTTCTGAAATATTGTTTAATAAAGTTCCTGATACTTTTTTAGCAGGTCGTTATCATTCGTGGGTTGTAAATGAAAATGATTTACCAACTGATTTGATAATTACTAGTCGTGATGCCGAAGGCCAAATTATGGGAATAAAACATAAAAGTTATGATGTACGCGGTGTTCAATTTCATCCCGAAAGTATTTTAACAGAACATGGAAAACAGATGATAAGAAATTGGATTGAAAAATAATTATTTGCAATCAGTAAACTATAACTATTTATTAATCATTGTTTAAAAAAATATAAATATGCTTCGTGATATATTAAAACGACTTTTTGATTTTCAAACATTAACAAGAAATGAAGCCAAAGATATACTTATAAACATAACAAAAGATGTATATAATAAATCGGAAGTTGTTGCGTTTGTAACTGTTTTTATGATGCGTAAAGTTACAGTTGACGAACTTTCGGGTTTTCGCGATGCCCTTTTAGAATTGCGTATACCTGTTGATCTAAGTGATTATATAACGATTGACATGTGTGGTACAGGTGGCGATGGAAAACATACTTTTAATATATCTACTTTGGCATCTCTTGTGGTGGCAGGTGCAGGACAAAAAGTATCGAAACATGGAAATTACGGAGTTTCGTCGTCGTGTGGATCATCAAATGTAATGGAACATTTTGGGTATAAATTTACTAATGATGAATCGAAATTAAAAAAACAATTAGATAAAGCTGGAATATGTTTTTTGCATGCTCCAATGTTTCATCCTGCCATGAAAGCCATTGCACCTATAAGACGTGAATTAGGATTAAAAACTTTTTTTAATATGTTGGGGCCAATGGTGAATCCATCATCGCCTCAAAATCAACTTGTTGGAGTTTTTGATTTGGAATTGGCTCGTTTGTATAATTATATTTATCAAAATGGAGATAAGAATTATGTAATTTTACACAGCTTAGACGGATATGATGAAATATCTCTTACCAGTCCGTTTAAAGCAATATTTCGAAATGGGGAACAAATGATGATCGCAGCCGATTTAAAAATGAAACAAATTAGACAAGAAGATATTTTTGGTGGTAATTCAGTTCCCGAAGCTGCTCAGATATTCACAAGCATACTTGAAGGTAAAGGAACAGAGGCTCAGAACAATGTAGTAATTGCTAATGCAGCACTGGCTTTGCAATGTATTGATTCATCAAAAACAATTGATTCATGTTTAGAAGAAGCAACCGATTCATTGTTAGAAGGAAAGGCAAAAAAATCACTAAAAACCTTATTAGAAATATAAGATGACTATTCTGGATAAAATAGTTGCACGAAAAAGGGAAGAAGTTGCCACGGCTAAATTGCTAGTATCAATAGAGCAACTATCGAAAGAAAAATATTTTGAAACCGAGTGTTTGTCATTAAAAGCGTTTCTTACTGATAGCAAAAAAAACGGTATTATTGCAGAGTTTAAGAGACAATCGCCATCGAAAGGTGTTATTAATGATTGTGTTAAGCCTCAGGATGTTGTTGTTGGATATCAGAACGCTGGCGTTTCGGCCTTGTCAATTTTAACTGATAATCATTTTTTTGGTGGTAGTTTCGATGACTTGATGGTTGGCCGGAGTGTAGTTGATATTCCGGTTTTACGAAAAGACTTCATGATTGATACTTACCAGGTTTACGAAGCCAAGGCAATTGGAGCGAGTGCAATATTGTTAATAGCTGCCATTTTAACCAATAACGAAGCTAAAGAACTTGGAGCAAAAGCTCATGAACTGGGACTTTCTGTGTTAATGGAAGTTCATAACCGCGAAGAGCTTGACCTTGTGAATGAATATGTTGATGTGGTGGGGGTCAATAACCGCGATCTTAAAACTTTTACAGTTAATCTGGAACGTAGTGTTGAGTTGGCATCACACATGCCGTCTGATATAATTAAGATTAGTGAAAGTGGTATTCATTCCGTTGATGATATAGTTTATTTAAAGAAACACGGGTTTTCCGGTTTTTTAATAGGAGAAAACTTTATGAAACAAGAAAACCCCGGGGAAGCTTGTAAGTTGTTTTGTAATGACTTAAATAAGGCATTATTAAATATTTAATTCAATGATTGATTTGAAGATAAAAGTTTGTGGCATGCGCGATAAAGATAATTTATTGCAACTGCTTGAATTAAAACCTGATTTTGTTGGATTCATTTTTTATTCTCCCTCTTTAAGATATGTGGGTGACAATTTTTCGGTTGAAATACCAAATCTTGTAAAGAATGCAAAAAAGGTAGGTGTTTTTGTAAATTCATCGACCAGTGAAGTTTTAGAAAAGATGAAAAAATATCGGCTTGATATTGCTCAATTGCATGGTAATGAAACACCAGAGGTATGTAAAACATTGCAAAATGAGGGTTTTGAGGTTATTAAAGCATTTCAGGCCGATGAGTCATTTGATTTTAAAATACTGGAAAGTTACGAAACAGTAAGTAATTACTTTTTGTTTGACACGAAATCGGTTAAATATGGAGGATCAGGAAAAAAATTCGATTGGTCATTGTTAAAAAAATATGATTCGGAAAAACCTTTTATCTTGAGTGGGGGAATTGGGCCTGACGATGCATATGCTGTTGAAGAAATAAATATTTCATCGTTATATGCATTAGATATCAATAGTAAATTTGAGATTTCTCCGTCATTAAAAAATATTGAATGGCTTACGCAGTTTTTTAAAAAACTAGGAAGGCTATAAATACAGGTTGAAAAAGTAATTCATTATCATTAATTTAAGAGTAATTTTTATATAAAATGGCAAATTACCATGCTGATAAAAAAGGCCGTTATGGCCGATTTGGAGGAGCTTACATTCCTGAGATGCTTCAGCCAAATATTGACGATTTGAGTGCCAGATATCTTGATATAATAAATTCAGAAGAATTTCAGAAGGAGTATTTGAGTTTGTTAAAGGATTATGTTGGCCGTCCATCGCCCTTGTATTATGCAAAACGACTTTCGGAAAAGTATAATACAAATATTTTTCTTAAAAGAGAAGATTTAAATCATACCGGAGCACATAAAATTAACAATACCGTTGGGCAAATATTAATAGCCAAAAAAATGGGTAAAGAGCGTATTATTGCTGAGACGGGAGCCGGACAGCACGGTGTTGCCACTGCAACGGCATGTGCTCTTATGGGTTTAAAATGTGTAGTTTATATGGGCGAAACCGATATAGAGCGTCAGGCTCCTAATGTGGTACGCATGAAGATGTTAGGTGCTGAAGTTGTGCCTGCACGTTCGGGAAACAAAACACTTAAAGATGCTACAAATGAAGCTTTGCGCGATTGGATATGTAATCCTGAAGATACATTTTATTTAATAGGTTCGGTGGTTGGGCCACATCCTTATCCCGACATGGTGGCTCGTCTTCAGGCTGTTATTAGTGAGGAGATTAAGGTGCAGATGAAAGAAAAAACCGGAAAAGAAAATCCCGATTATGTTATTGCATGTGTTGGAGGCGGTAGTAATGCAGCAGGGTCTTTTTATCATTTTCTTGATGAAGAATCGGTTATACTTGTTGCAGTTGAAGCAAGTGGTTTGGGAATTGATTCTGGTGAAACAGCTGCAACTATTGCATTGGGCGATATAGGAATTATTCATGGTAGTAAAACCTATCTGATGCAGGATGATGATGGTCAAATAATTGAACCATATTCTATTTCGGCCGGGTTAGATTATCCGGGAATTGGGCCACAGCATTCGCATCTAAAGGATACTGGACGTGCCATTTTTTTATCTGCAACCGATGATGAAGCTTTAGAAGCCGTGCGTGAGTTAACTCTTTTGGAAGGAATCATACCGGCGTTAGAATCGGCTCATGCCTTAGCTGCTTTAAAAAAGATGAAATTTAATAAAGAAGATAATGTTGTTATTACAGTATCGGGTAGAGGAGACAAGGATTTGGAAACATATATGAATCGTTTTCATCTTAAATAATATGCTATGGAGACATCAGAATATTCCTCCATTATTCTGGACGAGGTTATTCCCTTGGGTCGAAACGGGAAAGATTATCTGCACATGTTCAATCTATTTGGGTTAGATGATAAAGTGTCATACATAGATTGTGCATCAGGGCCATCAAGTTTTAATGCTTATATGTCATCAAAAGATATTCAGGTGGTTTCTATCGATCCAATTTATGAAAAGCAAAGGGAGGAAATTCAAAGAAACATAAAAATTTCATTTGATAGTTTAATAGATCAGATAAAACAAAAGCAACATCTTTTTAAATGGGATATTTACCGGTCGGTTGAACATCTTTCGGAAATACGACGAAAAGCAATGGATGATTTTTTAAGCGATTATGAAAATGGAAAAGATGAAGGCCGTTATGTTGCAGGTAGTTTACCTCATTTGAATTTTGCAAATCATAGTTTTGATATTGCTTTATGCTCTCACTTTTTATTTTTGTATAGTGATTATTATTCGCTCGATTTTCATATCAAATCAATAATGGAGATGATGCGAGTTGCTAAAGAATGTAGGATTTTCCCATTGTATGGGTTGTCGGGAAAAGAATCGCCATACCTGCGAGATGTTGTGAAAATTTTACGTAAAGAAAAATACCAAACACACATTTGTAATGTTCCTTATGAGTTTCAGAAAGGAGCTAATCAATGTTTAATAATTAGGAAAAAAGTAAAATCAATATGAATCGAATAAATCAATTATTTAAAAACAAAAAAGATATATTATCTGTTTATTTCACGGCTGGTTATCCAAATCTGAATGATACAAACACTATTATTCAATCACTGGAAAAAAATGGTACTGACCTGGTTGAAATAGGTATGCCTTTTTCCGATCCGTTGGCCGATGGCCCAACAATACAGGCCAGTAGCTTAACCGCATTAAAAAATGGAATGTCTATTTCCAAATTGTTTGAACAACTGAAAGAGGTTCGGAAGACTGTTTCGATTCCTATAATTTTAATGGGATATATAAATCCGGTTCATAAATTTGGTATTGAAAAATTTATTAATAAATGTGCAGAAGTTGGTGTTGATGGGGTAATAATACCCGATCTTCCTTTTAATGAGTATTACGAAGAGCATCAGCAACTATTTGAAAATGCAGGTGTAACTAATATTTTTTTAATAACGCCACAAACTCCCGATGCAAGAATCAAACTTATTGATGACAATACTAAAGGTTTTATTTATATGGTGTCGTCGGCTGCTGTAACAGGTGCCAAAAAAGGGTTGTCTGAAGCTCAGTTGGCCTATTTTACTCGTGTAAATAATCTTAATTTAAAAAATCCTACTTTAATTGGGTTTGGAATTGGCGATCATGAATCGTTTACCGAAGCATGTAAATATTCGAAGGGAGCAATTATTGGCAGTGCATTTATTAAAATGTTAAGCAAGAGTTCAAATTTTGAAAACGATATAAAAAAATTTATCAGCTCAATTCGAAACAATTAAGTTTTATAGTTATAGTGCAGTTTAATATGGTTGATGCAAACCTTGTTTAATATGTTATATGCTAAAAACTAAATTTGTTACTTTTACACACTATTAATAAATGTTATAAAAGAAATATGTCTGCAATAAAATACAAACGCATCTTATTAAAACTAAGTGGAGAATCACTAATGGGTGAGAAAGGCTATGGAATAGATGAAAAACGTCTTTATGAATATGCCGATCAGGTAAAGGAGATAGCCGATTTAGGAGTTCAAATTGGCATTGTAATTGGTGGTGGCAACATTTTTCGTGGATTGAGTGGATCGTCAAAAGGATTTGATCGTTATAAAGGCGACCAGATGGGAATGTTGGCAACCGTTATTAACAGTTTAGCATTAAGTTCAGCATTGTTAAACAGAGGAACAAAATCGAAAGTTTTAACTGCCATACAAATGGAGCCTATTGGTGAGTTTTATTCAAAACCAAAGGCAATGGAAGCACTAAATAAAGGTGAGGTGGTAATTTTATCTGCAGGAACAGGAAATCCGTATTTCACTACCGACACCGGATCATCATTGCGCGGAATAGAAATAGAAGCCGATGTGATGTTAAAAGGTACCCGTGTTAATGGAATATATACAGCAGATCCGGAGAAAGATCCTACTGCTATTAAATTCGATGAGATTTCATTTGATGAAATATATAATAGAGGGCTTAAAATAATGGATTTAACAGCAACTACTATGTGCAAGGAGAATAATTTACCTATAATTGTTTTCGATATGGATACTCCCGGAAATCTAAAAAAAGTGGTTTGTGGTGAAAATATCGGCACTTTAGTTACGATATAATTGATGTTATGATTGACAAGTCGGATTGTATAAATATTGGTACGCTTATTAAATCGCATGGTATTAATGGTGAAGCTGCTATTATGCTAAAAGATGGATTTTTTAGCGATCAGGTTGATTCTCAGTTTTTATTTATTGATATTGATGATGGCCTTGTACCTTTTGAGGTTGAGAATATTCGCGATAAAAGCGATAATATTATTCTTGTTCGGTTTGATCTTTGTAAAAGTGAAAAAATGATACAACCTTTAGTAGGCAGCTCGGTTTGGATTGATAAGAATGATATTTTGATTGAAGAAGGTGAAACTGTAATTGGTCTTTTAGTGGGTTTTAAAGTTATTGATGAAAAACACGGAGATGTTGGAATAATTACCGAAATGCGCGATATTGAGAAGAATCCGCTTTTTGTTATTGAAGGAACCAATGGAGAAATACTTATTCCCATTGCCGATGAGTTTATTCGACATATTGATGAAGAAAATAAAGTGATTCGTTTATCAACTCCCGAAGGTTTGTTGGATTTATATCTATGAAATATATTTTTTTATTAATTGCTTTATTTGCAATAAGTACTGGTAGTTATAGTCAGTTAACAGAAGTTCAATACACAATGCTCTACCCATCGCTGGATGTTGTGAGCAGGTATCATAACGACTGGACTCAAAAACATTATAAAAATCGAATTAAAGATTTTAAAAATGATACATTGAACTTTGGTGATATTGTATTTATAGGTAACAGTATAACAGAACAAGGTCGGGATTGGAGTGTGAAATTTGGAATAAAAAATATTCGCAATCGTGGTATTGCAGGTGATGTGACTGATGGCGTTATAAAAAGATTGAATGAAATTATCTATTTTAAACCCAAAGCTGTATTTATTCTTATTGGAATTAATGATTTGTTCAATTTGCATCATAATGAAGATAATAGACATAATTTGAAATACGACAAAATTGTTCCATCGCCAAAGTATGTGGCTCAGAATATACTTAAGATAAGCCGGATGATTCATCGTAAATGTCCCGATACTAAAATTTTTGTTCGTACACTTTTACCTACCACCAGAGAATATCTTAAAGCTGATATAGTTATTGTGAATTCTTATATCAAACAGTTTGAGAAAAAGGGATACTTTTCTGTTATTGACCTCTATCCACTGTTTTCGAATGATAATAGTGAAATGGACAAGGAACTAACAAAAGATGGAGTTCACCTGAATGAAAAAGGTTATGTACGTTGGGTTGAGGCTGAAAAAAGAATAATTGAAGCGCTTTAGTTTATAATATGTGTCTGTTGCGACATCTGCTATGTTATTTGTGATGTTATAATTAAAAAGGTTCAAGTTGCAAATTTGAATCAGTTAAAGATAACTATTCTATATGCTACCTTCTTTATTTCCAGAAACTAAAATCATCAGGCTCTATATACTCATTATCTGTTTTATAAACAGTACGCCAAAGCATATTTGAACTTTTATCTTTAACAATTATTTTATAAAAACCATTTTCCAATTCAGACAAATCAAGAGCAAAATGGGTGTACAAACTATCATTAAAATTATACCTTTTGCAACTTATTTTATTCATGCCTGTTGTATCAATTGGGGTGGTTTTGAATAACTGATCAAAATTCTCACTTTGATATTGAGATGAGACAACTCCCTTAACAATCCAAATTGATTCTATATCAAAATCATTAATAATAATAAGCGTTGAATGAAAAGGATTTGAATAAGTGTTAAAAGAATTACCTGGAGCTATTGATATAACCGAATTATCAGGCACTGGATCAGGTAATGTAAAATTAGACCAATCATTTGGGTTTCCGACTACAAAACCAGCATCCTCAATTGATTGTCGACATAATAGACCAGTTACTAACCTAAAGTCATTTGCTTTAATTGTTGTTTCTTCTTCATAATTTTCGCACCTTGTTATTATGCTAACAATTAAAATAATCAAAAAGAGATATCTATAATTCATTTTATACTATTTATAGTTTTAAAAATTAAAGTTAAAGTTTCGGGAAGAAGATCCTAACCCCATAAAGAATGTTGAAATGCCAACAACTGCTGTACCAATTTCAATAATGATGATGCAAATGCCTATTTACTTTATTACCTGGTTTACTGTATATAGTTGATCTGGACTTTTCAAATCCTCTGGAATTGGTTTTCGAATAATCATTAACAAAAAAGTATTTAAATATTTGTTGACAATAATGTCAAGACTCACTAATAATATGGCTTTTGCTAATGACATACAAAAGCTAAAAAATTGGTGAGTTTCATATACAATTAATATCTAAAATTTGAAAATCACAAGAGAAGTAATTATTGTTAAAATAATTAAAATAAAAGAAGTGATATGAAATCTATATACCCCCCCCTTTTTTTAGTTTATATAATTTCGAATATATATACTTAAGCTATTTTATTGATTTTGAACATAAAAGTGATGTCGAATTTGTATTACATTTTGCCGAATTATTGAACTGCATCATCTAATTAAAGCGCTTATCTTTAAAATGATAAGATGTATTATACATCTAAATACTAATCTTTAATCATCATTATTATGAAAAAAATCATTTTAAGATCAATTCCTTTTTATTTGGTGCTTTCGTTAGTGCTATTCTTTTCTTACGGTTGTGAAAAAGACCAAGATTTTCAAGAGACTATAGAGTCTCAAAGTAAGCTTAAATCAACAATTGTTGAAGGCGATTATATTTTATATAACCGTAATAGCAATAAAGCGGTCGATTTGAATACATCAACTGGCGATGTTATTCAATATTCATATTGGGGAGGAACTAATCAGCAATGGCGAATTACAAGTGCAGGAGGCGGTTATTATAGAGTGTCACCTCTTTCAAATTTAGATATTGCTTTTGATATAGCAGGTCAATCGACCAGTAATGGTGCTAACTTGCAAACCTATTCGTATTGGGGAGGATACAATCAGCAATTTCAATTTAATGATTTAGGTAATGGTTATTATAGCATCATCAACAGGGGTAGTGGTAAAGCACTTGAAATATATCAGTTTTCGACTGAGAATGGCGGTAATGTTGACCAATGGAGTTATTGGGGAGGAACAAATCAACAATGGCGATTGGAGTCGTTAACCGGTGGTGGAACCGCAAATGGGCAATTATCGTGGACATTAACCACATCGGGTGTTCCATCGGATGTTCAGTCTCGAATTACAGCTGCAATGAATGCTGCGGTTGCTCGTTATAATTCATGGGGTAACTGGTCGCCACGAACTCTTACTGTTGAGTATAACACCGGTGTTGCTACTGCCGATGGGAGTATTAATGGAAACATCAGGTTTGGCTCGAACAGTGCTTATCAAACCGAATGTACAGCAATGCACGAAATTGCTCATACTTATGGAGTAGGAACTTCGTCGAATTGGTCATCACCACTTATTCAAAACGGATTATTTGTTGGTGCTAATACAGTTTCGAAAATTCAACAGTTTGATGGATCTTCAGCTACTATAACAACTGGAGGTGGTCATTTTTGGCCTTATGGTTTGAACTATAATAGTGAGTGGTCGGTTACAAATGGAAATAGACATGCACAAATTGTTTACGCTATGTGCCAGGATGGACTTTATCCGGGGTATTAATATAGCAAAAAGGCGCCCAAAATGGGCGCCTCAGGACTTATAGCAAACAAGATCAGGGTTGTCGGTAATAGACCGACTTCCCTTCGCAAGTTCAAAGGAATTAGTCGATAACATAAACTCCGTTACCAACTGTATTTAAGGCATCCGATACCCATGACGGTTTATTGATGCCATTACCAGCTCCAGTAGCACTGGCATTTTCACCAACTGTTAATTCGCTAACAGCTTTATCAATGTTTCCAATGTTATAAAACAATACATTAGTCACTTTAATATCGTTGGCCGAAATGCGGGCAGCTGCATCAGAATCATCGCTATCGGTATAGAAATAAGGGGCTTTAGCAGTATTAGTTAACCCGCCTATCACAACATTATCAATTGTTTGTTTACCAGCCCCTTCTTTAAAATACCATGGTTTTTCGCCCATAATATATAGAGTTACATTTTTAACAGATGCGGTAGTCATTGGGGTAGCAGCTCCATCATCGCCATTATTTGATCCCTCAATAGCCGATTTCGAAGCGTTTTTAACATACCAGTATTCACCAGTTCCACTCCATCCATCAGCAAAGTCGATACCATCATCTTCACTATCGATAGAAACAAGGTATTTGCCATTTACAGCTCCGCCAAAAAATTCGATACCGTCATCGCCACCTTTGTACGATACTATATATTCGAATTTGGTTCCTGATCCAACGCCAAATAATGATACGCCGTTAAACTCTTTAGTGTCAGAGTATTTATATCCTGAATATTCAACACGAAGGTAAGTGAGGCTACCCGAATTATCAGCATTATTATTGCCGCCATAAAGTAATCCAGATACTTCGGCACTAACATCAGTACCTACATTTGTTTTAGCATCACCACAAATTACTAGGCCACCCCATGAACTGGCAGCTTTTGTTTCCGATGTCATAACAACTGGTTTTGTTGATGTGCCATTTACATAAATCTTACCTCCACGTTCAACAGCTATGTATCGAACCTGAATGTCGGAGGCCGTTGTTGACGTTGCTTCTATAACAGTTCCGGCAGGAATAGTTAATGTAGCTCCACTTTTAACAACTAATGCTCCTGTTAACTTGTATGCGTTTGATGCGTCAAGTGTTATGACATCGCCACTGGGTATTTCACCTTTAAAATCATTAACAACAACTTCGAATTGGTTCTTGTTTTCATCTTCTTCCTCTTTACAGCCTGTAAATAATACAACAGACATTACAAAAATGGATAATAATAATTTTTTCATTTTAAATAATTTAAATTGGTTTTTAGTTTTAAAATTTATATGTTAATCCTATATTGAATTTTATTCCTTTCGAATATGAATCGACCAGATATGTGTGATTGGTATTCTCCTGAGACTCTTTAAATGTTGGGTCAAGTATATTTTTTATTGTTAGTTTTAACCCTAAATTTTTTACTGCGTATTTTAGCACATAGTCAAGGTTGTTAATTGAGTGGGAGTAGTTATTTCCACGGTTCATATAACCTAATGCCGAAAGGTAATCAGATACATAGCCATAGATAACCGATGAGGTGATAGTGTTTTTATTCTCATTCCAGCTATTACTGTAATTTATTCCAGCATTAACAATAAACGATGCAGCTCCTTCTAGAACTTCTTCTGATTCATTAAATGTTACTGATATTTCACCTTCTGTTTCATCAATAATTTTTTGACGATTAAGATCTTGTATAGTTGTCATTATAGTTGCATTTGTATTAATCGATATTTTTTGTTCGCCACTTTTTTTGATGCCTATCCAGATGTTTTTTCGGGTTTCGAGTTCTGCGCCAAATATTTTAGCCCAGTTGCCGGTGTTGGCAAATGTAAACTCTCGGGTAGCTGAAGCTTTAACAAATTTGTTTATAGGATCAGCAATGTATTTGCCAAATGTTGCTACTGAAATCAGTTCGCCAACTGTTGGGAAAAATTCCCATTTCAACTCAATATTATGATCTGTTGAAGGATAGAGATGCGGGTTGCCTATTGTTTCGTCGGTAATTCCTTCGAATAAAAAGGGAGCTGTTTCCTTGAATTGTGGTAATGTATATGTGGTACTATATGCAAAACGATAATTTGTTTTGTCGTTTGCTGAATATTTCAACGAAAAACTTGGGAGTGTTTTAAAAGCTATAAAGTCCTCCATTCCTTTATTTAAAGTGGTGTTAAAATCAATTTTTTGATAAACCTGTTCTCCTCTCAAGCCAATAATAAAACTTAGTTTTTTATTTAACGAATAGGTAAGCATACCAAATGCTGCATTAATAATTTGCTCCCCGTTATAAGATGAAGGGACAATAAATTCGGTACCAAAGGTTCTCATTTTAAAATCGCCCGATTGTAAGCGGGTGTTATTAAAGTATGAATCCAGATCGAAAATATTAATTGCCTCATTATTAATAATGTAGTGATTGAACTGGGTGGAAATAAATGATCGGTTTTTTACGCGGCCAGAGTATCCTAATGTAATTTTACCTTTTGATCCATTTTCACTGCTTTCATTCCCAATTTTTATATCAACTGAAATGTTTCCAGCTATCTCATCTTCCTGTAAATCGTGGAAATAGCGTTTGTTGTTTGAAATGTCGTTCGTTGATAGGTGTTTATTTAAATCATCAGATCCTTCAAGAATATTGTCTCTGCGATCGGGTATTATATTGTTAACTTTATTGTAGGCAATGCCCCAGTTTAAATCTGTTTTTTTAGCTAGTTGATGCTCGCCTAATAATTGGTTTACAAATATTTGCGTTCGTTGGAATTCGATACGACGTTTGAATCCTTCGCCGGCTTCTGCAATATCTTTTATTTGACCCCAATAGTTTTGTAAATTTTGTTCCGATGTATTGGAAAAGATGGTATTGATGTAAATATTGTTTTTGCTGTTAAACTCCAGATTAAGATTAATCATGCCAATTGTTTGAGTCGAATACTTAAACTTTTGGCCATTCAAAGCTACATCGGGTGTTGTTTCGCTTATTCCTCCTCTGTATTTACCTTTAAATATATCGCTATAACAAAACTCGTTGTTATATGATGCTGTAGAAAACAAATTTAGTTTTGTTTGCCCCAAATTAAAAGTACGTCCGCCGGCAAACGAAATAGAACCTTCGGGATATCCTTTAAATTTTTGTGGGTTTAAATTGTTTTCGAAATTATATTCATTTAGTGATTTTGGTTGATTGTAGCTTTCGAAGCCAGTTACTGTAACGCCATCGCCCAGATAAAAATTGTTTACCTTCATAACGCTGCTATTACTTCCTATTTTAGCTTCTACCTCAAAAAATGGAGAACCTGTTAGTTTTCGTGATACAACATTTATGTTACCACCTGCAAAATCGCCGTATAAATTGGGAGTAAAAACCTTTTCGACCTGAACAAATTCAATTACATCGGTTGCAAAAATTTCTAAATCGATATTTTTTAATTCGGCATCGTTCGATGGTAATGGTAATCCATTTAGTGTTGTGGAATTGTATCTGTCGCCCAATCCTCTTATAAATAATACATTTGAACTACTCTGTTTATTAATGCCTGTCATTTTAGTTGCTGCCGAAGCAGCATCAGACACTCCC
The DNA here is from genome assembly GCA_016933045.1 of Marinilabiliaceae bacterium. GTDB lineage: Bacteria > Bacteroidota > Bacteroidia > Bacteroidales > Marinilabiliaceae > JAFGBR01. Next base: position 152,538 of record JAFGBR010000050.1, on the reverse strand, counting down.
TGTGACGATAGTTGCTGGGCTCCTATCGATTCAGAAAAAATTACCGATTCTTTCATTTCCATGAGCAGCATATTTTCACTTTGCATATTTGCTTTTGCTACTACATGAACCTCCTCGAGGTTTAACTCGGCAGGAAGCATTTTAAAATCAACAGTAGTATTTTTTCCACTGCTTATAATAACTCCTGTTTTAGTTTGAGGTTCGTAAGAGATAAATTGACATATAATAGTGTATGTACCCGGAGTTAATTCGGGTAAAGAATACTCACCCATAAAATTTGTTACACTACCTGTCGTTGTTCCTTCAATAACTACTGTTGCTCCAACTAATTCTTCTCCTGTTTTTCCGTCAGTTATTTTGCCGGTTAGTATTCCGTATTGCGAATAGGCATTTAAAACGGTATAAAAAAATGTTAGAATAATAAATAAACGTTTCATCACTTGCTATTAGTCTTTTTAATATTTGCCAAATGGTCCTGTTTTTACACATGTCAAAATTAAAATGGTAATTCGAGCAGAGTGATAAGTGGATTTTAAATAAAGGTTAAACCTAACTTATGCGAAAAATATTTTAAATAGCTGATTTATTGAGTTTTGATTGTTAATTATTGTTTTACGTGTTGGGCTGCTTAATAATAAGGTAACACGAAAGTGAGGCAGTGTTAAGAAATGATTAGAATTATTATTATTAATTCTTTGGGTTTTAAAAAGAATTAATAAAATCGCGATGTGATTTAACTATATTTAATGAGTATAGAATAATATTTTTTGTTTCGGAGAGAATTTCAATGTATATAAGACTGATTTTTGTTTTTGTTTCGTCGCTTTTTAATCGTTTGATTTGAGATTTTTGAATGGTATCAATATCGCGTGTTAAAATATGTTGTCTCGTTACCAACTCCGACAGGTTGTAATATCTAGCGTCTTTAACAACATGTACAAGGTAATTGAAAAATCCTGTAACATCATCCATTAATTGATTTAATTCATCTGCCTGATTCACGTTTAAACCCTTATGATTGTTATCAATGTGTTCCAGAATTGATTCAACTAATAGCTTTAAACTACCTGATAGTTCTGAAACATAATCGAGTCCCTGAATAAAGTTGTGACCAGGTTCAATTGATTTATCAGGCATTTTTACCAAATTTTGAAACAAATCCTGTTTCCCAGATTTAGCCCTTTTTGACAACTCTCTCGATTTTTGACTGGCTTCTTTTAATTGAAGTAAGTCATATTCTATTAAACCGTTAATAGCAAGGAAATATATTTTTGAGGCTTCTAAAAGGTATTTTTTAAATTGGTCGCCTCCTTTATCGTAAATCCATTCAACACTTGTTTCGGTTTCTTTTTTAATTTTTGCACTAAATTCATCATTCTTTTTTTGTTGAAACCTAAAGTATTTCGACGATTTGTATAACATTAATCCCATTAATATTATTATAATTATAAGGGCAATGTATCCTCCGTGCCAAATAGTAAGGCTTAAAATAAATGCTCCAATAAATGCAAAGCACGAAACAAGAAACCATGAACTTAATATTGTTAAAACACCCGAAATCCGATATACTGCACTTTCCTGGGTCCAGGCCTGATCGGCTAACGAAGTGCCCATGGCAACTAAAAATACGATAAAAGTGGTTGACAGAGGTATGTGCGACCACGTACCCGCCAGTATTAATATTGTTGAAACTACAAGGTTTACTGTAGCCCGAATTGCATCGAAGTAAATAACATTACCAGTTTGTTTTTCTTTAAGTTGTTGTGTAGTGATTTTGTAGCGCGATTTTATGTAATTAGTTAGGAACCCGGGAAGGTGTTTTGTTACTCTGTTAGATAGATTTGACACATGGCGCACAAGGCTACGAGAGAAATATGAAGGCTCAAAACGTTCGTATCCTGAAAATTGACGTCCTAAAAATAATTCAGTATCAACAACAGCTTTTGATCGTTTTGAAATGAATATTGTAGCAGAAAGAATTATGCCTGAACTTCCAAGAATAATTGGTAAGATAGCATTTGCTTCTGTGTTATAAATAGTTTTGAAATTGGTTAACAAACTACTAATACCTATTAAAGGAATTCCAATAAAATTTACTAAATCGTTAGCTGCAAATGATAATGCAAGGGCAAATGTTCCCAGCAAAACAATGTACTTTAAAACATTTCCGCTAAAAAGATTAGTTAATACCAGGAAAATAAAAAATGAGGTGCCAAAAATTGAAATCAACACTTCGTTTAAATATGTGTTTAAAAACGAAAGCCAGTTTTCATTATCAATAAAATCGAGGTGTAATGCTTTGCGAACAATGAAATAAAAAATGATTGTTGTTGAAAGTGAACCAGAAAGAGGGAGCAAAAATTTTTGTTGTTTATTAAAATTAAAAGAAAAAATTATACGAGCTGCAAATTGAGCTATTAGTCCGGCTATAAAGGCCAAAAATATTGATATTAAAATTCCGGCTAGGATTAAAAATAAATGGTTTATATTTATATAACGGTTTATATCTTGCTCAAGTACTACACCGTTTTTTGCCACAATAACAGCAAGAGTTGCACCAACAAGTTCAATAATTAGAGCAGTTGTAGTAGATGTTGGAATACCAAAAGTATTACATATATCAATAATAATAATATCTGTAATCATTACTGCAAATAATATTATTGCTAAATCGTTTAGAGAGAATAAACTGGTCGATACCAAACCCTTTCGAGTTAAATCAATCATGTCGAACGAAAAAAAACTTCCAATAATTAACCCAATAGAAGCTATCCAGAGTATAGTTTTACGACTGCTAATACGCGATCCAAAAGCAGAATGTAAAAAATTGACCGAATCATTGGAAACTCCAACAATTAAATCGATAATTCCCAATAACATCAAAAGAATAACAAGGCCAAAGTTTATATCCATAAATGAAAAGTAACAAATATCAATTACCTGCACAAAGGTCTCTCTTTTTCGCAAAAGAAAAAAAGAGAAATATAAAAATTAACAAAAAGCTAACTTAACAATTAATTAACTTAGCATAGGTATATTTAAAGAATTGTTAATTTTCAGAAATGTATTTTTGTGGCTTAAAATAATAATATATAATGAAGCCGACCGAATCGCAGCGAATTGCTGGTATTGCAGCCATTAGTTTTACTTTACTAATCATTCTTTTTTTGCTATTCAGCAAATTAATTAATAATCTTTTTGTAACAATGTTGTTGGGGTTACCCCTATTTTTTATCTTTTCATTTACAGTTATAAATTACATTATAAAAAGGTTTATTGATAAACGTATTAAACCCATTTATAAAACAATACACAGTTTTAAGCCTAATGTAGCCGATAAGGAAGATGTAAAAGATATTTTTGGAAAAGTTAATCAGGAAGTGGTTGATTGGATTCAGAGCAGAACTAACGAGATACAAAAACTTAAACAACTTGAAAAATACCGGAAAGAATATCTTGGTAATGTAAGTCATGAACTTAAAACGCCTATTTTTAACATTCAGGGATATATATTAACCTTACTCGATGGCGGATTGGACGATCCAAATATTAATATGTTATACCTGAAACGAACCGAGAAAAGCATTGATCGTATTATTTCTATTGTCGAAGATCTTGAAGCTATATCGAAGCTTGAATCTGGTGAGCTTGAGATACAACCTGAACCCTTTTCTATATCGCAACTTGTTATGGATATTTTTGATTCGAATGATATGCGGGCTAAAGACAAAAATATTCAATTAAAATTTGAAAAATCATCACCCAAAGATGTATATGTGTTTGCTGATAAGCAACGTATTTATCAAGTATTGATGAATTTAGTAGTTAACTCAATTAATTACGGTAAAAAAGGAGGGCAAACGAAAATTCAGTTTTACGATATGGATAATCTTGTTTTAATAGAAGTAAAAGATAATGGAATAGGTATTGGCGAAAACGATTTACCACGAATATTCGAACGTTTTTACCGGGTTGACAAAAGCCGAAGTCGTGATCAGGGCGGTACCGGGTTGGGGTTGTCGATTGTTAAACATATTATTGAAGCCCATAACCAAACAATAAATGTAAATAGTAAGCCCGGTGAAGGAACTGCTTTTACCTTTACACTCGAAAAAATAACCTAAAATTGCATTTACAATATCTTAACATTACCGTAATCAATAACACTATTTATTAACACTATTTTTATCTCCAAATAAATAACAGGACTATGAGCAATCAGGAATATAGAATATTATTGGTAGATGATGAGCCCGATATTTTAGAGTTTATTGGGTATAACTTAAAAAAGGAAGGTTTTAATATTGAATCGGCACAAAACGGTAAAGAAGCTGTAGCAATTGCATTACGTTTTAAACCCCATTTAATATTACTCGATGTTATGATGCCCGAAATGGATGGTATTGAAACTTGTGAAGAGATAAAGGCTCATCCCGAGTTAAAAGATACTTTAATTGCATTTTTAACAGCTCGTGGTGAAGATTATTCTCAAATTGCCGGTTTTGAGGCTGGTGGCGATGATTATATTACTAAACCTGTTAAACCTAAAGTGTTAATAAGCCGTATTAAAGCACTTTTAAAACGTTCGGGTTCTTCCGAAATTATTTCTACTACATCTGAAGATTCGAAACTTATTACTCACGGTACATTAACCATAGACAGGGAGCGTTATGTGGTTATACATAATGATGAAAAACTTGATTTGCCTAAAAAAGAGTTTGAATTATTATTGTTGCTGGCTTCGAAACCTGATCGTGTTTTTACCCGCGATGAAATTTATACATCGGTGTGGGGTGATAATATTATTGTAGGAGATAGAACTATTGATGTTCATATTCGAAAATTGCGTGAAAAAATTGGACAAGATTATATAAAAACAATAAAAGGAGTTGGATATAAGTTTGTTGATTAAGGCTTGTTAAAAATAAAATTTACCTTAAACGATTTGAAAATCTTTAACTTAACAAAATAATTGATACCATTCTGTTGCATAGATTAATTATAAACAAGATAACAGGAGAATCAACATTTTGCTTTTTGTGTATCTTCAAATTAAAATTGAAAAGTACATAAACAATGACAAAACAAATCTTTTCTTTCATTTTGTTTGGTGGTATTATTTTGTTTGCTGTTTCATGCAACGATAAACCTGTAAAGCAGGCACCTCAGCCTATTGAAGAACAACCTGTTTTTGAAGATACCATTCAATCCGATACCATTATAGATGTGGTAGAGGAAATACCGGAACCACCAAAACCCGAAAACAAATATTTTTTAATTGCAGCAAGTTTTCGTAATCAGGTTAATGCCGAAAAACTTCGTGACCGATTAATTGCCGAGGGTTACGAATCGGAAGTAATCATAAGACAAACGGGTATTAATCCCGATTTTTATAAAGTGTCGTATAAAGGATTTAGCGATAAATCGCAAGCATTACGAGTTTTGCGCGACGAAATGAGTCAGGGATCATTCCCCGATGTTTGGCTTTTAATTAAGTAATATTTTAGAACCATTCAGTCCATTCACTCGGATATTTTACAATGCAGGCCTTCAAGCCTGCATTTTTTGCACCATCAATGTTTTCCTGTAAATCGTCAATAAATAATGTTTCTGATGCAATTATATTGGCATCGGTTATAACATATTGGTAAATATCGACCGATGGTTTACTCATTTTTATTATGTGTGAGTAATAAGTTTTTTCGAACAAGTTATCGATGCTTTTTTCGCCGGGCACCCTATTCGCAAAATTTTCATAATGTAGGTTGTTGGTGTTACTCAATAAAAAAATGCGGTATTTATTTCGCAGGTTTCTTAAATAATTTAAACGGGTTGTATTATAATTAAGTAACATTGAATTCCATGCTTTAATAATATCGTCTTTTGTAAGCTTCACATCGGAGTGTATTTGTATATTAGTAATAAACTCGGAATCGCTTATTTTGCCCTCTTGGTAATCGGAAAAGAAACCCATCGATCTAAAGTCTTTTAAAAAGGTTTCGATCTCTTTAAATCCAATATTCTTAAACTGTTGCACTGTTTTCTGAAAATCAATATCCAAAATAACATTTCCAAAATCGAAGATTAAATTTTTAATCCCTGTTAATTCTTTCATAAAAAATTGCAAAACCGTTTGTTTATTATATTTTCATTGTTATTTTTGCATCCGCAAGTTGTAAATATAGCAATTATTGCCGGGCCTATAGCTCAGCTGGTTAGAGCACCTGACTCATAATCAGGGGGTCCCTGGTTCAAGCCCAGGTGGGCCCACCCTCTGTAAAAAGCAGTTATATCAATATTTGATGTAACTGTTTTTTTATTTTCATTTGTTTAAAGGTGTTTTAAATAATCATCTGACGTAATTAACTAAAAACAATGCGGATTTTATTGGTTAAATGTAACCTCGTGCTTTTAGTTCTAAATATTTATTAATGGTGTTTACAGTCAGGTTTTCCGGCTCTGATAAAACAGCATGTATTCCAAAACGTTCAAGTTCACTTACAATTAATTTCTTATCGTAAATAAATTTTTCGGCAATTGTTTTAATGTAAATATCTTCGGTTGTCTTTGTCTCTTTTTCGGTGATGTTTTTAATTTCGGTATTTTCGAAAAAAATGACTACAACCAGATGATCTTTAGCTAATTTTTGTAAAACAGGTATCTGACGCTTTGCCGAGTTGAGGCTTTCGAAATTGGTAAATAGCAATAGTAAACTTCGTTGATGTATTTGGCGACGAATCGCTCCATATACATTGGACATATCATGTTCGGTGAAACCTGTTTTTTGATTATACAAACATTCTAATATGGTTTGAAGATGTTGTTGATGTCGTTGTGCAGGTATTTGCGAACATACTTTGTGGTTAAAGGTAATTAACCCGGCTTTGTCGTGCTTTAACATAGCAATGTTCGAGATAACAAGTGAGGTGTTTATGGCGTAATCTAACAAGCTCATTTGTTCAAAAGGCATTTTCATTGTTCTACCCATATCTATTAAGCTGTAAACCTGTTGCGATTTCTCGTCCTGATACTGGTTTACCATTAAATGACTTTTGCGGGCAGTTGCTTTCCAGTTTATGGTGCGGTAATCATCGCCTTTAATGTAGTCGCGTATTTGATCGAATTCGATATGATGGCCAATTTTTCTTATTTTTTTTATTCCATATTCATTTAGTCGGTTCGATATAGCCAAGAGCTCAAATTTGCGCATTTGCAAAAATGATGGGTATACTTTCACTATTGATTCATTGGTAAGTTTTAATCGTCGCGAAAGTAAATGAAAAGGGGTTTGTACGAATGCATTAAGATGACCAAAATGGTATTCGCCACGTTCGGATGGTTTTAGGGTATATTTAATAACCCTTTGTTCGTTGGGTAGTAGGTTTATTTTGTATTTGAAATCACGGATTTGAAATTGAAAAGGTAACTCTTCTGTTAATAGTAATGATATTTTAAATGTGTAATTGTTTTTTATTATTATTGTTATGTCATTATTGTCGCCATTAGAAAACCGTTCGGGTAAATTGCGTGTTGCTTCAATTGGGTTATTATTTTTCGAATAATAAAGCTGAATTATGTCGATTAGTGTAATCAGTACACCAATAACTAAGGCGATTAGGCCGATTAACATTAATATCTGAAAAAAATAGCCAAGTACGAAAATGAGTATGATGAAGCCCATTGTACGGTAGAACCATGCAGTAACAAAAAACGATTTCCAGAAATTTTGCATGTTATTGTTTTTTAACGGGGAACTTCAATGGTGTCAACTATACTTTTAATAATTGTTTCGGGTTTTAATCCTTCCATCTCTTTTTCGGGGGTTAGTAAAATGCGGTGACATAGAACCGAAGGGATAACTTCTTTAATATCTTCGGGTGTTACAAAATCGCGCCCCTGTAATGCAGCAAAAGCTTTAGCTGCAATTAGTATTGCTAAAGAAGCTCTCGGACTACCCCCTAAAAACAGAGAGTTTACTTTTCGTGTTTTATCAACAATTTGAGCTATGTACGAAAGTAAATGTTCTTCAACTACCACTTTGGTAACTAATTGCTGATATTTTATAATTTCATCGGCGTTTACTACAGCATTTACAAAGTCGACAGGGTTATTGGTTTCGCGTTGTTGGGCATCGGATAGTATTTTTATTTCGTGCTCAAGGGTTGGGTAACCTATGTTCAGTTTAAACATGAAACGATCGAGTTGTGCTTCGGGCAGTCGGTATGTTCCTTCGTGTTCAACCGGGTTTTGTGTAGCTACTACAATAAAAGGAGGTTGCATTTTATGGGTTGTTCCATCTATGGTAACTTGTCGTTCTTCCATAACCTCGAAAAGTGCGGCTTGTGTTTTAGATGGGGCTCTGTTTACTTCGTCTATTAGTATCATATTTGAAAATATGGGACCTTGTTTGAACTCAAATTTCGAAGTTCCCACATTAAATATTGAAGTTCCTAATACATCAGATGGCATTAAATCGGGTGTAAACTGGATGCGTGAAAAACCGGTCGAAATGGTTTTTGCAAGTAATTTGGCAATCATTGTTTTGGCTACTCCAGGAACGCCTTCGATTAGTACATGACCATTGGCAAGCAAGGCCGTTAATAGCAGGTCGATAATTTTTTCCTGTCCAACAATTACTTTTTGTATTTCGTTTTTTATTTGTGAAGCAACATGGTTTAGTTCTTCTAAATTTAATCTGTTTTCAAATGGCACTTGGTTTTCCATATTTTTTTATTTGCATTGTTTGTAAAAGAGCTCAATTTTTTTGTTGAATTCGATAAGCCCTTCTTCACTAATATTCTCCATTTTGTTAAGGTATTCGCCAAATTCAAGTATTTGCTTTATGATTTTTACTGGCATTCCCGATTTTTCCGATAATTCATTTAAGCCTTCTTGAGTGAGTTCTTTTATTTGAATATGATAGGTTGTTCTAACAAAATCATTGAAATATATGTATTTTTTTTGAGCCAGATCAAGATGATCTTTCCTGTTAAAGTAAAGTCGGCCTATGGTTTCGATAAATTTTAATGATGTATTTTCTAAAGGTTGTATTATTGGTATTATTCTTTGCCGTCTTTTTGTTTCGAAGATGAAATATATGAGTATCCCAATAATAAGTACATACCAGGCATATTTTAACGATTCGTTTTTTAATATGAATTCAAGTTTTGATCTGTTGAGCATTTTTCCCGGTTTGTAATATTCATCCCAAATGGTTTTTTTTTGGGGCAGATACGATAAGCATTTAAATATGTATTCGTAATTATCGTTTTTAAGCATAGAATAGTTACAAAAGGCTAAAGGTGTTGTGTTTAAATATATATTGCCTTTTCCGTAGTTTATTTTAATAAAATTTGTTTTCCCTTGTTGATTATATCCCAGAACAGAAGTTACTGTTGAGTCATAGCTCGAAAAGTATCGCTTTTCGAGTAATTTTTTGAATGAGTAACCTTGTGCTGTTTTTAATTTTCGGTTTGCAAAATTTAAAACAGTTGAGTCGTCAATAAAAATATTATTGAATTGAAAATTATTGAACTTTAATTTGAATTTGTTTTCGAGTCTGGTGCCAAAATTTGTGGTTGCTATAAATAAATTTGTTCCTTGATTAATGCGAGATAGAATGTTTTCAACTTCGACAGAATCAGGATTAAAGGTTTGGTTAATGATAATGTAGTTTGCAATGTCGATATTATTATCAAGCTCAGAAAGAGGTGTATGGCAGTCAATAATTTTGTTGTTAGGAAACAGCACAGGTAATAGATTGTAAAGAATCGAATTTCCATAAGGAATTTTGTCCTTTTTCGAAAAACTTAGTGACCAGTCAATGGGTTTGGGCGTGATAATAACCAATAGGGCAAAGAGCAAAATCCCAACAGAAACGGCACTTATTATTGCTTTGTTTTTGCGCATTTCTTAATAGGCTTTTTTTGAGTTTGTAATGATTGAATTTACTGTGTTTTGCATGTCGTTAAATCCATTTACATCAATCATAAATTGTCCGTACCAAACATATTCGTAAAATCGAACTATGTTTCGAAATTTTTCTTTTATTCCTACATGGCTTATTTCATAAAAATAATCGCGGTTTGTTTTGCTTATATCCCACTTTATTAAGTTATTAGAATCTAATTCTCTAAGGCAAATAAGGTATAAAATACGGGTAGCTTCACGATAATTATTATTGCGAATATGGTTTTCGAGATACTGGTTTAAACGGTTATCATTAATATCGTCCGTTTGACTTGTTGTTTCAATTTGTTGTTTGTTAATTTTTCGTGAGAATAGTAGCAGACCGTTAATTTTTATGCCGAATAAATATATTATAATAACTGTAAATGTTATGGCAGCCAATATTATTAGCATTAGTTTAACCCAGTCAATATTTGAGTCTGTTCGTATTCGAAAGTGTTGTCTTAGCCAATCTAAAAACTTATCCCATAATGAGTAATTGCTTTTTGGCACAGGTTCATATTGGTATTCACTAAGTGACTGGTAATACTTAATGGTATCGGCTGATGGCTTTCTGTAATCAACAATGCTGTTGTCCCAGGGTTCTTGTGTGTTGCCATTCTGAGCTAATGAATAAATTGGAATGCAGAATATAATGATGCATATCGCAATTTTATACAAGTATATTATGCGGTTAGATAATGTTTGCATGCCAATTATTTGCTGAATTAACCTTGTTAGTTGTTATCTTCGGTATTTTCCTCTGTGGCAATTGATTCAATTCGGTTGAGTAATGATTGATTGTCTTTTTTCTCGACCAGACTAAAATAATGCACCCCAATAAATGTTGAGTTTAAAATATATAACCACATGGAGCCTAAAACTGAGATAGTATTAAATATTATCATGGCTACCATGTTTATATCGCCCGGGTTTTTCCCAGTAAGTGCCGATATGCCTTGAATTGCAAGGTATATATATTGAGGTATATTAAATATTGATCCCAATATTGCCTGAATCATTACTATTATTAGGAGTAATCCGAAAGTAACCCACCAGTTATCTTTAACCAGTTTGAAACACCTTGATATGGTATCGCTAAATCCTTTTCGTTCCGATACTCTAACCATTAAAAAAAGGTTTAAAGGAATACCTATGTATATTAATGCAGTAAATAGTAATATAATACCTAAAATGGTTATTATGGGTGAGGCCATTCCTATTGACGTAAAAATTAATGCCATTACTACAGCTGCAAATGCAATAATAATTCCTAAAAGTATTTGATAACCAAATAAGGCAGCTGCATCTTCTTTAAACCTGTTCCATGTTTCAGATATTGTAACCTCTTCGCCGTTTTTTTTATTGTATAAATAAATATATTCAAATACCATTCCTGAAAACATAGTGTAAGCAATAAAAAATCCTATTAGTGTTAAAAATGTTAGTCCTAAATTTGGCGGTACTTCTGCAATGTTTCCCCGGCTCATCATTTGAAATATTGTATTCCAGTTATTGCTGTTTATAGAAGCGCCTGCAATGCCACTTAAAAGGGTGGGTATTATTGCATAAGTAAGAAATATGAGACTTAGAGGTTTGATGTTGCCTACAGCAAAATTAAAAATAGTGTTAATGGTTTCACTAAAATTTTTTGCACTGTTAAGTTTAATTATTGGTTGATTCATTTGTTAAATTTTTGTTTTATTTGGAACTCGTTAAATGCTGATTTTTTTGAATGTGTAGGGTGTTGATTTCTTCGATCTGATTATTATTATGGTTAGTTTCATGTAAAGTGTATATTAGTTTTTTTGATATTTTGTGAGGATATATAAAAAAGTACCATATAATAAAAGTGAGTGATAGTGCAATTATTATTAAAAAGACGATAACAGGTAAATCTTGATAGTATCGTGTTACAAAACTTTCAAAGAAGCCGGCTATTAAAAATACCGGTACCAAGGCAAGCATTATTTTGGTTGCATCTTTTGCTCCTTTTTTGAACGATTCCATTCTTGAGTAAGAACCAGGAAAAAGAAAACTGTTACCGAGTAAAAATCCTGCTGCACCGGCAATTGTAATGGCCGATAACTCAAGTGTACCATGTATCATAATAGTATAAAGCGATGTGCCTAAAAGATTTTTTTGGTAAAAGAATGTTACAAAACTACCTACCATTATGCCATTTTGCACTAATACATATCCGGTGCCCAAATGGGTGAGTATACCCATTAAAAATGCATAAAATGAAACAAAAATGTTATTTGAGGCAATTGCAATAAACATTGGCATTTGCGATGTTTCGCCATATATGCCCATTGGGTTTCCTTGTTGAATGTTGTTGAGTGTTTTGTTAATATAACTATCTGGTAATATAAGTCTTATGAATGAATCGTCGGTAAGAGCTGATATGACTCCTAAAAAAACAGATAGAATAAATACTGCAAAAGATAATATTAGTTGGGGTTGAGTTTCTTTAAGTATTAATGGTACTTCGAGTTTGAAAAATTGTTTAAGTCTGCTGCTTTTTTCTTTTTTATTTTTATATATCTCCTGATGAATTTTTAATGCTAAACGGTTAAGGTATGAAGTAATTCTTGATTTTGCATAAAAAGTTCTGGCATACGATAAATCGTCTATAACCTGTATGTACTGATCTGCCAGTTTATCGGGGTCACAATCCTGATGTATAGTTTTTTCAAATGACTGCCATCGTTTCTGGTTTCTGTTAATGAATGTAACCTCTTTCACTAGCGAATAACTTTTCTGTTGGTTTAGATTAAATGTGCTTGTAGTAAGTGTTATGCGAATAAAGGAAAAATTATTAAAAAAAGAAATATTAATTGTTATTTTTAGCTTTTTTCGTGGATGATTTATTTTAATTATTATGAATTATAACATTAATACTACTCAAAATGTAAATATTGAATTTCAATTAGCAAGTTTGGGTGATCGTATTCTGGCTTTTTTGATTGATTCGGTTATTAAATTTCTTTATTTCTTCATTTTGTTTCTTTTACTGGTTTGGACGGATGTGATTAATGACCCTCAGGTTTGGATGTTTGTTTTTTTGCTTCCTTATCTGTTTTATTCACTGGTGTGTGAATATTTTTTAAACGGGCAAACTTTTGGGAAAATTATTATGAAAATTAGGGTGGTGAATAAGAGTGGTGATGAATTATCATTTGGTTCATGTTTTATCCGTTGGATATTTCGGTTGGTCGATTTTCAATTGTCGTCGGGGGTAGCTGCAATTTTAGCTATTGCAATTGGGGGTAAGGGGCAACGAATTGGCGATATGGTAGCGCAAACAACTGTTTTAAAAACTGATGGAGGCTCAAAGCTTGATGAGACCGTTTTTGTTCAAATACCTGAAAATTATAAGCCTTCATTCCCTGAAGTGGATAGGTTGAACGATGCCGATATTCAAACTATAAAAGAAGTTATTGTAATGGCTTCGAAAGATAAAGCATATTCAAATGGTGCTCCTCATCCTATTCTGATGAAAACAAAAAATATTGTTGAAAAAAAGATGCAGGTTACTTCAAAAATGTCTTCGAAATTATTTTTAGATACAATTATTAAGGATTACAATTATTTTCATCAGTAAAAAAATAATTAATCTCGTCTGTTTAGTAAAATCATTAAATAATATAGTAAGGTAGCTAACGATGATAGTGCTGCAACAAGGTAGGTATACGAAGCCCATTTTAATGCATCTTTTGCATAACCATGAGTATCTGAAACTGTTGTGCCACTGCTATTAAGCCATGTTAATGCTCTTTTGCTTGCATCAATTTCAACTGGTAAAGTAATGAATGCGAATAGCGTAAAAATCGCATAACAGGCAATAATAATTTGCAAAGCCAGATCGTATGAAAATATCGACTGGAACATGAATGCACCAAAAAACATTGCAATAAAAATGACATTTAATATTTTACTGCTGACGTTTTGAAGTGGGACTAATGCTGTTCTTAAGTTGAGCATTGAATAGCTTTGTGCATCCTGAATGGCGTGACCGCATTCGTGTGCAGCAACAGCTGCGGCAGCAATGCTATTTCCGTTATATACTTCGGGACTTAGGTTAACAGTTTTTGTGGTTGGATTATAATGGTCACTAAGTGTTCTATTAACCGATACAACTCTGACATTTCTAATGCCATTATCGTATAGCATTTTTTCTGCAATTTCTCGTCCTGTTTTGTATCCTGACGAAGCTATTTTTGAATATTTTTTAAAACGACTTTTTAATTGCCAGTTAACAGCAGTACTTAAAATTAAAAACACTACAAATATTAGTAGTAAGCCTGGTGAAAACATCATAGTCTTATTTTTAAGTTATTTAACTCTTTTTTCTAATTTTCAATCTTTGACCAATCGATATTTTACGTGCATCAGTTATGTTATTTAATGCCATAATATCTTTATTGCTGACGCCGGGATATTTCTTTGCAATATCCCAAAGGTTATCGCCGTTACGAACTGTATAATAAATGAATGCCGGATCTTCTTCTTTTGAGACAGTGGGTTGGTTGTTCGAAATGCTTTTGCCTTTCATTGCCTGCTTTTGGGCATAAGTCATTGTATTTATTTTTTTGTAATGCGATACTTTGTTCTTTGGCACGTAAATGATTAATTTTTGACCTGCTCTGATTATGTTTCGTCGAATGTTATTCCAGTATCTTAAGTCTGAACTATAAACATCAAACCATTCGGCTATTAAACCAACTGCATCACCCGATTTAACGGTGTAATAGACTTTTTCTTTTCCGGTAGGAGCTACGGGCGAATGGTATTCATGTGTTGGGGTAATGGTTAAACTATTATTAGAAAAGTATTTATCTCTTTTAAATTCGTAAATACTATCTTCTACGGCAGCAAAATCGGTCGATAAACTAAAGGCCAATTTAAGGGGATATTGTTTTTTTACCGCAGGTATTACATCTCGGCTGTATTGTGGATTTAGGCTTCGAATTACATCAATAGGGCAATTAAGGCATAAAGCTACTTGTTCGAAGTGTAATGGTTTGTTTATCATTACAGTGTCTGAAGCTAAAGGTAACATGGTTGGTTTTGAATATAGGCTATGCTCTGTATTATAATTAAAAGTATATGCAGCTGCGATAAAGGCAGGTACATAATTCCTTGTTTCGCGAGGTAGATAATAATATATCTTCCAAAAATCTTTTTTACCACCTGTTCTTCTGATGGCTCGGTTAACGTTTCCGGGGCCACAGTTATATGCTGCTATTACTAAATGCCAGTCGCTATAAATAGAGTATAAATCTTTTAAGTAACGAACTGCTGATTGGGTTGATTTAATGGGGTCGTATCTTTCATCAATATAAGAGTTTACTTCTAAACCATACATTTTTCCGGTGCCATACATGAATTGCCATAAACCGGCTGCACCAACTCTTGAGCGAGCTCTTGGGTTTAATGCTGATTCAATTATAGGAAGATATTTTAATTCTAAAGGCATGTCGTTGGCATCGAGTGCCTGCTCAAATATTGGAAAATAATATTCAGATAGTCCAAGCATTGTTTCTACCTGATCTCTTCGTTTCAGTGTGTATAGTTCAATGTATGATCGTACTGTTTTGTTAAACGGGAAATTTATGGGTGAAACAATTTCAGATAATCGTTTTATGTATACCGAATCTGCAGAGGATAAAAATATTGTTGAGCTGTCGATGGGAATTGTATCAAGTACCATGTCTGACATTCGTAATGTGTTCGAATGCCAAATATTTACCAGGCTGTCGAGGTTTTGTTGAATTTCTTCATCTTCGGCATTGTTTTCGATAAGTATGCTGTCGGGTTCAACTACTTGGGCAAATACCTGATTTTGGAGGGTTAATGCTAGAGTGCAAACCGTAAATATTTTATTAATTGTATGAATATATGGTTTCATTAATATTTTATTAGTAAAATGAATTAAAACTGTAAACGTAATTGTAACCCAAACCCTTGTGTTTCGGTTATAGGCGAGTTAAAATTTAATAATGTAGGTTCTATCCTAAGGGTTAAATCGTCAGATATGTCGTAATTGTAAAAGTGTGCATCCACACTGGCATCAACGAGGTTCAGAACATAAATTGCTAACAATCCGATGTAACTGAAATCGCGGTTTCTTTTATAATAATCTTTTTTGTTTTTTAAGGCTTGCTCAAACCAGTCGGCATTATTAATGTCATCTTCGGTTAAACCGGCTTTGTATGCAAATTCGAGGTAACTTTTATTTGCCGGATCTTTAATGATATAATCGCGGTAGGCATTTTTATATTTATTGTAATATTTTGTATTAAATGATATGCCATAAATGATTCCTCCTAATCCTGCGTAAAGAATGGGTATTTTCCAGTATTGTTTGTTGTATGCTTGTCCCATGCCAGGAATAATAGCTGAATAGAATGTAGCTTTGTGTGGTGAGTGATATTTTTCGGGTGTTGGAATGTGTATAGTATCGACATTGCTGATAGTAAATGTGTCGATTTGAGAGTAAACTCTATTGTTAGGGAGTCCCAAAATTATTATTGTTAAAATGAACACCCTGACAATAGAGATTGTTTGCTTATTCAATATACTATTATTCAAACTTTTATAATGAATTTGCTTTATCTAATATACTAACGATTTTTTCTAGTTCTTCGTCAGATCGAAAAGGGATTACAATTTTACCTTTTCCATCATTGCCTCTTGAGAACTGTATATTGGTTTTAAAGAAATTAGAAAGCTGTGTTTTTAATTTTTTGTATTCTTCAGGAATTGGTTGTTTGGTTATTTTTGTGTTTTCTTTCGGTTCTTCCTGACTAAGTTCTCTAACAACTTCTTCAACTTTTCTGACTGAGAAATCGTACTTTATGATTTGTTCGTAAATCATTAGTTGTGTGGAGGCATCTTCAATATTAATAAGAGCCCGGGCATGTCCCATACTTATCTGTTTTTCCCTAAGAGCTAGCTGAATATCAGCAGGTAATTTAAGTAATCGCAGATAGTTAGAAATTGTTGATCGTTTTTTTCCAACACGTTCCGACATGCTTTCTTGCGTTAGCTGGCATTCATCTATTAATCGTTGGTAGCTAATAGCAACTTCAATAGGGTCGAGGTCTTCTCTTTGGATGTTCTCAACCAGTGCCATTTCGAGCATGGTATCATCATCGGCAGTTCTAACGTAAGCAGGAACTTGAGACAAACCGGCTAACTTTGCAGCTCTGAATCTACGTTCTCCGGCAATAATCTGGTATTTGTTATCGTCAAGTTTTCTGAGGGTAAGTGGTTGAATAATGCCAATTTCTTTAATTGATTGTGCCAATTCCTGCAATCGTTCTTCATCAAAATGAGAACGGGGTTGCCATGGGTTGGCTTCAATATTGGTTATTTCAATTTCATTAATGGATGCAGATGGTTTTGATTTTAACTCATCGGCATTTTCAATGAGTGCTCCCAGACCTCTTCCTAGTGCATTTTTTTTAGCCGTCATTTATCTGATATGGTGTTTTTACGGATTTATTTATTCCTTTCAATCAATTCTTTTGCAAGGTTTAAGTAGTTAGTAGCTCCTTTCGATGCTGCATCGTACATTACCACTGCTTTCCCATAGCTGGGGGCTTCACTTAATTTAACGTTTCTGCTAATTATGGTTTCGAATACCATGTCCTGAAAATGTCGCTGAACTTCTTCAACAACCTGGTTTGACAGGTTTAAGCGAGCATCGTACATAGTTAACAGGAAGCCTTCAATTTTTAAATCGGGGTTAAGGCGTCCTTGTATTATTTTTATTGTGTTTAATAATTTACCTAATCCTTCAAGTGCAAAATATTCGCATTGTACTGGTATTATTACCGAGTCGGCAGCTGTTAGTGCGTTAACAGTAATTAAACCTAGTGATGGAGAACAGTCAATTAGAATATAATCGTATTCATCTTTTATTTTTCCAAGTACTTCTTTTAATACTTTTTCGCGGTTGGGCAGATTTAGCATTTCAATTTCAGCACCAACTAAATCAATATGAGAAGGTAGAACCTGAAGATTGTCAAATTCACCTTTTAACAGTGCGTCATGTGGATCTGTTTTATCTATTATACACTCATAAATTGACGATTCTATGGTTTTTAAATCAAATCCAAATCCGGATGTCGCATTTGCCTGGGGGTCTGCATCTACAACCAATACCTTTTTTTCGAGTACGGCCAATGAAGCTGCCAGGTTAATTGCAGTTGTGGTTTTTCCTACACCACCTTTTTGATTCGCCAGGGCTATGATTTTTGACATACAATTACATTAAATTGATTAATGATACTAATTAAAAACGTGATTGTGTTTTTAATCCGAAATTCAAAGTTAATCTTTTATTAAAAATCTTTGCAATGTTATTTGTTTTTTCCTCTTTTCAATTATTAATGGTTTGTGGTTTAATTTATTGTAGTTCGGGTATTTTTTTAATGCATTCGGTTAATAATAGTTCTTTATCAATTGGTACAACCCCTGGTTTTTCACAAACCAATCCTCCGGCCATGTTTGCTATTTGGGCTATTAATCCGGGTTCCAATCCAGAAGCAAGGCATAGGGCACAGGTACTTATTACAGTATCACCGGCTCCTGATACGTCTGCAATTTTTCGTACTTGTGCCTGGAAAAATTGTTGTTCGTTTTTATTGGCTATGAATACGCCTAACTCGGCCATGGTAATCATTAATTGTTTGTTGAGTGTTGAGTGTAAGTATTTTTTCGATTCCTCAATAAGTTTTTCATTATCACCTTTTAACAGGTCGAGTTTTAAACCTTCTTTAAATTCTTTAAAGTTGGGTTTGAAAAATGATACTCCTTTGTAATGGTTAAAATTTCTTTTTTTAGGATCAACTAAAGTTGGAATG
This sequence comes from Marinilabiliaceae bacterium, assembly GCA_016933045.1. GTDB lineage: Bacteria > Bacteroidota > Bacteroidia > Bacteroidales > Marinilabiliaceae > JAFGBR01. The sequence goes on along the minus strand of JAFGBR010000050.1, from coordinate 133,714 downwards.
TTTTTTGAATTGGCCAGATTTACTACCTGTTTAATTAAATTAGGTGTAATTACTCCTTTGTCGTAATCTTCAAATATTATAGCATCAATTTGTTCATTGGTAACTATTTCTTTTATGTTATTAAACAAAAGATCTTCTTGTTCAGATGTAATAGAGGTGTCATCTTCTTCGTCAACGCGCAAAAGATGATGGTTTTGGCTGATGACTCGTGTTTTTGTTGTAGTTATTCGGTTATTTACTTTTAAAATGCCATTTACAGGTAGGTTTAATGCGTTCATTAATTGAAGGTACAAATCGCCCTGAGAGTCGTTCCCTATTATAGTACATAAAACCGGGGTTGCACTTAACGATTTAATATTTAATGCAACATTAGCAGCACCTCCCAACCTGTTTTCGTGCGTTGTTTTTGAAATTATTGGCACCGGTGCTTCTGGCGATATTCTGTTTACTTCGCCCCATAAATAGGCATCAATCATAACATCGCCAATTATGATAATTTTTTTCTTATTGAACTGATCGAAAATATTTTTTATATTCATGTTGCTTCTCGGATATTTTTGTTTGATGAAAAAATAGCTTTTTAGATACTATTGTTTTCGGGTGTAATCCATGTATGAATACTTTATATTTGTTTTTTTATCGGTATAAACACCTTCTTCATTATCGAGGTGCCACTCGTTTAAATTAAGCCGGGGGAAAAATGCATCGGCTTTTTCAAATGATTTATGAATTTTTGTTATATATAATTTGTTTGATTTTGGCATGAATAGATTATAAACTGAGGCTCCGCCAATAATAAATGCTTCATTTGAATCATTACATGACAAAATAGCATCTTCAATTGAATGAACCACTTCACAGTTATTGGCTTTATAGTTTTTTTGTTTGGTTAATATTATGTTTTTTCGGTTTGGTAATGCTCCGTTAGGAAGCGATTCGAAAGTTTTCCTGCCCATTATTATTGGATGACCGGTGGTTAGCTGTTTAAACCTTTTTAAGTCGGCCGATATATAAACCAAAAGATCGTTGTTTTTTCCTATGGCATTATCGTTGGCAATTGCTGCGATTATTGAAATATTCATGTTAAACCGATATTTCTCCTTTTATGTGAGGATGCGGATCATAATTTTCAAGAGTAAAATCGTTATAATCGAAGTCTAAGATGTTTTTAATGTTTTTGTTTAAAATCATCTTAGGAAGTTTTCGGGGTTCTCGTGTCATTTGTAAAATAACTTGTTCAACATGATTGGTATAAATATGAACGTCGCCAAGTGTGTGTATGAATTCACCTGGTTGAAGTCCTGTGCTCTGTGCCATCATCATGGTTAATAATGCGTATGATGCAATGTTAAATGGTACTCCCAAAAATAAATCAGCACTGCGCTGGTATAATTGACAGCTAAGTTTCCCATTTGCAACATAAAACTGAAAAAGAATATGACATGGGGGTAATTGCATGTCGTCTAAGGCTCCTACATTCCATGCGCTAACTATGTGTCGGCGCGAATCGGGGTTGTTTTTAATGCTATTAATTACTTGTTCAATCTGATCTATATTACCACCTTTGTAATCGGGCCATGAACGCCACTGATATCCATAAATGGGGCCAAGTTCTCCATCTTCTTTTGCCCATTCATTCCAAATGCGTACTCCATTGTCTTGCAGGTATTTAACATTAGTGCTACCTTTCAAAAACCATAGCAATTCGTAAATAATTGATTTGAGGTGTAGTTTTTTTGTTGTTATAAGTGGAAACGACTTGCTTAGGTCAAAACGCATTTGATGACCAAAATAGCTAATAGTTCCAGTTCCTGTTCTATCCTCTTTTTTTACGCCTTCGCCCAGGACTTTCTCACATAAGTCAAGATATTGCTTCATGCAGTTGTGTTTTGCTGTTTCGGCATTTTATGAAAAAGATGCCAATTATCCATGTTAAAGGAATGATCAAAAATAGATAAATTTATAATATTGACCTACTTCAATTTTTTATTATTTAGTTAAGGAGTAGTTTTTATGGGGCATTAAAGTTTAATATCAGCTATTATCGGGAAATGGTCTGAGAAATTTTTTTTGTATGTTTTGAATTTATATGTATGAAATGATTGATCGTGAAAAATAAAATCAATTCGAAATGAAGGTAGTTTCCCATTATATGTTCCCTGAAATCCTTCGCCAGCTTCGATAAAGCTGTCTTTTAAATCGCCTTTCATGGTATGATAAACAAATGAAACCGGGGTGTCGTTAAAGTCTCCGCATACAATTGTTGGATATGGTGAGTTTTTAATATGGTTAGCAATGGTTTTTGATTGATTGGCGCGTTGTTTTAATGCATTTTTTACTTTGCTGAATATTTCAACTAATCCGGCTTTTGTTTCATTATCTGTTTTTAGCTTTATGCTGTCGAGGAAATGATAATGCTGTGTTTTTAGCCTTATCGATTCGAGATGATTGTTGAAAATTCGAATGGTTTTGTCTTTTACTTTAATATCGGTTTGAATTGAAAAATTAGATGATCCTTCAAATTTTAGAGGTTTTTTTGCAATAATGGGGTATTTTGAGAAGGTTGCTTGCCCAAAACGTCGTCCTGTTTTTGCAATAATATTATACTCGATATGGTGATATGGGAACTGATTTAGCCTGGCAATTACATGATGTTCGGCAAATTGTTCTTTTTTATCGTACGAAAAAAATTCCTGAAAACATACAATATCGGGGTTTTGTTTTCTAATAAAATCGAATACGTTTTCATTTGTTTTACTATTTCCTGTCCATTTATAATAATCGAACATTCGAGTGTTAAACGACATTACTTTAATCGTCTGATCCTTTTTTTGAGGTTCTTCAAATAATCCTTTTATTTGGTAAACGTGCGAAAGTTGACTAAATGTAATAATTGCTGTTATTAGCCCCAATGAAAATAATTTCCAGTATTTGCGTATGGCATTAAAAATGAGAACTATTAAGTTAAAAACCCAAAATGCAGGAAAAATAAAACCGGTAAAAACTAATACATTTAAATATATTGGGTTAATATACGAAGTTGATGCCGATATAAGCAATGCACTTACACTAAAAAATGTGATAATGGCAGCCAGATTTTTTATTAGTTTTTTTAGCATATTAGTTATTTTTCCTGACTAGCTTCGAATAGTATTTTTTTTTCTTCTTTCGATAAACTATCATAACCACTCTGTTTAATTTTTTCTAGTATTCTATCTACCTCCTTTTGTCGTCTTACTTTGTGGGCATTATACTCCATGTCAGTCATGGGGCGTTTGTATGTTACTTTAAGTTTTGATTTTGGTTTAAAAGATGTTTTTGAAAATTGAATGGCCGATTCTATTGGTTTTGCAATATCTTTTCCTTTTGTTAAAAGAGTTGCATAAATATAACCCATCATAGCACCTCCTAAATGAGCAAGTGTTCCTCCTGTATTTTCAAATGATCCTATGCTTATTACATCAATTATAATAAAAACCAGTGCAATATATTTTAAACGAACTTCGCCAATGAACATCAAATTTAGTCTAAAGTTTGGCGAATAGACAGCAGCTGCCAGTAATATAGCCATAACCGAAGCCGAAGCCCCCATTAAAATATTTGATGGAAAGTAATGGTAAAAAACTGGTATGTAGTTGATGCCAATAATGTACATGAATGCTCCCGCAAGGCCACCAAGCAGGTAAACTGGCAAAATTCGGTTTTGTCCTAATATTTCAGTAAATATTTTTCCAAACCAGTATAAATATAAGATGTTTATTAGTGTATGTAGAAATTTGAAGTGGACAAACATGTATGTTATTAAAGTCCACGGTTTAAAAAATAATAAACCAGGATCAGAAGGTACAGAAATCCAATAGAGGAGTGTGAAATTATTTTCGTTGCCGGGTCCTGAAGTTAAGGCTACGATAATATAAATTAGTTGTAGTGCTAAAAATACAGCCAGATTAATATATATCAATCTGGTTAAAACAGATCCAATGCGGTATGAATTTTTAATTTCCTGCCAAATGCTCATAATGAACAAATGTATTAATAAATTCCTTTTTTTCTCCAGTAACGAATCATGAAAAATCCAAATAACATACCTCCTAAATGAGCCCAGTGAGCCACATTATCGCCAGGCCTGCTTGCAACTCCCATAAAAAGTTCCATAACACCGTAAATAATTACAAAATATTTTGCACGTATGGGAATTGGTGGAAAAAGAAGCATTAATTGTGTGTTAGGAAATAGCATTCCAAATGCTAGTAAAATACCAAATACAGCACCCGATGCCCCTATGGTTGGTGTGTTTATGGTTGCTATTAATTCTTTTACTATTGGTACGTTTACATTGGCTAGGTTGTTTAATGCTGAGTAATTGTGAGAGTAAATAATGCGAATCTCTTCGAAGGTAAGTTGCGATTCCAGATTTTTTATTGAAAGATAGGCCACGAGGTATTGAATGAGACCGGCACCAATACCGGTAACAAGGTAGTATGTAAGAAAACGTTTTGATCCCCACACCTTTTCAAGCAATGTGCCAAACATAAAAACGGCAAACATATTAAAAAATATGTGGCCAAAATCGGCATGGAGAAACATATAAGTTATTAATTGAAATGAAAAAAATGATTCTGATGCCGGGTAATGCAGGGCAAATAATCCGGTAATATTAAGTGTGTTGGCAAATGCTTTTTGTGCCAGAAATATTAGCACATTTATTATTAACAGGTTTTTAACAATCGGGGTTATATTTGCAAAAGGTGATGATCTGAACATGTTTAAATTTTAGTTTTTATTATTACAACTATCTTGCCACAAGAATGTTTTTCAAAAGGCTGTCATCGTGTCAGTTTTTTAAAATAGTGAATCGATATCAGTATTTTCTAGTATGGTAATAACCGGTTTGCCCGTAGGTGAATAGTTTGGTGCTGAGCATGCAAAAAGTTGATCGAATAGCTCTTGCATTTCTATATTGCTAAGTTGTTTGCCCATGTTTATCGATGCTTTTGAAGCCAATGTTTGGGCAATGCGTTCTTTGGTTTCGGTATTAATGTTTTGTTCACTTTGTTTTTGGTTGTTTATTATTGTTTCGAGCATAGAGCGTACATCAATATTTTCAATGTCGGATGGTAGTGCTTCTATAACAAAATCGCCATCTTCATTTTCATCAATATCAATGCCAACAGCTTGCAAATCGTCAATTAATTCGCTCAACAAAATAGCATCTTCCGATTTGAAAGTTAAAATCTCGGGGAAGAGAAGTTTTTGTGAAGCTATCTTATGGTTCTTAATTTGATTAATAAATCGTTCAAATAAAATTCGTTCGTGCGCTCTTTTTTGGTGTATAAGCATCATCCCCGATTTTACCGAAGTAATGATATATTTGTTTTTAAACTGAAAAAATCGATTGGAATTTATTGTTTCAAAACTATTTGTTGATGTTAATAATGATTGCTGAACCGGTGTGTCTTCATTAATGGGTTCACTATTTTCCTGATCAAACATTTTTGAAGTAAATGTTTCGTTTTCGAATCCATTATATAATTGATCCCAACCGGCTGGTGCAGATGATTTACTATATCCGTAGGGGGTTGCTGACTTTTCAGTATTAAAAGGGTTGTATTCCTGATTTATTTCAATTGCTGGTTCCTGGTATTCTTCTTCAGGATCGCTTCCCGATGGAATGTTAATAATATCGGCGGTGTCAAAATCAATTGAAGGAACAAAATTGAATTTTCCAAGACTCTCTCTTATGGCCGCGTTTAAAATGTGCCAGATGCTGCGTTCATCTTCAAATTTAATCTCTGTTTTTGTTGGATGTATGTTAATATCAATCATCTGCGGATCAACATCCATATATATGAAATAAATTGGAATTGAATCGTGAGATATTAGGTTGTCGTATCCCTCGGTGATTGCTTTATGTAGGTATGGATGCCTTATAAAACGGTTGTTTACGAAAAAAAATTGGTCGCCCATTGTTTTTCTTGAAGCTTCAGGTTTACCAATAAAACCGGTTAGTTTTATAAGCGGTGTATCGGTGTTAATTGGAACCAGTGCATTGTTTAGTTGTTTGCCCGATATGGCTATTATTCGTTGTCGTAAATTCCCTGATGGTAAAATGAAAATATTAGTGTCGTTATGTGTTAGTTGGAACTCTATTTCGGGGTGAGCAAGTGCTACTCGTTCAAATTCATTAACAATATGACGCATTTCAGTTCCGGTCGATTTGAGGAATTTTCGACGGGCTGGGACATTATAAAAAAGGTTTTTTACAATAAAATTACTACCACATGGACATGATACTACTTCCTGGTTTTCAAATTTCGAACCTGCTATTGTAATGGCAGTTCCTAGTTCCGAATTGGTTTGTTTAGTGCGTAATTCAACTTGAGCTATTGCCGCAATGGAAGCAAGAGCTTCACCTCTAAAACCTTTTGTGCGAATTGCAAACAAATCATCGGCTTGAATTATTTTTGATGTGGCGTGTCTTTCGAACGACATGCGTGCGTCCATTTCGCTCATTCCACAGCCGTTATCAATAACCTGTATGAGTGCTTTACCGGCATCTTTAATAATTACTTTTATACAGGTGCTGCCAGCATCAACAGCATTTTCAACCAGTTCTTTAACAACAGAAGCAGGCCGTTGAACAACTTCACCTGCTGCAATTTGATTGGCAACAGAATCGGGTAGTAGTTTTATAATATTAGACATTCTGAAGGTTCTTTTGATCGATCAGAAAATTATTTATTTTATTATTAAATCGAGCCATTCTCCGCTTGATGTCCATAGCTTGTAAGCCAGATACATTAATATGATGATAATAATGAGCAGGCGAATATTCGATTTTCGTCTTTCGCGAACAGCAATAGAAAAAGGGGGAGAGATTCGTTTTCTCATTTTGCCTCTTATTCTATCTTCGAACCCTATCTCTTTTTCGTTCTGTGATAATAGCCCAAGTTCTTTTTTCGCTTCATGTTCTCTTTGCTTTTGTTTTTCTTTTTTTTCATCGTAATAGATTGGGTCGTGTTGAAAAACTCTATGCTTTGGTAATTTAAAGAAGCTGATTTTCATTCGAAAATATTTTAATTAATAAGGTTGAATGCAATTCGCATGATGAATTCTGACAATGTCGATTTTCGATTTATCCGTATATATCCGCATCAGGCAGATGCCCGTTTCGGAATTACATTTTATTTATGCAAAGATAATAAGTATTGTTAACAATTAAATTTGTTTTTGCTTATTGGACTTTATTGATATTATTTAAAGAGTTTAAAAATAAATTGGTAATTGATTTTATATTTTTATTCGATAGTATTGTAGAGATAAATTTGTGATTGTACTTTTGAGTTGTTTTATAAACGTTTGTTTTAAACAAATTATTACTTTTTGAATTTTATATATGAGTATAGAATTGATAAAAAACAGTTTGCGTGAGGCCGAAGATGTTTTAAAAGCATTTGTTTCTGATGACCAAAATATTGAGAGAATTCAATTGGCAGCTATTTTGATGGTTGAAACAATGCAAAATGGTGGTAAGATTATTTCGTGTGGTAATGGAGGATCGATGAGTGATGCCATGCACTTTGCCGAAGAATTGTCGGGTCGATTTAGAAATGATCGTAAAGCAATGCCTGTGTTTTCAATTTCAGATCCTACTCATATTACATGTGTTGGGAATGATTATGGTTTCGATTCAATTTTTAGTCGTTATATTGAAGGAGTAGGTAAAAAAGGTGATTTACTTTTGGGTATAAGCACCAGTGGAAATTCCTTAAATGTTTTAAAAGCAGCCGAAACGGCAACGGGTAAAGGGATGAAAGTGATATCTCTTACCGGCAAAGATGGGGGTAAATTAAAAAATATGAGCGACATTAATATTAACGTTTCTCATTATAAATATTCCGATCGAATTCAGGAGGTTCATATTAAAATTATTCATATATTAATAGAGCTAATAGAAAAGCTTACATGTGAATAATGGTAGAGAAAAAATAAAATTTGTCTTTTTTTATTGCTGTTTATGCGTTTTTTTTTCTTGCGATTTATTTAAAGTTGAAACCATTGAAACAGTACCGGCTAAGCCTGAAATTGCGGTTCCTCTTGTTGAACTCAATGTTTCCATTCAAAATATTATTGATCAATATAATCTTGAGTCTGTAAGTCCTGATACTATTTCGTCCGATTTGAACGTAATTAATTATGAAGGATTTACTTATATTTTTCCAAAACAGATTGATACTTCATATTTGTATTCTGTTGAACTTCAGCGCGATGGTGAGTTTTGGAATAGGATTGAATATATTGTTATTCGTTCAAATTTCACTAATTATTCTAATGCAGATGCATTAATTCAGTTATATTTTTATAATCGATACGATATTATTCCATTTGATTCGTTGTATTCGTCTGGCCCTATAAAAATTGAAAAGGGTAAGAAAAATATTGATTTGACAGTTCAGAAAAGGGATTTTTTCAGGATTGATGAGTTTATTGATTATCAGAAGATTAATCGTTTTTTAGATTTAAGCAAGATAGGAGTATCTGTTAATTTTCAGTTTGAACAAGGCGAATCCAGTGTTGTTTACAAATCAGATCCATTGTTATGGATGCAGATTGGATGTCGTATAGGATTGAATATTGAAACAGATTTATGATTATGAAATTTTGGGTATGTTTGTTGTGTTTGGTTCCGTTAATGTCGGTTATGGAGGGGCAGCAGAACAGAACAATGTTTCATTTGTATGAGGTGCCTCAAACTAATTTGTTGAATCCGGCAGTGCCAATGCCTTGTGGATGGGTTATTGGATTGCCTGTTATATCATCGATACATTATAATTTAGGGAATAATTTTTTTTCGTTGCGCCAGGTTATGTTTGATGAGGGTGATGGAATTTATAGGATTGATCCTTATGGAATTGAGTCTGATTTGAAACGAAGGAATTTTGTTGTTAATGAGTTTCATGTTCAGCTGTTAGGGCTTGGTTATAAAAGTAATGAATGGTCGTTTTATTTTTCAATTAATGAAAAAAATAATTTTTTCATTTCTGTTTCGCGCGATTTGGGTCTTTTATTGTTAAAAGGTAATGCCCAGTTTGTTGGGAGTGAGGCTAATGTTAGTGGAACCGGAATTAATTTTTCTCATTATCGTGAGTTTGCACTTTCTGTTTCAAAGGATTTGAACGAAACAGAAAAATTGGGTGTACGAGCCAAGTTGCTTTTCGGAAAAATGAATGCTGTTTCGAAATTAAAAGGTTTAAGTTTAAGAACTGAAGACCCAACTTATAATCTTGAATTTAATGGTTATGCTGAAATTAAAACAAGTGCTCCTGTGTATGCTGTTTTTGATAATAATGAATTTGTAGAGTTCAGAGATGATAATGCCGGAGTTAACGATTTGATTTTTAATGGGCAAAATCCTGGAGTTGCTTTTGACTTTGGTTATTTGAGGGATATTGATGAGCACACTGTATTTTCGGGGGCATTACTTGATGTTGGTTTTATTTATTGGCAAAAATATATTCATAATTATTTAGGGAGAGGTACTTTTTACTACAATGGGATATTGTCAAATTCTACTTATGATTATTACTGGCAAAATTTTGGTGAAGCTTTTATGGCCGATGCTTCTATTGCTAATGATAGTGAGCCCTATGTGACTTTTTTGTCGCCGAAATTAATTGGTGGTTTTCATCGTCAGTTTAATGCATTTATTGGCGCATCAATAACAGGTGATTTGCAGTTGTACAGAACTAAATTAATATCCGGAATAACAGTAGGTGCTGATTTATTTATGAAAAATAATATTAAAGTGATTAGTTCGATGTCATATCAATATAATACTATAAATAATATTGGACTTGGTATCGTTTTGGGACATAATCCATTGCAATTTTACTTAATATCCGATAATATAAATAGTTTTATTTGGCCGTTTGAAACTCGTAGTGTAAATTTAAAATTTGGAATAAATATTATACCTGGCTGTAAGATTAATAAGTCGGGGAAAAGACAATCAGATACTAAAATAAAAAATCTTGATGGAGTATGTGGCTGGATAAAAGAAGGTGGTCGCAGAAAACGTTATTGATGTAAAAATGGAATTATGTTGGTAAAAATATTTGGTGCTGCAGTTGCCGGTATCGATGCTTCTATAATCACTGTTGAAGTGAGTGTTTCACGAGGAATTAAGTTTTTCATGGTTGGATTGCCCGATAATGCTGTGAAAGAGAGTCAGCAACGAATAGAATCAGCAATAAAAGTGTGTGATTTTAGATGGCCAGGTTATAAAATAGTAATCAATTTAGCTCCAGCCGATATAAGAAAAGAGGGATCTGCTTATGATTTACCCTTGGCAATTGGGGTTTTGGCTGCTTCTGATCAGGTTTGCCAAGATCGTTTACATGAGTTTGTAATTATGGGTGAGTTATCGCTTGATGGCAGTTTACAACCTATTAAAGGAGCATTGTCAATAGCTTTGAGGGCTAAAGAATCGGGGTTTAAAGGTGTTATTTTGCCACAAGCAAATGCGCGGGAGGCGGCTGTGGTATCTGGCATTGAAGTGTATGGAGTGGGGAATTTGAAGCAAGTGGTTGAATTCTTTAATGGGCAAAATATATTGACTCCTATGGAGGAGATGAACAAGGAGGATTTCTATGTTCAAAATGTATTTAATGATGTTGATTTTGCCGATGTAAAAGGGCAGGATAATGTTAAGCGGGCATTGGAAATCGCAGCAGCTGGAGGTCATAATTTAATAATGATAGGACCGCCCGGTGCCGGGAAATCTATGGTTGCAAAACGTTTGCCTGGAATATTGCCTCCTTTGTCGTTAGATGAAGCTCTTGAAACAACAAAAATACATTCGGTTGCCGGAAAAACAGGTTCGAATACTTCATTGGTTACAACACGTCCATTTCGTTCTCCTCATCACACCATTTCGGATGTTGCACTTGTTGGAGGTGGTACATATCCACAACCGGGAGAAATATCACTTGCACATAACGGGGTGTTGTTTCTTGATGAATTGCCTGAGTTTAAAAGAAGTGTTTTGGAGGTGATGCGTCAGCCACTCGAAGATCGTTGTATTTCAATATCGAGGGCTCGTTTTTCTATTGAATATCCGGCAAGTTTTATGCTGGTGGCAAGTATGAACCCTTGTCCGTGTGGTTATTTCAATCACCCCGATAAGCGATGTACCTGTAATCCTGGAGTTGTGCAAAAATATTTGGGTCGTATTTCGGGACCATTGTTAGATCGTATAGATTTGCATGTGGAAGTGGTGCCTGTTCCATTTAATAAATTGGCAGAAACACCAGTTTCAGAAAGTAGTAAAGATATTCGCAAAAGAGTTATTAAAGCGCGGGATATACAGGCCAGACGTTATGCAGATATTGACAAAATTTATTGTAATGCTCAAATGTCATCGCAATTACTGCGAAAATATGCAAGTCTTAATGAATCGGGTCAGCATATTCTTAAAATGGCAATGGAAAAACTTGATTTGTCGGCAAGGGCATACGATCGTATATTAAAGGTTTCACGTACTATTGCCGATCTTGAAAACTCTGAGGATATTCTAGCTCATCATGTTGCTGAGGCTGTGCAATACCGTAGTTTGGATAGAGCCGGATGGGGAGCATAGTGGTGGTGTTTGTTTTGTCATTAATTAAATTTCTTATCTATTATGAGTACTTATCAATATTTGAATTTAATTATTATTAATGTTTTGGTTTGGTTGGTTTTAAGTTATTATTGGAGTTTTTGGACTTTTAAATTATTTAAGCCATTTAAATGGCTTGAGTATAAAAAGCAAAAAATGGTTCCGAATTTGATAGCCCGAAATGAGCGAAAAGAGAAAGATCGTATTCGTTTTTATTCTCTTTGGTTGTTGTTAGAAAGAATTAATTCCAATCAATTAGAAGGTAGTTTGGCTGAATTGGGTGTTTACAAAGGTGAAACAGCAAAAGTAATTCACCATCTTGTTCCCGATAAAAAACTATATTTATTTGATAGTTTTGAGGGGTTGCCACATAGTATTATTCGTGAAGATTGTGATGGCACAGTACGGCCTCAAACAGTTAAATTTGATCAAACATCGCCCGAATTAGTTGAAAAAAATATACAGGGGAATGATAATGTGATAATAAGAAAAGGTATTTTTCCGGAAACTGCATTTGACTTGAGAGATGAAAAATTTGCATTTGTTCATGTTGATGCCGATTTATATCAATCAACTAAAGATGCGTTGGAATTCTTTTATCCTAATCTTGTTGCTGGTGGAATAATATTGATTCATGATTACAATCATAATTGGGAGGGAGTAACAAAAGCTGTTGATGAGTTTTGTCAAACTATTCCCGAAGAATTTGTTGAATTGCCCGATCAATTAGGTAGTGTGGTGATTATAAAAAACAGACAGGTATAGCATTGATTTTAAATTTCCTGTTATTTTTGCTGCTCAAGAAAAAATTATCATAATGAATAATAGAACGATAAAGGATTACATAAAATTGGCTTTTAAAGGCATGGGAATGGGAGCAGCAAATGTTATTCCCGGTGTTTCGGGCGGAACAATAGCTCTTATTACCGGTATATTTGAAGAACTTATTGATTCTGTTAAGTCGTTTAATCTGGAGGCTGTTCGGTTACTTTTAAAAGGTCAGTTTAAATCATTTTCACAACATGTTAACTTGGCTTTTTTGGTGTCAGTATTTACTGGTATTGCAATTAGCATTTTGTCGTTGGCAAAGATATTAGAGTTTCTATTTGAGAAATACCCGGTTTTTGTGTGGGCTTTTTTCTTTGGTTTGATAATTGGGTCGGTTTATTTTGTAGGAAAAACCGTTGAAAAATGGAAAACTTCTGTTGTGATATCCTTAATCATTGGTTCGGCAATTGCAATAGGTGTATCTATTATTAATTCAGCTTCGGAGAATGACGGCATGCTTTATCTTGTGCTTTGCGGTGCAATTGCCATGTGTAGTATGATTTTACCCGGTCTTTCAGGTTCTTTTGTGCTTATTCTTTTAGGTAACTATGAACTTGTAATGATAAAAGCTGTTTCGGGTTTTAAAGTTGATATTTTATTGCCTGTGGCAGGAGGTGCTGTTGCCGGATTGATCATGTTTAGCCATTTGCTGTCGTGGGTTTTTAAGTCGTTTCGCGATCAGACAATAGCGTTGTTAACTGGGTTTATTGCGGGGAGTTTGGCAATTCTATGGCCTTGGCAAACACCAGTATTTAAAGCGGATGAGTTAGGTAATTACATAACCAAAATTAATGGCGAAAGAATTATAATAAAATATGCAAAGTATTTGCCTGAATCATTATCAGCCGAAGTTATTTTTGCTGCTATATTTGCCTTATGTGGCATTGTAATTATTTGGTTAGTTGAAACCTATGCCGGTTCTGACTCAAAAAAAGTCTAATTAAATAAAATGTAAGCAATTGTAATGGCAGCAATAATTCCGGCAAGATCTGCTAGAAGACCACAAGAAACAGCATGTCGGGTTTTTTTGATTCCTACAGAGCCAAAATAAACAGCTAGAATATAAAAGGTAGTATCTGTTGATCCCTGGAAAGTACAAGCTAATTTTCCAACAAAAGAATCGGCACCAAAAGTGGTCATGGCATCAACCATCATTCCTCTAGCTGCTCCTCCGCTAAGTGGTTTCATGAGTGCGGTTGGGAGAGCATCAATAAATGTAGTGTCAAGACCCAAATTTGCAACCAAAAAACGTATTCCTTCGGTTAGATAATTCATTGCACCTGATTCTCGAAAAACACCAATTGCAACAAGTATAGCTACCAAATAGGGAATTATTTTTATGGCAATGCTAAATCCATCTTTAGCACCTTCGATAAAAGCTTCGTAAACATTAATTTTTTTTCGAAGCCCCATAGCTATAAATAATATAATTAAGGAAAAAAGCAGGATGCTTGAAATGAGGAGTGATATTTTACTTAACTGTTCTTGGGGAAGCGTTTGAAGCCAATAAACAAAGCCGATGACAAATGCTGTCATTCCACCCAGATATGCCAGAATTACTTTGTCGAATAAGTTGATGCGTTGTATAACCGAAACAGATATAATACCAACAATTGTACTAAAAAAGGTGGCAATTAAAATGGGGAGAAAAATATCGGCAGGATTTAAAACGCCCCATTGTGTTTGTGCTCTAATAACCATTACACTAATAGGTACAAGTGTTAACCCGGAGGTGTTTAAAACCAAGAACATAATCATTGAATTGCTGGCGGTATCCTTTTTTAAATTTGATTCCTGCATCTCTTTCATTGCTTTTAGTCCCATTGGAGTAGCTGCATTATCAAGTCCCAGCATGTTTGCAGCAATATTCATTAAAATGCTGCCATAGGCAGGATGGTTTTTTGGAAGTTCGGGAAAAAGCCGGGTGAAAAGCGGGCCAACAAGTCTCGAAAGTGCTCTTACCATTCCTCCTTTTTCGCCAATACGCATAATGCCAAGCCATAACGTTAATGCTCCTGTAAGGTATAATGATATGCTGAAACCTTTTTCTGCATTTTCGAATGTTGAATTAATGATGTTGTTAAAAACCTGCATGTCGCCCATGAAAATTAGCTTTGCTAATGCAATAATAAAGGCAATGATGAAAAATGCTATCCAAATGTAGTTTAAAGTCATGACTGGTTTATTGAGTAGGGGCTATGTTAATTTGGATTTTTTGGGATCCAAATCTTTAAGTTGTCGATTTTAAAACTCGATCCGTAAGTGCCAAATCCAATTTTTCCTTCTTTCCCGTTTGGTTCTGATGATTCAAGTATTAATTCGCCATCAATATATAATTCTACTTTAGGGTTTTCAATATTGCGTATTATTGTAATATTATGCCATTTTTGATAATTCCAAACAACACCTTTGTTAAAATTGTTTCCTATTTGAACAGGTCTGTCATTGTTAACTTTAAAAATATTATGACAATATTTATTATTATCGGCAGCAGCTTGGGCGTAATAGTAGTGTGTCGAATCCTGATACCCGAATAATACACATATATCACGAACTGTAAAACTTTTGTTATTTTGCATATAATCAAAAGTCATTATAAAATTACCGAAATTTTCATTTAATAATGCAGTTTCGTATGGGAAAAACGCATTGATTTTATTGTTTATACCTAAGAAGCATTTTAAGTCTTTGCCAGATTTTCCGTTTTTTGTTATCATCCAGTTTGATGGGTGAGTAAATGAAAATTTACTTATTGATTTTTCGTTAAATGATTCGGAAACTGCAATTTCGTAGTTTTCGGTAAGTGATTTAATATCCTGAGAAAAAACAGGTATAGTAAAACAAATAAAATAACTTATTAATAAAATTTTTAGGCTCATAGGAATATTGGTTAATATGGGCTGTTGAATTATAATTTTTTATTGTTGAGGTTTTTTAAGGCTTCAATTCCTCGTTGTATTTTGTACTGGTCGTGCGGAGCTCCAAATTCTTTGCAGGTTATTTGGTTAACTGGTATTTTCCATATTCTGACATTTCGAACTGCTGGATCGTTATATTGGAACTCTTTGTTGGAGTATTGTTTCATAATTATATTTAAAGCTTCTCTTTTTTTATCCAAATCATCGTCGGCAATAAACTCAACTTTACCAAAAGCAATAACACTTTTCGATTTCATGCGGTAACTACAGGCTACTTCGGGGTGTTGAAATGCTAGTTCATGATCGGTACTAAAGGTGATGCAAATGTTGTTGTTTTCATTAATTATGTCAATTACTTTGCCGTTTGGAGCTGAATGCAGGTATATGGTATTGTTATTGTAACCGAAATTCATTGGCAGTACATAAGGTATCATGCTTTTATCGCATACGCCAATAAAACAGATGTCGCATTTATTTATTATTGCTTCGATAATATCCTGATCGTTATAGACTAATGTTTGCATAGTTTAACTGGATTATTTAACAATTATTCTGTTTCCCAACAAATTTGCTAATTCTTTTTTTATGTTTAACCATTTTTGATGTTCTTTCATTAAGGATAAAAGTTCTTCATCGTTACGGTTGTCTTGTGCAATTTTAATTTTTTTGTGGTTTTCGTCAATAATAGACATTACTTTTTTGTTTTTTAATTCAAGAACCACCTTAGGTACAATTTCGGGTAAAGCATCCTCTTCTTTTTTTACGGTTCCGAATTTGTGATGTATTTTACTTAATTGGTAAGGTTTGCTAATTAAATCGGTGGCCAATTGGCTAACTTCAAAATCTTGATGATTAATAAAAAAACGATCGCTCGATGTTGTTATTAATCCTTTATTATGAGCATTTGCAAACAGTTCGAGTAAGCGATTATGGATCTCGTTTGTGCTTTGCAAGTCATCTTGTTTTAATTCGTTAACGATAAACTCGCCAACGGAAATGGTAATGCTGTCATTTTCACCAAATTGTAGAGGATAGTTCCCGTATCTTACTAAATATCTTAGTACTTCGCGTTCTTCAATTTCAAAGGGGTTTTGTGTGGTAAATGAGTTTGCAATAAGTTGTTTTGGAGTGTTGCTAATGTCAATTGGTTTGTATCCGGTTTTGTTATATTGTTCAATTTTTTGTTGTTTTATTTTTGCTAGTTCAGAGTATAATACATCTTCGCCAACATTTAGTAAAACACTGCATTCTTTAACATATACCGAGCGAGTGATGGGTTCGGGGATTGTTGATATAGTGCGTACAATGTCTTGTATTAAAGTAGCTCTTTTTATAGGGTCATTTTTGGCATCTTCAAGTAAAAGGCTGGTTTTAAACTTAATAAAGTCGGTTTCGTTTTTTCTGATGTATGAACGCAACTCTTCGGCATTCATTTTACGACTGAACGAGTCGGGATCTTCACCATTAGGTAAAAGCATAACTTTTACATTCATTCCTTCTTCGAGAATGAGGTCTATTCCTCGAAGGGATGCTTTTATTCCTGCCGGATCACCATCGTAAAGGACAGTGATGTTGGGCGTGAATCGAGCAATCAGGCGAATCTGATCTTGGGTAAGTGCAGTTCCAGATGAGGCTACTACATTTGTAATGCCAGCCTGGTGCATTGATATTACATCGGTATAACC
This sequence comes from Marinilabiliaceae bacterium, assembly GCA_016933045.1. Lineage (GTDB taxonomy): Bacteria > Bacteroidota > Bacteroidia > Bacteroidales > Marinilabiliaceae > JAFGBR01. Next base: position 116,627 of record JAFGBR010000050.1, on the reverse strand, counting down.
TTCAACAAGGTAGCATTTGTCTTCGCGTACAATTTCTTGTTTTGCCTGGTAAATTCCGTATAGGATGCGGCTTTTATGGTATATTTCCGATTCGGGTGAGTTAAGGTATTTGGCAGTTTTGGCATCGGTTTTAAGAATACGTCCGCCAAAAGCAATTGCTTTGCCGGTTAAATTATGTATTGGAAACATAACCCGACCCCGAAATCGATCTGCTTTGTAATCGTCTTTAACTATGGTTAATCCGGTTTTTTCTAAAAACTCAATTTTGAAACTGTTTTTCAGCGCTTCTTGTGTAAATGCATCACGCTGTTCGGGTGAATATCCTAGTTGAAATTTTTTAATTATATCGTCGCGAAAACCTCTGTTTCGAAAATAGGATAAGCCAATGGATTGACCTTCATCCGTTTCGAAAAGAGAACGTTCGAAAAATTTTTGTGCAAACGATGTTGCAACCATCATACTTTCGCGTTCGTTTTTAACTTGCATCAATTCGGGCGAAACATCTTTTTCTTCAACCGGAATGTTGAATTTTTGTCCAAGATGTTTAATGGCTTCAACGAATGATATTTGTTCGTGTTCCATTAAAAAATGTACAGCATTACCTCCTTTCCCACATCCAAAACATTTAAATATTCCACGGTAAGGTGATACAATAAATGAGGGTGTTTTTTCGTTGTGAAATGGGCAATGACCTAAATAGTTTGATCCGCGTTTTTTCAGGCTCACAAACTCTGATACAACATCAACAATCTGTCCTTGAGCGGTTTCAACTACCCTGTCTATGGTAACCTGATCAATCATTCTTTTTAAAACCAATTTTGTACAAAGATAACAATTCAACTATATTTACTTTCTACTTTTAATATTCAATAGATTGTAAGTTATTGTAGTGTTTGTAAAAAATAATGTTATAAAACTCAACATTGATATGCAAAATAAATTTTATATTATATTATTTGGTTTGTTTTTATTAATATCCATTGTTAATGGACAGGACTTTTATGCGGGGCCACTTTTGGGAGCATCTTTTTCACAGGTTGATGGTGATACTTATGCCGGGTTTAATAAAGTTGGAATAAAGTTGGGTGGTTTTGTTGGAAGGCAGATTTGGGATGATTGGGAAGTGCAAATGGAAATAATGTATGTTCAAAAGGGAAGCAGGCATGCTCCTGATATTGAAAATGGCGATTATGCAGATTATGAGATAAGACTCGAATATATCGAGATTCCTTTGTTACTAAGGTATAATTATAAAAGAGTATTTTTCGAGGGCGGACTTTCGTATGGATCTTTATTGAGTAGTGCAGAATATGATATGGGCGAAAACTTTGAAGATTTATATGGTTCTGAAAATATTGTTCCTTTTCAATCGAATGAATTTGCAACTCATTTTGGGATTGGTTACTGTGTAACAGAACGTTTAAAAGTAAATATGCGTTTTTCTTATTCGATTAATCGAATCCGGATTCCTTTTGATGGCGAAATTAAAGTTTATGAACCGCATTGGGGACGTAAAACCGGTCAGTATAATGATGTGATTTCTGTTGCATTATCATACAATTTGTTCCAAAACTACAAGTAGTTTATTAGCTGAATACTGCATAAGCCAGTGTTGCAACATTTATTTGTGTGTTTTGTGCTTCTTTTTCAATGCAACTTGCAAGTGATTCTATTGTTGAGCCTGTTGTGATAACATCATCAACTAAAAGAACAGATTTATTATGCAAAGCATTTTTTTGAATAAGTTGAAAAACGTTTTTCATGTTTGAATATCTTTCGAAACGGCTTTTTTTTGTTTGTGTATCCGTTTCGGTTATTCGTATTGCAACTTGGTTTGCAACTGGTATATTTGTTATTTTGGAAATACCTTCGGCTAAAAGCAGGCTTTGGTTATACCCTCTTTTTTCGAGTTTTTTTTGGTGTAGTGGTACCGGGATTATTAAGTCAATATTGTTTGAAAAACCGGAATATACTAATCTTTTACCCATCATTTGGCCAGCTACATTTGCCAAATTTTTATAGTTATGATATTTGATTTTTTTTAGTAATTGTTGCATTTTTTCTCCTTTTCGATAAAAAAAGAGAGATGTAGCTTTTGTTATATTGGCTCGTCCCCAAAACATTTGTTCGATGGGATTGTTTTTTAAAACATCATAATATGTTTGGGGTAACTCGGCCTCGCATTGTCGGCAAATGCCATTTTCATTTCCTATCAATTCATTGTTGCAAAATGTGCAGTGAAGAGGGAAAAACAGATCGAAAAGTGCTGTTGACACTTCTTTTATGATATTGATATTTTTGTAAATGCTGGATTTCATAACATTAGTTTAACAAACTGATAAATACACCTTAAAATAAACTTCACATTGCAGTTTTAAATTTGTCAACAAGAAATGATTGAAAATTGTTTTGTCATATCAAATTAGAAATAATAAAAAAAATAAAAATGAAAGCATTTACTTTAATAGTAGCGTTGTTTTTAACAGTTGCAACAGGCAACTATGCAACAGGTAAAAAAGAGTGTAGCAAAATTGAAAATCCATGTTTGTCGGGTATAATTACCGATGCGCAAACTGGCGAAACGCTTGTGGGTGTTGAGGTGTGTATTGAAGGTACTGATTTTAAAACTTATACTAATTTTGATGGTGAATTTGTTTTTGAAGGTTTAAAACCCGGTAGTTATAAGATTCAAACAAATTATGTGTCGTATAAGAGTTCAGATTTAAAATTAGTTACTGTGAAAAGTAATGAAGTTCATTTGTTAACAGTAAAACTAAAAGCCCAAAATGAACTTGACACAGCACTTAATATTGCAAATGAAAAAATTAAAAATGATATTGATTTTGTGCAGTATGCAAAAAAGTAGCAAATTTTATTTTGGTTGGTTGAAACGCCGCTAATATTATGCGGCTTTTGAATTGATCAATACTTATATTTTATAGCAAATGAGACAAATTTTATTTTTTATTTTACTTGTTTTATACCCTTTTTTTTCTTTTTCGCAGCTTATTATAAAAGAAGATGGCAAGTATTACACCAAAAATGGTGAGTTGTATTCTGGAACTTATGTGGAGTATTTTGCTTCGGGGGTTAAACGTATAGAAACAAGTTTGTTACAAGGACAAAAGCATGGAAAAACCATTATTTATTTCGAGAATGAGGTGATAAGCGAAATAAGATCGTATAAATATGACTTAATGGATGGTACATGGCTTACGTTTAATGATAAGTCATTGAAGATTGGAGAAGCAAATTATAAAGACGGGTTAAAGCACGGGAAGTGGTATATATGGGATAATAATGGGGTGAAACGCTATGAAATGGAGTATAAAGATGGTGAAAAAACAGGTACTTGGAGTATTTGGAATGAAAAAGGCATTATTGTTGATGAGAAAAAATATAATTGAGTAATTGTTAGTTAGTGAATTTGGATTAACAATTCATTAACAATTAAATACTTTCCTTTCGTTTTGTTTTTTAATAACTTTAAAAGTTGCTATTAACTGTTGCTTAGTTTATGGTTATTATAACAACATCTAAAAAAGTTATTTATGAAGCGAAGGGATTTTATACTTAAAAGTGTAGGATTGGGAATTGTAAGCGGATTAGCTCCTTTTTTTGGTGGGTTAGAATCGGTTTATGGTTCAAATTTTAGTTCTGCTGGAACTCCTTTGGCAGCAGTACGTGGCGGAGAACCTGAAGTTATGTTTGATAAGGCTATTGAAGCTTTAGGTGGTTTATCAAAGTTTATTAAAGCTGGACAGTCTGTTCTGGTAAAACCTAATATCGGCTGGGATGCTCCACCTGAAAGAGCCGCTAATACAAACCCTCAGTTGGTAGGTCATATTGTAAAACGATGTTATGAAGCAGGTGCTAAAGAGGTTAGGGTTTTTGACCGTACATGTAATCAATGGGATAGATGTTATAAAAACAGTCAAATAGAAAAATTTGTTACTGATGCCGGGGGGAAAATGATTCCCGGAAATGTTGAATCATATTATCAGGAAGTGCATATTCCCAATGGGAAAAGATTAAAGAAAACTAAGGTTCATCGTTTGATTTTAGAATCAGATGTATTCATTAATGTTCCTATTTTAAAGCATCATAGTTCAACATATTTGTCGTTGGGAATGAAAAATCTAATGGGTGTTGTTTGGGATCGCGGTTATTATCATTCTAATGATCTTAATCAATGTATTGCCGATTTTGTTTCTTATCGCAAACCCGATTTGACAATTATCGATGGGTATAATATGCTTACCAAAAATGGACCACGAGGTGTTTCAACTGCCGATGTAGTTAATTTAAAAGCATTGATTGCATCGAGTGATATTGTTGCTGCTGATGCTGCTGCCGCTAAATTGTTTGGAAGCGAACCAGCCGAAATCGAGCATATTAAAATTGCAAACGATATGGGATTGGGGACTATGGATTTAACTTCATTGGCAATTTCGAGAATTAAAGTATAATATCAGATTCAAATGAATTATAAAAACTTAAAACGAATAAGAGTGTTTTTTGCTCTCTTGTTAGTAATTAGTGGATTTATTGTTTTTGTTGATATTTATGAATTAATACCTCATTTTTTCACTAATTCATTAACATTTATACAATTCATCCCATCCTTGTTAAAAGCAGTTACTGCTGCTTCATTGGTTTCAGTTGGTTTTGTATTTATATTATTGTTAACACTTTTATTTGGACGGGTTTATTGTTCTGTAATATGCCCACTTGGAATAATACAGGACTTGTCTTCATTTATTTATAAAAAGCTAACAAAAAAAAAGCAGTTTTATAAATTTAATAAAGGTTATCCAACTATTAAATATGTAATTTTTATTATCGTAGTAATTACAATGATATTTGGGTTCCCTTTGTTAACTACATTGCTTGACCCTTATAGTATTGCAGGTCGTTTTTTTGCATATTTATTTAAGCCAGTTGTAGTGTTTACAAATAACGTTATTGCCAGTATTGCCAATCAATTTGAATGGTATTCAATATATAAAATAAAGTATTTAGCTCCTTCTGTTTTTATTGTTTTGGTAAATGTATTATTATTTATGGCAATAAGTTATTTTGCATTTACAAGAGGAAGGTTGTTTTGTAATACTATTTGCCCTGTAGGTACCCTGTTGGCCTTGATAGCTAAAAAGTCGGTTTATCGTATAAATATTAGTTCGGATAAGTGTACCAGGTGTATGAAATGTGCATCGGTATGTAAAAGTGAGTGTATTGACATTAAAAATCAGAGTATTGATACAGAACGTTGTGTAAGTTGTTTTAACTGTTTGACTGTTTGTTCAGATGATGCAATTCATATAAGGCAAAAAAAAGAAAAATTATCGGCTCTTCATAACTCATCTCGAAGAGAAGCCCTTACTGGTATTGCATTGTTGGCAAGTATAGGACTATTGAATGCTGAAAATAGGAAAAAAGAAAAACTTTCGAAAACAGGAAAGATTTTGATTCCGGCAAACAGGGAAGTTCCAATATCGCCACCTGGATCAAAATCTATTACTCGTTTTAATAATATTTGTACCGGATGTGGTCTTTGTGTATCAGCTTGTCCTACTAAGGTATTGCAACCAGCTTTTACAGAGTATGGACTTAGTGGTTTTATGCAACCCCACATGAATTATAAAATTGGTGAGTGTAATTTCGATTGTACAATATGTGGAGATGTTTGCCCAACAGGAGCAATACAACCTTTAACTGTTGATGAAAAACATATATTACAGTTGGGAAAGGCGCGGTTTGTGAAAGAAAATTGTGTTGTTTATACCGATGGTACAGCCTGTGGAGCATGTTCCGAACATTGTCCGACCAAAGCAGTTGATATGGTTCCTTATAAAGAAAAATTATTAATTCCGCAGGTTAATCAGGATATTTGTATCGGCTGTGGGTCATGTGAACATCCATGTCCTTTAGAACCCGATTATAAAGCTATTTATGTAGTAGGTAATTTAACTCATATAAATGCCGAAAAGCCCAAAGAAATAAAATCTATTGTTATTCCCGAAGAAGATTTTCCGTTTTAGGTTGACAAAAAAATATGAATAAAAAATAGTGTCAGACAAAAAAAACATGTAAATTAAGTGAGGAATTGCTCTTCACAAACAAAACGAACCAGCTGATTGATTTGAGATTGATGGATTGGGTTCATTACATGTTTTTAGTTCATGAACACGATAACATCTGAAAATAAAATTCTTATTGTTGATCCGGAAAGTGAAAATCTGGAATTGTTTAAGCTTTTGTTAAAGGATCAGTTTTTAGTCTACCTTGCGCAAACACCGGGAGAGGCTTTTAAAATTCTTGAAAAGGAAGATATTAAAGTTATTATTGCCGATCAATTACAAATGGATATGTCGGCAACAGAGTTTTTCAGGTTATCGGCCGAACGATTTCCTAGAGCTGAAAGGATTTTAATTACTGGTACTATTGATAATGAAGTGATTTTAGATGCCATTGAAGTTGGAAAAGTGTTTCATTATGTATTAAAACCTTTTCGCTCTAAAAACTTACAGGGCATTATTGATAAGGCTATTGAAAAACATAATCTTCAAAAACAAAATGATGTACTTATCCTTGGTCTTAAACAATCAAATAAAGAACTTGAGTATATACTAAGTAAGCTAAAGGATGAAGAGGAAAAGTTTAGAGATATTTTTAATGCCACAAACGACCCAATAATAATAATCGATAAACAAGGTTTAGTAATAGAGCTAAACTCAAATGCAAAGGATAATTTTGGAATTAACAATAGTGATGAATGTAATTTAATTGATTTTGTTCATCCCGATTATCATCAAAGAACAAAACGTTTTTTGATGATGCTGCAATTGTCGGAAAAATCATTATTTGAAACATTGATGAAAAATGCTGACAATCAATGGAAATCGTATGAGATTAATGGACATGAAATCAGTTTTTTGGGTAATAATGCCTCTTTGTTAATTTTAAGAGATACTACAGAGCGAAAAGAAACAGAAAAGAAAGTACTACAGGCAATTATTCAAACCGAGGAGTCGGAAAGACGAAGGTTTGCGCAAGAGCTTCATGATGGAATAGGGCCGTTGCTATCAACAGCAAAATTATACTTGCAGTGGATTTTAAAACCAAATGCTAAAATTGATTTTACTACTGCATTGCATAAAATTGAAGAAACGCTTGAAGAGACAATTATGAGTGTTAGGGAAGTGTCTAATAAGTTAAGTCCGAATACATTAGTAAACTTTGGGTTGGAAGCAGCTATCAACAGTATTTTAGAACGAATATCTGCTGCTTCTGAGTTAAATTGTAAACTTTATTGTGATATTCCAAAAAGACTTGAGTTTGACATGGAGGCAACAATATTTCGTATTATTGGAGAATCAATAAATAATACAATAAAACATGCACAAGCAAAAAATATTAATATTCAAATTATTCGAGGCGAAAAATCGGTTGATATTCTATATCAGGATGACGGGAAAGGATTTGATGTTGAAACCGTATTAAATGGTTCAGGAGGAAATGGATTGGCAAATATGTCAAGCCGGGTAGTAAGTATGGATGGAACTATTGAATTCAAGTCGGAGATTGGAAAAGGGACAACAATAAAATGTAAATTTTTTCTTTAATACTGATTGTTATGAATAAAGTAAAATTGTTTTTAGTTGACGATCACAAAATTTTTCGGGAAGGATTAAAACAACTTATCGAAATTGAAGAGGTTGGAACTGTAATTGCAGAAGCCAGTAATGGACAAGAGTTTTTGACTAAGCTGGAGGATGCAGTACCCGATTTAGTATTGATGGATATTTCAATGCCGGTAATGAATGGGATAGAGGCTACCAAGCTGGCAAAAGAAAAATATCCCGATCTTACAATTCTTGCATTATCCATGCATGGTGATGAGGAGTATTATTATAAGATGATTGAAGCCGGAGTAAAAGGATTTCTTTTAAAAGATTCAGGTATAAAAGAAATTGAACGAGCTATTTATTCAGTAGTTGAAGGTGATAGTTATTTCTCAAATGAATTACTTCGTAAAATTATTTCGGGAATGAATAAAAAATCGAAAGAATCGGTTCCTGAAAAAGATGGATTGACTAGTCGAGAAATTGAGGTATTGCAAGAGATTTGCAGTGGTCATACTAATGAGGAAATAGCAGATAAGCTCTGTATTAGTGCACAAACAGTAAAAGGACACCGAAGTAATTTACTTTCTAAAACTAATTGTAAAAACAGTGCCAGTTTGGTTATGTATGCCATTAAATATAAACTGGTTGATTTACAGTAAATTGAGCATGTGTTTTATTAAAAATATTGAAAAATATGTTTATGGTTTAATATATACACTATAAGGTTATAAAAGCCAATTAATTTTTAACATCTGATTCTTATATGGTTGTTCAATCAAAAAATAATTGTTTATCAAACACTATTATTCTTGATCAATTTGAACTTTTGTGTTATTCAACAGGACTTGAGACTGTATTACTGATGTCGTGTGTAAATGACAATTATAAAGTTGAAGTTGAGTATTCAGCTAATGGAGAGCATTTTTTTGATATAAATACGAATTTTGTAATAAACAATCTAAAAGCGTATTGTATTGATATATATGCATCTAAGAAAATGATAACCATTAATAGTGTAGTAACTTTTTATTCAACAATAGAAGTGCAGAAGAGTAATAAGCAATATGAAATACTAGCTTTAGGCGATTCAATTAGCCAGATTAATACAGTGGATATTATTTTTAATAAAACAATTCAAATATTAGTAAGGCAAATAAATCAAATAGTATCGGGTTTTGGGGAGTATTCAAATCATATTGAGGATGCTAATAATTATCAGAAAATTCTTAATACTGTTCGTGAAGCTGTAATTGCAACAGATGGTAATGGTTGTATTACGTTAATGAATAAAGAAGCAGAAGTATTAACCGGATGCAGTTTTTTAGAAGTAAAAGGAAAATCAATAGAAACAGTTTATAAACTTTTTCATTTAGTATCTCGGAAAATACTTCAGAATCCGGTTATACAGGTTATTCAATCGGGTTTTCCATATTTTTCGGAGGAAGAAGCTGTTATTGTTTCAAAAACGGGAGAGACTTATGTTGTAGATTATGAGGCAACACCAATTTATGATAGTAATGAAAAATTGTATGGTGTGTTGCTAAATTCGAGAGATATAACAGCTAAGCATAATGATAATAAGCGATTGCTTCAAATCGAATTTGCAATTAATAATTCGGATGATGCAATATATTTTGTCGATAAAAAGGGTCGTTTCATTTTTGCTAATGAAAAGGTATCTGAACGACTTGGAATAAAGCCCGAAGAAATAGCAACTAAATCAATTTTTGATTTGGTTGGTGACATTGATTATAAATCGTTTCAGAAGTATTGGCAGATATTAGAAAAAAAACGATTTATAGAATTTGAACGGGCAACTTCCCATTTGGGGCATTCGGTACATATGCATGTGAAGTTTTTTTTGTTAAACTTTCAAAATCAGCATTTTGCAGTTGCTATTGTGCGTGATATTTCAAAAGTAAAGCAACTACAAACCGAAATTGAAGAAAAAAATCGGTCGCTTAATAATTTATTAGATAATATGAATAGTGTTCCGTGGAAGCTTAATTTTAAAACTAAAAAGTTTGTTTATATGGGAGCCAAATCGGAACAAATATTAGGTTATCCGGCCGATCAATGGAATGTGCTCGATGATTGGATTAATCGTTTACATCCCGAAGACCGAAGCTGGGCTCCTGAATATTGTAATGATTTGAGTGTTTTAGGTTATGACCATACTTTCGATTATAGAATAATGCAAAAGGATGGAAGTTATCGATGGATTAGAGATATTGTAAATGTTGCTAAAGATGATAATGGAAAAGCTTGTGAATTAACAGGTTTTATGCTTGATATAACTAATTCGAAGGAATATGAACAAAGATTAAAAAGACAACAGGATCAATTGGAAATGATTATTGACTCGTTACAATTGTCAGTATTTTTGGCTACTCCTGAGATGAAAATTCAACTTGCCAATAAAGCAATGGCTCAAGGTCTTGGAATGAGTAAGATTGAGTTAAGCGGAAAAACAGGTTTTGATTTACTTCCGCATGATTATGCACAGAAAGCAAAAGATGTGTTTGAAGAGGTATTAAAAACAAAGGAACCCAGATCATTTGAAGGAATACGTTATGTCGATAATGTCTCAAAAACAACACTAAATGTTTTTGTGCCTCTTTTTAATGACTATAACGAGGTAAATTATATTTGTGGTAGTGTAATTGATATTTCAGAATTGGTGAATCGCGAGCGTGAATTAAAGAAAATACGTGAAAGGCTCGATTTTGCCATGTCTGCCGGAAAAATTGCCATGTGGGATTATTATGTGCAGGAAGATAAAGTGATTACCAATCAGGTTTTTATGCAAATGCTCAAGTTTATTCCCGGAAAGCAAATTGGTGAATTCTCATGGCTTATTAACCATATTCATCCCTTAGATATTGGAAATCTTTATAATTCATATTATCAACATAAAAGAGGACAATTGGGCGAAATGGAATGTGAGATAAGAATGAAAGTTGGTGATGATAAGTACTTATGGACATTATTGATTGGTAAAATTGTTGAAAAAAATGAACTAAATGAACCAATAAGGATTATTGGAGTGCAAATGGATATATCCCGACAGAAAAATCTTTTAGATGAGTTATCAAAGGCAAAGGATGTTGCAGAGGAAGCAAATCTTGCAAAGAGTTATTTTTTGGCTAATCTTTCGCATGAGATAAGAACCCCGATGAATTCGATTATTGGATTTTCTCAAATATTGGAGAAGAAAATAAGCGATGCTTCTCAAAAAGAGTATGTGCGTCTAATTCAAAAAAGCGGGAAAACATTACTTAATTTAATAAATAACATACTTGATTTATCAAAAATTGAAGCGAATAAAATTATAATAAAACCCGAGCCTGTTGATTTGAGGTTTTTAATTGAAGAGTTACGTTTGCTTTTTCAGTATCGTTACGAACAAAAAAATCTTGATTTTATTGTTGATATTGATGACTCTGTTCCTGCGTTTTTAAATCTTGATGAAATTAGAGTAAAACAAATGTTGCTTAATTTAATAAGTAATGCAATAAAATTTACCGATAGAGGAAGTGTTAGTGTAATAGTTCGAATTGATAAGAAAAATGAGATATATTGTGATTTAGAGATTGTTGTAAAGGACTCCGGTATTGGAATAGCTAAAGAGAGTTTGGATAAAATATTTCAACCTTTTATGCAGCACGAAGGGCATGATGCAAAAAAATATGGAGGTACAGGTCTTGGATTGAGTATAACAAAGCGATTGATAGAAATAATGAATGGATCCATAAAGGTTGATAGTAAGCCTGGAGAAGGAGCTAGGTTTGTTGTGCTTTTGCGTGATGTTGATATTGAAAATGAACAGGTTAAATTGCAAAACTTAACCCCTTTGTTGTCGAACTACTCAAATACTAATGTTATTATTATTGGAGGATCGGGGGTTAATACTTCAATTTTACGTGATATTTTAGAACCATATAATATTGGTATTATTGAACTTGGAGAAGCTAAAGAGGTTGAAGCAATTCTTGAATTTTCAAAAACGCAAATTATTTTGATTGATTTTAACGGTGATTATAAATGTGCAAAAGATAGTTTGCAATATGTTCACGAGCATAAAAAATTGAAAAAAATGCCGGTTATTGCACTTATTGGACCGGTTGAAATTGGTAATAAAGAAATTCTTTTAAAAATGGGTTATTCGGATGTTATTGTAAAACCTGTAACTCAAAATGATTTAGTTGCAATATTTCAGAACAATTTAAGAGAAACAACAACTACTGATGTTGTAGTATGTGAACATAAAGAGAGGCGATTGACAAATGAAGAAGCTAAACTTGTTCTTCCAATTTTCGATGATGTAATTGAAAATTTGTTGAATGAACTTGCCGAGATTCATCCACATCAGCAGGTTAAACAATTGTCAGAATTGCTATGCGATATAGGGGGGCGTATGAATCTTGAGTATATTGAAGAAATTGGAAAACAAATGAAAAATGCATTAAATATTTTTGATGTTGTTGGTATTCAGGATTCTATAATTGCGTTATCGGGTTATTTGCGTGAACTTAAAAAAATTAGTGAAACTAATTGTGAATAAAATATTCACTATCGATGATGATTATTTGGTTTATTTCATCTGGGTAAAAAAGAAATTAAAATGAACAAAAAATGAATAATAAAATATTGATTGTTGATGATCATGGTAAAAATATTCAGTTACTGGCTAATTTGTTAACATCTGCACATTATGATATAGAGTATGCATTGAATGGAAAAACAGCAATACAATGGATTGAAAAGGAGGATTTCGATCTAGTTTTGATGGACATTATGATGCCCGAAATGGATGGATTTGAAACGTGTATAAAAATAAAACAAATACCCGGTAAAAATGAAATACCAATTGTATTTATTACGGCACGTGATGATACTGAGAGTATTACCAAGGCTTTTAATGCCGGGGGAGTTGATTATCTTACCAAGCCCTTTAACCAGGAAGAATTATTGGTTAGAATTGCTACTCATGTAGAATTAAAGCATAATCGGGAAAAACTCTTAGATACAACTAAGTGGTTAGAAAAAGAGGTTGATAAAAAAACACTTGAGTTACAAAAAGCTAATCAGAAACTTGAAAGTGCATATTCAAACCTTAAAACACTCGATCAGGCTCAAAATGAGTTTTTAAAATCGATTAGTCATGAAATCAGAACCCCTTTAAATGGAATTGTTGGCTCATTGGGGTTATTAAAATCATTCGAAAACACACCCGACGTTGATGAAATAATAAAATTATTGGAAAAATCGGTTGAAAAGCTTGAAAAATATTCATACAGTGCACTTCAAATTGCATTTGTTCGTTTAAAAGGCCTTGATGAAAATAATTTACAAGATATAAATATTAATGCTGTAATGAAAAGTGTTGTTAATAGGTGCATAGAACGATGCGATAAAAAAAATGAGTATAGATATAAATCAAATAAGGTGGGGTTAAAAATATTTGGCGATTTTGATTTGATAAATAGTGCTTTTCAGGCTTTATTAGAGTCAAGTTCAGCTTTTACAAGTTCAGGAATTATTGATGTAACAATTACTGATCATGAAGAATATGTTATTTGTGAAATAGAAGATACCGGTAGTTTGTTTGCAGCACAAAACCCTGCTTACATGTTTGATTCACTATTTTCGAAAGGTGGAAAGTATGAGAGAAATACCAGTCTGGAGTTGCATTTGGCACAAATGATTGTGTTGTCGCATAAGGGTAATATTAGGTTTGTTAACAGAGATGATAAAAAGGGAACCGTTACAACGGTTGAGTTTCCTAAAGATTTTCGTCATATTACGTCTTATTGATGTATTATGTAATTTTTTGTGAAAGATATTTTTAATATAAAACTATGTTATAATTGCAAAAGGTTAAATCCTGTAATTATTATCTTAGCAAACAAAAAATAAAATCGTTTGTCGAATGAAGTATATTGTTGGAGTAAGAGTTCTTTTCCTGATATTTTTTTTGGGTCTTTTTAATAATGTAAAATCAAGTGAGGCGATTAATTTTAATAGTAACTGGGAATTTGTTAAAGATGTTGATACCTCAATTGTTAGTTTGTTGTTTCAAAAAGGGGATTCGTTGTTTGATTGGGAAGAAATTTCTTTGCCTCATACTGCTCATATAGAGCCTTTAGTTATTGAAGGTGATCAGTGGCAGGGTTATTGTTTTTATAGAAAGTTTTTTGAAATACCGGGTAATATTAAAAATAAACATATTGCAATTCGGTTTGATGGTATTATGCAAGAAGCTGAAGTGTGGTTAAATGGAAAATATATCGATACTCATATTGGCGGATATCTACCTTTTTATGTTGATGTGTCTGATGATGTTATTAAAGGATTGAATTGTATTGTGGTAAGAGTTAATAATAATGATAATAATTCTTTTGCTCCGGGAAAAACAATTAAAACACTTGATTTTTGTTACTATAGTGGTATATATCGCGATGCAACACTTTTTGTAAAGGATAGAGTATATGTGCCAGATCCGGTGTGGGTTAATAGAGTAGCAGGAGGAGGCGTTTTTTTTAAGACCTTATTTGCAAGCAGTGAAAAAGCATCTGTAGAGTTAATGGTTGATATTAATAACGATGATAAAAAAGATGCCAAGGTAAATGTTGAAGTTGAATTAATTGATACTGCAGGTATTGTAGTTGCACATAATATATCTGAAAAAATTGAATTAAATTCCGGTTCATATAAGCAATACGTGAAATTATTAAATATAAGTGAACCAAATCTTTGGTCACCTGATTCTCCATATTTGTATACAATAAAAATAAAGGTTTTAAAAGGTAAAAGTGTAATTGAAAAGCAAAGTTTAAAAGTTGGGATAAGGACTTTTTCGGTGTCGGCAAAAGAAGGTTTTGTTTTAAACGGGCAAAAGGTTTATCTGCGGGGTACTAATCGTCATCAAGAGTATCCATATATTGGAAATGCCCTTTCGAATAATGCACAATATCGCGATGCATGGAAAATTAAAATGGCAGGATTTAATTTCGTTCGTTTATCGCACTACCCACAATCAACAGCATTTTTAAATGCTTGTGATGAATTGGGTATTGTAGTGATGAATTGCATACCGGGTTGGCAATTTTTTGGAGGTGCTGAGTTTCAGGCAAATGCGTTGCAGGATATTCGTGATATGGTAAGGCGCGATCGAAATCATGCTTCTGTAATGTTTTGGGAAGCATCTCTTAACGAGTCAAGAATGAGTAAAGATTGGATGGATAAAGCTCATTTTGTTGTAAAAGAAGAGTTGCCTGAGACTGAGAATTATACTTGTGGATGGATTGATTATGCTTATGATATTTATACTCCTGCACGGCAACATGGTAAAGCCCCTGATTATTGGAAAAAGTATAAAAAAGATAAGCCAATATTTATAGCTGAATATGGCGATTGGGAATATTATGCTCAAAATGCAGGGTTTAATCAAACGGCGTTTGCTGATTTGCAGAAAGAAGAACGTACATCACGTCAATTAAGAGAAAATGGTCAGAAACGATTGGCTCAGCAGGCACTTAATTACCAGGAGTCGCACAACGATAATTTGTATGGAGTTTCAATAGGAGATGCAAACTGGCTTATGTTCGATTATAACAGGGGATATGCTAATGACATTGAGTCATCGGGAGTAATGGATATTTTTCGGTTGCCAAAATTTGCATTTTATTTTTATGAAAGTCAGAAAAAACCTATTTTAAATACTTCCTTTAATCATCCAATGTTATTTATTGCAAACTATTGGAATGATACTTCATATACCGATGTTAAGGTTTACAGTAATTGCGATGAGGTTGAATTATATTTAAATAATAAGTTGGTATCGCGTAAAAAACCAGATAGAGATAGGAATTGTGTAAATCTTAGCCATCCACCTTTCACATTTAAACTAATAGAATTTGAAAAGGGTACTATAACTGCAAAAGGTTATCTTGATGGGGTAATGGTGTCTGAGTTGAGTGAATCGACCGAAGATAAGCCATTTTCTATAAAATTAGTACCTGATATTAGTGGAAAAAAACTTGAAGCCGGCTGTAACGATGTAATTTTTATTTACGCAAATATTGTTGATTCAGATGGGAATATTTGTCAAACATCTGATTTGAATATATCATTTAATGTTGAAGGAGATGCCGAATTGATAGGGTTTAATCCAATAAAAAGTGAAGCAGGTATTGCAACTATATTGTTAAAAGCCGGAAAAACTTCGGGTCAAATAATAGTCTCCGCTCATAATCCCACTTTGAAATCATCTACATTGATATTAAATAGTAGTGAAGTTAAACGATAATTGAAAATAAGCCTTAATGCCGGTTTATTTGTAAAGAAAAATATAATTTCAATAATATTATAAAAGCAGAGATGTTAATATCTCTGCTTTTGTTTTAGTGTATAAAATTTGATCCCCTTTTTGGGGGGGTAAAACGGTTATATGTACCCTAATTAACCCTCCTTTTACCTCTTTAATACTGCAGATTTCTGATTTATATTTGAGTTAAAACAGTGGAAGTTTTTACTTAGATTGAAAAAATAATTTGTAATGCTGTTAAAAAAATAGAGTTGATATAATATTAATAAAAAGGCCAAAATATTATTAAAAAGGGGAGAAATGAGAGCTAAGTTTTTTATTGTTGATGATAGTGACCCTTTTAGAAAGGCAGTATCAGAATATTTGCAAAATGAACTTAATTGCCAGGTACTTGGAGAGGCAACTAATGGAGCAGAAGCTTTAAAGAATAATAAAATCTTAATAGCAGATATTATTATTATGGATATAATAATGAAGGAATTGGATGGAATTAATACAGCCCGAAAGTTATTGTGGGAATTTCCAAATTTAAAAATATTGGCTGTAACCGGAAATGAGGAATCTGTGTTTTTGCGACAGTTAGTACATACCGGATTTTATGGTTGTGTATTTAAAAATCAGCTTTTCGAAGATTTAGGAATGGCGATAAATCAACTGCTGAAAGGGAAGCGTTTTTTTCCAAAAACCCTTCAATTGTAAACCTAAATTCTTGTTTTATGGATGATCTTGAAAAGTTTCGTGAATTATTTATTAAAGAGGCTACTACTCTTATTGATTCATTAGAAGAGATATTACTTGATTTAGAAAAAGATTCCAATAATCTTAAGCGTGTTGAAGAAGTATTTCGTGTAATGCATACCTTAAAGGGCGTTGGAGGTATGTATGGATACACAGGTGTTGGTGATTTAACCCATGGGCTCGAAAGTATATATGACCAGGTTAGGAATGGTAATATTAGTGTTAATAATGAAATACTTGATTTAACATTTGCATCTATTGACCATCTTTATTCTCTGCTTGAAGATCAGGAGGTTCGCAAGCCTGAAAATATAGCCAGGCAAAATGAATTTCAGTTACGTATATCAAAGTTGGTTAATACAATAAAAAAAGGAAGCGATATTAAAAGAAAATTGCCGGAGATAAAAAAATCGGATAAATCAACTTATAATATCATTTTTCAACCCGAAGAAAAAATAATTGAAAGCCGAATAAATGTTCTCTATTCGTTTAAAGATTTGGCAGAGTTAGGTGAGATAAAAGCCATTAAATCCTTGACTTCTGATGATAATAAGGAGCGTTGGAGCCTTTTTTTTGTTGGTAATTGTACTGTTGATGAGGTTGAAGAGGCTATGATGTTTATATGGGAGTTTTGTACCATTGAAAAAGTAGCCGATTTTGACTTGTTTGATGAAAATGAGCTAAATGCCAGACAGGAGTTTATTAAAAGTGTTGAAGTTGATCTTGTTGCAGATTCTTCGTCGGATGATGAAGTTACCGAAACTGATAATAGTATTTCAAAAACAGTTACAAAGTCTACTACAGTTCTTGATTCAATAAGGCAAAATATGAATCGTGTATCTGTCGATTCTGAAAAGCTTGATTATTTAATGTATCTGGTAAGTGAGCTTATTACAAATAATTCACAATTAGCTTTGTTAACTGTCAATCAATCGTTCGATTCAATCCGACCACAAATTGAGAAACTTGATAAACTATCAAAACTATTTCGAAATAATGTATTGGATATTCGTTTAATTCCAATGCGTGATATTGTTCCAAAATTTCAGAGAATGATTCGCGACATAAGTAAACAGCTAGGTAAGGAGGTTGAGTTTATTACAGAAGGAATGGATACCGAACTTGATAAAAGTTCAATAGATGTAATTGTTGAACCCATGGTGCATTTGATACGAAATGCTATGGATCATGGAATTGAATCTCCAGAGGAAAGAGCCGAAAAAGGTAAAACACCTAAAGGTGTTATTCGGTTATCTGCATATTATTCAGGTAATAATGTTTATGTAAAAATTGAAGATGACGGTAAAGGAATTGATGAAGATGTTATTAGAAAAAAAGCCATATCAATTGGGTTAATTAATAAAGAAGATAAGCTAAGTGAGAAAGAAATACTTAATTTAATTTGTCATGCGGGTTTTTCAACTGCACAGCAAGTTACTTCGTTGTCGGGTCGTGGCGTTGGGATGGATGTTGTTAAGCAAAAAATAGCAGAGATAAGAGGTGAATTTGAAATATCATCAAAAAAAGATAAAGGAACGACAATAATAATGAAGTTACAACAATCAGTGGCAATATTAGATACATTGTTGGTTAAATCAGAATCCATGAAATGGTTAATACCTCTTGCTGATGTTGAGGTTTGTTCACAAATAACAGATAGTGAGTTGGATAAATTTGAACGTACTGGAACGCTTGAGTTTGAAAAGGAGCTCATTCCATTTATTTCATTACGTTCATATTTTCATAATAATAAAAATAAAGTTGAGTCATTAAAGGTAGTGGTATTGCGAAAAAATAATCAGAGATATGCAATAGTTACAGATGAAATAGTTGGGCAACATCAGGCAGTGCTTAAAGATTTAGGGAGGCTTATGAAAAATCATAAGGAGATATCAGCAGCTAGTTTATTGGGTAATGGAGAAGTGGCATTTCTTTTAAATACGAATGTTTTTTATGAGAGTATGGCAAAAACTGGAGTCAATTAATTGTAATGAATAATTAACTAATAAAACTATGGAAGATAATTTAGTTAACACCACGTATTTGTCCTTCACAATTGGTAGTGAAGAGTTTGCAGTAAATGTTGGAAAGGTTTTGGAAGTTCTTCAAAAACAATCTGTATCGCCAGTTCCTAATACTCCTGATTATTTTAGTGGAGTGATAAATTTTAGAGGAGAAATAATACCAGTAATTGATACACGAACAAAGTTAGGTTTGCCAGGAATAATACTCGATGAAAACTTTGTAATTATTGTTATTGAAATAAAAGTAGAGCACGATGATATAGTTGTTGGTGCAATTGTAGATAAAGTAAAGGATGTAATTTCAATACAAAATCATCAGATAATGCCAGTTCCAAAAATGAATAAAGAGGTAAAAACCGACTTTTTTACGGGTATAGTTCGATCGGAAGATGGCTTTATTATTATCATAAACTTCGATAAGATTATTGTTTCGGATGAAGCGGTTATGCTTACGGAATTTACCCAGGCAAGTGAGAATATGTTGAATGAAATTACTAAAGAAGAGTTAGAGCATGTAGATGAATCATAACTACTTAAATCCTTTTTTATGAAAAATATTAAATTGTCAGTTAAGATATTAATTTACTTTTTAGTAAGTGGGTTAATAGTTACATCGGTGATTGGTTATCTTAGCTTTAATCAATCAGCTAAAAGCTTAAATGAGCGTACTGAAGGAACTCTTGTTTCGTTACGACATGTTATTAAAGAGCAAATAGAGACTCATTTGAGAGAAAAAGAGAATTCGTTAAGGATTTTAGCTCAAACAATAGATGTTAAAGAGATGTTTTATGATTTAAAGTTTTATCATGATACAGTTGTTTCAAGTAATAAAATGTCTTCTTTTCCTGTAAATACACCACTTTATGAGTTAACAATTGATCCACATACATCTTTTTTTAGTAGTTATGGACTAACTTATGGGTTTAACGATTTATATGTTATTTGTGCAGCTCATGGTCATGTGATGTATTCTAATTCAAGAAGGTCAGATTTAGGCGCTAATCTAGGATATGGAGAGTTGAAAAATTCACATTTAGCCGAGGTATGGGAAAAGGTTGTTGAGACAGGTGAGTTTGTAATGTCTGATATGAATACTTATGCTCCATCGAATAATGAGAATTGTATGTTTATGGGCGTTCCTTTATTAGCAAATGGTCAGATGCTTGGTGTGGTTGTTGGTCAGATATCAAAAAAGGGAATTAATGATATGGTAGCCCGTCGCGATGGAATGGGGAAAACAGCAGAGGCTTTTATTGTTGGAAAATCAGAAGATGGAGAAATAATTTTAAAAACAGATAGGATGCTGGAAGAAGGTGTTATTGGCGATAAGGAAAGCGGTGATGCTGTTGGTTTATGTTTGTTGGGAGAATCGGGTGTTAAAATTGAAGAGCATTTCGGGAAAAGTAAATTTATGGCTTATGAACCATTAAAAATTGCAGGATTAAATTGGGGACTTGTTTTAAATGTTGATTATTTGGAAGTTTTAATGCCTGTAAAAGATTTGCGTAATCAGGTTCTTATTATTGGTATTGTAGTGGCATTTGTATTAGTGTTTTTTTCGTTATGGGTAGCACAATCAATAACTAAACCTGTATTGTCGAGTGTGCACTTTGCTAATGAAGTTGCAAATGGAAATTTTGATGCAGAGATAAATATTCATCAGGAAGATGAGATTGGGAAACTTGCTGATGCATTGCGTGTTATGGTTAATTCGTTTAAGGGTGGTGTAAAAATGGCTAAGAAAATTGCAGAGGGAGATTTAAGATTAGAAACTACCAATGGACATGAAATAAAAAAAGGTTCGCTCGATGAGGCATTGATAAATATGAGAGAGCATTTGAGAGATGTGGTTCAAAATATTCGAGTGGTAGCCGAAAATGTTGCATCGGGCAGTGGACAGATAAGTTTATCTGCAACCGATATTTCAACAGGAGCAAATGAGCAGGCTGCAACGGCCGAAGAAGTATCTTCATCGGTAGAGGAGATGGCATCTACAATTACACAAAATACCGAGAATGCACAGATTACAGAAAAGATAGCAGCAAAAGCATCGAAAGATATTGATGAAGGCCGACAGGCATTTGATACTACTTTATCGGCAATGAAAAATATAGCACAGAAAATAACTGTTATTGGAGCAATTGCTGAAAAAACAGATTTACTTGCAATTAATGCAGCTATTGAAGCTGCCCGTGCAGGTGAGCACGGGAAAGGATTTGCGGTAGTGGCCGCCGAAGTAAGGAAACTGGCCGAATTAAGTCAAAGTGCAGCACGTGAAATAAATCAACTGTCTGGTTCAAGCTTAACAATAGCTGAAAATGCCAGTACTTTATTGTCGTCAATAGTGCCCGATGTTCAGCGTACTGCCGAGTTGGTAATGGAGATTAGTGCTGCATCGAGTGAACAAAAAGCCGGAGCTGAACAGATTAATTTAGCAATACAACAGTTGTCGAATGTAACGCAGTCTAATACTGCCAATGCCGAAGAGATGGCCAGTAGTTCGGAAGAGTTAGCCAGTCAGGCTGAACAGTTGAAAGAAATTATTGGATACTTTAAGATTGAGCGGGAGCGTATTATATTAAATTCAGACGTAAATAATACACCTGCAATGAAAAAGAAACAGAAAGCTGAGATGGAAGCTATTGATTCTGTTATTGATACAGACATGAAGAGTGATGAATTTGAAGCATTTTAATTGAGCTGAATAAATGAGTTAAAAGGTGCCCTATTGAAAAAGGCACCTTTTTTAGTATTTAGTTTTATAAAGTACCGTTCATCGTATTTAATTGTTGATTTGTCGATTTAGTTTTTTGTGAGTTGTTCATTTCAGGTAATTTTGAAATGACAATAATAAAATGGTTTATTAATAATATAATCAATGAAAAAGTGTAATAATGGAAAATATGGATTTGGAATTGTTTTGATTTTGGCAGGATTATTATTGCTGGCAAGTAATCTTAACTGGATTCCGGTTACTATTGAACAGGTTTTGCTGTCATGGCCTATGATTTTGGTTGCGATAGGATTAATAAGTCTTTTTAATAAAGAATTTACTGTTGCAATAATTTTTTTAGGAGTAGGAGCTTACTTTATTTTACCACGTATTTATCCCGGTTTTTCGTTTGTTGAAATTTGGAAATTTTGGCCAATAATATTAATATTTTTTGGATTAGGGATTGTTTTTCGACGTAAGAGGTTTGAGCCAAAAATTGTTAAAGAAGTAACGAATGAAGATTTACTGGATGAGGTTGCAATTTTTGGAGGCAGGGTTACTAAAATTGAAAGTAAAGATTTTAAAGGAGGCAGGGTAACATGTGTTTTTGGAGGGTGTGAATTGCATCTCGAGAATGCTGAAATGTCAGTTGAAGGAGCAATTTTGGATATATCGGCAATTTTTGGAGGATTAAAATTAGTTGTTCCAAGAGACTGGAATGTAAAGGTTGAGGTAGTAAGTATTTTTGGTGGTTTTTCAGATAAAAGATTGTTTGCTACTGATTTGAATAATAAAACATTGGTAATTAAAGGATCCTGTGTATTTGGTGGTGGTGAATTGTCAAATATTTAATTGTTAAAAATGTTACATCCAATACTTGCCAAATCAAAGGCTTTATATATATATTGTTTGTCGTGGGTTGTATTATTAGGACTTCATATACTGGTTTTAAAACAAATAACCACTATGAATTATGGAGTAATAATAATTGATAGCTTAGTTTATATTGGAGTTTTGATGTTTTTAGGGCTTAGTTTTTGGTTTCCTTTAGCTTTTGCCGATAAAAGTAAAAGTCAAACTATACACTTTTTTCATACATTGTTGGTATATCTTATATATATAGGGCTTTGGTATTTTATTTCATATCATTTGGTTACCTGGATATTAGAGTCTAATAGTGAGTATATTCAATTTTCGAAAAATACGGTTATTTTGAGGGTAATTGTAGGGGGAATTATGTTTCTTTTTTTAGCAACTCTATATCATCTTCTAGATTTTTACCGATCGCTTGAAGATAAGACAAGACAAGAGGAGGCTCTAAAGAAACTAGTTAAGGAGGCCGAGTTGAAGGCATTAAAAGCTCAGCTTAATCCTCACTTTTTATTTAACAGTTTAAATTCAATTAGCGCACTTACAATTACTGATGTTGATAAGGCAAGAGAGATGGTTAATAAGTTGTCCGATTTTTTAAGATACTCATTAAAAGAGAATGATACATCCTTGTTAACATTAAATGAAGAGCTTAAGAATATGACAAAATATCTTGAAATAGAAAAAGTAAGGTTTGGTGAAAGGTTAGAATGCATAATGGATATTGATCATGATTGTTATTTAATGAAGTTGCCACCCATGATTTTGCAGCCTTTATATGAAAATGCAGTGAAACATGGAGTTTATGAGAGTTTGGAGCCAATTCAGATACGTACTTTTTGTAGAAATAAAAATGGATACCTAGAAATTTCAATTATTAATAATTATGATCCTGAATCAACACCAGTTAGAGGTGAAGGTGTTGGATTGTCAAATATTCGTAATAGAATGAGAATGATTTATCGTAGGAATGAGCTTTTTAGTGTTTTTAAGGAAAACAATCATTTCGAAGCCTTATTGATAATACCACAAAATAATTAATTATGATTGTTAAATATAAAGCTTTGGTTATTGATGATGAAACACCAGCTCGTGATATTATTAAAGAGTATTTGAAAAATGTTGAATCTATTTCGGTAATAGGAGAATGTTCAAATGGCTTTGAGGCTCTGAAAATTATTCAGGAACAAAAACCCGATATGCTTTTTTTAGATGTTCAAATGCCTAAAATAAGTGGACTTGAATTATTAGAAGTTTTAGATGATTGCCCTGTAGTAGTTTTTACAACAGCTTATGACCAATATGCTCTTAAGGCTTTTGAACTTAGTGCTGTTGATTATTTATTGAAACCATTTTCGAAAGAACGATTTGATCAGGCAATTGAGAAAATACTTGAAAAATTACGAAAAAATAATAAAACAGATGAAAAGCATTTGATTGAAAGAGTTAACGATCAGGAGATTGTAAATCGTATTGTAGTAAAATCGGGTTCAAGAATTGTTGTAATTCCTCTTGTAGATATTATATATATTGAGGCTCAAGAAGATTATGTAATGATCCATACTTCGAAAGGTCGGTATATGAAATCACAAACAATGCATTATTACGAAACACATCTTTCTCCCGATCAATTTGTTAGAATTCATCGATCATTTATAGTTAATGTTAGTTGTGTTGAAAAGCTTGAACCATACGACAGAGAAAGTTATGTAGCTGTATTGTCGTCCGAAATAAAGCTACGAGTAAGTCGATCGGGCTATAAAAAGTTAAAAAATTCTTTAAATTTTTGATGTAATAAACGAATAATTTAGTATTTCGTTATCTCTTTTATATTTTTGCTTTTCAATAAATTGTTAATCGGTGAAGATATATTCGGGTTTAGATGGATTTTCTGCAATAAAACCTGTGGTTACAATTGGTATGTTTGATGGATTGCATACCGGTCATCGCGAATTGTTAAATCATACAATAAAAAAAGCAAAGGCTGTTGGAGGCGAATCTGTTGTTTTAACTTTTTGGCCACATCCTCGTTTGGTTTTACAAAAAGATGATGAGTCGTTAAGGTTTCTTACATCACTTGAAGAAAAAACAGTGATGCTCAGTAATATGGGGGTTGACCATTTAATAATAATACCTTTTAGTATAGAATTTTCAAAAATTACATCAATTGAATTTATCGAAAATATTTTGGTTAAAACTATTAGGTTACATCATTTGGTAATTGGTTTTAATCATCGTTTTGGCAGTGACGGATATAAAAATAGTATAGATTACGAAAAAACAGGAGTGTTGTTCAACTTTGGAGTTACTCAATTGGAACCGATAAAGGTTGATAATCACAAATCAGGTTCGACTCTTATTCGTAGTTTATTGTTAAAGGGAGATATTCAATTGGCCAATAAAATACTTGGGTATAATTATAGAGTAACAGGAAGAGTTGTTGGAGGACAACAACTGGGGCGAACAATTAATTATCCTACAGCCAATGTTGAAATTGAAGAGTATGCTAAATTAATTCCTCTTAATGGGGTTTATGCTTGTAAAATTATTGTGTTAGGGGAAATGTTTTATGGGATGTTAAATATAGGATACAGACCAACCATTAGTTCTCAAAAAGATCATCGTTTTATAGAAGTACATATTTTTGATTTTTCGAATGATATATATTCAGAAGAGATTGTTATTGAGTTTGTTGAACGAATAAGGAATGAAGAAAGATTTTCAACTATTGAAGCGTTAAAAAAGCAACTGATGCTTGATGAATTTAAAGTAAGAGAACTATTAGATTTGAAATGAGATTTAATTGGATTTAATAATTGTTTTTTCCTCATTACTAATTTATTATTTTTGTACACGTATTATAAAACAAAAAGAATGTCAGAATTATTAATTGATAGTGTTCCGTATAAAATTGCAGATATGGGGCAGGCTGAGTTTGGTCGCAAGGAGATTGATATTGCCGAAAAAGAGATGCCCGGTTTAATGGCATTAAGAGCGAAATATGGTAATGAAAAACCATTAAAAGGAGCTCGAATAATGGGATCGTTACATATGACTGTACAAACGGCAGTATTGATTGAGACACTTGTTTCCCTGGGAGCTGATGTACGATGGGCCAGTTGTAATATATATTCTACTCAGGATCATGCTGCCGCTGCAATTGCAAAAGCCGGTATTCCTGTTTTTGCATGGAAAGGCGAAACACTCAAAGAATATTGGTGGTGTACTGAGCGAGCACTTGATTTTGGAGATGGTTTAGGCCCTGATTTAATTGTTGATGATGGAGGTGATGCAACCATGATGGTTCATTTAGGAAAAAGAATTGAAGAAAATCCATCACTTCTTGATAAAGATTATAGCTCGGAAGGTGAAGATTACCAGGAGTTAATAGCTTGTTTAAAAACACAACAAAAAAAGAATAATACTCGTTGGGGAAAAGTTGCATCAGGTATAAAAGGAGTTAGTGAAGAGACTACAACAGGCGTTCATCGTTTATATCAAATGATGGAAAGAGGCGATTTGTTGTTTCCGGCAATAAATGTTAATGATTCAGTTACTAAATCGAAATTTGATAACCTTTATGGTTGTCGTGAAAGTTTGGCCGATGGAATTAAACGAGGTACAGATGTAATGGTTGCAGGAAAAACAGTTGTGGTTTGTGGTTATGGTGATGTTGGAAAAGGATGCGCTCAAAGTATGCGTGGGTTTGGAGCTCGAGTTATTGTAACCGAAATTGACCCTATTTGCGCATTGCAGGCAGCTATGGAAGGTTATGAAGTTACAACTATTGAAGAGGCGTTAAATGAAGGTAATATTTATGTTACAACAACTGGTAATAAAGATGTAATAACCATTGATCACATGTCAAAAATGAAAGATATGGCAATTGTTTGTAATATTGGTCATTTTGATAATGAGATACAGGTGTCTCAGTTGGAAAAATATCCCGGTATTAAGGAGAAAAATATAAAGCCACAGGTCGATCAATTTACATTTCCACAAGGCCATAGCATCATTTTATTATCGCGCGGCCGTTTGGTAAACCTAGGTAATGCAACCGGTCATCCAAGTTTTGTGATGAGTAACTCCTTCACTAATCAAACATTGGCACAGCTAGATTTATGGAAAAATAAATATAAGATTGGAGTTTATACCTTGCCAAAATCGTTGGACGAAGAAGTGGCTCGATTACATTTAGCGCAGTTAGGTGTTCGATTGACTAAATTGACCTCAGAACAGTCTGCTTATTTAGGTGTTCCTGTAGATGGACCATATAAACCAGATCATTATCGATACTAATTAATAAAAAAGAAGCTGTCTAAAAAGGCAGCTTTTTTTTTATGCAGCAAAATTTAATTTGGTTTCATTTTGCTTTTCTTTTAAAAAGAGCAGATTAATATGATTAATTTTTTAGTATTTATTGATTTAATAGGGCTTTAGTGGTAAATGTTAAAAAAAGTTGAAAATATTAACTTAAAAGTGAAAATTATTTAATTTTTTTTATAATTTTAGTTCATCAAAATTGAATGACCCTTTCCCTTAAGTCAGATAAATGAATCCAGAAGTAAAAAGACCCATAATGGGTCTTTTTATTTTTTATAAAATAAATATTATTTAATTAATAATTTATTTGGTTTCAAGATAACTAATAAATTCATCCATTGAGTTTAATTTTTTTTCTTTTTCGCATGCCGAGGTAACCCATGTTTCCAGGTATTTTGTTGGTTTAGATATTAATTCATATTCTTTTGCTGCTTTTTCAACTCTTTCATAATTATCAGGATTGTAAATAATTGCAGATCCAATATTTAATTGGAAAGCAGCAACGTCTTCGGGGTGAATACCCCAGGTTGCAATGTAGTTTTTGCCTTGTTTTGTTTGTGTGCCATCGTGATAGTTAATTCCGGTTAAAAATTGTACCGGTTTATTGCTTAACGCGAATGCTTCAACCTTAGCTTCACGGATTCCGGAAAAAACTGTAACACGAACTAAAACATCTATTGTATCGCCCTTGTATGGTATGCCTTCGCTTAGCATTTCCATGTACGAGATATTTGCTTCTTTACGAACACGAGCAGTTCTTTTAGTTATAGGGCTAAGAAATTGAGGTTTTTCTCCATCCCATAATCGAACACCTCCCATGCCAACTGTAGAGCCAACTTTGTATTGGTCGGCTCCCCAGCCTTTTTCTTGTTGCTCGGTAGTAGGGTACCAATGAGTTGTTGCAAGTTCTAACTGAGGTTTTGTTTTATTGTAAACATCAATAGCAACCTTGTGATCGAAATATAATCTAAGTCCTATCCATTCGTTTTCAATAGCAGGGCCGTGGTGGTTTAATTTTTTGTATAAGTCACCTGTTTCTGATGAAATAGATGTTTCTTGTTTGTCGCTGTCTTTCCATTGAAGACTAATATCTGTTAAGTTTTGAGCCGAAACACAACCTGTTAGTAGTAGTGCGTAAAATGATACTAAGAGTTTATTCATGACAATTTTTTTTGTGTTTGAACAAATATAGTAAGATAACTTTATTGTTTCTTACGACGTTTGTTAAAATTCTTATCTCCTTTTGTTTTTGGTTTTTTATATTTTTCCTTTATTTTTTTACGGTACGATCCTCCCATGTTTGTTTTTTTGTTATGTTCTTTTTTTTCATGAAAAGCAGATCCTACTAATTCTTTTTCAAATACAACTGGTTTGTCAAATTCAATAGGCTTTGGTTTTTCTTCGGCAATAAGTTCTGATGAAATAGTTACATTATTGGGGAATTCAACTGTTGGAATTATGTAATTCATCAGTTTTTCAATATTATCTTTATACTCTTTCTCGGCTTGGGTGTAAAATAATAAGGAATTACCAAGTTTTTTGGCTCTTCCGGTACGACCAATTCGATGAATGTAGTTTTCGGGATAGTGAGGTGTATCAAAATTTATTACATGAGAAATGTCATCAACATCAATGCCGCGGGCCATAATGTCGGTTGATACCATTATTCTGCATTCGTTGTTGGAAAATTGTTGTAGCGAATTAATTCTGAAGTTTTGTGTTTTACCTGAATGTATCAAGCAAACATCATTTACAAAACCTATTTGTAATGATTCAAAAAGAAGATCGGCTCGAGTTTTATTTGATACAAAAACCAATACTTTTTTGTAGTTTTCCTTATCGTTTAACAGGTGTTTTAAAAGATTTATTTTTGTGTTAAAGTTTTTAACTTCATAGCATTGTTGGTTTATGTTTTCTAAGCGGGTACCGCTAACTGCAATTGAAACTCGTTCGGGAGCTGTGAAGAAATTATCTAGTAATGCGTCAATTTCTTCAGTCATGGTTGCCGAGAACATTATGTTTTGACGGCGAGTTGGGAGTAAGTCGAAAATGTTTTTTAATTGAAACAGATACCCCAGGTCGAGCATTATGTCTACTTCGTCTATTACCAGTTTATTTACATGTTTAAGTATTAGTGCTTTAGAAATGGTTAGGTCGTAGATTCGTGCCGGAGTAGCAACTAATATGTCAACTCCGTTTTGAACCAGTTCGATATGAGTTCCCATTTTTACGCCACCGTAAACACCGCATACTCTTAAACTTGTGTATTTTGTGTAGTTTTTTATTTGATCTACTAATTGAATAACAAGTTCGCGAGTAGGGGCAATAACAACTATTCGAGGATTGCCATCTTTAGAAAATTTGATGTTTTGTAATAATGGCAGCATAAATGCTAATGTTTTGCCGGTGCCGGTTTGTGCAATGCCAACAATATCTCGTCCTGAAAGAATAATTGAATATGTCTTAGCCTGAATAGGGGTAGGCTTTATAAATCCTAAATCTTCAATAGCCCTAAATAATTGTTTAGGTAGGTTTAATTCGTTGAATGAATTCATTATTGTTATTATTTTTTACAAAAATAGGGCTTCTTTATGAATATATTGAAGAATAAGTTTTTTAGTAGCCTTTTTATATGGGTATTAGGTTTCTTATGAGCTGTTGTTGTTGGTATTATTTATAATGTTTTAGTTTCTGTAGAAATTTTTTGTTTTATTAAGTCAATAAATAGGGATAATAATTGATTTCCCATTAATGTATTTTTATATCCGCCAAGCCAGGTTATTAAAGCTAATAATAAGCCTTTAAAATTTTTACAACGGCTAAAAATATAGAAGGCAATATTATTTTTTAATTGTTTTGAATAAAATAAAGCCCACTCTTTTTCATTTGAAAAGCATATTCCATTCCAGTTTTTTAATCCTATTAAATGAGCAAACAATTGAAATCTCATCGTGCTGTAATAATATCCTAGCCCATTTTTTTCATAAAAATCATTTAATATTTCGGTAACTCTTAGCCCTTTAGATGCTTTTGTGTTGTATATCTGGCATATAATATATGGATCAATATCGCCTAATAAATCAACTCCGGGAGAATATTCATTAATAATATTTTGCATTTGAGTTTTGTTTAGTTTTTTACCTGTTTCAATGTGTTTGAATAAAAACTCACCCGACACACTGGCTATATCACCCAACCATGTTGCCACATCAACATTACTATTAACTAATGGGAAAAAATGTTTTATAAACATTAACCAATTTGGTAAAGGAGTTACCGGAGCCTTATGGTTATAAGCATCAATTCCTCCAAGTACATGTCCTATATCGCAATATAAACCATTGGGCAGTATAACTTGTTGGTTTTGATTTGCATATATTTCGGGAGTTGAACCAGCGTTAGGATTCAGTCGGTCATTAGCTCGTACAGTTACTTTTCTAACAAATCTTGTAGGATGAAAATTACTGCAATTGTTATCTGCTGGTTTTTCGAGTATTAATTTAACTTCGTAACGACCTTCGATGTGAGATGTTCCCCTTATTAATTGGGTGTTCCAACCGTAGTTGTCGTAAAATATCTTTCTTAAACGGGTAAACATTAGTTTTGTATTGTGTTGTTCACCGGAAAAGTATTTTTCTTCTTCGTTTAATAGTATAAGAAAATCACTTAGATGGAAAGTACCTTTTTTTGTTTTTAAAGGAATTAATGATTTATTAAGCTGATGAATTGACATAGTGTTTTAAATAGTAAAAAACTGTTTTTTAATAATATACTATTTAAAATAATAAAAATATTTATTATAACATGTTGTTTTTGAAAATATAAACTCGATATTTTAGAATTAACAGTTAAGTTCGTATTTTCACATATATCAATAAGTAGGCTGCATTATGAAGACACATTTTTTATTTTTATTATTGAGTTTAGTTTTTTATGGTTGTCATTTCGATAAAAAGAAATTTCTTATATATGAATTATGGTATAATAAACCGGCATTACATTTTGAAGAGACTCTTGTATTAGGTAATGGTCAAATAGGAGCTACGGTATTTGGAGGGATTGAAGATGATAAAATATTTTTAAATCATGCATCTCTATGGACTGGAGAGCCTGTTGATACCACAATTAATACAGATGCACACAAATATATTTCTGAAATTCGTGCTGCATTAAAAGATGAGGATTACCAAAAAGCTGATGATTTGCAACGAAATATTCAAGGTAAATTTTCGGAATCTTATGCACCTTTAGGTACTTTAAAATTACATTTCGTACATAGTTTACCTGCTGAAAAGTATAAACGATCGTTATTGTTAAATAATGCTATTTCAAAAGTTGAATATCAGATAAATGGAGTAGAATATACGAGAGAATATTTTGTATCATATCCTCATAAATGTTTAGTTGTTAAAATCAAGTCATCAAAAAAAGATGCCTTATCATTTAGTATCAATTTTGAAAGCCAGTTAAATTATAAATTATTTAACCAAGACGGTATTTTAAAAGCTGTAGGGTATGCACCTGTAAAATCTGAACCTAATTACAGGGGTGATATTTCTAATGCAGTTGTATTTGATAAATCGAAAGGTACACGTTTTACTTCATTAGCGAAAATTATTTCTACTGATGGTAAAATTACAGTTTCTGATAGTTCGATACATTTGAAAAATGGGAGTGAAGCATTATTGCTTGTGTCAATAGCTAACAGTTTTAATGGATTTGATCGTAATCCTGCAACCGATGGGTTAAATAGTGAAACGATAGCTTTGGAACAACTTGATAAGGTTAGTGCATTAAGTTATTCTGAATTAAAACAATCTCATTTAGATGATTACCAATCACTATTTAGTAGGGTTTCATTCGATCTTGGTAATAATTTATATCAACATATTCCAACCGATGAACGATTGCTTCGTTATTCAAAAGGTGAAGTTGATAATTATCTTGAGGCACTTTATTTTCAATACGGGCGTTATTTATTAATAAGTAGTTCGCGAACGCCAAATGTTCCGGCTAATTTACAAGGTATTTGGAATCCATATATAAGGCCGCCGTGGAGTAGTAATTATACTACAAATATTAATGTTGAAGAGAATTATTGGATGGCAGAAACCGGAAACCTGCCAGAAATGCATCAATCGTTATTGGGTTTTATAGGAAACCTGGCTAAATCGGGTAAATATTCAGCAAAAAACTTTTTGGGAATAGATAATGGATGGATGGTTGCGCATAATTCCGATATATGGGCTATGACAAATCCGGTAGGTGATTTTGGGAACGGAGATCCAGTTTGGGCAAATTGGTATATGGGAAGTGCTTGGTTAAGTACTCATCTTTGGGAGCATTATTTGTTTT
Source organism: Marinilabiliaceae bacterium (assembly GCA_016933045.1). Classification (GTDB taxonomy): domain Bacteria; phylum Bacteroidota; class Bacteroidia; order Bacteroidales; family Marinilabiliaceae; genus JAFGBR01. The sequence continues at coordinate 84,647 of JAFGBR010000050.1, read as the reverse complement.
CTCAGGATTCAGTCTTTTTGTCTGATTATGCTTATGACATAATGAAAGGGGCAGCGCAATTTTGTTTAGGTTGTTTGGTTGATGATGGGAAAGGTAATTTAGTTACATCACCATCTACATCGCCCGAAAATAAATATATAACGCCAGATGGTTATTGTGGAGCTACTCTTTATGGAGCAACATCTGATTTGGCTATGATTCGTGCTTGTTTTTCACATGTAATTGAGGCTTCGGAACGATTAAGCAGAGATGAGGTTTTTAGACGACAAATTTTGGAAGCTTATGAGCAGCTGTATCCATATCAAATAGGTAAAGATGGAAGTTTACAGGAGTGGAATCATGACTGGAAAGATCAAGATCCGAAACACAGACATCAATCACATTTGTTTGGTTTATATCCCGACAATCATATCTCACCTATAAAAACGCCTGAATTGGCTAAAGCTTGTAAGCAAGCATTGGAGATAAAGGGAGATGAAACTACAGGGTGGTCAAAGGGTTGGAGGATAAATCTTTGGGCGCGTTTATTAGATGGCGACCGGGCATATAAAATGTACAGGGAATTATTGCGTTATGTTGAGCCCGATGCTATTCGAACCAATAATCATGGAGGAGGCACATATCCAAATTTATTTGATGCACATCCTCCATTTCAAATTGATGGAAATTTTGGAGGGTCGGCTGCTGTTATTGAAATGCTTATGCAGTCGGATGAGAATGTGATTTATTTATTGCCTGCTTTGCCTGGAGCGTGGCCTCATGGCACTATAAGAGGTATTAAAGCCAGGGGAGGTTACGAAGTGTCAATAAATTGGAAAGATGGAGAATTACAACAGGCTACAATTACTAATTTATGCGGAAACTCATTTAAGGTTAAATATCGTGGAAAAGAAATTAGTATTTCCTCGAAAAAGGGTGAAATAACTGTTTTAAATAAGGAATTGGTAATTTAAAAAAAGAGAGGCTGCTCACATTGAACAGCCTCTCTTTTTTAAATGGTATAAATATTATAATTGAGGTCCGGCTGCAACTAGAGCTTTTCCTTCTTCATTATCGGTATATTTTTCAAAGTTTTTCACAAAGCGAGATCCTAAATCTTTTGCTCTTCTTTCCCATTCTGAAGCATCAGCATAAGTGTCGCGAGGATCAAGAATTTTTGGATCAACTCCGGGCAACGATGTTGGAACTTCGAGGTTGAAGATAGGTACTTTTTTTGTTTCAGCTTTTTCGATAGATCCATCTAAAATTGCATTAATAATACCACGGGTATCTTTAATAGATATGCGTTTTCCGGTACCATTCCATCCTGTATTAACCAAATAAGCTTCTGCTCCGTGCTCATTCATTTTTTTAACTAATTCCTGACCGTATTTAGTTGGGTGAAGAGATAAGAAAGCAGCTCCAAAACATGCAGAGAAAGTAGGAGTTGGTTCAGTAATACCACGCTCAGTACCTGCAAGTTTTGCAGTAAATCCTGATAAGAAATGGTATTTAGTTTGTTCAGGAGTTAATTTCGAAACCGGAGGTAAAACGCCAAATGCATCAGCAGAAAGGAAAATAACTTTTTTTGCATGACCTGCTTTAGAAACAGGGCGTACAATATTATCGATATGATCTATTGGGTAAGAAACACGAGTGTTTTCTGTTACAGAGCCATCGTTAAAGTCAATTTTTCCATTATTATCAACAGTAACATTTTCTAATAAAGCATTTCGTTTGATGGCCGCGAAAATTTCAGGTTCTGAATCTTTATCAAGTTTAATAGTTTTGGCATAGCAACCACCTTCAAAATTAAATATACCGTCATTGTCCCAACCATGTTCATCATCACCAATTAAAGCGCGGTTTGAATCGGTTGATAGAGTTGTTTTTCCGGTTCCAGACAGACCAAAGAAAATTGCAACATCACCAGCTTTACCAACATTAGCAGAACAGTGCATAGAAGCCATTCCGTTTAATGGTAAATAGTAGTTCATCATTGCGAATAATCCTTTTTTCATCTCACCGCCATACCATGAACCACCAACAACATGCATTTTCTCAGTTAAATTAAACACTGTATATACTTCAGAGTTTAATCCTTGTTCTTTCCATTTTGGATTTGTTGTTTTAGAAGCATTTAATGAAACAAAATCAGGTTCGCCATAATTTGCTAATTCTTCCTCTGAAGGACGAATAAACATGTTTTTAACAAAATGAGCTTGCCAAGCCACTTCCATAATAAAACGAACTTTTAATCTGGAATCAGGATTAGCACCGCAAAAAGTATCCATTACAAATAACCTTTTTCCTGATAATTGTTTGACGGTGTTTGCTTTTAAATCATTCCAAACGTCAATAGAAACTGGTTTGTTGTCGTTTTTTGCCTGATCTGATGTCCACCAAATAGTATCCTTTGTAGTGTCATCTTTAACAATATATTTATCTTTAGGGGAACGACCAGTAAAAATACCTGTCATTACATTTACAGCATCAAGTTCTGTTAACTGTCCTTTTTCAAAACCCTCTAATTCAGGTTTCATTTCCTCTTCGAAAAGTTGTTCGTAAGATGGATTGTAAACAACTTCTTTTACATCTTTAATGCCGTACTTTTCTAATGTCTGTGGGGTTATTGTACTCATTGTTTAAAAACTTAAAATGATTAATATTAACTTTAAAAATTTGTTGCTAAAAATATAAAATTTTTAATAATACGAGCTTTATTTGGATATAATTATAACTAATTCTTAATGATTTTAAATTAAACATTACAAAAATAGGTAATCTGCTTACATATTAACACTAATATTATTGTTTTTAAACAAAAAATAACTTTTTAAAACAAAAGAAGTTGGCCTAAGATAGGTCAACTTCTTTTTTATCTTCACTAAATATTTTGTATTCTAGTAGTCCAAGTGAGGCGGATGGTACAACCTTTATTCCTCGAGATAAAGTTCTTTTCCATTTTCCAATTATGGAAAAGAAACCTTTATTAAGGTAAGCATAAACAAATGGATGTACTCTCAGGGTCAATTTCTTAATATTTTTTTCTTCCACTAAATTTTTAAGAACAGTAAAAATTTGATCAGGTAGTATAATAGATGCTACTGATTTTCCTGTTCCTAAGCAAGTCGGACATACTTCATCGGTCGAAATAGTTAATTCAGGACGTACTCTTTGTCTGGTAATTTGCATAAGTCCAAATTTACTCAAAGGCAAGATATTGTGTTTAGTCCTGTCATTTGCCATTGCTTCTTTCATTTGGTCAAACACCTTTTGGCGGTTGTCATTATTTTGCATGTCAATAAAATCAACAACAATAATGCCACCCATGTCGCGAAGTCGTAATTGTCGTGCTATTTCATCAGCAGCAGCTAAATTTACTTCAAGTGCATTTGACTCCTGATCGTTAGCCGATTTCGATCGATTTCCACTATTAACATCAATAACATGTAGTGCCTCAGTATGTTCAATTATTAAGTAAGCACCACTTTTAAAAGAAACGGTTTTTCCAAACAGTGATTTGGTTTGTTTATCTACTCCGTATTGCTCAAAAATTGGAATTTCACTTTTGTGCAACTTTACAATATTATCTCTGTCGGGGGCAATTAATGATACGTACTCTTTAATTTCGCGATATACTAACTGATCGTTAACAACAATGTTATTAAACGATGGATTAAGAATATCTCTTAATATGGCTGAAACCCTGCCAATTTCACCAACCACTAAACCGGGAGATTTGATATCGCGAATTTTTTCAATGTGTTCTTCCCAATGTTTTACAAGGGTTCGCAATTCTTTGTCGAGTTCAGCTACGCGTTTGCCTTCGGCAACGGTACGTACAATAATGCCATAATTTTTTGGTTTGATGCTAAGCAGCAATTTTTTTAAACGAATCCGTTCTTCAACAGAACTTATTTTTTGACTAACCGATACTTTGTCGGAGAATGGCATAAGTACCATGTTTCTTCCGGCAATTGATAGTTCAGAAGTCAATCGAGGGCCTTTTGTAGATATAGGCTCTTTTGCTATTTGCACCAAAATTTCTTGTCCAGGGGCTAAAACCTCCTGAATGGAACCGTCTTTATTAATGTCTTTTTCCGGCTTTAGTTTACTGAAAGCTCCTGCTCCCTTTTTAGTTTGAGCCTGTTTGAGGAATTTTTGCAATGATTTAACCTGTGGACCCAGGTCTAAATAGTGAAGAAATGCATCTTTTTCATAACCGACATTTACAAAAGCGGCATTCAATCCGGGCATAGTTTTTTTAATTGTTGCCAAATAAATATCCCCAACCTGAAACTGAATGTTACTCTTCTCATTTCTGAGTTCTACCAGTTTTTTGTCCTCAAACAGAGCTGCAGACATTCCTTCGGGAGTTACGTCAATAAACAGATCTGCATTCACAAATAAATAATTAATTTCAAAGAACTTATAAATAGACATAAAGAACAAACAAGAAGATAACCATCTTCTTGTTTGTTCTTTGGATGTTTTTAGATAAGAAAATTACTTCTTTTTATGTCTGTTTTTTCTTAATCTCTTTTTACGCTTATGCGTAGCCATCTTATGTCTTTTTCTTTTTTTTCCGCTTGGCATAGCTTAACGTTTTAATGATTGAACAATATTACTTTACATTATTTTTAACCTTACCAGTAAAGGTTTTTGAAGGCTTAAATGATGGAATGAAGTGTTCTGGAATAATAATTGTAGTGTTTTTTGATATGTTACGAGCAGTTTTTTCTGCTCTTTTCTTAACAACAAAACTTCCAAAACCTCTAAGGTATACGTTTCTACCTTTCACCAATGAACCTTTTATGGTTTCCATAAACGCTTCCACGGCACGCTGAACTGTTACTTTTTCAATTCCGGTGTTTTTTGAAATTTCGTTTACGATATCTGCCTTTGTCATTTTTATAAAATTATTTAATTATCAACTATTTACAGATGTATTTTTAAAAATCAGAATGCAAAGATAAATGAACTTCTGAATTAAAAAAAACAATTATACTATTTTTACCGAAAAATTTAACAAGCCAAAAAATCAATGGTTTATTAGTTTAACGATATTGATATATAAATGGCTATAATTGTCCGTTTGACAAAACCATATTCTTTTGTATTTTTAGCCTAGTAAAATAATGAAATAAAACATGTCGGTAAATAAAGTAATATTAGTAGGAAACGTTGGTCGCGATCCAGAAGTTAGGTATTTAGATAATAATGTTGCAGTAGCAAATTTTCCTTTAGCAACAACAGAAAGAGGGTTTACATCCCGAGATGGTCAGCAGGTTCCCGACAGAACTGAATGGCATAACATAGTTGCGTGGCGAGGTTTGGCTCAAATTGTTGAAAAATATGTAAAAAAGGGTAATCCATTATTTATTGAAGGTAAAATACGAACCCGTACATATGAAGATAAGGATGGTATTAAACGATACACTACTGATATTTTAGCTGATAATATTGAGTTATTAGGGCGAAAATCAGATAATAGTGGAACCGGTGAATATACAGCTTCATCACCATCGCAATATATTAATAATCAACCACAAGCTAATAATGTTGTAAATGATGATTTATTGCAAGGTGATGAAACCGATGATCTCCCATTTTAATATAATTGAAATAGAATAGTTGTTGGACTTAGATTGTAATATACCTTTGGTACTTAATATTTTTGCGCAAATAGAGTTTTATCCATTTAGTATTGGCACATTAATAGCCATTATTATTGCTTTTATATTGGTGTTGTTTTCTGCATTAATATCGGGTTCTGAGGTTGCTTTTTTTTCATTAAAACCTGGCGATATTGAAACGATAAAAAAGTCGAACAGTAAATATGATAAGTTAATATTAAATCATATAGAAGAATCAAGTTGGCTTTTAGCTACAATATTAATAGCTAATAATTTTGTAAATGTTGGTATTGTAATATTATCAGCATTAATATCAGAAATGGTTTTGAATTTTGGATCGTTATATCCTTTAAAGTTTATATTTGAGACTGTAATAATAACGTCAGTAATTCTTTTTTTTGGAGAGATATTGCCAAAAATTTATGCATCGCAACATTGTCATAAATTTGCAAGGATAATGTCTTATCCTCTTTATTTTTTAAAAAAGGTTACTTTCCCGTTAGGGTATATATTAGTTAAATCGACAAATATTGTTAACAAACGATTAGCAGGAAAATCAAAATCTCTTTCACTTGATGATTTATCACAGGCACTTGAACTTACTGCAAATGAGTTGAAAGATGAAAAAGAGATATTAGAAGGGATAGTCAAATTTGGTAATTTGTATGTTGAAGAGATAATGACACCTCGAGTTGATGTAATTGATATTGATAATAAAAGTGATTTTAATAAAGTATTGGCCGTAATTATAGAATCGGGTTACTCCAGAATACCTGTTTTTGAGGATACTCCTGATAATGTGAAGGGTGTTTTGTATGTAAAAGATCTTTTGCCATATCTTGATCAAGAAAGGACATTTCATTGGCAAAGTGTGATTCGGCCAGCTTATTATGTACCCGAAACAAAAAAGATTAATGATCTTCTGTCGGAATTTAAAGCAAAAAAAATACACATGGCCATAGTAGTCGATGAATATGGAGGGACGGCCGGTATTGTAACACTCGAAGATATATTAGAAGAGATTGTGGGTGATATTAGTGATGAAATGGATGATGATGAAGCATTGTATTCGCATTTGCCTGATGGATCAATTATTTTTGAAGGGAAAATTTTATTGAATGATTTTTACAAAGTTTCAGAAACAAATGAAAAGGATTTTGAATACGAAAAAGGAGATGCCGAAACATTGGCTGGTTTACTGTTGGAATTAAAAGGAGAGATACCACAAAAAGGTGAAACAATTGAATTTAAAGATTTTTCATTTACAATAGCATCTGCCGATAACAGAAGAATAAAGAAAGTGCGTTTTAAAAAAATGATGAACTTCTATAAAAAGAAATGAGAAAGCATAATTATATTAATCATCTTTTGATATTGGTATTTTTATTATTAGCTACTATAGCTTGTAAAAAGCATTATAATCCAAAGCCAAGAGGGTATTTTCGAATTACTTTTCCTGAAAAAAAGTATTTAAAATACGATACATTATGTCCATATTTATTTGAATATCCTATATATGCAAATATCAATAAAGATCAGAATTTACAGGCTGAACCTTATTGGATAAATGTTAATTTTCCTGATTTTAGAGGAAATATTCACATAAGTTATAAATCAATAACCAATAACTTGTATATATTAGAAGAAGACACCCGAGCATTAGCATATAAGCATACAATTAAGGCTGATGCCATAAATGAAAAGCTCTATTATAAGCCCGAACAAAATGTGTATGGTATTTATTACGAAATAAAAGGCGATGCGGCTTCATCTATTCAATTTTACTTAACAGATAGTGTTAATCATTTTCTAAGAGGTTCGCTTTATTTTAATGTAGTACCTAATAAAGATAGCTTAGCTCCGGTAATTAGTTTTGTTGGGAAAGATATTCAGCATCTGATGGAAACTTTTGAATGGAAAAATTTGAAATAAAATGCCAATAATATTAGAACACACATTGCCTTCGGGATCGATAATTGGTGTTTGGAAACTAGATGAACCATCAGAGAGTCTTATTCAGCAAATTCATTTACACAAAAGTGAACAATTGCAAATACAGGGTTTTAAACTAGAGAACCGAAAGCGCGAATGGTTGGCAATACGTGCATTGTTACAACATTTTTTAGGTTCAAAATGTCATATTGTGTATTCGCCTGCTGGTAAACCTTATTTGCATAATCCCGAATATCATATCGGTATTACTCATACAAAAGGATATGCTTGTATTATACTTAACAGAATGAAGCCTGTTTCTATAGATATTGAGAAACCAGGTATAAGGGTTTTGAAAATATCTGATCGGTTTATGAATGAATATGAATACAAAATAGATCATTCCTTTTCTGAAGAGATATTTAAAACAATTATCTGGTGTTCAAAAGAGGCTATGTATAAATGGGGGGGAGAAACAGATGTTATTTTTAAAGATCAGTTAATTATTAATTCTATTGTAACGGTTAATAAAAATGAGCTTGATATTTTTTCAACATTAAAAAAGGATAATATTTCGATTGATTTATCTCTTCGTTGTTGGATAAAAGATGAATATGTTTTAGTTTTCACCAGTTAAAACTTAAGCATGACAATTCAAAAGGAAATATATCAAAAAGTTGAAAAGCAACAGAAGCAAATAGCTTTTTTAATTGATCCGGATAAATACCAAAATGAGAAACTCGATAAAGCTATTGAGCAAATTAATTTGGTTTTGCCTGATATGGTAATGATTGGAGGTAGCTTGGTTTCAACAAATATTGAACCGGTAATTAACAAAATAAAAAAGCATACTTCAATTCCTGTAATTATTTATCCGGGTAGTCTTTTGCAACTTTCCAATAAAGCCGATGCGATATTATTTATTTCATTAATATCGGGTCGTAATCCTGATTTTCTTATTGGTAATCATGTTGTTGCAGCTCCATTGTTAAAGAAAGCTGAAATTGAAGTTATATCGACCGGTTATGTGTTGATTGATGGAGGATGCAAGACTTCTGTTGAATATATGAGTAATACACAGCCTATTCCTTCGAAAAAAAACGATATTGCAATTGCAACAGCTCTTGCCGGAGAGTTGTTGGGCATGAAAATGATTTACCTTGATGCAGGAAGTGGAGCTTTAAACCCTGTACCTCCTGTTATGGTACAGGAGGTAAAAAAAGCTTTGCAAATTCCTTTAATGATAGGAGGAGGGCTTAATACACCTGAAAAGGTTGAAAATGCATGCAGGGCAGGAGCCGATATTGTTGTAATTGGTAATGCTGTTGAAAAGGACATATCTCTGTTAAATGATTTTGTTAAAATTGTTCGTCAACGATATTAATATTTTTTAAACCCGGATTATTCATAAATAATCTCTGCCTTTGGCTGCGATTAACGTTCAGTAAAAACTTTTTTTTAGAAGTTTACTTCACCTAAGTTGAGATTAGCCTGAATTAAATCCATAAATTTATGGATAGATCAGGTTAAAATTTAGAATTGTTCAAATCCATTTATTGTAGATGATAGTAGTTCATGTTTGTCATTGTTTTTCCAGTGTGATTTGCCATTGCCGTTAGATGGTTTGCTTGATGGATGGAAACTTTTTTGTTGAACTTTTTTTTGTTCGACTGTATGGTTTTTAATTTCCCGTCCTGTATTGAAAAATGAAACTGCTTCTTTTAACATATCGGCTTGACTTGCTAGTTCTTCGCTACCAGAACTCATTTCTTCGGCCGATGCTGAGTTTTGTTGAGTAACCTGAGAAAACTGCTCAACAGCTTTGGCAATTTGTTCTGCTCCGGCGCTTTGTTCTGCGCTGGAAGCTGATATTTCCTGAACCAGTTTGGCAGTGCGTTGTATGTCGGGTAATAATTTTAACATAAGCCCAGTTGATTCTTGTGTAAGTTTCAGACTTCCTGATGATAAGTTGTTTATTTCGGAAGCTGCATTTTGGCTAATTTCTGCCAGTTTTCGTACTTCTGCTGCAACAACGGCAAATCCTTTACCGTGTTCGCCGGCTCTTGCAGCTTCAATAGCAGCATTAATGGCTAATAGATCAGTTTTTTCGGCTATATCATTTATTATTTTAATTTTAGTTGCTATTTGTTGAATTGCTTCAAGACTCATTTCTGCTGATTTTGATACTTTTTCAACACCCTCGGCCGATAATTTGGCTATGCGTTCTGTTTCCTGTGCATTTTCGTTGTTTTGCATAATGGTAGAGGCCATTTGTTCAATAGATGAAGAAACCTCCTCGGAACTAGCAGCTTGTTCGCTTGCCCCTCTGGCGATTTGAGTAGCTGAAAAGCTTATTTCACTGCTTCCGGCAGCAACATTTTCGGCAGCATCGAATATTTCACCCACAATAGAGGCGAGTTTAGAAACCATTTCTGATAAAACTATCATTAATGAATCCTCATCAGAACGTTTTTCAATTGAAACTGTTAAATCGCCATCGGCAATTAGTTGTGCTTTATGAGTAATATCATTTAACGCCGATATTAGATTGTTAATATTATTTTTTAGAATATTAAAATCGCCTTTATATTCAGTGTTAATTATAAAATTCATGTCACCTTTTGAAATGCGGCTTATGGCATTAGCAGCTTCTGTCATTGGATTTATTAGGGCGTCGAGAGTGTTGTTAATACCTTGTGGTATTTGGCGAAACTCGAAATTTATTGACGAAATATCGGCTCTATATTTTAAATTACCAGCCATTGCAGCATCGGTAAGTTCTTTTGTAGATGATGTTAAGGATTGAATAATTTTTTGGATATTTCCAGAAATTGTTAAAGCAATGAATATTGCTAAAACAGAGGCAATGACTACAATAATAATTAATGCAGTGGTTGATGATTTTGCCATTTGAATATTTTCTTTATTAATAGTTAATCCATAATATATTTTATCAGTTGTTAATGTATCAATGGCATTAGATTCGATTTGTAGAATTTCGCCAAAACTACCTTCAAGCAGTCGTTGAGCTTCTTTATCATTATTATTAAGAGTTAATTCTTCAAATATCTTTATGTGAGAGGCAAATCCTTTGCGTGCCATTAAAAGTTCATCATACTTACGTTGTCCATCTTTTGTTTTAATTGTTTCACGGTAATGATCCATCCATTTACTTATGCTATCCGACATGGTTTGTCGTTCTTTAATTAAACTCTGTATTTTTTGTTTGTTATTTTCTTTTATTTGCTCGTATAAGTTTACCCTTGCTAACTGGAAAGAAGTTGAAAATTTTGCTAAATCGCCCATGGGTGAAACTACGTTATTGTTCATGTTTGCACCTCCATTTTTCAGACGGTTTATTTCGTAAATACCATATATTCCAATAATAGCTCCTATTATAACCAAAACAGTAAAGCTTAATAATGCTTTCATTCTTATTGTAAGATGTTTCATTGTAATATATTTAGAAGGTTGATTGTTTGAACATTTTAACATTTTATTCGAAATTACTACTCGTTGGGATGAAAGAAAACCCCCAAATGAACTGTATTTTTAAAAAATTAATACTATTCAGATTAACCTTTTTGGGGTGTGATTACTATTCAAATGTATTTATTGGTATCTGCTACTTTTGTTTATGTCAATTAGTGATGAGAGACAATTCGTATAAAAAGTTTATTTTTACAGATAAACAAGAATTTATCCTTTTGAAAATAAATTTTTTTATATCATTAATAGTAAGGATATATAAGCTGGTATTATATCCATCTTTATTATTAATTGTATGTATTCAATCGATAGCGTCAAATAATCAATCGCTTTTTTTTAGTAGTTTAGGTATTAATGATGGTTTATCATCAAATATTACTTCTTCTATTGAACTGGACTCTCACGGGTTTATTTGGATTGGAACTCACGACGGGCTTTGTAGATATGATGGAAAACGTTTTATATCGTTCAGGCATAACAACGATTCGTTGTCAATTGAATCAAATCTGGTAAATGCTTTGCTTAACGATAATAATACTCTTTGGGTTGGAACCTGGACGGGATTGTCGAAGCTAAATACTAAAACATTTGATATTGAACAGGTTGATATAGGGAAAGATAATGCCGTGCGTGTTTTATATAAAGGAAATGATAGTAATATTTGGGTTGGTACAGCAAATGGTTTATTTGTTTTTGATAAAGGAAATGAGCCTTTAAAATGTTATAATACAACAAATTCAAGCATTAGTCATAATACCATTAGATCCCTTTATCAGACTCCCGAAGGAGTTATGTGGGTTGGAACCTATAATAAACTTAATAAAATTTCAAATGATACCATTGTGTCGTTTGATCTTAAGGGAAATTACATGCCTAAGTTAAAGAATAATCTGGTTTTATCGATTGAGGGTTCAATTGATCGTAGTTCACCATACCTTTGGGTTGGTACTGAAACCGGATTGTGCTTTTTTAATACATTAACCGGGAATTATGTTCGTTATTGCGAAAATAATTCAAATTTAAGTAATGATGCTATTAAGTGTATTTATGTACAAGGGAATAAATTGTGGTTGGGAACTGATTTTGGTTTAAATGTATTCGACATAAATAGTAACACCTTTTCGAGTTATTTTCATAATCCTAATAAGTCTAATTCATTAATTAATAATGTTGTTTTGGATATTATTGAAGATGCAACTGGTTTAATTTGGTTTATTACATCAAATGGAATTAGTATAACCAGGGCTCCGTCGAATTTTTATTCATATATAAGTGTTAATTATAAGATTAACAATATACTTACTGGTAATCAAATAAAATCAATATTAGTAAGTAGCGATAATACTATTTGGATGGCAACTGATCATGGTTTGTTGTCGAGAAATAAAGATTCGCAGAATATTAATTGTTTTACAACTAATGATCCAAAACCAAATCAACTTTTACTTAATAATATATTTGCTTTGTATGAAGATCTAAATGGTCGTATTTGGATAGGTACAGCCGGGGGTATAAATGTTTTAGATACAAAAAGTAATAAAATGTATTCAATTACCGCATCAGTGGAAAATGGATTAACATCAAATTATATAAGTAAAATTTTTCAGGATAATGATGGTAATATGTGGGTTAGTGCTTGGGAAGGAGGGTTATTTAAGCTTTTTGGCGATATATCACAACCCGATACATTAAAGTTTAGTAAGGTACTTGACTTTGGTTCTGATAAATATACTTTTGACGGGAGTCGTATTTGGTTTGAAAATAATAGTAAAATTGGATTTATAAATAGCCAAACCCATAAGTATACCGAAATAGAATCTTTATACCAATATACTTCAGGGAAAACAATCGAATGTCTTTACGTTAGTAATGATATGGGGTTATGGATTGGAGCCAAAAACCTGTTAATTAAATACAATTTAAAAAATGAAATTATTGAAAAAATCCCACTGATAAAAGGTGTTGATACTCATATAATAAGTATTATAGAGGATAGAAATAACCAGATTTGGGCATCGACAAATAATGCCATTGTATATTTAAATAAAAAATATTCATTACCGGTTTTTTTGCCAACGGATCCTAGTTTACCCATAAAAAGTTTTTATACTAATTGTAATTCTATTAATGCCGATGGAATAATAATGTTTGGTGGTGATAATGGATATATACAGATTGATCCTTCAAAATTTATGCTTCCTAAAGAAGATATACCTGTTTATATTACACATGTTGAGATTAATAATCGGCCTTTTAACAGGGCTCAAGAGCTATTAAATGAGGTTGATATACCTTACCCGGTCAGTTTTTTGAAAAGTATAGAGTTAAAATCGAGTGATAAATCTGTGTTGTTTGAGTTTAGCTCTTTAGATTATTCTTTTCCTCTTACCAACATGTATGCATATAAACTTGAAGGATACGATGAAGAATGGCATTATACCAATGGAGACAGAAATTTTGCAGTTTATTCAAATTTACCGGCTAATGAATATATGTTTCGAGTGAAAGGAACCAATGGATATGGTATTTGGTTGGAAAATGAAGCTTATTTAAAGGTTGTGGTTTTCCCATCTATATGGCTTTCAAAAGGTTTTATATTTATTTATTTGTTTATAATAATTGCAATTACATATATAGTGTTAAAGATTAACACTTTCAGGATAAAAATGCTTAACGAGGTTCGAATAACAAAATTAGAAAAAGAGCATAATGAAACATTAATAAAAACAAGGCAACATTTTTTTACCAATATTAGTCATGAATTAAAAACACCGTTGAATCTTATTTTATCGCCAATTAATCAGATATTAAAAAGTGATTTGTTAGATTCAAAAAGTGCTAAAATGCTTTCGTTGGCACAGAAAAATTCTCAACGTTTGTTATGGCTTGTTAATCAAATTCTCGATTTTAGAAAAATTGAGGTTGGTAAAATATCATTGCATCTTCAAAATATAGAAATTGTATCTTTTTGCTATGAATTGTATGAAATGTATAGCGATTATGCCGATAAATACGGATATAATTACCAGTTTGATACGGATATAGAGTCATATTTTATTTCTGCTGATAAAGATAAACTCTCTATTGTGATTTTTAATTTGTTGTCGAATGCATTTAAGTTTACAAAAGAGAATGGTGAAATAATATTCAGTTTAGAAATAAAAACAATACCATATGAAAAAGATGAAATAATTATATCGATAAAAAATGAAGGGGAAGGAATTAAACCTGCCGATAAGGAAAAAATATTTGAACGTTTTTATCAATCTGATTCAAATTATAAAGGAATGGGATCGGGAGTGGGTTTAACGATTGCAAAAGAGTATATTGAATTACATAATGGTACTATCAATGTTTTAAGTACCCCTAATGAAACAACAACTTTTATTATTTCATTTAAAGCGGAATCATTAAATGTATATTTAGTTGAACAACCAGTTAATGAGAAGTTAAACAGAGAAAAATTCCGTAAACATATTGCTTTAACTGTTGACCCTGACAAATATAATATAATAGCTGTTGATGATAATCCCGATATATTATCACTTATTGAAATAACGTTGAATCCGATTTATAACATTCAAACATTTATTAGAGGTGGTGATGCTTTGCAAATGATTAAAAAAAATCAACCCGATCTTGTTATTAGCGATATTATGATGCCTGGCATGGATGGCATTACATTTTGTCAGCAAATAAGAAATAATACTTCGACAAATCATATTCCCATTATTCTGCTTACAGCCAAAACGCATGATGAAAGTAGGTTGCAAGGTGTTCAGGCGGGTGCCGATATATATATGACCAAACCGTTTGATGAAAATATTTTGTTGGCAACCATTGAACGATTATTAGCACGAAAAAAAGAATTGCAGGAATATATTATCAGGTTAACCTTTGCGGATCCGAGAAATGAGCCCGAAGATGTTAGAAATAATGATCAGGTTTTTTTAAAAAAAGTTATGACCATTGTCGAAAATAATTTGTCTAATGATCAGTTATCGGTTGATTTCATTAGTGAAGAAATTGGTATAAGTTCGACTCATTTGTATCGGAAGATAAAATCAATTACAAATTTATCAACTAATGAATTGATAAAAAAATACAGAATAAAAACTGCTTCTATTATGTTAAAAAATAATGAAGGCAATGTGACAGAAATAATGTATAGTGTTGGTTTTTCTAATTTGAGTTATTTTTCAAAGTGTTTTAAATCGGAGTTTGGATGTACTCCTAAAGAGTTTTATTTGAAAAATAAAAAGTAATGGTGTTTATGTAATTGTAATTATTTGCAGTTTTTTGAATATGACATGTTGGCATACCAAAGTGTTATGGTAAATACTATTTTCATCTGGCATAATAGTTGAATATGTAGATATGTAAATATTAAATTTGTTTTTAAACACTTGATTGCTAAATTCGATAAAAAAATACGATTATGAGATTTTTGAAAAATGGTTTTTCTCTGTTAGTCTTTTTATTATTTGCATTTTCAGCCGTAGCACAAGTTGAGAATCCTGTTAAATGGACGTTTTCATATAGTCAAAAAGACAATTCAACTATTGAAGTATATGCTGATGCTGAAATTGAAGAAGGATGGCATTTATATTCGGCATATTTGCCCGAGAACGGTCCTGTTCCGACTAGTTTAAAACTTATAAAAAGCGATTTGTTTCAATTAGATGGATCAGTTATTGAGCAACCAAAACCTAAAATTCAATTCGATAATTCGTTTCAAATTGAATTGGGGTATTTTGAAAACAAAGCCCGACTGATTCAAAAGATTAAAATATCAGAACCAACTTTTTTTGAAATAAAGGGAGAAGTTGAATTTATGCTTTGTAACGATGAACAATGTTTGCCTCCCGATATTACTGAATTTTCAATATCGATAAAACCAAAAAAAGTTGAAAAATCGAAATTATCAGAAACTACTCCACCAAAAGAAGATTTGAGTATTAAAGGTGGGGTACATAGAGATGATGCCGATCAAGATGAAGTTGTTAATGAAAAAGAGTTGTTGACTCAGGTTGATACAATAATTGAGGAGAAGGCGGAGGAACAGTTAGGTGATATGACGTTAAATAATAGTGTGTCGGAAAATCATGAAAGTTATTGGTCAATCTTTTTTTTAGCCTTTTTAGGGGGATTAGCGGCGCTGTTAACTCCGTGTGTTTTTCCTATGATACCAATGACAGTTAGTTTTTTTACAAAACAAAGTCATAGTCGAGCTTCGGGTATTAAGAATGCATTGATATATGGTATTTCAATAGTTCTTATTTATGTGGTTTTAGGAGTATTTGTGACAGCAATTTTTGGTGCTGATTCATTAAATGCTTTATCTACAAATCCAATTTTCAACCTCTTTTTTGCTCTTTTATTAATTGTTTTTGCAATATCATTTTTTGGAGCATTTGAAATTGTATTACCAAGTAGTTGGGTTAATGCTGCCGATAAAAAGGCAGATAAGGGAGGTCTTATTGGAATATTTTTTATGGCTTTTACATTGGCATTGGTATCATTTTCGTGTACAGGTCCAATTGTTGGTGGTTTAATAGTTCAGGCGGCACGCGAAGGAGGTATGGCTCCGGTAATAGGAATGCTGGGTTTTTCACTGGCTATTGCCATTCCATTTTTCTTTTTTGCTGCATTTCCGGGTTATTTGAACTCATTGCCAAAATCAGGTGGATGGTTGAACTCCGTTAAAGTAGTTCTTGGTTTTCTTGAGTTAGCGTTTGCATTTAAATTTTTGTCAATTGCCGATATGGTTCTTGATCTTCACATATTAGAGCGTGAAATATTTATTGCTATATGGATTGCTATTTTTGGAGCAATGGGTTTTTATTTATTAGGGGCAATAAAATTACCACATGATTCGCCTTTGGAAAGAATACCTGTTTCGAGGTTTATGTTAGCTTTAATAGTATTTGGTTTTACCATTTATTTAATTCCCGGGTTGTGGGGTGCGCCGGTAAAGCTGATTAGTGGTTTCCCTCCACCTAAGGAATATGCTGAATCGCCTTTTGGATTAGGAAATGAATCATCGACGAAAAATATTGGATTTAATGTACAACATAATAATAGTTTACCCGATGGAATGCATTATGGACCACAAGGTATTCTGGTTTTTGATGATTATAATGAGGCTTTGAAATATGCTAATGAAGTAAAAAAGCCATTATTGCTAGATTTTACAGGTAAAGGTTGTGTTAATTGTCGGAAAATGGAAGATAATGTATGGTCGGACGAAGCAGTAAAAAGTATTTTGACAAACGATTATATTGTAGTTTCGCTTTATGTAGATTTACGAACAGATTTGCCTAAGGAACAACAATATGTTTCGCCGGCAACAGGGAAAAAAATTAAGACTATTGGTAATAAATGGAGCGATTTTCAAATAACCCGTTTTCACAGAAATAGTCAGCCACATTATGTTATACTCGATGGTAATGAAAATGAATTGTTGCCATTTAAAGCTTACGACCTAGATGTTATTGCATATAAAAAATGGTTAATTGAAGGCGTTGAAAAATATAAATTATCAATAAAGTAAAAATATATTTTGAGTGTTAAAAAAGGAGATTTCTCAGATATTGAGATACCTCCTTTTTTTAAATTATTTCTATTCCTTTATCTTTTAGTAGTTTAGTGCTAATGTTGCGTAGTTGGTATTTTTGAATTTTACCACTAGCAGTCATAGGGTATGAATCAATAAAAAAGATGTATTTGGGGATTTTAAAACGAGATATTTTTCCTCTGCAAAAATCCATTACTTCATCTTCGGTAAGGTTTTTGTTTTCGTGAAGAATAATGAAAGCACCAACCTGTTCTCCGTATTTTGGACTAGGAACACCTACAATTTGAACATCCTTTATTTCGGGCATTTGATATAGAAACTCCTCAATTTCACGAGGATAAATATTTTCACCTCCTCGAATAATCATATCTTTAATACGACCTGTTATCTTATAATTTCCATCTTCGGTTTTTACAGCTAAATCGCCCGAATGAAGCCAACCATCTTTTTCAATTGTTTCGTTTGTGGCTTTGGGGTTGTTATAATATCCTTTCATTACATTATATCCGCGGCAGCATAATTCACCTTGTTGACCAACGGGTTGTTCTTCACCAGTATCGGGGTTAATTATTTTTACTTCAATACCTGGTAATTCGCGGCCAACAGTGCTAACTTTTACTTCAATGTTATCGTCAACGCGAGTTTGTGTTATAACCGGAGAAGCCTCCGTTAAACCGTATGCAATTGTAACATCTTTCATGTGCATTTTGTCAATAACTTGTCGCATGGTTTCAATTGGGCATGGAGATCCGGCCATAATACCAGTTCTAAGCGAGCTAAGATCGAACATATCGAACATAGGATGGTTAAGTTCGGCAATAAACATGGTAGGAACTCCATATAAGGCAGTGCATTTGGCTTTTTGAACTGAAGCAAGAACTATTAAAGGGTCGAAAGTTTCAATCATTACAACAGTAGCTCCATGTGTTAATATTGCCATAATGCCTAATACTAAACCGAAACAGTGAAATAGAGGAGGGGGAAGGCATACTATATCATCATTTGAAAATTTTTGGCATTCTCCAATCCAAAATCCATTGTTTACAATATTTGTGTGAGTAAGCATAACCCCTTTAGGGAAACCGGTAGTGCCCGATGTGTATTGCATATTAATAACATCGTTACAGTTAAGGTTCTGTTTTGCATTCTCAAAAATTGAATTAGAGGTGTGTTTGCCTAATAGAAGTATCTCAGGGGTATTATACATTCCTTTGTGTTTCTCCTGTCCAATGAAGATGACGTTTTTAAGACGGGGGAATTTTTCACTTCTCAGATATCCTCGTTGTTGCGTTTTTAATTCGGGAACCAGTTCGTAAATCATGTCAACATAATCGCTATCGCGCCAGCCATCAATAAGGCAAATAGTGTTTAGGTCGGCATTTTTCATGAGGTAAGCTAGTTCATGAACTTTATAATTGGTATTAATAGTAACTAAAACGGCTCCAATTTTTGCAGTGGCAAAGGTGAATGTTAGCCAGTCGGGTACATTAGTTGCCCAAATACCAACATGATCGTCCCTTTTAATACCAATTGAAAGAAGTCCTTTTGCTAAGTCATCGACTCTTTTATTGAATTCTGAATATGTATATTTTAGACCTCTGTCGGCATAGATAATGAAATTGTGATTGGGTGTTTCTTTGGCCCATTTTTCGATGAAATCACCTATGGTTGTTTCTATTAATTGCATGAAGTGATAGTTTTAATTTACTAATGAAACGGCTTATTCGGGAATATAAACAACAGCTAATATTGTTGCTGAGCTTTGGTTTGCTGCTATTACTTTGTGATTAATAATTGAGTCGTAATAAATGCTGTCTCCGGTATTAAGAATAAATGTGTCATTACCATATTTTATTTCGATAGAGCCACTTATAACATAAATAAATTCTTCACCTTCGTGTGTTGATGATAATTCGATATTGTTTTTTGTTGGGGTAACGTGGATAATAAAGGGTTCCATGTGACGTCCGCTTTTCCCATTTGCAAGTGGGAAAAAACTAAGATTTGTATTATTTATGTTTGTAGATGAGAAGCTTGTTCCTTCAGTTTTTTCATCAGACTTTGTAATTATAGGGCCAATAGTGTCTTCGTCATCTAAAAAAGTACCGGGGCGAACAGATAATGCTCTTGCAATTTTAATAATAGGAGCTATTGATGGCATTATTGAACCTGATTCAATCATTTCGATTTGATTGATGTCAAGTCCGCTTCGTGAGGCGAGTTCGTCAATTGAAATATTTTTTAATTGTCTAATTTCTTTAATTTTCGAACCGGCATTAAATGTATTCATATCTGTTTTATTAGAGTTGAAATAAACAAATCTAATAAAATGTTCGAGACATTAAATAATGTTTTTTAGTGAATAATATAGCATAAATATGAAAGATGATTAATTGTAAGTGCTAAGTTTATTAGTCTATTTCTAATTTGCCTTCGCTGTCGAGTTTGTATTTTTGTGCAAGAATGGCAAGGAAACGGCTAAATGTTTTTATTGCATGTGTAGTAGCTTCTGAAATCTCTTTTTTTTGCAATTTAAGCAAGTAAGAGCTGTAAATTGCTGTAAGGCAAAGTTCAATATCGTTGTAGAATGGAGCAGCACTTTTCATTTCAAAATCATGAATCATGGGTATTGCAGCCTGGAATGCTTTGATGTATGATATTTCTTTGGGTTGTTTAATGAGTTTTATATGTAGTTGGTTTGCATCGTTAACCATATTAATATTAACCTGTAAATGACCTGATAATTCTTTTTTTTCGTTTTTCATCATTTCAACAAGGTTTTCCCACCAGTAGCGCACTTCTAAAGTTTTGTCGGCATCTAAATTTTTGTATTGAGAGATTATATTCTGATCGATTTTTTTCATGTTGAAATTATTGGCGCGAATTAAATCTTCGATTTGCCACATGTACAGAATGTACTCAATAATATTTTCGTCTCTTTTTTGTTTAGCTATAATCATTATCAAATAATTTATTCCCAGTCTCCATCTAATAATTCTTCCAAATCGCGTCTTTCTTTTTTTGTTGGACGTCCAGTGCCTTTTCTTCGCCCCATAGAGGAAGCCATCTTTGCCATCTCAAGAATTTCAATTTGCCCTTGTGGGGTTATGTCTTCAATATGTTCAATGACCAGTTTGGCACCCATTCGATTTTTAGCCAATTTAATAATTTTATATGTTTTAATTATTGGCGGCATTTTAATAGAAATAAGATCGTTTTTTTTAACTGTTCGCGAAGGTTTAGTAAGTTGATCGTTAAGTAAAACTTTTCCTTTTTGACAGGCTTCAGTAGCGAGGCTTCTTGTTTTGTAAAGTCTTACAGCCCAAAGATATTTATCAATTCTAATTTCAGTGGCCTGTTCCATTATTATTTATTGTTAAAGTTGGTCATTGTTTGTTGTAAGCCAATAGTTCCAAAGCTTTTAATCATATCAATAGCGATGTTAATACGATCTTTGAGCGCATCTTTTTCATCTTTTGACCATTCGCCTAAAACATATTCAATTTGACGTCCTTTGGGGAAATTATCGCCAAGTCCGAATCGTAGTCTGCAATAATTATTATGCCCAAGTGTTTGTTGTATGTTTTTTAGGCCGTTATGTCCAGCATCACTACCTTTGGGTTTTATTCGAAGTGTGCCAAAAGGCAAAGCTAAATCATCGACTAGTATTAATACATTTTCAAGTGGTATTTTTTCTGTTGTCATCCAATAGTGAACAGATTTACCGCTTAGGTTCATATAGGTATTTGGTTTTAGTAAGATAAATTGTCGTCCTTTATGGCGATAGGTGCATACTGATCCATATCTTTTTTCTTCGAAATTGAGACCTTCATTTTCTGCAAGTATATTTAAAATGTCAAAGCCTATATTGTGTCTTGTATTTGTATATTCTGATCCAATATTGCCCAGTCCAACTATTAAATACTTCATATTGTTTGATGTTCTTTTTGCGTTTTTTTGAAAATAATGTGCAAACCAACTCATGGTGATGTGAAGTTATTTTAGGCGATAAAAATACAATGCTTTGAATGAAATAAAAAATCCCGGCTATGAACCGGGATTTTTTAAATTTTGCAAATTCTATTATCCGTTTTGTTGAGCAGCACGAGCAGCACGTGTTAATTTAACTGCAACAACAACAGCATTTTTAGCATTTAATAGTTCAAGATTGTCAAATTCTAATTGACCAACCTTGATTGTTTTACCCAATCCTAAATTATTAATGTCAATATCAAGAGTGTCAGGTAAATATTTAGATAATCCTTTTACCCTTAATTTTCTCATTTCAAGCTGAAGTTTACCACCTGCTTTTACACCTTCGGCAAATCCATTTAATTTAACAGGGATTTCAATAGTAACAGGTTTGTCATCGGAAATCTGAAGAAAATCAATGTGTTGAACTTCATCAGATACAGGATGATATTGAATATCCTTAATAATAGCATTAACCTTTTGGTCGTCAATGTTTAAGCTAATGATGTAAACATTAGGAGTAAAGATTAATTTGTTAAATGATTTTGTAGGTGCTGCAAAGTGAATAGTTTCTTTACCACCATAAAGTACGCAAGGTACTTGTTCGTTTTTTCTTAACTGCTTGGTTGAGCTTTTTCCAACATCACTTCTTTTTGATGCTGTTAATTCAATTGTTTTCATTTGTTTTATTTTTAATGTGCTACTCAAAACAATGAGTATTAATCATTGTTCCCCATTACACGGGCACTCAAAATTGAGCGGCTGCAAATTTATGCAATTAATTTATAAATTGAGTGCTTATTGATTGATAATTGTAAACTTTTTCAATTGTATCGGCTAAAACCTGGGCTACAGATAAAACTTTTATTTTAGAGCTTTCTTTTTGTAAAGGAATAGTATCGGTAACATATAATTCTGTTAAAGCTGATTTTTCGATGTTTTCATAAGCATTACCCGATAAAACCGGATGTGTCGTAAATGCTCTTACGCTTTTTGCACCTTCGGCCATCATTACATCTGCTGCTTTACAAAGTGTACCTGCAGTGTCGGCCATGTCATCAATAATGATTACATTTTTATCTTTTACGTCGCCAATAATTCTCATTTCTCCAACAACATTGGCTTTAGCTCTGTTTTTATATCCAATAACCATTGGTGCACCTAGGAATTTTGAATAGTTATTGGCTCGTTTTGTTCCACCTACATCGGGAGATGCGATAACTAAATCATCAAGATTCATACTTCGTATGTAAGGTACAAAAATTGACGATCCATAAAGGTGATCTACAGGAATATCAAAAAAGCCCTGGATTTGATCGGCATGAAGATCCATGGTAATAACCCTGTTAACGCCTGCGGCCGTAAGCATATCAGCTACCAGTTTAGCTCCAATAGAAACTCTTGGTTGATCTTTTCGATCCTGACGGGCATATCCGAAATATGGAATAACTGCAACAATTTTATAAGCCGAAGCTCTTTTTGCTGCATCAATCATCATGAGTAATTCCATTAAGTTGTCGGCAGGTGGAAATGTTGATTGTATTATAAATACATGTGATCCGCGTACTGTTTCTTCGTATGCAGTAGCATACTCTCCATCGCTAAAATTAATTTTGTTAATTTTTCCTAAGTCCCTACCCGAGCAAAGACTAATCTTATCAGCCAGATAGCGTGTAGACGCTCCTGTGAAAATTTTAATTGGTGCTTTTGGTGGCATTGAAGCTTTTGTTTGTCAGTTTTCTAATAAAATTGGGTGCAAAGATACTAAAAATCAGTTTTTATATGTCAGTTTGCCGTTTAATTCATTTCTAAATAATAAATCAATTGAGTTGTTACCAAGTTTTGTTAATTGAATCTATATATTTAAGTATTTCATCTTTACCAGTTTTTTTTGTTGCCGAAGTGATGAAAATGGGAGGTAATTCTTCCCAATCGTTTAATAGTGTATGTTTATAATGTTCAATTTTAATATTCGATTCTGTTTTATTTAGTTTATCGAATTTTGTGAAAATTATACTTAAAGGAATTCCTAATGATCCTATTTTTCTAATGAATTCCAAATCTTGTTCTATTGGAGGTAATCGTGAGTCGATTAGGATAAACAGACAAAGAAGATTTGTTCTTTGTTCCAGATATGAAGTTATAATTTTGCTAAATCCTGATCGTAATGTTTTTGAAACTTTTGCATATCCGTATCCGGGTAAATCAACAAGATACCAACTTTGGTTTATAAGAAAATGATTTATTAGTTGCGTTTTTCCTGGAGTTGATGAGATTTTTGCCAACTTTTTGTTATTGCAAAGCATATTTATTAATGATGATTTTCCAACATTTGACCGGCCAATAAATGCATATTCGGGTAATTTTGGAGGAGGGCATTTATTTACTTTTGAGTTGCTTACAATAAAACGGGCTTCTTTTATTTCCATTATGTTTTTTTACAAAAGTAAGAGATAATAACAAACTGGGAAATAGTTATATTATTTGTATTTTGCGTTTTTGTTTTACCATAACAATAATAGTATAATGAGAAGGTTGTATCCATTGAAATTTATACCAATATTAAAAGATAAGATTTGGGGTGGAAATAAATTGAGCAAAATGCTGGGAAAAGGAGATGGCTCATTGAAAAATATCGGTGAAAGCTGGGAGATTTCGGGGGTTGATAACTCAGAATCTGTTGTCTTAAATGGTTTTTTAAAAGGCAATACAATAAATGAGCTTATAGAAGTATATATGGGTGATATTGTTGGAGAAAAAATATTTCGGAGGTATGGTAATCAATTTCCGTTATTGTTTAAGTTTATTGATGCAAATGCTGATTTGTCAATTCAGGTACATCCAAATGATGAGATAGCTATGGAGCGTCATGATTCGTATGGAAAAACTGAGATGTGGTTTGTTATGCAGGCCGATGACGGTGCGAAATTAGTGTCGGGGTTTAAATCAGATATCACTTGTGAGTCGTATCTGGAGTGTTTAAAAAATAAGCAACTTGATAAAATATTAGGTTATACTGATGTAAATGAAGGTGATGTTCTTTATATACCGGCAGGTCGTGTTCATGCAATTGGGGCTGGAGTATTGGTTGCCGAAATTCAACAATCGTCAGACATTACTTATCGTATTTTCGATTATGATCGCAAGGATTCATTTGGAAATTATAGGCAATTGCATACCGATGATGCATTGGATGTTATAGATTATTCAAAAAATGAAAATCCAAAAATATTATATCATTTAAAAAAAAATGAATCGAATGAATTGGTTAAATGTGAGTATTTTACTGTTAATATAATTGATTTGAATGATTGCTTAGAGAAAGATTATTATGAAATTGATTCGTTTATTGTATATATGTGTGTTGATGGTGGATGTAATGTTTTGACTGATAATAATGATCCTGTTTTTTTGAAAAAGGGCGACACTATCTTTATACCCAATGAATGTAATAGGGTTGTAATTGAACCAACACCAAGTGTTAAGCTACTTGAGGTTTATATTTAACAATGATATAATTAATAGCGACAAAGTTTTGTTAATTTTTTAATAAAAAGTTTAAAAATAAATTTTTTTCAATAAAAAATTTACTAATAGTAAAAAATCACATAGATTTGTTTCGAGTAATAAATGGAATAAACAATAACAGACTACACGAATGAGAGTTTTAAAATTTGGTGGAACATCAGTAGGTTCTGCAGATCGCATTAAAGAAGTAGCACAATTGATTCAGGATGAGTATCCTAAAATTGTTGTTTTATCTGCAATGTCGGGTACAACAAATACATTGGTTGAGATTTGTAATTATTTGTACAAAAAAAATGTTGATGGAGCCAATGAAACAATTAGTGGATTAGAGTCGAAATATTACCAGGTAGTTAAAGAGTTATTAACAACGGGTGAATATGTTTCAAAAGGAAATGACTTGGTTAAAGAACATTTCGATTATATCAGAACTTTTGTAACAGGAGATTTTAGCGTTGTTGAAGAGAAGACAATTCATGCAGAAGGGGAGTTATTATCGACTAATCTTATGCAGTTTCATTTAGAAGAAACAGGCGTTAAGTCGGCGTTGTTACCAGCTCTTGATTATATGAAAACAGATGTTAACAATGAGCCTGATTATGCCTTTATTAAAGAAAACTTAACTAAAATACTGGATAAATATTCAGGTGTAGAATTATTTATCACTCAGGGGTATATATGTAGAAATGTTGCAGGTGAAATTGATAATCTTCAAAGAGGCGGAAGTGATTATACAGCCTCGATAGTAGGAGCAGCTGCAGATGCTGATGAAATACAGATATGGACAGATATTGATGGAATGCATAATAATGATCCTCGATTTGTAGAGGGGACAAAATCAATATCTGATTTGTCGTTCGATGAAGCCGCTGAATTGGCTTATTTTGGAGCAAAAATTCTTCATCCAACAAGTGTATTACCGGCAAAGTTGTCCAATATTCCGGTTCGATTGTTAAATACAATGAAGCCAGATGCAAAAGGTACTTTAATATCGGGTAATCAAATTAAAAACCGTATTGCAGCTGTTGCAGCAAAAGATGGAATAACTGCAATTAAGATTAAATCGGGTAGAATGTTGCTTGCATATGGTTTTCTTCGAAAGATATTTGAAATATTTGAGAGTTATAAAACTCCTATTGATATGGTAACAACATCGGAAGTAGGTGTTTCATTAACTATTGATAATAATAAAAATATCGATTCCATTGTTGCTGATTTAAAAAAATATGGAACTGTTGAAGTGTCGGAAAATATGGTTATTGTATGTGTAGTTGGCGATTTAACTGCAACAACAAAGGGTGAGGCTGCGCGAATTTTTAATGGTTTAAAAGGTTATCCAATTCACATGATTTCGTATGGAGGTAGTAATTATAATGTTTCATTGCTTATTGATGCTGAAAATAAAAAAGCTGTATTAAATGAGTTAAGTAATACGCTGTTTTAAATAAAAATGGGTCATTAAATTAAGAAAGATGTTCAAATGTGAACATCTTTTTTTTTATTTTAAACTGAAAATTTTATCATGTAAAAATTTTTATATAAAATAGAAGTGTTTTTGTAGTTCAGATTTTATACGATTTATATATTTACAGCAACGGAAATAATTACATATTATGAGTGAGTTGTATAATAAGAAACCACAAGTGGATGTGGGAATAGTATCGAGGGAGGTTATTAAAGTATCGTTGAAGGGTGATTTTATGAGTGCTGAAAGCTGTGAGATTTTTAAGGCAGGTGAATATAAAGTTTTAATTTTTAACGGTTTGATGAGTTTTGAGGGGCGTATTTTAAAAGAGCTTCATTTGGTGCCTGTAAAATCTCATAGTACTTTTATTTTGCACGACGTTACTATTGGTGTTGATTTTCATTGGCAAAGAGATGAAGATCAGGAATTTTTGGGAGATTTGATTTTGAAAAGGACAAATGGTAATATAACTGCAATAAATCGGTTGGCTATCGATGATTATCTTGTTAGTGTAATTTCATCGGAGATGAGTGCGACATCGTCGCTTGAACTATTAAAAGCACATGCGGTTATTTCGCGAAGTTGGTTGTTGGCACAAATTGAGAAGAAAAATATATTAAACCATAATTCAGATCCATATAATTCGATATATGTAACAAATGATGAAATTATTAAGTGGTACGACCGCGAAGATCATGTAGATTTTGATGTGTGTGCTGATGATCATTGTCAGCGATACCAAGGTATAACACGAGTTTCAACAGCTCAGGTTAAAGAGGCAGTTGAGTCAACAATTGGACAGGTTTTGACTTTTTATGGTTCAATATGCGATGCTCGTTTTTCGAAATGTTGCGGAGGTGCAACCGAATTGTTTGAGAATTGTTGGGAGCCTGTGAATCATTCATATCTTCAGGCGTTTGTTGATTCAGATCATGGTCAGTTGCCAAATTTAAGTGAGCATAGTTTGGCCGAGGAATGGATATTGTCTAAGCCCGATGTTTTTTGTAATACCAACGATACGCATATTTTATCGCAGGTACTTAATAAATTCGATCAGGAAACTAATCAGTTTTTCAGGTGGAAAATAGTTCATAAGAAGGATGATCTTGGGTATCTTATTAAGAATAAAACCGGTATTGATTTCGGAATAGTAGAGGGATTGATTCCAATAGAACGAGGTAGTTCGGGACGAATAATCAGGTTAAAGATTATTGGTACATTAAAAACAATGATTATAGGAAAGGAGTTGGAAATACGAAAAGCACTATCGCAAACCCATCTTTTCAGTTCAGCTTTTATTGTTCATTACGACGAAAAAAATGAAGAATATATTTTTAACGGAGCCGGTTGGGGTCATGGAGTAGGACTGTGTCAAATTGGAGCTGCTGTAATGAGTGAAAAAGGTTATTCATATCGTGAAATATTAAATCATTATTTTAGGGGTGCCGATATTGAAAAACGGTATTGAAAAATGGTTATGATATGTATGATCGACGTGATTTTTTAAAAAAAACACTCTTAACCGGTACTGGAGTTGTTGGTGCCGGGTTGTTTATGCAGTCGTGTAATTGTAAGGGTGTCTTGTCTTCTAAGGAGATGCTTCCAAGGGGTTCAGTGGTTTTGTTTCAAGGCGATTCAATTACCGATGGCAACCGGAGCCGTGATGATGATTGGAACCATGTATTGGGGCATGGATATGCTCAGATGATTGCTGCTCGATTGTGGTTTGATTACCCTGAAATGGATTACAGTTTTTTTAATCGGGGGATTAGTGGTAATACAATAGAGGATTTGAATAATCGCTGGGTTGAGGATGCAATTGCATTAAAACCAACAATTTTGAGTATCCTGATTGGAATTAATGATGTGTATGGAATTGTAAAAGGTTACTTAAAACAAACACTATATGAGTTTGAACAGCAATATCGTCAACTTATTATATTGACAAAAAAGGAGTTGTCGCAAACAACTATTGTATTGTGCGAGCCATTTATTTTGCCAGGAGGAAGAGTTGATGAAAAGTCAGATATATGGCAAAAAGAGACAAGAGCTCGCGCAGGAGTTATTTCAAATTTGGCAAAAGAGTTCAATTTAATATTTTTACCGCTTCAAAAATCATTTTCCGATGCGTGTAATGCAGCACCCGCAAAACATTGGATATGGGATGGTATTCATCCAATGCCAGGAGGACATGAACTTATTGCACGTGAATGGTTAAAAGTGGTTTCAAACAATTTGCGATAGAATGATAGGACAGCAAAAACGAAATCCGTGGACCTGGGTGGCATCATTGTATTTTTCAGAGGGGATGCCTTATGTGATGGTAAACCTGGTTTCGGTAATTATGTATAAGAGACTTGGGATATCGAATGCCGATATCGCATTGTACACATCTTTGTTTAATTTGCCTTGGATAATAAAGCCATTTTGGAGTCCATTTGTTGAAGTTGTTAAAACTAAACGGTGGTGGATTGTATCTATGCAGTTGTTAATAGGTGTATGTTTTGGTTTGGTAGCTTTTTCTATTACCAGTGATATGTTTTTCCGATATACCTTGTTGTTTTTTTGGCTTATTGCATTTTCATCGGCCACACACGATATTGCTGCTGACGGGTTTTATATGATCGGTTTAAGAGATGATCAGCAATCGTTTTTTGTGGGTATTCGAAGTTTGTTTTATCGTATAGCTATGATTACGGGGCAAGGTGGTGTTGTTATTTTAGCCGGGTATTTTGAGCGAACAACCAACGATGTGATATGGGCATGGAGTATATCTTTTTTTGGTCTTGCAATATTGTTCATATTGTTGTTCATATATCATCAGTTTATTTTGCCACATCCGGTTGATGATGATGATCGAATGTATACAAAGGGTGTATTCTCTGATTTTGTTAGAACATTCGTTTCTTTTTTTGAAAAGAAACAGGTTTGGATTGCGATCTTATTTTTTCTTTTTTTTCGGTTGGGGGAAGGTATGTTGACGAAAATGGCTGCTCCATTTTTATTAGATGAGTTTAAAGTAGGAGGACTTGGGCTTTCGACCGAAGAGGTTGGCTGGATTTATGGAACGTTTGGGCTGGTATTTCTTATTTTTGGTGGTATTTTGGGCGGTTTTTTTGCTAGTTTAAAAGGCTTGCGGTTTTGGATTTTTTGGATGACGTTGGCGATGAATCTTCCCGATTTGGTGTATGTTTATTTATCATGGATTCAGCCTGAGTCTATTGAGATAATTACAGGATGTATTGCTATCGAACAGTTTGGTTATGGTTTTGGCTTTACGGCTTTTATGTTATATATGATATATTTTGCCGAGGGTGAATTTAAAACGGCTCATTTTGCTTTTTCTACCGGGTTAATGGCTTTAGGTATGTTGATTCCGGGTTTGGTTTCGGGGTGGATTCAGGAGTTGGTAGGATATAAGTCTTTTTTTATTATTGTAACAATTTGTACCATTCCGGGGTTTGTTATTTTGCCTTTTTTAAAAATTGATGCTGAATTTGGTAAAAAGAAATAATTAAAAGAGGCTGCTAAAATTTAGACAGCCCCATTTATTTTTTATGCCTCCTGTGTTTCTTCAGCATAAGCTTTTAAAAGCTGATCCTGAACTTCAGGCGGAACTTTATCATAACTTGAGAATGACATGGTGTAGGAAGCTCGTCCTCCGGTAATTGAGCTTAATGAGGTGCTATATTTATGCATCTCTTTTAAAGGTACTTTGGCTTTAATTATTTCAAATCCTTTTTCGCTGCTCATGCCTTCAATTATAGCTCTACGTCCTTGTAAATCACTCATAATATCGCCCATTTTGTCGCTTGGAACTTTAACCTCAACATCGTAAACGGGTTCGAGTATTTTAGGGCTTGCTTCGCGAAAAGCTTGGCTAAAAGCATTTCGACCTGCTAGTTTAAATGATATTTCATTAGAATCGACTGGGTGCATTTTTCCATCATAAACTATTACTCTAATATCGCGGGCGTAAGAACCTGTTAATGGCCCTTCCTCCATTTTTTCCATAATACCTTTTAGTATTGCTGGTAAAAAACGAGCGTCAATAGCACCCCCAACAATACTATTAACAAATATTAGTTTTCCGCCCCATTCTAAATCAACAATATCGGTATTGCGGGCATTAATTTTAAATTCCTGTCCGTTAAATTTATATATTGTTGTATCGGGCATGCCTTCAAAGTATGGTTCAATAATTAGGTGTACTTCACCAAATTGGCCTGCACCACCCGATTGCTTTTTGTGTCGAAAATCGGCACGAGCCATTTTTGTTATAGTTTCGCGATATGGGATTCTTGGTTTTATGAATTCGATTTCAAGCTTGTCGTTATGCTCAATACTCCATTTCATGGTGTTTAGGTGGAATTCGCCCTGTCCAGATACTATTGCTTGTTTTAATTCTTTTGAATATTCAATATTTATTGTAGGATCTTCTTCGTGAATGCGTTGTAAAATTTCACTTAGTTTCTCTTCATCGCTTTCGTTAACAGCTTTAATGGCAGTTCGATATTTTGGATTTGGATATTTGATTGAATCAAGAATGTATTCACAACCTTTTGAATTTAACGTATGATTGGTATGTGTTTCTTTTAATTTAACTGTTGCTCCAATATCGCCTGCAACCAATTCGGTAATTTTATGACGTGTATTTCCTGCTACGCAATATAATTGAGAGACTCTTTCTTTGGCATTTCTATTCATGTTTTGTAAATCCATTCCTTCCTGAATTTTTCCGGAAAGAACCTTGAAGAATGATACTTCGCCTAAATGAGGTTCAACAGATGTTTTGAAAACGAATATAGATGTAGGGCCGTTGGGATCGCAGTTTATTTCGGTTCCGTCTTTCGAAACAGGCTTTTGCATTTCTGATACAAAAGGAACCACGTTGCCTAGGAACTCCATTAGTCGGCGTACTCCCATATCTTTTTTTGCAGCAATGCAAAATACCGGGAACATATCGCGAGCCATTAGTCCTTTGTGAATGCCTTGTCGCATTTGATCTTCGTTTAATGAGCCTTTTTCGAAGAAAAGTTCCATTAAGTTTTCGTCATTTTCGGCAGCAGCTTCAACCAATGCATTATGGTATTCTTCAGCTTTTTCTTTTTCTGATTCAGGAATGTCTAATACATCAGGTTCGCCTCCTTCGGGTTTCCATTTGTACATTTTCATTTTTAGTACGTCAATTAATGCATTGTATCCATCTCCTGCATTAATAGGGTACTGAACAATAACAACTTTTTTTCCGAACGATTCAATTGCTTGTTCGTGAGTTTGCTCAAAGTTGGCTTTTTCGTGGTCGAGTTGGTTTATTACAATAATAACTGGTTTGTGGTGTTGTTCGGTATACCTGAAAAGGTTTTCACTTCCAACTTCAACGCCTTGAGTAGCATTTAACAGCATAAGAGCTGTGTCGGTTACATTAAGCGATGTAATAGCCCCTCCAATAAAATCATCGGAACCGGGACAGTCGATAAAATTGATTTTTTTTCCTAACCATTCGGTAAAAAGCACAGATGAGTATATTGAGTACCCATATTCGTGTTCTACATTGTGATAGTCAGAAACGGTGTTTTTGTTTTCTATTTCGCCCCTGCGGGTAATTACTCCACCCTCAAACAGCATCGCTTCTGCGAGGGTGGTTTTCCCAGAGCCGCTACTACCAAGTAAGGAAATATTCTTTATTTGGTCGCTTTGATAAACTTTCATAAGCTTTGGTTTTAGTTGTTTTACTTAAGGATTTAATAGGGATTTGTTTCAAAATTAGCATTATT
Source organism: Marinilabiliaceae bacterium (assembly GCA_016933045.1). Taxonomy (GTDB): domain Bacteria; phylum Bacteroidota; class Bacteroidia; order Bacteroidales; family Marinilabiliaceae; genus JAFGBR01. The sequence goes on along the minus strand of JAFGBR010000050.1, from coordinate 52,292 downwards.
TGTCAATTGTGCAAGTTAATCGTTGTCAAAGTGATAGCTTTGTTTTTTTATTGGGCGAATATTTATTACTTGACCGTTTTAGTATGTGGGTTGTTGTAATATGTTAGAAGTGGGTATTATTTTTTGAGTATGATGGTTGAAATATTTCAAGTATGTTGTGAATGAGAGTATGTAGATTGTTGTGAGAGGGCGGTGAAGTAACTCCCATATTTTTCGACAGATTGATTTCTAAACGATTGAAAAAACAGATAAGACTGAAATAATAATATGTAGAATAAAAAAATACTCAAAAGGTTTAGAAATTTCATCCTCTGAAATGCTTGTTAAATATAGTTTTGTTATGTGATGTTTTTATATCACAGGAAATGAAATATATTTAAAAACTATAAGCATCTTAAGATGAAATTTTTAATTAATCTTCTATTTTTATTTGGCTTTTTTGCTTCAATATTTGCAAGTGACCTTGAGAACAACCAGTATGTTTCAGAGAATTATGGAAAAGATTATTTCACCATACGTGACTCAAAAAGCACGACTACTTTATTAATTAACTCAACTGATTTTCCCGGTGTTATTAAGGCATTCAACGATTTACAGGAAGACATATTGAAGGTTACCGGCTCCAAACCTGAACTATTTCTTGATAAGTCACCTTCATCAAAAAACGTAATTATAGCAGGCACCTTTGGTAAAAGTGAACTCATTGACAAGTTGGTAAGTCAAAAAGTTATTGATCCATTAGAATTGAAAGGTAAATGGGAAAAATTCATCATTAAAACAGTAAGAAACCCTCTTCCCGGCATTGAAAGTGCTTTAATCATAGCAGGAAGCGATAGAAGAGGGACAATTTACGGTATATACGACTTATCGGAACAAATTGGAGTTTCGCCCTGGTACTGGTGGGCTGATGTACCTGTAAGAAAGAAAGAGGTAATCTATATAAAACCCGGAACATATACCGATGGAGAACCGGCTGTAAAATATCGCGGTATATTTATTAACGATGAAGCACCGGCATTCAGAAACTGGGCCTTTGAAACATTCGGAGGCCAAAACCATAATTGCTACGAAACAATTTTTGAACTTTTATTGCGCAACAAAGCCAACTACCTATGGCCAGCTATGTGGCTTCCAACAATTTTTTACGAAGATGATCCGTTGAACCCTAAAATGGCCGATGAATATGGAATTGTTATGTCAACCAGTCATCACGAACCCATGATGCGCTCGCACTTCGAGTGGTACAAATTTGGCGGTGGGGACTGGAATTATGAAACCAATAAAAACAAACTTCATGAGTTTTGGAGAGGCAGAATAGAACGCATGGGCAATTACGAAAGTGCTGTAACCGTCGGTATGCGGGGAGATGGCGATGAAGCCATGAGCGAAGAAACCGCCGTAGGACTTTTAAAAGAAATAATCGCCGATCAGCGCGAAATTATTGCTGATGTAACCGGAAAACCAGCACATGAAACGCCACAGGTCTGGGCTGTTTACAAAGAAGTTCAGGATTATTACGATAAGGGCATGCGTGTTGATGATGACATTATTGTATTGTTCTGCGATGACAACTGGGGCAATTTGCGTATACTGCCTAAAAAAGAAGATCTGGATCATCCTGGTGGATACGGTATTTATTACCATTTTGATTATGTAGGGGGGCCTGTCTCGTATCGGTGGTTAAACATAACTCAAATTGAAAGGGTATGGGAACAAATGAACCTAGCTTACCAACATGGAGTAAGAGATCTTTGGCTGGTTAATGTGGGCGATATCAAACCAATGGAACTGCCTATCAGCTTTTTCATGAATTACGCATGGAATCCTGATGCAATACAGGCAAAAGATCTGCCAGGCTACTATGTGAACTGGTCTGCGCAACAATTTGGTGATAACCATGCCTCAGAAATTGCGGAACTGCTTTCTCTTTATACCAAATACAATGCACGCAGAACCCCGGAAATGTTAAAACCGGAAACCTATAGTATTGAAAATTATCGCGAGGCAGACAGGATTGTGGATGAGTACAACACTCTGGTGCAAAAAAGCACTAAAATATACACGCAATTGCCCGAAACACACAAATCGGCATATTACCAGTTGGTTCATTCGCCCATTTTAATGTGTGCCAACATTAATGAAATGTATGTGGCTGCCGGTAAAAACAAATATTACGCAGAGCGTGGTGCAGCATCAGCAAACTACTACGCCGATAAGGTTAAAGAGCTATTTGCAAAAGACGCTGAACTTACCCGTTATTTCCATGAAGAGCTTGAAAACGGCAAATGGAACCACATGATGTCGCAAACACACATCGGTTACATCAGTTGGGCTCACCCTCCTTTAAATGCCATGCCGGCAGTATCGTATGTACAAGTGCAAAAACCGGCAGAACTGGGTTTCTTATTAGAGTACGGTAAAAAACCAGGCTGGGGATGGCTCGATGTTGAAGCCGACTGGGCTTTTAGTGAATCAATGCCTCAATTTGATCCTATAAACAATCAGGATTACTACATCGACATTATCAACCGGGGACAGGAGGAATTAGCTTATTCGGTTAAAGCAAAAAACGACTGGATTAAACTATCGAAAAACATTGGTAATACACAATTTAATGATAAAGTTTATGTAAGTATCGATTGGAATAAGGCTCCTAAAGGAAATTTAACAGGCGAGATCATAATTTCGGGTGTTGGAAAAGAATACACGGTAAAAGTTCCGGTTCGAAATAGCCCTTCGCAACTGTTCGGCTTTATTGAAAACAATGGTGTAGTGGCTTTTGATGCATCCGACTACACAGCAAAGGTTGACTCGAAAGGCATCCGTTGGACGAAAGTACCAAACCTCGGACGAACCGGTTCATCGCTTATATGTGAACCTGTTAATACTGAAAGGCAAAAATTAGATGATAATTCACCGCGAGTGGAGTACGAATTTTCAGTTTTTGAAGCAGGAGAAATTAAAATAGAAACTTTCCTATCCCCAACACAAGACTTTAGAAAAAACGATGGCTTACGATTTGCCATTTCTATCGACAACCAAGAGCCTCAAATCATCAATATGAATGAAGGAGAAGAAAAACCGGATTGGCAATATGCCGATTGGTGGGAAAAATCAGTTGGAGACCATATAAAAATTAAAACATCAAAGCATTCAATTGATAAAGCCGGTAAACACACCTTAAAAATATGGATGATAGATCCTGGTATTGTATTCCAGAAATTTGTGATTGATGCCGGAGGTAAAAAGCCTTCATATTTAGGAGCGCCGGTAAGTAAAACCATTTATGGCAATTAGCATACCAACAAGAATTCAACGAAGGAAATGACTACAAAACTTAACAATTATCAAAGAATCCGCATAGTGATTATTGGATTAGTGATGAACCTGATAATTCCCACTGGTTTGTTTTCTCAGACTTTTTGTACTGGTGCAGATTCTGCCCATATAGATGGTATAAAAGATGGTTATCGCTACGAGTTGTGGAATCAAAATGCACAAGGCATCGCCTGCATGACAATTAGTAAAGGGGCCTTATTCAGCGGAGAGTGGTTTGGAATTGAAAATTACCTTGCTCGTCGGGGGTATGGATTCGATAAAACCAAAAAACACCACGAAATTGGCACCATGCACGCCAATTATAATTGCACCTACAATCCTTCCGATTCTTCGGGTAATTCGTACCTGTCGGTATACGGCTGGACCGTGGAACCTTTAGCAGAGTATTACATCATTGAAGACTGGTGCCGATGGATTCCATCTATGGATAAAAACGCCACTTTTAAAGGCGCAATTGAAGTAAATGGCTGTATATATGACATATATGAAAATACCAGGGTGAACCAGCCCTCGATAGCTGGTAACACTATATTTCAGCAGTATTTTAGTATTCGAAGAGACAAAAGAACTTCAGGAAGCATTAATATTTCCGATCATTTTAAAAAATGGGAAGAGCTGGGGATGGAACTGGGTAAAATGTATGAAGTATCTATGGTTGTTGAAGGCTATCAGAGTAGTGGAAGTTTTGAGTTTACTGAATTGGAAATAACTGTAGATAAACTATAACCAAAAATCTTATTCTGAATTTTATCTATAATTTAACAATAGTATTATCCAATATTCAAGGAGTGGGAGCTTTACTTCTGGCCGTAATTGAGATACTTAAAATGTAGAATTAAAAATCACATCAGCATGAAACTAAATCTTTTAATACCTGGTTGTTTATTGTTTATACTTTTTCAGTCGTGCACGTATCTTCTCCGGGCAAACAACATCGAAAAGCCACGTATTGTGGTTCTTACAGACGTATCGACATGGGAAACTGATGATAGCGAATCACTGGTAAGGCTACTTGTCCATGCCGATATGTTTGAGATAGAAGGTATTATTTATACCACTGGCTGGAGTCTTGAAGAAACGCGGGATGATTTTATGCAGTTAATATATGATGCTATTGATGCATACGAAAAAGATTTACCAAACCTGTTAATGCGCTCTGAACAGGCTGGTTTTAATGAGGATGAATCGAAACAGACCATTGGGTATTGGCCGAGTCCCGATTACCTGCGAAATAATACAGTGTTTGGAAGTAAAAAACGAGGCATTGACAAAATTGGGGCAGATAACACTTCAGATGGGAGCAATTTTATTATTAAACTGGCCGATGAAGCAGACCCGCGTCCTTTATGGATTTTAGTTTGGGGAGGTGGCAACACCCTTGCACAATCGATATGGCAGGTTCAGAATGAAAGAACAGAAGAGGAGTTGAAAGCTTTTCTTAAAAAAGTTCCGACTTATGCCATCACCGATCAGGACAGGTCATATAAAAAGGGTACTCCATTCCATATCAGCTCACACCAATGGATGCGCAAAGAATTTAAAGACGACCTGATGTTTCTTTGGGATGATTGTGCCTGGAAATATCAGAATGGAACAGGTAGGGAAAAATGGAATGAATACGAAGAGCATATTCAGGGACATGGAAATCTGGGCAAAGTTTACCCAAAATACAAATATGGTGTTGAAGGCGATACACCCGCATTTTTGTATGTTATGCCAAACGGCTTAAGCGATTCGAACAAGCCCAATCAGATTGGTTGGGGTGGTTATTTTGAGTGGGGAATCGGCCCCGATGATACAACTTATGCATATATAAATCATAAGGGAAAAGTCAGTGATATTTGTACTAAATACGAAGAATATTTTTATCCTGCCACATTCAACAATTTTGCTGCCCGCATGGATTGGGCTGCAAACGGAAAAGGGAACCGTAATCCGATTGTAATTGTTTATGGGGATAGGGGCATTGATCCAATTTACGCAAAAGGCAAACACGGTGAATCCGTAATATTTGATGCTTCAAAATCGTGTGATCCGGACAATGACGGATTAAGCTTTAATTGGTGGGTGTTGCCAGAAGCCGGTACTTATGAGCAGGAGATTGAAATACCAGATCATAAATCAGGAAAGATTACTGTTAACCTTCCAATTGATGCAGCAGGAAAAGAAATCCATATTATTTGTGAGGTTACTGATAATGGAGAACCAAACCTTACAAGCTACCGAAGAGTGATTGTTTCGGTGCATTGAAAATAATACAATTTGGTTACAAAGATAAAGAGATTTTGTATTGGCGTATTTCTTTCAAAACTTAGGTTTAGCGGATAATCATATGATACGTTTGGCATTTCAAATCGATTCCCTATCAAACCGTTGCAATGTTTATTAAGTGTATCGCCCTTAAAATTAGCACTATCCGCCAAATGTTTATATGCCGTGTTCTCAGCTGGCCTTTCTATTCAAGTCCTTCAATATTGTTAATCCATCCATTAAATCTTGGACTTTTATCTCTAATTCTTTTTAACCCTATCGCTTCTGCCAATATATTTCCATAAACAATTTTATTGTAACCAAGAATTATTTTTTCTAAACGATGAGAGGGAGAAGTCTCTCGGTTATTATTAATCATCTCAGGATTACTATATTGTTCAAACGTCTTGGTTAACTCATCTAATCCAACTAATTCATTTTCGGGTATTTGTTCGTGAAATATCTCAATATCATTAAAGAGTAAACCTTCAAATTCATGTAATTGCACATATGGAATAAAACGAAATCTTAATGAATCATCAATACTTTCTTTCATTCCCGGTTCTAGAATTTTCATTCGTTTATTCTTATCAGGCTCACTTTCAGCAATATTCCAATTCGGGAAATTATATTTACTATATATTCCGTAGTAGTCTATAAGCGTTGAACAAAAGCACTGGCATCATTTTTAAGATGAATTGTGATTTGTTTTTTTAATTTTGTCCACTTTACAATACCACCCATTGATTTTTTTATGAGTGGGGATTGAATAAAGATTTCTTTTTTAGCAAAATACGGAGTAAGAATTTTATTGCAAAACTCATTTTCTGTTTCTCCTTAACAAATTATAATAACTCTCTTCATAACTAAAAATTTGGTTGACCAGTAGTTATTATATTACGCTTCCACAAATCATCAACAGTATAATCTTCTAAACACTCTTGAAGTTTACTTGCATCTAAACGACTGAACTTGGAACATCCATTAATTTGGTCAACTGTTATTATTGATTCAGGGGAGAAATGGCTAATTAAATCTGTTGATTGAGTTGCAACTATCACCTGACTTCCTTTTGCTGAAGTAGACTTTATCATACCAGTAAGCTTTGCAATTGCAGACGGATGTAATCCTAACTCAGGCTCATCAATGATTATTGTATCAGGCAAATTTGGCTGCAAGAATAAAACTGTTAAAGAAATGAACCGAACAGTTCCATCAGACAGGTCAGTTACTCCATAAAGAGTATCACTATATTAATCTTTCCACTGTAGTCTTAGATAATTCTCATTGTTAGGGATGAATTCAAAATCTGAAAAATATGGAGCAATAGATTGTATCGTTTTTACAATTCTATTATTCTCTTTAATGTCATATAAGAAAGCAGCTAAATTTGCTCCATTATTATATAAATAGTAGATATCATTTTCTATGCTGCTTAATTGAGTAAAAGGAGATTTATTACTGGTATCGTGAAAGTGGTATTTTCGAAATTCATTTAAATTCCTATTATAGAGCTTATTAAGAAAGTCAAAAAATGAAATAAAATTACTTTTACCACTACCATTTGCACCTATCAATAGGTTAATTGGTTTTAAATCAATGCTTTCATTGTGAATTGATTTATATCCAGATATTTCTATAAAGTCCATTTAACCTTTTTTAATTAGTGCATATTTAACAAATAATATGCATTACTATAAATTTTCATCCTTAAACCTTTCACGAACGCTCCTTCTTTGGCTTGCATAGAAAAATAAAATATGGATGCATTATGATTATGAATTATTTAGATTGGTAATCTGAAAAATTCCCATTTATGCAAAAAAGTAATCCATTAGTGTAAAAATATACCCCCAAAAAAAGGTTATTCAAATTAGTTTTGATGGTGTGAATAGAGCTCGATATATCACAGGGTTTCAATTACATGTTAAAAAATTACCATTAAACTTAAAATTTAAAATTATGAAGAAAGCTTTACTTTTTTGTGTTATGGCATTAATCAGCCTGTCAACATTTTCTCAAACATCATTTGCCGATATTGCTATGAGCGATGGGAATATGTATCCATTTTCTGCTTCATATACTGTTGCGAATGGAGGTTCAATTTATGTACCAGTTAGTGCTTTTACAGCTGGCACAGGACCATACTGGGATTTGTCAAGTTATCAGGGAGTTGAATTTAGTTTTACATGTACAGCAAACGATCTGAATAAAAAAATGATTTTACGAGCTGGAGTGGTTAAAGCAGATTTAAGTGGAGTGGTTGATGCACTTAAAGATGTTGTTTTCACTACCGAAACTCAGGTGGTTACTTATAATCTTTCAGAAGAACCATTTGCTTCTAATTCTAAATGGATATGGGGATTTAAGAATCCTTGGAGTGGAAATGATGTGTTTACTGATTCAATAACAGTGAATTCTATTAAAGCATTATCAACATTAACTTCTGTACCTAAAACATCAATTGACAAAGACGCAATAGTGGATGTGTACAATATAACAGGTACTTTAGTTCGTAAGGGAATAAAAGGATCGGAAGCAACAATTGGATTGTCAAATGGTATTTATATTGTAGGAAACAAAAAGATGTACGTTAAAAATAATTGATTAATTTTTTATTAAAAAAAGAGGTTGTTTTTCAAATAACAACCTCTTTTTTTTCGAGTATATTCTTTCATTGTTAAGTATGTAGTGTCTTAGTTGGATAATTTATATAAATTGTTATATCTGAAGTTATTATATAGTGTTGATGATTGATGTTTTCAAATCCAATATTGAGAAGGAATATCGTCTATTCATTGAACTTTTTTGTTTGAGTTATGCAAAAAAAAATTTACATCATTATTTTATTGTGTTTTAGTTTTTTAGTGAATGCAGAAGACGGACATCAACTTTGGCTAAGAAAAGGGTATTTAAACAAGGTTATTGTGGTATGTTCAAAAAAGTCTGAAACAATATCTATTGCCAAGCAGGAGTTGTTAAGTAATTGGCAAGGTACACCTGGTGCAACTATCAATCTTGTTTTAAAAAAAGACAAGAGGATAACTGGTGACGGTTTTATTTTAAGCGAGGTTTCAATTCGTGCAAATACTGATGCAGGAATACTTTATGGAGCATATGAACTATTACGGCAACAGCAAACGTTTCAAAAAACAGAAGAAAAAGTATATAATCCATCTTACGATTTGAGGCTTTTAAACCATTGGGATAATTTTAATGGTTCTGTTGAAAGGGGTTATGCCGGATTATCAATTTTTTGGAGAGACGAGCTAAACAATCAATTTGTTACGGAAAATGATAAGATGTTATGGAAAGAATATGCACGTGCAAATGCTTCAATTGGAATTAACGGTACTGTTTTGAATAATGTTAATGCGTCGTCCGACATCCTTAAGTCGGAAACATTGACGAGAGTTAAGACCATAGCCGATGTTTTAAGATTCTACGGTATAAGGGTGTATCTATCTGTCAATTTTAATTCGCCGGCAATTGTTGGTGGGTTAAAAACATCCGATCCGTTAGATAAAGAGGTGATTAAATGGTGGAAAACAAAATCAAAGGAGATTTACAAGCTCATCCCTGACTTTGGCGGATTTCTGGTGAAAGCCAGTAGTGAAGGGCAACCGGGACCACACGACTTTGGCCGCTCGCATGTTGACGGTGCCAATATGCTGGCCGATGCAATAAAACCTCATGGTGGCATTGTTATGTGGAGGGCTTTTGTTTACAGTCCAACTGAAGATGATAGAGCTAAACAGGCATATGCCGAATTTTTGCCCTTTGACGGACAGTTTCGTGATAATGTAATCATCCAGGTGAAAAACGGCTCAATTGATTTTCAGCCAAGGGAGCCCTTTAGTCCCCTGTTTGGTGCAATGAAAAAAACCGCATTAATGCCTGAACTGCAAATAACACAGGAATATCTTGGTCATTCTATTCATCTGGTTTTTTTATCTCCAATGTGGGAAGAATTCTTACAAACCGACACCTACCAGGAAGGCACAGGCAGCACTGTTGCTAAATGTACCGATGGAACTATTTTTAAACAGCGCACAGCCATTGCCGGTGTTGCCAACATTGGAACCGACACCAATTGGTGTGGCCACCATTTTGCACAGGCCAATTGGTATGCGTTTGGACGCCTGGCCTGGAATAATCAATTGTCGAGCGAACAAATTGCAGATGAATGGATTAAGTTAACTTTTCGACCAAATACGAAAAATAATGAAGGTTTTACAAAGGAATGGTTCGATAATTTTTTAATTCCTGTTAAACAAATGATGTTAGATAGTCGTGAAGCTGCGGTTGATTATATGATGCCATTCGGATTTCATCATATTTTTCAGGCATCGCATCATTACGGTCCTGGCCCTTGGTGGGAGCGAGAAGGCGTTAGGAAGGATTGGACAATGCCTTATTACCACAAAGCCGATAGTTTTGGTGTTGGCTTTAATCGCACAGCAACAGGCAGTAATGCTGTTGCGCAATATCACGAACCGCTAAATACTCAATATGGTGATATTAACACCTGTCCTGAGAAATACTTACTGTGGTTTCACCATGCGCCATGGAGTCATAAAATGAATAGTGGCAGGACTTTATGGGACGAAATATGCTATCGTTATGATGACGGTGTAAATCAGGTACGATATTTTCAGGTTGTTTGGGATAAAGCACAACCCTATGTTGATGCAGAGCGTTTTGTCGAAGTTCAGCGCAAGCTTCGCTATCAGGCTCAAAATGCCCAGGTTTGGAAAGATGCATGTCTGCTGTACTTTCAGCAGTTTAGTCAGCAGCCTATTCCGTATGATATAGAACGACCGATACACAATCTGGATGATATTAAAAAGAATGATATGGACAGGCCGTAATGTAACTATTTGCTTAAATACAGGGATATGTAATTTAGGTAATCGTTAAATATTTTGTCTTTGATTTTTCCAAAAGTGTTTAGAAATAAATTGTGGCTCATAGCTTTCGATGTGCTAATAGAATATGAAAGCTTTAATAATAATTAAACGAGCATGATTCGTCAAATATAAAAATGGATAATAATTTATCATGCGGATTATATCCACCCTTAATCAATAAAAAATCTACAAATGAAAAAAAATCTATTTCTACTGTTTGTAGCATCATTTATGCTACTGGTTAGCTGTTCTAAAGAGGATGAATTTGATTCTCCGGAAGAAGTTAATAATCTTAAAAGTACTGCTGTTATCAATGCCGGTACGGTACAACAAACCATTAAAGGTTTTGGTGGTGCGGTTATTTTAAATTGGCAAAGCGATTTAACAGAAACACAGCGAATTAAGGCTTTTTCGCCATATAGCGGAATGGGGTTGAGTATTGTTCGTGTTCGAGTTTCACCCAACAGTGCCGACTGGGCAGCTAACAAAGCAACAATTGATAAATGTAAATACTATGGAGGATCGGCCATTGCAACAGCATGGACAGCCCCGGCATCGATGAAAGACAATAATAAATTGATTGGTGGAAAGCTTAAAACAAGTTCTTATGCAAGTTATGCTGCACACCTTAAAGCTTTCAATATTGCCGTTGGTGGTGTTTCTGCCATAAGCCCGGTTAACGAACCAAATTATAAGGTTTCGTATGAGTGCATGGAAATGACTGCTTCGGAAGTGGCTTCATTTGTTGCTTCACAGGGTAGTAATTGTGGAGCCCCCATTATGGCTCCAGAGCCGTATAATTTTGACAAAACCTATATTACAACATATTTAAGCAATTCTACTGCAAAAGCCAAAACTGCCGCAGTTTGCGGACATATTTATGGCAAAACACCCTATTATTATAATTTTGGAAAGCCTGTATGGATGACAGAGCATTATGTTAATTCGAGTGTCAGCGGAAATGATTGGCCGACTGCTATGAAGGTTGCCAAAGAAATTCACGATTGTATGAATGTGGGTTGGAGTGCTTATGTGTGGTGGTATATTCGTCGCAGCTATGGACCTATGGATGAAAATGGCAATGTTACCAAAACGGGTTACGTAATGACTCATTTTGCAAAATGGATTCGTCCCGGTTATTCAAAAATATCTTGTTCGGCAAGTCCTACGCCTGGTGTATATACAACTGCTTACAAGAGTGGTTCGAAACTTGTAATTGTTGCAATTAACACTAATTCTGCTATTACTTATCAGTCATTTAATGTTAGCGGTATTTCTTATTCAGGGTTTGACAGATATAAAACAACCAGTTCGTCCAATCTTATTAAAGACAGTTTTTCAGCACGTTCTGGTTTTGGAATAAACCTACCAGCTTCAAGTATAACAACATTAGTTTCGAAATAATTACTTTTTAGAAATACTAAATTATATAAATAATATATATTAAGAGGGGCTTCTATGATTTTACAATAATATTTAGCCCGGATTATTCATAAATAATCCGGGCTTTCGGCAGCGACTAAGGTTTAGTAAATGCTATTTCAATAGTTTACTTTACCTAAGTTGGGGTTAGCCTGAACTAAATCCATAAATTTATGGATTTAGGAATAGATCAGGTTAGGAGCCTCTTTTTGTTTTTTGCTAAATATTAAATTCTATAATAAAATTACCTCCTATTATTTAAAAAATTACCCTATAGAGGTATAATATGATTATAGATTTGTATTGTTACATTATGTGTGGGAAAATATTTCAATTAATAATAGTAGTTGTTTTACATGTATTTATGGAGATAAATAAATAATGATGTTGCTTTTTTTAGTGCATTCATGAATTTTTCCATGATAAATATTTAATGTTATATATTATGAATTTTAAGAAATTATTCTTTTTGCTTATTGTTTTATGTATAGTATTTTCATGTGCCAACAGGAGCATTGAATTCAATAAAAAAGAAATCACAAATCCAGTTTTGCCGGGTTTTTACCCCGATCCAAGTGTGTGTAAAGGAGTTGATGGTTATTATATGGTCAATTCCTCTTTTAGTTATTTTCCCGGGATTCCAATTTTTCATAGCCCCGATTTGGTTCACTGGAAGCAAATTGGGCATGTATTAACCAGAAACAGCCAGTTGCAGGTTGAGGGGCAAGCCATAACAACAAGAGGAACCTATGCTCCAACTATTGAATATCATAATGGCACTTATTATGTAACATGTACAGAAGTTGGCAACAGGGGAAATTATATTACAACAGCAAGAAATCCAGCCGGCCCTTGGTCCGATTTGAATTTTCTACCTGAAATAGAAGGAATTGATCCATCGTTGTTTTTTGATGATGATGGTAAAGTATATATCATATACAATAGCGATGCACCCAATAACAATCCACAATATAGTGGTCACAGAACCATAAGAATTAATGAGGTTGATATTGATTCGATGAAAGTGATTGGCGATGAAAGGATTTTGGTAAATGGGGGAGTTGACATTACGAAGCAACCGGTTTGGATTGAAGGTCCTCACATGTACAAAGTTAATGGTTACTATTACGTGAGTGCCGCCGAAGGAGGAACAAGTGTAAACCATTCACAGGTAATTTTTCAATCGAAAAGTATTCATGAACCTTTTAAACCGTGGGATCAAAATCCTATTTTAACCCAGCGTCATCTCGATCCAAACCGGCCTTCCCCAATTACATCAACAGGTCATGCTGATCTTATTCAGGATTTAAACGGTGACTGGTGGGCTGTTTTTTTAGCCTGCAGGCCATATATGGATAACCACTATAATCTTGGCAGGGAAACCTTTATGGCTCCTGTTCAATGGATTAACGGGTGGCCACGAATTAATCCTTATAATAAAGAAGTATTACAAAAATATGTTTTTCAGGCTGCTTTAAATGAACCGGATAATTATATTTCGCTTAATGGTAGCTTTGTTAAAGTTGATGAGTTTTCTTCAGACACTCTTTCAATGGATTGGGTTATGATCAGGAATTCTGAAAAAGAATGGTATGATATTAATCCGGAAGATGGCGGTAAATTAATAATGAACCTGCAACCATATAATCTTATTAATTCGGGCAATCCATCATTCTTAGGGAGGCGTCAGCAACACATGAAAAGCAATGTGTCAACATCATTAAGCTTTACTCCGGAGGTAGAGTCTGATAAAGCTGGATTGGTTGTTTTCCAGGATATTGGCCATTATTATTTCCTATGTAAAGCTATGCATGAGGGAAACAATGTGGTTCAGATAAATAAAGCAGAAGGGGACAGTATGGTGTCGTTAGCTTCTGTTATACTTAAAAGTGATTTAGAGGATTTTAAACTGAAAATAGAGTCGGACGTTGATGTATATCGTTTTTATTATGCTCAAAACGACGAAGACTGGGTGCAGATTGATTCTGATTTTGATGCTTCATTCTTAAGCACTCAAACAGCAGGAGGATTTACAGGGTGCCTCTATGGAATGTATGGGTTTACTGATGCAGATGATAGTACTTTATCTGCAACCTATAACTGGTTTAAATACGAAGGAATAGAGTAGTTAGTGTTGCCGATGAATGAATTCAGATTAAAAATATTTGCAAATGAGAAGTACTGTGTTTTATAGATTATCCTGGTTGTTTTGTTTTTGCATGTTATTGGTTGGAACAACTCATGGAAAAGTTATTTTACCAAAACTGGTAAGTGATGGTATGGTTTTACAACAAAAATCGCCAGTAAAAATATGGGGTTGGGCTTCGGCTAATGAAGATGTTAAGGTGTTGTTTATTAATAAAGAATATTTAACTAAAGCTGATGAAAATGGAGAATGGGTTGTAATAATACCTGAAATGCAAGCAGGAGGTCCTTTTGATTTGTATGTAGTATCGCATGACACGATTAAAGTAAAGGATATACTCATTGGAGATGTATGGTTGTGCAGTGGGCAATCGAATATGGATTTACCAATGCGCAGAGTCCAACCTTTGTATCATGATGAAATCAAATCTGCGCATAACCCAAATATTCGTTATTTTGCCGTACCCCGTGCGTCAGATTTATTAAAACAAAAAAACGATTTTAGCAATGGACAATGGGTATCTGTTAATTGTGAAACTATTGAAGATTTCTCGGCTGTTGCATATTTTTTTGCAAAATCGGTTTATGAAAAAACAAATATTCCAATAGGATTAATACAATCTAGTTATGGAGGTTCACCAGTTGAGACATGGATGAGCGAAAATTACATAAGACAATTTCCAAAGCATTATAATGAAACTGTACGTTGCCGCGACACAGTAATGGTAAGTAAGGTTTTAAAAGAGGCAGAGGAAAAATCAAGTAATTGGTATAATAGTTTGTATGCAAATGATTTAGGATACAAAACAGGAGATGTCGGTTGGTTCAATCCTGATGTTGATTGTTCTGATTGGAATATAATGAATATTCCCGGTTATTGGAATGATAATGGATTGCCTGATACTCATGGTGTTGTTTGGTATAGAAAATTATTTGATGTCCCCAATAGCATGGTTGGTAAAAGTGTTAAATTAAACCTTGGTCGGATTGTCGATTCTGATTCGGTTTTTTTTAACGGTAAGTTTGTTGGTTCTGTTGGTTATCAATATCCACCACGATGGTATACAATACCCGAAGGAATTTTGAAAAAAGAGAAAAATACTATTGTTGTACGAATTATTAATACAGGGGGCAATGGTGGTTTTGTGCCCGATTATCCTTACGAATTAACATTTAATAACGATACAGTTAATTTAAAAGGTCAATGGAAGTTTAAATTAGGTGTAAGTATGCCAACTCATCCTGGAGGAGAAAATTTCAAGTTTAAACCTACCGGACTTTTTAATGGAATGATTCACCCATTGCTAAAATATAATATCAAAGGTATTATATGGTATCAGGGTGAATCTAACGTAGGTCGGCCGGATGAATATGCAGATTTATTCCCTGCTTTTATTAAGGATATAAGATCTCAGTTTGGTCAAGGCGATATACCTTTTTTATTTGTTCAATTGCCAAATTATGGTAAATCACGGGAATTGCCATATAATAGCTATTGGGCTTTAACACGGGAATCGCAGTTAAGAGCTTTATCACTCCCAAATACAGGTATGGCTATTACAATCGACTTGGGAATGTGGAATGATATTCATCCACTCAAAAAAAGAGAAGTCGGAGAGCGCTTGGCAATGTTGATTAATAATGATGAAACTAAATTGTCAAGCGGACCTTTATACAAATCAATGTCGGTTAAAAATGATCGGGTTATTATAGAGTTCGATAACATTGGAGGTGGTTTAGTAATTAAAGGCGAAGAATTAAAAGAGTTTGCAATTGCTGGAGATGACAAACAATTTGTGTGGGCAAATGCAAAAATTGAAAAAAATAAAGTAATTGTATGGAGTGATAAAATTAAAAAACCAATTGCAGTAAGATATGCCTGGTCCGATAATCCTGATAACGCAAACTTAATAAGTAAAGAAGGAATGCCGGCATCGCCTTTTAGAACGGATAACTGGACTGCAAAATAAATAAACAAAATGTAATAATGTTTAAAAAAAAATCTATAATGTCTGCAAATAATAAAATTTCGGTAGTAGAAAAAATAGGGTACAGTCTGGGCGATTTGGCTGCGAATCTTGTATTCCAGACTTTAGTAACGTTCATTGCTTATTATTACACTGATGTATACAAATTAGAAGCAACAACAGCACAATGGGTTATTGGCACTTGTGGTATTATTGGAGGTGTAATTTTTAGCCCAATAATGGGTATTATTGCCGATCGAACCAATACTCGTTGGGGAAAATACCGACCTTGGATTTTAATAACCGCTATTCCTTTTGCAGTTGTAATTTTCTTAGCCTTTACCACTCCAAATTTTAGTTACAATGGTAAGGTTATTTATGCTTTCATAACTTATTTACTTTTGGTTAGTTTATATACTGCTAATAATCTTCCCTATTCGTCGCTTAGTGGGGTTATTACCGGCGACATGAAAGAACGTAACAGTATATCGAGTTATAGATTTGTTGCGGTAATGATTGCCCAGTTTATAATACAAGTACTCTTACGTCCTTTGGTATTGGTGGTTGGAGATGGAAATGAAGCTGTTGGTTTTGAAAAAATCATGATGGTTTTTGCAATTGTTTCTGTTGTATTATTTATAATAACTTTTTTTACAACAAAAGAACGTGTTGTTTCGCAAAATGACATTAAATCAAGTATAAAGGATGATATATCAGATTTGCTCAAAAACAGACCATGGATAATCATGCTTTTTGTTACCATTTTTATTTTTGTTACACTGGCATTAAAAGGAGGGACTTATGTTTATTATTTTAAATATTATGTCGATAATGAGCAAATGGCCATTTTTTTAAATGATATTGGCTTTATCTCCTTAATTGAGTGGATACAAGGAGCATGGCCTAATTTCAGGTGGCCTGATGAAGTTGATGCATCTGCCTTTGGGTTGTTTAATGGAAGTGGCATAATAATGATGATTGTTGGCATTCAGTTCTCTAAGCCGTTGGCCGATAAATTTGGTAAGAGAAATGTCTTTACTGTATTTCTTTTTATTTCAGCACTGTTTTTACTTGCATTTGTAGCTATTCCACCTAAAAGTATTGTCATTATGTTTGTTTTTCAAATCCTTCATGGGCTTTCTTATGGCGTAACTATACCTGTTTTGTGGGCTATGATTGCTGATGTTGCCGATTACTCAGAATGGAAGAATCGCAGGCGTGCAACAGCTATTATTTTCTCTGCCATGATTTTAGGATTAAAAGGAGGGCTTACAATTGGAGGTACTTTGGTGGTGTCATTTTTATCGGCTTATGGTTACAATAGTACACTTACTGTGCAACCCGAAAGTGCTGTTTTTGGCATGAAAATGATGGTAAGTGTGTTTTCGTTTATTGCTTTCTTAATTCCATGTATTTTACTTTTCTTTTATGAAATTAATAAAACAATGGAAAGCCAAATAGAAAAGGAGTTAAAAGAAAGACGGAATTAATTTTAAATAATAAAATGCAAACAATAATGAGATTCAAAACACTTTTATCTTGCCTTGTATTTGTTGCCATTTTGGTCGGTGCGTGTAATAAAGAGTCAAAACAAACAACTCTAAAAGATGCATTTAAATACCATTTTTTAATTGGAATGGCTATGAATACTGATCAGTTTACAGGTCGCGATATCAAATCGGCTAATATTGTTAAACAACAATGTAACTCCATTACCGCTGAAAACTGTATGAAGAGTGAGGTGATTCAACCCACCGAAGGTCAATTCAACTTTTCATTGGCAGACTCTTTTGTGCAGTTTGGGGTAGAGCATAATATGAGTATTATGGGGCATACATTAATCTGGCATTCGCAAGCTCCTAAATGGTTTTTTATTGATAACGAGGGAAATGATGTGTCGCGAGATGTGATGATTGAAAGGATGAAAAAACACATATATACTGTTGTTGGTCGTTATAAAGGAAAGGTATTAGGTTGGGATGTGGTAAATGAGGCTATTATGGATGATGGTTCAATGCGTGAATCGAAATTTTACACAATTATTGGTGAAGATTACATTAAGCTTGCTTTCCAGTTTGCACATGAAGCTGATCCTGATGCTGAATTGAATTATAACGACTATAACATGCACAAGGAAGGTAAAAGAGATGCAGTGATTGAAATGGTTAAGAAATTGAAAAGTCAGGGAGTAAGAATCGATGGCATTGGGATGCAAGGTCATTGTGGGTTGGTGTATTCAAAACTCCATGAATTTGAAACTAGTCTGGATGCTTTTTCTAAGACTGGGCTTAATGTTATGATAACCGAGTTGGATGTTTCTGTTTTGCCATTGCCAACAAAAAATATTGGAGCCGATGTATCAACAAATTTTGAATATCAGCAAATGATGAATCCATACGCAGGTAATCTTCCCGATAGCATTAATCAATTGCATGAGAAAATGTACATTGACCTTTTTGCTATGTTCCTTAAATATAATACCTCCATATCGCGAGTGACTCTATGGGGTGTAACTGATGTTCAATCGTGGAAAAATGACTGGCCCATTAAAGGAAGAACAGATTATCCACTTCTTTTTGATCGAAACTACAACCCCAAAGAGGTGGTAGGTCAGATTGTTAAATTAGCTGAAAATTAAAATCAATAAAAATAGCCTTTAGGATTTATTAGGGCTGATAATAATGCAATAAAATGAAAGAACCAAGATATTTAGTAGATCACATTTATACAGCCGATCCGGCTGTACATGTTTTTAATGGAAGAATATATATTTACCCATCACACGATATTGAATCGGGAATACCTGAAAATGACAATGGTGATCATTTTGATATGCGCGACTATCATGTGTTTTCAATGGACTCAATAGACGGAGAAGTTACTGATCATGGAGTCGCTCTTGATGTTAAAGATATTGCATGGGCTGGGCGGCAGTTGTGGGACTCGGATGCTGCATATAAAGATGGAAAATACTATTTGTACTTTCCACTGAAAGATCAGACTGATATTTTTAGAATAGGTGTTGCAATAAGTGATAAACCCGAAGGGCCATTTATCCCTCAGGATGCTCCAATTAAAGGAAGCTATTCTATCGATCCATGCGTATTTAAAGATGATGATGGAACTCACTACATGTATTTCGGTGGACTATGGGGAGGGCAACTTCAGCGTTATCGAAACAATAAAGCTATAGAATGTGGAGTTGAGCCTGCACGTGATGAGCCTGCTTTGTGTCCAAGGGTGGTGCGGTTATCGGACGATATGCTGGAGTTTGCAGAAGAACCAATGGGTGTAATTATTCAGGATCAAGAAGGAAATCCATTGAAAGCTGGAGATCATGACCGAAGGTTTTTCGAAGCATCGTGGATGCACAAATACAACGGCAAATATTATTTCTCATATTCAACAGGCAACACACATAAATTGTGCTATGCCATTGGCAATTCTCCTTATGGACCATTTACATATCAGGGTATTATATTAACGCCGGTTGTAGGATGGACAACTCACCACTCTATTTGTGAATATAAAGGTAAATGGTATCTGTTTTATCACGACTGTAAACCTTCGGGAGGCAAAACATGGCTTCGAAGTTTGAAAGTTACTGAACTTGAGTATAATGGAGATGGATCTATTATAACAATTAGTGGTCAGATTTAATTTTATTACGAGCAGTTCCAGTTTAAAGATGAGGTCTAAATTACGATTGGTAATAATGACATTGCTAGAGTTTATAGCAATTGTTTTTATAGTATATCTTTTTCAAAACTGTATTAGCAAGCCATCTAGCCCTCGTTCTAAAATTTTATTGGACAGTGGTTGGAGGTTTTATAAATATGGTACCAATGAAGTTCCAGATTCTCTAATTTACGATTTATGGCCTGAGGTAACAGAAGTTAAAGATGATAAGGATGCAGATAGTAAGCCAACAGAGGGTGTTCAGCTTGCTTCGTCTAATATGTCGTTAAAAGCATGGGTATTGCCAACTGGAAATAAGTTTGTTAAAAATAAATCAAAATATTATCAAAGGCCAAATGGTAAGCCAGGAAAAGACTTTTCATTTGTTCAAGCTGATTTTAATGATAATAATTGGGAAGATGTTGAAATTCCTCATGATTGGGCAGTTAAGGGTCCCTTTTATCAGGGATGGAATTCGGTAGTAGGCGGTGGCATGGGGCGATTACCAAGTGAGGGTGTGGCGTGGTACAGAAAAAAACTATTTATTTCTGCCGGGGACTCAGCCAAAGCAATATTTCTTCAAATTGATGGTGCCATGTCTTATTCAATGGTATGGTGTAACGGTAATCTGGTTGGAGGATGGCCTTATGGCTATAATTCATACCAAGTTGATTTGACGCCTTATGTAGTTTTTGGCCTGGAAAACCAGATTGCTATTCGGATTGATAATCCAAACCATTCATCACGATGGTATCCTGGAGGTGGTCTTTATCGGAATGTTTGGTTGATAAAAACAGAGAAAGTGCATGTAGATCAATGGGGCACGTATATTACAACCCGAAATGTATCAGCATTAAAAGTCACCATCGACTTATCGGTATCAATTGCTAACAGCTCAAATAAAGATGCTAACATTGAGTTGATGACCAAAATTTATGAACTTGGGTCAGACGGTGAAATATTGAAAAAAGTAATTTCTAAATTTGAAAAGCAAAGGGTTAATATTACAGCGGGGCAGGTTAGTACCATACATTCAAGTACCGAGGTTCAGAATCCAAAATTATGGGGGCCTCCGCCAACTCAATTTCCCAATAGATATATTGCACAAACATCTATATACCACGATGGTAAGTTAAGTGATGTGTTTGATACAATGTTTGGGATTCGCACAGTTCGCATGGATAGTGATTCCGGAATCTTTGTAAATAATGAACATATCTATATTCAAGGTGTCAATCAACACCATGATTTGGGTGCTCTTGGAGCTGCGTTTAATAAACGTGCTGCTGAACGACAGTTGGAATTGCTGCGTGAAATGGGATGTAATGCCGTTCGTCTTGCTCATAATCCGCCCGATCCTCAATTACTCGATTTAACCGACAGTATGGGTTTTCTTGTTGTAAATGAGATTTTTGATTGTTGGGAACGGAAAAAAACACCTTTGGATTTTCATCTTATTTTTCCCGATTGGCACGAACAAGATGTGCGTTCATTTATCCGAAGAGATAGAAATCATCCATCGGTTATAATGTGGAGTTTAGGAAATGAAGTGGGTGAACAATACACAGGTTCGGAAGGTGCTTCAATTGCACAGCGTTTATACGATATTGCAAAAGATGAAGATCCAACCCGACCTACCACCATATCAATGAATTACGCAAAACCTCCAATGCCACTTCCGAAGGTGATGGACATTATTAATCTTAATTATCAGGGTGAAGGAATACGAAATGCCCCGGCTTATGCTCACCTGAAGGGTATTAATACACCTCCTTCGTTTCCTTTATTTCATAATTTCTGTCCCGATAAATTGATACTAAGCAGTGAAAATGCAGCTGCGGTTAGTAGTAGGGGAGAATACTCTTTTCCTGTTACAGATTTGATTAGTGCACCTGTAAGTGATTCAACAGGTGGAAATACTGAAAAAAATCATGTAAGCTCCTATGAATTATATACTGTTCCATTTGGATCATCGGCCGATAAAGTTTTTGCATCACTTGAGCAGCATCCTTATGTTGGTGGTGGTTTTGTATGGAGTGGCTGGGATTATCTGGGCGAACCAACCCCGTATTATCTCTCCAGAAGTTCCTATTTTGGGGTTATTGATCTTGCCGGCTTTAAAAAAGACCGTTTTTATCTTTACCAATCGCACTGGCGTCCCGATTATCCGATGGCTCATATATTGCCGCATTGGAACTGGCCAGAAAGAGAAGGAGAGATAACACCTGTACATGTATTTACATCGGGCGATGAGGCTGAATTGTTTTTAAACGGAGAATCGTTAGGCAGAAAGAAAAAAGGTAAATACGAATATCGGTTAAGATGGGATGATATTGTGTATAATCCAGGAGAACTGAAGGTGGTAGCCTATAAAAATGACTCTATATGGGCGCGTGATGAGGTAAAAACATTCGGAAGTCCTTCAAAACTTTCAATAGTAGCCGATCGATCAACTATACTGGCCGATGGAAAAGATCTCTGCTTTATTACAGTTGAAGTGCAGGATAAGGATGGCAATTTTGTTGCCAATGCCAACACCCAAATTCAGTTTGCAATCGAAGGAGCAGGTGAAATTGTTGCTACCGATAATGGTGATCCTACAGATATGACACCATTTCCTTCGCATTACAGGAATGCTTTCAACGGGCTTGTACTTGTTATTATTAAGGGACAGAAAGGACAAAAAGGAAAAATTAAAATATCAGCAACATCAAAAGGACTTGATAGTTCAGTTATTGAAGTAAATAGCCTATAACGAATCGTAATAAATATATAATCGATAAGAAAACTCAAAAGAGTTGGAGTAGTAAAAATGGTGAGATAATTGATTGTAATGATAATACGCTCCCGAATAATGTGTTACAAGACTTAGGCAAAATATTAATTTATTTATGATGAAAAGAAAAGATATTCAAAGAATCGCTATTCAAATTTTAGTTTTTGTGTTAATATCATGTTCTGCATTAGCACAAACAAACACACCACTTCGAAGACCTGTTTCTCCACATCAACCCATGTGGCTTATACATATTGATACCTGGAATTATGCTGATCCGCAAAAAATTATTGATTTAATTCCTAAAGATATTCGTCCCTATGTGGTGATGAATATTTCGTTATCGGTTAGCCATAATTCAACAACAGGTCAGTTTACTATTGTGGAATATGGCTTTGAAACGGCGAAGTCATGGTTGAGAACTTGTGCCGAAAACAGGATGTGGGCTGTGATTCAGCCGTCAAGTGGAGCCTACAGCAGGCTGCCTGACAATGATATGACTATTTACGAAGATTTATTTAATACTTATCCCAACTTGATTGGTTTTAACTATGCGGAACAGTCTTGGGGATATGGTGATTCTGACCCATTGGCAATTAGTTGGGAAGACAGAATTTCACATTTTACAAAACTACTGGAGCTTTCCGATAAATATGGAGGGTACTTGGTGGTTAGCTGGTGTGGCAATAAATACATTCCAAATATCAATCCAATAGCAATGGTAAAGCGTAATGCCACATTTGCAACTGCCTGTGCCAAATATACTAAAAACTATATCCTGAGTGAAAAGTACACATTTAAGAGCTATCAGTCAGATATGGAAAGTTTGTGTTTGGGAGCCTATCTTTCAGGGTACAGTGGAAATTATGCTTTACGTTACGATGACAGCGGTTGGACAGATAAAGATGGTAATGTCAATCAAAATTTTACAATGGCTACCAGTGGAGCACCTTTTCTTGAACATGTTATGCTTACAGGACAAACTGTAATTGACGGACCGGAGCTTATTTGGACTCATTGTTTCAAAGAAGTTAATGCTGTTTCAACAACAGATGGGTATTTTACGAGAAATTGGGAAACATTTCCTCAGTTCGATAAAGTCAGTGTTGATCTTTTCCGAAAAGTACTGGATGGAACTGTTAGAATACCCAACCGTCAGGAAGTTATTGACCGCACAAAAGTTGTAATTATAAATAATGTTAGTGCCGGTAGCAGTGATGATATTTACAGTTCGCCAGCCAGTTTGTTTGAGGGGCTTTATCGAATGGATGGTGATGGCAACCTTGGCGAAAATTTTAATTTCTTTAAGAAAACCGGACGATATCCAACTATACCTACGGTTTACCAGTTAGTAGATGAAACAGCTAATTCATTTCAGGCTAAAATAAATAAGTCAATATATTCTTCTTTGTGGCCAACTGTTTCAGCAAAGGTCAATGATTTAAATGCTCTTTTTCCTGTGGAGTATAGCGGTGATTTATATGCAGGACGCCATGAGAATGGATGGGTTACATATAATCCTTTTAAAACCGGACAAGCAGCAAGTGCAAGCATTCCTTTCAAATACAATACCTGCGACCGTATGGAGCTTAATTATTCGCAATATACGGCAGGTGTTATAAAAGAATATTCTGATTATTTGACAATATATCTGAGTAATTTCGATGATATACTTAATTCCGGTTTAAAGACTAATGTCATTAAAATATACGGGAGTACGTCAGAACCTACTTATACTCTTACAGAAAGAGCAGATAACCAAAAGAGTGAGGTTGGAAAAGATTGGTCTGGCGGAATATTCACTTTAACCATTAATCATAATGGACCGGTTGATATCCGGTTGAACTGTTCAGGAATTGCAATGGGTCGATTAACAGAATTCCAAAATGCTAATATTAATACTCCTGTTAGTCCTGATGCTTATATTGGTCCAAGACAGTACGAAGCTGAGACTTTCGATTATAAAAATATTTTTGGAGTTATTAAAAATGGAGCTAGTGAAAATATTCGCAACTATACCGGACAAGGATACATTCAATTTGGCACAAGTTCAACAGCAAGTGTGAGAGATTACATATCGGTTTTAAATGCCGGTACTTACACCCTTGAAACCAGGTATGCTGTTACTGGAGCCGATATTAATACCATCGATTTGTATGTAAATGGTGCAAAAGTGGCCACACCATTATTTACGCAAACTACAACACTTAGTAATTGGGTGGTAAATAGTCAGTCGGTAGTACTTGTTGAAGGTGTAAATGTGGTAGAGTATAAAGCCAATGCCACATTGCCACAATCTCTTTATTTCGATAATATTGTTGTAAATCCAGGTAGTAATGGTGGTACTGCATTTAATCAGTCACCGCTGGCTTATGCTGGTTTAGACAAAACAATTATTAATAGTAACAAGAGTGGTGTTGAAACTATAGCTCTTGAAAGTTTTGGCAGTATTGATTTAGATGGATCTATACAGTCTTATGTATGGATCGAAGGAGGTAGTCAAATTGCTACAGGAGTAAATCCAATATTAAATCTTTCTGTTGGGGAGCATGTAATTACCCTCACAGTAACAGATAATGAGGGTGCAACAGATTCAGATAACGTTACTATCACCATATTTGAATGGGACTATGGAATATCTGATATATGGCTTGAAGCAGAATGTGCTTTAGTAGGTAGTTCATGGAATGTATTAAACGATCCTCAAGCATCAAAAGATTACTACATTGCAACAATAAACGGCTTAGGTAATATATCAACGGCTCCTGCAACGGATGATGGGCTGGTTAAATTCAATTTTTCGTTGGTGTCTGAAGCCAGCTATTCGGTTTATGGCCGTATATATTGCCCTACGTACGATGATGATTCATTTTTCTTGAAAATGGATAATGGATCCTTTAGTACGCATAACGGATTGGCAGGTTCAGCAAGTAGTGGTTGGACATGGTACAAATTTGGAGATTTTAATTTGACAGAAGGAGAACACACACTTACAATAGGCTATCGCGAAGATGGAGCCAAATTAGATAAAGTATATGTTACAAAATTTTCTAATTTACCTGAAGGCTTTGGTAGTGAGGCTACTAATTGTGGTTCTGTTGGTGTAAATGAAGTTGAAAAGGTTAATTGTAAATTATTGGATAATTATCCAAATCCTTTCACTAATTCAACTACAATTACATATAGGATAAATTTATCGGGTAATGTTTGTTTAAGAGTTTTTGATGTAAACGGACGTATTGTTGAAACATTGGTTAATCAATATCAGGTTTCTGGAGATTATGATGTTATCTGGAAACCCAAAGGATTGTCAGGTGGTATCTTTTTTTACAGCTTGCAGACAGGAGATTTTATAGCTACTAAGAAGATGATATTTCAGAAATAACTGTTTGGAATAGTTGCAATTCAAACAAAAATGGAGAATAACCGATTTAGGTGATTCTCCATTTTTTAAAACTTATGATATTTTTTAATCTCTGTCAATAATAAATTTTTCAACTTGTTTTTCGCCGGTAGCCGATTCTAAAACGAAGAAATATAAGCCATTATTAAATCCGGCACAATCAATAACATACCCGTGGGTAGGGTTTATTTTAGTTAGCTTTTGTTTTTTAATAATGTTGCCTTTTATATCAATAATAGATACAAATTCATATCTGACATTTTTTTTTGACAACTTTATAATTGCTTCATTTATTACAGGATTTGGAAACACATGTGGCTTGTACTTGCTGTGATTAATATCTGAAATATTTGATGTATTATTATGTGTTAACTGAATAGTTGTAATTGATCTTTTTGGCAAAGTATAGTTTGGATCTGCCAATAATCCCAGGTATTTACAATCTTCACTTTCAGATGTTTCATATACAGCAGCTTTATTATAGTTAAAGCCTGATGTAGCTATGTTAATATCTAAATCAGCAGTTTCAGATCGATTTATTAATAGTAACGACATCGAATCTTTTGCAGGATTAATAAATGCCAATGCTTTTATGTTTTCACTTTCAGTATTACTATTTACTCTTGTCCATTGGGGATGTACAAATGCCGAAAACTGCTTAAACGCATAATAGTTTTTTGTTTTCGTATATCCCTTTTCTGTATTCCATCGGCTTTTATCCCACGGAAATTCAATACTAACAAGGCCTGCGCCATCCCATATTAAATCCCAATAAAAGTATGCAACTGCGTTTTCATCGTTCATCGATTTATATATCAATCCTGCCAGTGAAAACCAATCTCCACCACAGAACTCTGTTTGAAAATGTGGCAGTTCTTTGTGCAAATTACCCACATCACCAAACTCTGTACTAATCCAGGGGTTGTTTTTATCTACTCCATGATACAGGTGATGGGCAATTCCATACAAGTACGACGTATTTAAGACATTAATATAGTTTTGAACTGTATTATAGCCAATACCAATTGTCTCGGGTCCAAGAATTTTTGGTTTTTCTTGTCGTTGTTGAACCATATTGTAAATGGCTTCAAGGGCTTTATTATAACCGGCAATAGTGTCGGTTGAATTAATCTTTTCTGCCGGGCTCAGCAAGCAAGATTCATATATCGCTTTAAAATCGGGTTCGTTTTGCAAACTAATATAATCGGGATAAATTCCGTTGTTTTTATATTCATCTAAAGCTCCATTCCACCAATTTGCAAATCCGGAATAATCAAATTTTACAGTTCCTCCATTTACAGCATATTTTAGTGTACCCCCATTGTTACGGTCGTTGTTTGATTTCAAATAAGCCGGTGGCCCCCACGAAGTTGATAACAATTTTATTGGATGGCCAAGTGAATTTTTTGCTGCATTATAAAATTCTTTTACCCTGTTAATCATGTCAGGATCGTAATCATATGCATTTCTTACCCGAAGAATATCTAAACTCAACTCATTAAATATAACTTCGTAAATTTCATTTTTGTTAGGATGTGCAGTTAACCAATTTTCATAATATGCTAATGCAGCACCAAAGCCTTCTATGGTCTGTTGCTTTGTATTAATATCAACAACAACTGTGCTTTGTGAAAAGGCCGACATTGATAAAAGGCATATAAGTATTTTAAAGATACATTTCATATTTTTTTTTAAAATTTTACATTAATACAATGAATCAAAAAGTTAATTCTCAATCTGTTTCTTTATGGATTAAGGATCAAAATAGGTTGCTTTTTCATGTTTAATAGTATAACTAACTACTATTCGGAGTGAAATTGTTTTATATAATCAGTTGGACTTTGTCCGACCTCCTTGGTAAAGCATTTGCTAAAGTATTTTGGGTCTGAAAAACCAACCATATATGCAACATCAGCTACAAAAAATTTATCTTGCTTAAATAGTTGTTTTGCTTTTTTTAAGCGCATTGACCGTACAAACTCAACTAATGATAATCCGGTTAAGGCTTTGAATTTTTTTAGCAGAAGCGTGTGGCTCATTCCCATCTCTTTAACTATATCAGTTACTTCGAATGATGAATCGGATAATCGATCTTCGGTAATTGCCATTATTTTATGTAAAAACTTTTCATCTCTTGGTACAATAATATCTTGCGATGGTTCTAAAACCATTTGGGTGCCAAATTTTTCTTTAAATGCCTTGCGTGATTTAATAATGGAATCAACCTGTGCTATTAGAATATCTGTATTAAATGGTTTTGTAAGATAGCTGTCGGCACCATGCTGTAATCCTTTGACTCTACTTTCATCTTCGGCTTTAGCGGTTAGCATGATGATTGGGATATGACTAGTTTCAATGTTTTCTTTTAAAAATGCTGTAAGTTCTAACCCATTCATGCCAGGTAACATCAGGTCGCAAATTATAATGTCAGGCGATAACTCGGCTATTTTTCCCGAGGCTTTCTTTCCGTCAGTGAAATGAGTTACATTGAACTGACTACTAAAAATTGTTGTTAAGTAGGTGCCTAAATCAACATCGTCTTCAATTATAACCATTCCCATACTGCTTTCACTATCATTTGTTTCATTTTTTAAGTTTGATAATAAGATATCAATATTTCCAGAAGATTTCTCGATAATAGGATTAGTATCTTCTTGAATAACTGGCTTTTTGTTTAGTGGTAACATGATTTCGAAACAACATCCTTCATCACGATTGTTTTTAACTGATATTGTACCATCGTGAAGTTTAATATATTCTTTAACTATTGCCAGTCCGATACCGGTACCCCCGATGTTAGCTTTTTCTACATTTTTTGTTTGATAAAAATAATCGAATACATTTTCGATTTCATCCTCTGATATTCCGGGCCCGTTATCACTGATTAAAATTTTTACGAAATCTTTTTTTACATCATTATCATCGGCATTAGTTACAGCTTCAAAAATCAATTTTCCATTTTGAGATGATATGAATTTCAAGGCGTTTGATATCAGATTGTAGATTACTGTATCAAGCATTTGTCGATCGGCTACAATCATTAATGAATCGGAAATGTTATTAGCGATTATGGTATTTTTTTTCTTGATAAGAGCCTCGAATTCATAAATAACTTTCGTAAATAGCTCTTTTAATGGAAATTGGGTGTGTTTTAAGGTGTATCCACATTCATCAATTTTTCGAAGTTCTAACAGTTGGTTTACCTGATTGAGTAATCGTTTCATGTTACGCATTACAATTTGAGCAAGATCATTGGCTCCATTAGTTAGTTCACCTGATGCAAATAATTGTTTTAAAGGTTCATATATGAGGGTTAAAGGAGTTCTGATTTCGTGAGATACATTTGTAAAGAAACGTATTTTGGCTTCGGCAATTTCAGTTTCTTTTCTGTGTTCAATCTCTTTAATTTTTAATTTATTTTTTTGTTCAACAGCAATAACAGAATAACGTCTGAATACAAGTAATAAACTTATAGTAATAATAAAATATAGTATATAAGCCCATATAGTTAGCCAAAAAGGGGGTAAAACTTTAATTTGTAACTCTGCGATGCTGTTAGACCAGTTTCCATCATTTTTACTTGCCTTAACTTGTAAACTATAATTTCCTGGGTTCAGATTTGTATAAGTGATTTTACGACTTACATTTTCGGTTTCAATCCAGTCATCGTTGAAGCCAACCAATCGATATGCATATCTAACTCTGTTTGATGCAGAATGCTGCAATGCCGAAAATTCAAATGATATTAGTTTTTCGAAATATTTAAATTCAAGTTTATTGATGTCAAAAATGTCTTTTTCCATAATAATCCTCCCATTGTATGTTTCTCCGGGTTCGATTTTATGGTTTTGTATTTCAAGTCCGGTAAAATGCACCATGTTTTCTCTTCGGTCAATAAACAGGCTGTCGGGATGAAAATATGTGATTTTATCGTGGCTGCTAAAAAAAAGGAATCCGCTTTGGGGGTCGTATATTAAATTGTTGTTTTCAAAGCTATTTGAAGGAAATTCATCGTTATTATTATAAACAGTTATTTTTTCATCATTAAAGGAAACCTTACATACCCCTCTGTTTGTCCCTAACCATAAATCACCATTGCCATCTTCGCATATCGAATATACAATACCACCAGGAAGTCCATCTTTTTCGGTGTATTGAATAAAGCGAACGGCTTTGTTCAATATCGATTCTGATAAGGAATATCCTTCTTTTGGTATTAATTTATTAATTCCTCGTCCTGTGCCAATCCATATTTCTCCCGATTTGGATTCAAATATGTCATACACATCGTTGTGTGAGATTGAATTTTTATTTGTAGGGTCATGTAAAAAAACAGTGAAATTTTTATTGCAGTCAATTATGTTTTTTATTGGAGCAATGTTTATGCCACCGCCTTTAGTTCCTACAAGTAAGTCACCTGTTGATGATTCTATTAAGGATAAAATTACATTGCTGCTTATACCTAATGTTTTATTTTGCGAATTTACATATCTTTCAATAATTCCGGTTTCTTTATTAACATAGCCTATTCCATTTCCCCATGTACCATACCAAATATTGTTATGTGAATCTTCCATTAATGCAAAAATAAATCCCCATGTATCGTAATAATTAACATCTCCGTTAAATGAGTATTTTATCAACCTGGTATCATCAAAACCAATCCATATATCATCATCAAATAAAAGTTCTTTAATTTCGTTGCTCCATCCTGTTCCTTTGTAACTAGTAATTGAAATATTTTTTGAATAAGTCAATCTGCCATCTTTAAAGGTAAATTGTTCTATTCCACGGCCAAAAGTTCCTGTAAGTAGCTGATTGTTTTTTAGTGAAATTGTGCTTAATTGATACTTATCTGAGTTGTTTTTGATTTTTGGTTCAATTGTTTTTATTCCACTACTTAGTAAATTTATATTTACTAGCGATTCGTTTTCTGAACCTATCCACAGAATACCTGTTTTATCAAAAAATAAATCGTTAATAATATTTATAACATATTTGTCATTAATGGCATCGTTAAAGTAGCTAAACTTTTGGTTATTAATTGATAATAATCCCTCTCCATGAAGAGCAACCCATATTTTTCCTTTGGAATCAACTTCTATGTCTTCAACTCGGTTATTTTTAAGATAGTAAGGTTTTTTTAACGATGAGTTGTAGCTTTCAATTATGAAATTTTCTTCTTTAACTTGGGGCGTTACCTTAATTAATCCATCGTAACAGCCAATCCAATATGCACCGTTCATATCTTCATTAATTGCTGTTATTGTTTCAATATTTTCTAATTCAGAATCAAGAATTTTAAAAATTCCAGAGTTTATATGATAATTAAAAATACCTGCATCAGCACCAATTAACAAATCACCCGATTTTGTTGGGTATATAACCTTTACAGCAATATTACCAGCTTTGGGTATGAAAGGTTCATTTGTTTCTTTTCGAAAAACAGCTTTCGCTGTCATGTTTTTGAAATAACCGTTTTTATTGTCGTCAATATATTTAAGTAGTCCAATAGAGGTTGCAATCCATACATAGCCATTTTTATCAATGGCCATGTGTTTTATCATTCCGTCAAATGAGTCGTAGTTGTACCGACTATTTTTTCCTGTTAATAGATTTAAACGGTTAATACCTCCTCCTCTGGTTCCAATCCATAAGTAATTATTTTGAATGGCAAGACAACTTATTTCATTATTCGATATAGAGTTGGGGTCATCAGGATTGTATTTGTATGTTTGGTATTGGTAGCCATCGTAGCGGTTTAATCCATCTCGGGTTCCAACCCAAATAAAGCCTGTGCTATCGCGCACAATACATTCTACAGCTGTATGAGATAGTAAATTATTTGATGTTACTTTTCGGTATTTTAAACTGGAAAACTCTGCATGTGCATTAAAAAAAGAGATAAATGAAAATATCACGTATGCAAGTATTCTATTGTTATAAACACTTTGGGTAAAAAAAAATAATTTAAATATCTTCATGTGTTTCAAGTAATAAAGATTATATAATTATACCAAATTTATACATTTTTTCACAATTACTTTTGAGTTTAATATAGAACAAAAGGTTGCCCAAAAAAGCAACCTTTGAACTAAAATACTAACACAAATTTTTTATAGAATGATTGTTTCTTAATGTTTGTATAATTAAAAATTAACTCTTATTGAATAAATGCTTCTTGGTGATATATTAAGTTTAATATGTTTGAAATCATCGCTCAATACTGTTTCTGAATTTTTCATGTTGTACTCTGCGGTTGTTTCAATTGCACTGTTTGAGGTTACGTTTTTTGGGACTTTTAAAAATGTTTCGTATGGTTTATCACTTATGTTTATTGCAACTAAAGTAATCTCATCATCTTTATCATTAGTATAAGCAGTTGTAAGTATGTTTTTATCAGGTGCATTAGCAGCAATTCGTGTCATGCCTGTTGCATATTTTGAATAGTGCCCCATAATGTATCCGTTTTTCATAACTTCACCTTCGGCAACAGAGCTTCGTTGGTCGTTATCGCCAATCATGCCGTAGAACCTTTTTAGATACCAGTATATATAGGCACTGCAATACCCTTCCATACACATGTGCATTTCTAACCCAAGCGCATCTAAATTATAAGACCATTTCTTATATTCTTGTTTGTTAATGTCAGTTTCGTTTTCTCCCAAATTGAATAGTTTTTCTGTCATCCACCAGCTTTTACCTGCCGGAGCTAGTATGTTTGGATAAAGATTGCAGATGTAATCATGTCTTTGTTTTACGTAACTATTAGTTAAGTCGGTAAATCCCTGATAGGTGTGCCCAACAATTATATCGGTATTAGTGAAAGCTTCACTCGAATTAAGAACTGCATCTGTATACTCAGGTGAAAAACCACATGCTTCAGGTGACATTAGTTTGACCCCTGAGGCTCGAATTTTTGCACCATAGTTTGCTGTAAAAGTGGTAATTTCTGATGGAGTCCAAAATGTAAAATCCATATCTGGTTCATTTTGTACTGATATGGCATAAATATTTACGCCATTCGTTTTCATGAAATTTACATATTCAATAAGATGATTTGCATACGCTTCGTAGTTTGCTTCAGGAAGATGTTTATCTAAGCTCCCATTGCCATCCATATCTTTTTTTTCAGCTAATGCATCTGTACAATCCCAGGGGCAGGCAAAAATAATGGCTCCATAGTTTTGTGCCTGTAGAGCACCAGCAACATCATGACTCCATTTTGTTTTATCAGGGTAGATCATTAGGCGTAAAACTGAATAATGCAACTTGCCATTAGGATCATACATTGTTGCCAGTTCTTCAGTGCTAATGCGGTCTTCTGATGATAACCAAATAGCAGGATTATACATTCCTCCAAAGCCTAACACCTTCTGATACTTTGTATTTGTATAAACAACCGTAAATGGTAATGTTTCCTGGTTGATTGTCAGTTTTACTTTTTCTCCGGTAGACTTGTTCACTGCAAAAATATCCTGAGAACGTAGGTCTGTAGAATTATTTACAGCCACAGTGAAGCTAATGGTTGTGATATCACTATTACCAATTTCACCACCCGAAGATGGTGAAATGTTGGTAATAAAGCTTTCTTCTGTTGTGGTTTCTATTTCCCATTCAACATTATCCCATACCAAAATAGCACTAGATAGCCCTTCTTTGCTTGAAACTGTAATCTCAGTTTTTGAAAATTTTGCGAATCCTTCAACATCATCTATATTATTTCCTTCATCAGACTTTGAGCATGCAAATAACAACCCTGATAAAAACAACACTATGGCATATCTAATTATAATTTTCATGTTGTAATTTTTATTTTTAGTATTATTCTTGTGCTCCTAATCCTGTAACAAAACCAGTATAAGACTGTTTCCTATTGTAATTCGAACTCCATAAGCCTTTATTATTATCAATGGCATTTGATAGCGAAATGCCATATTGTTGCGATGATGGAATTTTAGATTTGAATAGAGCTACAACTGTTTTATATACTTCTGATTGTAATGCAAAATTTTCGTATGACTCATTAGGAATTGATACTGATAAGTTGGTTATATAAATTAATTTACCAGTTGCTGCTAAATTCTCAAACATACTTTCTATCTCATTTAAGTCAGTATCAATATTTAAAGACTCAAGGCTTACTGCTATACCGTCAATTTCCGGTATATTATTAAGTGAAGAAATTATTGCATTTAGTTTATTTGCATTTGTATTTAAATTTGTTTCTCCAATAAATAATTTTCCATCTGAGTTTATATTTGCTTTAGCAATCTGAAATGCCTGAGCAATATAATTATTGCCAATATAATCGGCCCAATAGAAGGAGCCTTCAATAGTTGAATTTCCACTTACAGCTACAGAGCCGTCTTCCGCAAAAGGGTTCTTTACAACAGTCCAGTCTTGAATATTATTACCTAAATTAGAAATTATATTATTAACATAATCAACAAAGAATTTTTCTACTGCAGCCCTTTTAACATCATTAGATACATTTAGTGAAACTTCGCTCTGTGCTATTGCAGATGATCCCATGTCGGTAGGTATATTTGTTGTCATTGTGAGATACATTTTATCAAAATAGTGTCCCCCCTCTCGAATTTTAATTGAAATTTTATGTTCTCCAGATGTTAGGTTAAATAGACTGGAGGTTTCAATATCGCTGCTATTGGTATATAGTTTAAACCAGGTCCATGAAGTAATATTTGTTTCGTTGCCCCATGCAGGCCATTCCGGACAATAATAATCTGCCTCGTCAACGCTCATAAAGAAAGAGTCGTAACCTCCATCTGCAACATGAGCTTTTTGTCTTAACCATACCCTGTAAGTGCCTGATGTTTTGATATTAAAAGTATATGTAAATTGTAAGTCTTTATTAATAGCATCGGTGGGATTTCCACCTCCGGTATCATCTTTTTTAATATCACCGTCAATAATACCTACTAACGTTTTTCCTCCCGATACCTTTGATGCATCTCCTGATTCAGTTACCATCCATTGACCAATTTCTTGTGCATCTTCGCACTCCAGAAAAATCTCATCAGGGTTATCGACTGAACCATTTAAATTGATAAGAGAAAGACCTTGAATATTTACGAAATAAGTTATGTTATTCGTATATCCCAACTCAATTTTAAATGAAAACTGTCCGCTTTCATCAAAATCTGTAGTCCGAAGCTTTATTTCATTCCATCCAATTTTTGTTGTAAAAGTAGAACTGGCGCTACCGGTTCCCATCCAATCCACTTCGGGTGTGTTATTATTTAGTCCTGTAAAAATAACTCTTCCTTCTCCAACCTGTGTTGAAAGCAAGTAGAAAGTTAACTCGAACTTTGCACCATTGTCGACTGTATATATAGGAGATTGTAAAGATGTGGCATCGCTTGAATTAACAGAAGCTTCATTAACCAGTTTTAAAGATGGTTGTCCCATGTAATCTTCAACAAAAACATTTCCTTTTACACTCCAACCAGTAAAAGATCCATCAATAATGGGAGACTGATTTATTATGTTTGGGAATAATGGAGTTAAGTAAGTTAAAGAACTGCCAAGTGAGGTAAGAAATGTATTATTTTGATTAAAATTTGAAACAATAGCATCTCCATAAACCGAAAAGCCTCTTTCTTCGGCTGTGTTTATGTATTCATCAATAGCAGTGAAATCATAACTTCCTTCATTTGTTAATATTACATTCGAATTAAGCTCAGATATAGGAGTTATTTGTTGAAAGTTTGTGGTTAACAACGTGTTTAAAGAACCAGATTCTGAAATATTATTTAAAGAGGCATTAACCCCAATTGTTAAATTTCCGGCATAGGACTTAATAACATCGTAGCTACTAACCTTTTCATCAACAATTACACTAACAGGTTTTTCTATATCAATACCAGATTGTACTTCATCATCAAGTTTTGCACAAGAAGATAGAAGTATTACTGAAGTAAATATGGCTATATATTTTTTATTTAATAATCTCATAACTTTTTGTTTTATTTTGAATTGATTCTTTGCCATAAAAAAGACATTAGAGTTTATTCAAACAGTTTATATAAACTACATTAGTTAACATTAATGCTAAAATAGTCTGGAACTATACCCCTATCACGGCATACTAATGTATCTTTTGTTGAGTAGGTATGTCCGATATCCGTAAGTTCAACGGTATAATCTAAATATAAAGCATTTCTATCTAAACCACCTATACTATTTTTCTCACCATCATTTACAAATTTACCTGTGCCATTAATAGTATAAGCAGATGAATTGCTTGTTACGGTACAATTGTTATCATCATTAAATGTTAATATTAGTTCTATACTGGCAAGTGTAGTTGAATTATCTTCTTTATAAATATTTATTGGAAGTAAACATTTTGTAAGTGATAATGTAGATGTACTAACTACTTCATCATATTCGACATATTTTTGATGACGAACATCTGTTATTGTGTTTGTGCCATCATTAATAATGTCAACCCCACGTCTTAGGTAGTTTGCATGATACTTATTTACATATTTTATAGCATAAAGCATATAATCTTTAGGTAAAACAGACCAATCGGCAGTAACAAATCGATTAGGATTTTCAACGAAAGGAGCCGCCTTACCTGATAAGATGCTATCTGCATTAGTAACATTTTTCATCAAAACAGGTATTACATAGTGTTGTCCAATTGTAAGAGAGTCATTAAAGAATGCATCGGTTAACTGAACTTCTACTCCACCTAAAATAGTTCCTGCTTTTATTACAATTTTATTACTTGTAAGGTTATAATAATTCGTAGGCATTGGAACTAGTTCAGGTGTTCCTTTTGCAAAAGACAAGCCATTACATAATGAATCAACAATTTCAATGTCAATAATTCGATCTGTTGTATTTGAATAGATACCTCCCATAGTAGCATTAATTTTAACTTTATGCTCATTATCTAGAGAGTTGTCAACTTCATTATCATCTCCTAATTCTAATATTCTCATTGGATACTGATTTGCAAAATACACGGTAGTGTAATTGAAATCAGGGAAAGTGGCATCTTCATTTTCACAGGAATATATAAATCCCACTGTAAAAGCTATTAATAATATTTTGTATAGTTTCATGTGTTTAAATTTTATTGTTTAAGACCAGATGGAATGTTCGTAACCCTTAGTTGGTGTTTCATATTATTAATTATTACCATCCCTTGTTTTGTATGAGTTTGTCATACTTCAATGTCTCGCTATATGGAATTGGTCCATAGTTCATATATTCAGTATAAGAACGAGGTTCTACATCAAAAACTTGTCCTGTACTTGCATCGTATCCTTTAGCTGTTTCAGTTAAATCAACACCCCATCTGCGAAGATCCCAGAATCGAGAATCTTCAAAACATAACTCAATTCTTCGTTCGTTTCTTATTAATTCGCGCATTTTGTTTTTATCGCCATTACATTCTTCTAAATAAGCATCTCCGTTTAAAAGGCCAACTCCTGCTCTGGCTCGAATTGCTTTAATTACATCATAAGCCGAGTAGGTTGCGTTTTGAGCAGTACCACTTGGTCCGTAGGCTTCATTTGCAGCCTCAGCATAGTTGAGGAAAATTTCGGTATATCGTATGCGAGGGATGTAATTGTTCTTTTCCTGCCATTTTTTACTGGCATTATCGTAGTTTACATCATTTCTTAATCGTTTTTTCATATAATAACCGGTGCGAGTTGATGTTTCCCTTTTATTGATGCCATCATCAGTGTCAGAATCGCTTCCTGTATTTATTATTATTGGGGATCCAGATACACCTAAAGAATTTCCATTGTAAACTATATAATTAGATAGGCGAGGATCTCTGTTTGCAAAGGGATCTGCATTATTATATGTGCTTGATGAGTGTGTGATGGGATAGCCATTTCTGTCAGGAAAAGCATTTACCAGGTTTTGAGTAGGATTCATGCGGCCTTTACCGGATAAAGATGGGGGTAAGTTGTTTGATTCTTCTGAAGAAGAAGTTTTTGAGATGTTTGTACGCCAAATAATTTCGGCAGGATTATTACCCTCTTTTAAGTTATCAAGATCTGCGGTATTTGTATAGTATGTTAATCCATTTGCTGCCAACCCAGATGTGCCATTTATGTGGTTCAAAACATCTGCTGAATATTTAGCAGCATCTTCCCATGTTGTTGTATTTGAAGCGTCTTGATAAGCAGAACTTGCGGCTAATAATGCAACTTTTGAGCGAAAAGCCATTGCTATATGGGCGTTAAGTAATTGCTTAAAGTAGTTGCCCATTGTTCTGTTATAAGTGCTTGCAAAAGAAACCATACCCTGATATTTTGCAGGTATTTCATTTAAATTGGCAGCATCTTTATATTCAACAGGAAGATAAGTTATTGCGCTATCCAAATCATTAATTATTTGTTGCACACATGCTTGAAAAGAGGCACGCGGGATATTGAAGTCGGCATCGATATCCTGAAATTTTGTTAAGATAGGAACTCCAAGTAGCTCTCCATTAGGAGAATAGCCCGCATGGTTTCGAAGAATATAATATAGATATACACCTCTTAAGCCATATGCTTCACCTTTCATTCGCATTTTAAATAAAGCAGCAGCTTCAGGATCATCAGCCCAATGAACCGAATCGCAATTTTCCAGGAATGTATTTACGTATTGAATGGAAGCATATCCATTCTCCCATGCGCTAACCGGATTAAACGACGCAGTCCAAGAGCCGGTTGCCATATCTAGGAAAGAACTGTTTTTATCATTTGTTACTGCATCATCTGTTGCATATTCGGTATTGCTGTAACAATTTGTAAGGTGGCGGTATGCACTAGTAAGAATTCCTTGTGCGAATATTGGGTCGGTGTACATTAAATCAAGCTCCTTATGGTTTTCAATTGCAGGTTCAAACAGATCTTCACAGCTTGTTAAAATAAATACGCTGACTAGAATGAATAGAATATTTTTTTTCATTGTCATAATTTTTAAAATTAGATTAGAAAGTAGCTTTTAAACCTAAGTTATAATAACGGTACTGAGGGGCACTTCCTATATTCATTTCCATCATTTCTCGTTCTTTTGATATTGTTAACAGATTATATCCACTAACATAAATGCTTAATTGGCTTAGTAATGAATTCTCATTAAACAGAGTTTTAGGAAAGTCATAAGTAAGCTGTATTGTTCTTAAATCAAAACGATTGTTCTCGTATTGCCAGAAGGTTGAGTTTTGGAAATTATTTGAGTTTGAGGTAGTTGTTAATCGAGGATATGTTGCAGTAGAAGCAGTAGAAGGTGTCCAGCGTCCCAATACTGTTTCTGAATATTTGCGGCTTCCGTAAACCCAATAATATGATGAGTTTTTAAAATTTATTCCTCCAGATTTACCGTCGCCCATTGCAAACAGTGTCCAGTTTTTATATTTTAAAGTCAGATTAACACCATACGTAAATGGGGATTCATATTTCCCAAGCATCACCTGATCGCGCGAATCAATAATATTATCATTATTCATATCGCGGTATTTCATATCGCCAGGTTTAACATCACTTAATTTTTGCTCTTCATGATTGTCAATGTCGGTTTGGTTAGCAAAAAAACCATCGCAAATGTATCCAAATGCAGCAGTTATAGGTTTGCCAACTCTATTCTGATAATTATCCTGATATAGTTCGTCTCTTACAGTTGCTTTAGAATCATAAACCATTCCAACAAATCCAATCTTATACTCTAAATCTCCCAATTTATTATTGAACAAAACAGAGAAGTCAATGCCACTCCTTTTGTTTTGATTAAAATTTATGTATGGCAAATATGAACTACCAGCACCAGTAAAATAAGAAGGATAAAGCGTATTTCTGCCTTGAGTTAATAAACCATTGCTAACATTATTAAAGTAGTTTATATCAAAAGCAATTTTTTTATTCAAAACAATTCCTTCCAGACCAACTCTAAATTGTTCTTCGGTAATAAAAGTAAGATCTGGATTAGAAGATCGATGTGATAAAACAGTTTTACCACCCATAGCCCCATCTCTCCACTGATACCAACCATCGTCATCGTAATAACCCTGATATAAATAGTAATCAGAGATATCCACATCGTGATGCAAATTTGCATAAGAAGCAGTAAATTTGATATCATCAATAAATGATAATCCTTTCATGAAATTTTCATCACTTATTCTCCATCCTAGTGTTACTGTTGGGGAGAAAGCTGTTCTATTATTTTCAGGCAATTTTGCAGAGTGAACTATGGCACCTGAAAAATCGAAGTAGTATTTATGTGCAAAATTATAAGCTGCTTGTAGTCCCAGGTTTGCATTACTTGTGCTGTGATAATCACTGCCATTATGGCTTTCATCTACCGATTGTCTATACTGAAACCCCCATCCTATTATATTACCAGATACATTGTGCAAGCCCTGAAATGTTCGTGCGTAATTAAACTGGGAATAGAATGAAAGTGTCTGTTTGTATTTTGAATCACCTACATACTCATTTGTTGAGCTATCATCATTACCATACTTTTTAAGGCCAATAATCATTTCTTTGCCATTCATATTCGACCATGTAGGTTCGTAGGTGGCATAATCTAGTTTATATGCTTCTGAAAAGAAATTATCATAACTAAGGCTGAAAGCATTGGTAAACGAAAGTCCTTTTGTAATTCCGGCTAAGTCGGCTGTTGCACTCACCTTAAATTGGAATGTGCGGTCTTTGTAACGAATATATCCGGCCTCAAGCATGTCGGCAAAAGCATTTGTTTGCACTGCATTGTTTCCGCCCAACAGATACTGTCCATCAACAATATGGTTACTGGTTTCAACAATGCTCTGCAATTCCACATTATCAGGGTCGAGCATGTTAACAGGTATTAGAGTGGAATACCAGTTAGGACGAATGGTAGCACTATTACCCCAAAAATCTCCTCGTCCTGTGTAATTATTGTTAAAAAGAACACCAACATTAGTTTGTGCCGATAGCCAATTTGTTAGTTTCATATCAACATTGCTGCGAATTCGAAAATTTAGGTCATGATTTTTGCTTTGCTCACCATAGTTAATAATGTCATTATCGTATTGTATTCCGAAATTTGTATAATATTTGGTTTTTTCATCTCCTCCGGAAATTTCTATTGTTGCATCTGATCTGTTACAAAATTCTTTTAAATAATCAGAAGAGAAATAGTTGATATCTGGATATTTATATGGATTAACCCCCGATGCAGTATTATAAATAGTAGCATCATCATATATTCGAGCGATGCCATCGTTATCCGATGCTTCATTGTACAATGTCATATAGGAGGCTGCATCCAGATATTTTGGATAACTTTTGGGTATAAAAATTCCTGTATTTGCGCGAGCTTCAACGGTGAAAGGTTGTTCTTTACCGCGTTTGGTGGTAATAAGTATGACTCCATTTGATGCTAAACTGCCATATAATACTACAGCATTGGCCCCTTTTAATATAGTAACAGATTCCACATCAGATGCATTAAGATCGTTTATTGTTGGTACGCCATCAACGAGAATTAGCTGATTTGACTTTCCCCACAATCCACCGGTAATGCCTCCAACAAAGCTATTGATTCCGCTTAGAGAATTGGTTTGATAATTTTTTTTCAATAACTCAGCAATATTAACAGTTGAAACTGCTCCCAATACATCTTGTCTAGCCTTTGTTCCGAATGCAACATTAACAATGCTATCTGTACTTTCCTGCGCATGAATATCTACCCTAGCTATACATAGCATGGCAAACAATACAAAGCAGGCATTTATAATTAATTTCTTCATTTCATTTCAAAATTTAAGTTTGATAAATCAATAATAACTTTATCATCACTAATCAAATTACCATCCCGGATTTTGTTGAAATTCAGGATATATGCTTACATCATCAAGTAAAAATGGAAACCAGTAATGTTTTGGTTCCAGTTTTCTCTCAAAAATAGTTGTCAACTTCAGGTTCAATACTTTTGCATTTTTGTAATCTGCTGCCAATGCCGAACCTTTTAGTCCAGAAGGATCTCTTTCGAAATTAAGAGCCTGTTTTAATGTATATGGACTTTTGTCCAGAAGTTTCCATCTTCGTAAATCGCAAAAACGATGACCTTCATACGAAAGCTCAACAGCTCGTTCTCGTTGTACTTCGCTTAAAAAGTCGACTAACGAAGTTTTATATTTATCAGCAACTTTCCCAACCCCGGCTCTTAATCTAATTTCATCAATTGCATCAACTGCCTTTAATGTTTTATAGGAAACGGAACTTGCATTTATACCATAAGCCACAGCAGTAGCTTCGGCGTACAATAAATAAACATCTGCCAATCGCATTAAACTTAGTACAATACAATTATTATTCATTGTTGAACTTTCGGTATTTCTTTCAGCTAATCGAGGTCTCCACTTGGTTAGCATTATACCGGTAAGATTTGCACGTCCTCCGTCTTTTGTCCTGTATCTGCCTGTAGTGTATAAACTTGCAAATTGAATATTTTCCTGAAGTGATTCTGTTGCACTGCATCTTTCACCATCCAAAATAAAGTCTTTATAAAACCTTGGATCTCTGTCTTTCCATGGATAACTCGGATCATAACCCGATTCAGAATCAGTCTGTGTAATATCTCTGTTTTCATTTATTGGTAATCCATTTGCCATGCCATAATTAAAAAAAGCATAATTTGCTGTAGGACTAATATAATAACCACCCTGGCTTAAATCTTTAGATATATAGTCATTGATTTGATTCCACCTAAACCTTGTTGCAGCTCCTGTAGTATTTTCCCACATGATGGTTTCTTCCAAACCAGGTATTTTACCTCCGGCATTTTGAGTATAAAACAATTCTGTATATTGACTAAAATCTGCCAATTTGTATCTGCCTGTTGATTTTGACAGTGTTAGTGCTTCACCTAGTGCTTCGGCTGCTTGTTTACAGTATTCTTTATTATAGGTAGCTGAGCCGCCGGATACTTCATTCATTAATGGACTTCCTGCAAAAAGTAAATTTTTACCGAGGAAAGCTAAAGCCATAATTTTATTTGCCCGTTGCATATTATTTCCATAGGTAGTTTTACCTGCTGTTGTTTCATCCCAGTTAACAGGAAGTAATTCTGCAGCTTTTTTTAGATCAATAGCAACTTTATCAGCTGTTGCCTGATATGATAACCGGGGTATGCGAATTGGTTCAGTTGCCGGAATAACGCCATCCATGTAAGGTAATCCTCCCCAATATTTCATTAATTCAAAATGAAACCAACCTCTAAAAAAATATAGCTGTCCCTCTATTAAATCTTTTTCTTCCTGTGTAGCATCAACTAAAAGGTCTAAGTTTGCTATTCCAGTATTTGCCTTGCGTATTGCATACCAGGCAAATCCCCATAAATATCCTTTTTCTTTAGATTGATCTGATTTTGAATATTTTGTTACGTCATTTGTATGCCTGAAAAATGATCCATAATCATTCCAACCCCAGTAGTTTCCTCGGTCAACATCGTAAGCAAATTCACTTGTTGCCGATTGATCCCAATGTTCTTCATCACCCATGTTCCATGTATTATGATATGCATAACTGGTGTAACAGGGTATACATTGATATAATTCCTCAATGTATCCCTGAAAATTTCTGAAATTCTCAAAGGGTTCAGTCGGGTTTATATCACTCTCCGGAGCTTTATCCAGATAGTCTTCGCAAGAAACTAATCCTAAAAAGCCCATTAATATAAGGGCAGAAAAGGACATTTTTATATATTTCATTATTAAATTCATTGCAATAGTTTTAGAAAGTTATATCTATACCTAAAGTAACACGACGAAACGTTGGATATGCACCTTTGCGAGATTCGCCACCAAAGTTGCTTTCACGGTCGTCAGGCATATCTGTCCATAAAATTAGGTTGTTGCCGCTTGCATAAAACTTACACGAATTCATGCCCAAATGATTGATCCATCCATCGGTAAATGTGTATCCTATTTCAGCGGTTTTTAACCTTAAATATGAGCCATCATATAGGTATCTGGTGCCATAGGAATCCGCATCAGATTTAGCCAGCCATCTGGGTAATGGTACTTCGCCCTGTTCGTTAATTGTCCAATATGATCCTTCGACAAATGCAATGTTCTTACTTTCATTGAAAGTAGGGAAAAGTACTTCCCGAGTTACATTAGAGACCCCATAGAACTGCATTGAAAAATTTAAGCCTTTCCAATCGAGCCCTAAAGTTGCACTATATGTATTTTGTGGAACTCCTGAAAATCCATAAGGAGCTTTGTCATAAGAATCAATTATGCCATCTCCATTAAAATCGATAATGTTAAAATCGCCTGTATACTTGTATTGATTATTTATTTGTCTGGAGGTACTCCCTAGTATGTCATCCCAGCTTGCTAAAAATCCTGCATCTATGTAAGAGGTAGTTTGTCCAAGAGAATAACCTGCTGATTTCTTGTAATCGGGAGACAGGGGTGTGTCATCACGAAATACAACTTTATTAGTGGCATGATTCCAGTTCATATCTGCCCATATTCTTAGATCGGGTCTTATATTTCGG
The DNA here is from genome assembly GCA_016933045.1 of Marinilabiliaceae bacterium. GTDB lineage: Bacteria > Bacteroidota > Bacteroidia > Bacteroidales > Marinilabiliaceae > JAFGBR01. The sequence goes on along the minus strand of JAFGBR010000050.1, from coordinate 7,871 downwards.
CTAAGTCTTATCTCAAGCTCATATCCCGAACTTTTAACTTCACCAATATTTACTGATGGTGGAGTTCCTCCAAAAATAGTTGGTACTGAACGGTCTGACCCACTAATAAGAATGTTGGTTCTGTGGTCATTAAAGTAATCGAATGAACCAGCAATTAAACCATCCAAAAATGAATAATCAACGCCAATATTACGCTTCTCTACAAGTTCCCAAGATATATCGGGGTTGGCAATTTGTGTTTGTTGAAAATAAGTGTAAGGTGATTTTTGACTTGCATTTGCACCTAACCATGAACTGCCATCATAGATCCATTGATCAGAATATAGGTGTCTTTTGCCCCCTTTATCATCTCCAATCTTTCCCCATGATCCACGAATTTTAAGCATATCAAGGAAACTTATAGTTCGCATAAAATTTTCTTCAGATAACATCCATCCTCCAGATATTGCAGGGAAGAAATCAAATCTATAAACTGGTCCGTACTTTTCAGATCCATTGTAAGCTCCGTTGAATTCGAAAAAATACTTACCACTAAAATTGTATGTTCCTCTAAAAACCCAGTCTTCGCGGTATATAGGAAATTCGCCACCTGTTGCCGATTTTTCGCGACTAAACAATGCTAGTCCAGATACATTATGTCTTCCAAGACTACGGATATAATCTAATTTAGTAGAATAGTATTGTCTTCTAAATGTTTTATCTGTTTTTACCTTTCCTGATTGAACATCCCATATTACTTGATCTGTATAATCGAATTGAGTATTTGAACTAATGGGTAAATCAAGAACAATATCGCCTGTTTTCGGATTAATCCACATTCGTTGTGCAGTTTTGAATGAATTGTCTTTAATGCCTCTCTCAGCCTCTAAAAACGTATTGTCATTAGAGAATGATGCTTCAAATGATAATCCGTCAGATATAAAATCTAATTTTTGTTTTAAAATAAAATCGGTTGTAATTTTTGTCGTAGTTTGTTTTTCAAGACCATTACGGGCAAGTTGGTAAACTGAGTTTGGCTGTGCTGCATCATGAGGATAGTAAAAACCCCATATGCCGGTCGATTCATAATATGGTCTCATTGCATCAGGAGCAGTAATATAAGCGGATTCCCAAGGCCCGCTGCCTTTAAAATCCCAAGGTGTTTGTTTAACGCTATTGGTGCCGAATAGATTAGAGCTAAGACTGGTTGTTTTTGTTAATTGAAAATCAAGGTTACTACGTACGTTTACTCGGTTAAAACTAAAACCCGGATCATAGCCTTGCCCATTCGCAACTGTTTTAAATAAGTCGCCTTCGTTAAGGTAATCAACAGCAGCAAAGTACTTTACAGATTTTGTCCCACCTGAAACATTTGCACTAGCGTTATATGCCATTGCAAAATCATTGAATAATACATCTTCCCAATTTACGTTAGGGTATCTTTCATATTCTTCGAGATTTGCAGGATAACGGTATTTGTTAATGATGTCAATTGGGGTGTAATCATTCCAGCTTGAAGGGGATAAGCCTATTTCTCTTTCAATAGCCTGATTGCGTAACATTAACATATCATACGAATCGTATTTTTCTGGAAGCTTTGACGGTATTTTCATTGTTGCATTGGCACGTACCTGAATATTTGCTTTACCTTCTTTGCCACGTTTTGTAGTAATAAGAATAACACCGTTGGCACCCCGCACACCATACACTGCTGTTGCCGAGGCGTCTTTAAGAACAGAAATGCTTTCGACCGATGATATATCCACATCATTAATAGAACGTTCGATTCCATCGACAAGTATGAGTGGCTCACTGCTATTCCATGACGATTGAGTTCGAATGATAATCTTCGGATCTTCGGAACCAGGCTGTCCGGTTGATGTATAGGTAATAACACCTGGTAGTTTACCTGTTAATGCAGAACCAACATTGGTAACTCCACCCGAGCGCTCAAGTACTTTGCCTGTTGTTTGAGTTATTGCTCCTACAATACTTTCTTTTTTTTGTTGGCCATAACCTACAACAACTATATCTTGTAATTGTGCTATTTCAGATTCTAATACCACTTTAAAATTGGTCTTCTCTCCGATATTAATTTCCTGTTCAGTCATTCCAATAAATGAAATAATGATGGTTTGGGCATTTTTTGGCACCTCAATTGAAAAATTGCCATTATTATTGGTTGAAACTCCTATTGTTGTTCCTTTTACAACTACCGTAGCTCCAATTATTGGTAAGTTCTGATCGTCATATACAGTTCCGGTAACTTTTTTGTTATTTTGAGCAATTGCCGGTAATGTAATACATAATGCCATTAAAAAAGTAATACTTTTTGTAAGGCCACTTCTTAAAAGTTTTTTTAAGAAGTTTTTTTGAAATATTAAATCATTTCTTTTTTTCATTACTTTCTCAAGTTATAGTTGACTAAAACATTCTATTTTCCAGTTAAAGGATTTTACAATGTCAGGATTTATAAGCAATCGGTATTGTTTGCTGTGTTTCTGATAATTAGGTGGAGCGATTTTGTGCCCACTTTTTAGGTAGTATTTATTCATAATTTTTTAATTGGTTTATTATTATTTATTAATTTTCTTTACCTCTTTTGGTCCCAGTTTCGATTCTTTAAGACCTCCAGTGTCAACTACAATTTTTTGAAGGACTAGGCCTGGCGAGATCATGTGAAACTTTAGTTTATTATTTCCGGGATTAACAATTAGGTGTTCTGACTTGCAAATATTTATATTGTTTGAAACCATATTTTGCCAGTAATTGTGTTTCTTATTTTTGTGTACATTAATTATATGGGGTAATTCATTATTGAGCGATATTGCATATTTCAATCCGTTTTCATTGATAAAATTCAGGGTAGGTGAAAAATATGAGTATATTTTTATTGTTCCAGATGCTTTAATGTAAATATCATATTCTAGATATGGCCCTTTGCCTGTCGTTTGTTCTTCAATCATCGATGGTTTAGTTGTAACTCCGTCTTTTGTAAGTCCAATATCAGGAATAACAACCCACTCTATACTATCGTTATTTACAGATCGCGAAAAATTTGATGCTTCAATTGATATATAACCATTATTTTCAATAAAACCGGTTATGTTTTTTTCTTTTTCTATTGAAGGTTTCCACGCATTTATGTTTATTGAATATTTTTCATTGACTATTTTTACATAAATAGTTCCTTTATTGTCTTCATTATTTATATTATCCCAGTTTATTGATACATAAATTTTGCTTTGATCAAGTATTTTCCCTTTTTTTTGGCTTAGTTCAATCCAGTTATTATCAGATGTTATTTCAAAATCGTATGGAATAACTCCTTTATTGAATAATTCAATAAAATAGGTTTGATTATTAAAACTATCAAATTCAAGTAGTTTTGCATTGTCAATACTTAATTCTTCTTTATCTCCTTCGATGTTTATACCCGGAATAGATTTTTGAGGTAGTTTAATACGATAGGTTGTAGGTAAAATATCATATTTAGGGTCATTCCAAGAAGAATATCCTATTTTAGGTTGATCCATTATATGGTTCCATTTCCCATTAGCTATTATATTATTATACTTATGTTTTAGTGTTGAATCAAGCTCAAAATAATATTTTACACTGTCGGCCATTAGGTTGGTTAATGCCCTTTTTTGTTTATAATAAAAATGGTTTTTTTCAACTACATGGTAGAGATTATAAATATTTGTAAGAGCTTCAACCGGATATTGAACCAATTGAAAATAGGCGTCTTGTTTATTATTTGAAATTTTTTCCCCAATTGTTAATGCTTCTCTGCATAATGTGTTTAGTTCATTGGCTACTCGCTCATATTCTCGATAATTAATTAATGAGTATTTTACCTTGTTTAAAAGTTCGGGTTTTACTCTGCTTGCATATTTTCCATAACGGTCTAGTATTGATGCTATTTCTTTGTAATATTTTTGTCCAAATTGTTGTTCGGACCATTTTATTGTGTATTCTTTTAGTTCATTAACTCCCATATAATCGGGATTCCATGCTAAATCGAGGTAAAACTGTATGGGCAGTTCCATGGGTTTGATGTCCCCTACATTAACAATCCAGAGTTTATTTATGCCATATTCGTACGCTAGTTTATTTTGCTCCCAAATTTTAGGTAATGGATTGGTATTAATCCACTTGTAGTTTCTGGGATCCCCAACGTAATCGAAATGATAGTATAATCCACAACCACCTTCGCGGTTTCTTTCGTTTTTTCCGGGTAAACGTCTTACATTTCCCCAGTTATCATCGCAATATAGTAGCATTATATCATTGGGCACTCTCATTCCCATATCATAATAATCTTGTACTTCTTTATAAAGAGCCCACACCTGAGGTGTCATTTCTGCCGGGTTGCCAGTTTCTTCTTCAATAATTTGCCGTTGGTCATTTATTATTTCGGTAAGTAATTCTATGTTCCTGTCATTGCTCATGGGCTCATCACCATCGCCCCGCATTCCTACAGTAATAATGCTTTCTTTTCCTAAATTGCGTTGTATGCCACCCCTCCAGAATTCTTTAAGATTTTCTTTATTGACAGTGTAGTCCCATTTTCCTTCTCCATACTTTTTCCATTCTTTATGAGCCCTCATCATGGGTTCGTGATGAGAATAACCAATTACGATACCCAATTCATCAGCTAATACCGCATTCATTGGATCATCATCAGCAAAGGCTTTTCCCCACATGGCAGGCCATAGATAGTTACCTTTCATGCGAAGTATTAGTTCAAAAACTTTTTGGTAAAACTTCGAGTTGATCCCACCAAACTTTTCACGTGCCCAATTTCCTAATGCAGGCTCTTCATCATTAATAAAAATTCCGCGGTATTGAACTTTAGGTTCTCCGTAGTTATATCGTCCATTTTTTACATAAATATCCTCATGTTTTTGAACAGGTACATCGGCCCACCAGTACCAAGGGGATACTCCCATTTGTTTCGATAATTCGAATAATCCAAAAATAGTCCCTCTCTTATCGCTCCCAGCAATAATCAAGGCTTTTTTTATTCCTTCAAATGGTTGATCTATTACCTGAATAATTGATGTTTCCCATTTCCCTTTTATGCTATTTAAATTAATTTTATTCCTACTCTCAAGTGTTTTTAAAAGTGGACTTTTATCGGCTATGCCAACAATTATAATATTGTCTATGTCGGATGTAAGATTATTATATAGTTTGGGGTAATTGCCCGATACCATTTTTATATCGTTGCGAAAGAGGTTTATTATTTTTGATAGTCCTTTTTCATCAGGATTATCGAAAATGACAGGAGCTGCATAGTTATTACCTGTCATTTTAAAGGCATTATGTGTTTGGTTAAATTCAATGATTTTATTAATATCTCGATTTTGATTTTGACTGGGAGTACAACTTCCCGTTATTAGTGTTATTGTAATTAAAAACCCAATGGAAAAAATATATTTCATGTTATATTGATTCTGTTAATTATTGTTTTTATAAGATTTTGATTATTCGTTTTAATAGAATCAAAAGTATTATAAGGGCTTTTTAAAGGGGGGTATATTTTTGCATAAATGGATTACATTTTAACATGAGCTGTATTTCCTTAACATTTTTAAACAACCTGTTTTTTTGAGCTTTTTTCCTCGCATGCTTAAAAATAATACACTTAAAATGTAAAATAATACACTTTCTTAATTGTCATAATAATACATTTGTAATATACTTTAGTGCGGTTTAATAAATAAGCTTTTAGTTCATTTTTGGTTTGTGATTGTCTTATATTCTGTGTAATTTGTTTGAAGGATCATAAAAACTGCAATTATGCATTTAAAGGGAAAAGCAAAAAAGCTCAGAATTATTGTTGGCGAAAACGAAAGAGTATATCAACGTCCGTTGTATGAAGCTATTGTGTATGCTGCAAAGAAGTATAAACTGGCTGGAGTGACAGTTGCAAAGGGCATTATGTCGTATGGAGCTGATAGTATGGTTCATAGTGTTAAAGTTTTTTCGTTAGCCGAAGATTTACCGGTGATTATTGAAATTGTTGATGTGGCTGGTCGGATTGATGATTTTGCATCTATAATGGGTAAATTGATGGATAAAGCAATGAGTGGGGGCTTAATGTATATCGAAGATGTTAATGTTTTACGTTATTCCCGTACACCTCTTTGATTAATAAATTGGTTTTTTATATGCTATAACTTATATTTGGCCGGATTTAATATAGGTTGTATGATGAAGTTTGTTTTGTGTTTTTTTATTGCTTTTACCCCTTTAAAAATTTTTCCGCAAAAATTACCAGAATTAAAACCCCGCTTGGTTGTTGTGTTAATGGTTGATGAATTAAATTCTGATCAATTGTTTACATGGCAAAAAAAGTTTGAAAAAGGAGGTATTACTAGGATGATTAACCAGGGAACTTTTATACCTCATTTAAGTGTTAATAGTATATCGTCATATTATGGTAATTCTGTTGCATCGTTTTATTCTGGTGCTACTCCGGCAATTCATGGTGTAATAAGCGATAAGTGGATGGATAGATTTAACCAAAAAACAGTTCATGCTGTTTATGGTGAACAAAACAATGATTCAATACCAAAAGCTTCGTGCAATCAAATGTTAGCATCAACTATAAGTGATGAGCTGAAAAGATTATATCCGAATTATTCGAAAATTAGAGGGATTGGAATGTCGTCTGATATATTAAATTGGGCAATGGGACATGGTAATGAGGGTTATTATTGCATTGACATAAAAAAAGGTGAAATACGAAATTCAAATAACCTTGAAACGCCATTTTGGGTTCGTGAATTTAATTTGAAAAAATTTGCCGATGTTTATAAGTTAAGAGAATGGGGGCCGATAAATAATATAAATGATTATTACGAGTCGAAATTTCATAGAGCAACTTTGCCAGATAAATTTTTATATCGTTTTATTGCCGATGCCGATTATGAACGTTTAATTTTCTCGCCTTTTGGAAATGTTATGATTCGTGATTTTGCAGCATCGATGATTATTAATGAGGGTTTGGGTAAAGATGATTACCCCGATTTACTGACTATTTCATTCTCTCTTAAACCAGGTGTTGATGTTAATTGCAAGCCTATGGATGCTGAGGTTGAGGATATGATTGTTCGATTAGATCATGAAATTACCGGATTAATTCGTTTAATTGAAGAGACAGTTGGATTGGAAAATTCATTGATTATTTTATCGGGTGCTCATAACCCGGGTGTTTACCCTGATGAATATAAGGCTATTGGAGCCCCATCGGGTGTTTTTAGCGGTAAAAAAGCACTGTCGTTGCTGAATCTTTATTTCATGGCTCAGTATGGACAGGGGAAGTGGGTGTATTCATATAATGACGGTGCATTTTATATTAATGCTAAACTTGTAGAAGAAAAAGGTTTGTCAATGAAGGAAATGCGTAACAAATCTGCCGAATTTTTATTGCAAATGTCGGGTGTGGGACGAACACATACTTTTGATCAGTTAATTAGTGAGAAAAAAATTATGGCTGATGAGGTTATTCATCAGTCGTTTCATGCTAAACGATCGGGCGATGTTATAATCGAGTTAGAGCCTGGATGGGTTGAGGAGTTATGTAATGGGGAGTTTCGTGCTCGACCATCTTTGAGTCGTGATTTGCCAATTATTTTTTTTGGGGGGCAAATTCCGGCAAAAACGATAAAGCAATCATATCGAGTTATTGATGTAGCTCCAACAATTTCAACAATACTTAATATGTCGTATCCTAATGGAAATATAGGGACTCCTATTAAAGAGATTTTTGAGAAATAGAATCTCTATTAATACCTTACTTCCGCAACAAATATTAAAAAAAACATAAAGAGTCTTGATAAATAAGACCTGCAAGTAAATGCAGGTCTCGAAAATTTTCA
>JAFGBR010000005.1 GCA_016933045.1 Marinilabiliaceae bacterium | reverse complement strand
GCCAACCAAAAGGCGTATGTGCATTTTGGCGGTGAGTTTGTTGGTGGTGCAATAATTCAGTTGTATTCGATTAGCGGTAGTTTGATTGATCAGTTTGAAACAAACGAAAGTATTACATCTGTTGATTTGCCTCAATCAAATACCTATTATATTTTAAAGGTTGTTTATAATGATAGTGTTACAACATATAAGGTAAAGAAGTAAATAATATTGATTATGCAAAAGAGGCTGTCTAATAAGTTTAGGCAGCCTCTTTATTTATCGTTTCATTTTAAAAAAATCTTTAACAATTATTCTGCATTCGTCATTTAAAATGCCTTCTGTAACCTCAGTTTTTGGATGAAGCAATGATGGTGAGTGTTTTGTAAAGCCGCGTTTTTCGTCGCTTGCACCATAAACAATTCTGCCAATTTGCGACCAGGCAAGAGCTCCTGCGCACATGGCGCATGGTTCGAGAGTGACATAAAGGGTGCAGTTGCGAAGATATTTGCCGCCAAGAGTTTCAGAAGCAGATGTTATTGCCAGGAGTTCGGCGTGGGCAGTAACATCATTTAATGTTTCAGTTAAGTTGTGGGCTTTTGCAATTACCTTGTTTTGCGAAACTATTACAGCTCCAACAGGTATTTCATCTTTTTTTAAAGCATTTTGAGCCTCTTTTAGTGCCAGTTTCATGAAGTATTGGTCTGAGAAATTTATTTTATCCATTTTCTTTTTAATTTCGCAAGGCAAATGTAATATTCCTGAATTGTAAATATGGTATTTTTGCAAAATGGCAATTTTATTGTTTTATTACAACTGTTTATTTTGATATTACATTAATATAATAAATAATAGAAATATATAAATAAAAGGGAAATGTACAGAACTCATCATTGTGGCGAATTACGAGTTTCAGACGTTGGTAAAACTGTAACCCTGAGTGGTTGGGTGCAAAAAGCCCGCGATTTAGGAGGAATGACATTTGTTGATCTTCGCGATCGCTATGGAATTACGCAATTGGTTTTTAATATGGAAACCAATGAAGGTTTATGTAAGCGAGCTCGTGAACTTGGACGTGAATTTGTTATTCAGATTGTTGGGGCGGTAGCTGAGCGTAGTAATAAGAATAATAAGATTGAAACAGGCGATATTGAAATATTGGTAGATGAATTAAATGTTTTAAACGCGGCTAAATTACCTCCCTTTACTATTGAAGATGATACCGATGGTGGTGATGAGCTTCGAATGAAATATCGATATCTTGATATTCGTCGCCGTCCGGTTCGAAACAATTTAGTGTTAAGACATAAGCTTGCATTTGAAGTTCGTCGTTATATGGACACTCAGGGTTTTATAGAAGTTGAAACTCCTGTACTTATTAAATCTACTCCCGAAGGAGCCCGTGATTTTATTGTACCCTCGCGCATGAATCAGGGTCAGTTTTATGCACTTCCACAATCGCCGCAGGTATTTAAGCAGTTGCTAATGGTTGGGGGTATGGATCGCTATTTTCAAATCGTGAAATGTTTTCGCGATGAGGATTTGAGAGCTGATCGTCAGCCCGAGTTTACCCAAATCGATTGTGAGATGTCGTTTGTTGAGCAGGAAGATATTATTAATACATTTGAAGGATTAACAAAGCATCTTTTTAAAGAGGTTAGGAAAATTGAGCTTGGTGGAGATTTTCCGAGAATGTCGTATGCCGATGCTATTACATATTATGGAAGTGATAAGCCTGATATTCGTTTTGATATGAGGTTTGTTGAGTTAACCAATGATGTAAAAGGTAATAATTTTAGTGTGTTGGATAATGCCGAATATGTGGTTGGTATTGCAGCTCCTGAAAGTTCGGAATATACACGAAAACAACTTGATCAGTTGACTGAATTTGTGAAAAAACCGCAAATAGGTGCTACTGGGCTTATTTATATTAAAGTTAATACAGATGGGACATGTAAATCATCGGTCGATAAATATTATACTCCTGACGATTTAGCTCGCATTGCAAAAAAGATGAATGCTAAATCGGGCGATTTAATTTTGATTTTAGCCGGAAATAAAGCTAAAACTCAGTCGGCAATGTGTGAGTTGCGTTTAGAAATGGGAAGTCAGTTAGGTTTGCGCGATAAAAATATTTTTGCTCCATTGTGGGTGGTCGATTTTCCTCTTTTAGAATGGGACGAAGATTCAAAACGTTTTTTTGCTATGCACCATCCCTTTACATCGCCTAAAATCGAAGATTTTGAGTTGTTAAAATCTGATCCGGCAAATGTGCGTGCAAATGCTTATGATTTAGTTATAAATGGAGTAGAAATAGGAGGCGGGTCGATTCGTATTCATAATGATGAATTACAACAACAAATGTTTGATGTGCTTGGATTTACACGTGAAGAGGCTGAATCGCAGTTTGGGTTTCTTATGAACGCTTTTAAATATGGGGCACCTCCTCATGGTGGGGTTGCTTTTGGGTTTGATCGTTTGGTTTCAATGTTTGCAGGGCTCGATTCAATTCGCGATGTTATAGCATTTCCTAAAAATAATGCAGGAAAAGATGTGATGATTGACAGTCCTTCATTTATTGATAAGAAACAATTGGATGAATTGGGTATTGGTATTGTAAAATAAAATTCAAAGACATAAAAAAAGCACCTTTATAGGTGCTTTTTTTATGTCTTTGAATTTTTTACCGGATTGGCATACATCTCCAAAATTGTATTGTATATAAATTGTCTGTCGGGATTTTCAAGCCTGTCGATATGTTCATTTATATACGATTCAAATCTTAAACGATCGGATTGAGTATATTTATCAATATATATGCTATTGTTGCATAAATAATCGCAGGCAATGTAATTTGCCGGCCAAAGTTTATAATTGGCGTGTATCTGATCATCAATCATTTTGCCAACAGCAATATACTGATCGTTTTTATTATCGATATTATTAATTGCATCAAAGCCAGAAAGCGGTTTTCCTATTGAGAAATGAACTCTGCCTTTACGTCCTTTTAGTCCTGTACCCATGTGTTTAAGATCGTCTTTTTGAGATTTTTGGTATTTGCTATTATCTCTTTTAATTTGAAACTCATGAGCCTTTAAGTAATCGCAGGGATCTAATTCGTACGAAATGGAAACGGGAACAATGTTTAATTCGTCAAAGTTTGTGCAAAATGAGTTTTCTCCGGCTATATTAAGCATTTTTAAAAGACTTATTTGAGTTCTGTCATCACCATCTTTCGATCTGCCTTCACGTTGTGCAATCCAAACACTTCTTTTTTTCTCAAGTAACGTATGTCGAATATATGATGATAATCGTTTTGAACTTTCTAATAATTGACGGGTTGAGAGATTTCTGTTAACGATAAAAGATCTGTTTAGTTTAACCAGATCAGTAATCCATGGGAAAATTAATAAGTTATCACCTATGGCAATTTCAGTAGTTTCAAATTTATGTTCCAGTAATAAAATATTCAAAATAGCACTATCCAATACAATATCGCGATGGTTTGATATGAAAAGATAAGATTTAGATGGATCTAAATTATCAAATCCACTGCTGGTAAGCCCTTCGGTGGTATTTTTGATAATCTCCTTAACATAGGGATATATAACTTTAAATTGAAATTCCTTTATCGATGATATTCTTAACAGGTTGTTAAGGAAATCATCGGTTGAATAGTTGGGATATAAAAAACTGATTAGTTCCAGAAATGTCTTTTCTTTTTTTAACCGCTCAAATACCTGATGTATTTCGTGGTCTTCAAAGGGACGAATGGAATTAAAATCGTGGGTTTTAACCATTAGTTTAAATTCTTTTTTACGAATGCAAATTTAATGGAATATATACAGTATAAAAAAACTTTCTTGTATTAATTATATTGGGCGTTTGTTGAAATAGTTATTTAGCATGTTGTTTTTTGGATGTTTTTCCATTTTTTGGAAATTTAAATAAATTGTTAATGTGTAAATATCAGTAAATAAGCGTGTATTATTTTTTGGCATGCCTGTTGTAATAAATTTTAAAAAATGTTTCTTTTATGATAAAAATATATCAAGTTAATTCAACACTGTTAGTCAGCTTTGAAAAAAATGATAATTTGGGGATTATAGATTTGAGGAATTTAATAAAGGAGATGATTTTGAAGTTGAAAAGTCCGTTTTCAAATATATTGATCGATTTGAAAGGGATATCAGAAATAGATGAAAAAGGATTGCGTTTGCTTGAGTTGGGAAAGAAAATATCAGAAATGCACCAAAGTCAGATTAGTATTTTTAATGCCAATGGAAACTTATTAACGCAGATAAAAGAGAATAGGCTATATTTGAGTTTTTTCTTTTGCGATCATTTAAGTTTGGCATCGTAAAAAAATATTTGTAAAGGATGAAATATAGTAGTTTAATAATTGAATAAATAGGTTGTGGTAATAAAAAAGAGGGTTTTTAACCCTCTTTTTTATTTTATGTAATTTAAAGATTGTTGTAAAGTATCGGTAATTAATAATATTTTGTATTTTTAACTTATTTTTTATTAAAACCCTAATTGATGAAACGTGTTTTAGTTCCTGTAGATTTTTCAGAGGCTTCTATTTCGGCATTGGAATTTGGTCTTGAACTGGCAAATAGGTTAAAAGCCGATTTGCGTGTTATGCATGTTAATACCGGTAAAAATTATGCGCCAAAGTTTGACAGTGATAATGTTGATTTGCGTATTAATGACCAGATTGATCATTGGATGTTAAAATTAAAAGAAGAGTATGTGGTTCGTTATAAGGTGACCGGAGGTGATTTTGATATAAAAATACGAGAAGGTAATATTACGAAAGAGATATGTAACCAGGCAAAGTACGATGATACAAGTTTAATTGTATTGGGAGCTCATGGGGTATCGGGTTTTGAAGATAAGTGGATTGGGAGTAATGCTTATCGTTTGGTAGCCAATGCTCCTTGTCCTGTTTTACTGGTTCGTAAAAATATGGTATGGAAAGAGTTTAGAAAAATTGTACTACCAGTAGGAATAAAAAAGGAAAGCAGGCTTAAAGTTCCGGTGGTAGCCGGTTTAGCAAAGCTTTTTAATGCTAAAGTGTACGTTGTTGGAATGCGCGATACGCGAATTACATCAATACTTAATAGCGTTAAAGCAGTTATTAAACAGGTTCAACGATATATTGAATCAAATGCTAAACTCGAAACCGAATTTGAAGTATTGACGGGAAGTGGCTTGGCTAACAGGCTGTTAGAGTATTCTAATTCAATTGATGCTGATTTAATTTCGGTTCAGGTACATCATGATTCAAATCCTTTTTCCGATTTTTTCCGACCTTTTGCCAATGATGTAATAAATAATGCAACGCGTCCGGTATTGGTTGTCCCAACACGTGAATAATGGATGTGTATTGTAGATGTAAAAGTTATGAATAGGTTATTTTTTATTTTGTTTTTTGTTTTTTTTGGCATTAACCTTGTGTTTGGACAGGAGACGAGTGATATTTTCCAAAATTTGGAAACGATGTCGTCCAAGGGGACTGTAGTTACCCTTAGTCAGGAAGATGGAATTGCAGATATGGTTAAGATATTTGCCGAACAAAAGAAGAAACTTTCGGGTATAGAAGGTTGGCGGGTACAGCTTTATTCTGGAGGAGGCATTAATGCTAAAAAAGAAGCCCAGGATGTTAAGGGAGAAGCAATGTTGGAGTTTCCTAATCAAAAGGTTTATTTAATATATGATGCTCCTTTTTGGAGAGTTAGAGTAGGAGATTTTCGCGATAAAAGTGAATCGTTGAAGTTATATTATCAGCTTAAAAAGAAGTTTGTTAATTGTTATCCGGTAAGGGATGATAATGTGCAATATAAAGGATTTTAAAAACAAACGATCGTTATTTAATAACGATCGTTTGTTTTTTAATAAGATTACAATCATGTAAAAAAAACATTTAAAAATGTAATCATGGTTGGGCGTTATTAAAAATAAGGATAAATTTGCGGCTTTAAAAAGGGCATTAAATGAGCGATCAAATCAAGCATGAGTGTGGTATTGTACTCATCAGACTTCTGAAACCATTAGAGTATTATCAGGAGAAATACGGCAGTTGGATGTATGGCCTCAATAAATTGTATCTGTTAATGGAAAAGCAGCACAATAGAGGCCAGGATGGAGCAGGAGTGGTTAATTTGAAAATTGATCAGCCAGTTGGGAAAAAGTATTTTCATCGGGTAAGATCTAATAAAACAAATCCGATAAAGGATATTTTTAATCATATTCATGAACCAATTGAAAAAATAAGTGCAAATACACCTCAATTATTAAAAGATGTTGTTTGGGCTAAAGAGAACATGCCCTTTGCCGGTGAGTTATACCTTGGGCATTTAAGGTACGGAACTTTCGGAAATCATAGTATTGATTATGTTCATCCGGTAATGCGTGAGAATAACTGGAAGTCGCGAAACCTGGTTATGGCAGGGAATTTTAACCTAACTAATGTTGATGAAATATTTAATGCGTTGGTCGATTTAGGTCAGCATCCTAAAGATTATACTGATACTGTTACTATTTTAGAAAACGTAGGTCACTTTTTAGATGAAGAGAACCAAATGTTGTTTCGAAAATTTAAAAGTGATGGAAATACTAATCAGGAAATTTCAATGTTAATAGAGCGCGACTTAGATGTAAAGAAAATTTTGGAGCGTTCAAGTCGTCGTTGGGATGGAGGTTATGCTATTGCAGGGTTAATAGGTCATGGTGATGCATTTGTGTTGCGCGATCCTTGGGGTATTAGGCCGGCAAGTTATTATTGCGATGATGAGATTGTAGTAGTAGCGTCGGAGAGGCCTGTTATACAAACGGCATTTCATGTTAAAGCATCGAGTATAAAGGAGTTAAAACCGGGTCATGCTTTAATAATTAAAAAAGACGGTAGAGTATCGGAGGAGTTGGTACAGGTTCCACAGGAACGAAAGTCGTGTTCGTTTGAACGAATATATTTTTCGCGGGGCAGTGATAAAAGTATATATCAGGAACGAAAAGAATTAGGGCGTTTGTTGGCACCTGTTATTTTAGAAAAAGTTAATTACGATATTAAAAATACGGTTTTTAGTTACATTCCCAATACTGCCGAAACAGCTTTTTTTGGATTAGTTAAAGGAATAAGGGATGAGTTGAACAAAAGCAAAATAAAAAAAATAAAAGAGCTGGGGGGGGCTGCTACTCCCGATCAGTTACAGAGTCTTTTGTCGTTAGAGCCTCGTATTGAAAAGATTGCAATTAAGGATGTTAAGATGAGGACATTCATAACTGATGATACCAATAGGGATGATATGGTTGCTCATGTTTATGATGTTACTTATGGAGTTATAAAAAATGATGTTGATACCCTTGTTATACTTGATGATTCTATTGTTAGGGGGACAACATTGAAGAAAAGCATTTTAAAAATACTGGATAGGTTACATCCTAAAAAAATTATTGTAGTTTCGTCTGCGCCTCAGATTAGATATCCCGATTGTTATGGAATAGATATGGCTAAGCTGAAAGATTTTTGTGCTTTTTCGGCAACTATTGAGTTATTGAAAGAGAGAGGAATGGATCAAATAATTAATGATGTGTACCAAAAATGTAAAGAGCAACAACATTTACAGAAAGAGTCGATTGTTAATTACGTTAAAGAGATTTATAAGCCATTTACAGCAGAAGAGATATCGACAAAAATATCAGAAATGCTTCGCCCTAAAGATATTAAGGCAGAAGTTGAAATTGTATTTCAGTCGATAGGAAATCTTCACCAGGCATGTCCTAATGATTTGGGCGATTGGTATTTTACAGGAGATTATCCTACTCCGGGAGGAAATAAAGTGGTTAATACTTCGTTTATTAATTTTATTGAGGGACGAAATTCAAGAGCGTATTAATTTTTTTTATTATCAGGATGCCATTCTCTTACCTTAATAAGGTCGGGAAATGCTTCTGGTTTAAAAATGCTTCTTGATTTAATAACTCTGAGGCATTCCTGTATTCCTTCGGTTACTGAAGGATGAGGGTGAAAAGTTTTAAGTACATCGTTTAAACTGTTTCCCTGGTTTATAAGATGAGCAACAGCAACAATAAAAGCAGATGCCTGGGGGCCGGCAGCTCTCATGCCCAGAATACGGTTTTGTTCATCAATAATTATTTTTACAAAACCATTGGTGTTTCTCATGGCAATGGCTCTGTTTACCAGTTTGTTAGAGTAAAAGGCTACTTTGTGAGGTATGCCTTTTTCGCGTAGCTGTTTTTCGTTTGCTCCTACCGATGCAACTTCGGGTCTGAAAAACATTAATGTGCTCATGTTATTGTAATTCAGTGGGTATGGAGGGGTATCGGTAATTTTTTCAATTGCACGTCGTCCTTGTAATTCAGCAACACTATATAGTTGAGTATGCCCGGTTATGTCGCCAACAGCATATATATGTGAGTAGTTATTTTTTCCGGTTAACATGCAGTCGTCTTTAATTTTTACTGTGCCATTTAGTTCTAGATCTACTCCAATATTTTCGAGTCCAAGATTATCGGTGTTTGGTATTCGACCTATTGCAACAAGAGCCAGGTCAACTTCAATTACTTTGCTGTGACCATCGGAATAGTCAAGCACTACATCCAAATGATTTTCGTGTTTTCTTATAGTTCTTAAATGAGCTGTGTGATGTACGATAACGCCGTTGTCTTCCAGATTTTTCGATACAAAATCGCTTACATCATCATCTTCATAGGGTAATACTTTGTTAGCACGGTCTAAAAGGTGAACCTCAGTTTGTTTAAAATTACTGAAAATTGTTGCAAACTCGCAGCCGATAATCCCAGATCCTATTATTAACATGCGTTCGGGGAATTTTTTCAGATTTAAAATATGATCAGATGTAATTATTTTGTTTCCATCAATTTCTAAACCATTTATTACTCTTGGTCGTGTTCCGGTAGCAATTATAAAGTTTTTGCCCTGAATTTCTTTTAAGCCGTTTTTGCTTTTGCAAATAACAGTATGTTGATTTTTGAATTTTGCCCATCCGTATTCAATAGTTATTGAGCCGTTTTTTGATTTTTCGGGAGAAAATGTTTCTATCTGACTCAACATTTGATATTGTTTTTCTTTGGCGGCTGAAATAACGGTTTTTTTAACTTCGTTAAAATCGACAATAAGACCAGAAGCTCTAAATCCCCTGTCAATACGTGCAGCAATGGAGTAATCCTGCGATAATTCGTACATTGTTTTCGATGTAAGAGCTCCATTTATTATGCCTGTACCGCCTAGGTTTTTGGCTTCAATTAAGCAAATATTTAGTTTGTAATCAATAGCCCTCATGGCAGCAGAATAGCCTCCTGGTCCGCTTCCAATAATCACTACGTCAAATATTGTCATGTTTTTTTGATGTTAATTGTATTAAAAACAAAATAATTATATCCTTGTTTTTAAAAAACTTAATAATGAGGGTAAAATAAAAGCCGCTTTTTTTATCGGGCGGCTTTTATTTAGTGTAGTGTTATATTTTATCATTCGGGTCAAAAGTGTTGAGATGTCGTTCTATCTTTGCTTTATATAAGTCTCTGATTTTAATAATTATTCCGGTCTCTTCAACATCGCCAAACTCATCGTTAATAGAGGTGCCAAAAGTTTTCATAGATGGTGACAGGTTCATGTATGCATTAATAAGAGGAGGGATATTTTCACCTAATTCTCTAACTGCTTTGTTTAATATTTTATAATCGTCAATAAAAGAACTACCGGTAAAATACTTGTTAATATAATCTTGCGAAAGAGCAATTTCAACAGGTTTAATCGGATAAACAAGGTTTTCTTTGTCTTTAAAATATTTTCTCATAAAACCTAGGATGAGATCGCGGGCCTTTTGATTATAATGTGTGTACATGGTTACTTTTCCAAAGAAATACTCTACTTCGGGGTTTTTAACAACAAGGCCTCCAAGTCCATCCCAAAGATTGTCGAGAGCGAAAAGGCTTTTTGAGCCTGCTTTCGATGATTGATATTGTGGTTGAACAAAAGAGCGTCCTAGTTCAATTGTTCTGGATAAAAAGTTTGAGATGAATTTGTCGGAGAAATGAAACATGTGGCTTGTTGCCAGGCATTTAACACCCTGTGGATCTTCAAGTACCTTGTTTCCCATAATGTATCGGTATCCGCCCAGTATTTCTTTGTCTTCGGGATCCCAAACAATTAATTGGCGATAGGGAGTAGGATTGGTATCGTACTCGTCAATGTCGGTAGGTTTACCGGTTCCACCGCCAGCTATTCGAAAAGTTAGTTCGCGTAAACGTCCAACTTCATCCATAAGAATGGGCGATTCGTGAGCATCAAAATCAAAAATAAAATTGTTCCCTTTATTTGTCTTTCTTACAAATCGTTCTTGTGTAAGTTCTGCTTCAATCACCTCTTTGGGAACCGAGGGTTTAATATCTGTATTTAATGACATTAATGTATTTTTTCTAATTTGATGATTTTAACTATTATTTATTTCGCCAGTAAATAAGTTTGTTTTCTGATTTCTTGTACCCAGTTTAATTTGTCAGGATTTGTTTTTATACTGTTAATAGGTATTGGGGTTCCAAAATTAATAACAATTTTTTTAGCTTTATAGTTAAACATCTCATCGGCTAAATAAAGCATTTCTAAATTAAGTTTAATTCCCAGTCGTTTTCGGTAGTTTGCTAAATTGTAAAAAAAGTTGCTGTTGTTGCCCGATATATGAACTGGTACAATATCTCTGCCTGATTGTATGGCTTTTTTAAGGAATGTCTTTTTCCATTCTAAATCAATAATATTACCCTTTATTTTTCGGGATACCATTCCGGCCGGGAAATATAATATTTGGCTATCGGAGTTAATGGCTTCTTCAAGCTTTTGGGCGGCTTCACGACTATGACTTCCGTGTTTGTTTATGGGGATAAACAGTTCGCTAAGACCCTCGATATTTAAAAGAATATCATTGACAGGGAATTTTATGTTGTTGAATTTTTCAGAGGCAGCTAATATAAAAGCTAATCCATCAAGACCTCCGAGTGGGTGATTTGCAATAAACATATATCGTCCATGCGATGGAATGTTTTCTATTCCGTTTTGTGAAACATCAGCAGGAGTTAATTCTTTTAAAATCTTTCTTACCAGAGGTATTCCGGTTATTTCTGAATTCAACTGAAGAAATTCGTTAATCTCATCCTGGTGAAGAATTTTTTTTAAATAGCGGATGAAAAAACCAGGTATTATTTTTAAAAGAGCCGGATTTTTATCGGCAAACACTTTTTCTATGTCAATTAGTTTAGTGTTTTCTGATGATTTTGACATGATATTTTATTCCCTTTTATAAACCAATGCCAATGTTAGAAAATAAATTTTAAATATTGTTTATGTATGGTTAAAATTAAGGTGGTTAATAAATGTGTGAATAAAAAAAAATTAATTGTGGATTAAAGTGGGGTAAAGTGGTTGGAAGTGGAGTAATTTTTATTTACTTTTACCAACTAACCATGCGTAAGTTATGATCACATTTGTTGGTGATTTTCAATGTAAACTTGATGGGAAAGGGCGTTTTGTTCTTCCGGCTGCATTCAAAAAGGTTTTGAATGAGAAGGTAGAGGAACGTTTGGTTGTTCGAAAAGATTTATTTGAATCGTGTTTGGTTTTGTTTCCTTATTCGGAATGGGAGCAGGAGTTGAATCGTATACGTACAAAATTGAATATTTATAATAGAGAGCATAGCCGATTTTTACGTGATTTTTTTAAGGGTTCTGTTGAGCTTTCAATGGACGCTAATGGTCGGCTTTTAGTGCCAAAACGATTATTGGATTTGGTTGGAGTTGATCGTGATGTTGTGTTGATGGGGGTTGATAATAAAATTGAGTTGTGGGATTTGGAACTATATGATTCGCAAGTGGTGAATTCTGACGATTTGGGGGGTTTGGCAGAGAAGATTCTCGGGAATCTTAATGGGTTGAATGAATAAATAGAATAAATGGAGCAGCAGTATCACATACCAGTATTACTGCATCAGTCGATAGAGGGGTTGGATATTAAGCCTGATGGAGTATATGTAGACCTCACTTTTGGTGGTGGTGGTCATAGTCGTGAAATATTATCGCGATTGGACAATGGGCGACTAGTTGTTTTCGATCAAGATCCGGATGCTTTTTTGAATAGGCCTGATGATTCTCGTCTTTATTTCGTTCGTCATAATTTCAAATATCTTACTCATTTTTTGCGGTATTTGAATATCGATAAAGTTGATGGAATTTTGGGCGATTTGGGAGTTTCGTCACATCACTTTGACTCACCAGAGCGAGGTTTTTCATTTCGTTTCGAGGGGGCTTTAGATATGCGAATGAATAAAGTTTCATCGTTAACTGCAGCAAGAGTTTTGAATGAATATGATCAAGAAAGATTGTATTCAATTTTCCGAAATTATGGTGAGATAAAAAAGTTGGGCCGTTTAGTAAATAATATAACCTCTTATCGCAGTAATTCAATGTTTGAAACTACAACCCAGCTAAAAGAGTTGGTTGAAAAGATTGCCCCACCTAAAGAACAGTCGAAATTTTTAGCACAGGTTTTTCAGGCATTAAGGATAGAGGTTAATGGGGAAATGGATGTTTTAAAGTCAATGCTTCACCAATCGGTAAATGTTATTAAGCCGGGTGGTCGTTTGGTTGTTATATCATATCATAGTTTGGAAGACAGGATGGTGAAAAATTTTTTTAAAACGGGTGATGTTGAAAACAATGAGTTGGTAACAGATTTGTATGGAAGAAGTCAGGTTCCGTTTGAGGTTGTTAATCGCAAGGTTATTGTGCCGGGTGATGAAGAGATTAGTGATAACTCAAGAGCACGAAGTGCAAAAATGAGAGTTGCAATAAGAACTAATTTTGCATAGTATGTTTGGTAATAAAAGAGAAAAAATAAAAGAGTTTATTGATGGAAATGATGATTTGAAAGATCTGAAAAAACTTTCGTTTCGCGAATTTTTAAATGGCGAAATATTTACCAGGTCGTTTGTTTCCAATCAGTTAAGTTTTTTCTTGTTCATTACTTTTTTGGCTTTCTGTTATATTGCTAACCATTATAAAGTAGAAGCATTGTTAACAGAGTTATCAATTGTTAATTCGGAATTAAAAGAGTTGAGATCTTTTTCAATTACAACATCATCTGAATTAATGCAGATTAGTAAGCAATCGCAAGTGTTGCGACAGGTGAGGTTAAATGGCTTAGAGCTTGAGCCATTATCGGAACCACCTCGTTTGTTAGAGGTTGATTAATAAGGGAAACGATAATAATTAAGTTGGAGAATGAAAATTAAAAAAGATATATTATGGAGAATTGGCATCGTTTATTTGGCGATGGTGGTTTTGTCGTTGTATATTCTTTTTCAAATGTTTCGTATTCAGTTTGTACAGGGTGATTATTGGAGGGCAAAAGTAAAAAAGCAGAAGGTTGAGGATGTTATAATTGATGCCAACAGAGGTTCAATATTATCAGATGACGGGCGTATTTTATCGTGTTCAGTGCCTGGTTATTATATCTACATGGATACCAGGGCTAATGGATTAACTGATGATCTTTTTTACAAACACGTTGATAGTTTGTCTATTAAGCTATCTCGTTTTTTTGGCGATAAATCTGCATCTGCATATAAATCAGGTATTGTAAATGCCCGAAAAAGGGGGAACAGATATTATAAGGTTTCGCATCGTATGGTTTCTATTATTGAGCTAAATAAAATAAAGAATTTTCCAATTTTTCGTTTAGGATCAAATAAGGGAGGTTTTATTTCGGAGTTACATGATACCCGAAATCAGCCTTTTGGGTCGCTTGCTGTACGAACTGTTGGTAAGGTTAGCATTGTTAAAGATTCATTGGGGCAAAAAAAAGCGTATGGTAATGGTTTGGAAGTTGCTTATAATAAAGACCTGATGGGCGTTGATGGAGTTGGAGAAAAGACGAAAATTGGGGTTCGCTGGGTTCATGATGTAGATGTAGAACCTATTGATGGCGATGATATACTGACAACTTTAAATGTTGAAATACAGGATGTTGCAGAGCAATCGTTAAGAGAGCAATTGATTCGTCATAATGCACGTTATGGAGTGGCCGTTGTTATGGAAGTTAAAACCGGTGATATTAAGGCAATGGTTAACTTGCAGCGGAGTGCACCCGGTTATTATGTCGAAGATCATTATAATTATGCAATTGGGGTAGGAACAGAGCCAGGATCAACATTTAAACTTGCTTCGATGATTGTAGCTTTGGAAGATGGTAAAATATCGCTGGATGATACCGTTGATACCGAAGATGGAACAACACGGTTTTATGATCGGATTATGCGTGATGCAGGGCATTCGGGTGGTTTGTTAAGTGTTAAGGATGTTTTCGAGAATTCATCAAATGTTGGTGTTTCGAAGCTAATTTTTAAGCATTATAAAAATAATCCAAAGGAATTTATTGAAGGATTGTACGATCTTGGGATTACTCAAAAACTAGGAATTAGTATACCAGGGGAAGCATCGCCATATATTAAAAATCCCGATGATAAAACTTGGTCTGGGGTTACTTTGCCATGGATGTCTATTGGTTATGAAAGTAGGTTAACACCGTTGCAGATATTGAGTTTTTATAATGCAGTGGCAAATGATGGTCGGTTAATGCGTCCTCGTTTTGTAAAAGGCGTTTGGCGTCATAATAAACTGGTTAAACGATACTCTCCTGAGGTCGTTCGATCGTCAATATGTTCAGCTACAACATTAAAAAAAGTAAGATTATTACTGGAAGGTGTAGTTGAAAATGGAACAGCAAATAATATAAAAAATACGAATTATCAGATTGCCGGAAAAACAGGTACGGCTCAAATTGCGCAGGGAACGCGTGGTTATAAAATTGATGGAGTTTCTTATCAAGCCTCGTTTGTAGGTTATTTTCCTGCTCAAAATCCCAAGTATTCATGTATTGTAGTGGTTAATGGTCCTTCGAATAATGTTTATTATGGTAATGTTGTGGCTGGCTCGGTTTTTAAAACTATTAGTGATCGGCTTTATGCGGTTAGTTATAAAGATCGGACGATTTACAATTCTCCACAACCAGTTATAACCGATTTTTTACCTTATTCAAAAGGAGGAGTTAAAGATGAACTCATAGAGGTTTATGAAGAACTTGATATGAAATATGTAGATCATTCTTCAACAGATTGGGTGAGTTGTCAGGCCGGAAATAGTCATATAGATGTAGTTTCGAAACGTATAGAACAGGGGGTTGTGCCGAATGTAAAGGGATTGGGAGCTAAAGACGCGGTTGCTTTGCTTGAAAAAATGGGAATGAAGGTTTTTCTTACAGGAGTAGGGCGTGTTATAGAGCAATCTGTTAATCCGGGAAGTTTGATAAAAGAAGGGGCAAAAATTCTATTAAAACTAGGATAATAGTATGAGTAAAAAGCTGTCAGTATTACTAAAAGATATCAAAGTGGTAGCAGTGCATGGAGCAAATGATCCTGATATTGTTTCCATTGAATTTGATTCGCGTAAGGTGTCTGCTAATTGTATGTTTGTAGCAACCAAAGGAATGGCTGTTGATGGTCATCAGTTTATTGAAATGGCTATTAATGCCGGTGCTGTTGCAATAATATGTCATGATTTACCAAAAAACAGGATGGATAGTGTGGTTTATGTCCAGGTTGAAGATTCAACGCTTGCATTGGGGTTGTTATCTTCGTGTTTTTATAATTATCCTTCGCGAAAGTTAAAACTTGTTGGAGTTACAGGAACCAATGGTAAAACAACTATTGCAACTCTTTTATATCGTATAACAAAACTTTTAGGATACAAAGCCGGATTGTTTTCAACAGTGGTTAATTATATTGATGATGAGAAAGTTGATGCCACTCATACTACACCTGATTCTGTTACATTGAACAAGATGATGGCCGAAATGGTAAATATAGGTTGTGATTATTGTTTTATGGAGGTTAGTTCGCATTCGTTGGTTCAAAAACGTGTTGCAGGTTTGCAGTTTAAGGGTGGTATTTTTACTAATCTAACTCACGATCATCTTGATTATCATTTAACATTTGACGAATATTTGAGAGCTAAGAAGCTTTTTTTCGATAATCTTTTAAAACAAGCTTTTTCATTAACCAATTTTGATGATAAAAACGGGTTGGTTATGCTTCAGAACTCTGAGTCGGAGAAGTACACATATTCAATTCGTGAAATGGCCGATTTTAAAGCCCGTGTTATTGAAAACCAGTTCGAAGGGATGCACCTCGAAATTGATGGTAATGAAATATGGACTCCATTTATTGGTCGTTTTAACGTTTCAAACCTTTTGGCTGTTTATGGAGCTTCAATTCTTTTGGGTCATAATAAAGACGAAGTTTTGGTGGCTCTTAGTAAATTGAAACCTGTTGATGGACGTTTCGAAACAATCAACTCATCAAAAGGAGTTGTTGGTGTTGTAGATTATGCTCATACTCCCGATGCTTTAAAAAATGTTATTGATACAATAAATGAAATACGCCATCCGGGACAGCAATTAATAACTGTTGTTGGTGCAGGCGGAAATAGAGATAATTCAAAACGTCCTGTTATGGCAAAGGAAGCAGTGAAAGGCAGTTCGCGAGTTATTTTTACATCCGATAATCCCCGAAATGAAGATCCTGATGAAATAATAAGGCAAATGATGGATGGCATAGAATTTAAGGATCGGATTAAAGCTATTTCAATAACGAATAGAAAAGAGGCTATTAAAACGGCTTGTATGTTGGCGCAAACCGGCGATATCATTCTAATTGCGGGTAAGGGACACGAAACTTACCAAGAGGTAAAAGGAGTGCGTCATCATTTTGATGATCGTGAAGTATTGCGAGAAATATTTGATGAACAATCAAAAATAAACTGATTATGTTATACTATCTTTTTGATTATTTGCAAAGTGTTGATTTTCCGGGTGCCGGGATGTTTCAATATATTTCATTCAGGTCAGGATTATCTGTGATTACCTCGTTGTTGATAGCTACTTTTATTGGTAAAAAGGTTATTCGTTTATTACAGAAGCAGCAAATAGGTGAGATAATACGCGATTTGGGATTAGAAGGTCAATATCAGAAAAAAGGAACTCCAACAATGGGAGGCCTTATTATTATTACTTCGTTGCTTATTCCTACGCTTTTGTTTGCAAGGCTCGATAATGTATATATCATACTAATGATTATTACTACTCTTTGGATGGGAACCATTGGCTTTTTAGACGATTACATAAAAGTATTTAAAAAAGATAAAGAAGGATTGGCCGGAAGGTTTAAGATTATTGGTCAGGTTGGATTGGGATTAATAGTGGGAATTACGATGTTTTTAAGTGATGATGTGATGGTTCGTGAACGAATAGATGGTGAATTAGTTATGGTTGAGAATGTTGAAGGGCAAATGGTTGAGCAGGTTGCAACTCGTGATGTTAAAAAGACAATAACAAATATACCATTTGTTAAAAATCATGAGTTTGATTATACAAAAATAGTTTCGTTTTTGGGCGATAGTGCTGAAAAATATGGCTGGTTAATTTTTATTGTTGTTGTTGTGTTTATTATTACAGCTGTGTCGAACGGAGCTAATATTACCGATGGCCTCGATGGACTTGCAACAGGTACTTCGGCGATAATAGGTACAACTCTTGGTGTGTTTGCTTATTTGTCGAGTAACATCATTTATGCCGATTACCTTAATATTATGTACATTCCAATGTCGGAGGAGTTAGTGGTGTTTGTAAGTGCATTTATTGGTGCTACTGTGGGGTTTTTATGGTACAACTCATTCCCGGCACAAGTGTTTATGGGCGATACCGGAAGTTTAACTATTGGTGGTATTATTGCTGTATTTGCCATTTTAATTCGTATAGAGTTGCTTATTCCAATATTGTGTGGGATTTTTTTAGTTGAGAATTTATCGGTTATGATACAGGTTAGTTGGTTTAAATATACAAAGCGAAAATATGGTGAAGGAAGACGTGTGTTTCGAATGGCACCTTTGCATCATCATTATCAAAAAAAGGGCTATCCCGAATCGAAAATAGTTACGCGTTTTTGGATTATTGGAATTTTGTTGGCCATTTTAACTATTGTGACCTTGAAAGTACGATAAGTTTAATAAGAAATAAAGAAGCATGAAATGTATATTATCCATAGTGTTTCAAAAAAAAATAAATACTCTTCGTGGATTTTCTGCGAGGCCAATTAATTAAAACATATTCTCGTGAAAAAGAGATTGGTCATTTTAGGAGCTGGAGAAAGTGGTGTAGGTGCTGCATTGTTAGCCAAAATGCATGGTTATGATGTGTTTGTGTCGGATATGGGGCAGATAAAAGAAGAATATCTTAATGAACTAAACAATGCCAGTATTGCATTTGAGTTGGGCAAACACACTGTTGATTTAATTATAAATGCCGATGAGGTAGTGAAAAGTCCGGGTATTCCCGATAAAGCACCTGTAATCGTTCAATTAAAAAATAAAAAAATACCTGTAATATCTGAAATAGAGTTTGCTTCGCGGTATACATCGGCAAAAAAGATATGTATTACCGGTAGTAATGGAAAAACAACTACAACATTATTAATATATGATATTTTTAAAGAGGCAGGTTTAAATGTTGGATTAGCCGGAAATGTAGGTACTAGCCTGGCACGACAGCTTGCTTGTGGTAATGATTTCGATTATTTGGTAGTTGAGTTGAGTAGTTTTCAGCTTGACGGAATGTTTGAGTTTAAAGCTGAGGTTGCAATATTGATGAATATTACGCCCGATCATCTTGATAGATATGATTATAAGATGCAGAATTATGTCGATTCGAAATTTAGAATATTACAAAATCAAACTGCTGATGATTATTTTATTTATTGTTCTGATGATCTGATAATAAAAGAGGAGATTTTAAAACTGGATGTTGTTGCAAAGCAATTACCATTTAGTTTGGAAGTGGAGGTTGAACAAGGAGCTTATGGGAAAGAGAAACAAATTCATTTAACCTTAAATACTAATATAATGAGCATTTTTTACCATGAATTGGCGTTGCAAGGACGTCATAATATTTATAATTCGATGGCAGCATCAATTGCAGCTTCGGTTGCTCATATTAATAAAGAAGTAATACGGCAATGTCTGGCCAGTTTTAAAGGTGTTGAGCATCGATTGGAACGTGTTTTGTCTGTTAGGGGGATGGAATTTATTAATGATTCAAAAGCTACCAATGTTAATTCGACCTGGTATGCATTGGAGTGTATGCAAACACCGGTAATTTGGCTTGCAGGGGGTACTGATAAGGGTAATGATTATGCTTCTCTTTTTGATTTAGTTACTGAAAAGGTGAAAGTGCTTATTTGTATTGGTGTTGATAATAAAAAATTGATTGCTTCTTTTGGAGGAATGGTGCCGACAATTTTAGAGGCCGAATCGATGGAAGAAGCTGTAAAACTGGCTTATAAAAGCGGGATGAAAGGAGATTCTGTTTTGTTATCGCCGGCATGTGCCAGTTTCGATAGGTTTAAGAATTATGAAGATAGAGGGCGTCAGTTTAAAGAGTGTGTGAGGAATTTATAAAATTATAAAAGGAATAGATGAAGTTGCTGTTAGAAAGACATTTAAAAGGTGATCGTATTATTTGGGGTTTGATTTTTTTGTTGTCGGTTTTTTCGTTGCTTGCTGTTTATAGTTCAACGGGAACACTGGCATACAAATATCATGGTGGCAATACTACCTTTTATATGTTTAAGCATTTATCGTTTTTAATTATTGGATTAACTGTTACTGTTTTTATCCATAAAATGCATTATCGTTTTTTTGCACGTATTGCTGTTGTTTTTTTATGGGTTTCTATTGGTTTATTGTTGTTGGCTTTAGTTTCGGGTATGAACCTTAATGAGGCTTCGCGTTGGATTAAAGTGCCTGGAATAGGTATTAGTTTTCAGCCTTCGGAGTTGGCAAAGTTTGCTTTAATAATATATATAGCCCGGG
This sequence comes from Marinilabiliaceae bacterium, assembly GCA_016933045.1. Lineage (GTDB taxonomy): Bacteria > Bacteroidota > Bacteroidia > Bacteroidales > Marinilabiliaceae > JAFGBR01. The sequence continues at coordinate 38,260 of JAFGBR010000005.1, read as the reverse complement.
TTTTGTCGCAAAATCAGGAAGAGGGAGTGCCTGCACGTAAGGCTTTCAAGCCTATTATGGTTTATGTAGGTTTTGTTTGTGGGTTAATTTTTACTGAGAATTTATCGACTGCAGGTATGATTGGTTTTGCCAGTATGACAATGATGTTTATTGGTAGGGTTCCTTTTAAATATTTGTTGGGGACTATGGGTGTGGTTATTGGTATTATTGCCATTGTATTTTTAATATCTCCTTATGTATCAGTTTTTCACAGGGCTGAAACATGGAAGGCTCGTGTTGAACGGTTTGTTAATAATGATAACGAGTCGGAATCGGATTTGGGAGGCGATTATCAGTCGCAACAGGCAAAAATGGCTGTTGCAACCGGGGGCTTTATTGGTAAAGGCCCCGGTAATAGTTATCAGCGAAATTTTCTTCCTCATCCGTACAGTGATTTTATTTATGCAATTATTGTTGAGGAGTTCGGTTTTTTTGGAGGTTTTTTGATACTGCTTGCATACATGATTTTGTTGTTCAGAGCTGCTTTATTGGTTAAGAGTAGTCAGCGTACATTTCCTGCTTTTTTGGCTATGGGGTTGACTTTCATACTTGTTTTGCAAGCATTTATTAATATGGGTGTTGCTGTTGGTGTTTTTCCGGTAACGGGTCAGCCGTTGCCATTGGTAAGTATGGGAGGAACTTCAATTATTTTTACATGTGCAGCCTTTGGTGCTATTTTAAGTGTGAGTCGTTGTAATATTGAGGAGAAGAAAGTTATTACTGAGGCTCAAAATACAACAGAAGAAGGCACGACGAATAAGAATGAACAAGGTGATGATTTGTCAGGAAATGAGATTAAAAATTTATACAACAGAATATAAATGAAAATAATAATCAGCGGAGGTGGAACCGGAGGACATATTTTTCCTGCTATTTCAATTGCTAATGCGATTCGGGAATACGATGCCAGTGCTCAAATATTATTTGTAGGTGCGTTAGGTAAAATGGAAATGGAAAAAGTACCTGCTGCCGGATATGATATTGTTGGATTACCGGTAGCCGGTTTTCACAGACGAGTAACATATAAAAACCTTACTTTCTTTTTTAAACTTTTATCAAGTATGATTAAAGCAAAAAAAGTGATTAAAAGTTTTGCTCCCGATGTTGTTGTTGGTGTTGGGGGGTATGCTAGTGGTCCGGTATTGCGTATTGCCTCTAATCGGGGTATTCCTACGGTTATCCAGGAGCAGAACTCTTTTCCTGGCGTTACAAATCGTATTTTATCGAAAAAAGTGAATAAGATTTGTGTTGCATACCCTAAAATGGAGCGTTTTTTCCCGGCCGAGAAAATTATTCTTACAGGAAATCCTGTTCGTCAGAATTTAAAAAGGGTGATAAAAAGAGAAGATGCAGTTTCAATTTTTGGTTTGGATGCAAGCAAAAAAATTGTTTTGGTTATTGGAGGAAGCCTTGGTGCACGGTATGTTAACAATGGAATTAAAAAGGGTATTTCAGTATTTATTGATAGTGATGTGCAGGTGATATGGCAAACAGGTAAGTTTTATTATTCTGAGATGAAAGCATCCGTTTCTGACAATGATTCAAGATTTGTTAAGGTTTATGATTTTATACAACAAATGGATGTTGCCTATAGTGTAGCCGATGTAGTTGTTTCGCGCGCCGGAGCCAGTTCTATTTCAGAAATAGCACTGTTGGAAAAACCTGCGATTTTTGTGCCTTCACCCAATGTGGCCGAAGATCATCAAACAAAAAATGCTATGGCTTTGGTTGAGGAGGATGCTGCTGTTATGATTAAAGATGATGACTCTGATTTAATTGCTGAAACAGCAATTTCTCTTTTGAATGATGTAAATAAGCTTGAGCAGATAAAGCGTAGTGTCGTAAAATTTGCTCGTCCTAATGCGGCAAATGATATTGTAAATGAAATAGTTAAGCTGGTAAATTAGTTTATGGTAGCTTTAGAAAATATTAAGTCTTTATATTTTATCGGTATCGGTGGAATTGGTATGAGTGCCCTTGCTCGTTTTTTTAAAAAGCAAGGAAAAATTGTTTGTGGATATGATAAAACCGAAACTGATTTAACAAAACATCTTGTTAATGAAGGTATCGAATGTTGTTATGTTGATGATGTTTCGAGTGTTGACTTGAATATGTTTCAAAGAAATGAGTCGTTGATTGTTTACACTCCGGCCATTCCTGCCGATAATAAAATATTTAACTGGTTTAGTAATGAAAAATATGACTTATTAAAACGATCTCAACTATTAGGAGTTGTGTCGGAAAAATGGGACTCAATATGTGTTGCAGGCACACATGGTAAAACAACTGTTTCGACAATGACAGCGCATTTGTTTACACAATCTAAACTCAAATGTCATGCATTTTTAGGAGGTATATCAAAGAACTATCAAACTAATTATTTGCAAGCCGAAAATAGTAATTGGGTTGTTTTGGAAGCTGATGAATTTGATCGTTCATTTTTAACCTTAACTCCTTCGGTTGCTTTAATTACTTCGGTTGATGCTGATCATCTTGATATATATAATAATAAAGAGAATGTTGTTGAAGCATTTGAGCAATTTTTAGACAGGGTAAAAGATCATGGGCAAGTTGTGATTAAGAAAAATTTGGAGTTGAATATGCCCAAAAATGCAGGTTGTATTAGCGAGTATAGATATTCGATGGAGGAGGAAGCTGATTTTTATGCAAAAAATATTTCTTTGTATGATGGATATTACAGGTTTGATTTAGTTCATCCTAAAGGAGTTATTGAAAATATTGATTTAGGTGTGCCTGGATTGGTTAATGTTGAAAATGCCGTGGCAGCGTCTTCGTTAGCTTTATTATCGGGTGTTGAACCCAATGAGATAAAAGTAGCATTGGCAGGGTTTAAAGGCATTAAGCGGAGGTTTGATTATTGGTTGCGCAATAGTTTATTGACTGTTATTGATGATTATGCACATCATCCCGAAGAGATTAAAGCAACTGCAAAATCGGTAAAGGCAATTTATAAAAATAATAAGGTATTAGCTGTGTTTCAGCCACATTTGTATAGTCGTACCAAAGATTTTTATATTGAGTTTGCTAAATCTTTATCGTTGTTTGATGAGGTTTTATTGCTTGATATTTATCCGGCACGAGAAATGCCATTGGAGGGAGTTACTTCTGATTTGATTGCGAAAAATATGACAGTACCTGTGAAAATTGTGCAAAAAAATAAGTTGATTGAAGAGATTGAGTTGAGAAAACCATCTGTTGTGATAACAATGGGAGCTGGTGATATTGATAAAGAACTCCCGTTAATTACGGAGTATTTTTTGTCGAAAGTAAACGTTAACAAATAGTTATGAATTGTTAATAACTATTAAGAGTAGTTGTGGAGCTTAAATTATTAATAAATTATTTTTAAAACGCCGAAAATAAGTTTTTGCGATAATGAATAGATTCTGGAAAATAGTTCTTTGGATTTTGGTGGGTTTGTATATTCCTATCATATTATCTTTTGTATCGGTAAGCCGGAATCGAACAATTTGTAATTCGGTAAAAGTTTCGATAAACGATAGTGTTCGTCTTAAGTTTGTGTCGGAAAATGAAATACAAAAATTAGTTCAGCATAAGTTTAAAACATTATTAGGAAGTTCAATAAATGAATTGAATATCGAAAGCATAGAAGATGTAGTAAGGTCGTATCCGGCAGTTGAGGATTGTCAGATATATCCATCGGTTGAAGGAACTTTATGTGTGGTTGTTGATCAAAGGAAGCCATTGGTGAGAATTTTTGAAAGGGGTAGTTCTTATTTGCTTGATTTGAAAGGCTATAAAATTCCATTGCGTGGTTCGTACAAGGATCATCTTCCTATAGCTAACGGTTATTTAGACAGGCTTAATAATAAATCAGATTTAATAGTAATTACAGGATATATTAATAATGATGACTTTTGGTCGGCACAGATTGAACAGTTATATGTCGACAGTAAAGGAGAATTTGTATTAATTCCACGTGTTGGTCAACATATAATAATATTTGGAGATATATCAGATATGGAAAAAAAATTCAGAAATCTTATGGCTTTGTATAAGAGTGGTTTACATCCATTGGAGTGGAATCAGTATAAAACTATTAATTTGAAATATAAAGGACAGGTTATTTGCTCTAAAAAGTAAAATATATGATGCAACAGTCACAATTATTTGCAGCTATTGATATTGGTACAACAAAAATTGTAGCATTGGTAGGCCGTAAAAATCTGCAAACAGGCAAGTTGGAGGTTATTGGTCTCGAAAAGGTGTCTTCATCTGGAGTTAAGAGAGGTGTTGTTTTAAATATTGAGGAAACATCTAATGCTATACGTGAAGTTGTTCGGAGAATAGAAACCAGATTAAATATTAAACTATTTGAGGTTTATGTTGGTATTGCCGGGCAACATATTAAGAGTATAAGAAACAGGGGATATCGTTTTATTGATCCATCGAACGAAATTAGGCAATTGGATGTTGATCAGCTTTTTTCAGATAATTTTAAAATTCCGATAGAGGCAGGTGAGAAAATATTGCATGTTATACCACAGGATTATATTGTAGATAATGAAACTGGTATAAAACAGCCTGTTGGTATGTCGGGGCATCGGCTAGAGGGGAATTTTCATATTGTATTGGGACGTATTGCATCGGTTAAAAACATTGAAAAGTGTATTCATCGTGTTGGTTTGCTGCTCAAGGGGATGATATTAGAGCCATTGGCATCGGCACAATCTATATTAACTGAAGAAGAAAAGGAAGCAGGTGTTGTGCTTGTTGATATTGGCGGAGGAACAACCGATGTTGCTGTTTTTCATGATGGCATTATTCAACATACCGCTGTTATTCCGTTTGGTGGAAATGTTGTTACAAGTGATATAAAAGAGGGGTGTTCGGTATTAACTAAACAAGCCGAAACTTTAAAAACACGTTTTGGATCAGCTATTGCTGATGATGCCAGAGAAGATCAGGTTGTTACAATTCCGGGTATTGAAGGTTGGGAACCTAAGGAGATATCGTTTAAGAGTTTGGCTTATATTATTCAGGCTCGAATGGAAGAGATTATTGATTATGTAATGATGGAGATTGAAAATTCGTGTTGCTTTGACAAAACAGGTGCCGGTATAGTATTAACAGGTGGCGGTGCATTGTTGAAAAATCTAGCTCCTTTAATAAAACTAAGAACAGGATTTGATGTTCGTATTGGTATTCCGGATAAATATATTGGTGGTTCATTGCCTGAAGAAGCTACGATACCTATGTTTTCTACAAGTTTCGGATTGTTAATGAGTGCTATTGACAAGCCATCGCAAAGATTAATTGAGCCGGAACTATTTGGCGATTTACCACCTATGCAAACAATGCCAGAACCGAAAACCCGAAAAAAAGTATCTTTTCGAAGAGAATCTGGAGTTAAAAAAGAACGCCGTGAGTATACCGGTAATTTATTTGAGTCGCTTAAAAGTAGCTTCGCAAATATTTTTGAGGATAACCATGATACAGATATCTAAAGCGTCATAATAGATAAACAATTAGCGATGGAAGATTTAATAAATTTTGAGATACCGGTGAGCAATGACTCAATTATTAAAGTAATTGGTGTTGGAGGCGGAGGAAGTAATGCAGTAAATTATATGTATAACCAGGGAATTAAAGATGTTAGTTTCGTGGTGTGTAATACTGATGCTCAGGCACTCGAAAATAGCCCAATACCGGTTAAGGTTCAACTTGGAGAATCTCTTACCGAAGGCCGTGGAGCCGGAAGTAAGCCTGAAATTGGACGACAGTCTGCTATTGAAAATCTTAATGATGTAACCCGCGTTTTAGAGAATAATACCAAAATGGTTTTTATTACAGCAGGTATGGGAGGTGGTACTGGAACTGGCGCAGCTCCTATAATAGCAAAGGCAGCAAAAGATATGGGTATTCTTACTGTAGGAATTGTTACCATTCCTTTTCGTTTCGAAGGGAAAGTGAGAATTAACCAGGCTCTTGATGGTATTGCAGAGATGGAGAAAAATGTTGACTCGTTATTGGTAATAAATAATGAAAAGTTAAGGGAGATGTATGGCGATCTTAAGCTGTCAAATGCATTTGCTAAGGCCGATAATGTTTTAACTACAGCAGCCAAAGGTATTGCCGAAATAATTACCATACATGGTTATATAAATGTCGATTTTGCCGATGTTGAAACAGTTATGAAGGGGAGTGGTGTAGCTATAATGGGTTCGGCAACTGCCGAGGGTGATGAGCGGGCTATTGATGCTATTCAGGCTGCATTGGAATCGCCATTGTTAAATAATAATGATATTAGAGGTGCAAAAAATATATTGCTAAATATAACTTCTGGCGTTGAAGAAATAACCATGGACGAGGTAGGTGAAATAACTGATTATGTTCAGGATGTTGTGGGGGCAAATGCTTCTATTATATGGGGTACAGGTATTGATCCTGAAATTGGCGATAAGGTAAATGTTACTATTATTGCTACGGGTTTCGACTCTGAAACACTTTTAAATGAGCAACGGCCAATTTTACAACCGTTAAAAAAAGTACAACGATTTAGCATTGATGAGGATGGTGATGTTGTTATTCCAGCTCCATCTGCTGTTAAAACTGACTTAATACAAAAGGACAATTCTATACAGTTTATCTCTGATGATGAAACAAGCAGAGTGATTGATTTTGACGAAATAGACAAGAAGAAAAAAGATAGGTATGATAAGTATTATAAGCCAATTGTACCTAAACAAAATGATAACTCTGATGAGTCGTCTGATGATAGCCAAGGTACTATTGGTTTTAATGACGATAAGAGTTATGGGGGGGCTTCGTATTATAAACCTCAGATACGAAAGGAGAGTATTGAAGATGAACGTATTATTGAGAAGCTCGAGAATATTCCGGCTTATAAACGGAAGAATATGAGTGCTAATGAGCGCTCAACACCCAATGAAAGAGATCGTATTTCGCGGTTTTCTTTGCTTGATGACCCTAAAGATGGTACTAAATTAACGGGTGATAATCCGTTTTTATTTGATAATGTAGATTAAAACAAAAAATATGAGTTTATTTGATCAGATATCAAATGATATCAAAGAGGCTATGAAAGCTCGTGAAACAATTCGGTTAGAGGCGTTGCGCGGTGTGAAAAAAGAGTTTATCGAAGCAAAAACTGCTAAAGGTGGAGGTGGTGATTTAGATGATGCCGATGCTGTTAAGATTATTCAGAAGCTGGTAAAGCAACGTCGTGATTCTGCAGATTTGTATAAATCGCAAAATAGAAGTGATTTGGCAGATAAGGAGTTACAGGAAGCTGATGTTTTAATTGGTTATTTACCTGCTCAAATGACGGAGGATGAAATTGTAGCCGCTGTTAAGAATATTATTAATGAAGTTGGGGCATCAGGTATGAAAGATATGGGAAAGGTAATGGGTGTTGCTTCGAAAGAATTGACTGGTAAAGCTGATGGGAAATTAATTGCTAATATTGTAAAAAAAATGTTGTCGTAATTTTTTTTATTATGATGTGGGTGTGTATTGTTAAAATAAAAAAAGGCGAATCAAACGATTCGCCTTTTTTTATTTGTGTTTTTTAGGTTTATTAATAAAAGTTGTATCGGTTATCTTCTATTTCAATTCCTTTTTTTATTGCATCAAATGCTCTGTAAACTTTGTAAGTCATTTCCTGAGTAATTGCTTCTTTTTCAGTTTTTGCATTAACAGTTGATTTACCTGTGCTTGTTAGTTTTAGAACGTAAACGCCATTTAATCCTTTAACCGGATTTGATATTTTATTTTGTTCAAGTTTGCTTACAGCGCCAACCAGTGCAGGGGCAAATCCTAAGCCCGAAACCTGGGGGTTTGCAAATGTAACACCCGAAGCTGTTTTAACCTGTACGTTTGCTTTTTGTGCTACAGAACTTAAGCTAGAACTCTCTTTAATTGTAGCATTTAACTCTTTAATAATAATTTCAGCCTTTTTATCTTTTAATAATTCGGTTTTAATTTGGTCAGCTACTTTGGTAACCGGTAAGTATTCTTCGTCCTGAATCTGGGTTAATAATGCAATAACAAAATTATTACCTAGTTCAAATATGGGTGATGTTTCATTTAATGAAGCATCAAATGCCCATTTTATTAGTTGACGAGGTGACTCAAGATTTCCTAATTGACGGTCGTTAATTTTGATATTATAACCCATTCTCGATTGTAAGTTTTGCTCGGTAATTGCATTGTTGAATTTGTCAGCAGTTTCGTTTTCGGTAGCAAATTTTGTTACGGTTGAGTATATCTCCTGACGTGTTTCCTGGCTGGCTAATACGTTTTTAGAGAAAGTAGCCAATTCGTATTTCTGAGTAGTATTACCTTTGTCTTGCAAATGAATAATATGATAACCAAGTTGAGATTGTACTTTTATAATATCACCTATGTTTCCTTCAAAACAAGCATCACTAAAAGGTTTAACCATTTTATCTTCGCTAAACCAGCCTAAGTCGCCACCATTTACAGCAGATCCTTGATCGGCAGAGTTTTCTCTTGCCAATTCGGCAAAATCGGCTCCGTCTTTAGCTAATGTTAGTAAGCTGTCAGCAATTTTATTACTGTTTGGTGTTTCTGTACGAATAAGTATATGACGAGCTTTTACCGAATCGGGTAATTCTTTAATGGCTACCAATTTGGTTAATTTATAGGCGTTATCTTCAAAATATGGCCCGTATATGTCATTAACATTTGCTGTTTTTACAAATTCTTGTAAAATAGGTTTAATGTTATCAAATTTCTCGTTTTTTGGAATGTAAGGGGCGTTGTCGGAATTTCTGGTAATAAAAGAAACAATTTCTGTTTCGGGGTTTTCCATACGTGTTTTTGCTTTTTCAACTCTCAATTTTGTTGCAGAGTTATCTTTTTCCGAAGGCTTAATGTCAAAAATTACATATTTGATTTCGCGGTTAGGTTCGCTTTTGTAATTATCGAGATGCTCATTGTAAAAACTTTTTATTTCCGAATCAGATACTTTGATAGTACTGTCAGTAATTGAGGTGTATGGTTTTAAAATATAATCGAAATTATAGGTTGTTTGTTTGTAATTAATTCGGTTCTCTAATTGACTTTTAGTAGTATATAAACCTTTTGATATAAGATCGGTATATTTTAAATTAAGCTTTTCAACTTTGATTTGTTCTAAAAGATAGTTCCAGTAAAAGTTAGCCTGAGGGTTGTTATTCCGTCCTTTATATGATTCAATAGCCATCTGTTGGTTGTATATTCCAGTTTGGGGGTCGGTAAACATTTGTCTTATACTGGGATGAGTATTTTCCTGGTCGAAAATTAGACTCATTTCTTTATCGGTAACAGATATGCCTAGCTGTTCGAATTGGTTTCCCATAATCGATTCACGAACTATTAGATCCCAATTCTGATCCATCAATCTATTCATTGTGTTTTCGTCGAGCGAATTAATTTGGTATTGCATTTTAGTCCACTCTTCAAGTTGGCTTAATCTGTATTGATACTCTTCGTAACTAATGCTATTGCCGTCAACTGTTCCAATTTCATTTGAGGCTCCTGTAAACATGGAACTTCCCGATGAAAGTAAGTCTGTTAAAATAAATGCGACAAGCGCCAAACCAATAAAAACAGATATTAAAATACCCGCTTTATTTCTTATCGTTTCTAATGTTGCCATCCTTTAATAATTATTAATTTTTTCAAAATTAGGTTACGAATATACAAAAAAATGGTATACTCTAGTTGTTGTATCTATTTGTTTAATTGAAATAGTTTAAACAGTTTTAGTTTTGATTGTTAATAGCTAGTTTAACTAAATCGATACGATTGTTCGAAGCGGTTTTAATTGTTATTGTAAAGGTTTCAATTTCAATCACTTCTCCTTCTTTGGGGATTGATTCGTTATGGTAAAGAATTAATCCGGCAATTGTTTCATAATCGTCGGAATAGGGTATGTTTAAACCAAATTTTTCGTTTATGGCATCAACTTCTGCTCTACCCGAAAATAGATATTCATTTTCTGTGGTTTTAGTCATAATTATATCTACCACATCGTGTTCATCATCTATTTCGCCAAATATTTCTTCTAAAATATCTTCCATAGTTACAATGCCCGATGTACCTCCGAATTCGTCTACTACAAGAGCAATACTTTTATGTTCTTTTGTAAATATCTCCAAAACTTTGTTTGCAGTCATAGTTTCGGGCACTACTGATATTGGGTAAATTATATTCTTTAATGTTTTTGGGTGTTTAAACATATCACTTACGTGTATGTAACCAATAATATTATCGATGGTATCTTTATAAACTAATATTTTTGAAAGACCGGTTTGAATAAATTTTGTTTTAAGTAACTCCAACGAGTCGTGTATTTCAATGGCTTCAATTTCGGTACGTGGAATAGAGCATTCTTTTATTTTTATTGATGAAAAGTCTAATGCATTTTTAAGTAGTTTCACTTCTTGGGTAATGTCTTCGTGTTTTACTTCCTGTTCGTGATGTTTCGATAAAAGATGATTAAGATCAATGCGACCTAATACCGGGTTAGTTGATTCATCGGTGTGGTGAGTATTGAACAGGAAACGTAATAATATATTTGATATGGAAATGGTTAATTTGGAAACAGGATATAATAGTGAATAGAAAAATGCTATTGGTATTGCTAAGGTGTTTAAAATGAATATGGGATTAATTCGAAATAATGTTTTGGGTAAAAATTCAGCTGTTATTAGAATAATTAATGTTGATATTAGTGTTTGAATTAAAAGTATGAGTGATTGAGACACGGTGATGAGAGAAATAAGAGGTTCTAACATATTACCCATTTCCAGACCATAAACTACTAAAGCTACATTATTGCCAATTAACATGGTTGATAAATAGATGCCTGGGTGTTTTAGAAAGAGATCAATGATTTTTGATAAAAAGGGATTTTTTTTTCGGTTTAGTTCTAACAATAGCTTGTTAGATGAAATAAACGCCATTTCGCACCCCGAAAAGAATGCCGAAAGAATAAGTGTTATTATAATTATTGAAAATTGATCCATTTAAGTTAATGAGTCCCTTGTTTTTTATTGAAAGATATTAAAATTGGTATTAGTGTGAAAATAATTAATCTTCTATTTCGAAATTAGCAGTTGGCTTTTTAAAACTGTATTTATCCATTTTAGTGTTCGATTCGAATCCAGTACCTCTTAGTGTTTGGCTTGGTGTGGTTACTTTAACATGAAGATCGGAATATATTCGGTCTTTTTTTTCATCGAGAAATAGTTGTTCTGTGTTAAATACTTCACTCTTTTTATTAACAGCTTCCACATCGTTTCTTAATTCCCATAGTTTATCTTTTTTAAGGTATTTGGCGTAATTTGCTTTTATGCTCGATTCTATCTCTCCATTTCGGTTATACATTATTATTTGACCTCCTTTAGGGAAGTTGATGTATGGAGGATCTTTTTTCCCAAAGTCGTAAAGCTCGGGGGTAATAATTTTGTATTTGATAACACCCGAATCTAAAATGGTTGTTTCTAAATTTTCGATAATTAACTGGGGAATATCTTCAATGCTTGAAATTGCATTTATCTCTTCGGGTTTATTGGCTTCACAGCCATATAAAAAAGATATAGCAAGCAGTAAAAAACTGCTTGCTATTATTTTTGATTTTATGAAAAGTAGAGTTTTCAAAAAATTATTTTTTTGCTCTAATTGTTGTTTTTTCATTAATCCAGCATCCTACAGTGTAGCTGTCACCTACATTACCAATTTTTGCAGAGTTAAAGAATAACTCTTCCTGATTTGGGAAGAAAGCCGAGAATGTTTTAATATGTTTATTGGCTTCTTCGGTTACTGAAGGGTCTACTTTTTTAGCATATTCAAATTTATCAACTGCTGCCCAGTTGGCACATTTATGTTCAAAGTCAGAATCACCGCAGTTAGGTGCTGCATATCCATATACTAAACCAATTTGAATATAAGGTAATCCCCAGTTTGTTTTTAATTCGGCAGCTTTTTTAAAGTTATTGCGGGCTTCGGGAAATTTTGTTTGAGCCATATACACAAGACCTAACTCATAATAAAAGCCTCCTTTTGTTTTACTATTCTCTTCCAGCTCAATTGCTTCCTGGTAGTAGTTTACTGCACCATTGTAATCTTTACTTTTTAAGCATTTAACAGCCATTCCACGAGCAGATGATGAGGATGGTTCAAGTGTATGAAGGTTTTCCGAAACTTTAAAAGTTAAATCGTTTTCGCAAAGTTGTTGGTTAAGAATTCGATTAACACGTTTTAACCATGAAATGTTTTCTTTGTTTTCTTCGAATTTTGATCCAAAAATCTCTTCCATTTTTTCGCATGACATAACGCCACTTTCTGCAACAATTTTTTCAACTAATGCAACATATCCCTGTATTTCTTCGTTTTCGGGTGCGGCTTTTATTTTTGAATCGTAAACGTCAGCAACTAATGTGTAATCATCAACAACATCTTCGGCTGTTATTTTATCGGCACGGTATAGGTCAATAGAATTTGAAATGTGGATGTTAAGTAGTGCTTCCATTGATTCAACACCTCTGCTGGCTATTGATTTTTTGCTAATTTCGTAAGCTTCTATCATCGATGGAACATCATCTTTTTTGAACCGTAAAATATCAATAGCTTTCCAGCCTAGAATATATGATTCCGGAAATTTTTTGCTTTTCCCGTAGTACTTAATCCTTTGATCATGTACTTTCATTAATTGCTGATAGTATTCCTCTTTTTTAACGGTGTCTTGTTCTTCTTCAATAAGGCTTCTTAACATTTTTGCACCGGCTGTGTATACATTGGAACTTGATAATGGACATTCATTAAAAACTTGTAACCAGTAAGGATAGGCTGCTTTGTAATTGTTGTTTTTATAACTCTCGAAATATAGCGATGAATTTTTCAAACAGTTTAGGCTGTCTTCTCCATGGCCGTATTTTGAACCATCTTCAACACCTTTTTGCGCAAATGTGGTCCCAACTGCAATTAATAATGCGATAATTAGTGTAGTTAGTTTCATTGGTATAAAATTTATTATTATTCAAATTTTCGTTTCACAAACCAATATTCGTGCATTGTAAAACCCAGTGTTAATCGAGTATATTTTTCCTGCACATTATTGTTATCAAGCGTTCCTTTTTTACCGTATTGTATACTCAGGTTTATAGATGATTTAGATCGTTTTAATGGTAATCCTAAACCAAAACTCATGCCAAAATTATAAAAATCAGTTGTGTTATTGGAGTAATATTCCTTAGAGTACTGAACGCCAAGTCGATAGCGAATGCGGTTGATGTAATTTTTTTGGTCGCGTTCTTTGGGTATAAACTCAATACCTGAAGCAAATCGCCAACTGTCTTCGGCCGAAAAAAAGTTGTTGTTTGTTAACGACCATTCATCAAATTTATACTCAGCTGTCCATAAAAGCATATCCTGAATCTCATAGGTCAGACCAATGCCATACGAAAGAGGTAGTGTTAATGCATTTGATGAGTTGTCTTCAATAGGGGGGGTAATAGTATCCCCTTTAATATTTAAATCTCCACTTTCAAGCCCTTTTAGTGAAATGTTTTCGGCAATAATAGTTGAATAACTTCCTTTAATTCCGGTTTGAGGCATAAAGGTAGCTCCAATTAAAAATGAATGTGTATCTGTTAATTTATACCGGTATTGTGCTCCAAAGTCGAATGTTAAATCGCTAACATGTATTTTGTTTTGACGACCATATATGGTGCTTAACCCGTCAGAAACATCATTAAATGCGTTAAATGTTTGTAAATTTCCAAACAGATATGACGCATGAGCTCCTATAGAAAGGTTTTTTTGAGGTTTTATACTAATTCCCCAATAAACTTTTGAAATATTTCCGTTAGCCATTGCAGTATTAACGGCTTCGCCAATGTTTTCTGATATTGAGGTTTGATTAATATTGTATCCCATATTTGAATAGGGGACTAATCCTAAACTTGTATATCCGTATTTTGATAATGGAAATCCAAAGGCAAAATAATCAAAATTAACATCGCTATAATTTGCTGATGCACTTTTGTCGCTTAGGTTTTGGTTAAATCCGGTAATTCCTGCCTCTAAAAAAAACGATAGTGTATCTATTGATGAGTATGAAGCCGGATTGGAATTGTTCAGATGATTTGATGATTGTAGTGCAATTCCTGTATTTCCCATTCCCGAATTTTGACTATAACCTGGTTGATAAATTTCACCAATTCCAAATCTGGAATAAGGAGAATAGGTTCTTTCCTGCGCAAAAATGGAAATATTAAGCAAAAAAATGAAGCTGAAAAATAGATAAAATAAGATGTTATGCATTGTGTGTCAGTATTCTATTGAGTCCTTTTAGTACTAAATTAAGATCTACAAAGATGGGATTTTTTAATTTCCCTGCAAAAAATTCTGCATCTCCTCCTGTAATGATTGTTTTTATATCATTAAATTGTTGATTAAACAGATTAATATATGAGTCAATTTCGAAAATGATGCTGTTTTGAACACCTGAAATAATAGCATCGTTTGTTGAATTGCCAATTAAGCTATAAATATCGGATTGTCCTAATAGTGGTAGTTGGCTTGTATAAGTATTAAGTGATTTGAAACGAAGTGATAATCCGGGAGAAATGTTGCCTCCTAAATACTCCTGTTTTGGAGATATAAATTCAAAAGTGATTGCTGTTCCTGCATCGATGACCAGAATTGGTGAATTGGGAAATGTATCAATTGCCCCTGCAACTGCTGCAATTCGGTCTCTTCCTAATGTTTGGGGTGTTTTGTAGCAGTTTTTAAAGGGAAGGGGAGTGTTGGCATCGACCAATAATCCGTTTGGTATGAATTGTTTTATTTGCTTAAACAGGTCATTTCCTTCATTTTTTACACTTGAGAATATGAATTGATGAATTGGATATTTAAGTATAATGTTATTGATCCAAACTGGATCAACAGAGCCTATTTTTTTTGAGTTAATTAGCTTATCCTCATTAAAAATACCATATTTTATAGATGTATTTCCCTGATCGATGACTAAATTCACGCTTATTTTTTTAATGAGTTGACAAATATAAAAAAAAGGTATTAATATAAATAGTTATATTTGAGTTCGAAAAAATATACCCATGAGAAGAATCTTAATTGTTGAAGATGATAGGTTTATATCAACCATATTTAAAATGTTTTTAAGCGAGCTGGGGCATGAGTTGGTTGGGAGATGTGAAGATGGATTGCAGGCTATTCAAATGTGTAAGGAGTTAAAGCCTGATGTCATTCTTATGGATATACATTTGCATGGTGAGCTTGATGGTATACAAACAGCGGAACGATTGAAGATGGAGCTTGATTTACCGGTTATTTATATCTCGGGAGATACATCTAATACTATTATTGAGCGTGCTATCGTGTCGAATTCGTATGGTTATTTAGTTAAGCCTGTTAATAGGAAAGAGTTGGGGATTAGTATTGATTTGGCATACTTTAAGCATAAAGTTGATTTAGAGCAGAAAAAGAGGGAGCGTGGTTACCGTGAGTTTATCTCTGAATCGCCGGTTCCAAATATTATAATTCGGAATGGGAAGATTCAGTATTTAAATAAGCTGGCACTTGAACAGATAATGAAAACAACGTATATCGAAGATGTAATGGGTTTGCCTTTCGAACGCTTTGTTGATGAAGAGTATAAAGAAAAGGTGATGAAATTATTATCGGGTGAGGGCTTAAACGATGATAGGTTTATTGATGAGTATGTAAAACTAAAGGATTTGCATGGTGCTGATATTCATGCTGAAATATCGGGGTCTACAGTACGTTTCAATAACGACATGTCTCTTCAAATTATTGTTCGCGATATTTCTCCACGTGTATTTCAAAGGCGTTTGTCGGAGTTTTATCAGAAAGCTTTGTTGGATTCTGGAAAGCCTTTTTTGATTTTAGATAAGGAGTGTCGGTTAATTGCAAAAAATAAAGAGATTCACTCTTTATTGCCGGGTATTGAGGTTATTAGCATGGGAGATGTTGTGTCGGTTTTGCAACCCGAGATTTCGAGAATAAAAAAGGAGAATGGGCTTGTGTCGTCGAAAGAGTTTAAAATAAATATCGAAAATGCATCAATGGCGTTAAAAATATATCCTATTTGTGCTGGTTCCGGTACAATTTGCCAGTGGGTGATAACTCGCGATTAACTCTTAAATGAATTGATATCATCAAGAAGAAGTTTTAATTTTTCGATAGAAGATATATTAGGAACCCGAACAGATAACCTATCTCGGGTTTCTTGCATTTTGGATCTTTTTGAATTGACTTGTACCCAGCCTAATATTTTGGTGAAAGTTGTAGACTGGTAAAAAAATGATTCTTTATCGGAGATAAAATATATTATTAATAGATTGTTTTTTAAAATTATTTTTTCAATTCCCAGTTTTTGAGCAACCCAGCGAACTCTTACCACATCTAATAATTCGAGACTTTCGTTAGGTATTTGACCAAAACGGTCAATAAGGTTTGATGCAAATGTAGTTAATGTATCTTCATCAGATATATTGTCAAGTTCCCTGTAAAGTTGCATTCTTTCTGCAATATTTTGAATGTAAGTTTCGGGAAGCAAAATTTCAACATCTGTTTCGATTTGACAATCGGATGTGTATTGGTTTGGTTCTTTTGTTGTTTCTTTTTCTTTTGTGAATAAATCTTTAAATTCGGTATCGCGTAATTCGAGCATTGCTTCATTCAGTATTCGATGATAGGTTTCAAAGCCAATATCGGAAATGAAACCGCTTTGTTCTCCACCCAAAAGGTTTCCTGCACCCCTTATATCTAAATCCTGCATGGCAATGTTGAAACCACTGCCTAAGTCGGAAAATTCTTCGATAATTTTTAAGCGCCGTCGGGCATCTTGTGTTAATGTAGTTAATGGAGGTGCCAGGAGGTAGCAAAAGGCTTTTTTGTTACTTCGTCCAACCCGGCCACGTAACTGGTGCAGTTCGCTTAATCCAAAATTATGAGCATTGTTTATAATAATGGTATTGGCGTTTGGTATGTCTAGTCCCGACTCTATAATGGTTGTAGCTATTAAAACATCGTAGTCTCCATTTATAAAGTCGAGCATTATGGTTTCTAATTTTTGCCCTTCCATCTGTCCATGTGCTACAATGGTTTTTACATCGGGTAGTAGCTGATTGACAAGTTTTTCAATTTCAAGAATATTTTGTACCCTGTTGTTTATAAAGAAAACCTGACCACCTCGTTCGACTTCGTATTGAATAGCTTCGACAATTATTTGTTCGTTAAACGAATGTAACTCTGTAATAATAGGTTGCCGGTTGGGCGGTGGGGTATTTAGTATTGATAAGTCGCGGGCTCCCATTAACGAAAATTGTAATGTGCGGGGTATTGGTGTTGCTGTTAATGTAAGTGTGTCAACATTAACTCTGAATTGTTTAAGTTTTTCTTTTATAGCTACCCCGAAACGTTGTTCTTCATCAATAATTAAAAGGCCTAAATCTTTAAATTCGACATCCTTACCTATTAAACGATGGGTTCCTATTACGATGTTAAGATTGCCTTCTTTGAGTTTTTTTAATGCATTAGATGTGTCTTTTGATTTTCGAAGACGGCTGATATAGTCAATTTCGACTGGAAAATCTTTAAGACGTTCTGAGAATGTTTTGTAATGTTGCAATGCTAAAATAGTTGTGGGAACCAGTACTGCTACTTGTTTATTGTCGGCAGCCGCTTTAAATGCAGCTCGTATTGCAATTTCGGTTTTTCCAAATCCAACATCGCCGCAAACCAAGCGATCCATTGGGGTACTCGATTCCATATCTTCTTTTACAGCCTTGGTCGATTTTTCCTGATCGGGGGTATCTTCGAAGAAGAATGAGGCTTCCAGTTCATTTTGCATGAAACTGTCGGGCGAGAAAGCAAAGCCGGGTTCCGATTTTCGTTTGGCATATAACGCAATTAGTTCGCGTGCAATGTCTTTAACCTTGTTCTTGGTTTTCTCTTTCAGGTTTTTCCATGCAGCAGTGCCAAGTTTGTTTATTTTTGGGGGTTCACCTTCTTTACTTTTGTATTTGCTAATACGGTGAAGTGAGTGAATGCTAACCAGTAAAACATCGTTATCGCGGAACACCAGTTTAATGGATTCCTGTGGTTTCCCGTTAACCTCCTGTGTTACTAATCCTCCAAATTTCCCTATGCCATGGTCGATGTGAACTACGTAATCGCCCGGATTTAAGCGGTTTAGTTCGCGCATCGAAATGGATTGTCGGGCCGAACGAGCCTTGTCGGTTCGTAGCGAAAACTTATGATATCGCTCAAATATTTGATGGTCGGTGTATACCGAAAGTTTTAATTCTTTGTCGATGAAACCGGCATGCAAAGCATGGTCAATTTCTTCATATCTTATTTTAAGTCCCCTGTCTTCGAAAATTGAACGTAATCTTGCTAGCTGTGTTTTATTGTCGGATAAGATAAAACATTGATAACCTTCCTGGTTTTTTGCTTTAAGATCGGATTCGAGTAATTCGAAGTTTTTATGAAATACAGGTTGTGGATTGGTGTTAAATACGAGTATTTGTTCACTTTTTTGGTTTGTGCTTCCCCAAAATACTAAAGGGAATTGAGTAAGAGCTTTTTTAATATCTTTTTCACTGCTAAACTGATCGATGCTGCAAACGTGAATCTCATCATTTTCGTCAGTAGTTTCGATATTGTTAAAAGCTTCTATCTTCTCGTAAATTTTGTTAATTCGATCGAAAGTTATTTCGGGCGTTTCAATCCATATTTTAGTGGTTGGTGAAACAAACTGTAATAAATGATTAGTATTTTCGTTGGTTGCTGACTTTGATAGGTTAGGAATTATAGCTATCGATCCTAGTTTTTGTTTCGATAATTGATTTTCTAAATCAAATGTTCTTATTGAATCAACCTCTTTGCCAAAGAAATCGATGCGATAAGGGTCTTCGTTTGAAAATGAATAGATATCAATAATACTTCCTCTAACAGAGTATTGACCCGGTTCAAATACGAAATCAACACGTTGAAAACTATATTCGTCTAAAATGTCAACAATGAATTCGATATCGAGTAGATCACCTGTATTTATTTCAAGAGTAGATGTTTTTAACTGGTTTTTAGTTGGAACTTTTTCAATAATTGCTTCGGGGCAGGTTACTATAATAAAATTGTTGCTGTTTTGAGTCATCCGGTTTAATGCCTCTGTTCTTAAAATGATATTTGGAGTATCGATTTGACCGTATTCGGGAGAACGTTTAAACGATGAGGTTAGAAAAAAAACAGCATCTTTGTTGATTAATTGAGTTAAGTCGTGGTAAAAAAAAGAGGCCTCTTCTTTATCTTGTAACACAACCAAGTGAGGTCCGTGGTCTAATAAAGTACTAATTATAATTGGAGATATTGATCCGGTTACTCCTTTTAAAAAGGTTGATCCATTAGCTTTTTGAAGGTTGTTTTTTAACTCTTCGAGTTTTTTATCTGTTTTATATAATTGTAATAATGAACTAACTTCCACAACTAAATTTTTCGCAAAAGTAATTATAAATGAATATTTAAGCGAAATGTGAGGGATTTATTTATTAGATGTTTAATTTTTAAATAAATAAGTATTTATAACTTGTTGAGCTATTTTTATTTACTTTGTTTTTTAAATGAAAAAAAATATCTTATATACTATAGTTATCATATTTTTATTTCCCATTTATTTGGAAAGTGAGAATAGATTGCGATTTACAAATCTGACTAATGATGATGGATTATCGCAAAATACCATTCATGGAATTGTTAAAGATAAGTATGGTTTTGTGTGGTTTGGAACATGGGAAGGCGTTTGTCGTTATGATGGGTATCAGTTTAAAGTATTCAGAGCAGATAAAGAAACAAGTAGTGGTATTTTAAATAATCGTATTGATTATTTATTTATCGATTCACTTTTAAATCTTTGGGTAGTTAATGGCGATGGTCATTTTGCCGAATATAGTTATCAATACGAAGCGTTTAATAATGTTCATCCTGATTCGGTTCCCGGATATATTCAAGATGGTTTAAGGCGTAATAAATGGAGCCGTACTCATGTTTCGGGAAATGGGTTTGAATGGGCAGTGGAACGGTCGTCGAAAAAATTATTTCAACGAAATAGGATTGGTGAGGAGTTGATTTATGGAGATAAATTAGGTGGAAATGAATCGATATGTGAAGAAGATTTGACTGATTTGTATTTCGATAACCATGATATTTTATGGGTTGGAACAGAAGCAGGAGGGGTATATAAAGCTGATACCAGATCGAAACCGTTTAAAAATTATTATCATTCGCCATTTGATAATAATACGCTAGTTGATAATGTAGTTAAGAGTATTGTTGAAGATAAAGAAGGTAATATTTGGGTTGGAACATTTAGTAATGGTATTACGGTTATAAAAAGGGATGGGCGTTATGTTCATTATAAACATGATCCACTAAATAATAATTCAGTTATTGATAATCAGATTCGTTATTTATATTGCGACCATTATGGAGATGTGTGGATTGCAACGAAAAATGGATTAAGTCGTTTTTCGGCAAAGACTAACAGGTTTGAATCGTCGTATACCCAATTGAATGGAACAATTCCTGATAAAAGAGTATTTTGGGTTATGGAGGATCATAATAATGATTTATGGATTGGCACCTTTAATGGTTTCGCCCGATTAAACAGAGAGTTAGATACTTTTATAGGATACGATCCAACAAAATTTTTAAACACACCTCGGGTTCGTACTATCCTTGAGGATAAAAATAATAATTTGTGGATTGGAACTGAAGGGGGAGGGATATCTGTATTGGAGCGTGATTCTGATTTTATTACAACTGGCGAGTTGAAAAGAATTAAGGATTATCAGTTTATTCCGGGTGATAAAAATTCTATTGTTGCTAATATTGTGCTTACCTTATTGGAAGATAAGGATTATAATATTTGGATAGGGACAAATAACGGCTTGTGTTGTTTAAACCCCAAAAGCGATAAGTTGATTAGAATGACTGTTGAAACCGGTTTCCCGGATGAATTGATTATGGGTATGTTGACCGATAATGCCGGGGATATTTGGGTGAGTCATATTAAAGGATTAACAAGAATAACGAAAAGTAAAGATGGATGGGGGTTTCGGACTTATAATAAAGATGATGGTTTGCCTGGAAATGAATTTAACCAGAATGCTTTTTTTAAAAGTAGTATTTCAAATCGTTTTTATTTTGGAGGAAGCAAGGGGTTAACGGTATTTGATGCGGACAGTATTAGGGATAACCCTTTTTTGCCAAATGTTTATATAACCAGATTAAGGGTTCAAAACAAATGGATTGAAGTTGGGGAGATATTTCAAGATAAGGTTATTCTTTCTCAATCGCTTATTTTAACCAGCGAAATTGAAATAGAATACAATTATAAGAGTTTTAGTGTTGAGTTTGTAGGTTTGCATTATTCAAATCCATCAGGTAATAAATATAAATATATGCTTGATGGGTTCGATCAAGGTTGGATTGAGGCAGATGCAGGTCGTCGTATAGCTGGTTATTCTAACCTTAACGATGGTAAATATTTTTTTAAGGTAATGGCTGCCAATAGTGATGGGGTTTGGAATCCCAATCCGGTACAGTTGATAATAACTGTATTGCCTCCGTGGTGGCGAACATGGTGGGCTTATTTGTTGTACGTAATTGTTATTGCTTTGGTGATTGTGATATTGTTTCGATTGCTTTTTTGGCGCGAAAAATTAAAACAAGAACTTGAAATTGAGAAAATACGTAATGAAAAAGATCAGGAGGTGAATGCTGCAAAACTGGAGTTTTTCACTTCGGTGTCGCACGAAATAAGAACTCCACTATCGTTGATTATCGATCCTCTCGATCAATTGGTGAAGGGGGAGGTGCCAAAAAATAAAGAAAGTTCGGTTCTTTTATTGATTCAAAAAAATGCTAAAAGATTGCACGACTTGATTAATCAATTGCTCGATTTTCGTAAGGTTGAAGTGGGGCAGGAAACTTTGCATTTTAAAGAGGTTAAGCTTTTTGAGTTTTTAAATGATATATTAAGTAGATTTGAGTATCAGTCCGAAAAACGTAAAATTGATTTTCGTATTGAATATTTATCGTTTGATCAAAGTTGCAGCATTGATGCCGATAAGGTTGAGAAAATTGTGGTAAATATTGTTTCTAACGCATTTAAATATACTCCTGATGGAGGAATAATTATTGTTCAGATGATTATTGAGCAACAATTTTTAAAGTTGTTGGTTAAAGACTCGGGAATTGGTATTTCTTTGGAGGCACAAAAGGGTATTTTTAATCCTTTTTATTCTAATGCTAGTATTAAACCATTTGCAGGTGAAAGTACCGGAATTGGGTTGGCACTTGTAAAAAAACTTGTTGATTTATTGGGGGGTGAAATAAAGTTGGTTAGCGAAATCGGCGAGGGTACCTGTTTTGAACTGTTATTGCCTTTTGTAAAGGTATTAGGTTCTGATAATAGTATTACTGATGATTATGATGGTGGTATTTGTAATAACAATGAAATAAACAACGAGGATTGTTTTGAAATATTGGTTGTTGATGACGAAAAGGATATTCAAATTTATTTGCAACAAGTTTTGCAAAAAAAGTACCGTGTGTATGTTGCCAATGATGGACTTGAAGGATTTACTATTGCCCAGGATCGAATACCCGATTTAATTATTAGCGATGTGATGATGCCTGTTATGGATGGAATGGCTATGAGTTCGAAATTAAAGCTGGATGAACGAACTAGTCATATACCAATTATACTGTTAACAGCAAAAGTGTCGCACGAAGCAAAGATAGAAGGGTTTGGTACTGGTGCTGATTTATATCACGATAAGCCTTTTAATAGTGAGCTTTTGCAAATGCAAATAATAAGTCTAATCGATAACCGAAAACGGCTTCAGGGGTATTATTCGCATAATCTGGTTTCTGTTAAAACAACGGAATCGCTTGATGATATATTTATGAGAAAGGCACAACAATATATACTCGAAAAGGTTAGCGATGTTTCATTTAACCAGCAAATGCTGGCCGTACATCTCTCTGTTAGTCAGCGGCAATTATATCGGAAAATTGATGCGCTTACTGGTAAAACGGTTCATGATTATATTAATTCAGTGCGTTTAAACAAGGCGAAAGAGCTTTTGCAAAATAAAGATTTAACTATTACAGAGATTGCTGAAATGGTTGGTTTTTCTGAACTTTCAAATTTTTCACGTAGTTTTTCAAAGCAGTTTGGTGTAAGTCCGGGTAAGTACAGAAAGGGGGGATAAATCGAACGTGATAAAGTTATTACGTGTTACCTAAAAAACGTAAGGTATTGCAATAAAAAATAAGTACAGTATTAATCCTTTGTCTATTTTGCCGGTGTAAATTGGTAAGCTTTATAATAATGAGTTTAGGTGTATTAATAATCAATTATTATTGAATAAGTTTCAGAATACACAGATACTTCAGTGTCATCAGTAAACGATACATATAATATCTCATCATCATATTCTATGCATTCTATAGTTTTTCCTTCAAATTCATTAAGGTTAATTGCTATTTCTTCATCATCTTCTTCGTGAGATGAATACGAACCACTGCAGAGTAATAATCCTAATAAAATTAGTTGAGCTTTTATGTTTATTTTTTTAATCAATATATTGATACTTGCGAAATATGTTTTTTGTTAAGTGTGTGATGTTATTATATTACGTACTTTATCAATTTTTTGTTTGCTTATTTTTTGCCATTTAAAAGGGGCTCGGGCAAGTAAATCGGAGTGGGGTTCTGATCCAAACGGGCGTGATTGGGTTACACCATATTCTGTACCATAATAAATTACTATTGGTTTATTTAGGGAAAGAATAAACTCAAGAGTTTCGAGCAATAAATCAAAGTTATTATTGCAACTTAGCATAAAGCGGTTCATGTCGTGGTTGTCGAGAAACAATACCGGGTAGGAGTTAGGATATTTCGAAAGGTGATTTTGTACGGTTTTAATGAAGTGTTTGTTTTTTGTAAAACCTGATCCTTTTTTTACTTCGTGATTAATGTAATATTGTAGTTTAAAGTCGAATACAGCATCAAGTACTCCAATGTATTCGTGTTGTAAACTATCCTGAGTTAAACCAGTTATTCGGCGAATACTTTTGTTTTTAATGCCAATAGTATTGAATAACCTTGGCGAAAAGCCTTGTCCCCACACTTCGCCAATTAAAACGGTATTTGGGTATGATTTTTTAATATCGTGATAAAATAGTTGCCAGAACTTGTGATCAGGTCCAATTGCGTGGTCGAGTCGGAAGCCGTCGAAACCTAGTGAAAGCCAGTATTTTGCAGCTTCAGTAATGTGTTTATATGTTGCGTTGTTGTTTAGGTTTAATTTAGGTAACGATTTATAATCCATAAAGCACAAATAGTTCGATGGCCATTGTTTAAAATAAAACCATGAAAAATATTGACTGTCGATATTTGATTGAGCATCGACAAAAAAGGGGTGATGTGAAGAACAATGGTTTGGAACGAAATCGGTAATTATTTTGAGGTTGAGTTTATGGCTTTCAGTAATAAGTGTTTTTATGTCATCGATAGTGCCAAATCGGTCATCGGTTTTATAAAAATCGGTTATGTGATAGCCATGGTAAGCTGTTGTTCGAAAAAAAGGAGAGAGCCATAAAGTATTTATACCCAGGTTGGATAGGTAATCGAGTTTTTCAATAATTCCTTTTATGGTACCACCCATAAATTGGGGACGATTTTTACCAGTTATCGATCCGGAGAAACGATCAACAAGAATATGGTAAATTTTTGCTTTTTGAAACCAATTGGGGGCTTTTACTTCCATATTTGGTGTATAAGCATTGAAATAACCCGAATTATTTTTTAACTCCTTTAATAACTACAAAACTCCCTTTCCCATGCCCTTGTTTTGGATCCTCAATGGAGGTAGAGGCCGGGTTTTCGAGGGTTTGTAAAATTTGAACTATTTTAAACGAGTTGTTTTCGAGGAGTTCAATTATTTCATCGGCAGTAAAGAAACTGGCATGTTTGTAAAACTTGCTTTTATCTTTTTGTTGATGTAAAAATTTCCCAAATGATGTTGCTTTATCAATAATTGCAATTATAATTTCACCATCTTTTTTTAAAATTCTATATGCTTCGTTTATTGCTTGTTGAGGATTGTTAATAAAGCATATTGAGGTAATAAACGCAGTAAAATCGAATGATTCGTCATCGAAAGGAATATCTTCAGCTACTCCCGGTTGTACATCTAATCCTCTTTTTTTTGCGTATTCAAGCATTCCTTCTGAAGGGTCAATGCCTTGTTTTATTCCTAGTTGTTCGGCAAATATGCCACTGCCTATGCCAATTTCTATTCCTTTTTTTTGATTTGGGATAACTTTTTTTAAAGCAAGTAGTTCTGTTTGAAAAAGAACTTTGTTTTTTATAAACCAAGCTTCATAATCGGTAACTAAACTATCGAAAGTATTCTGTTTCATACGAAAATATTTTAATAAAAAAATCAAATAAGTCTGTTAGTATACAGGTGGTAATAGTAAATGATTTTCGTGTGTGATTATGTTATGCACATGGCTGGTTTAATGATTTTTAAAATGTAATTACTTTATCACAATCAGCAACCCAATCGGCCAAAAAGCCCATTGTTGATGTTTCTGCACCTTCGAAGTATGGATGATTTTTGTATATTCCACATCTTGCCATGCAAGTTCCACAAACCTGAACAGGAACTCCTTTGCTAATTAATTCTTTAAGCATTTGGGATAAATCCTGATCATAACCATGTGGTGGTTTTAATATGTCGCGTGCCATATCAACAGAATCATTCATAAGGAATATTCTTACATCGTGCCCTTTTTTATTTAGTGTATCAGCAAGTCGTAGTCCGTTCCATGTTACATCTGTATTATCGTATGGTTCTCGGTTAAAAATGATTAATATTTTTTGCATTTTTTGAGATTAATATATAGTAGTTATAACAAATGTAATGTTATTTAATTGAGTATTCAATAATTTTTTAATTACGTAATAATGGATTTTATAAGGTTTTGTGTATTGTTTTGGCAGATATTGATAAAAAGCTGTCAAGAATTGATAACAGGAATGGGCTTCATTTTTACCATCTTGCAATAATAATAAAGAAGCGATCTGCGAGGAGGTTTTTTACATGATAATATGAATATTGTATTTTTCCTGCGGGATGATAATTTGAAATTAATTTACACATTATGAAGAGAATTATTTTACTATTAGTTGTTGTTTTTTCTTTGGCGGGATTAAATGCTCAAAGAAAAATGGAGAATTTGGGACGGGGAACAGTTGCTGTTCGAAATGGAAGTTCAACATTTGTAAGTTGGAGGATAAAAGCTGATGAGTTTAATAACGGTACTACCTATAATTTATATCGCGATAATTCACTTGTTGCGTCGGGGTTATCGGTTTCAAATTATTCCGATACATATTCATCGGGTAGTAAATATTCCGTTGCCGCAGTAGTTGATGGTGTTGAACAACCTCAATCGTTGCAGGTTGGTATTGAATCAAGTCAGATTATCACTGTGCCGCTTAATAATATTGGTTCGTATCACATTCCAATGGTATGGTCGGGTGATTTAGATGGTGATAGTGAATATGAATTTGTTGTTGTTCGTATTCCAAATGACGCTAGTCAGACCATAAAACTTGAAGCATACGATGTTGATGGATCGCGTTTTTGGCAAATAGATCTGGGGCCTTTAAGTATTAACAGGGATAATATTGAGGGTGATGCAGCCGTGTTATGTAACGGTATGTGGGATGGCGTTACTGTTTATGATTTAGATATGGATGGTAAATCGGAAGTTATTCTGAAAACAGCTAACGGAACTGTATTAGGTGATGGCACTAAAGTAACTTTTTCAAATAATATTCAAAATTTCATATCTGTTCTTAATGGACAAACCGGAGCTGAAATATCAAGAGTTGCATTGCCTGATATATTCATAAGCGATGGCCCGCTTCAATCGCAATTAGCAATAGCTTATCTCGATGGAATTAACCCTTCGGTAATTGCTAAAGCTAAAAACAGAAAAGATAACGGTTGGTTTAACCGTTTAATAGCTGCTTATGATTATTCATCGGGTACTATTTCAGAACAATGGTTATGGACTGATCCGGGTAACTGCCCCGAATTTCATCAGTTAAGAATGGTTGATGTTGATTTAGATGGTAAAGATGAAATTTGCGATGGAGGAACTGTTGTTAATGAAGATGGTTCGTTGCTTTATTCGTTAGGTCCTTTGGGAGTTGTACATGGCGACAGGTTTCATATTGGCGATTTGGATCCCGATCGACCTGGTTTAGAGGGTTATGGAATTCAGCAAGATAATGCAAATGGATTGGCTTGGTACTATTATGATGCCAGTAATGGTGAATTGTTACAAACACAATATCAGTCATATATTGGCGATTACGCTCGTGGAAATGCGGCCGATTTAGATCCCAATCATCCGGGTTTTGAAATGTGGACCTTTACTGATGGGATATATAATGTGCAGGATGGAAAAATTACTAACAACATAACAAGCTCTTATCCTAATTTTCGTTTGTGGTGGGATGGTGATTTGCAAAGTGAAATGCTTGATGGTGTTAAGTTTAACAATTGGAATTATGTGAATGATTATGAGGAGCGTATTTTAACTGCCAGTGACTTTGGTGCTACAACTGTAACCCGAAGTGCCCCGGCTATGTATGGCGATATTATTGGCGATTGGCGTGAAGAAGTGGTTTTTGCTAGAAACGATCATAATGCATTACTTATTTTTACAACAATAAATCCTACAAATGAACGTATTTATACCTTGTTGCAAAATCCAGAGTACAGACTCTGTTTAACAGCAAAAGGATATTATCAGTCGGCTCAGCTCGATTATTTTTTAGGTTATGATATGTCTACTCCTCCAACGCCTGCAATTATTAATGCAAAAACTGTTTGGAATGGAAATGAATCGTTAAACTGGAATGAATCGGATAATAACTGGCTTGTTAATGGAGTAAGTGGTAATTACTCCGAAAATGATACTGTATTATTTGGTATTATTGATGAAAGCCATACCAGTGTTGTTGTTAATGAAATAATAGAACCTGCAATGACTTTTGTAATGTCGCCTGTTGATTATTCATTTTCAGGAACCGGTGAAATTTCTGGATCAGGCGATTTGGTTAAGTCGGGATCTAGTTTATTAACAATGAATATTAATGGCAGTTATTCAGGAAAAACACGAATAGAGCAGGGTACTGTTGTAGTTAATGATACTTTGTCGAATAGTGATGTTGTAGTTTTTGGTGGAGCTACTTTGGCCGGTTCGGGTGTTATTAATGGTAATTGTACATTCGAGAACCGTTCAATATTATCACCGGGTACTCAAAGTGAAACAGCAACATTCACTCTTTCGAAATCGCTATTGCTTAATAAAGGTATTATTTGTGAATTTGATATTACCGATGATTCAACTAATATGGTAAACCCAAGCGATAAAATTATGGTTGGTGGTGATTTGACAATTGAGACTGGTGTTAATATAATTATTAATGCTTTTGATGATGAAATTAAACCAGGGTATTATCCATTAATTGCTTATTCAGGATCAATTACCGGTAATTTAAGTTCAATAAAGGTTGATGGATTATTTGGACGTAAGTATTCATTGATTGATACATTGAAAACTATAACATTAAAAATATTAGGTACGAGAAATGCAAGTTCCATAACCTGGTCGGGCTTGGGTGATACATGGGATTTGCTTGAAACTCCAAATTTTTTGCTTGATAACTCAGAAACTACTTTTGTTAGTGGCGATACAGTGGTTTTTAATCAGCAGGGCGTTGCTAATACTACTGTAAATATATTGGGCGAATTACCTGTTGGTGATTTAACTGTTGATGTTGATAAGTTGAGTTATACATTTGCAGGTAATGGGGTAATTGGTGGTAATGGTGGATTAACTAAGACTGGATCCGGAGGTTTGTTAATGCGAAATGGTAATAATACCTATTTGGGTAAAACAGTTATTAAAGAGGGATTTCTGGAGGTAACATCGTTAAATACCAGCGGTTCTCCAAGTTCAATAGGAGCTAATGAATCTAATGCTCCCAGTCAGTTTGTAATTGAAAATGCTCGATTAAAATATCGTTCTTCTGATAATTCTTATACTGATAAGGGTATGACACTATCGGGGCAAAAAGATACAATTGAAATTGTTAGCGTTGTTTCAACATTGTCTGTTGGTGGAACCCTGACCGGTTCGGGGCAGTTGGTAAAGAGAGGCGCAGGTAAATTATATTTACTTAATAATTCGAATACTTATACAGGAGGAACTGTTATTGAAGCTGGTGAAATTCAGTTGAACGATCCTGGTAATTACGCTACTATTAGAGCTTTAGGAACAGGTAGTGTTACCTTTAAAGGAGGAACGTTGTCACTTGGTAACACAACTTCGGGCACTGAGTGTCCTATTAACTTTGTTGTCCCTGAAGGTTATTCCGGCACTTTGAACTCTGATGCCCGCTGTAATTTTTCGGGAAGTTTGACTGGTTCTGGAACTTTTAATGTGTACAATCCCGGAACAATCGATCGTACTACATATAATGGTAACTGGTCGATGTTTTCAGGTACAATAAATGCAACAGGTAACAGGTTTAGGTTGCGTAGTTCTTTGGGTTATGCCAAAGCAACTTTTAAACTTAATTCAGGGGTAACTATGTATTTCGATGCTGGCTCATCAAGCAGTAATTCCGAGGCTCAATCGGTTCGTATTGGTGGTTTGTCTGGTGGGGCAGGTTCTTCTTTGTTTGACGAAAACTGGGTTATTGGCGAAAATAATATTAACTCTATTTACAGTGGTGTAATAAGTGGTTATTCGGTAACAAAAAAGGGAAATGCCAGTTTGTTTTTGTATGGTAATAACACCTATACAGGTGGTACGTTTATCGATGCTGGTAATTTGATTCTTTTGAACAGTACAGGAAGTGGATGTGGTACCGGTATAGTTAATGTTAATAGTGGAGGAACATTTGGCGGATCAGGCATTTGTGGTGGTAGTGTAGCTGTTAAAAGTGGTGGAACATTGGCTCCCGGGATTGCTTATCCATATTCCGGATTAACAATAACTAAACCTGTAACTATGTACGATGGTAGTAAAATGGTTATACTATTGAATAATTTAACATTAAAAACAGATAAGGTAATTACCGGTGCTAACAGTATAACAATCAATGGAACGCTAGAAATTGTAAATAGAAGTGGAGAAGATTTTAAAATTGGCGATGAATTCCAGATTATTAATGGGACTAATATTAATGGACAGTTCGATCAGATTATTCCCGAAACACCTGGTGATGGTCTTGCATGGGATTTAAGTCAGCTTAACCAGTCGGGAATTATTAAAGTAGCTGTTGCAAATGGTATTTTAGGAGTTAGTGTATTAAATGAAAGCGTTCAGGTGTGGCCTAATCCGGTTAATGATATATTAAATGTTCGATCGTTAAATGATGATATCATCTCTTTTATTGAAATACAAACAATAAATGGTAATAATTTATTTGCTTACAATATAAATTCATCAATTCAACAAATTGATTTATCAAGTTTGTCGGCTGGTGTTTATTTAGTTAAAGTTCAAATTGGTGATCGTATTGTTGTATTAAAATTTAATAAGCAATAAATTCAGATTTTTATATAGTTTAATTTTTAGTTAGTATTTGATTTAGTGTTTTGAAGAGTTGGTTGTTTTATCAACTCTTCAAATTTTAAAAATGTAAAAATGAATTTTATTAGGCGATTTTTTATTTTACTGGTGATAGCTCTTTTAGCTTTAAATGGCTATTGTAATAAAAATGCAAACGGTGAGTTGAGGGTTAAATATAATTTTAATGCGCAATGGCTTTTAAATGTGGGTGATGATAGTTTGGCAAGAGAACGGCTTTATAACGATGAATTATGGAAATCGATAACTTTGCCTTATGCATGGAATCAGGAAGAGGCATTTAAATTCGATATTCATCATTTAACTACCGGTATTGCATGGTATCGTAAGTGCTTTAAGTTGCCAAAGAATGATAAAGGGAAAAAAGTTTTTATCGAATTTGAAGGTGTTCGTCAGGGAGCTGATTTTTATGTTAATGGAAAATTTATAGGTCATCACGATAATGGTGTAATGGCTGTTGGATTTGACATTACAGATTATTTGTATTTTGGAAAAAAGGATAATATTATTGCTGTTCGAACTGATAATAACTGGAAATATAGAGAAAAATCATCGGGAAGTACTTTTCAATGGAATAACGACAATTTTAATGCTAATTATGGAGGAATTCCTAAAAATGTGTACTTGCATGTTGTGCCCGAAATTTATCAAACATTGCCTTTATTTTCTAATCTAAAAACAATAGGCACTTATGTGTACGCCTCAAATATTGATATTAATAATAAATCAATACTATTGAATGCCGAGGCTCAGGTGAAAAATGAAACGGATAAAAAGCAGAATATTAAGCTGAAAGTAGATTTGCTCGATTTGAGTGGACGTGTTATTGCCTCTTTTATGGGAGCAAATTCGGTTATAGAACCTGATGCTACTACAGTACTTAAAGCAAATTCAAATGTAAATAATATCGAATTTTGGAGTTGGGGATATGGGTATTTATACGATGTTAAAACATCCATTTTGGTTAATGACAAACCTGTTGATGCTTTAATAACGCGTACCGGTTTTCGAAAAACCGACTTTAAAGATGGTATGTTTTATTTGAACGATAGGGTTTTACAGCTTAAAGGATATGCTCAGCGTACAAGTAACGAGTGGCCTGCAATAGGCATGTCTTGTCCTCCCTGGATGAGTGACTTTTCAAATCGTATGATGGTTGAAAATAATGGAAATCTGGTTAGATGGATGCATGTAACCCCATGGAAACAGGATGTGGAAAGTTGCGATCGTGTTGGATTGATTCAGGCAATGCCTGCTGGCGATGCCGAAAAAGATGTTAAAGGTCGGCGTTGGGAACAGCGTTGTGAACTTATGCGTGATGCTATTATCTATAATCGAAATAATCCTAGTATAATTTTTTATGAAGGTGGTAACGAGTCTATTAGTGAAGAGCACATGGCTGAATTAAAAGCTATACGAGATTTGTACGACCCTTATGGAGGTAGGGCAATTGGTTCGCGTGAAATGCTTGATAGCAAGGTGGCTGAGTATGGTGGTGAAATGCTTTATATAAATAAAAGTGCCAATATTCCAATGTGGGCAATGGAATACAGCCGCGATGAGGGTTTGCGTAAGTATTGGGATGATTATTCATACCCTTATCATAAGAATGGAACGGGTGGTACTTTTGGTCACAATGTTAATGGGAGTAAAATTAAAGATGCTTCATCTTATAATCATAATCAGGATTCACATGCAATTGAGAATATTCGTAGATGGTTCGATTATTGGGAAATGCGACCAGGAACTGGCAGACGTGTTAGTTCAGGCGGTGTTAATATAATTTTTTCCGATACAAATACCCATTATCGTGGAGCCGAGAATTATCGTAGAAGCGGAGAGGTTGATGCAATGCGAATACCTAAAGATAATTTATGGGTTCATAAGGTTATGTGGGATGGTTGGGTTGATATTGAAAAGGATAACACTAAAATATTTGGCCATTGGAACTATGCCGATACTATTTGTAAACCGGTTTATGTTGTGTCGAATAGTAATAAGGTCGAATTATTTGTTAACGATAAATCAAAAGGTTTTGGAAAGCAATCCTTTCAATTTTTACATACTTTTGATAGTGTTGTGTGGGAGTCGGGAATAATCAAAGCTGTTGCTTATGATAATAATGATTCAATTATTAGTTCAGATATTATTAAAACTGCAGGAGAGCCTTATGCAATTCGGTTAACTCCGATATTAAATCCTTCAGGCATGAAAGCTGATGGTGCTGATATTGCACTAATTGATGTTGAAGTGGTTGATAAAAATGGTCAACGTTGCCCTTTGGCGAATAATATGGTTAAGTTCGATTTGTTTGGTGAAGCTATCTGGTTGGGTGGTATTGCACAAGGATTGGATAACTATATTTTGGCAAATCCACTTCCTGTCGAATGTGGCATTAACCGTGTGATGATTCGTTCAACTACAAAAGCCGGAAATTTTAAAATAAAAGCATCGAGTGATGGATTAAATGCTGATGAGGTTATAATTAAAACCAATGCTGTTGTTATAGAAAATGGATTGACTAAAAAGATGGCATCTGAAGGCTTAGATGTTTATCTCGACAGAGGCCCTACGCCTGTTAAACCATCGTTTAAAACCTCGCGAATAACAATTCCTATTGTAGATGCTGTTGCAGGGGTTAATAATAATAAGGCTAAAAATAGTTTTGACGATAATGAGTTGACGGAATGGACTAACGATGGTCTTATTTCAACAGGATGGGTTACTTATACCTTGGCTGAAGAATCAGAAATAGATCAATGTATTATTAAACTTACCGGTTGGAGAATGCGTCAATACCCAATAAAAATTACTGTTGATGGTAAAACAGTATTTAACGATACTACCATACGAAGCCTGGGATATGTTACTTTGCCTTTGAAAAGAACTAAGGGTTCGAAAGTTACAATTCAGTTAATGGGAGCAAATTCGGAATCAGATGGTTACGGACAAATTGTTGAGATAACAGGTAATAAAGAGTTGGATTTGTATCGTGATCCTAATGCCATGAAATCAGAAGGTCAGCTTCGAATTGTTGAAGTTGAATTTTGTAAACTAATAGAATAATTATTTGTTGATTGTGATTGGTTCGGGAATGTGTTGTTTTGTTTTTTTAAGAATGACATTTCCCGAATTTATCGTTTTATTTGGACTGATTGGTTATTTTAATGATTCTCAGGATTAATTTCATCTTTCTCAATCCATTTTTTTATTGAGGTAGATGAATCATATATTTTCACATCAATATCTTTAGCCAGTTGAAAAGCAAGTGTTTTTGCTTCGGATAAATTACCATTGAATATTTTTTGATAACGTTTTTGAGAGTTTTTTAAAATAAGGTTGACATCATACGCTATATCAAAACTATCATCGCTCTGCCGGAACGAAACCTCCGAAGGTCGGAATTTAATTCGCGACATTCTAACACGTACAATCGCAATGTATGAAATGTCAGGAAGAAATTCCCATTTGCCGAAATACATTCCAAATGTTTTTATGTAATAACGGAATTTTTTGTTCTCTAAATCGAGTATGCACCCCGATTGCGAAAACAATGCAATTGCTCCCAAAAGGAGAATTATGACTCCGGTAATACGAAATGCTATGCTTTCAATAAAAATTAATAGTCCGCCACCAACAATAAGAATATGAGGGAGTGAACTTTTCGATTTTTTATTGCGTAAGGTAATTAGTTTGTTCATTTATTGTTAGTGTTCATTTTTACATAAAAGGCAGCTTTCATTCTCGAAAATTCGTTAAATTCGTCGTAAACAACATAAGCAAGTAATATTGATATTATTTCTTTTTTGAAAACAGATTTATCGGCATTAAACCACCATTTTTCTCTAAACTCAAGTTCAATAATATTTTCCCGGTTGAAATCATCTGTTTTTTCGAGTGTTTTTATTGCTTCTATTGAAATTGGTTCATTCGATAAATAGTTATAAGCTGTCATATCTCCTGAGTATACTTTTTCAAAAATATCGTTTACAATTTTTTTTCTGTTTACATTTTTTAAACGTATTTCGGCCCATTGGTCATCGGAATCAATGTTTTTTATACGAACCGGATAAATTATAGTATCCGCAACTAAAGCGGAATCTATATTATTTGTTGTGGTGTTATTTTTAGTTGATTGTTTGCAACTCCAAATGAATGTAAGTATAAGTAATGCAGTTAAAAATTTTAAACTTGTCATAATTTTGTTTTTTAATCGAAAAAATAACTTGAATAAAGATAAAAATAGAATCGCAAAAAAAATAGATGGTTTTAAAATGAAGTATTTTTTTTAAAATGTTTATTTTTTAGTTTTACATCGCAATAATACTTAACGGGATAGATTAAATGTTTATAATATTTTTGATTATTATTATTTTATTGTAAACAATATTAATTTAACGAGCTTGATTCGTTAATGAGAATACGGATGAAACTTATCATGCGAGTTTCCCCAAAATGTCGGAGTCGACTATTAGGTTTTACTTAATAAACTTTTTTCAGATGAAAAGAATACTTTTTTTTATTGTTGTTATTTTATTTGTTAATAATGTTTTTGGTCAGGTATTTGGCACTGCCTCTACATTAGGTAAAAAGCAATTCGCATTAGGATTTGAGCCTTTATTTTTACAGCATAATAATGATGATTTCATGTTTTTTATGCATGGTGGATATGGGTTAGCCTCTGGTGTTGATTTGGGTCTTAAGCTGGGCTTTTTAGGAGATCAAAATTATATTGGAGCTGATTTGGAGTTTGCTGTTAAAAAGAGATTTTCACTGGCTGTTGGGTTTCACGATTTTTATGATTTAGGTATGGATGGAACGGCATTGTACACATTTCCTATTACATCGGGAGCATCACTTTCGACCGGTTTAGATATGGATGTTGTAATGACTGACCCCGAAACTATAGTGCCAATTTGGGTGCCAGTATGTTTGGAAATAGCTATTAAAAGAGGTATGGTATTTATTTTAGAAGGTGGAATTGATACCAAACTGATTGATGAAAGTTATAGTTATTTTGGTGGTGGATTGCAGTTTTTCTTTTAAATAATAATAAAAACAAAGCCTGCTTAATTAGCAGGCTTTGTTTTATCTATTAAATGTTAATCGTTCGCCTTTTTTTGTGTCGTCAAATGTGCCATTATTATAAGCTAAGTGGCCGTTTACAAATGTTTTTGAAACTGAATAATTAAATTCAACACCTTCAAAAGGACTCCATTGACACTTGTAAAAGATATTGTTTTTATTAACAATCCATTTTTTTTTGTCGATAAGCACTATATCTGCTTTGTAACCTTTTCTAATAAAACCTCGCAATTCTACATTGAATAGTATTGCTGGGGCATGACACATTTTATATACGACTAACTCAATGTCAAATACTCCTTGATTAACCATTTCCAGCATTGAAACTAATGAGTGTTGTACTAGTGGTCCACCCGATGGAGCGTTAAAATATGAGTTTTCTTTTTCTTCTATAGTGTGTGGTGCATGATCTGTTGCAACAACGTCCAGTTTTCCCGAAATAAGTGCTTGTCGAAGGGCATTTCTGTCAGCCTCACTCTTTACTGCTGGATTCCATTTTATTCGAGATCCATATTTGTCGTAATCGTTATTGGTAAACCAAAGGTGATGAACACAAACTTCTCCGGTTATTTTCTTTTTTTCTAAAGGTTTGTCATCGTCAAAAAGAGCCATCTCCTTTGCAGAACTTAAATGTAATACATGAAGTTTAGCTCCTGTTTCTTTTGCTAGTTCAACGGCTTTCTTTGTCGATAGGAAACAAGCTTCGTCAGATCGGATTTGAGGGTGAATATTAAATGATGGATTATCGCCATATAGGGCTTTATATTTTACAGTATTTTTCTTAATAGTATCTTCATCTTCGCAATGAGTTGTTATTGGAAGAGATACCTTTGAAAAGATCTGTTTTAATGTGTACTCGTTATCAACTAACATGTTTCCAGTCGATGATCCCATAAATACTTTAACACCGCAAACTGTTTTCGGATTGGTTTTTAGTAGTTCTTCAATATTGTCATTGGTTGCGCCTATATAAAACGAATAATTGGCCAGCGATTTTTGGGCAGCAATGGCGTATTTGGCGTCTAAAGATTCCTGAGTGGTTGTTTGCGGTTTTGTGTTGGGCATCTCCATATAAGAGGTAACGCCTCCTGCAATGGCCGACTTTGTTTCGCTGTAGATATCTGCTTTATATTCCAGTCCGGGTTCTCTAAAGTGAACCTGATCGTCAATTACACCAGGTATCAATAATTGACCCGTTGCATCAATTGTTTCAATGTTTTGCGGAAGTGTGTCTTCTGCTTTATATATTTCTGTAATTGTATCACCCGATATTAAAATGCTACCAATAAAAGTTTTTCCTTCATTAATTATAGTGGCATTTTTTATAAGTTTTTGTTGCATAATAATGGTGTGTTTGATATTTAAAACAGAAAAGAACACAAGATGTTTATTTAAACCTCGTATGTTTTAAAATAACTGGCAATTTTCATTTTTATAACACCCCAAACAGCTTCATTAAAAATTCCACCACTCATTTTTGATGTTCCCTGTTTACGATCGGTAAATACAATAGGTACCTCAATTATTTTGAATCCATATTTCCAAGAGGTGAATTTCATCTCAATTTGAAAGGCATAACCTTTTAGTCTTATTTTATCAAGCTTTATGGTTTCAAGAACTTTTCTGCGATAACATTTAAACCCTGCCGTAGTATCCATTATTTTCATGCCGGTAATAAATCTCACATAAACCGATGCAAAATACGACATTAATACACGTCCCATTGGCCAGTTAACTACATTTACCCCCGATTTATATCTCGATCCAATTGCAACATCAGCATTCTCTTGTTCGCATGAATTTAATAATTGTATAAGATCGTTAGGATTATGAGAGAAATCAGCATCCATCTCAAAAATGAAGTCATATTTGTGTTCGCAGGCCCATTTAAATCCGGCAATGTATGCTGTGCCCAACCCTAGTTTGCCTGCTCGCTGTAATAGGTGTATTGATTCTGAATGTTCGTTTCTAAGTCGTTTAACTATATCGGCTGTTCCATCTGGCGAATTATCATCTATTATTAATATATGAAACTCACGAGGTAAGTTAAGTACTGAATTAATAATAGCTTCAATATTCTCTTTTTCGTTATAAGTAGGTATGATAACCAAATTATTTGACATGCTTTTATAATATATTATAGTTTGATGTGCAAATTTATAAATATATAGGATATCGCAATGTTTATTTTTTTGATAGAAATTTGAGTAAAACAAAATCTATTTTGAAATACTTCTTTTATTTTTAAATTTTTTCTTCTTACAGATCAGCTTATTGCAACAAGGAATAAAAAATAAGCACAAAAGTATTTGGAGATTAAAAAT
>JAFGBR010000004.1 GCA_016933045.1 Marinilabiliaceae bacterium | reverse complement strand
TGTAGATTTTATCTTAGCAAGTAGTTATTCATCTCTGCGCAGGCAGAGATCTCCCAGAACATTGAGTTACTTTGCCAATACGTAGTTACAGAAATGTATTTACTTTTTTTTACTAAATTTTGAATATGATTGTAGATGTCAAGTAAGCTATGTTGCTTTTATATTTGATACATTTGCCAGATAAAATTTTGAACTTGGAAAATAGTAACGAATATAAAAGGGCGATTATAGCATTGATATCTGGTGCAATAATTATAGGGTCATCTCCTGTTTTAATTAAGGCAGCAAGTGCACCCGGTATTGTTACATCGTTTTATCGAATGAGTATTGGTGCAATTATTTTGTTTGTGCCATTTTTAATTGTTGTAAAAAAAAGAAAGTCGGAAATATCAAGAGATGGAGTTATGCTCTCCATATTGGGAGGAATATGTTTTGGAATAGATATGTCGGTTTGGTCAACTGGCATTGTAGCTTCAAATGCAACTATACCAACTATTTCGGCAAATATGGCTCCTGTTTGGGCTGGTTTAGGAGCTTGGTTATTTCTAAAAGAGAAAGTACATAAGGGTTTCTGGATTGGTATTTTTATTGCATTTATAGGCGTAAGTATTATGCTATTGAAA
The DNA here is from genome assembly GCA_016933045.1 of Marinilabiliaceae bacterium. Taxonomy (GTDB): domain Bacteria; phylum Bacteroidota; class Bacteroidia; order Bacteroidales; family Marinilabiliaceae; genus JAFGBR01. The sequence continues at coordinate 75,886 of JAFGBR010000004.1, read as the reverse complement.
GATTTTGGAATATCTAACGGTGTTGTAAAAGGGTTTGTGCATGGACTAATAGCCGGAGTATTTTACGGTATTTATTATTTAATAACGCAACAAGGAAGAAAGAGAATATCAACTATCGGTTTTTTATTTATAAGTTCATTAACATCGTCGGTAGTATTGTTTATTGTTATGATAATATTTAATTACTCTTTTTTTGGATATGATTCAAATACGTATTATTTATTTATTATTTATGGAGTTGTTGTTCAGGTAGTTGGATGGTGGTTGATTAATTATTCGCAGGGGTATTTGAGGGCAATAGTTGTTTCTCCAATTTTGTTGGGGCAACCTGTGGTAACTGCATTGATAGCGTATTTAATATTAAAAGAAGAGCATTCATTATTGAATATAGTTGGTGGAGTAGTGGTTTTATTAGGTATTTATATTGTTAATATGACTCGATTGAGAAAATGATATATCTCTTATTCAGTAATAAATATTTCTTGCATATTTTTGCCTTTTAAATATGGTATGTCGAAGTTAAATATATGAGTAATAGTAGGGGCAATGTCTATAAGTGATCGGAGTGAGTCAATGATTACACCTTTTTTAATTTTAGGTCCAAATACGAATAGCTGAATGTGTTTACAACCTTCACAATTATCGCCATGACCGATGAACCCATTAGCTATTGAATCGAGGTGTCGTCCGTGATCGTTTGTTATAAACAGTGTTGTAGAGTTTTTATAGGAGGCGTTTGTATTTATGAATGTCCATAGTTTGTGAGTAAGAGAATCAGCTCGTTTGATAGCATTGATATAATTATCCCAATTCCCCTGATGTCCATAAATATCAGGCTCCATTAAGTTTATAAGAACCATTTCAGGTTCATAGTCAGTTAAAACGGATATAGCCTCTTTCATGGTTAAACTGTCGGGTCGGTTAGCAGAACCAAGACCTTTTACTCCGCAACTGGTAAGAGGGAGAAATATGTTATGCCAGGTTGGATTTGATGTATTTCCTAAAACTTCGAGTTTTGACTTACTTGTAATAATCCAGGCACGGTATCTGCTTTTATTAAAGTTTTTTAACCAATATTGGAATATTGATGTTGAGTCGGGGAGTTGTTCGCCTGAATTATTAATTTGTTGATAATGGCCAGTTGTAATAGCAGTATGTCCGGCTGTAGTGTATGTTGAGCCAAGATTGTAGAAGTTAGAATAAGAGACCCCATGTTGTTTTATGGAGTCATTAAAAAATGATAGATAATTATTTTCGTTATATGTTTCGGAATATCTAATGCCATCTAATACTAAGATGATGATTTTTTGATTTTGAGTTTTGTTGTTATTATCCAAACAGTTGCAATCTTCGTTACACCCAAAGATGATAAAGAAGATTGCAAGCATTGTAGTAATGCTAACTGGTTTGGAAAAAACTAACATGTTTTTTTATTTTTTCTTGTTTGGTGTTAAGAATATTATTTCATGCATATAAGGAATGTTTTTATTTATTGTTTCGTTAGTTGGTAAGAACCACGCATCACGCCACATTTCGGGTAAATATTTTGGTTCTTTTACTAAAATAAAGCGAGTGTTTAAATTTTCGAGAAATGTAGGTTTGAAATCTTCGGGTTCTTTTTCGAGAAATTCGGTAATAATAGATTCTCGTGAATAGGAACACTCTTTGTTGTTTAACATGAACTTAATATTTTGATTTCCTCCTTTAAAAAGCCATTTCCCATTATTAAACGAATAATAAGCTTCATTTTCTTCATATAACAATTTAAAGTCTTTAAATGTTGTACCACCCATTAAATAAGTATCAGGGACGATATATTTTTCGATTTTCCGACTTACCTGCCAGTTTAAATAAGCTATGCCATTTGTTTCAATGTCAATTAAAGCAAAACCTTTTGATAATGCAAAGTTACAATCATCATTTTGTTCAAAAACTACTTTATACATTGGGCGATTTTGATATGTGCATTGACCCAAATATTGATAATTATAATATTTTTTGTAGTTTCTGTTTAAAAATGTGACTTCGGTATAAAACGGATCTTGAATGTTAATATTGTAAGGTGAATTGTTAATAGGAGAGAATTCAGCATTAGAGTCGTAATTTTCTATTTTAAACACGCGTCCCTGAATAGGAAATGGTGCAAGAGAAAGAGTTGTATTGCCGTAATCGGGAATTCTTATATAGCTTAATATGTCAAATAAACGGTGTAATTCATTATTGCTAAAAATAAGTTCGCGATAAATGTTTTTTGCAAAAAGTGGTTTATTTGCTTTGGTTTTAAGGATGTTTTTATAAGCTTCATTAAATAATCTACCTCCGTCTAAATTATCATTTGTTATTTTATTTGATTTAAGAGTAAATGAATTTTTAGTTTCAGAAATTTGATTTCCAAGTATTATTAAAGATTCATCACCGCGGTATGAGATAACAATTGTATCGTTGTTGGTTACAATATTTTTATCGATATAAAATTCTCCAATATTGTTAGCAATAGTTCCCCATTTTTTTGATATAACGGTAATGTCAGCATTTTTGGCAGGTGAATTATCAGAAAGCAGTAGCTGGCATTTCAATTTGGAGTTATCGGACCATTTTGAACCTGCAAAAATATTTTCGGTTGAATACTCTTTTTCATTGTTAACAGAGGTAATTTCTTTTTTTGATTCAACAATTGGCGTATCACTACCAAATGAGATTCTGGTATTTCCGGGTAATCCTTTATTTGAAAGTCCAACAGCCTCTGCTCTTAACAAATGACCAACGCTTGAGTTATAGAATTCCACTCTTGCAGTTCCGGTTTCATCGGTTGTTATTTGAGGATTCCAGTATAAAGTTGTTCGTTCGTCTTTTTTAATTATAATTTTTTCATCTTCATAATTTGGAGAATAAAACTCTTTTGATTTAGTAAATCCGGTAAGTTTAATGTTTAAAATTCCTTTGAAGAATGTTTTGGAATATAGACCTTGTCCATTTTTTGTGTAGATTGATAGAATTGCTTCGGGCGAAGTGTAAAACAATGGATTTTCATTTTCTTCATTAATATTGATTCCAATTTCTCCTGAATTTGATATCTCTTGGCCATCGGGTATGTTGATTGGTGTATTGGGGTTTTCTGCAATTGATATTCGTTGATTATCAGTCATGTTTTGAAACTGATCGAAATTCATATTTTTTAAAGCCTCCATGTTTAAATCGAAACCTTTTTTTCCTTTTGGTGGGTAAATCAGGTCAATAGATTCAACAATTTCGGCATCGAGAGATATTAACTGATCAATTTTGTAGAAATGTAACATTGAATGTAATACACCTTTGTCATTAGTTGCGCCAACCATTTCACCATCAACATAGATATAAAATCGATGGAGTTTACGGTCTCTTGGAGAGAAAACGATGGTTTGATTTGATTCCATTGATGTTTGGCTGGAACCGGGAGTTGAAACTTCTGAATAATTGTTGGATATGGTAACGTCTAATCCGGGAATGGCATCGGATAGCAGGCTTATCAAACCAGAGTTCCAGGGTTTTTCTTCATTTAAATCGTTTATCTGTTCTTTTCCAACAGTTTTCGAAGGAGATCCGTAGGCTTTGACCATTACTTCTTTAATGTTTTTAACTTTTTCGGCTAAAACAGTAACTTCATCAATAGTAACATCGGCAGTGTCGACATAGAAATTTTGATCTAAAGCCCTTACTAGTTCAGTGGAGAGTGAGTTTTTTTGTAAATCAGAAATATTGCTAACCTTTTCGCCGGTGTAGTCCCAAACTTGTTCTTCTGTATTTCCTGTTAAACGGCGTTCGGCACTTGCATCAACGGGTTGTGATTTTAGATTGGATTGTAGTTCAATCGCGAAATCACTTTTGTTGTCCATTTTATTTTTGGTTTGAATCATTGCTGGTTTAGTACCGTAAAAGTCATCGATTAAAAATGTGAATTCTCCGTTGTTGTTGGTTTTTATGTTATAAGGGTTAAATATTTTACCATCTACCACCATCGTAACATCCATTCCTGCTGAAACTGGTTTTAATGAGTTTTTTCGCAATAACTGACCTTTAAGGTAGATGCCGGGCTCTTCGAGATAGTCAGGTATGGCTAATGTATCTTTCAATACTTCGTTCCAGTCGTACCGTCGCCATCCATTTGTGAGCATTATTAAATCGGTAAGCATAGTGTTTCGGCGACTGTTCTCTAAAATTATAGACGGATCGCCTTTAAAGGATGGGATGTTTGATCCAAAAAATTGATAATTGACAAAATCTAATGGTTGATAGTGTGAGTCGCCGATTCGTTTGGCATCGGTCACTGCTAATGAAAACGAACCAGAAACAGGGTTGCCATTGGCATCGGACGATTTTATCTGTAATGCAATTTTTGAATTTGCAATTGGAATTGGGTTTATAGGGGTAATTTCGATATTAAGATTGTCATTGTGGTTAACAAAGAATAATCGTTCGCATCGGGGAACTTTTTGGTCATCAAACAGCGTGAATTGAATAACACCTGTTTTGAAATTTGATTTTTCTACGACAAATGCTTTTACGCTGCTGTTTAATGTGTCGGCAAGCGCATAATACGGTTTTTGATCCTGCATTGCAAGTAAAAATATGCGACTAGGTCCATTATTTGATTTATGTCCTGCCTTGATAATTATTTTGTCGGAATTGAAAGGTGATTCAATAGATAGCTGATAACCTTCGTTTTTGACTTTAGGTAACTCGAAATATTCATTCTCATTTAGAACTACTTTATAGGCTGAATTTGCATTTGGTGTGAATGCGAAAAAACCTTTGCCATCCCACATGGTGCTTACGGCAGCAATCATATTTCCATTATTGTCGGTTAAAGTTCCATTAATAATAGCTGGAATGCCGGTGTTAGATGTTGCTTCAAATGCAACTTTAGCAGGGATACCATTAATTAGTGATCCTCCTTCGGGATAGAATTTGAGAATAAGTTTTTTTTGTTTGTCGGTATTTGAGGTTGTTCTTGTACCCGACATTTCCGGGGTGTTATTTTTTTCAGTGGCAACTATGTTTTTGTTGGTGTTTTCTTCAACATCATTTTCATTTACAATGGTAATTTTTTTGTTGAAGTAGAAATCTGAGCCATCATTGCGCATCCAATTAGTGTATGCGATTAAGAGGTAATTACCAGTTGGTAAGTCGTCTTTTAATAGTAAGGAACCGTTGCCCCTGCCATTATGTAACATAAATATTTGTTTAGTGGCTATATTTCCATTTGGTTTTATTAACTCGACATAAAAAACTCGTTCTGTGGTGTTGAGAACACTGTTTCGAGCGTTTGTTAAAAAGGCACTGAACCACAAATCTTCTCCTGTAAAATAAACAGGTTTATCGGTATGAAGGTATAGTTTTTCATGTCGATAAATGTTTGTATTGATTCGGCTAATAAATTCTTTATCGTTCGATAAAGTGTTGTTAGCAAGTGTTGATAATGTAAGTGAAAGGATTGTAAGAAAGACAAGGGTTTTGATTTGATATATTTTCATCCGATAAAAAATTAATAAATAAGGTTGGATTGAATTCGCATGATGAATTTTTACCCGTATTTTTATAATTAACGAATCATGCTCGGTATAAAGAATTTTTTAGATTTATTTTTACCGTGTGAATTTAACAAAAATCGTTTTAATGTTGAATAATAATTGTAAAAAGAGAATTTTTTTTAAGACTATACAAAAATATACTTGTTGTAGCTTAAGTAAATTTTCTTAATATTTGTGGCTTATAAATAGAAATATTTTGTTGTTGAAACGTTATTTTAAGTTTGTATTCCCGATAATTATTTTTGTGTTATTATTATTGAATAATGCATATTGTAATTCGTTAATGTTATATAATAGTGAATTGCAGTCGTTTACATCTTTAAGTTTGCATTTTGATAGTGTTTATTTAAGTAATGACAAAACAAATATTACTTATACAGGTGAAAGTACACCATGTGATAAGGGGGGGTATAATTCAAATTTTTTTAGAATAGCTATTGTGCCTTCATTGTTTTTTTTGTCGGGGGCATTGACATGGGAATCGCGAGAGGCTATTCATGATTTCAGAAACCGATATCTGCCAAATTTTCATAATAATTACGACGATTATTTACAGTATGGACCAACAGCGGTTGTATATGGTTTAAATATAGCAGGAGTTAAAGGACGACATAAGATGGGGCGTGCAACGTTAAACTATGCATATTCAAATGCTATTATGTCGTTGATAGTTAATTCGTTAAAACATACAACAAATGTATTGCGACCAGATCAGTCGAGTTATAATTCATTTCCATCGGGACATACAGCTACGGCATTTGTTGCAGCAACATTTTTGCATAAAGAGTACGGTCAATGTCTTGATTCGCGTTACAGTATGTTAGGTTACGCAATGGCAATAGGTACCGGAATAGGTAGGCAGACGAACAATCGTCATTGGATTTCGGACGTTTTAGTAGGTGCGGGTATAGGTATTTTGTCGACAGAACTAGGGTATCTGTTATCTAAAAAGATACATAATAATATAGGCGAGAGAGAGGGTGAACGTTTCCATTATTACAATCCTTACCATAAGCCGTCATTTTTTCAATTAAAATTAGGAACGGCATTTTCAGTGGGACACAAAGCCGATAATGGGATAAGGGTTAAACTTAGTCCCGGAAACGCAATGGGAGCCGAAGGTGCGTGGTTTATTAACAAATATTTGGGCGTTGGCGGGCAGGTTTCGTTTATTAGTTATTCGTTTTCGATGTCGGGTGCAGATGTGGGTGATGATTTATATTCCGACTATTTTTTTGATGATCTATATTTTCAATCGATGGGGACAGCATATTATTTGGCGGGTCCTTATTTTAATTATGCATTAAATAATTATTGGTCGCTTACAGGAAAGGTAAATGCAGGCATTTCGGAAGGTGCACATGGGGTTGCAACGTCGATGGTTAAGGATAGTTATCAGACGATATTTGGAAATGAACAAGTTGTACTAAAATTCGATCATGGTAAGAGTTTTGCTATGGCAGCAGGTATTGGCATAAGTCGAGAAATATCAAGAACTGTAAGGGTTAAGGGATATATGGAATATTATTATTCGAACCCATATATTTATATAGAAGAGATTGATAATTGTGATTTGAATACTGGTACTGTTTTTTTTGAGCCTGAAATTAAGTATGGGAAACAGAATTCGAATTCGCTGGTTTTAGGCATTAGTTTGGCAGTTGTGTTGTAAGCAAACAGACTGTTAAAAACAGATCTTTTTCTTTTCGATTAGGTACTTTATGTGTATTGGTTTTTGTAATCATTTTGGTAAATTATAAAAAAATTGAAACAATGAAAATAGAACATTTTGCATTTAATGTTAGTGATCCGGTAGCAATAGCCAAGTGGTATGCCGAACATCTGGGAATGAGGATTGTGAGTAGGTTTGAAAGAGAACCATTCACGCATTTTTTAGCTGATGATAGTGGCAATGTGATGATTGAAATATATAACAATCCTGCTGATCAGGTTCCTGATTATAAAAATATGGATCCGTTGTTGATTCATTTGGCATTTGCATCTGACGATCCACACTATGACAAAGAGATGTTGATGAAAGCCGGATGTACATTAGATAGTGAATTAAACTTGCCAGATGGCACCCATTTGGTTATGTTAAAAGATCCGTGGGGGTTTGCTATTCAGCTATGTAAGCGTGCAAAACCCATGTTGAAGATGCAGCAATAAGGTGAAATGTTTTTTTATATTACTTTTTATTGCTTAAGGAAGATTAGAATAGAAAGTTTTATTGATGTTTACTATTGATATAATATATTTTATTGGCGCGAACATTAAATTCGCGCCAATAAAATAATATTAGATAATTATTTTTTTATCATTTTTGTAAAGTAACTGTTAGAATTATCGAAGACCGATATTGAATAGATGCCAGCAGGCAGATTTGAGAGATTTTCAATTTTGAATTGATTGTTTTGAGGTTGAGCAATTGTTGATAATAAAAGTTTGCCAGTCAAATCGAATATTTGTAATGTGTAATTTGAATTGTTGAAATATCCATTTACAGTTAAACTGTTGTCGAAGGGGTTTGGTGACGTGGTAATAGAATTTGTTTTAACCGGATGTTTTTCAATGTCACTGGTAGATGAGTTGTAAAGAACAGCAATTTCGTTATCGGTAAGAGCTCCTGAAAAAATTATTAGGTTGTCGAGATAACCGTAATAGGGAGTGTTGAAATTGTAGTTACAGTTCCCAATTACTAATTCGGCCAGTTCTGTAATATTCCCGGTATTATCGGTTGTTTCTGCAACCTTGCTTCCATCGATATACATTTTTAATTTATCGGTAGCCACATCTCGAATACAAACGAGGTGATGCCACTGGTTGTTAAAATATTGATTGGGATTAGTTGTGAAATTTAAATCGGTTTTTGTTGCGTTATCGTCAATAGCAAAAGTTAATCGTTCACCTGGTTTGTATTGAATTCCAACCCATTTTCCAGAGCCTAATGTTCCAGAGGTTGCACTATGAGTTCCTTTGTGTATTAGGTATATATCGGTAAGTCCGCCACCTGTCGATTTAAACCAACATGATATAGAGAACGACGAGATTCCAAAAGCTAAATCGGAATAGTGGTTTACCGACATACACCCGTTTGCCGGTGATGCGTTAAAAAACAAACAATTATTGTCGTGACCAATTCCCCACGATGGAGAAAAACTGTTTATTGCATTAGCATTATTGCCGGCCAGGTTTTGAGCAACAGTGCCCGATGTTTCATTGAAAGGAATGTGAAGTAATTTGTTAGCTCCCGAACCGGTATTAAAACTCCACGTTATACCTTCGTTTGTGCCTAAAGTGTTGGTTGTACTAATACGCCAAAAATATGTAGATGAGGCATTTAATGTTCCAACTGAAAATAATTTGGCAGTTTGGTCTGAAGATACCAATGTCATTTGGTCGGCAGCAGTTCCAAAATAAACATTATAGTAAAGTGTGCCACCTAAATTATTTGTGGTGTTGTCCCACTCCAAAACAACATTGTCAAGAATATTAAGTGTTGAACTGTTTTGAGGAGCAGGTGATGAGCAGGCCACCGGAGCAGTGGGTTCTTCTTGTGTTTTAGCACTTGTAGCATCGGTATAAGCAGATTCTGCATTAGAGTTAGTTGCTTTTAAACTAAAATAGTATACAGTACCGCTTGTGAGGTTTTGAATAGTAGCTGTAGTAGCAGTTCCGGTTACCGATGTTTGATTACTCAAATTAGCAGCAGTTGTTCCATATTTAATAATTATGTTTTCAGCTGTGGTATCATTATTAGTCCATGTTAAAGTAATGGAATTTGTTGTTTGGGCTGATGAATTAATATTGGAAGGATGTTTAAGCCAGGGTATTACCGGGCCATTGATTGAGTTGATGTAATTTTCGATGTTGGTATATCCGTTTGTAGCAACAGTCATGGCATCGTTACTGTTTATGTTTGTGCCATTTGTATTTTCCCATTGGTCGGGCATTCCGTCGTTATCGGTATCAGCAGGTTTGGGGCCGTTAAATACATATCCAAGACCTCCATTGGGAATTCCGTTACTGTTTTCATCAATAATGATAGCCCCTTTTGTGCCATACGATTTTAGTTGGTCGATGAGCAGTTCATCAACGGCATCTCGGGTAATAGAAGGGCCAACATTGTTAATAATATGAGTAACAGCATCCTGTGCCGACAATAAAGAGTCAACACCTGGGTATGCGTAAGGTGACGATACAACGGTAGCTGTTAAATAATCGCCGTTAGCTGCAATAAGTTGGTTGCCGTTAAGAATACCATTTTTATCGCCATCGAGCCAGTTGTCCTTTTCGTAAACGTGATATCTGGTGGTTGATCGTGTAAAGTAGTTAGTGGCACTTCCCGAGGGGCCGGCAATAAAATAGTTGCCCATCATGTTACAGTATGAGTCTGCATTATCGGTATCTCCCATAATGAAACCATTAGTGCCCCAGTTGTATAAAACGCAATTTATAAACTCGTGCTGAAATCTTATTTTGGGGTTTCGTGTGTTATTGTCGATCCAAAGAGTTCGGATGATAGAGATAGGTCCGCATTGAATTAAACCACCGGTTGAGTGTCCATGCCAGTCGGCTCCTTGTCCAATAATGCAATCCTGGATAGTTATGTTTTCAGCTTCACCGGTGTTAATGTCGAAAGTGCCATCGGCACCCCATGTAACAGAAATATGGTCGAAAATAAGATTGTCTGCATTATCGGATATTGACATGGCATCGGTGGTTCCGGCAGCACGAGGAAGCCGTACGCGGATGTAACGAACAATGTTGTTTCCTGAGCTGCCGTTAAACGCCAAACGTTCGCCTGTAATGGTAATTCCATCGCCAGGAGCTGTTTGTCCTGCAATGGTAATGTTTTTGTTTACCACACAAACGCTGTTAAGTTTAATAATACCACCCACATCAAACACCACAATACGGTTCGATTGGCTTACTGCATCGCGGAACGATCCGGTACCGCTGTCGTTCAGGTTGGTTACATGGTAAACAGTTCCGGTTCTGCCACCGGTAGCATATTTTCCAAAGCCTTCGGCTCCGGGAAATGCCAATTGCTGGGCATTTATGGTTATTGCTGCAAAAAAGGCTAGTAGTAATAATAACTTCTTCATAGCTTATATTTTTTGTTGTAACGTTTTTATACTTATGTAGATTTATTTTTTTATAAAAAAGGAGAGGCTATGCTCTCCTTATACTTATTCAATTGGTGTTAAAACAGGAGGATTGTTTTTAATATCGAATTCAATAAACCAATGATCTTCATTTGCCATAAGCTTATCATATACTTCTTCGCGTTTTCCTGCAGGGTATTTGGCACTGATACGAGTGGCCAGGATTGACGGGTTATTCCATCGTTTGGCATGGCGAATCATGGCAAACAACGAACGACCTTCTCCGTTACTTTCCATACAGGTTTCTTCAAGTAGTAAAGAATCAAGTTGATAGCAATACTTATCGGCTTCCAAAATAGAATCGGCAGATGGATATATATTGGCAAGTTTAACCCGATTTCGAATACCTGCATTAGGGTATCTACCACTTAAAGTAGTAAAGGCAGTTTGGATAAAAATATTGTTAAATGGGTATCGGTATTGCGAAGTGTCGAGTTTTGAATAGTAATCGTCTCCCATTCCTCCGTTTAAAAGAGCTTCTGTTTCAATAAACAGATGTTTTTGGTTTAGTGCCTCCATAAGAAAGAAGTGAATATCTGCATCGCGGTACATATATATGTTGTCAACTGTTTTATATACCAAATCCTTTGATGCTTCCCAATAATTAGTTAGTTTACGGTACACCCATTCGCCATTCACATCAACAAACGATCGGTTTTCGCCACGCCATTTATCGCCCCAGGTTAATCCATCGCGTTGTAATTGATTATTAAACCGATTCATAGCTGCCTGTGTTGGTCTCAGGTAGTAATAATTTGGCTGTTGATTAGAAAAATATTTTAATAAATCATTGACCTGACCATTTTCATAATTATAAACAAAAGCATTGATTCTTACCTTGGCAACAAGGTAAGAATGAATAGATGAGAATATTTGTCCAGTCCATTTTTCGTCATGTTCATTGAATGTTACTTTGTATACTTGAGGATCCCCATCTGCATATAAAAAGTCAATAGCTTCAGCAATAACACTATTATAGTTTCCTGCCCATAGGTCTAATTCAATTTTTAAACATTGAGGGTTTGGATTAATTAAATCCCAGGTAGGATCGGGGGTTCCATCAACAGAAATCAGTTCTGAGAAGTTAAAAGGAATCATTCCGTTGATGCTATATGTAAGTGTATCGTTTTTGGATATTGAAATACCGTTAGTCATAAGATCAAGAAGCTCACTTACTAACTGATCGAGGTTAAGAGTTGGATAATTATGGTTTGGGTTGTATTTTTCCATTGGATCGTTAAAATATATAGCCTTGCCATACAGTTTTCCAAGCATTAAATATGTCCATATTTGGTAACGTATTGTAGCACTCATAATGCCATTAAATACATCATCGTTCACTGCAGTAGGATTTTCGTATTTGAATTTAATGGCTTTACTGATATAGTCGTTAGCATTAATAATAGCGTCGTAAAAGCCACTGGGGTTTGTAAACTCGTTGTTGTTGTCGTTAGTGTAATTATATATTTCCCAAAGACCTTGTGGCGCATTTTCGGTAGGTTCCAATAGATCACTACGTAGCTCTGATAATATTACAGCCTGATCGGCAACGTCGGCAACTTTAGCAGCAACACCCATGTAACCCGAATAAAATTCGTTAATGTTGGCAATGTAATCATCACCAATTAATATGTCATCGGGGTTGGTTTCGAAAAAATCGGAACAGCCTTGAAATGTCATCAGGCCAAAAATTAGTGCAATAGCAAATATTATCTTGTTCATTTTTATTTCCTCCATTAGAATTGTAGTTTAACGCCTAGTTTTATAGATTTTGGAGCAGGGGTTTTGGCATAATCGAACCCTTGCATCATTGGGTTATAAGAATAAGAAGTGACCGGATCTAAACCTAAATAATCGCTAAATGTGAACAGGTTTTCGCCGGTTACATAAACATATCCGTTTTTAATAAAGTTAAATAAACCAGGTTTTAATGTGTACGTTAATGTAAGGCTTCTTAATTGTAAATAAGATGCATCTTCAATCCAACGATCAGAGAAACGGCTGTTGTTCATTGGGTCACCGTATGTTGCTTTTGGTATATCAGTATGTTGGTCATCGGTTTGCCATCTTCTGTTTACCGCTGTTGACTGGTTGTTATAACCTTCAACAGATTCAAGAGAACGACGAACTGCATTATACATGTCATTACCAACACTATAAGCGAAATTGGCAGTGAGGTCAAACTTTTTGAATCTTACATTAAAAAATAAACCTCCGAATAAGTCAGGTGTTGCATCACCAATAATGGTTCTGTCGCGAGCATCAATTGTGTCATTGTTGTCTAAATCAACAAATTGCATGTCGCCTGCATTAAAGGAGTCACCTTTATAATCAGATAAGCCAATGTTTTCGGCATCTTGTTGAGATGCAATTACACCAACTGTTTTGTACCCGTAAAAGCTATATACCGATTCATTAACCTGTGAAATAACAGAAGAACCGTCGGTTAAGTTGTGAATCATGTTCGACTGACCACCCAGACTTTCGAGTATATTATTATTCATACATACATTACCGCCAAGTGTGAAACTAAAATCATTATTATTAATTACTTCAGCACTAAGAGATATTTCAAGTCCATTATTGCTTATTTCACCCTGGTTGTAATATATTTCTTCAATGCCAAATTCGGGGGATATTTTTGAAGGCATAATTACATCTGATGTAAGAATTTGATAGTAATTAACTTCACCGGAAATTTTGTTTTTCAGAAGGCTAAAATCCAAGCCGATATCAAGGGTATTGCTTGTTTCCCAACTTAATTTAGTATTAGGAATGTTACCTCGTTGTATACCTGAAAGATCACGGAATGGGATACTGGTATAATAGTATTTGCTAGTTCTGGTTGAAAAACGACTATTTCCGGTAATGCCGTATTCAGCACGAATATTTAGTTTGTTAAGAAAAGGAATATCGCTAAAAAGAGGCAGATTTTTTAAATATCCGGTAATGCCTGCCGAAGGGAAAATTCCCCATCTCTTGGTGTCATTTCCGGTAGAAGAAGAGGCGTCGTATGAAGCATTGGCCGATAGAGTGATTAATTGATTCCAAGTATAGTCGGCGTGGCTATATAAGTTCATCCAGTTCCACTCTTCAATATATCCCCAAAAATCCTCATTTTCAGTTACATATCCTAATGTTTTGTAGAAGTCGGAAGTGGTATTTGTTCCTTGTCCTGCATCATATTCGTGTCGGGTTATTAAAGACTGATAGCCAATAGATAAATTTAAAGGGTTTGAACCAATCGTTCGTTTGTACATTGAACTGATATTTGTGTAATAATTAACAGCTTCGCCAACCCCGGCTCTAGCCGTGTTTAAAGCAAAACCATCCAGCAATGGAACAATAGCAGAATTGTCTTTTCCCGAAATAAAAGCGTTTTCGCGGTTGTAGTTGTAGTATAAACCGAATGTTCCTTTCATAGTTAAATGAGAGGTTAAACGGTAATTAATGCCGGTGTTAAAGCTAAAATCATAAAGGTCGGAACCAATAGTTAATTTATTTATTACCGCCATTGGGTTACTCACACCAAATTGACGAACAGCATCATAACCAGGAAGACTGTTGTTGAACTGATCTTTGCGGTTTGCACTTAAAAGTGGAGCCTTATATAAGGCTGTAAGTATTGGATTTGTTGCGTTTAACATGCCTTGTTCGTATATTTCGCTATTTAAAAATGCGAAACCAACAGACGAAAACAGATCGATTTTTTGTCCCAGGTTAATGTTTGCATTTAATCGGGTATTGTATCGGTCGAGTTTGGAATTGTCAATAGTACCTTGTTTGCTTAAATAACCAACCGATAAATCGTATTTGGCAATAGCATCGCCACCTTTAATACGAATGGTGTTATCAGTTACAAATGCAGGTCTGTATATTTCGTTTTGCCAGTCGGTATTGTTATTATACAAAAACTTGTAGTAGTAATCAGGATCATCTTTAAGAAATGGAAATACATCAAGCATTTCACCCATATCGTTATATTGAGTTGTTCCAACATCGCCAATGTAACTCTTAAAATCACTTACATTTAATACCGGAAGGGTTGATGTATTGAATGCCATTCCATATTGCCCAGAATATTCAACAGCTGTTTCGAGGTCGGTTGCTTTTTTTGTGTCGATAAGTAAAACCCCGTTCGATCCAATAGAACCATACAGAGAAGCTTCGTGTCCTTTTAAAAGAGTAATATTTTCAATGTCGTTTACGCTTATAGCGTTGAAAATACTTTTTGAGTATCCTCCAATTATTGGCGATTCATTCATATCGGGCATGTATGGTACTCCGTTAAGAATAATAAGTGGGGCATTGTTTCCTAAAACAGATTTAATACCTCTTAGGTTTATGAATGAACCTTCACCGGGCATTCCACTTTTACTGGTAAGGCTTAAGCCTGATATTGAGCCAGTTAAAACATCGTCAATAGTAATATCACTATGATTGATATTTTTTGAGTTGATATTTGTACTATTGGTAGTTATGGTTAATGGATCAGCTTCGCGTAAAGCAGAAATTTTATTTTGGTTATATCCAAATTTTGATAAAGGAATAAGTGTAATTTCAAAATTACTTCTGCCCAAAATTGGAAGTGTTTGCTGATAATAGTTATGACTCCAAATTTCTATTACACCTGATAGTGAAGTCACTTTTAATGAAAATTTCCCTTCACTATCAGTTGTGGCAGACTCAGTGGCAGCAGAGCTTGTAATAACAGCACCCTCAATGGGTAATTGGTTAAACGGACTTAAAATTATTCCTGTTATGGTTTTCTCCTCTTGGGCAAAAAGGGAGGATAAACATCCCATTAAAAGCAGAAAAATCAGGAGGTTAATATATGTTTTCATTCGAAGATTATTTTTTTTACGGTTTCCATATGATCTCATTTTTGAGTTTATATGGCTGGTTGTTGATTGAAAATAATTTGATTTCATTGTCATATTTCAAATTATTAATAGTTGTTAGCAGTAGGAACAAGTGCCCAGTGATATGGTTGCATATCTTCTGCAGTACCTTGACCAATTCTGTTGAATTCAATTTTAATTTTTATATGCTGCAATCCATTACCGTCAACAATAACATTTCCAACAGCTCCCCCTAATCCATCATACTTTGGTATTCCCGGTGCAGTTTGGGTTACCCTATCGTAATTCCATGGGTTTGAGTTGGCAACATTTAGTTCTTTAGCTGCCATATTACCATTAATATAAACATTAACAAATGGATGTTTTAAGCTTCGGAATCCCAGGTATAAAGTGTACTCTCCTGCAGGAATTAACATCTCGGAAGCTAAAATGCTATTATCTTCGAGTGTTTCAATTTTAAGAGGAGAGAATTCCACAGCCGACAGCAAGGAGTCTGAAGGACTTGCACCTTTGAAACGAACAATGGTGTACACTCCTTTAGGGCCTCCATATTTTGTAAAGTCGTAGGTATCCATTGGCTCAGGGCCATAACTGGTGGTGTTGTAAAATTGTATGTATTGAGCCCTTGTTGCAGAATCTTCGGGTAAAAACTCATAATAATGGACAAGAGATTTAATTCGAGTAATATATACATTATTTGGAATCTTCATATTTGTTATGTTGTAAAGCAATCCATTACTCATAGCAATAGCTTTGGGGTCAATTTTTTGAACGGAAGGTCTCCAAACTTTGTTATCGGCAGATATGAGGTCTGTATTAGGATCAATATCTCGAATTATGTTATTGTAAAAAAGAGCTCCTTTTATCCAATTAAAAGCAATTACAGTATCGTTATGAGTACTGGAACGACCTATTGAGCTTAACTGGTTGTTAAGTGTTTCTAAACAATTGTCAATAACACTATTGTTAGGGAGAAACATAGTTAATTGAGAAAATTCCGATTTAAAATCAGCGATTTCTAAAAGAGGGTTTTTAATAATAAACACAGAGTCATAAATTGTATTTCCGGTTGTGTCAACACCAATAGGAGCACTGTTTGAAGGGTCAAAAACGGTATCGTTTGCATTAATTATCGTATCAACAATAGTTGAGTATTCATTTCCTAATGTTAAAAGATATTCATAGATACTAATAACAGGTTTCATTAGGTTATCAATTTCATGCACAACTCCGTTTTTACAGAATTGGTTTTTATTAATAAGTTTTGAGTTTGAAATTAGTGTACTATCACTATTCATAGTTACTGAGATATATTTACCGCTGATAGATTTCATTCTTAATCCATCATAAAGTTTAGAATACCCGAAACTCAGATAATTCACATGGTATTGCATGATGAATGTATCGGTGAAAGTTATTTGCATTTCGGTTAACTTATCCATGGCATCATTGTTAACGGCCCAAATGGTAAGGTTCTGGTCACGTTCCAATTCTTTTGCAACGCCTGTTTCTTCAAGTGCAGTAACAAATTTCGAGTAATTGGGTTGTGTTTTTAAATATTGCAACAAGTTAAGAGATGAAACAGAAGAATCATCTATCTCCTCATAGTGCTCATTCCATTTTTCATTACATGCTGCAATGATAAAGAGCACAAGACCTAATATATATACTATTCTTTTCATACCTGTTGTTTTAATTAATTGGCTCTAATTTAATATAATCGAGAAGTAAATTTCCTCCATCAATACCTACAATTCGTAATGTGTGAGTATCGGTTTCACTAAAAGAGATAGACGATGTAAGAATCTTTGAGGTATACTGTTCGGTAAGAGAACTAGAAGTAATAAATGACGAACCTAACTTGTTCCCATCCATGTAGCATTGCATTTCTCCTGAGTTATTGGAGTTTTGATATCGAATGTAATATAATGTCATTTTATAAGTGCCTTTTACAATTACCGGGCTTTGTATCTCAACCCAACCTCCGGCTCCTGTAGATACCGCAATATGATCGTAAAATAAACTATACAGATATCTTACCCCATCATTATTATCGCTGTTTACATAGGTTATTACATTTGTTTTGGTTAGTGGTACAGGTTCCCAATAGTATTCTTTAACTTCACCATCAGGAATAGATTCGCTATATACTTTTCCTCCATTAGGATTTGGACTTTGGAAATAATTAACGTAAGAAGCTAAATCGGAATAGTTTGCCAAATCCCAGTCAACAACAGTTGTTGGTGGTGTTTTTATAGGCATCCATGTATCAACATGGTGTATAACTCCATTTCGGCATGAGATGTCATTCTTTTCGAAAATAAACGATGTTCCTGTTGAATCTTCACTATTATAATTTATCAATAATTCATTGGTTTCAGATACCGATAAATTGATAAGTTCTTTTGGGGAAAGAGTATTGATGTTCTTCGATAGTACATTATCTTCAAAATCAGATAAGGAATTGTACGACAGCGATTGATTGGCAATGTGATAGGCCACATACATATTAAGTAAATTAGAAGTGGATGTGTAATCAGTTTCGTTCTCTCCTAATTTTGCCAGAAGGTCGTTGATTGAATTTATACCATCTTTGCTGTAAATACTGTCGGTAATAGCAAATAAAGTGTAATAGAACCTTTTAATAACTATTTGACCGTAGTCGTTCATTGTTTCAGCAGATACTGTGTCGAGCAGATTATTATAACCGGTTAGCTCAATAGCTTCTTTCATAATATCAAATTCATTGGTGTTTAACCGATCCCATATTGTTTCTACAACCGGTATTAGCACCTCTTCTATTACGTGAATAACACCATTTGTAACCTCGATGTTTAGTTCTGAAATCAGGCTGGTATTATTGATGTAAATTGCGTTAATACCACCTTCTTTGAAAGTTATTGATAAATGATCGTCGGTTATAGTAGCCCAATCCATTACACCACTTGTAAAACCTTCCTGTTTTAAAACTTTTTCATGAAGAGTATGGTATTTTACCAGATAAGTGGCATATTCTAAGTCAATATCAGTTATCGATTTGTATCCGTTGTTACTAAGGTATTTCGACATTGCAGTATTGTTAGGTACAAATGCAGTGTATTGGGTGTTTAAGTTAAATGTGCTATATAGCTTAGTGTAGCGCAATAACTCAATCCATAATGAAAAATCGTCTTCGCGAGTAGACAGGTAAGTGGCTACCGGGTATTTATCGTACGCCAAAAAGGTGCTGTCTTCGTAAGGATCGGTACACGAAAAGAGGAACAACCCTATTAAATATGTTAATAATAACTTTTTCATTTGTTTATATTTTATTTTTCAATTGCTATATGGTAACCAGCCAAAATAGTTCGTCGTTTTTAAATTTGCTTTGATTTAGTCGATTTATCTATTTCCATGCTCGTTTCTTAATCATTTTTCTTGATGTGTTTTTAGCAATGAAATTAATTTTAATTAAGATTATCGTAATAAGGGTTTTGAACCAGATTTTTGTTGTTAGTTAATTCGTTGAAATGAATTGGAAAATAATGACTGTTCTTATCCCTTAATATTGATTGAATAATCAATGCCTTATCGGGTGAAGCATTTTTTAATACTTCGTTAATCATGTAATTGAGATGAAAGTAATTATTCCTTTTACCAACTCTGAGCAAATCATACCATCTTTTCCCTTCAAAAGCCAGTTCCATTGCTCTTTCGTTTAGAACAATATGCAACATTTCAATTTCGGAGTTTGGAATTTCGGTAATTAAATTAGTTACCTGTGCCCGGGTTTTAATTGTATTCACAATTTCAATGGCATTTTTATAGTCATCAGCGCCGTTACGCATTACCAAGGCTTCGGCTTTCATAAGCATTACATCGGCAAGCCTATACATAATCCAGTTTTGGTCTCTTTCCGTACTCGTTCTCTCAATGCCAACGTTAGTAGCCTGAAGATGACTGCCAGCTGTACTGCCAATATACTTCCATATTTTTAATAAAGGCAAATTGTAGGTGGCGTTTAAGCCTCTTATATCGTTCGTCGATAGTCTAAAAAGATCGTATAATGTAGGTGACATGCGGTAATCTACTGAAGTGCTTGAGCCATAAAACCAATTAAACAAATCATTATTTGATTGGCTATAGGTGTTATCCCACTGTAGTTCAAAAATACTTTCATTGGAATTCCCGGGATTAAAATTTGAGAACCAGTTGTTTTCGTTAACAGAGTTTAGTCCTTCAATTAAACCTACTTTGCCCGATCCTATTATTGCATTGCATTCAATAATTGCTTTTTCGTACTCTTCAGTCCATAAATAAACATCGGCTAAGGTAGCTTTAACAGCTAATTTTGTTGCCCGTCCTTTATTCATCCAAGGTTCTTCGGAAGAATAAGATGTTTTAATATATTTTTCGGCAAAAATTAAATCTTTTACTATTTGTTGCCAAATAACTGACTCTTCTGATTTGGCAATCTCATAGTCTTGTGAATCGTTCATGTATGGTTCCAGTATAAGAGGCACTTCTTTGAAATTACGAACAAGGAAAAAGTAGGCTAAAGCTCTTAAGTAGGTTGCTTCTGCTATGGCAGCTTGTTTAGCCGATTCAGGAAATGAAGGGTCATCAACACCAGGAGCATAAGCAATAATCATGTTGGATAGGTTAATAATCTGGTACCAGGTATCCCACTTAACATAGTTATTGTCGGGTAGGATATTCCATCTCATAATATTCGATTGGGTTGTTTCGAGTGTTTGGAACGACAACGAATTGCCCCTGTGCTCACCCCAAATAATTTGTTGTTTTAGAGTTTCTCTGTATTTAATGTATATGGTTGACATAATGGCTTCAACCTCTTCTTTATTTTTCCAGTATTCATCAGCTACCTGTTCATTTTCGGGAATCACATCGAGCCATTGGTTACATGAGCTCAATCCAATTAAGAAAGCAAGTAGTATTAAAATATTATTTTTTTTCATTGTTTTCATCAATTAAAAGTTCATAGTTAAACCAATAGCGTAACGTTTTGCTTTAGGGGTATTCGATTTATCAACACTTAACATGTATGGGCTACTTGAAGATAATGATACCTCAGGATCTTGTCCTGTATATTTGGTCCATGTAAATAAATCGTAACCAGTTACCCATAAATCAAGCCTGTCAATGCCCCATTCTTTGATTATTTTTTTAGGTAATGAGTATTTGAGCGAAAGTGTTTTTAACCTGATGAATGATCCATCTTCAACAAATCTATCAGATCCTAAATAATTGTTTCCTCTTCCATATAAAGCCCTGGGAATTATAGTGTTATCACCTTCCCGTCTCCATCGTTTAAGAGTGGAGGTTGATTGATTACCGGTTCCAATCATGCTTTCGTTACTCATGCGTGTAGCGTTTACAATTTTAAATCCATAGCGTCCATGAAAGAATGATGAAAGCGATATGTTTTTGTATTTTAATGTAAAGCCAACACCACCGGTTAACAATGGCATTGCATTTCCAATATACACGATATCGTATATGTCGATAACGCCATCGCCATTAATATCTTCATACTTTGCATCACCCGGGTATGCCTGATAGGTTCCGTTTTGCATTATAACCGGTTCACCGGCCATGTTGTAAATAATATCCCCATCTAAATCACGGGCGTAGGTCTCGTCAATGTTTTGATAAACACCCAGGCAGCGGAATCCATAAAATGAACCCAATGGGTTTCCTTCAATTATTTTATGTGCATATTCTCCATTTTTCAACTCAAAGCTGGTGAAATTCATGTTGTCGGGTAATTCAATTACCTTGTTAATGTTTTTCGAAATATTGATGTCGGTTGTAAAGCTCCAGTCTTTTTTCTTAATAATGTCATATCCTACAATTACTTCGAAACCTCTGTTAGACATGGAACCTGAATTATACCATGCTACTTCATTATTTTTGTATCCTACGGTTGATGGTATTGCAACTTCTTTTTGTAACAGATCGGTAGTTAATTTGTAATATACTTCACCGGTAATACGCAAGCGGTTTTGAAGTAGCTCTAAATCAACACCAACGTTAGTTTGAGTTACAGTTTCCCATTTTAGATTGTCTAATTGAGGCTTTATTGCTTCTACCGATGACATGGTTATGTATCGTTTGTCAG
This sequence comes from Marinilabiliaceae bacterium, assembly GCA_016933045.1. Classification (GTDB taxonomy): domain Bacteria; phylum Bacteroidota; class Bacteroidia; order Bacteroidales; family Marinilabiliaceae; genus JAFGBR01. Next base: position 54,168 of record JAFGBR010000004.1, on the reverse strand, counting down.
AGCCTTTAAATGTACCAATATATGGAGATGAACCACCTGGTGCATTTCCACTTTGCCCCCAACTAAGTCGTAGTTTACCACTATTTATCCATGATACAGCTTTAAGAAAGTTTTCATCGCCAAAGTGCCAGGCAGCACCAACAGTTGGGAATGATCCCCATCGGTTTGCAGCTCCCATGCTTGAGTTAGCTTCTCTACGGAAACCGGCCGAAATAGTGTATTTGTCATTAAATGTGTAGTGAGCGTTCGAAATAAAGCCTAAACTTCGGGTAATGGCATTTCCCGATCCCATAGTACCATCAGGAATTTTACCACCGGCAGTAGGGTCAGATAAATGAGTTGATGAGGTGCCACTGGTATTACTGGCATAACCGGCGGTTCTGCCTTCGTAAGTTTGGAAAATGCCGGTAAGTATTAACTTGTGGCGCTCAGCAAATGTTTTTCGGTATATTAATCTGTTTTCTGTTTGAATGTACATCGCATCAGATAGTAAGTCACTACTTAGGTTACTATCTTTATCAATCATGCTAACCCCGGTAACAATATTAGGGAGAAGTTTTTTGTTTTTAGATGTACGCATGTCAAAACCTAGAATACTTCTGTACTCTAGCCCCGGTAAAATACTATATATGGCTCCAAAGTTTACCCTGCCGTTTCGCTTTGTTGAATTGTTAAACGATTCATTTACCATAGCAACGGGGTTGTACATATATTCTTTCTCTCCAGGATTTTCTTTCTCTGCAGGATTCCAGGTTCCTTGTAAGTTTTTATAAGGGGTGAAGTATTCGCTTGTTCTTTCACCTGTTGCGTCATCAATGTAATACGGGCTCATATTAGGCATTTTTTTCAAGGCTTCAGCCCTGGGGTTACTAACCTTATCTCTGCTCCAATTACTTTCAATATCGGCTTGTGAGTATGAAAAATCAGCTGTTAACTTGAATTTGTCCGAAAAGCGATATTCTAATCCCACTAAAGTATTGAATCGATCCATGCCTGTTCCAATAGTGGTACCAGTTTCGCTTAAATAGCCAAGAGATATGCGATAAGTTGCTTTATCACCACCTCCACTCATCGAAAAACTGTTGTCGGATGTAAAACCGGTTTGGGTTACTTCGTTTAGCCAATCTGTTTCTTGGTTATACTCATCGTAATAAATCCATTTAGGATCTTGTTGTATCTCTTTTTTGTTCAAGATTTCGGTAATAGTGTAGTTTGACCATCCGTCATCTAAAAAAGCATTCCATACTTCATCTTTCATTAAAGTAACAAATTGATCAGAATTAAGCATAGGAATGGTGTTTGGCTCTTTTTTAATATCGAATTTTGAGTTGAACGAGAAGCGAGTTTTTCCTTTTTTTCCTTTCTTGGTTTTAAAAATCAGAACCCCATTGGCACCTTTAGATCCCCAAATGGCAGTTGCCGCAGCATCTTTTAAAACTTCTATGGACTCGATGTCGGCTGGCGATATATTTACCAGAGCCCCTAAATCATCATCATTAGCTGTTGAGAAGTTAAAATCATCATCGATTGTTGTTGGATATGGTACTCCATCAATAACAATTAAAGGTTCAGATGATGCGTTTAACGATGAAGTACCTCTAATGCGTATAGAACTTCTCGAACCGGGGTCGCCACCTCCTACAATATCAACGTTTGCTAAGCGTCCTTGCAGGGCATCTTCGATAGAGGTAGATGGTGTTGATTCTAGTGCTTCCATACTAAACATCTGGGTTGATGTTACAACCTCTTTAGCACTTAGCCCTAGTGAGTTTCGTTCTACTCTTTCAGAAACAACCATTACATCATCGAGCGTTACATCTTCTGCTTCAAGAGTAATGTTTGTACTATTCTGACCAGTGTAGGCAATTTGTTTAGTTTTGTATCCTATAAATGAAAAGACAATTGACAGTTTTTCACCATCAGGAATTGAAAGCCTAAAGTTACCATCGAAATCAGCAATGGTTCCGGAAAGAGCACGGTGTAGTTCGTTTTCAATATGGATGTTACATCCGGTTAGTGGCTCACCTGTTGTGTCTTTAACTTTTCCAGTAAGCACTCTGGTTTGTGCTTGCATGAAGGAAACAGCCAGAAGAAGAACAACTGTTATTTTATATTTTATATTCATTTCGAAAAATGTTTTGTTTTCTTTTGTTAATTATCATTTTATTCTTTTATAAAATGGTGTTTGTTGATTGTAAATTAAAATCGTAATTTTTTTATATAAAACGTTTTAAGGTTCAATTAAAGCATCAATCAAATAAACAGCACAATCACCAAATATTTTAGGTAATTTGGTTGTAACAATAGCAGTTTGCCCGCCAGGTGTTTTTAAGCTAAGATGAGTTGTGTTGTCAATAATGGTTAAAACAGAAGGATTTGATAGGCTATCTGGTTTTGTAATGTCGTAACCTTTATATGTTTTAAAATTACCTTCGATTCCGGCACCCGGAAAAGCATAATCTGATAGATCATTGTTGTTCATTGGGATGAAGAAATATTTTAAATACTCAGCAAGAGAATCTTGATCAGTAGGTAAAACACCATTTGAGATTACTTCGTTCGAAGGTATGAAAATCATCGAGTTGGTATACATAAAATCGAGTGGTAAATTAATATCAAGCAACCCAGCGTTTGTTAGTTTAGCTGAAAATTCTTTATACTCATTTAAGTATTCCAATTCGTCGGCTGATTTTAAAATGTATTTAAAGTCAATATTGTTTGCAAGCACGGCAGTGTCAATGTCGTAACAGAAACCATTTGTCCATGGAATGTCAATAAGGCTCATGTTTGAATATCCTGCATTTTCGTTGAACATTTTATTTGATGCAATGGTTGATCCATTAATGTATAGGTAGCTGAAGTTATTTCTTGTTTTGTATACTTTAATGCCATCAATTTCGGTAATAATGTCGGTTGCAACGTGGCTGTTAATGTAATTAGACATTTGAGAAATCCCCATAGGGGTACTTACACCATCAATAAGAGAAACTGATTCATCGCCAAATACATTTGGTTCCAAGTCAACATATTCTATTCCGGCATCGTAATAATTTGATTTTTTAATGACAGAGTCTGAAGGCATGAAAATAGTATAATTGATTGCACTACTCGATAGTGTTAAATACAAGCCTGTTTTATAAAGCATAAACATGAACATTCGGTATTTGGGATCGCGAAATGCCGGCCCGGTAACGCTATTAAACATTGGAGGTGTCTGAACTGAGTTAAGTGCATAATATATTCCGTTAGTACACATCTGACGTTTGGTTACATCATTGTCTAAATCGAAAGAAACTGGCGTCCCAAAAAAAGTGATAATTTTATTATTTTTAATTTCTTCAGGAAATGCAATGCTTCCTCCATACACGTGATTGTACATAAGAAAAGCAACCGGAAGTAAATTAACATCATCTAACGAGTTGTAATAAGGAGCCCAATATTCGTTAAAGAAATTATTTAGAGCTGCGTTGTTTGGGGCAAAAACACTGAATCCATCGCCGGAAAGTGCTGGCCAATAAGCCCAATCGGGTGGTCCTAGCTCTCCATTGTAAGGCCATTCGGCAGCAATATTTGGTAGTTCGGAGTGAAAATGATTGTATAAGATCTCGCCATTTCCATAGTTAGCAGTTGCATCAACATCTTCTTCATAGTACGAAAAGCGATCGTAAAGTGATAAGAACTTAGAGTATTCACCTTCTTTTTTTAAGCTTTCGTTTATTGTTAATAATGGATTAAGTACACGGTCAATTAAGTATACAAAACCATTGTCGGCAGGTATTTCGTATTCTGTGACGGAGGCTTCTGAGATATTAAAAAGTTCAGTTCCGCCAGTCCATTTACTATTCGAGAATAAGTATTCGTAATTGAAAGTAGCATCAATTTTTTTAGTATCGAAAATATAACCGGATAATACGGGTAAAAATAAATTTTTATGATATATCGATATTTCAGTTTTTACAGTGTCAATAGGTCTTATTTTAACAAAAGCTTTTGTAATAGAATCTTTGGCTAGTGTTTTGTGTTTGAAATACATTCCGGCTTCGGCAGGATTTGGATTTTTCCTACCGGTAGGTTGAAAATTTGAGAAAAGATCGTTGGTATATGCGTTATCAACTAAATGGAATCCGATTAATCTTGTAAGTTCATCTATTGGTATTTGGGCTAACGATGAGTATTCATTTTCATTAAGATATTTCTTGAATGATTCATCGTTTGGAGCCATAATAGTAACAAGCCCTCTGCCTTTAACCAAAGTTTCAAACCCGGCTATTTTAATTGCTTCTAAAAAGATGGTGTAGTTCCCTCTTGTTTCTAAAACATCCCAAGTACTTCCTTTAAGGGTGTCGGGGCGTTTGTAATACTCCTCCATTTCGTTTTTGCATCCAAACAGGATTACAGAAAGAAGAGCAAGAAACAACGTCCATGTTTTTAATTTCATTCTACTTCGCATAGATTTTGAATTAGTGTTTATTTGTAATTTGAGTAATTATTTTTGTTTTTAATAAATCAGGGCATTGGTTTTAAACCTTCCCATTGTACATTCCATGTTCCATCGTTAGGGAAACCCGGATTTTTTTCGTTGCAACCATCCCAACCGGCACACATTAATGCTATTGCGGTTAATAATCCTCCATTACCGGGTAAATAAGCGCGTAATCGTTTATCCTGATAATTATGTCCATTTGCAAGATATGTATTTGTTCGTTTATTGTCCAGTAACATCCCAATGGCTTTTTCTCGATCGCCAATTCGTGCAGCGCACATAGCGGTCATAGGGTAATCCCATCCCCATGTTTTGTCCCAGTTCCAGTTGTCCCAAACCCAATTGAGGGTGTTTTGCATTGTGTCGGTATTTGCCAATGGCGATATAGGTAAAATGCCAACAGCACCAAGTACAGCCATGTGATCTGATATTAAACGTATGTTTTGGTATGTTTCGGGTTCCGATTCGGCAGCTAAATACAGCCCATCTTTCGATGCCAGATGGGAGAGGTTGTTAATGATATGATCCCATTGTTTATTGCGTTCGAGGTTTAATCGTTCGTTCCATAACTGGGCAACGTTTAAGGCATAATGCCAGTACGAAAGTTCAAAAGGGGGATTGATAGTTGTACTTGCTTTTAATGTTTCCTGCGCCGGAATTGCGCCTTTAATAATATATCGGGCGTTAATGCTATCGTAGGTTACAAACGAAGCCATAAACTTTGCCGATTCGAAAACCAGATTTTTATAAGTGTTAAGCAGAGAATCGTTAGGATTGCTACGATATGCCAGTTCGGCCATGTAAATAAAATGTGGTTGTTGCCAAATAAGCATAGAACCTGTTTTCGATGGAGCTTCGTTTGCTGAGGGGTCGGTCATTTTCATCCATCGTATTCCATCGAAGTTTTGTCGTAGGGCAATAGCTTTTGCATTATTAAAAGCAACGTTTTTGTACCAGTCGAAGCTACGCGTTAGTTGTTCAGATCTGTTCCATAGTGCAAAATGAGCAGAGTGCCACCAGTGCATTTCGAGGTGAAATTTTCCAAACCAACTGTTATATGTAAGTCCGGTTTCGGCAGGAGGTATGTCGCCACTGCATTGTATCGCAGTTAAGTATTGCGATAGAACCACTCTTCGTTCCAGTTCAAAAGCTTGTTTGTTGGTGCATTTCGAAAAGTCAACAACAGCGCCGTTTGACCAGTATGAATTCCAGTATTTTTTCGATTCGTTTTTACACACATTAAAGTTTAGTTTTTTGTTTTGTGTGTTATTTTCAAGAAATTCGGCTGTAAACTCAAAATTATTGGAGGCAGGGATTATTGAGTATTTGGTTGAAGATTGTTGTTCTAAACGCGCATTGCCATTCCAGTTTAAACATATATATGTTGTTGTGGAGTCAACAACGTGTTTAATGGTTGCACTGTTATTGGTTTGGTTTGTAATAGTTGAATAATGTGAATTGTTAATTGACCAGTCAGATGCATCATCGCTGTGTGCACCGGTTGGGTAGGGAAGTGATATCGTTATTGCAACTTTATTTTTAGGTATCAGGTTGCTTGTTACAATAGTTGATACAATATCTCTTTTGGGGTGGCATATTGTTAGTACATGAACGCTGTCGCCATAAATGGTGTAATTGCTTTTAATAATGCCATTCCATAAGTCGAGAGTTTGATTGATATCTTTTATTTCATTATGATCAATTATTCTATTATCATCCCTCTTAAACTCAAAACCCACATATCCCAAATGGAGGCGATGTGGATTTACCCTAAAGTAATTGGCAGCATCTTTTTGACGTCCAGGTTCGTTGAATTGCACCGAATACAATTCTTCTTTGTTTCGGAAGTTATACGGAACAAGTGTTTCTTCGAATTGGTAGTTGTTTGCATTAGGAAAACTATGCCAGCCCCATTGTGACATTGTGCCCAAAGGTATTCCTTTTTTGTATAACGATGGAAATGATTGTAATCCGGTTGGGTCGACTGTAAATGCAAACTGTCCGTTGCCAACAGATAATGATGATAAAGTGTCAAATGTTGTTACGTGAACGTTATGCCTGTTAACCAATTCATATCTGTTGATACGGTTAGTGTTATTGCATTTAATAAATAGTAAAGCTGTAATTATTAATAATATTAGGTTTTTTATTCGTTTTATTGTTTTTCCAGATGCCATATATACAGTTGTTTATGCTTAATGCACACGTGTGAATAATTTCGCATTATATTTTTTCATATAAATTAACGAAAATTAACGCATGAAAAAAAATCGTACAATGCAGAATCTGGCAATTTGTTTGCACTTTTTGGCACAATAAAACCTAATGGTATAAAAGTTTAAAATACTGTTATTTTGGTGTAAAAAAGAAACCCGATTTCAGTTTGTGTTTTGCTGAAATCGGGAAATATTAGGTGTTTTTAATAAATAACTATTGAGGAGCACCGTTGTAAACCGTGTTTAGAGTGTAAGAGGGGTCGTTGTTGTCAATGGCATTGGCCATTATGTCAATAATATCTTTGCCATTATTAATGTAGATACCTGTTGAGTGGTTTAGAAGGCCTAAACATTCTTTGCCCACTCCAGTGCTTCCATTGTCCCAATAGAAAGGTGCCAGACCGTAAGTTTTCGCTGCTTTACAAAGATACTCGAGGTAGTATTTTCTAAACATCTCGGCTCGTTCGGTGCTTCTATGCACAGAGCCAATTTCACCCAGGTAAACAGGTATTCCATTGTCGACAAATTTGGTTTTTAATTTACCAAATATTTCGGTCATATATGATTCATCTCCATTACTGTCTTTTTTATCGTTTGCAGCTGTATGTCCCCACTCAGTAAAAATATTTTCAAGAGTGTAATCGAAAGGATCGTAATAATGAACCGAAACCATTAACCGGTTTGAAACAACATCGGTGGGTAGAATAAAGTGATTGATTGTTAAATCGGGGTTGGTGACATAACCCGGTACGCCAAGATATCGATCGTTGTTTTCTCCGCCTGTTGCACGAACGGCATTAACAAATATCTGGTTCCATTCGTTAAGTACAGCATATTGTTTGCCTCCATCTGTTAAGTTAGCTCCATAGCCCCATTTGCCATCGTGAATTTCGTTCATCGACTCGAAAATCAGGAATTTACCTTTGTTAATAAACTTATTAGCAATTTGAGTCCACATGGCGGTAAGTTGAGCTTTAATTTTATCATTAACTGAATCTGACAGGGCAGCATTTTTTATGTCGAGCCAATATGCACTGTTAGCACCATCGTGGTGGAAGTTAACTATGGCGTTTAGCCCAGCTGTTTCGGCATAACCGACTACTTCAGCCACACGGTTTAACCAGGCTGCATCAATGGTGAAGTTTGGGGCGTCTCCGATATGGCCAAGCCAAGTTACAGGTATGCGCACCGATCTTATTCCGGATGCTGCTATACGGTAAAATGCATCTTGTGTAGTAGCAGGGTTTCCCCATGCTGTTTCGTTTGCAATATCATTATTGATTGCATCCAGCTGATTTCCTAAATTCCAGCCTAACCCCAAGCTATGGGCAATTTCCATGGCTGTGTTGCCGCCAATAACATTAGAGCCGGCTAATTGGTTTACAATAAATTCGTCAGATTCATCTCCGCAAGTAAATGTTAATGTTGCAGTTCTGGAGGCTCCTAAATTAGTGGCAACAGAAAATTTGACTGTTGAGTCTGTTTTTTCAGTTTGCGATACCCAAACTTCATTTGAATTAATACTAAAATCGCCATTTGTTTCAACCTTTACAGTAAATTCACCTCCATTGCTGTTGCTATCGTATTTTTTTTCAGTATTGGTTATGTTTATGTAGTATGCAGATGATTGTTTTATTAAAACAACGGTTGAAAAGTCGAGGCCGGAGATATTAATGTTTGTTTGGCGTGGTTCTGCAATGTCGTTTGATGTTGTAGTAATTGTATATTGTATTATTTTGGTCGATGTGTTATTTTCTTTGGTTAAAGTGCACCACGACTCGTCATCGCTGGTAACTTCGAGTGGTATATTAGTTTGTATGTATAGTATATCAGAACCGCCACTGTTTGGAAATGAAAACTCGGTTTTTGAAAGTTTTACTTCGGGAGTGATGGTTTCTTCTTCATCGGTACATGCATTTATTATTAAACCTAAAGCGGTTAATATTATTAATGATAGTGACTGAATTTTTTTAATGAATTTATTCATTTTTTTGTTTTTTCTGGGTTACTCATTTTTTATCAATACTTATATAAAAATAATATATAATTAAGCGAGTGATATATATTTAATGTTTTTAAAGTTGTAGCATTTTGTATTTTTTTATTTTATTGAGATAAAAAAGGATGGACAAATGCTGCCCATCCTTTAGTATTTAAATAATTAATTGAATTATTTCATGTTAATGCCATCAATTTTAGCAACAATATTATTAGGATCAACACCGGTTCCATCTACTAAAATACCAACTATGTCGATGCAGAATACTAAAGCGCCGGATGAAAGGTCGGTAGAATTAATATAAACAGTATAAGTGCCATCTCCAGTTATTTCACAATCGCCTTCCGATCCGGGATTCCAGTTCCCATGACCCCAATTAGCATCGGTAAATGGCATAAAAGCGGTGTATGTTGAGTCGCCTAAGTCACCAAGTCCTGATAGTGTAAATGTTACAGCAAGTTGTTCGGAGAATTGAACAGACTCAGCCGGAATAACAGGATTGTTTACGGTTGCTCCAAAAGTATTATATATCTCTAATCTTAAATTGCCATTATTTTCAATATCGCCAGCAACAAGGTTTTCATTAAGTATTTCAACACCCGATGATGTATAAAGTACATCTTTGTTCTGATCGACGTATATTGAGTTGACGTATGCATTTACATTGTTAAGAGCTGTAGAGTCGTCAGGTAGTGTAGCTAAACCAACAATGTCAACGCAAAATACAGTAAGCCCTCTTGCTACCCCATTTACAGATACAGTGTATGTGCCATCGCCGGTTACCTGACAGTCGCCTGCATTTCCCGGATCCCATTGTTGAGTAGACCAACTACCATCGGCAAATACAATGTATGCTGTTGCCGGGGTGTTTAGTGTAGAATCGATACCTGATACAGTAAAGTTGACAAATACAGCATCTTTAGCACTAAAATTGTTTGGATCTAAACCTGGATCTTTACCAGTAGAACCCCATGCATTGTATATTTCCAATCTGAAATTGCCTTTATTTTCAATGTCGCCATAATTTAGTTTAGAGTTATCGAATGCAACATAGGTTTTCTTTACCGGGCGGATTGCTAAACCACGAGATCTGATTGCAGTACCCCATGTGTCTTCCGAAGCTCCAAGGTTCATGGTGTATGCGAAATTAGTAGAGTTTGGCTCAATTGAAGAAGACCAGTAATAACCCATGTCATCTGCCGATATTTCATTGGCATTGCGATAGCCGGTTGCAGTAGGTATGAATATGCTATTGCCATTAGGGCCTGTAAATTTGATTCCTTTAACACCTCCTTTTTCGGTGTAATCCCTTGTACATCTTGTTATTAATTCTTTAACATCGGTAAATGTAGGCATATACCCCATGCCGTTTGCACTGCATATATCGTATTCGGTGTTGTTTATATTTTCGGTTGTACCGTATATATTAACATCTGTGGAATGCTCTAAGCCTGTAGCATCGCCCCAGCCATATAAACCTCCCAACTGGTTGTCGGAAGTAGCACCAATGTTGTTATTTGCCCAAAGTACACTAAGTCCTAAGTCAACAAATTCAACTTCGAATGCAGATGTTGTAAATGTTTTTGCCGGTGAAAAAGTATCTACGCCATTCATGGTAATATAAGCTGCAAAGTAATATGTTTTATTAGGTATTAAATTAACAGGCAATATATTAAATGAATTAGTTGTGTCTTTCGATTCGTATCGAAGACCGCTTTGTGCAGTAGTATCAGTTGAGGAAATGGCAATACCAAATTTTAACGATGGTGTTCCGATAAGTTCATTCAAACCAGTCATTGTACCACCCAAACTTGCCGAAACGGCAGTAATAGCAGTAGGGTCGGCAACTGCTATTTTTGCATTTGTTGTGATAAAATTTTTAATGTCGCCATAGTAAGTAATTTTTTTCTGAAGTACTACAAAAGAGCGATAATAATAAGTCACATTATTGGTTAATCCTGTTAAATCGGCAGTAAATGTTCCATTCTCATTAAGTGACGAAGTAGCTTTTGATTTTTCTTCAAAATTTTCGGATGTTGAATAGTAAAAGCCTATTTCGTATGCTTCCGGCGATTGATTATCTAGCCCGGAAATATTTCCGTTAAGTGTTGCCGATATAGCAGTGACATTGTCACTGCTTCCGGTTACCAATTGATCTTCCTGAATCAAAGTCCCTGTTTGTATAGAATATTCATCTTCGTCTTGACATGACCATATTGATAGTCCAATGATTAATGACAATAATCCTATATAATATTTAGTTCTCATATTGTATTCTTTATAATTATTTTAATAACTAATCGTTATATTTTAGATCTATTGTTACTGAAATAGAAGTGCTGAACTGCCATTCGGTTGGATTAAGGAATGCTGATTCATCTGTTTCTGTTGTTGCAGGGTCGTCTACTTTATATCCCCATGGATTACAGATGTATACACGTAAAGTATTTGGGTTTTTATCATCGGTTGCTTCATAGTCAAGTAAAGTCCCATCAAATGTTTTTTCAGTACCGTCAAGTTCAATTTTTGTAATCTCCATTGTTGCATTGGGGTGAGATGCTTTTATCTTTAATATGTCAATATACCATCCATCAAAAGCAACATCTGCACTGGTGCCATTATATGTAAGTGTAATTTCACCTTCATCTAATATTAATTGTTGGTAATCTATTGGATTTGCCCATGTTGCAGAGTTGAAGAATGACATTTGAGCAGTATATCCGGGATCAACATATCCTGTTACAAAGTGGTATGCAAGGTATTGATAAGCATCACTCTGGTTGTCGTATTGCTTAATACCTACCCACATATCTGACACTAAACCTTCGGACGTAAGTTCGTATTCCAACACTCTTAATCGGTTGTTTTCATCAAGATTGAAGTTTACAAAATCGCCACCGATTAGTATTGTTGGTAAGCTCTTTCCAAATTTAATATATCCATCCTCAGTAATAAAAATGCTATCCGATATTCTGTTATCGTTAAGGTCGAAAAATGTGAATGTACCATTAGCAAATGATGTTCTCATTGCTATTTTGTCTGTATTGGTTATTGGAGTCATGTTAGCCGGGTAAGCATTAGGGCTTGCATACGAATTTATACGTTCTCCTTTAAGGGTAAACCAATCAAAAGGTGATTCACTTGAAAGAGTCCAGTCGGTAATACCCGAAATGTATTCTTGCCAGTTTTTCTTGTTTGAATCGGCGTATTTTTCTTCCAGTTTGAAGTCGAATATTTCTTCTGGTTTATAGTTGTCGGCATAATCTTTCGAAACAAAATTCCAGCAATAAATACAGCGTCCTTCGCCCGATAATGCTTCGTCGCGGTAGTTTGCTATCATTAACTGGTTTTCGTTTATAACCAAAATTTGAAAACCTGTTCTAAAGTCAACTGCTTTTCCATCGGCCCAAGCACCATGTACGAAATCAACATCAATGGCATTAATTATGTGGTTTTCTGCGTCCATATTAAATATTCCATTGGTAACAGTTTCGACACCGCCATTAAAGCGGTGTACTTCCAAACCGGCTTTTCCCATAAGAGAGAATGTCATAAATGATTTTAAGTCATCTTCAGTAATGCCAACATCATCATTTGAGGGTTCCCACCATGTTTTTCCATCTGCATACCAGTTGTTTTTGCCGTCATCGGCAATCATATCAACATAAGTTGCACTTGGGTCAAAGCAGGAGTAGAACCCTTGTTTCATGTTGTAATTACCATTGTCGGGGATCCAGGTTTTTGATTTACCGTTACCACCGGTAAGTGCATCCCACATTTCACCCTGAACAAAATCGGCACAAAACTTATCAATAGTAAAATGTACTGTGTCGCCATAAATAATACCACCACGGGTAATAACGCCAAAAATAACATCGTAAGTTCCTTCGAAAGGAATATTAAGGGTTACTTTTTTCGATTGACTCCGACCAAGCGGATGGCTCCATAAAGGGGTGTACTCAGCGTCAACAAGACTTTCTAAATATACTATGTTCTGGTTTACTGAGTCGTGAGTAATTGTGTAAGATAACCCCTCAATCAATTCGTCGGATGATATGTTTGGGGTACTTAGTTTATATTCATCCGGTGTACAAGCCGAAAATGTAAGTAATGCGGCTGTTATAAGGAATAATAAATTTTTTATTTTCATAGTTTAAATTTTTAAAATATTAACTAATAACTACCAACCTGCGTTAGGTGTTAAAACACCATCTGATAAAGTAATTTGGTTATTAGGTATTTGTTGCAATCCTTTTTTAGATATAATATTTGCAGCAGATGTGACCATTGTTTCGTCAACGCCACCAGACTTTACCGGTACTCCATTTTGATTTGCAGCAATTGTTGAAGCAGCAACGTCAATACCCTGACGAAGAAGATCCCAATATCGTAAGCCTTCGAAAGCAAATTCAATTTCGCGTTCATGCATTATGGCTTCTTTCGAAATAGCTTTAGGTGTTGTTAAACCAGCTCTTTCACGAACCCAATTGAAGTAAGTTTGAGCATTTGCTGATCCCAATTCGGCAGCCATTAAAAGTACATCGGCATATCGCATTACTGTGTAATCGAGGTAGTAGGTAATTACTTTGTGTTGTTTGCCAAGTTGTAAACCTACAGATTCTCTTTTTCCGTTATAGAAGCATAAAGGAGAGTATTTTTTTGTGGCATAGCCTGTGTACTCACGTGTGTCGTTAAATGAAGAGACAAAATTAACAGAGTCTTCAAACCCAATAGCTTTATAATCAACAACAGATGCATTTAAGCGTGGGTCAGAGCTAAATTTGTTAATGAATTTCGGGTTAACTGAGCAAGCCCCCCAACCATCGGCAAACGGAACGCATGTTGCGCCTCTTATGCCGAGATATGCTTGAGATGTATTGCCATCGGCATTGCCATCGTAGTCCTGTGTGGTGTTGAATTTAAGGTTAAGGATGAACTCTTTTGAAATGGTTCCCTGACCCGAATGCCAACCGTCGGCGTTGCAATATTTACCGGCATAGGTGGTAATCCATGAGTATTCTTTAGCAGCTGCTTTGGTACAGGCAGGCATCCAAAGATCTTCATATTTGGGTTCTAAATCGTATTGTTCGCTTTTAATAACATCTTCAACTGCAGTTAAAGCCTGATCTTTTGTGCAGCCTGCCGGGTCTTTGCCGTAATAACCGCTATAGAACAGGTAAACACGGGCAAGTAATGCTTCTGCAGCGTATTTGGTAATACGTCCATCGGTAGTGTTGCGGTTAGTAGTAGGGTATGCATCGGCAGGAATGTTTTCTGCTGCATATTTTAAGTCTTTGATAATTAAGTTGTAGATTGAGTCGGCTGCAACACGAGGGCGATTTTCATTTACCGGCTTGGTGAATAATGGTATATCGCCAAAAAGACGGGTTAAGTCGAAGTAAAGAATAGCCCTGATTGTGCGGCATTCGCCTATTATGCGACCTTTTTCTTCATTGCTTGTCCAGTTAATTTGGTTTTCATGAGCTAATAATTCATTACAGCGGTAGATAGCTGCATAATAGTTTTTCCAATCCGATTCGTAAATGTTTTTATCAGCAGGTGATTCTGATTGGTCAAAACGGTCGAGTACCTGCCAGTTTCGTGGATCGCCGTTTCCTGAACCACCAAAGCAATGATCGGAAAGCATCTCTGATGCGATATAAAAGCCGGGGCCTGTTGACGATGATACAGTGCACTGCCAACCGTCATAACAGCCTATAAGAGCCATGTCGGCATCAGCTTCGGTTTTGTAAAATGTTTGTGTGTTCGATTCGGTCTTTGATTCTGTATCCAGAAATTCTTCGGAGCAAGCTGCGAGCGAAACCAGTAAAACAGTCAAAGAGGCTATATGTATAAATGATTTTTTCATTGTCATACTCATTTTTTAGAATTTAAGATTAACACCAACAAGAATTGTTTGGGGGTGTGGATAGTACCCTAAATCAACACCAGAAACCCAGGTGTCGTTGCTGTTTCCGTCTGTTCCGTTGTAAGAACCTATTTCGGGATCCATGCCATTGTATTTAGTAAACGTTAATAAATTTTGGGCTTGTACATACAATCGTGCTTGTGATAAGTTTTTCCATGAAACAAGTTTTGCAAAATCGTATCCAAGGGTAATGTTTGAAATACGCAAATAATCACCATCCTGAATGTAAAGATCAGAGAACTCCCAGTTGATGTTCGATGTTGTTACACGAGGTATCTTATTCGAAGTGCCTTCTCCGGTCCAACGGTCAAGGATTTGTGTAGAGTAATTTGCCTTTTCGGCAGTGTGGTTACGGTACGACTGAACAATTTGAAAATCGGCTGCACCCGAAGCTGTAATGCCCAAATCAAATCCTTTATAGTTAAATCCAATATTAAAACCAAAAGTATATGATGGTATACCACAGCCAAGGTCAACTTTATCATTTTCGTTTATTACACCATCGTGGTTTTTATCGTAATATTTTACATCGCCAGGTTTTACGTCGGTTTGTTTAACGCCGTTACCGGCTGCAATCCAGTCATTTATTTCTTTTTCGTTTTGGAAAATACCTGCTGTTTTGTAACCCCAGAAATATCCAATAGGATGACCGTTTGATGCTCGATAGTATTCAGGGGCATTGTTGTAAATTTGATTGGTTTCCCCATGAATGATTCCATCTTCGGTAGGTATTTCACCAACTTCATTTATGTTGTATGCACCGTTAATGCTAATGTTGTACGATAGGTCTTTTGTAATGATGTCACCCCATGTAAGAGCTAACTCTATACCGGTATTTTTTACGTTACCACCGTTAATATATGGAGCTCCTGCGCCTGCTGTGGCTAGTATTGGAGCTTCTACAAGCCAGTCTTTTGTGGTTTTAATATAATAATCGGCGTTTAATCCAAATCGGGTATTTAAGAAACGGGCATCAATACCAACGTTAATTTGTTCTGATATTTCCCATCGTAATTTTTCGTTAGCCAGACGACTTGGGTATGCTCCGGTAATCCATGCCGTTTGACCTCCTGAAGTTCCGAAGTTATAATTTGTATTACTAGATGTAACAGGTGCCAAATATTGGAATGATTTGATGTTTTGATTACCAACTTGTCCCCAGCTTGCTCTAAGTTTTAGAAAATCAAGCCAGTTTTTTGTGCCGTTCATAAAATTTTCATTCGATAGGGTCCATCCAGCCGAAACAGAAGGGAAGTAACCAAACCGTTTTCCGCTGGCAAATCTTGAAGATCCATCGGCACGAAATGTAGCATTAATCATGTATGTTTCTTTCAGGTTCCATCCTAAGCGGGCAAAATATGAAACTGTTCGTGAAGCATCGTTGGGTTTACCTTCCAATGTTTTATTTTCTGTTCCATTGGTATTCGACAGGTAGGCTGTTGCCCAAGAATCGAAGCCGTTTTTAAGGTCGGTATTTTCACCCCTTAAATAACCACCATCGTACTTTGATATCTCCATGCCGATTAATGTGTTAAAAGCATGTGAGGTAGCAACTGTGAAATTGTAGTTGGCGGTATTGGTCCATACTTGTGTCATTCCATCTCCTCTCGATTGATTTACTTTGGTAACAGAATTTTCGGTAGAAGACTGATATTTATATATAGGAGTGTAAGAACGGTATTCGCTTGCTCCATAGCTGATTCCATATACAGTTTTTACCTTTAGGTTTTTGATGGGTTCAATTAGTGCATAAACATTAGCATCTACATTATTATTTATGTTTAGGTTGTTACCTGTCATCATTGATGCATAAGGGTTGCCATCATCAGTGTTCCATGGGAATATGGTTGTATTGTTATAAATGTTATTCGAATTATAAATTGGAGCTAATGGTGAGGTTCCGAATGTACTGCGTAAGGTGTTATTATATTGATTTCCTGTTTGAACTCCTATATTTTCTTTTCTTATTAAACTTATGTGTTCGCCTACAGTAAGAAAATTATTAAGAAGTTTGTGTTCCGAGTTAATACGAAAATTGAAGCGATCGTAATTTGAAACTTTTGGACCTCCAACAATACCTTCCTGACCTGTATAGCCCATTGAAAGTGCATAAGTAGATATTTCGGTTCCACCGCTTATTCCAAGATTGTAGTTTTGGGTAACAGCATTATTCACAAACATTTCATCGATCCAGTTAGTGTTGAATACTTTGCCATTTTGGTCGTATATTCCCTGAGAAGTGATAATCCCATTGGCATCAGTCTGGTCAATGAAAGATGACCAGTCGTAAGCACTATTGCCCGAATTAACACGAGCCTCATCCATAATGGTCATATATTCCTGTGAATTGAGCATTTGTGCTTTGCGAGCAACATTCTGTACTCCATAATATGCATCGAAAGTTATTTGTGATTTACCGGCTTTGCCTTGTTTTGTAGTGACTAAAACAACACCATTTGCAGCCTGTGCACCATAAATGGCAGCTGAGGCTGCATCTTTCAAAACATCAATGCTTTCAATGTCAGCAGGATTTATAGTGGAAATATCACCACCAACACCATCAATAAGGTAAAGAGGAGCTGCATTTCCAATGGTTCCTAAACCACGAATGGTAACATTCATGCCGGAGCCGGGTTGACCCGATGTAGATGTAATGGTGACACCAGGTGTTTGCCCCTGCATAGCTTGTAGTGGGTTTGTTGTATTTAGTTTTGCAATATCATCACCTTTCATTTGCGCAGTGGCTCCAGTGTTGAGTTTTTTCTTTTGAACGCCATATCCAACAACCACTACTTCATCTAAATCAGACATGTCGGAGGCAAGAGTGATGTTAATTTTTGTTTGGTCGCCTACGGTGACTTCCTGAGGTATCATACCAACGAATGAAAATGTAAGAATTGCATTTTCATCGGGTACTGAAATTGAATAGTTACCACTCATATCGGTGATAGACCCCTGTGTGGTACCTTTTATTACTATCGACACGCCGGGTATCGGCTCACTCTCCGAATCGGTTATAACCCCGGTGACCAGCTTTTGGGACATAAGGCTGAGATTCAGACAGAAGATAAACATTAAAAAAACACTTTTTTTTAGCATAGCTTTGAATTTAGTATTTACACTTTTAGGTCTTTTTTATTTGCAAAATTTGACTTAACAGCTGTAAAGGTATTTTAACATTTATTTACATGATTCGTGGTTTTGTACACATCTCTGGTATAGGATGTATAATGTTATCGGCGTAAATGTATATGAGATGGGTTGTAAATGTATTGTTTGTGCATTTAAGTATCTGACATACAAATGTTTATGTGTGCATAATTTTGCTCAAATTTATGTATGATTTAACAGAATTGTATTGTTCTGATTGAATTTTATTTAACATTGTTTTCTACCCATTTAGGATAATCTGTTTTTAATAGTATTTCGGGCCAATATCCATACCAGGCATATCCGGCTCTGCGTTCGGGATTAACTTCTTCTAATGAATAGACTTTTTGTCCTTCGCGGGTGCACATGAATGGTTTATTGGTTTCAATTTCGTAAAAACGAGCCCATATAGGAGTTGCTGTTGAGTCAATAATTGTTTTTCTGTCAATTGATAATGTGAGCCCCGGATAGGTTCCTTTTGGGACTTCAAATTCTTCAACTCTTAAATTGTGAATGGCTGATTTTTGTAGCCAGTTAACTCCGCTTTTTATGGCATCAATAATGTCTTTATCAGGGTTTTGAATTTTCATTAGTAAACTGATTACAGATACGCTTTCGTTGGCTGTTAAACCTTCCAATTCGAATGTTCTGGCTTTAACCGATTTAAATGTTTTGTGATCGTGTTGTTGCCCCCATGCAGTTTTATTTCCATTTACAACAACCTGGCATTTTAAGGTTGTTGTAATGGCTTTTTCAAGTGTTTTATTGGTTTTTGTTTTTAGTTTTTTGTTGAGCCAGTTTAAATATTCTTTTTCTTGTTTAATGTCGAGCAGCAGTTCCATGATTCCGGTCATCACTTCATCGTTGAATGTAATGGCGTCAACATCCCATCCTCTCCAGCCACCACTTTTGTTTTGGTTTTTTAAAATGTATTTAATGCCTTTTTCGACAGATTTTTTATATGTGTGGTTTTTTGTTAATAAATAGGCATTTGCTAGGTAGCGTATTTGAGGAAATGTATTTCGGTTGTCGAAAGTGCTTTGTTGGTAACGTACAGAAAGGGTTGCTTTTAATGAATCGGTATCAACAATAGCCAGCCAGTCGATATTTTTAGGCCATCCACCGTCTTTGTTTTGAAATGATACAAAATTATTTGCAATGGCAATGTAGTTTTCGGGGGCGTATCGCTTATAATTATTTTCCTGATCGATCAGATACCAGTGATGTATACCATCGGAGAATTCATCGAGACTAATTGGTAATTCATTTGTGTGTTGTGAATAGCTTATTACAGAAATTAGGATGGTTGTAAGTGTTATTATTATTTTCACGAGAGTATATTTTAGTTAATTAAATAGATCGTTAGATTATAGACATAAGATATTAGATTGATTTACAATGTACTTAAAATAAACGAGTTAAAAAATCTAAGCATGTCGTAAATACCTCATCATTAATTTGTTATAAAAGTTTAATGAACTATTAATATTAATATCTACGAATAATATTTTATTATGTTGTTTTTAAATCTTTTAAGTTTTTTACTTGAAAAATAATAAATAGGAGATAATAACAAAAAATAAAAGTGAGATATTGCTTAATAAATTTATCTCAGATTAAATAAAGAGGTGACTTTATAAAAGTCACCTCTTCGAAACATAACTATATAACCAAACTATATTTATCCGACTAAGCTATTTTCATTTGTTTTAATAAAAAGTCTTTCGATTTAACGCCAATAAAGCGATTTACTTCTTTCCCGTTTTTAAATAATACCATTGTAGGAATGCTTCTTACATTGTATTTTGCAGCAACTGATTGGTATTGTTCTATATTTAGTTTTGCCACAGTTCCGTTAACCGATGGATCTTCTGCCAGATCGTTTAAAACAGGTGTCATCAATTTGCATGGCATGCACCACGAGGCCCAAAAATCGACTAACATAATACCGTTATTTATTTTATGCTGAAAGTTTTTGTCGGTGAGTGTGGTAATTTTTTCGCTGTCGCTAACCGTTGGCATGTTCTTCATTTTTCTAACCTTGATATACACATACGCCACAAAAATTATAAGGGCAGTTCCAATTGCTATTAAAGTATTTAACATTTTTTTTGTAAAAATACTTTAAGTGCTTTTATAATTAAAGGAAATACGAGAGTAGCGTGTTAATTGATATATTGTATTTTTATATCTTTTTCGTTATTATATTTCAATGAAAATTTTAATCTAAAAAAAGGCACTCTCTATTGAATGCCTTTTTTTATTTTTACAAGAAAATTTTATTTTGAAAGTTTCTCAATGTTTTCTTTTAAAACATTGATTTTTGCTTCGGCATCGGCTTGTTTTTGTTTTTCCATTGCAACAACTTTTTCGGGTGCATTGTTTACAAACTTTTCGTTGCTGAGCTTACTTATTACTGACTTTAGGAATCCTTCGGTGTATTTCAGTTCTTCCTGAAGCTTTTTTAATTCCGATTCCACATCTAATGTATCTTTCAAAGGAATATCGTAGCTTGCATAAATGGTTTGGAAACCTGATGATATTTCAGTAGGACACGTTTCTTCTTTAATTTCGGCAACGTTAACTAGATATTTTATTATGGAATCAAATGAAAAATCGTACTCTTTAATTGGCTTTACATACAAGTCGATGGTAGTATCGCGCTTGATGTTGTTGTCCATTCTGATTTTTCTCAACGATCCGATAACTTCCTTAATGCTGTTGAAGAAGTTTAGGTTTGTTATATTATAAGTTCCTTCTTTGGGCATGTCAGATATCATAATACTTTCGTTATCCTTACGATCATCAATCAATTGCCAAAGTTCTTCTGAAATAAAAGGCATGAAAGGATGTAATAATCGTAATAACTTATCGAAGAAGTTTATTGTTGCATCGTAAGATTTTTTATCGATGGGTTGTTGATAAGGTGGCTTAACAATTTCTAAATACCAACTGGAGAATTCTTCTCGAAAAAGAGTATAGGTTGTCATTAAGGCATCCGAAATGCGATATTTATCGAAATGGTCGTTTATTTCTTCAATGGTTTGATTTAGTTTTTGATTAAACCAATCGATACCTTTAATAGCATGTTCTGGTTGAGGTATGGAGTTATCAACCTGCCAGCTTTTAACTAAACGGAAAGCGTTCCAGATTTTGTTTGAGAAATTACGTCCCTGTTCAGTTAGGCTTTCGTCGAATAAGAGGTCGCCACCGGCAGGTGAGCAAAGTAACATGCCAACGCGAACACCATCGGCTCCAAATTGCTTAATCAAATCTAACGGATCGGGTGAGTTACCTAATTGTTTCGACATTTTACGGCCCTGCTTATCGCGAACCATTCCTGTAAAATAGACATTTTTAAACGGAAATGTTTTTCGATATTCATACCCGGCCATAATCATGCGGGCAACCCAAAAAAAGATGATGTCGTGCCCTGTAACCAAATCAGATGTTGGATAATAATAGTCAATTTCGTTTTTGTTGGTGTCGAATCCGTCGAAAACCGAAATAGGCCATAACCATGACGAGGCCCAAGTATCTAAAACATCTTCATCTTGTTTTAGGTTATCTTCGGTTAAATTATTATTTCCTGTTTTTTCTTTTGCTTGAACAAGTGCTTGTTGAATATTTTCAGCCACAAAAAAGTCGCCATTATCGAGATAGAAAACAGGAATGCGATGCCCCCACCAGAGCTGACGTGATATACACCAGTCTTTTACATTTTCCATCCAGTGACGGTAAACGTTTTTGAATTTTTTTGGGTGGAATTCAACTTCATCGTTCATTACTGCATCGAGGGCTGTTTTAGCCATGTCGTGCATTTTCAGGAACCACTGAGTTGAGAGTTTTGGTTCAATAACAGCATTTGTTCTTTCCGAACAACCTACTTTGTTTGTGTAATCCTCTACCTTTGCAAGATTTCCGGCTTTTTCCAAATCGGTAATTATTGCATCACGAACAACAAAACGATCCTGTCCAATATAAAGTTGAGCAGCCTCACTCAATGTTCCATCATCGTTTAAAATGTCAATTGACTCCAGGTTATGACGCATTCCAATTTCGTAGTCGTTGATATCGTGTGCAGGAGTAATTTTTAAACAACCAGTACCAAACTCCATATCAACATATTCATCCTCGATAATTGGAATAGAACGGTTGATTAATGGGACTAAAACGCGTTTGCCCGATAAGTGAGTGAATCGTTCGTCGTTGGGGTTTACGCAGACAGCAGTATCGCCTAAAATTGTTTCAGGTCGGGTAGTTGCAATGGTTATATACTCATCACTTCCTTCGATTTTATACTTTAGGTAATATAGTTTCGATTGAACTTCTTTGTAAATAACCTCTTCGTCAGAAACAGCCGTTTTTGCACTAGGATCCCAGTTTACCATTCTGATACCACGATAAATAAGCCCTTTATTGTAAAGATCGACAAATACTTTTATTACAGCATCACTTCGCGATTCATCCATGGTAAAACATGTTCTATCCCAATCGCATGAAGCTCCTAGTTTTTTAAGTTGATCGAGAATGATACCTCCATGTTTTTCTTTCCATTCCCATGCATGTTCTAAAAATGTTTCTCTGGTTAAACTATGTTTGTCAATGCCTTCAGCCTTAAGTTTGTTAACAACTTTAGCTTCGGTGGCAATTGAAGCATGGTCGGTACCTGGCACCCAGCAAGCATTTTTCCCCATCATGCGAGCTCTGCGAATCAAAATGTCCTGAATCGTATTGTTAAGCATGTGTCCCATGTGAAGTACTCCGGTAACGTTTGGTGGTGGAATTACTATGGTATAAGGTTCTCTTTCATCGGGTATTGAATGGAAAAATCCTTTGTCCATCCAGTATTTATACCATTTGTCTTCTGTTTCGGCCGGATTGTATTTGCTTGTTATCTCCATTTTTATAGAATGAATTTTACTTTTCTGTTTTTTGTTTTAATATAAAAATAGATCGTTAAATTATTTAACCAGATGACAATATGATGTTTGTGAATTGCCTGTTTTTTATAATTATCTTATATACTATCCAGATGCTTTGTGTTTGAAATTTAACGATCTATATTGTTATTAAGGAGTGCAAAAATATAAAAAATGGAGTGTTAATCCTATAAATGAATTTTATGATTCTTTAATTTTGTTTCAAATTAAATATGTATTTAATAAAAATCCCGGAAATTATAATGTTTCCGGGATTTGAATAATTATTACATGGTGTTAATGGCGTCCCTGAAATCGTCTGCGCTGTTGAGGGTTGTTTCCGCCTGATCGTTGAGGTTTGTCGGGACGTGGATTTGCCCTTTTTACCACTATTTTAGCCCCGTTTAATTCAGTTTCGTCTAGTCGCTCAAGAGCAAGTAATGCTTCCTCTTCATTGGGCATTTCGACAAAGCCGAATTGTTTTGATTTACCTGTTTCACGATCCATGATGACTTTTGCTGATTCTACATCACCATAATCTTCAAAAAGTTTTTGTAAGTCCTCACTGGTAGTGGTTGAACTTAATTTAGCAACGAAAATGTTCATAAAAGTAGAAATTAGAAAAACGTTAAATAAGAAAAGAAAAAAGTAAGTTGGAGCAGTGATGCTTTGATTTAGCTTTTGTCATTTCTATATACATAAAGGTATGGTGTTTCGATTTAAAAAATCAAGTGTGCTTATGTTTTTTAATGTTAAAATATCACTTATTATTGTAGTTGTAAAATCACTTTTATTCCACACGAATTTGGTTCAAGTTTGTTAAAACCGCTAAAAACAGATACTTCTCCTAAAAAGAATATCTGTCCAATTCCGTATCCCAGTTCGTAATAATTTTTAAAAGTGGGTGTTGACAAATAATTTCCATATAGTTTTTCTGTCCATAATCGGTTACTAAATAATGGTAATCGTTTTAATATTATTAGTGGAGATATGTATTGGATGTGTGCTTCCTGAAACCATTTATTGGTACTTGATGAATAATTATTTAGTAATGCGAAGCTGTTTTCTGTGTTTCGTATTTCGAAATTGGGTTCAATGGTGTTAAAGTGTTTAAATGATGAAAAGTGCATTTGGTCGTTGTTGAGGAAATACCCCCCGCCAATACTATATTGAAGAGATGAGAATGTGCCTAATTCTTTCTTTTGGAAAATAAATCCTTCAAGGAGTGAAAATTTTGAGTTGCTCTTTGTTATATTATCAACACCTTGTTTATAGCGTATGTAAAGTGTTGGATATTTTGAATATAACATCTGTTTTTGACCATTTTTTATTCTGTAATACATTTGGGGTGTGAACTGTATGCTTAAATTAACTGATGTTTCAGTTTGGTTTATATAGTTGATGTTTTTTGCTTCGTTGTTAAGTGGGGTGTTTTCGTTATATTTTTTGCTTTTGTTGAAGAATGAAAATTCCGATTTGTTTTGCAGTGAATAGAATTGTTCATGTTTTATTGATGTGCTAAATGTTAGCCCATTTATTATATCAATATTGTTTTGTATTTTATAGTAATGGTTATGGTATAGTTTTAAAAAATTTTGCTTTAACAATAAGTTATATCCAAGATTTACAACTGGTGTTATTGAATTGTTTTTGTAAAAATCATTGTTTGTGTGACCAAAACTGGCATTAAGCGATCCTCGTTTTAAAGGGGCATAATTGAAGTTAATATGTGTATTCCAATAAATTTTTTTTTGACCAAAGCTGTACTTTATGTAAGGAGTGAAGTTGATTTTATGTATTGAATCAATGTTAAATGAAATATTGGTCGATTGTTTTAGCCAAAAAGCTTCAACCGGGTTAAATCCTATGTTGTTAAATCCAAATAATCCATTGTATTTAAATGTAAAACTGTTTTTTTTGTTTTTTAATTCTTTTCCACTTTTAAAAATATCTATTGTTTTTGATAAATGATTTTGATGTTTGTTTTTATTAATGGTTTTTGAGTTTATAATTTTTAAACTGTCATTTATTGCAAAAGATTCTAATTCATCTGTTGCTAATGGAATTGGACGTATTGAAGACCAAAAAAGTGTGTCGTTTTTTAGTGTGTCGTTTTTTTGTCGGTTAATTATGTATTTATCATTCGGTTTTATTTCTAAAGTGGTATCAGCATTTGATTTTTTAAGGCTTTCTTTTTTCATCAAATGTGATAGTTTTATCATGTCGCGGTTGTTTATGTTGGTTTTGTTAAGTAAGGCATCAATTCTTTGTTGATTTTTTGTTTTTTCACTATTTATAATTTTTTGCTCAATATTTTCAAGCTCTTTATTTTTTGAAATACCTGTTTCTAAATTACTGGGAATTGGAAGTTTTGTGTTTGGTTTTACGTTTTTATATTTAACAGAACTTATGTAGTTAAATTTTCCTTTAATCCCAAAAACAGAGGCGTCAATGTTAAAGTTATGTGATGTTGGAAGCCATGTGTTGGGTTGTACCGGCGAGTATGTTTGTTTAATTTGAATTGCTCCGTAAAAGGTTTCCAGTTTAACATTTATTGAGTAAATATTCCAAATATTTTCCACAATATAAATTGTGCCCTTTACAAGTTGTTGGCTTTTTCTACGGGGTATAATTTCAATTTTATTAACATAAATATTTCCTTCTTTAAAAAAGTCGATGAATTTAAATTTGTAATGTTTGAAAGAATTGGGAGATAGTGGTGATATGACCATATCGATTTGAGGTTGATAAAAACTACTGTTTATGTAACCTATCGTAGTGTTTTCATCATTATTTGGGAAGGAGCTTCTCGACGAAATAACCTTATGATGGTACTTATCGGGTTCATCGAATGTTATATGATTCATCGACTCTGAAGTGTATCGTTTACCAATTTCGATTTTTACATCTTCTTTTTTCATTTGGTTTACGAGTAATTTTGGTGCTTTATCAAGTATGAGCGTACCTTTTAAATACACATCTGACTCATAATGTTCAATTTGTCGTAAATAATATGGAGCCATGCCAATGGCTTTTCTCATAATATTATAAGCGGGATCTTCATTGTTTGAATAGACTCTTACTTCTTTAAGTTGATATATTTGGTCAAGCAATATTATGTTAATAATTTTTGTTTCATTTTTATTTATTGAGATTGTTTGTTCCTGTTTTTGAAAGCCTATCGACTGAAAAGTAATGTTATATGTTCCTGCATCTGGTAATTTAATTTCATATTCGCCCTGATTATTTGTTGTCGTTCCAAAAGTTGTTTCTTTTATGTATATTGAGCTAAACGGTATGGTTTCTCCTTTGTATGATGTTACAGTTCCTTTAAGTGTTTGTGAATTAGCTGCGTTAGTAAATAATAATACGTTAATAAATAATAAAAAGGAGTTTGAGTATTTCATAAATAATTATTCATTTAATAGAAAAGTAAACGGTTTTGATTTAATAATGGACGTTTATTTATTAATATTTGTTACATATTTTTTTATTGAATAAAAAAAAATAAACCTGCCGTTTGAAATTGGTTACCAAATTATACCTTTGTAGCTTAACAAAAAAGAGGATAAAAAGTAAACAATGCCAACAGTTTCAAAAAGGGGAAATATGATGCCAGCTTCACCAATCAGGCGGTTGGTGCCTTATGCAGAGGCTGCAAAGGAAAGAGGTATAAAGGTATATCATTTAAATATCGGCCAGCCCGATATAAAAACTCCCGAAGTGGCTATAAAAGCTATTCATGATGCAAATTTGAAAGTAGTTGAATATAGTCATTCAGCCGGATTTTTGTCGTATCGTAAAAAGTTGGCAGCCAGTTATCGAGCGATTGGAATAGATGTAGATCATACTGAAATATTAATAACAACAGGAGGGTCTGAGGCTTTTACTTTTGCATTTTTGTGTTGTTTTGATCCCGGTGATGAAATAATTATCCCCGAACCTTTTTATGCTAATTATAATGCATTTGCGGCTATGGCCGGGTTAAATGTAAAAACTTTATCGGCAAATATTGAAAATGGTTTTGCTTTGCCCCCAATTGAGGAGTTTGAGAAGTTGATTGGTCCTAAAACAAGAGGAATTGTAATTTGTAACCCAAATAATCCAACTGGTTATCTTTACTCGAAAGATGAGTTGGAAAAGTTGCGTGATTTGGTTGCAAAGTATGACTTGTTTTATTTTTCCGATGAGGTTTATCGTGAGTTTTGTTATGATGGAAAAAAACACATTTCGGCAATGCTTTTAAAAGGTATTGAGAAAAATGTTATTATGGTTGATTCGGTTTCGAAGCGTTATAGTGAGTGTGGTGTTAGGATTGGTGCTTTGGTAACTAAAAATCGTGAAGTATTGGAAAATGCTCTTAAATATGGCCAATCGCGGTTGAGTCCGCCAACATTTGGACAGATAGCGGCAGAGGCATCTCTTGAAACACCACAGGATTATTTTGATGAAGTATATAAAGAGTATACTGCTCGACGCAATTTTTTGGTGGAAGGATTGAATAAAATCCCCGGAGTTTATTGTCCTATGCCTCAAGGTTCGTTTTATACAGTTGCGCGATTGCCGGTTGATGATTCTGATAAGTTTTGTCAGTGGATATTAAGCGAATTTGAATATAAAAACCAAACGGTGATGATGGCTCCGGCAACAGGTTTTTATTATACTTTGAGTAAAGGAAAAAATGAGGTTAGAATTGCTTATGTGTTAAATCGCGATGATTTAGCCAATGCACTCGAAGTTTTAAGAAAAGCACTTGAGGTATATCCCGGTCGAACAATTTGAATTGAAACAGATTATATATATTACATCCTTCGTTTTACGGAGGATGTTTTTTTTTGATTTTTGCTAAAACATTATTTGTTACATTTGTCAAATATGAATCTTGAATTATTTATTGCAAATAAAATAAGGTATAGCGGAGTAACCGGGAAAAAATTGTCGGGTCCGGTAATTAAGGTTGCTACAATTGGTGTTGCAATTGGTATGGTTGTTATGATTATGGCTGTTGCAATTGGGTTGGGGTTTAAGAAAGAAGTTCGTGAAAAGGTAATAGGGTTTGGAAGTCATGTTCAGGTAATGAGTTACGATTATAATTTGTCGTACGAAGTTAATCCGATACCTTTCGATTCTTCTTTACTAAAAAGTATTGCATCGGTTGATGGCGTTGTGCATGTTCAAAGGTTTATTTCTAAACCCGGAATTATTAAGGTTAATGATGAGGTACATGGTTTGGTTTTAAAAGGTGTTGGTGATGATTATAATTGGTCTTTTTTTGAAAATATTTTGATTGAAGGTGAAGTTATTTCATTTGAAAATGATTCAGTATTATCTAATGATATTTTAATATCGAGTAGCGTAGCTCAAATGCTTGGATTAAAAGTGGGTGATGCCGTTCCAATGTATTTTATTCAAAATAATTTGCGGGGACGTAAATTTAAGGTGTGTGGAATATTTGATTCAAGTTTACCTGAACTCGATAAGGTATTTGCACTAGTAGATTTTCGTCAGGTTCAAAAACTTAATAATTGGGAATCACATCAGATTGCCGGATATGAGTTATTAATTAATGATTTTAAAAGTATTGATGATATTACATTTGAGGTTCAGAGAATATCTTCGTCATATATTAACCCCGATGGTATTATGCTTCGAACACGGTCAATTAAAATGGTTCAACCTCAGTTGTTCAGTTGGCTCGATTTACTTGATACCAATATTGTTGTTATTCTTATTTTAATTACTCTTGTTGCAGGGTTTAATATGATTTCGGGTTTGTTAATACTTATTTTGGAACGTACTAATATGATTGGTGTTTTGAAAGCAGTTGGAGCTCCTAATGTTATGTTGCGTAAGGTGTTTGTGTATGTGGCTATGTTTATTGTTGTGCGTGGTTTAATATGGGGTAATTTTATTGGAGTTGGATTATGTTTGATTCAGAAATATACTGGTTTAATAGAACTTGATCCGTCGAATTATTATTTGAGTCATGTGCCAATATTACTCGAGTCTGTTGACTTGATATTGCTTAATATTGTGGCTTTTGTTGTTACTTCTGTAATGCTAATTTTTCCTTCTTTAATAATTGCCCGTATTTCTCCGGTTAAGGCAATAAGGTTTGATTGATTATTTAGTGTTATAAAGCACAAAAAATATTGTTTTGTTTTTGTAACAAATAACTTTGTTTATTAGTAATGGATTTATATTAAACCTGAGTATAGTAATTAGAGCTGATTAAGTATAAATTTTTTTTAGTGAAGGAACATATAAGGCAAATATTAAATAATCCGCATCCCGGTGAATTGTGGCAAAAGTTAATGTCCCCATCTGATAGGGGTGATTTGGAAGTGCAAATACCTATTGCTCGAAATAGTAGTGTTATGGTTTTGCTTTATAAGAAAGAGGAAAGTTGGTTTTTTAGTTTGATTAAGAGAGCTCAGTATAATGGGGTTCATAGTGGGCAAATTAGTTTGCCCGGAGGTAAGTGGGAGGTTTGTGATGCTGACGGATGGAGCGCTGCTGTTCGTGAAACTTATGAAGAGATTGGAATTTGTGGAAGTGTAGAATATTTGGGCGATTTAACACCTTTATATATTCCATATAGTAATTTTATGGTTTATCCTTATGTTGGAATGTATAATGGCGATCCTGTTTTTAAAACTGATGCTTATGAAGTGGCCGATTTAA
Source organism: Marinilabiliaceae bacterium (assembly GCA_016933045.1). Lineage (GTDB taxonomy): Bacteria > Bacteroidota > Bacteroidia > Bacteroidales > Marinilabiliaceae > JAFGBR01. Next base: position 24,785 of record JAFGBR010000004.1, on the reverse strand, counting down.
TTGAAGTTTCGCTCGATGATTTAGTAAAACAAGATTATGAACATGTTAGAGTATTAACTATTGAGCATCAAAATAAAACAATTACAGCTCCTTATTACGACTTTTCTGGCCATTGTGTTTGGGGGGCAACGGCAATGATACTAAGTGAGTTTAGAGAGGTTATAAAATTGTCATTGTTAAATATGCAATCTATTGGTTCATCACATTTTTATAATGCTCATAACGTTCAAGAATCTCCTTTACGTATTGATATGGCTCCTCGCCACGACAATAACCAAATTTTACCACCGGGTCATTGAAAAATTCGGGATTCGACTTATGTAGTAAATAGTAATCAACGTTATTTTCCCAAATTTTAGGGTTTTTGCCGTTTTTTTCAGCTAAACTCATTGCATCAAGTACGTGGCCTATTCCAACGTTGTACGAAGCAAGAACAAATTTTATTCTTTCGGAAGGATCTTCAATGCGTGGTTGCATACGTTTATCAAGCCATTTTAAAAATTTGATACCTCCACGTATATTTTCTTTGGGTGAATTTACGTTTTGAACACCAAAAAGATTGGCTGTTTCGGGCATTAGTTGCATTAATCCCTGTGCTCCAGCCCAGCTTTCGGCAGTTGGAATAAATCTCGATTCCTGGTAAATGAGTGCAGCTATTAATCGCCAATCCCATTCGAACTGTGAACTCTCGTTTTTTATAATATCATCGTATATTGAAACCTGACCTCCTTTTAAAGAGTTAAACCCACTGTCAATGATATGAATCGATCGTTTGTTTAAAAAATATTTTTTATATATTATGTTGTAACGAGCACTTTTTCTAAAACTTATTAACCAGTTATTAATAATATCTAAAAGTTGTGGGGCGTTTTTACGAACTGCCCATCCAATTTTTTGAGGAAAGCTGATGGCTGTTTCGATGTCGAGATTCGGATAAAAATTTTGATTTACCAGGGCTAGGTTTTCGTCGCATACGGTATAATCAATTTCTCCTGCTGCAACAAGTCCAATTAGTTGTTCAGCCTCGTAATCGGGTATCTCAATAACGTTAATGCTGTCGCCAATTTCGTTTGCCAGGTTTTTTAACCGATAGTAATATGCCGACTGATTTTGAACGTAAATAGTTTTACCTGCTAATTCAAGTTGGTTTCTTATAATTTCGTTGAATACTTTGTTTTGACCATCGTTATTGTTTACTTCATATTTACGTTGTATTAAAACCTGACGAGTGAAGCAATGAGGTTCGGTGAAACTTATTTCGTTATCACGTTCTTTTGTGATTGCTAAATTGGTTGCTATTAAATCAATAACTCCTTTGTTTAGGTCTTCGTAGTTTTTTCCCATGTCGTTCGAAACGGATACTTCTAGTTTTAACGAAAGGTAATTGCATAGCTCTTGTAGTAACTCTAACTGATATCCCATGGGTTTGCCTTTGTAAATAAAATAATTGGTAGAGTTATAGTCTATTACTACACGAAGTTTTCCAATCTCTTTTATTCTGTCAAGGTCACGGTTTATGATTTCGGACTGTTGGGTGTTTAATCTCTTTTCGGTTGAAAATTTACATGCCGAAAAAATCATTAACGAAACCATTATTAATAAAAATAACCGTAAATTTCTCCTCATAATCATTCTTCTGATTCCGCTACAAAATTAGTTATAAAACCCGGTTATTCAAACTAAATAATGTTAAAGTGTAGATATACAGTTGGTTGTGTATTTTGACCATTGGTGTTTTTTTTGTGATTAACTTTGCAAAAGGAGTGGTTTATTTTCTTTTTTAAAATGCTTGTTTTACTTGTGAGGGGTTATAATAGCAGGCAGTATACAGGTTTAAAAAATGTTCGTTTTTTTTTATTTCTTAAACATGAAATAAACGGCTAAAACAATAAAAATAAATGAGATGAGATGGTTAAGTCGAAATGTTTCAGTTTTAAAAACTATGAGTGTAAAAACTGCGAATACAATTAGGGTTATAACTTCTTGTATTACTTTTAGTTGTATTAGAGAAAACGGACCGTCGTGTCCTTTAAAGCCAATGCGGTTTGCGGGTACCTGAAATGCATATTCGACCAGTGCAATTCCCCAGCTGATAAGTATTATTGCAAGTAAACCAAGTTTGTTAAACCATTTCCATTCGGCAAATTTTAAGTGACCATACCATGCTATTGTCATGAATGTGTTGCTTAAAATTAGCAGTACAATTGTAATAATTGCTTTCATTATAAAACGATATTATTTAATCGAAGAAATTCCACGATACGTATATTTTGAATCGTCCGGGATTTGATGAGTAGTGTGGAATAATGAAATAGTTGTTGTTTGGATATCCTAAATTGATATGTTCATATTTAAAGCCAAGACGAGCTCTTTTTAAGTGGAAATTTAAAAAAACATCGGCCAAAGGATAATCGCCAACTTTGATGTTGTTTTGAATATAAAATTGACCGGTGGCAGGGAAATATGATGGGGCGTAATAAGCCGAATGATATTTAATGTCGAAACCAATTTGAGTTCTTAATACTTTAAATAAAACATTTTCGTAATAATTTGATGAAAAAAGAGATAGTGTTGGTAATGGTAGTACCTCTTTTTGGCTGGTTACTTGGTAAGAAACCTGGTTAAAACTGTTTAGGTTCCATAGTTTAAAATGTTGCCTTAATTTTAGTTCGTAAGCCTGAATAACTCCACTCGCCTGATCGGGTAGAGCTTCCTGATTCCAGAAAATGAAATCGTTAATAAGTCTAATTTCGGCCGATACATCGAAGCGTCGTGTTGGTATACTTATGCCTCCACGTAACTTAAGTGTTTTTTCATCTTTTAATGTGTAGTTCCATTTTATATGGTTAGAGTAGTATTTTGTTAATAAAAGTCCGGGTGTATTTAAATACAAACCCCCTGATGTATAAATGCCAGCAGTGTCGTTTTTAACTCTGAACAGTGTATTAAGCTTTCCTGTTATTTGCGAATCGCCTAGTTTATATCCTTGGAAATATAGTTTTATGCCGGCATTCCACCAAAAATTACGCCCCTGGTTTTTAAATATTTGACCTCCTATTGCCGAACACGAAAGTAGTGAGTCGGTAGAGTTGTATACTGGTCTGTAATATCCATTGATGTCTCTGTAGTGTTTTGTAGGCTGACTGTTTACACGATAAAAATTGAGTTCGTTATCGATGAAAATTCTCATGCCAAATTTTAGCAGTGTGTTTGCCTCTTCGTTAAATCTAATCTGAAAAGTGTTTGTTAGTTGTCTTAGTCTTGTAGAATCGGCTGTTTGTAAACTATCTTCGTAAATGTTTGAATAAAATTTATCGTAATATGAATATAGTTTGTTTAAGGCATAAGTACGTTGTTTCGAGTCGAATTTTAAAGTATGATAAACGGTACTTACTGGTAATGATATTTCGTTGTTAGTTGTGTCTTTCATTTTTATTCGGCCAATACCATATGACTGACTTATAAAAACCTGGTAGTTTTTCAGATAGTTTTTTGAGTGTCTGTTGTCTTTAACGTTAAAGTAAACAGGAATGCTTTGTGCATCGGGATAGTCGTGTTGTTCGGGGTTTAAAATGAAGCTGTCGTCTGTTATTCCTCCATTTTCCATGTGCCTTATATCGTTATAAGCAAAGACTCCAAAAATTGAGTATTTTTCACCCTGATAACTTATGTTAATACGGGTCATTTGATTATCATTTCGTTGTCCTTGGTACATGCCAATCGATGATATGAGATTGTAGGATATGCCGAAGTTTAAATATGGGGTAATGTTTTGAGTGAAAAGTATACGGGTGTTATCTTCCGATCGTTGTTTGGGACCTGAATAGCTGTACGACAGGTTGGTGTATGGTACGGTAGTGTTGTAAAATAAGTAAGTTGATGGATCGGGGAAAAAATATACAAGTGAATTAGTGAAAATGAAATCATTATTTGAATTTAGGAATTCAAGTGAGTTTGATTGATATGGACTACCCAGGTTTCCGGTGTGAATGTTAAATGGATTTTTTTTGAATACCGGATTTGTAGTTTGAAAGTTGTTAACAAAGGTGTCTAAAGGAACTGAATCTAACAAAGTATATTCATCAATGAGTCTCCAATGTTTTATTTTTTTTGCAGCTTTAGATACATTTTTTGCGGTATTGTCTGGTCGCAAATTATCATTTTCCTCTTGTGTGTAAGCGTTTAAACAAAAGAAAGCCAAAAAAATATACAATCCGGTTTTAATAAATTCTTTCATCAGGGGCAAATATAGATAAAATGATTATTCCAATATATATATCAAATAGTAATTACTAAAAAATAAAAAGCGGATCAATTCAAAACTAATTGATCCGCTACTATGAGAATGTTGAAAAAATTATTCGTTGTTTGATAAACCACTCATTAGATAAACCAATGGGGCATTCCAGTTAATTGCAATTTCGTTTGTTGAATAGCTACATTTAAGGTCGCTGTATGCTTTTGCAGGAAATGGGTTTCGATATATGTTATTGCCACAATCGGTTGGGACAATAAGGTTAGGACCCCCAACTAAAAATCCTGGAACTGGTGCCTTAACAGTATCAGCTCCAGATGGTCGATGATGAATATTCATAGGGGGGGTTGATCCAAAACCGGTAACAAAGCAGTATCCGGTAGCATTTCGGCCAAGTAAATAATCAGCATCGTTTAAAGCTGATTGAAAATATTTTATTTTTTTAGTTAATTGAAAAGCTTTTAGCTTTAAAAAACCCTGATTGGCAACATCGGAATTACTACCCCATGCAAAATGTCCAAGTCCAATTTGGAATGATGAGGTGTTGCATACATCAACAAGTGAGTCAACAATGTGAAAAAAATTGCGTTTGAGGTTATTTTTGTTTATCGATTCTGGCAGCTTTGAGAAGTTATCGAGTAGTGAAATTGTTCCAAGCATACCTGTGTTATCCCAAGTTGGAACATTATACCGTGAGTGATATTTATTAATAAAGTTAATATAAGTGTTGTTGTTTGTGGCAAGGAAAAGTTCTGATGCAGCCCAGTACCATTCGTCAACAAGTAATGAGTCGCCATAGGTTCCGGTACGTATATCGGTTGGTTGTTTGTATGAAATTTGCGGATTTGCTAATGCCCAATTCCAAGCTTTTTCTGCTTTAACCTTACAAGAATCGATTAATGAACCCAAATGATTGTTGTAGGGTTTTAAAATACGTGATGCAGAGGCTAATAATGCAGCATAATCGAGCGTAGCAGATGTTGTTTTTTGGATCAAGTATCGTTTGTTAACGGCTTGATGTGGCATAACGAATGATTCGAACGATTTTGTTGTTAATTTGTGGTAAACTCCGCCATCATTGGGGTCTTGCATGGTTATAACCCAGTTTAAATTATAAAGTATTTCATCTAAAAAATCGGGTAATTCGTTGTTTGATTCCGGAATATTTAATTTGGCATTTTTAAAATATGGTTGAAAATCGTTAAGTGCTTCTAATAAGGTGTAAGTAGAGATGCTGCTGTTTACCACATATTTGTTGTAATCGCCGGCATCGTACCATCCACCTGGCGATGAAACGATTGTTCCCTCAGGGCGAAGTTTTGACGCTGCTGATTCATGTATTATTACGGCAGTGTCGGGGTGTCCTGCTTTTCGCGCCCACTTGCCTGCAAAATTTGCTTTAATATCGATGCCTGACCGATTAATATAGTACGACCGGATAGCTTCTGTGTTTAGTATATTGTATGGTTTATTCGAAATTTCAAATGGATATGATGCAATGGAATCATTTATAACCAAACGAAATATGCCGGGAGTATTAAAGGCTGTGAAATCAAGTTTATAGAGTGTATCGCCCGAAAATGACCATGTTTTGCCCGAATCGGTTTTGTTTGAATAAAGTTTGTTATTATTATTATCTACTATAAAAAAAGATGATGTTTTCGATTTCGAAAATGCTGTTTTGGGCATGTTTGTGATGTAACCAACCTGATTTAGTAATATTTTATCGGTATAATTTATATTTATTTTTACCGGTTTAGGATTGCAGGCTGTTGTAACTATTAATGCTAAAATTGGCCAGCATTTACAAGTAAAGTATTTTTTCATTCGAGAATAATTTATTAAGTAAGGCCGGATGTAACCTGCATGATGAATTTTCATCCGTAATTGAGATTAACGATTCATGCTCGTTTTATAAATAGTTTTTTTTCAGATTGTGCATGTTAAGCAAGTGCATGTAATGCACTTGCTTTTTGTAAACCCATTAACCCATTTCAACAGTTACATTATATTTACCTTTAGGCATTATTGGTATGGTGTTACCATCAATTTTTTTTCCATCAATAATGATGGTTCTTACACCTTTGTTAATTTTTGTTTTATTATTTACTTTAATATTATATTCAGCTCCTCTGTATTTTCGTGTTACAGTAAATTCGCTCCAGTCAGATGGTATGCAAGGATTAACAATTAATCCATTGTATGATGGTTGAATTCCTAATATATATTGCGATATGGTGAAAAAGTTCCATGAAGCAGTACCGGTTAACCAGCTGTTTTTTGCTTCGCCTGGTTTAAAGGCGTCTTTGCCTGCAATCATTTGCGAGTATACATAAGGTTCCGTTTTGTGCAGATCACTTATTTCTTCGAGATACGATGGGCAGATTTTTTTATAGTATTTCCAAGCCTCATTGCCTCGTCCAATAATTGTTTCGCCAATTATTATCCATGGGTTATTGTGACAAAAGATTCCAGCATTCTCTTTGTATCCTTGTGGGTATGACGAGATTTCGCCATATTCAATGTAGTATTTGGTATACGGCGGATTGTTTAGTACGATGCCATATTCGCAATCGAGACGTTCTTTTACCGAGTCAAGCGCTTTGGTCACCAGTCCTTCTTCTTTTCCTATACCGGCCATGCTGCACCATCCGTTTGATTCGATGAATATTTTACCTTCTTCGTTTTCGTTGCTGCCAATTTTATTTCCGTAATAGTCGTAGGCTCGCAGGAACCAGTCGCCATCCCAGCCATGTTTTTTTACTGCTTCAATCATGGTATCCACATGTTTTTGTGCACGGGCAGCTTCTTCTTTTTTGCCAAGTACATTGCACAATTCAACATAATCGCGGCCATAAACAACAAATAAACCGGCAATCATCAGCGATTCAGCTTTCGTTCCTTCAGTTTTGTTTTCGGTGGTCTGGAACGATTCGTTTGGATCGTTGGAAAAACAGTTCAGGTTTATGCAGTCGTTCCAGTCGGCACGTCCTATTAATGGTAACCCGTGTGGTCCAAGGTTATTAATGACATGATCGAACGAAACAGTCAGGTGATCGAACATGGTGCGGGCAATGCTTATGTCATTGTCGAAGGGAACCATCTCATCCAAAATGGTGAAATCACCGGTTTCCTTTATGTAGCTTGTTGTTCCCAAGATCAGCCACATCGGGTCGTCGTTAAAGCCTCCGCCAATATCGTTGTTGCCTCGTTTTGTTAAAGGTTGATATTGGTGGTAACAGCCGCCATCGCGGAATTGAGTTGATGCAATATCAATGATTCGTTCGCGGGCACGCTCCGGAATTTGATGTACGAAACCAATCAAATCCTGGTTCGAATCGCGGAATCCCATTCCTCGTCCAATGCCACTTTCGAAAAATGAAGCCGAACGTGAAAAGCAGAAGGTGATCATGCATTGGTACTGATTCCAGATATTTACCATCCGATCGAGTTTTTCATCGCCCGATTCAACTGTATAAACACTTAACAGGTTGTCCCAATATTTTTTTAGTTCATTCAACGCCACATCCACCTTTGCCGTTGTGTTGAATTTTTCGATGGTTGCCTTTGCTTTGGTTTTATTGATGATGTTTTTCGATTCCCACTTTTCATCTTCAGCATTTTCTACATATCCTAAAACAAATACGAAATCTTTGCTTTCGCCTGGTTTTAGCTCAACTTCGATAAAGTGTGATGCGATAGGCGACCATCCGTGGGCTTCACTCATTCGGGCACGACCTTCAGCAACTACCTGAGGCTCGTCGAAACCATTGTATAACCCGAAGAACGTCTCTCGATCGGTGTCGTATCCATCAATTTTTGAATTGACTGAGTAATACGCATAGTGATCTCGACGCTCTTTGTATTCTGTTTTGTGATAAATAACGGAGTCTTCAATTTCTACTTCGCCGGTTGAAAAGTTGCGCTGGAAATTTTCCATGTCGGTGGCTGCATTCCATAGTGCCCACTCCATAAATGAGAACAACTTAAGTTTTTTTGTCTCACCGGAGTTGTTTGTTAAAGTCACTTTTTGAATTTCGGCCCATGTTTTTAAAGGAACAAAAAATAACACATTTGCGGTTACTCCATTTTTTTCGCCTTTAATGGTTGTGTAATTCATGCCATGACGACATTCATACTTATCCAGCGGAGTTTTGCAGGGTTTCCAGCCTGGTGACCAGGTTGTATCGCCATCTTTAATATAAAAGTATCGGCCCCCGCTGTCCATCGGCACATTGTTGTATCTGTATCGTGTGATCCTGCGGAATTTGGCATCCTTGTAAAACGAATACCCTCCGGCAGTGTTTGAAATGAGTGAAAAGAAATCTTCATTACCAAGGTAATTAATCCATGGCCATGGCGTTTGAGGGTTGGTAATTACATATTCTCTGTTTGCATCGTCAAAAAATCCGTATTTCATTCCAGTATTTAATTAATTGTTTATAGCACAATAGGTTATTAAATGTTTGTGGAGGCTGCTTCATTTAATCTCCGATGATTCAATTCTGCTGTGATTTCGTCCATTTTCGATTGGTTTAATGGATAATACAACATTAGAAACGCTGCTGTCATAGCAATCAGGGTTGGTATCCAGCTCATAAGCATTTTGATGGCAGGTATTGCACCCTGAATGGCTGTTGAGTCCTGCCCGTTATAATTAAATGCAGCTAATACAAAACCAATTATAGCACCTGCAATGCCTCCACCGAATTTTGTTGCGAATGAGCCAGCCGAGTAAACCAATCCGGTTGCGCGACGTCCATTTGTGAATTCAGAGTAATCGGCAGCATCGCCAAGCATTGCAAAGAAAAGAGTAGGGAACACTGCTGCTCCAAATTCCGAAATCATACCAATGGTGAAAATGCTTCCAATGTTATCAGGTTCGCAGAACATTAAAAAAGCGTTGGCTGATCCCGAAAATATAAGCGCATAGATAAACAACTGTTTTTTTCCAAACTTTTTGCCCAGCGGAGAAGTGATCATCGCCCCGCCAATTGAAGCTAACATTAATCCAACCATGTATGAGCCAGCCAATAGCTGATTGTGCATATAATGAGAAAAATAGATAACTACAATGCCTTGTTTAATCGAGTTGTAAATGTTGAATAGCAGGCCGATAACCAATAATACAATCCAGGGCTTGTTTTTAATAAGGTCTTTTAAGTCTTTTCCCAAGTTTGATTTTTGTGTTTTAGGAGGTTGAACTCTTTCTTTTGTTGCATAAAATGTCATAAATAGAAAAAGAGATAAGAAGATAGACATGAGATAAATAGAGTTGCTGTAACCTCTTTTTTGGTCAATGATTGAAATGCTTGCGGTTTTAATGTTTTTTTCGCCTGTAACAATAAATGAATATTTTTCATTGGCTTTCATCGAAAAGCTTTTCCCTTGTGTAGCTGTGGTATCTTTCGATTGAGTGTTAGTCCATTCAAATAATGCAATGTGATTTTTTGTATTGATATTTACGTTAGCTACATCGTTTGGTGTAGAAACAGTTACGGAATATTTTTGATCGGCCAGTTTATCAACATGAATGGCAGGATTGATATTTCCAAAAAATGCAACAAGCATTAATAATGCGCCTTGAACTAACATTCCTCCGGTAAATGCTCCAACCATGCGATATGATCCCAAACTTGTACGTTCTTTATTATCGCCAGTCATTACTGCCATTAAGGCACCGTATGGAATATTGTTGGCTGTATAAACCAGAGTGAATATTATATATGTTGTGTAAGCGTATATTATTTTGCCAGTTATATTGAAGTCTGGAGTAGTAAATAACATTGATAGAATAACACCAAGGGGCAATGCTGTCCAAAGTACCCATGGACGAAACTTACCATATTTCGATTTGGTTCGATCACCAATAATTCCCATCAATACATCACTAACTCCATCGCTCGATCTGGCTATAAGCATTAGTAAGCCTACAGTAGCCGGATTGATTCCATACACATCAGTATAAAATATAAACAGGAAGGTTGCTACACCTCTCCATGCAATGTTTGCAGCTCCATCGCCCAGAGCATAGCCTATTTTTTCCTTAATACTAAGTTTCTCCACTATTATTGATTTTAATATTTTGAATTTTATATTGAAAAGTCGAAAACATTTCTTTTTGTTTTCTCATATATTTCACGGCTGAATACAAATAATTGAGCTGGTTTATGAGCTACACCTTTTTGTTTTTCGTTCAAAGGAATTAGGTATTTCATTCTGGAAACTTTTTTGCGGAAGTTTCTTTTATCTAACGATGTTCCTAATATTACCTCATAAACTTTTTGGAGTTGAGAGAGTGTGAATTTTTCGGGTAATAGTTCAAAGCCAATAGGTTCATTTAAAAGTTTTGTTTGTAAAGCTTTTAAGGCACTGTTTAAAATTTGATTGTGGTCGAATGCCAGTTCTTTTATTTTGTTAATAGGAAACCAGTCAACATTGCGTCCTTTCCATTCGAGTGTTACATTATTGGTGGCAATAAGGGCAAAATATCCAACTGAAATAATTCTGCTTTCAGGGTCTTTTCCCTGGTTAATAAGCCATAGCTTATCGTTTGGCTTAGAAAGACGTTCTGGGTGTGCAAAAACGCTAAATTGTTCGAGGTATATGTTTTTTAATCCTGTTAAATCATATAAAATACGGTGTGCTGCATCGTTCAGATCTTCTTTTTCGTATATGTGGTTGCCGGTAAGGGTGAAGTCATTGAAAATTATATGATCCGTTTTTTTTTCTTTTAAAGTTCTGTCAACTAACAGAATGTTTAGGTTATCATCATCGAAACCGAAAATTACGCAATCTACAGAGATATGAGGATTAATAATATTTGTAACAATATTTGCCATTTATCTAAAGTGTTTTTATTACACTAAGTGTTGTGATGTAAATTTATTTACAAAAATTAATAGTTCAAAGAGGAGGTGAAATTATTATTGTGACATGTACACTAAGTTGTTTGTGGATTATGGTTTTTAGTAAGAGGGGTGATGTGTAATTTAGAATAAATCTATTGAATATTATTGTGCATTATGCGATGAGTAGATGGATGATAATTGGTTAAATTATTTCACTTCTTTTTCTATAATTAATTTTGTTATATATTAATAGATAAGGTTTTATTTGGTTGGATCTATTTTTTGAATTGTTCCATCTTCATTATAATATAGAGGTGTCATGCAAACCGACCGGCGGTATGATTTGGCGTTGTCTTCTGTTTCAATTCCTTTTTCTTTTCTCTCTAAAAATAAATTTGAATTGTGGTAAAATATATACCATTTTCCTTTAAATTCAACAATGGAGTGGTGGTTGGTTCCGCTGTTCACTTCATCGAGTATAATTCCTTTATATTCGTAAGGGCCAAAAATGTTTTCCGAAGTTGCATAAGCAATTTGAGGCTCTGTTATGCCTTTTTCTCCCCAGGTTGAATAGGAGAGGTAGTAGGTGTTATTGTACTTGTGTACCCAAATTGCTTCGAAAAAATTTTTGGTACCTTCAATTTGGATTACAGGGGTGTCATAGCTAACCATGTCATTATTGAGTTTGACAACATTTAAATCTAATTGCCCAAAAAACAGATAAGGTATACCGTCATCATCGATAAAAATTGAAGGATCTATGAAATCTCTCGTATTTACAACACCGGGAGAATCTTTTGTAATTAACGGTTTTCCCAGAGCATCTTTGAATGGTCCTGAGGGTGAATTACTAACTGCCACACCAATATACGATCGGTCGGTAGGAAAGTAGAAATAGTATTTCCCATTTTTAAATGCACAATCGGGTGCCCATGCTTTTTCAGTTGCCCAACTTATTGAGTCTAAATGAAGAGCAATGCCATGATCGACCCAGTTTATTAAATCTTCCGATGAATAGACATGATAATCAATCATATCAAAGGTTTTGCTGTCGTCTCTGTCGTGTGAGGGGTATAGATAAATTTTACTATTGAACACATGCGCTGATGGATCGGCTGTGTATTGAGTGGTAATGATTGGTTTTTGACTTAGAGCAAAGGCAGATATTAAAAGGCAGGATGATAGAATGAGGATTATTTTCATTTTGTCAGGTTCTGATGTTGGTTAGGAAATAAAAACAGCCCCACAAAATTTGCAGGGCTGTATGTTTTAGATTGCTTTTAAGCTCAAATCCAGACTTTTAATCTGATGGGTTAATGCGCCCACCGATACAAAATCGACACCGCACTCGGCATAATCGCGAATGGTGTCGAGAGTGATGTTTCCTGACGACTCGATTTCGTATTTTCCGTTGATTAAAGCTACAGCCTTTTTTGTGTCGTCGGTGGTGAAGTTATCGAGCATTATGCGATGGATCTTTCCAACTTTCAGTACTTCATCCAGTTCTTTGAAATTGCGCACTTCAACTTCTATTTTTAAATCTAGACCTTTAAACTTCATGTATTCGAGACATGCGTTGACTGCTTTTTCAATACCTCCGGCAAAGTCGATGTGGTTGTCTTTTAGCATTATCATGTCGTACAAACCAATTCGGTGATTGGTTCCACCTCCAATTTTAACGGCTTCTTTTTCGATTAAGCGTAAGCCCGGAGTTGTTTTTCGGGTGTCGAGTACACGGGTTTTTAAGTCGGCAATTAAACTTGCATATTTATTTGTGGTAGTTGCTATGCCGCTCATGCGTTGCATAAAATTGAGGATCAATCGTTCGGCTTGTAAAAGAGCGAGTGTTTTTCCTTCAACGGTAAATGCTATGTTGCCTGGCTTTATCTTATCTCCATCATTTATTTTTCTTTCGAAAATAACGTCAGGGTCAATCTTTTTGAAAATGCGTTCGGCTATGTTTATACCCGCAATTATTCCTTCTTCTTTAACAAGTAGCTGAGCTTTTCCTTTTTCGCTGGCAGGTATGCAAGCCAGTGATGAGTGGTCGCCATTGCCTATATCTTCTTTAATGGCAATGTCTATTAACTGTTCAATTAAATCGTTATTCATCTTCTTTATCAATCCAAATTTGATGTATAAGGGTTTTTCCCTCACTGTTTTTTATTCGATAATAAAATCGGTAATTAATATTGTTTGAAATGTATTTTCCAATAGCAAATGATGAGTTATCCTTAATTCCTTTGTGAATTATTTTGAAGCTTGTAACAGGGTGGTTTTCAAAAAAAACCTTAATGACTTGTTCAGCTTGGGCTTTACTGTAAACTCCTGATTTTCCCGGAATAATAAGTTCAATTTTTTCGTTGAAAAATGTAGCCAGTGTTTTGCAATTAGCTTCTTGAGTTGCTTTTACAATGCCTTCAGGAAATTTATCTTTATCTTGCGAATATACTGATGCAGATATTGATAAAATTACAATAATAGTGATGAATTTGAATAAGTGTCTCATCTTTATAAAGTTAAACATATAAAGCATTGATTTTTAATCTAATTATAAACAGATAAAAAAATTAATGCAAAATATATGATATTTGATCACAAAAATAAAGGTTTACAAAAATTAAACCACATTTATTTCAATTCATTTATTTTTATTAGTTATGAAGATTGTTTTAATATGGATTGGTAAAACATCCGAAAACTGGATAGATGTTGGGGTGAGGGAGTATCAGAATCGATTAAAGCATTATATATCTTTTGATATTAAGGAGTTTCCTTATGTTAAAAATTCGAGAAATTTATCTGAATATAATATAAAAGAGAAAGAAGGTGAGCAATTATTGTCGTTTTTACAACCTGGTGATGTTTTAGTGTTACTTGATGAAAAGGGAAAGGAGTTTTCATCACGTGAGTTTTCGGAGTATGTTAATAACCAAATGATTAGGTCGGTTAAGCGATTGGTTTTTGTTATTGGAGGTGCTTATGGATTTTCGGAGTCGGTTTATAAACAAAAACAGTTTTCAATATCGCTTTCTAAAATGACTTTTTCACACCAAATGGTACGTGTTATTTATCTCGAGCAATTATATAGGGCAATGACTATAATAAACGGTGAACCATATCATCATGAATAAACAGGTATATATAAAAATGTTTGGGAAACGAATGTTTCTTATGCTATTAATTATAGGAATTTTAGGAATTGCTATTGTTTGGTTTCTTGATTGTAAGTATGAACAGGCTGGTAATAATGATATTGATTTTGAAATGTTTCAGAATGAAATAATACAGCAACAGGTTAAGATGGAACATTTAGCTGAACGTATTTCGCAGGATATGGTTTTGAACCCAAATATGATGTGGCAGAATATTCTCGAAGTTAGTCGAAATGAGCCTTATATATGGTTAATTTATGAGCAGGATTTTTTAATAGGGTGGTCATCGCATCATTTACCTTATAATGATTCGCTTTATAAGCAATTGGAGCAGCCAATTATTCATCTTTCAAATGGCTGGTATTTTGTTGTTAAGCATGATACAATGGATTATCATGTTTTTTCGTTGTTACCTGTAAAATACGATTATCCTTATCAAAATCAGTATATAAAAAATAATTTTTCGAAGTGTTTTGATATGGTTCATGCTGGTGTTGATATAAGTTTAAATCGTGTTAAAGGAGGACATGCGGTAACTGGAGTAAATGGAAATGTATTGTTTTATTTATATAAAAAATATCCCGGACAAACAGGGCAGTACATTGCCGGTTTGAGTTTATTGGTTTTGTGTGTGTCTTTTATTTTGTTTTTTGTTGCCGGTTTCAGCTATTTTAATTGTTGTTATTCAAGTTGGGGGCTTGTTATTACAGGTGTTTTATTGGGGGTGTTTTATTATCTTTTTTTTGTGTCGGGATTGTATTTATCGGTGACAGCTTTTGAATTGTTTTCGCCTGTTTATTTTGCTTTTTCGCAATGGTTATCGTCAATTGGTTCATTTTTGGTTTTATCTGTTTTTATTTTTTATTACTCATTTATTATTCTATTGGTGTTTGTAAAAAGGAATTATAACTATAAGCAGATATCGAAGTTTTTTTTTACAATTGTTGTGTTAGTATTGACACTTTATTTTTTTGTTATACATAATTTGTTTGTAATTATTACCAAACACTCGCCCGATTTTAGTTTTATATCAAATGTGATTGAAATTGATAAAATTACAATATCTAAATTGGTCATTATATTTTTATTGTTTTCATCGTATCTTTTTTTGTTCGATATATTTATTATTCGCTTAGGAAGTTCGGTTGGTTCTAAATATAAAATATTAATTATTTCAATAGTGCTCTTTTTTGCAGTGATATTTGATTTGCTGTTCTTTGATGCGAAAAGTTTGATTGGATTGACCCTTTTAGAAGTGGTTTCGTTATATTTTATCTTTTTTAAAGATAAGCAGCGCTTTGAATTTTCTTATCGGGATGTAATTTGGATGGTATTGATATTTGATCTTTTTATTGTAGCTGAAAGTTTCTTTTTAAATATTGAAAAAGAAAAGGAGAGTCGTCTTTTTTTAATAGAAAATTTAGCTAATAACCTTGAAGGTGAGCAAGATCCGGTTGCCGAAATGTTTTTTTCATCTATTGAAAAGAATATAATTCTGGATCCGAATAT
The DNA here is from genome assembly GCA_016933045.1 of Marinilabiliaceae bacterium. Classification (GTDB taxonomy): domain Bacteria; phylum Bacteroidota; class Bacteroidia; order Bacteroidales; family Marinilabiliaceae; genus JAFGBR01. Next base: position 9,015 of record JAFGBR010000004.1, on the reverse strand, counting down.
TAAGGATATGATTTTGAATGATGCAATTTACGATGAAGATATAAGGCAGTATTTTATAAAAAACTATTTTGTGGGATACTTGAACCGTTATGACGTACAGGTTGTCCCTTGTTGGCCAAATGCCGAGTTGTATGTTGATGGGGGTAATGAAACATTTGATTGTTATAATTATTTCGATAGTTTGTTAGTTCGCTCGGGTGAAATTGTTTATGGAAGTGGAAATTTTTATTTTATTCGCAGGAATAATGGACGGGTTAATTACTTTGGTATGTTTACTTTTTTTGAGGATGACCCGGAATTGGAAACAAAGCTCTATCTCGAACTTATTTCAAAGCCTTATTTTGAGGGGTTAGGGTATCCCGAGTTATTATTAAGTCAGAAAGAAAAGAGCAAACTTGATTTGCTTAAAGGGTATTCGTATGCAAAATATGTGAATGGCAGTTTGGTGAAAAAGTCGGGTGATTATTTATATAAAGTATATAATACCGATTTTTATTCCGATTCAATAAATCACAAAGATTTTATCAAATTAAACGATTATTCGCATCTTATATATTCTCCAAAGGTTAATGAAGAGATAGTAATGAGTTATCCGCTTGTTTCTTTTTCTAATGTGCTTATTTCGTTTTCTATATTTTTTATTGTATTTATTCTATTATCAATTGTTGTAGTTTTTGTTCCGAAAATTTACAGTAAAAATTTTTTTTATGCTACTACTATACAAGATAGAATAAGGGCATTAATGATAATTTTTCTTGTTTTTCTTTTAATTGTTATTGGATTCGGATCGGTTTATTATTCGATTAATCAATTTAAGCGAAAAAACAGGGATATGCTTTCGCAACGTCTAAAATCGGTAATGCTTCAACTCGATCAGAAAATAGGTAGTGAAGATCGTTTAACTGAAGATATGTCGGAATATTTGAATTTTCTTTTGCAATCATTTTCGAATGTGTTTTACAGCGATATTAATTTGTATAATCTTAATGGTGAAGTTTTGGCCACTTCACGTCCCGAGCTTTATAATCGAGGTATTGTAGGTAATTTAATGAATCCTAATGCTTATCAAAAGCTGGTTGTTGAAGGGGAGCGTGAATTGATTCATGATGAGTCCATTGGGGAATTAGATTATATATCGGCTTATGTACCGTTTGTTAATCAAAATAACGAAGTGTTGGCGTATCTTAATTTGCCATATTTTGTGGGAACTCACGAACTTAAAAATGAAATATCATCGGTTTTGGTAGCTATAATAAATGCGTATTTGATTTTTATGTTAATTGCTGTTAGCTTGGTTGTTTTTGCCTCCCGTCAGGTAACACGGCCACTTTTCATTATTCAGGAGCGTTTGAGCCAAACTCGTTTAGGATTAAAAAATGAGAAAATTGAGTATCATCGAAAAGATGAAATAGGTCAACTTGTTAAAGAGTACAATAGAATGATTGATGAGCTTGCTGATAGTGCTGAAAAATTGGCTAAATCGGAGCGTGAAGGAGCTTGGCGTGAAATGGCTAAGCAAATAGCCCACGAAATAAAAAATCCGTTAACTCCCATGAAATTGAGTATTCAATATTTGCAAAAGGCGTGGGACGATAAAGTTGATGATTTTGATAGTTTTATTAAGCGTGTTACTAATACACTTACAGATCAGATTAATCAATTGTCGGTAATTGCTAATGAGTTTTCTCATTTTGCAAAAATGCCAACAGCAAATCGCCAGCCAATTGATATTGTGTCGAAACTAATTAATACAGTTTCGTTATACGAGAAGTTGTCGAACATTCATTTTTTTGTTGAGAATGAAGGTGCTGAACAGGTTATTGTATTGTTTGACGGGGAACAAATTCTGAGTGTGTTTAATAATTTATTAAAGAATGCTGTTCAGTCTATTCCTCGTGGCCGAAATGGAATAGTTAAGATTGGTATTAAAGAAAACCATGATGATGTGGTTTTGTCTTTTTCCGATAATGGTAAAGGTATTGAGGCTAGTGTTCAGGAAAAAATGTTTATGCCTAATTTTACTACTAAAAATAGTGGTATGGGGTTAGGTTTGGCTATTGTAAAAAATATTATTGAGGGCTCAAACGGTAAAATATGGTTCGAAACAGTCGAAAACGAAGGATCAACATTTTATATTTCCTTACCCAAATATAAAGTTTAAGATCAAATAAAATATCGATCTTTAATTACAACAGTCTCAGCCCATTTGTCAGCTAAACGTTCTCCAATTGTGAGGTATCGGTATATATCTATTATGTTTAAAATGGGGATTAGTAATACTACTCCTCTAATAATAGATTTCTTATAATCTTTGGTTATGGGAGTAAGTGATTCTTTATTAACAACCTTTAAACCCATGAAGTATTTGCCGATACTTTGTCCGTTTAAAAAAGGTAGTGCATCTTTTAAAAGGAAATAGGCAATTCCAAAAAAACATCCCCACAGAGGGAATAACGATAATATAAATACTGAAATTGAATCGAGCATAAGAGCTATCATTCTTTCAATTCCTTCAGATGAGAAAGTTTGATTGTGGAAGTTTTCTTTTATTGAAACTGGTATGTTTTTTAATAGCCATTTTTTTATGGTATTTGAAAGTTTGTTAATTATATGTATTGTTTGGTTCATTGGAGTGGTATTTGGTTTAAAGGTAATTTATACAAAACTATTAATTGATATCGTCTATACCTATAATTTTGTTTAATATCGCATAAACGGTTAATCCACTTACTGTTTTTATGTTTAGTTTTCGGGTGATGTTTTTTCTGTGAGAAATAACTGTATGTGTGCTAATGAATAGTTTTTCGGCAATTTCTTTATTAGTTTGTCCAAGTGCTACATGTTTTAAAACCAGTTTTTCGCGGGGACTTAATTCTTCACTGTCGTTAATATTTTCGTTTTCATTGCTAATGTATATAGCATTTTCAATTTTTTCTGTTAGAGTAGCTTTGTTTTCAAAAACTGATAAATGTGTTTTTGTTGAGTCGTGAGGGAGTTGTGTATTAAATAGATGTAAAATAACCGGTTGATGTTCTGATTCAGATATTGCTGTTTCAATATCTTCATGGTTAAATGCAGTATTTATTATAAGAATATTAGGAGATGATTCAAGAAGAGCTTTCTCTAATTCATCTGACGTAGAAAACTCCTTTATTATATCAACTTCTTTAAATTGGCTTAAAAGTTGTATAATTCCTTTTCTGATAATGTATGATGATTCTCCAATAAAGATCTTCATTATTTATCCTCCATCTTTAATTTTTTTAGTTTCTTTTCCAATAAATGCACTTTGGGTATGAGTACTTTATCTTCAATATCTGAGTGATCTTTTAAGTCATTTTCAAGTCGGAAAAGGTCGAAAATCAAAGTGTTGTATTTGCAATTTGTTGTTGGAGGTGGAATGTATTTAATAAGAATATTTTTCAGGTCGTATAGTTTTTCTTCAATGTTATTATGGGCTTCAACATAATCTTCAATGTGATAATTGCTATATCGTTTTTTTAATGTTGTTGTTAGTTGATTATCTTTTATGCTTTTATTTATTTCTATGGTATAAGGAAATACTATTTTTTCTTCTATCTCGATATGTGTATTAAACTCTTGGATATATTCTCGGAAAAAGCGGAGTAGAAGTTCTGAACTATTCTGGTTTTGAATATTGTTTTCTAGTTCAATTATTTGTTTCTCAATTGTTGGTATCCTGTGTTCAACATAGCATTTATGCGAATTTCTTAAATAATCAATTATCCATTCTACCGGAAATGTAAGAAAATGATCTTTTGGAAAATAATCTTTATCGCGGTAGCTTTGTGTAAGTTGAATAAAAAATTGAATATCGACGTTATGTTCAATACACACTTCGCTTACTGTTTTTTCTTTAAATCCTAAAGGGATGTTTAAGCGTTGAATAATTGCCAGAATATTTATGTCGCCCATAATCAGGTCGGCCATTTTAATATCTCCATGTATTACCATCATAAACTGTTTTTGCAAATATATTCATTATTTGGATTGCATCTAAATAAACACGATAAAATGTATGATATTATTGAGTTGAAATCAAATAAGTATTTAGAGCAAAAGCAGTAAAAAGTATTAATGGTGTTTTTCTATTTTTTTCTCATGAAAATATTAATTGGAATTCCCGAAAAGCTGAATTTCTCCCTTATCTTATTTTCTAAAAAACGTTTGTAAGGTTCTTTTACATATTGTGGTAAATTACAGAAAAATGCAAATGATGGAGTTGAAGATGGCAGTTGTGTGATGTATTTTATTTTAATATACTTTCCTTTTATCGATGGTGGTGGTGTGTTTTCAATAATTGGAAGCAAAATTTCATTTAGTCTTGCTGTTGTTACTTTTCTGTTTTTATTTTCATATACTTCAGTCGCCATCTCCAAGGCTTTTAAAATGCGCTGTTTGGTTAATGCCGATGTAAATACTATTGGTACATCGGTAAATGGAGCAATTCGTTCACGAATAATTTGTTCGTAATCTTTTGTGGCATTTTTATCTTTTTCAATTAAGTCCCATTTGTTTACCAATATAACTACACCCTTTTGGTTGCGCTGAATAAGGTTGAAAATTTTTAAGTCCTGACTTTCAATGCCTCTGGTTGCGTCAATCATTAAAAGACATACATCTGAGTTTTCAATAGCACGAACAGCCCTCATAACTGAGTAAAATTCAAGATCTTCTTTTACCTTTCCTTTTTTTCGTAAACCTGCTGTGTCAACCAAGTAAAAGTCGTGACCGAATTTGTTATAGCGTGTGTATATCGAATCGCGTGTTGTTCCTTCAATAGGAGTTACAATGTTTCGGTCTTCTCCAATAAAAGCGTTTACAATTGATGATTTTCCTGCGTTAGGACGGCCAACAATGGTGAATTTTGGTAATTCTTGTTCCAGCTCGTCTTCTTCTTGTTTGGGTAAATATTCAACCAAATGGTCAAGCAGTTCACCGGTTCCGGATCCGTTTATTGATGAAACAGGAAATAGATTTTCTATACCTAATGCGTAAAAATAACTTGACTCGGGAATGCGGTCGTTGTTATCAACTTTATTTACAACTACTATTACCTTTTTGTTACTTCGGCGTAAAATCTCGGCTACGTTCTCGTCGTAGTCTGTTATTCCTATGGTTACATCTACAACAAATAAAACCATATCCGATTCTTCAATCGCTATTTCTACTTGTTTACGTATCTCTTCTTCAAATATGTCATCCGAGTTAACTGCATATCCTCCAGTGTCGATGATTGAAAATTCGACTCCATTCCACAAGGCCTTGCCATAAAGCCTGTCGCGGGTTACGCCAGCCATCTCGTCAACAATTGCCTGACGGGTTCCTGTTAAACGGTTGAAAAGGGTCGATTTTCCAACATTTGGTCTTCCTACTATGGCGACAATATTTCCCATGTGGTTGTTTTTTATTCTTTTATGTTAATTTGTGGTATTTGCTAATTATCAAATAATTATGATATGCTATTAAGCTCGTATCAAGATATTAATATCCAGTTAACTTGAAATAAATATTAATATTTTGTGCCTCGATTATTACGCTCAAATTATTAGAGCCGACAAAAATAGTTAAAGAGTTTCGATATTCAACGCTTAATATTTTTAATGATTACATTATTATTGGTCGTAGCCAAATTGTCGCAAAAAGTTATCTTTATCTCTCCAGTCTTTCGATACTTTTACATAAATCTCTAGAAATACTTTCTTGCCAAGAAATGTTTCCATGTCAATACGAGCTTCTGTACCTACCTTTTTTAGTGCCTTACCCTGATGACCAATAATGATTCCTTTTTGCGAGTCGCGAGCAACATGTATCACACTCCGTATATTTACCTGTTTTGGGGTTTCAACAAATTCTTCTACTTCTATCTCTACCGAATAAGGTATTTCTTTCTTGTAATTTGTCAGTATTTTTTCTCGAATTATTTCTGTTATGAAAAAACGTTCGGGTTTATCGGTTAATGCTTCTTTGTCAAAATATGGAGGTGCTTCGGGAATCAATTCTAAAATTCGCTTGAACAGATTATCGGTATTAAACGCATGTAGTGCTGATATAGGAAATATTTCTGCCGATGGAATTTCTTGCTTCCAAAAGTCAAATAAGTCATCCATCCTTTCCTGATCAATAAGGTCAACCTTATTTAGTACCAATAAAATTGGAGCCGTACTTTTTTTTACCTGTTCTAAAAACTCATCGTTTTTATCGTATTTCTCAAATGTGTCTGTTACATATAATATTACATCGGCATCTTTTAGTGCCGATTTTGAGAATTTGAGCATCGATTCCTGTAGTTTGTAATTTGGTTTTAATACTCCGGGAGTATCAGAAAAGATTAATTGATAATCATCACCATTTACAATACCCAAAATTCTATGTCGGGTGGTTTGTGCTTTTGATGTAATAATTGATAATTTCTCCCCAATTAACAGGTTCGAAAGAGTTGATTTGCCTACGTTAGGATTTCCTATTATATTTACGTATCCCGCTTTATGTCCCATTTTTTACTTTTTACGGTGCGAAGATACGATATATTTGTGAGTGGCTCAATAATGTATTTAATACTAATACTTAAAAAACTCTAAAAGTAAAGGCTTCTGAGCTAATTATCAGTTAGTGCTTTTTTGAATATATATTGGATTTGAAATTTGTAGTATTTAACCTTTCAATAATTGGTATTGGAGTTGAATGTGTGTTAGTTTATTGCGATATTATTTAATGATGAACAGAACGTTTGACCTATTTTTGTGAAAAAGAGTTGTTTGATTATTATCATAAACAGGAAGTGTGTATTGTTTTTTTTTAAGATGTGGTTATGAATAGATTGATTGTCTTAGTTGTAATAATATTTTTATTTATAGATGTTCAGAGTGAAGAGATTAATGATTCAGTTTTAATTAATGAGCAATCGGTCTTTAATATTAATAACCCCGATTTTAACATTAGTCCTTATACCGGGATGACAAGAGAACACTGGATTGAAGCTGCTAAATATTTGTTGACTGGGGCGTTTAGTTATATTAATAGTTTGGACGATCCAATGAAGTTTCCTAAGCAACCGGGGAAAAGTTATCCACATAATGAAGATAGAATCCCAACCGAAAAGCTTGAGGGGGTGTGTCGAACTTTATTTATTGCAGCTCCTTTGTTAAAAGAAGATACTGGTTTGATTATTAATAATATTAAAGTTGCTGATTATTATCGTCATCAAATTTTAAATCTAATCGATTCCACCAGTGAGTCCTACATCAAACCAAAGGCTAAAAATGCTGGTCCTAACCAAAATTTGGTGGAGTTTGGTGCGTTAGCAATTTCTTTGTTTATTATTCCCGATGTATTGTGGGAGCCTTTGACAACCGATGAGAAAGATAAGCTGGCAAATATCATGATCAGCTTTGGCGATGGCCCTACAGTACCATCCAATTGGAAGTTCTTCAATATTTTTATTCTTAGTTTTTTTAAAGATCAAGGTTATCAAGTGAACGAATCTCTTTTAGAAACATATTTAAATAAATCTCTCGAACACTATCGTGGAGATGGTTGGTATAACGACAATCCTGCTTACGATTATTATAGTATGTGGGCATTTCAACTTTATGGTGTGGTTTGGGCTGAACTGTTTGGAAAGAAATATTACCCCAATTTTGCTTTGCAGTTTATAAATAACTTAAAAGATATTACAGCAAGCTATCCATATATGTTTTCGCGCAATGGTAAGATGATTATGTGGGGGCGAAGTATATCATACCGAATGGGAGCCGTTGCGCCACTCCCTTTTTTAGGAAAATATAACGATGGACAGACAAATCTTGGTTGGATGCGAAGAATTGCCTCAAGTACTATGTTGCAGTTTATTAAGCATCCCGATTTTTTAGAAGATATGGTGCCAACTCTTGGTTTTTATGGAGCTTTTGAGCCTGCTGTTCAAAATTATAGCTGTCGGGGGAGTGCGTTTTGGTTGGGAAAAGTTTTTTTGGGTTTGCTCGTACCTAAGGAGAATCCATTTTGGACAGATGTTGAATGTGAAGGGGATTGGTCCGATAAATTTGAAACTAACAAGGTTTACAACATATTCTCTGATAAATCTGAGATATTAATAACAGACTATCCTAATAGTGGCGCTTCTGAAATTAGAGCCTGGTGTCATGAAAAGGTTCAGGACGACTGGCAAAAGTTTCGGTCGACAGAAAATTATAATCGGTTATCGTATAATAGTGAATTCCCTTGGCAGGCCGATGACAAAAACGGTACAGTTTCGATGAATTATGTAATTAAAAACAAGAACCAAGAGTGGGAAGCTTGGCGATTATATACATTTAAAAAATTTGAAGATGGAGCATATTACAGAGATGTGGTTTTAGAAACTGATGAAAATGTTAAAATGAACCTGGTTGATATTCCATTGCCAAATGGAATATTGAGAGTTGATAGAAATATTAGTAATAGCCCATTGAATTTACGACTAGGTCATTATTCATTGCCTCAATTCGATGATAAGATTAAAACATACACAGTTGAAGTTGATAAATATAAGGCCACTATAATAGATAATGGGGAGTATCAGCTGGCAATGGTTCCTCTGCTGGGATGGAGTTCTGTTGAAGTAATGGAAGTTCGTGGGGTAAACCCGATAAGCTCACATAGTAGTGTTGTTAACCTGTCCAATACTGAGGTTAAGACAGGAAGGACTCCATTTTATTTTACATTAATGATGTGGAAAAAGTCGGGCGATAAATGGGAGAATAAGGAGTTAAACCCAATTCAGCGTATCAAAATCAATAAATTAGGAGATGTTGTTATTCTGTTTTTTAAAGATGGAACGCAGAAAACAATTTGCTTTTGATGTTATTATATTTAGGCTTGTGATAAATGAGACTGTCATATTTCCAGATATAATATTTATTGGATAGCTTTATTTTTAAATTTTTTCTTCTTACAGATCAGCTTATTGCAACAAGGAATAAAAAATAAGCACAAAAGTATTTGGAGATTAAAAAT
>JAFGBR010000049.1 GCA_016933045.1 Marinilabiliaceae bacterium | reverse complement strand
TACTGATTATCAGGGTTTTAAACAAATATTTTCAACTCTTATTTTGCTGTAAATCAATATTTTATGTCATTATTTAACGAACTATTGGTTTTATAAATGCGTAAAAATAAAAAATACCAATCTGATTATAACATAAACCAACACACTTAAGTTGGTTTAACAAAATTTAACGATGATTAGGTTTATCAATTAAGCTATTATTATAATTTTGATCAACTTTCAAGAAAAAACATCAATTTATATTAAATAAACAATAATAAATTATAAAAGTTATGGAGCAATCTGTTGATATTCGAGAATTAAACGAACGAATTAAGGAGCAAAGTTCTTTTATTGACCTCATTAATATTGAAATGGGGAAAGTTATAATTGGCCAAAAACACCTTGTTGAAAGCTTATTAATAGGACTTTTATCAAATGGTCATATACTTCTCGAAGGGGTTCCCGGTTTAGCAAAAACACTGGCAATTAACACTCTTGCTAGCGTTATAGATGCTAAATTTTCACGAATACAGTTTACCCCCGACTTATTACCAGCCGACTTGTTAGGTACATTAATTTACAGTCAGAAAAAGGAGGAGTTTATTGTTAAAAAGGGTCCACTCTTTACAAATTTTGTCTTAGCCGATGAAATAAACCGTGCCCCGGCAAAAGTGCAAAGTGCATTACTCGAAGCTATGCAGGAACGTCAGGTTACAATAGGTGACACTACTTATCCGCTTGAAGAACCATTTTTAGTAATGGCAACACAAAACCCAATTGAACAAGAAGGTACCTATCCGTTACCCGAAGCACAAGTTGACCGTTTCATGCTTAAAGTTGTAATTGATTATCCTAAAAAAGAAGAAGAGCAATTAATTATTCGTCACAACCTGGCAAAAACATTTCCCAAAGCATCAACAATACTAAAACCCGAAGACATAATAAAAGCTCGCAACGTAGTTAAAGATGTTTATATAGATGAAAAAATTGAAAAATACATTGTTGATATAGTATTTTCAACCCGTTTTCCATCTGATTACAACTTAGGTCAATTTAAAGATATGATATCGTATGGAGCATCGCCCCGTGCCAGTATAAGCTTATCATTAGCAGCAAAAGCATACGCATTTATTAAACGAAGGGGTTATGTAGTACCGGAAGATGTTAGAGCCGTATGCCACGATGTTTTACGCCATAGAATTGGGTTATCGTACGAAGCAGAAGCCAACAATTTAACATCGGAAGAGATCATTAGTGAAATATTAAACACTGTTGAGGTACCATAACGGTAATAAAAACAACACCAAAGCAGATTTACGCAAACAATCTGCTTTTCCATTAATGGTAAATTAATGATATCCTATTGATATCAGACAATTTTCTGTTCAACCTAAAAATTTAAAAAATTGGAAGCAACAGATTTATTAAAAAGAGTACGGCAAATTGAGATAAAAACCCGTGGATTATCGAACCACATCTTTGCAGGAGAATATCATTCGGCCTTTAAAGGGCGGGGAATGACATTTAGCGAGGTGCGAGAGTATCAATATGGCGACGACATAAGAAGTATTGATTGGAACGTAACAGCACGTTTTAACCACCCTTACGTAAAAATATTTGAAGAAGAACGTGAGTTAACAGTTATGCTGTTAATAGATGTATCGGGTTCACGTGAGTTTGGTACCAGTTTCAAGTACAAAAAAAACATGATTACCGAAATAGCGGCAACATTATCATTCTCAGCCATTCAAAACAACGATAAAATAGGAATGATATTTTTCAGCGATCATATTGAAAAATTTATTCCACCAAAAAAAGGAAGAAAACACATTTTACATTTAATACGAGAACTAATCAACTTTACCCCTCAAAACAGGGAAACAAATATTTCAGAGGCATTACGTTTTTTAAAAAACGCAATAAAGAAACGAAGTACTGCGTTTCTGATATCAGACTTTATAGATGCTGATTTTGAAGATGCACTTAAAATAGCCAATCAGAAACACGATTTAGTTGCACTTAAAGTATACGATAAAAGAGAGACTGAAATTCCACCTATTGGTTTAATGAAATTAAAAGATGCAGAAACAGGAAATATTGCTTGGATAAATACAAGCAATAGAAAAGTACGTGAAGATTACAAAAAATGGTGGATTGACCAAGATACTAAAGCGCGTAGTATACTTCGAAAATGTGGAGTTGATCATGTTTCGGTTAGAACTGATGAAGATTATGTAAAAGCTTTGATGGCATTATTTAAAAAACGAATGTAATGAAAAAGCATTTTTTGGTATATCTTAATAAACTATTAATAGCAACAATGATTATTGGTGCAACGTTGGGAGTAAATAAAGCCAGTGCCCAAAACATTTCAGCAAGTGCAAAACTTGATTCGATGCTAATGTTCATAGGAGGACAAATGAATTTAACCATTGAAGTGAACCAACCCATTGGCTTAAATCTTAAATTTCAACAATTTACAGATACCATAAGTCAATTTATCGAAGTTGTTGAGGCTGGTAAAATAGATACACTAAGCAAAAACAACAATCGAATACAATTACAACAAGTATATCGGGTTACATCATTCGATAGTGGTGTTCACTTAATACGGCCAATAATATTTGAACTGGCAGATGAAACTGCTCAACAAATAGCATCAACAGAACCTATTGCACTAAAAGTTGTTAATCCGTTTGACAATGTAGATCCACAAAAGGGTATTTTCGACATTAAAAAACCAATTAATACACCCTTTCATCTGTCGGAATTAAAACCATACATTAGTTACATAATAGGATTTATAATATTTATTGGTGCTATCGTTTTTTTCCTGATATGGAAGTTTAATCGCAAATTAATTATGCCATTATTAGGAAAAGAAAAGGTTATAGAACCGCCACATGTTATTGCCCTTAGAGAATTAGAAAGAATAAAGGCAGAAAAACTTTGGCAAAAAGACCAGACAAAGAAATACTATTCACAACTTACCGGAGTGTTACGACAATACATCGAAGACCGTTTTAACATTCCAGCACTGGAACAAGTATCGGATGAAACCATAGCTGCAATAAAAAACATAGATGAGATAGATGAAAAAAACAGGGAAAACCTCACAAATATTCTTCATTTATCAGACTTGGTAAAATTTGCAAAATTTCAACCACTAATTGATGAAAACGACTTAAGCATGATTAATGCCATCTTCTTTGTTAACCAAACCAAATATGAAGAAATTAAAAGTTTAGAAGAGGAAAAAGAAAGCATAAAAAATGCTAATAACGAAACAAGTGAAACAGAACTATTAACCGGTAAAAATTAGAAAAATGGGCCAAATAACATTTGCACATCCAAACCTATTTTTTCTGCTCATACTACTCATACCATTAATTGCATGGTATATATTAAAACACAAGCACATACAGGCCTCGCTTCAAATATCGACGTTACAAGGCTTTAATAAACATTCGCAACATGTTTTTGACATAATAAGACACATACCATTTGCATTGCGAATTCTCAGTATTGCTACAATAATTACAGTTTTGGCAAGACCACAAGCAGCAAACCGACTCGAAAATAAGTTAACTGAAGGAATTGATATTATAATGGCACTAGATGTTTCGGGAAGTATGCAGGCAATGGACTTTACTCCAAATCGTTTAGAAGCTGCCAAAAGTGTTGCAACAGAGTTTGTATCGGGTAGGCAAGATGATAAAATAGGATTAGTTGTATTTGCAGGCGAAAGCTTTACTCAGTGTCCTCTAACCACCGATAAAAAAGTGTTAGTAAACCTTTTTAACGACATATCGCTTGGCATGCTTGAAGATGGCACCGCAATAGGAATGGGCTTAGCAACAGCAGTTTCACGCATTAAAGACAGTCAGGCCAAAAGCAAGGTAATAATACTTTTAACTGATGGAGAAAATAATATGGGCGACATAGCTCCATTAACTGCAGCAGAAATAGCCAAAACATTTGGCATTAGGGTTTATACAGTTGGAGTTGGTACCATAGGCATGGCAAAAGTACCAAAACAAACAGTCTTCGGTATTCAATATGATTACGTTGAAGCAAAAATTGACGAACCCACTTTAAAGAGCATGGCCGAAATGACTGGTGGTAAATACTTTAGAGCAACCGACAATGAAAAACTGGCGAGCATTTATGAAGAGATAGACAAAATGGAAAAAACAAAAATAGAGATTAAAGAATATATGAAGCGATCAGAAGAGTTTCTTCCTTTTGCATTACTGGCTGCATTATTATTAATAGCAGAAATACTAATCAGAAATACATTATTAAGAAATCTTCCCTGATAAACAGAAGAAAAAAAATTACAAACTGTTAACATTAAAAACCATGTTCAGATTTGCACATCCCGAATTTTTATATGTTCTAATTATTATACCAGTCATCGCTTTAATCAACCTCTTTTTAACCAATAAAAGAAGGAAAGCATTGGAGCAGTTTGGCGATATTAATTTATTGAAAAAACTAATGCCGGAAGTATCGAAGAACAGACCCATCGTTAAGTTCTACCTGCTCATGCTAGCATTGACTATATTAATATTAATGATTGCACAGCCCCAATTTGGCTCAAAACTCGAAACAGTAAAAAGAAAAGGTATCGAAATAATGATAGCCCTTGATGTTTCGAACAGTATGAATGCACAAGACATAGAACCAAGCCGCCTCGAAAGGGCTAAACAAGCCATTGCACAGATGGTTGATAAGATGAGTAACGATAAAATTGGAATTATCGTCTTTGCAGGCCAAGCTTACACTCAACTTCCTATTACAACCGATTATCCATCGGCAAAAATGTTCTTAAACACAATAAATACAGGACTAGTTCCAACACAGGGTACTGCGATAGGATTGGCCATTAACAGAGCAATGGTTTCCTTTAGCCAGGAAGAAGAAATAAACCGCGCAATAATTGTAATTACAGATGGAGAAAACCACGAAGACGATGCAATAGCAGCTGCAACTAAGGCATACGAAAAGGGAATAAAAGTATATACTGTAGGTATGGGATTACCCAACGGAGCACCAATACCAATAAATCCACAAAAACCATCGGATTTTATGAAAGACCGACAAGGAAATGTTGTTATTTCAAAACTAAACGAAGGTATGCTCCAACAAATAGCAATGGCTGCAAATGGCAATTATATACCAGCTAATAACATTCGCAATGGAATAAATAAACTAATTGAAGAATTAGGTGAATTAGAAAAAAAAGAGATAGAAGCCAAAATATATACCGATTACGATGATCAATTTCCATATTTGGCTGCTATTGTATTAATTCTCTTATTAACTGAAGCCATAATAATTGAAAGAAAAAACAGATTTTTAAAAAACATTAAACTTTTTGAAACTAATAATGATGCCAAAAATGAATTTAAAAACCAATTTTAAATACATTATTATGCGAAGCACACTATTAACCATACTCATATTTTCAACTACACTGGCATTGAGCCAACAAGAACGAAAATTTATTAGAAAAGGAACAGAGCAATATACCAGTGAAAAATACCTCGATTCTGAAATTGAATACCGAAGGGCACTAGAAAAAGATGCCAACTCATTCGAGGCTCAATTTAATTTGGCTGATGCCTTATATAAACAAGAAAAATTCGATGAAGCCTTAGAGCAATTTGAAGCTCTTGCAGGAAGAGAAACAGACAAAAACAGACTCGCACAGGTATACCATAATATTGGTAACATTCACATGGCAAAGCAAGAAATAGACAAAGGAATTAAAGCCTACAAACAATCGATGAGAAACAATCCGCTTGATAACGAAACCCGTTATAACTTGATTGCAGCTCAAAAGATGCAACAACAGCAACAGCAAAACCAGCAAAAGCAAGATCAACAAAAGCAAGATCAGCAACAAAACCAAGATCAACAAAATAAAGATCAACAGCAGAATCAAGATCAACAAAACCAACAGCAAGATTCTGATGGAGATGGCATTCCTGACGAAAAAGAGAAATCGAACGATGACGGATCCAAATCTGATAAGCCACAAGATACGGATAAAGACGGAACACCAGACTATCAGGATAAAGACTCAGATAACGACGGTATACCGGATCAAAAAGAAGCAGGTCAGAACCCACAAGATCCTAAAGACACAGATAAAGACGGAACACCTGATTATCGCGATTTTGACTCCAATAATGATGGCAAACCCGATAGTGAAGAACAACAAAATAACGAGATGAACAAAGAAGATGCCCAACGCCTTTTAAATGCAATACAACAAGACGAAAACGATCTTCAAAAAGAAAAACGAAAAGCAAAAGATGCAAACGTTCGATCTATTGAAAAAAACTGGTAGTTTCGCAATAATAAAAATGACAAATAGAAAATAAAAACAGATGAAACGGATTCTGAAATATATTCTACTTCTGATAACAACATGTGCCTCTTTTAGCCATATTTTAGCAACTGATTTTAAAGCAGAAGCACCAACTACTGTTATTGCCGGCGAAAAATTTAGGGTCGTTTATTCAATCGACAAACAAGGATCAGATTTTAGACTTGGTACAATTAACGATATGCAAATATTAATGGGGCCAAGCATATCTTCAAGTTCGGGTTTAACTAGTATAAACGGAAAAACTGAACTATTCGTAAATTATAGCTATACATTTATTCTTAAATGCGATAAACCTGGGAAATATACTATTCCCCCGGCTTCAATATCAATAGATGGAAAAAGAGTTGAATCAAACAGTGTTACAATTGAAGTTATAAAAGGCGATGATGCATCTCGTCAACAATCTACAACTGAAAACCAAACAACAGGTGGAATAAGCGATGAGGATATTTTCATTAAGATAACACCAAATAAAACAACAGCATATAAGGATGAACCAATAATACTCACCACAAAACTATATGTAAAGCCTCAGGTTAATGTACAAGGTATAACAGACCAGATATTGCCCGATTTAAAAGAATTTATTTCAAAAGATTTAGAAGTAAAAAATGAACAGCAATACGAAAATATAAATGGGAAAACCTATATAAGTATTTTAATAAGTCAAAAACTTGTTTATCCGCAAAAAACAGGAAAATTAAAAATTGATCCTACTGAGTTTGAACTTTCTATAAAACAACGCGTAGCCCGTCGTTCGAGAAGTATATTTGACGATTTTTTTGAATCGAATTACAGAACAATAAAAAAGCGGGTAAAATCTAAACCATTATCGCTCAATGTTAAAACATTTCCAAGCGCAGAACCAATTGATTTTTCGGGCATTGTAGGGAGTGTAACAATGAAAGTAACAGCATCAAAAACCGAAGTAAAAACCAACGATGGAGTAACAATAAAAATTGAAATTTCGGGAACCGGTAACCATAAAGTAATGGCAACACCAAACATTCAAATTCCGGCAGATTTTGATAAATTTGACCCAAAAGTTAATAACAACTTTAACAATACCCCCAAAGGAATGGTGGGTACAAAAACATACGAATATTTAATCATTCCTCGCCATTCCGGCAAATTTGAAATTCCACCGATAACAATATCATATTTCGATTTAAACACAAAAACTTTTAAACAATTAAGTTCAAAAGCTATAAGCATAAACGTTGAAAAAGGTAACATGGAAGAAACAACATCAACCATAACAACACCATATGCAGCATCGCGCGAAGAACTAAAATTTATTGGAAAAGATATAAGATACATTAAAACAAGTAATAATGAATTACGCCCTATTGGAGTTTTTTATCTAGGATCAAAACTATTTTTCCTGATGATTATTATTCCGGCAATACTATTTATCATCTTTATTCTTGTATTGAAAAAACAAATAAAAGAAAACTCCGATATTGTTAAGGTTAAAAATAAAAAAGCAAATAAAGTTGCCCAAAAACGTTTAAAAAATGCACACTCATTACTTAAGAAAAACGAAAAAGAAGCATTTTACGATGAGGTATTAAGAGCTTTATGGGGTTACATGAGCGATAAATTAACTTTACCTGTAGCCCAACTTTCGAAAGAAAATGCAAGTACTTTAATGGGTAATTTCGAAGTAAAATCCGAAACAATAGCGAAATTTATGGAAATATTAGATACTTGTGAGTTTGCCAGGTATGCTCCTTCAACAGGTAATACAGAGATGGGACAACTATACAACGAAACAATTGAAACAATTACATTACTTGAAAGCCAAATTAAAATTTAAAAAATTAAGCAAACATTAATAGATATGAAACAGTTACTATTCATAGTATCATTCCTTTGTATTACTTTAAATAGTTGGTCGATGGATGAAAAGTTTGCTGTCGGAAATAAACTATATGCAGACTCTAAATTTGATGAAGCCATACTTACCTACGAAGAAATTATAAAAAAGGGAGTAGAAAGCAAAGACTTATATTTTAACCTTGGTAATGCTTATTACAAATCGGGTAACCTACCAAAAGCTATTATTAATTACGAACGCTCATTACGAATAGATCCGAATGATGATGATGTAAAATATAATTTAGAGTTAGCTAACAGTCAAAAAATTGATAAAATTGAAATTTTAGGTCAATTTTTTCTGAAAAATTGGATAAATAATATAATAAGCAAAGGATCCAGTGATTTTTGGGCCATTACAGGTAATATATCATTTATTATATTACTAATTTTAAGCTCATTATTTTTATTTACACGTAGCAGTTTTGTTAAAAAAATAAGCTTTTACATTGGAATAACATCAATAATTATTGTTATTACCTCGTTAAGTTTTAGTTACAACCAAAAACAAAAATTTATTAGCCAAAGCGAAGCCATTGTGTTTTCACCTTCGGTAACAGCAAAAAGCTCACCCGACCAAAGTGGCACTGAACTATTTGTAATACACGAAGGTACAAAAGTTAAAATACTGGAAACATTAGGTACTTGGCAAAAAATACAACTAACTGATGGATCTCAAGGTTGGCTGCCAAGTGTAGCATTGGAAAAAATATGATAAGCCAATAATAAAAAAACAAAACCGCAAAAAAAGTAATACAATAACATTTTTTGCGGTTTTTAATTATAAATAATTAAAAATTATACGAAAGGCTCAATCCTCCAATTCCGGGATATATCTTTGTAAGACCCATCTTCCAGGTTCCGTCAATTTTTTTAGGATAACATGACAAAACATGGTTTTTCATTTCATTATTCGAAGCCTTACGCCGTTCCCTGTTAACAATTACCTTTCCAAAAGAATAACCCATTGCAAAAGCTAATGGATAATCAGATATCCAATGAACACCATTATTAATCATTTGATAACCACATAATCCCATTAAAGAATAGCACACAGGTTTAATCCACCTTTTTTCGGGATAATTTAACGCAATAACAGTTGTAGCCATCATAGCAATAGACAAATGCCCCGAAGGATAAGCATCGTTACTTGGAACAGAACTATGATATTCTTTAATACTTCCAATTGGATCAGTAACATTAAAAAATTTCCATCGCCCACGAGGATATTCAGGCATGCTTCGACGTTCGGGTGTTTCATGCATAGTTAAATGTTTCATTACCTGTACATATATTCCAACAGCAATCATACCTTCCGATAATTGATTGGCAACTCTCAACGCCCTGTAATCGTTTTTTGCAAGCCCATAAATATAAAAACCTGCATTCACCCCAAGCTCGGTAATACCATCGCCAATATAATAAAGACCGGAAGACAGATCGGTTGGTAAATTAAGGGCTAAACCATCAATTGGAGAAATATTAACTGTATTATTTGTTTCGGCCAATCCAATATGATCCGAAAATTTTCTAACTCCTTCATATATTTTATCATCAAAAGCAATTAAAACACCAGTTGACAGTACAACAAAAGCAGCTGGTTTAATAGATTCTTTCTTCCAAACCGATTTAGGAACTTCATACATATCTTTCCAGGCATTTTTAATGTACGAAAAAGGTTTTGGACGCGAATAAAAATAACCAACTGTATCATTTATTTGATAAAACTGTTCATTTAAGCCAGTTGAAGCAATAACTTTTTTCTCGTTTTGTGAAAAAGTAAAGCTTGAACTTATAACAAATAGAGAAAAAAGCAATACATTTTTTAAATACATTGAATCGAATAATAATAATTTATAATTGGGAAATTGAAATGGAAACAAAAATAAAAAACAAAAGGACTTTATAATAATAAAGCCCTTTTTTTATTGATCAATTATAACTAATCAAATTAATTCAATACTACGTTTCACAAATTTTGTAAGTGCTTCACCACTCAACATATTATTTGACAATAAAGCTAAATCAATTAACTGTGAAACCAGTTTATTATTCTGACCAGCATTTTTCAAAACCTCTTCTTTTTTAGTATTTAGTTCCCCAATTTTTTTACTTAAATCTTCAAGTTCTTCTTTTTCATTTTGAGGAATATCTTCATCTTTCTTACCTTCATGAGACTTTTTCAATTCACTTTGTTTATTTTCAAGGCTTGATAATTTACCTCGTAATGTTTGAACCTGATCGCCAACCTCTTTTTCAGTTTCAGAAATAATGCGCTCAACCAATGGATGCTCATCATTAACAATTAAATTGTAACTATCAGGCATTTCGCCATAAAATGACATCATTCCACCTTGCATAGAACTCATATCTTTCATACGCCGCATAAATTCATTTTGAGTAATCATTACTGGAACATTAGCTGCTCCCATTGATTCAAACTCAACAATAAAATTCATCTTCGAAGTTTTTGGAACCATAGAACTGAACACCGAAGTTAAATCCTGCTTTTGAGCTAAAGATAACTTAGATTCAGACTTATCATCTTTTGGAATCAGTTTTTCAACTGTATCACTATCAACTCTTACAAAACGCGATTTCTCAACCTTTTGCTCTAAATGATTAATAATGTGAGTATCTAACTGACCATCCAAAATTAACACATCATAACCTTTAGCTTTAGCAGCTTCGATATAAGCATGTTGTTTTTCAATATCGGTAGAGTATAGATATACTATTTGCTTATCCTTATCTGTTTGATTAGCAGAGATAATATCTTTATATTCATCATAAGTAAAATACTTAGCATCGATATTTTTTAGCAAAGCAAATTTACGCGCACGTTCTTCGAATTTTTCATCGGTAAGCATACCATACTGAATAAATAGCTTTAAATCATCCCATTTTTCTTCAAAGGCTTTTCGGTCTTTTTTAAAAATGTCTTCCAACCTATCAGAAACCTTTTTAGTAATGTGAGAAGAAATCTTTTTTACGTTACCATCACTTTGAAGATATGAACGGGACACGTTCAATGGAATATCAGGCGAATCAAGAACTCCATGCAACAGCGTTAAAAATTCAGGCACAATACCTTCGACCGAATCGGTAACATATACCTGGTTGCAATATAACTGTATTTTATTCTTTTGAATCTCAATATTATTCTTAAGCTTGGGAAAATAAAGAACACCTGTAAGATTAAACGGATAATCAACATTCAAATGAATATTAAACAACGGTTCATCTGTCATTGGATAAAGATCACGATAGAATTTAGAATAATCCTCATCCTTTAAATCGGCAGGTTTTCGAGTCCAAAGCGGATTTGTTTCATTAATAATATTATCTTGCTCAAGCTCAACTTCTTTTCCAACTTTCCACTCAGTTTTTTTACCAAAACCAATTTCAACGGGCAAGAAACGACAATATTTTTTTAACAATTTTGAAATTTCATTTTTATCTGCAAAATTCTTATTATCATCGTCAAGATAAAGAATAATACTTGTACCGCGATCCTCTTTTTTAATTTCTTCGATAGAATATTCAGGGCTTCCATCGCAACTCCATTTTACAGCAGTTGCCCCATCTTTATGCGATAAGGTTTCAATTTCAACCTTTTTCGAAACCATAAAAGAAGAGTAAAAGCCTAATCCAAAATGCCCAATAATAGAATTGGCATCTTTTTTATATTTTTCAAGAAATTCATTAGCCCCAGAGAACGCAATTTGATTGATATATTTTTCAATCTCTTCGGCTGTCATTCCAATACCACGATCTGAGATAGTAATTTTTTTCTTTTTTTCATCAAGAATAACACGAACAGTTAAATCACCCAATTCACCTTTAAACTCACCAACAGCGCTAAGTGTTTTTAGTTTCTGTGTAGCATCAACAGCATTAGAAACTAATTCGCGAAGGAATATTTCATGATCGGAATAAAGATACTTTTTAATAATGGGAAAAATGTTCTCAGTGGTAATACCAATATGACCCTTTTGCATAATTCACCTATTTTAATTTTGATTAGACAATAAATTTTTCGTTGTCCTTTAAACAAAGGATGTGCCACGAAATTTAAACTGCCAATGCGACAGAATTAATTCAAAAAGATGTCATCAAACATGAATTTTTGACAAAATGCTATATGAACCAATTCAACGAATGATTGTTAAATATTAAAACAAAATATTAATGAAAACAATACTATTAATATTACTACTTTTTTATGTAAGTCAATGGGGCAAATCACAAATTTTAAAAGAAATGAACTACAAGCAACTTGAACCATATTTACATAACTATAATGACACTACTTATGTTATAAACTTTTGGGCTACTTGGTGTAAACCATGCATTGAAGAGCTTCCTGTATTTTTAAAATTAGCCAATAACCTTAAGACCAAAAAAATAAAATTCATTTTTGTGAGCCTTGACTTTCCAAAACAAATAGAAACCAGTTTAATCCCTTTTATACAAAAACAAAAAATAAAAGAACAGGTTATTCTATTAAATGATACAAACAGCAATTATTGGATAGAAAAGGTTGATTCTTCATGGAGTGGAGCAATTCCGGCAACACTTATTTATAAAGGGAAAAAAAAGGTATTTCGTGAAGCAACATTAACTGAAACTGAACTATTAACAATAATAAATACTTTAAAAAATGAAAAAAATTAACTTTTTTATTATTGCATTACTGGTAAGCTTATCGTCATTGAGTCAAGGATATCAACCTGGTGATAATGCAATAGATTTTTCTCTCAAAAATATTGATGGAAAAATGGTATCACTAAAAAATTACACTAATGCAAAAGGTTTTATTGTAATATTCACATGTAACCATTGTCCTTATGCTGTTGCTTATGAAGATCGAATAATTGATATTGACAAACATTTTAAAACAAAAGGCTACCCAGTAATAGCTATTAATCCTAATGACCCAATTGCATATCCGTCTGACTCATTTGATGCAATGAAAGTAAGAGCTCAAGAAAAAGGATTTACTTTTCCTTATTTAATTGATGAAACTCAAGAAATTGCAAAGATTTATGGAGCAACCCGCACTCCCCACATTTTCTTACTCCATAAAGAAGAGAATAAATTAGTTGTTAAATATACTGGTGCAATTGACGATAATTATCAGGATGCAGCTGCCGTAAAAGATAAGTTTCTTGAAAATGCAATTAATGATTTACTATTGTCAAAAAATATAAATGTTAAAACAACTAAAGCTATTGGATGTAGCATTAAATGGAAAAAATAATTGAATTTAAAACTTACTTATTATTTCAAAAAAGCTGTCTAAAAGTTCAGGCAGCCTTTTTAATTAAGACAAAACACTTTAAAATAATAATTATTTTTTAAAAAACTCACCTTCAAATAGATCGAGAACACTCATTTATCGGTAATTAAAAATTGGTTTAATATTAATGTATTTATAATTTAAAAAATGAAACAGTTTCTTTTAATTCTTCAGACTGAGAAGCAAGTTCTTCAGCACTGGCAGCATTATTCTGATTAGTTTGGTTTAATTGCAACAATGCTGAACTAATCTGATCAGCACCAGCTCTTTGTTCTTTGCTCGAAGCTGTAATTTCCATAACTAAATGAGTAGTCTTTTCAATCTCGGGTAATAATTCCTCCATTTTTTTTCCTGCTTTTTCAGCAATATCAACACTACTGTTCGAAAGTTCATTAATTTCCTGGGCAGCTTTTTGACTTCTTTCGGCCAATTTTCGAATTTCCATAGCAACAACAGCAAATCCTTTTCCATGTTCTCCAGCTCTGGCAGCTTCAATTGCAGCATTAATTGCCAATAAATCGGTCTTTTCAGCAATTTCCTCAATAATAACTATTTTCGAAGCTATATCCTGCATTGATTTAACAGTCAAATTAACACTTTTATTACTTTCCTTCATCTCCTCCAATGCATTCACTGATATTAACTGAGTTTTTTGCGAATTATCATTATTATGTTCTATGTTAGCAACCATTTGTTCCATCGAAGCCGAAACTTCTTCTGTAGAAGCAGCCTGTTCTGTTGCACTCGACGAAACTTTCTGACTAGCAATTGATACATTTTTCGAACCATCTAAAATACTGCTTACAATACTCCTTAAATTTTCAACCATTTGGTTTAACGACATTGCAAGCTGTCCTACCTCATCATTTTGATTAAGTTCAATCATCTGATTAAGATATCCTTTAGAAATGCTATCTGCAAAATCAACACCTTTTTTTAAAGCCTTTGTTATTTGACCTGTAATAAACCTGATAATAAATATTGATAGCAATATACTTAATAGAACTGCAATAAAAATAGCAGCTCGCACATTATAAACAATTCCCATCAATTCATCAATATAAATAGATACCGCAACATACGATTTAATTGCAGGTACATACTGAAAATACATCTTTTTTAACTCACCTTCCCATTCATAATCAACCTCACCACTAAAAGAACCTGATTTAATCATTCTTTGAAAGTATTCATCGTAATATGAGCTTATTCCCTCACTTGTAGGATGAATAATAAACATACCTGATGAATCGACCAAAAAAGGATATCCCTTTTCAAAATACTTTTTTTCTATAAAAATATCTTTTAACCCTTTCATATCTTTTTCGGGCACTCCAAAATATGTCATACCAACAACTTCATCATTAACTACAATGGGATTATATGAAGTTAAATACCAATCATTAACTACAAAAGCTCTCCCACTGTAACTTTTATAACTCAAAATACTTTTAACAACAGGAGATGAATTAGGGATATAAGTTCCTATTGCAGCTTCACCATATTTATTAATAACATTAGTTGAAATACGTAAAAAACCGTCAGGAATACGTTGGAAAATTGTTGCAGTGCCTCCCGAAAGCTTTTGAATAGAATTAACATATACACTATCATATTGCAAAAGCTTACCTCCCAAATACCATTTATTTAATAAAACATCATGACTCTGTTTTGAAACCTGATCGGTAGCTGAAAAAATTATAGTTTCGTCAGAAATAACAATATTACCTTTTGTTGCAAGAAAATTGTCAACCAAATGAATACCAATATTCACTTTATCCTGATTATTTCTAATTTCTTGCTGAATAAAGTTTTTCAAATCGTAAACCTGTTCATTCATCCTTAAGTTTGTGTCTTCAATAATTTTGTTTTTTATTTTTACAGAAGTATATACCCCTAAAAACCCTATTATTAAAACTATAAAAATTCCCAGTACCACATTTAATCGTGTACCAATTTTAATGTCGTTAAACTTTACCATAATTAATGCAAAAACTTAAATATTAATCTCACAAAGAAACAGCTATTAAGAAAGTATAATTAGAGTAATCACACTAAAAAACAGATTAAAAACACTCATTTTTTGATGCAGAAAACACATAGTTTTATTGCACTTTTTACCTAGTATGAATAAAAACAATTGATTTTTTAATATTTATTATGAAGATATTAATAGCAACTATAATAGATTTAAAAAAAACTCTATTCAACCAACAATTTCAAATCATCATCAACTAATAGTTTTAGACCTTTTACATTTACAAATGAATTTCGTTTATTATCATTTGAATTAAGAACCAAAGGAACAAAATACTCACTATAACCAGTGGCAAAACAATCATTCACTTTTTCGACCAATAATTGTTGAGGAACACCTATCAGACTTGAAAAATAATTCTTTTTTAATTCCTCGGCAATATCATGCAATTGTTTACTACGAACAGTTTTTATAGTATCGCTAACATGATTAGACATTCGTTGCGCTCGAGTATTTTGCCGAACAGAATACTTAAATATATGCATGTGGCCAAATCCAATCTCTTTTGAAATAGAAACTGTATTTCCAAAATCCTCATCTGTTTCGCCTGGAAAGCCCACAATAACATCGGTAGTAAAATTAAATAACGGATTCTGCTTTCTTACTGACTCAACAATATTTATAAAATCGCGAACTGAATACATTCGTTTCATTTGTAACAAAATATTATCAGAACCGCTTTGAAGACAAATATGCAAATGAGGAGCTAATTTTGGATGTTTAACCAATTCAGAAAAACGAGAATCGAACCTATCAGGTTCAATAGATGATATTCGAACCCTAAAATTCCCGTCAATATTTAAAATCTGTTCTAACAAACCCGAAAAATTTACACCTTCGTAATAATAACGACTAATATTAACACCAGTTAAAACAATCTCTTTTGCCCCTTTAGACAAAACATATTTAATATTTTCAATTATATCAACAATAGGCCGACTTATTGCCCGTCCTCGAACCATTGGAATAATGCAATAAGTACAAAAATTATCACACCCGTCCTGTATCTTAATTAAACTACGGGTATGAAACATATCGAAAGAAGACTGATAACTAAACAAATCATAACTTTCACTATCAACATTCATTTCACCAGTTTTAACTACTGAATCAACAGCATGAAAAATAGCACTCTTATGTTCATTATCAATAATGTATGCAGATGGGAATTTTTCACATATCTGATCTTTATGACTAACAGTCATACATCCGGTAATAAACAATTTAGCATCAGGATTTACCTTATGTGCATGACTAATTACATTTCGCGACTTATGGTTGCTTTGATTTGTAACAGTGCAAGTATTAACAACTATAATATCAGCATCTAATTCACTTTCCGAAACCACATAACCATTATTTTGAAACTGAGCTGCCAAAGAATCCGTCTCATATTGATTAAGTCTACACCCTAGTGTTTTGAAGGCTACTTTCACTTATATATTTTTTAAATAAAACGATATTTATTTAATTTGAAACTGGAATTTCAACTGTTTTTTCAACTAAAACACCTTCGGCCGAAAAAGGGCCGGCACTCACAATTTTCACGTTAACAAAATTTCCAATTAATGAATTATCGTCCGATTCAAAACGAACAATAATTTTCCCTTCGGTATGAGCAGACAAATAACCCTCTTTACGATCGTTTCCTCGCACTAATACCTGGTAAGTTTTACCCACCATCTGATCTGTCCATTTCTGAGCCACTATGGTTAAATCTTCAGTAAGTACTGCATAACGACGTTTTTTCTCAACATGACTGATATCATCACTCCACTCAAACGATTTTGCCCCAGGCCTAGGTGAATACATTGCAATATAAGCCATGTTATATTCAAATTTGCGCAATACTTTACGAGTATTTTCAAACTGCTCATCTGTTTCACCACTAAACCCAACAATAATATCGGTAAAAATTGTAGCTTGAGGCATTAAACCCCTTACCCATTTAATTATTTCACTGTATTTATCAATATTATACTTTCTATTCATTCGCATCAGCACCTCATCATCACCCGACTGAACAGGTAAATGAATTTGTTTTGCAATACCTTTATATCTTGCCATCACCTCAACAACATCTTTAGTCATATCACGCGGGTGTGGTGATGTATAATAAACCCAAACATCTTTTCCATGTTTATCAATGATTTTACCAATTTTTTCTAACAACATTGAAAAAGATATTTCATAACCTTTTTTATCCAGACCATACGAATTTACATTCTGTCCAAGTAACGTAATTGACTTGTACCCCTTAATAACCAACAATTCAACCTCTTTAATAATATGATCAGAAGGCCTGCTAACCTCACGTCCTCGGGTATATGGAACTGCACAATAAGTACAAAACTTATTACATCCATTTTGAATTGGCACAAAAGCTTCGAAAGTGCTATTATATATTGGATCAACATTCCAAGCCTGAGTTCCGTCATCATTAGATTCAGGTAATGCATCCAACGGTTTAAGATTTAAAAAAACAGACTTCTTATTATCATCATTATAAGAGTATGTATCAGAATTAAGACCATCGTTGTCCGACAAATAAAAATTCACATTGGGAATATTAACACCATATTCGCGTAACATTCGAGGAAATTCCTCAATTATCTTCATATCAAAAACCAAATCGAACAATTTCAAAAACTTAATTTGATCATCGGGTAAAATACAACCCGAAACAAAAGTAATAAGAGATCGTTTGTTTTTCCATTTATTCCATTTAGCTATTTTAGCATATACTTTATCGATAGCCTTTTGCCGAACAGAACAAGCAATAATTCCAATTATATCAGCATCTTGTTCATTATTGGTTAAAACATACCCCATTTCTAACATTATCCTACTCACACGTTCAGAATCTGACTGATTCATTTGACATCCCAATACAACTAAATGATATTTCATCTTTTTAAAATTTGCTTTTTATTGACCAGATAAAACTTACAAAAAAAATTTTCACTCAAAATGAAAAAAAATTACAACTTAACCCTGACGATTATCATGGCTTATTATTTGGCAACAAATACAATTTCCTAAACTTATTCGCTTGATAAATTTTGAAAAACAGCGCAAAATTACTAAAAATATACTATGGCATGAAAAATAGATATTTTAAATAAGTGCTTTGCAAAATAATTACTTGCATATATATTACAACAGCCAACTAAAAAAATTATAACTTAAGATTAATTTATTGAGTCGACAAAAAATTAACCAATTCTTAAACTATATGTGCTAAATTATGGTTTGTTTTATTAGTCAAAATCACAACAAACAATATTGCAAAGAGTTTTAATATTAAAAAATGTCAATTAATAATTATATACCAAAAGAGATAAGCTGGATGGCTTTTAACGAGCGAGTGTTACAAGAAGCAGCTCGGAAAAATGTACCATTAATTGAACGCATCAAATTTTTAGGTATTTATTCAAATAATCTGGATGAGTTTTTCAGAGTTAGAGTAGCAATTTTAAAACGCTTAACTATTTTAACGGACTCATCGATATACGAAAAATACAGTCCGGCTGACACATTAATAAAAATAAACCAATTAGTTATAAAACAATCAGAACGTTTTTTACAGGTTTATGAAGATATTATCAAAGATTTAGAAAAAGAAAACATATATATACTTAACGAAAACACGCTAAACAAAGAACAAGGGCAATTTGTACGTAACTATTTTACAAAACATATAAGGCCACGATTAATGCCATTAATCATTAACAATGAACGAAATTTACCCGATTTACGCGATGAAGCAATTTATTTAGCTGTACAATTTACAACAAAAGAAAAAAATAACGAAACCTACGCATTAATCGAAGTCCCCACCGATCATATAAGCAGATTTATACTACTCCCAAGTAAGCGCAATAAAAAATATTTAATATTACTAGAAGACGTAATTAGGTATGAATTAAAAGATGTATTTTATATGTTTGATATTGAAAATATAAATGCATACACAATAAAACTCACCCGTGATGCCGAGTTAGACATTAACGATGATATTTCGGAAAACTACATTAAAGCAGTGGCCAAAGGGCTTGAAAAGAGAAGAGATGCCCATCCAGTGAGATTCGTATACGACAAGGAGATTCCCTTACCCCTACTTAAGATACTATTGAAAAAGCTCAATTTTACCCGATACGACTCTGTAATTGAAGGAGGAAGATATCATAATTTTAAAGACTTTATGAACTTTCCGAACATAGGAAAGATAAAAATGAGCTACAAGCCAATGCCTCAAATACAACACCCAATGTTACCACATGGCTCGCGATTTTTTAATGTATTAAAAACAAACGATGTATTACTGCATTTTCCATATCACTCATTCCATCATTTTATCGATTTTTTAAGAGAAGCATCAATCGATCCTAATGTAATAGAGATAAAAACCACCATTTACAGGCTCGCAAAAAAATCAAACGTGGTTAATGCCCTGGTTAATGCTGCCCGCAATGGCAAAAAAGTAACTGCCATACTTGAGTTACAAGCTCGCTTCGATGAAAAGGCCAACATAAAATGGTCAAACTTTTTAAAAGAAGAAGGAGTAAACGTTACTTATGGGGTACCCAAATTAAAAGTACACTCCAAATTGGTTCTGGTAACACGAATTGAAAATGATGCTCAGGTATACTATTCCGGTATTGGTACAGGTAATTTTAATGAAGACTCGGCAAAAGTATTTTGTGACAACATATTACTAACCCGACACAATGAAATTACTGAAGAAGTAAAAAGAGTATTTGATTTTTTCGATTCAAATAATAAACCTAAACCATTCGAATATTTAATGGTATCTCCTTTTAATTTACGGAACAGTTTTACTGAAATGGTTCAAAACGAAATAAATAATGCAAAAAAAGGCATTACATCATTTATATATTTAAAGTTAAATAATTTAGTTGACTACACTATAATTCAACTTCTTTACGAAGCAAAAAAAAATGGAGTAGATGTACGCTTAAATATTAGAGGTATGTTATCAATAACTCCTCAATTTGATCAAAACTGCGAACCAATACCTGCAATAGGTATTATTGACCGGTATTTGGAACACTCAAGAATATACTTTTTTAGTAACGGAGGCAAAGAAAATATTTATATATCTTCGGCCGATTTAATGACACGCAACCTCGACAGGCGTGTAGAGGTTGCATGCCCCATTCTCGATTCAAAATTAAAACAAGAACTTAAGCAAATGTGGAGCCTTCAATGGGCAGATAACATCTCGGCCAGAATATTAGACAACTCAATGAGCAATAAAATAAAAGCCGCAAAAGGTCATGAAAAAACTAAAAGATCTCAATTAGAATTTTATAAGTATATGTCAAAACGAAAATAACAAAACAAGATTCTATTGCACTCCATTCATGGTTTTTGACGTTATATTGTAACGATAAAATATTTTTTCTTGTAAAACTCTTTAGTATTAATAGAACTTTTTTCAAAAAAATACTGACCATAAATAGAATCTTCTGATTAAGTCAACCAGAATTTATTTAACTTTTATTTCCATCAAGCCGGGCAGGCATTTATTAACTGCAAAAAAAGTAAACAAAAAATGCCGCCACTGCTGAAAAAATCCTAAAAAGTAATGTCAATGTTAAGATAAATTATTTCCTATTTAACAGTGCGATAAAAATTAAAGAGTTGCCCCCATAATAATAATTTACCCATAGTTGCAGCAGGTCTATTTTCCACGTTGCAACAAACAACCAAAAACTTATACAATTGGCCAATTAATTGTATAAGTGCGATTTCTTTGTTTTATTTGGGTTCCCCACAGTAGCCTTGATAAAGAGTGTAAGGGAGGGGGTGTAATTAAAAGTTTAAAACAACGATATTTTTATTGCATAAGCAATTACATTCATGTAAATTCGTGTAATTCGTGACTAAAAAGGTGATTTGCATATGTTACTTAAATAGCAAACCGTACAGTTTTGATTTAAAAAAAATATTTATAATTATTAATTAGCTGTTTAAAATTAATTTACTCTTTTTATAATGGAAATATTTAAAGGTTTTACATCTTTTATCTTAATAATTGCTATAATGATAGCATTAAGTGGTTTACTAAGCTATTGGCATAAAATAAATATGGAATGGGTTTATTTTCAGCTATTACCACTGCTTTTCCCATTTTTTTGTTTTTTGGTTATGTTTCTTGCCCCTCATGGCTCCGGAATAAGATTTTTTTATATGGTAATTGGAATAATATCTCTGATTATAGGGTTATTGATATTATTGTTCTTTCACTCAATATCCAATCTTGGACATTATTGATATTAATAATATTTGACATGACATTTAAAGGAAACGAAGCTAATATCATCCTATCAGGTATTTTACTTCTACTAATTCTATTAATTTTTTATAAGGAGATTGGTTATAAACGAAGCCAGCGTTTTAACTGGTCACTTGCAATTATACCCACTCCCGGGTTAACTTGTAAATTAGATAAATATTTTTCAACATCAATCAATGATGAATTTAATCCTTCTGGTATTAGTTACGGTGATGAATCAACAGTAATATCCGACAGGCAATATTATTATTCAGGATATAACAAGCGTGATATTCTTTTATATCCCGATTCAATAGAAATAAAATGGCTCATTTTAGAAGAAAGATCATATTGGGAAGCAAAGGTTGAGTTACCCAAAGGTTACGCCAAAAATCACATTGGTGCCCCTTATATTTCTGCACAGTTTTTTTCCGGTGGAGTTGTTACTTTATATATTGGTGATATCGAAGAAGAAAAAAGAACTACTTTAGTTTCGGTTCAGGGCAAAAATATCCCCTCTTTTGAAGAGGGTTACTCTCTTTATGAAGATTGTGTGTTGCCCGTTACAACCCAAATTGAGATTGCCTCTAATTGCTTC
>JAFGBR010000048.1 GCA_016933045.1 Marinilabiliaceae bacterium | reverse complement strand
TCCCAAAATCACCATCATCACCCCCAGCTATAACCAGGGCCAATACATTGAGCAGACCATACGTTCAATTATTGATCAGGGGTATCCGAATTTGGAATACATTATAATTGATGGCGAAAGTACCGATAACACGGTTGAAATCATAAAAAAATATGCAGATAAGCTGGCATTCTGGGTCAGCGAACCCGATCGCGGCCAGGCACACGCCATCAACAAAGGCTTGAATTGGGTATTTTCAAATCAACAAATCAACAAATCAACAGATAATCACCTGATTAACTGGATCAATAGCGATGATTATCTGGAACCGGGTGCATTAAATGCATTGGCAAAAGCTTACCAAAAACACCCTACAAAAGAAGTTTTTTGCGGTTACACCCACTGTTTCTGGGAAGAGACTGGGATAACCAGCCATACCTATCGCATGGGGTTAAAAAAGAGTGCCACAAAAACACTGCTCAACATTAAAATGAACCAACCCGGCACCTATTACCGGGCCGACATTCTGCAGCAATTAGGTGGAGTTAATGAGTCGCTGCGTTATGTTTTCGATAATGAATTATGGATGCGTTATCTTTGCCAATTCGGTCAAAAAAATGTGATCCTGATAAAAGACTTATTGGCACACTTTAGACAACACGGAGGGTCTAAATCGTTTGGTGAAGGGTTTGCAGCATTTAACAACGAACAGCAAACCATCTTAAAATTCCTTTGCATACAAACAGAGTTGCCCGAATTTTTGCAGGAATATGTCAATCGCGACAGTACTGACTCCAAATATTTAAGTAAGGGCTGGCAATTCAATTATTTGAATAGAAAAGCCTTTCATGCTTTTTTTGCAAATAAATATGCTGTATCTCTTTATAATGATGGACTTAAAAAGGAAAGTAAAAAAGCAATAGGTTTAGCTTTTAATCAATTTCAGCTTTCACTTTCAAGAAGAACAATCAGTTTAATATTAAAACGTTAAGATGGGAATTATTCGAGTATTATTAGCAATATCAGTTGTCATTGCACATTCCATGCCTGTTTTTGGGAATACAATGGTAGGAGGTACTTTAGCCGTCCAAGCATTTTACATCATATCAGGCTTTTATATGGCGCTAATATTAAATGAAAAATACAACAACTACAAATTATTCATTACAAACCGATTACTAAGGCTTTTACCAACCTATTGGTTTGTATTAATACTGGCAATAGGATACTCTATCTTCATTTTTGCAGTTAACAGAGAACATGCAGCATATTTAGATCCTTACTTCGATCATTTCTCTGAATTCAGTCTTCTTTCTAAACTTTTTATTGTTTTAGCAAACCTTTTCGTTATTGGGCAGGATATCATTATGTATCTAGGGATTGATTTACAATCGGGTAATCTTTTTTACACAGGTGTTTTTAACGGTTCAGAACCACCTCTGTATAGTTTTTTATTCATGCCTCAAGCCTGGACAATTAGTCTGGAATTAATGTTTTATCTCATAGCTCCTTTCATCGTTCGAAGAAAAACCACTACCATCCTTCTATTTATTTCGCTAAGTCTTCTTCTAAGATTCATATTGGTAAACAAAGGTTTAAACTACGATCCATGGACCTATCGCTTCTTCCCCAATGAATTATCAATTTTCCTAATGGGAGCAATTTCTTATAAAATGTATAAAAGAAAATTTATTGCACAAATCAACAGCTATTGGAGACTATTGATTTGGATATCTTTTCTTATCATAACCATGCTGTATCAGTTCATTCCATGGGCTGGAAAGCCTATTATTTATCTCTTAATAACCATGTTCTCGATTCCCTTTATTTTTCATCATTTCAAAAATAATAAACTAGACACTTACATTGGTGAGATTTCATATCCAATCTACTTATCCCATTTATTAATAATGGTTGTTATGAGTTTCATTTCAAATTTCTTTGGTTTTAGCCTAGGATCTGAGTGGTCATTATCTATCATTTTTATTACAATTTTTTTCTCACTTGCAACCATTCAATTTATTATAAAACCCATTGATAAATATCGACAAAATAGAATAAGAGCCTTAAATAAATGATTTATTAGACAACAACAATGTTTAGCAAACGATTAAAAGAAGACAAAACAGTTTTAAAAGCCTGGTTGGATAACGGGCTAAAACTGCCACCACCTGATGCTGTAAAATACCAAAAGATTATTGATCGAAAAAAAAAGAGAAATATAAAAACTATTTTTACAACAGAGAATTACCTTAACAAACGAAACTGGGCATTAAAAAAAGACTTCAAAACAGTATTGAACATTGATCAACTCGATCAACGCAATAGTGAAAAAGCAATCATTTGGTTGGACTTTGGAGATGAAAATTTTCAAAAAATTCCTGACTTAATTGATAATTCTTTTAAAAGCATTGAAAAACCCGATATTCTCATTGATGGAGCAATAAGGTTTATGCAACACAACAAACATCCGAATCTTTGGGATTTAAAGCTAAAAGTAACAACAGAACACCCGGGATACTTTTTTCATACCCACAACGACATCATTATTATAAGTCCATCGTTATAAGTATTATTAATGAATTCAATTATTAAAGTCTTTTTTGTGGATTTCTGGGAGAATTTCAACCCTTATAATAATCATTTCCTGGATGCCTTAAAAAAAAATCACAATGTAGAAGTAACATCTAAAGATCCCGATCTTTTGTTTTATTCCTGGTTAGGCGATAATCAGAAATACTTTAAGTGTACAAAAATATTCTACACTCCTGAAATTATTTCTCCAAAATACTGGGAGTGCGATTACGCTCTTTCCTTTCAACGGTGGAAGGATGGAAAGAACCTTCGTTACCCAAATTATTTGCTTTATAATTATTCAGCATCACAACTGATTAAAAATAAAGATGAAATCAAAAATCTAATTGATCAAAAACGAGGCTTCTGTTCCTTTATTGTTTCAAATCCAAACGCATCCAAGCGCATAGAATTTTTCAACAAATTAAGTAAATACAAAAAAGTGGATTCCGGAGGCAGGTATATTAATAATATTGGAGGCCCGGTTAACAATAAAATAGAGTTCCTATCTCAGTATAAATTCAATATTGCTTTTGAGAACTGTATAAGTGATGGGTACACAACTGAAAAGATTGTGGATGCCATGATTGGTAATACGATACCTATTTATTGGGGTAACCCTTACATAGAGGAAGAATTCAATACTAAGAGCTTCTTTAATTACGATAATTACCAAACCGAAGATGATTTAATTGATGATATTATTTCGCACGATAAGGATCCCGAAAAATACTATAATAAATTTATAGAACCCTGGTTTCACAACAACCAACCAAATGAATTTTGGAATGAAGACAGATTGGCTCTATTCCTTAAATATGTCGTAAATAGTATTCCAAATAAAAAGCCCATTTCAAAAAACTGGCTAAAAAAAGAAATATACTATCCCATTGGCAAAAAAGTTGTACCGTATTTAAGCCATATCAAAAGAATCATTAAATAGTATTGTTCTATGATTATTAAGGTTAAACCCGACTTTAAAAGGCAACACAACCTGTTATTTCGAATAGCTGCCAGGATAAAATCATTTTTATCCAAGCCCTGGCAGGGTTATCAAAATACTCCGGTAATTATTAATAATTATAACCGTCTTGATTATTTAAAAAAACAAATAGCGTGGCTCGAAAATGCCGGCATGAAAAACATTTACATCATCGACAACGCTTCCACCTATCCCCCATTACTGGACTATTACAAGAATTGTCCCTATACTATTTTTAAGCTGACCAAAAATGTAGGACATACTGCATTGTGGGACACCCATATTTATTTGTGGTTTAAAAACCAATATTATATTCTCACCGATCCCGACGTGATTCCTGTTGAAGAGTGCCCTTTGAATGCCGTTGAACACTTTTATAAACTGCTTGAAAGGTATCCTGAAATCACCAAGGTAGGTTTTGGTCTAAAGATCAATGACTTACCCGACCATTATAACCGCAAACAGGAGGTCATTGAATGGGAATCTAAATTCTGGCAAAATGAAATTGAACCGGGTATCTATAAGGCT
>JAFGBR010000047.1 GCA_016933045.1 Marinilabiliaceae bacterium | reverse complement strand
CCCACACTCTGCTAAAAATCAGAAATATGTCAAAGAGCTTATATTATACGGCACTATGGCCGCTTAAAAATTAACGAACTATTGTTATTTTAATTAGTTTTTTAATTATTTATTTTTCGTATTTTCATCATTGAAAATTTTATAAATCATTTTATCCAAATCATGTACATTCATAAATTAATTCTCAACCTATAGTTATGCAACCTAATTATGATAATATTGATTTAACTTACCTTAATACCATTGCTGATGGGGATAAAGATATTATTAAAGAATTAATTGAAATTTTTTTAGATCAGGTTCCCGAATTCACAGATGGATTAACAGAAAGTTTTAATAATAAAGATTGGAATAAAATGGCAGCAATAGCTCATAAAGCAAAATCATCAGTTGTTTCTTTGGGCATGAAGATTTTAGGTGAAATTGATTTGAAAAATTTAGAATTACTGGCTAAAAACAGACGGGTTATTGAACTTAAAAACAGCAGTAATAATATTTCAAAAACGGAAGAAGATGAGATAATTAAATTAAATCAAAACTTAGAAAGCTATCCGAAAGAAAAACAAATATGGGTTACAGAAAATAACCAAGATGAAACTATTAAAAAAATAATTGATAAATTTGTAAAAAATTGTGATATAGCATCACAACAATTAAACTCAATTTTAGAGAACTAACGATTGAAAATATGCTAACTATAAAAGAACAAGAAGGAATCATTATTGGAACAATTAACGAAACAGATAGATTAATTGCTGCCAATGCTACAAAACTTAAAAGTCAGTTAAACGACATTCTCATCGAAAAAGGCATCATCTTTATTCTGGATCTTCACAACATTAGATTTATAGATAGCACCGGGATTGGAGCTTTAATATCGGCCTTAAAAACAGCCCGACAAAACGATTGTACATTTCAATTAAACTCTGTTCAACAAGATGTTTTCAATTTATTGGCTTTAATGAAACTTGATAAAGTTTTTGATATAAATTAAAAAAGCTGCATAAGCAGCTTTTTTAATTTACCCAATTATTATTCATTTTTGAAAAATAACTTATTATCTGTCACATCAACCAATACTTTACTCTCGTTACTTATTTGTTCAGCCAATATTTGTTTTGATAACTCATTTAATAAATATTTTTGAATAGCTCTTTTAATTGGGCGAGCTCCAAACAAGGGATCAAAACCCGAGGCTCCAATCCAGGAAACTGCATCTGGAGTTATAGATATGTTAACTCCATTTTGAGATAACATTTTTTGAATAGACTTAAATTGCAATTCTACAATTTTATTTATCTCATTTACGTTCAAAGGTTTAAACATTATCACATCATCAATTCTATTTAAAAATTCTGGTCGTATTGTCTGTTTTAACAACGCAAACAACTCCTGTTGAGTTTTTTCCATCAACAACTCTTCACTTTGTGTTAATCTATTATCGTAATTACTTTGAATAATACTTGACCCTAAATTTGAAGTCATTATTATAATTGTATTTTTAAAATCAACAGTTCTTCCCTTATTATCGGTCAACCTTCCATCATCAAGCACCTGAAGTAAGATATTATATACATCAGGATGTGCTTTCTCAATCTCATCCAACAACACCACTGAATATGGTTTACGTCTTACAGCCTCTGTTAACTGCCCTCCTTCGTCGTACCCAACATACCCGGGAGGGGCTCCAATTAAACGCGAAACCGAATGCCTTTCCTGATATTCCGACATATCAATACGGGTCATATGCGATTCATCATCAAATAAAAACTCAGCTAAAGCCTTTGCCAATTCGGTTTTTCCAACACCAGTCATTCCCAAAAAAATAAACGATCCGATAGGCCTTTTCGCATCCTGCAACCCAGCTCTTGACCTCCTAACAGCATCAGCAACAGCAGTAATGGCTTCTTCCTGTCCAATAACGCGTTTTCGCAGTTCATCCTCTAATGTTAACAACTTCTGTTTTTCACTTTTCAACATTTTAGCAACAGGTATTCCAGTCCACCTGCTAACAATTTCAGCAATATCATCCGATTCAATCTCCTCTTTTATCAAGCCATGATCACTTTGTCGTTGCTTTAACAAATCCTTACACTCCTCAATACCTTTTTCTGCATCCTGTATTTTTCCATACCTAATTTCAGCAACCCGTTCGTACATCCCTTCACGTTCAGCTTTCTCAGCTTCATATTTCAACTCATCAATTTCCGATTTATACTTTTGAATACGATCAATCAAACTCTTTTCAGCATCCCATTTTGCCCTAAAAGTGCTTCGAATATCTTTCATCTCAGCTATTGATTTCGAAAGTTGTTCCAACTTTTTTTTATCTCCTTCACGTTTTATAGCCTCACGTTCAATCTCTAATTGTTTTATTTTCCTCTCAATCTCATCAATCTCTTCAGGAACAGAATTCATTTCTAAACGCAATTTCGATGCAGCTTCATCTATCAAATCAATAGCTTTATCAGGCAAAAACCTATCTGAAATATACCTGTGCGACAATTCAACCGCAGCAATTATTGCTTCATCTTTAATCCTCACTTTATGATAATTTTCATATCGATCCTTTATTCCCCTTAAAATTGAAATTGCACTCAAATTATCAGGTTCTTCAACTAAAACAATTTGAAACCGCCTCTCCAGTGCCTTATCTTTTTCAAAATATTTTTGATATTCATTTAATGTTGTAGCTCCAACAGCTCTCAATTCTCCACGCGCAAGTGCAGGTTTTAAAATATTTGCAGCATCCATAGCTCCATCTCCCCTTCCGGCACCCACCAAGGTATGTATTTCATCAATAAATAAAACTATCTCTCCTTCACTATGTATTACTTCATTAACAACACTTTTCAAACGCTCTTCAAATTCACCTTTGTATTTTGCACCTGCCACCAAAGCACCCATATCAAGCGAATAAATCAATTTCGATTGCAAATTCTCAGGCACATCGCCACTAACAATTCTATGTGCCAAACCTTCGGCAATAGCAGTTTTTCCAACACCAGGTTCTCCAATAAGTATTGGATTATTCTTTGTTCTTCGCGATAAAATTTGCAAAACACGTCTAATTTCATCATCACGTCCAATTACCGGATCTAATTTACCGGTACGAGCTCTCTCATTAAGATTAATAGCATAACGATCCAATGAATTATATGTATCTTCAGCCGACTGTGAATTAACATTTTTCCCTTTTCTAAGCATAAGAATAACCTTTTCTAAAGCTGATTCCGTTACTCCTGCATCTTTTAATATTGTAGAAACCTGATCCTTTGTTTTAAAAATACCCAAAAGCAAATATTCAATACTAACATACTGATCACCTGTCTTTTTAGATAAAGAGATTGCTTCCTGTAATGAACTATTAGAATTTTTCGATAAATAAGGCTCACCTCCACTAACCTTTGAGTATGAAGTGATTACACCATCTACAGCTGGTATAATATTACGTACTCCCAATTGTGAAAAGATATAATTTATTACATTTTCATCAACCTCAAACATTCCTTTTAATAAATGCGATGGCTCTACCGCTTGATTTTCTCTACTCACTGCAATTTGAATAGCTCTTTCAATTGCATCCTGTGCTTTAATTGTAAAATGATTTAGA
Source organism: Marinilabiliaceae bacterium (assembly GCA_016933045.1). Taxonomy (GTDB): domain Bacteria; phylum Bacteroidota; class Bacteroidia; order Bacteroidales; family Marinilabiliaceae; genus JAFGBR01. The sequence continues at coordinate 49,426 of JAFGBR010000047.1, read as the reverse complement.
TTCATAGCTTAAAACCTTTTCAATTGAATTTTGATTATATTTGCTTCAAAGCCTTTGCCAATTATATAAAAATGTCATTTTGACAGGCATCACAACTACAAAGCGACAGTTTATCATTTTTGTTAATATGAAAATAATAACAAAAAGCAAATCAAATAAATTATACACAGTTCAATAAAATTAAAGTATTTTTATTATAACATATATGATTAAAATTTTTAACACAACCATTTTTTTTATATTTTTAAGCATCTAAATAATATATAATTCTATGAAACGAGCATGTTCGTTAAAAACACAAACACGGATGAAAATTCACATGCGAGTTCCATTCGGCCTTAATTTTAAAAATATTTACGGATGAAAAAGATAAAATTGTTTTTAATAGCTATTTTTGTTTTCCTAATTTCTCCACTACTAACTAATTCTCAAGAAGATAAATTATTAGATACATGTTCTGATTATTTTCAATCCCCTTTCATTACCACTGGACAGCCAATGAAAGCATTTTTAACCGGCGACGAAGTAGCTGAGTTTCATACAACACTATACGAAGGAAGTATTTATAGATTAGTAACTTGCAGCAGGGAAACAAACTTAATTCAATTCTCAGTATTTGATAAAGACCATAATCTTCTTTTCTCAAGTAACGAGCATGTAAATGTTGATTTCTGGGATTTCAAAATGGAAGGTTCCATAGAATGTATTATTGAAGCACGTTTAAACAGCAAAAAAGCCACTTCGGGCATTGCTATGTTAATGCTTGGTTTTAAAGGTCTTTCTTATTAATAATACAAAACCAATTTTATTAACCGGAGTACATATTTACACTATAAAACAGAAATATAATGAGTGAGGGAATTTTAAAGGCATTGATGCAACTCTTTGCCCTTGTTGCATTTCCTGTTAACGAATCCCATACTCGTCGATCAATTATTAAAGTCTTTTTAAGCCAGCAATTAAGTAGTCAATTAACTGATGAGTATTTAAAATTATATGATAAATATCTTCAGGAACACGAAATCCGATTAAAAGACATTGACAAACTGCCACAACGAATCGCAGCAAGTTCTGTTAAAATATTAAAAATAGCAACCTCTGTTAATGCTGAACTCACTTTTTATCAAAAAATATTTTTACTTCAGCAGTTAATTGAATTTTTAAACTCAGGACGGAATATTTCTGAAATTGAAAAAGAATTCATTAACAATGTTGCTGATACATTGAACATTGATCAAGAAGAATATCACCAACTTTTTGATTTTATTATTAAACCTTTCGACCAGGAGAATAAAGCAAAAAATATTCTAACAATTTCAGGTAAACAAAATAAACGCGATAATGAACATTTTCATTTTTGGGAAAATCTTCAGTCTGAAATAAAAATATTACATGTTCATTCTTCAGGTTTACTAATGCTTCGCCACAGTGGAGAGATGGATTTGACAATAAACGGACAACTATTACTTCCATCAAGAGTTCATATTATTCGACCTGGAGCTTCTATCCGAAACAGAAGAATAAATCCAATTTTTTACAGCGATATCCTTAGCCAGTTTATATCAGAAAATATTAAAACCCAAATTCAGTTTGAAGTTTCAGACATAAGTTTCGAATTTAAAAAAGGAAAAATAGGCATTCACCCTATGAGCTTTACCTCGCAAAGCGGAAGACTTGTTGGTGTAATGGGCGATAGTGGATCAGGAAAAACCACTCTGATAAATATTCTTTGCGGTAAATACACCCCCTCAGTAGGAGCTGTAAAAATAAACAATATTGATATTCACTACCAACCCGAAAAAATCAATGGATTAATCGGATATGTATCGCAAGACGATTTGCTTATTGAAGACCTGACTGTTTATCAAAATCTTTTTTACAATGCCAAATTATGCTTTGGCGATTTATCGGAGTTTCAAATTAAACGTAAAGTACTCAAGTTATTAGATTCTCTTGGCCTTTACGATGTTAAAGATATGAAAGTAGGAAACCCCTTAAATAAGAATATAAGCGGTGGACAAAGAAAAAGATTAAACATAGCATTAGAACTAATAAGAGAACCTGCAGTGTTATTTCTCGATGAACCAACCTCAGGACTCTCATCAAGAGACTCAGAAAATATCATTGACCTGTTAAAAGAACTAACTATAAAAGGTAAATTAATTTTTGTAGTAATTCACCAACCATCATCCGATATTTTTAAAATGTTTAATCAGCTTTTGGTACTCGATACCGGAGGTTACTTAATATACAACGGTGATGCCATTGAAAGCATAAATTACTTCAAACAAAGTATCCATCACCCAAACTGTGATGAAAATGAATGCCCTACTTGTGGAAATGTTAATGCCGAACAGATATTAAATATTATTAGCTCCCAGGTTCTCGATGAATATGGACAAGAAACATCAGCTCGAAAAATTGAACCAATAGAATGGTACGAAATATTTCTGAACAAAACAGGTACATCTAAACCTATAAAAGAAATATCAAACTTTTCACTACCAAAATTGACCTTTAAAATTCCAACTAAATTTAAACAGTTCTGTACCTTTTTAAAACGAGACGTTTTATCTAAACTGGCTAATACACAGTATTTATTAATAAATTTATTAGAAACACCGTTATTAGCAATAATACTAGCATCTATTATACGATATTACGATGTTGATGCAATTAAAGATCAAGGCTATATTTTTTCAAATAATCCAAATTTGACTGTTTACATATTTATGTCAGTCATTATTTCAATTTTTGTTGGACTTACCGTAAGTGCTGAAGAGATAATTAATGATAGGAAAATATTAAATAGAGAATCTTTTTTAAACTTAAGTCGCTTAAGTTACATTTTTAGTAAAATAATTATTCTATCAACCATTTCAGCCATACAAACATTTTTATTTGTTTTAATTGGCAATTCAATAATTGAAATTAAAGATATGTATGTTTATTATTGGCTCATACTCTTTAGTTCATCAGTATTTGCAAATATTTTGGGTTTAATAATCTCTGATACATTTAAAAAAACTGTAAACATATATATTCTAATACCTTTCCTTGTCATTCCGCAACTTATTTTTAGCGGTGTATTTATAAGCTATGACAGACTAAATCCTAATTTCGCATCTCCAAACCAAATTCCATGGTACGGAGAAATAACAATATCAAAATGGGCATTCGAAGCCCTTGCTATAAACCAATATACAAATAACAAGTATGAACAACCTTTTTATGAACTTGACAAACAAAAAAGTCAGGCTCTTTTTATAAAAGAATTTTGGTATCCTTCAATCAAAGCTAAACTATACAAATGTAATGGTTATAAGAAAAAGAATAATAATGAAGAACTAAATCGTGCACTTGAATTAATTAAATACGAAATTATTAAACTAAGCAATTCATATCCTCAATTAAAATTTAATAACATAAACGAAATAAACAGCAATAACTATTCAGAAGATATATATCAGAAACTAATTCTGCATATTGAAAAAACTAAACGCCTTTTTATAATTATTTTTAATAATGCAGATAAAAAACTTGATCAAATAAAACAGTTAAAAACATCAGATCAAACAAAGCGAGAGTCTTTTCTGTTATTAAAAAACAACTATTTCAATGATGATTTAGAGCGATTTGTAAGAAATACTAACAATTTTTTCTCAAATAAAATAATTGAATACAATAATCAATTGATACAAAAAGTAGATCCTGTTTTTAAAGATCCCGAACCAAAGTTTATTTTATCGCATTACCTTGCTCCATCTAAAAGAATTGCGAATACATACATTTTAACTTATTGGGCAAACCTGATTATAATATGGATTTACAATCTATTACTGTTTATTATTCTATATTCCAGATTATTACCCAAAATATTCGATATAGGTAATATGTTAAGAGCAAATATGAAAAAAATGCAAAAAAAGAATTAATAAAATATTAAATATTTTGATTATTCTTTTTTTGCAAATACTTTACCCAACAAAATGTGTCAGGTACAGCAATACTATATTTTTGAAAAAAACTACTCTTCCATTTCAATCATTTTGAATGGAATGTTAATTATCGATTGATAATCTTCACCAGCTTCAAACATATCTTCGTCATCTTCTTCATAATACCAATTGACTTCAACATTATTTCCTTTCTTATGAATCAATTCCAGTTTTTTAAAAATATCAAGAATACATTTAGAAGAACTAGTATTAAAATACTCAAGCTGAATATTAACATTTGTTTCTCCTAATGGTGTATTACCATATTTCTCAAGCCAGTCAATTAATGGCTTATAAAATTCTACTGAATTTTCGGGGATTGACCTCCCTCTTATTTCAACTAGTCCTTTTTCACCATCAAATCTAACAAATGGCGTTTTGGGTGTACCTTCTCTAATAATTGTTTCCATACGGATCACTATATGGTTTTAACTAATATAAATATCTAATGTAAAAAATAAATGACTATCATTATAACCATAGAAAAAATAATCCAGTTTATTACCGGTTTTTCTAACAATATCAAGCATTCCTAATCCTCCGCCTCCTTTTTTTGAAAAAGATTCATTTTTAAGAATATCCCGATATAGGATTTTTATTTCATCATCAGTTAACGAATTCAACTGATCAATACGATCTTTAAGAAGTCTTTGTTTCTCTTTAATAACAAAATTACCCGTTGTAATTCTAAAAAAAGCTCCTTCCTTTGCTAAAATTATAGAACCAAATTTTTTTATCGTTCCATAATTACTATCTAAAGGAGGTACATCAGAATGATGAAATAGATTTTGCAAGCATTCTACAAACACATGATATACCTTTTTCTTTAACTTTAATCTATCAACACAAAGAGTATCCAAATCAAGTTCAATGGTATTCAATAATCCAGATATAACCTCAGAAGTAACATCTCCCTGGAAATCAAGGATAGTTTCTCCTTCCTGCTGTTTTTGTATATACCATTCCTGTATATCGAATCTCATTCCGATTTTTTCCAATGACTTTTACAAATATAAAAATTTTGTACTAATTCCTACTTAAATATACGAACATACATAGAAAATAATACAATCAAATTAACATACAGTTCTTTTTTACAAAAATATAAATATATCTGTTAAAACCTCATATTCTTTACATTAATTATATGCCAGCCCCTTCGTTATATAACGATTCCCTATGTTTAAACTGCACTATCTTTGATCCTGAAGGTATATTATTAGTCACCCAAACGTTCCCTCCTATTACAGAACCCTTACCAATTGTTATTCGACCTAATATTGTTGCTTGTGCATAAATAATCACGTCATCCTCAACAATCGGATGCCTTGGAATGCCTTTAATTGGATTTCCATTCTCATCTAATGGAAAACTCTTTGCCCCCAATGTAACACCCTGATATAGTTTTACATTATTTCCAATAATTGAAGTTGCTCCTATTACAACACCTGTTCCATGATCAATTGTAAAAGACTCTCCTATTTCGGCTCTTGGATGAATATCAATTCCGGTTTCGGAATGAGCCATTTCCGATATCATTCGAGGAATTAATGGAACGTCCAGTTTCAATAAGGCATGTGCTATTCGATAATTTGTTATTGCTCGAATAGCTGGATAACAAAAAATTATCTCTCCTTTACTTTGTGCAGCCGGATCGCCTAAAAAAGCGACCTCAACATCTGTTGTAAGAATCCTACGTATTTCGGGAAGCTGAGCTATAAACCTGCGAGCCATATCAAAAGCTAAATCTCTATGGATCTCAACCGATATTTCCTCATCATGATTACATGCAAAACATAAACCGGCCTGAATCTGTCCTTTCAATAAATTAAATGCCCTTTCGGTATTTACGCCTAAATAATAACGAATACTTTCGCGTCGTACTTCTGAATCGCCAAAATAACCAGGAAAAAGTATTTCGCGTAACAAATCTACTGTTTCACTCAATATATTCAATGATGGCATTGGCTGACCGTGCATGTGTCTATGACAAACCGAACGATATGATTTTTCATTTGACAACTCATTAATTGCTTGCGCTAACTCAATTGGATATTTATCTTTCAAAACTTATTTTTTTATATTCTTTCAACCAAACTAATTGCATTAACAACTCTAACATCTCCTGATCCATAAACAATTTTATAATTACATCCATGAAACTTCAACAATTCTTTATAACGTATGAATAAACTTTCACGAATAGTCCCATTTTCCCTCACACCATCTGCTTCCCATGGTATATCAGGTGCACATAATAAATACAAATCCATAGGATAATCTTCAATCGATTTATCTAACCAATCAGGATATTTTTGCCACACAAACTCAAACCAAACTTTTGTTATAATTAAAAATGTATCAAAAAAAACATAAGGATAACTCAACTGTTTTTGAACATTTATATACTGCTCAATTTGCTTTTTAGCTATCTTTTCAACGTCAAAATAATTATATGACCTATTCAATTGTTGTATGTAATCCCTTGCAAATTCTGTAACAAAATTTCCATGAAAATGTTTTGCCAATTGTTGCGATAATGTAGATTTACCAACCGATTCGGGACCTGTAATGGCAATTTTAATCATTTTTAATTAACTGTTGATTTTTAAAATTTTTTAACCATTTAATATATCCAATTACAGAACCTATTGTATAAATAATAAATAGTAACGTAGTGTAATTCAATCCTTTAATCCAAAACATAACAACACATATACTATTAATTACAATCCACACCAACCACTGTTGTAATATTTTACGTGTAAGCATCCATGTTCCTACAATACTGGCAGATACAGTTAAAGAATCTAAATAAGGAAATGTCGAAGACGATAATCCAATATATCCGGGCAAATAAAGCAATATTATTAACAAAGATACATATATTAATACTGTAACTAAGAGAAGCTTAATAATTATTTCCTTGGTAATACTTTGTATTGGTAATTCAATATTAACGTTATTGTATTTACTGCCATGCCAATGTATCCAACCATAAATACTAATAACAACATAATATATCATCAACCCAAAATCGGCATAAAAAGCACTTTTAAAATAAACATAAGCATATAAAGCTGATGAAACAATTCCAACAAGCCAAAGCAAAGAATTCTCTTTAACCTCAAAATAAAGATACAAAAGAGACAAGATCATTGCTACTAATTCTACAAACCTATCTATTTCAAAAAACCACTCCTGCATTATTTCAACAAATCAAAATACAAATCAGGTTCTGATAATACTTTTATTGCTTCGTTATAAGAATTAACCAAAGGGTTAATTAATTGATAATACTCTGTAGTACTCCACAAACTACGTGCTATTAATGCCTTTAATTGAGTATTTATCAATTGTTTCGAAGTAAAAAACTCATTTTCACTAAAAGAAACATCATTTTGTTCAGCTTTTTCTATTAGTGATAATAACATCTTATCACTTACTTCAAATTCTTTCTCAAATTTTTTAAAATCATGATAATTTAATTTTAACATTTCCCTATTTTCATCTACAAATGAAGTTATAAACTGATTAATTATACCGGTTCTAATTATTTCACGGTAATAATTAGAATACATTAATGTATCAGCTGGCACAAAAAGATCGGGCATAATGCCTCCACCCCCATATACAATACGCCCCTTATTAAGTGTTTTATAAACAATTAAATCGTTAATGTGAATACTGTCTGGATTAACCATTTCACCATGTTTATACCGATCAATAACCTCTTCACGATATGCATCTAAACCTTGATCGTAAGGTTTTTGTATACATCTGCCCGAAGGAGTATAGTATTTCGAGATTGTTAATCGCACCAATGCTCCATCGGGGAAATCAAAGGATCTCTGTACCAAACCTTTTCCAAAACTTCGTCTACCAATTACTACACCCCTATCCCAATCCTGAATGGCACCTGATACAATTTCGCTGGCAGAAGCTGAGCCCTCATCAATTAAAACAACTACTTTCTCATTCTCAAAAACACCTTTAGATGTTGCCCAGAAATTTTGTCGTGGACTAGATTTACCTTGTGTAAATACAATCATTTTTTTATTAGAGATAAACTCATCAGCAATATCGATAGCTGCTTGCATATATCCACCTCCATTGCCTCGCAAATCTAATATAAGGCTATTAGCATTTTGCTTTTTTAAACTTTTAAGGTTTTCAAAAAATTCATTATAAGTCGTACTAGCAAATCTATTTATCTTTATATACCCAATTTTTTTTGTAACCATATAAGATGCATCAACACTAAATATTGGAATTTTATCACGTATTATATTAAACAATAATAGTTCCGTTTCACTCTTACGTTTTATTGATAATGTTACCTTAGATCCTTTAAGTCCTTTAAGCATTTTTAAAACTGTACTGTTTTTCAATCCTATTCCTGCAATATTCTCCCCATCAACTTTAACAATGCGATCACCAGGCATTACACCAACTTTTTCACAAGGACCACCGGCTATTGTTTGAACAACCAATAATGTATCACGATAAATCATAAATTGAATACCTACACCTTCAAAACTACCATTTAAAGGTTCATTCATCTCTTTAACTTCATCAGCAGGATAATAAACAGAATGAGGGTCGAGAACTTTTAGCATTCCTTTAATTGCTTCGCCTGCCATTTTATCTCCATTAATGCTATCGACATAAAAATTTGATATTATTTTCCAGGCCAGATTAACCTTTTTTAAACTATAATCATTTTTTTGGGTAAATCCATTTTCTGTTAAAAGAATATTTATAACGAGTAATAAAGACAAGCAAAAAAATCTCATTTTATTTAGGTGGTTAATAAAATAAAAAAAACATTTTAAAATTTTAAACTTAACTCATTAATTGGTAAAAAAAAAGGAGAAGTAAATCTTCTCCAATACTTTTATTCCCATTCAATAGTGGCAGGTGGTTTCGAACTAATATCGTAAACAACCCTATTAACTCCTTTCACCTTATTAATTATTTCATTCGATATTTTGGCAAGAAATTCGTAAGGAAGATGAACCCAATCAGCAGTCATGCCATCGGTAGATGCTACAGCTCTTAATGCTACTACACTCTCATAGGTTCTTTCATCGCCCATAACACCAACCGATTGAACGGGTAACAGCATTACTCCAGCTTGCCATACACTATCGTAAAGTCCACTATTTTTAAGACCTTCAATGAAAATATGATCAACCTCTTGCAATAAAGTAACTTTTTCGGCAGTTATATCGCTCAATATTCGAATAGCAAGGCCTGGTCCCGGAAACGGATGACGCCCTAATAATGCTTCATCAATATGCAACGAACGACCAACTCTGCGTACTTCATCTTTAAACAATAAATTTAAAGGCTCAACAATTTTCAAGTTCATCTTCTCAGGCAAACCTCCAACGTTATGATGAGATTTTATTGTTGCAGATGGTCCGTTTACCGAAACCGACTCAATAACATCGGGATATATTGTACCTTGTGCTAACCACTTCACATCTTTTATTTTATGAGCTTCCGCATCGAACACATCAATAAAAGCACTTCCAATAATCTTACGTTTCTTTTCAGGATCTTTAACCCCGGTCAATTTATCGAGAAAAAGATTTTTGGCATCAACACCTATTACATTTAAACCCATGTGTTTATATGAATCCAACACATTTCCAAACTCATTCTTCCTTAATAAACCATTATCAACAAAAATACATGTCAGATTTTTTCCAATTGCCTTATGAAGTAAAACACCTGCTACAGTACTATCAACACCACCCGACAAGCCTAAAACTACTTTATCATTACCTAGTTTCGCTTTCAATTCGGCAACAGTAGTATCGATAAACGAATGAGGTGTCCAATTCTGACTACAGCCACAAATATCAACAACAAAATTGCTTAATATTTTTTTTCCTTCGGTACTATGATATACCTCGGGATGAAACTGTAAACCAAATGTGGTTTCACCTTGTATTTCATATGCACCAATCTGAACATCGTGAGTACTTGCAATAATTCGGTAATTATCAGGTATTTTTGCAATGGTATCGCCATGCGACATCCAAACCTGCGAATGTTTATCAACACCTCTTAACAATAAACTTGACGAATCAGTATACTCTAAATTAGCTCTGCCGTATTCGCGAGTTGCCGATGGTAAAACCTCTCCTCCAAAATGGTGCGATAAAAATTGAGCTCCATAACAAACTCCTAACAAGGGCAATTTACCTTTAATATTGGTTAAATCAGGAACGGGTGCTAATTCATCTCTAACACTAAAAGGACTTCCGGATAAAATAACACCTTTCACAGTTTCATCCAAAACCGGAATTTTATTATATGGGTGTATCTCACAATATACATTTATCTCTCTTACTCTCCTCGCAATCAACTGTGTATATTGCGAACCAAAATCCAGAATAACTATTTTTTCCTGCATTATATTATGAATTCAATTAATATGTTTCAATTTTTTTTGCAAATATAACTATTAAATTCTGTTGACCTATTTCTGAAAAATGTTTCAAATGCTATTAGCTATGATCAATGTTAAAAACAGCACCCTCGATTGCCAAATCGGTGTTCTCAAATATCTCACGAGCCTCATCTATAAATGCAGATAAGTTATTATATCGTGATGAAAAATGACCTATAATAAGCCTTTGAGCTCCTGCATCTTTAGCAATTAATGCAGCTTGCTTTGATGTAGAATGAGTTGTTTTTTTTGCCAGTTCTTTATCAGAATCTAAAAATGTAGATTCGTGGTATAATAACTGCACATCTTTTAACTCATTTGCCAATGATTTAAAATATTTAGTATCGGAACAAAAAGCATAAGATCGTGGTCGTTTAGGTGGTTTTATAAGCTCACTGTTCGGAATAATTATTCCATCACTGAGTTTTAAATCAGAACCCTTTTTAATACTGGCTATTTCGGCTATTGAAAGATTATATTTTAAAATACATTCTTTCCTAATATTTGGCATTCCTGTTTTTTCTGTAAAAATGTATCCAACAGTAGAGATTCGGTGTTTAAGAGGTATTGTTTCGACAATTACTTTTTGATCCTCAAAAACTATCTGCCGTTCTTTATTTGAAGTATGAATAAACCTAACTTCGAATGGCAAATCTGCACAAAAATAACTCAAATGAGGCAGCATAAGATTCTCTAAATCAGGATGCGCATATACATTTAAAGGAGTTTTTCGGCCTAATAATCCAAATGTTGAAATTAACCCTATTAGTCCAAAAAGATGGTCACCATGTAAATGCGAAATAAAAATATGGTTAATTTTCGCAAACTTAATGTGGTATTTTCGCAATTGCATTTGAGTTCCTTCGCCACAATCGATCAAAAAAAACCGCTCAGATACATTAAGTACCTGAGCGGTTGGATGTCGTTCTGATGTTGGCAATGCCGAATTACTACCTAAGATAGTAACAGAAAAAGTCATTATTATTTCTTTTCAATAGACTTCCTCATCATCTCAATGCCATCATCAGCTGTTGGTGCAATATTCAAAACTGAATCTAACTGCGAAACTGAAATTAATCTCTCAACAGCAGGCTGTAATCCGGAAAGAACAAATACACCATCAGCATTCTTACATAAACGATTGGCTACCAAAATTGCACTAAGCCCTGATGAATCACAATAGTTACTTTTGCTTAAATCCAATAATATGTTTCTTTCACCATTACCAGAAAGCAATACCAATTCCGATTTCAAGGTTGGAGCAATATGAGTATCAAGCTTCTCCTTTAAAACCTGAACCAGTGTAAAATCATCTAACTTATCAATTTTAAAATCCATGTTATGTAAGAAGTTATCAATTATTCGTTATCGTTCGATTTTTTTTCGTCAGCTTCCATTTGATCTTTTAACGCAACCAAATCGCTGATATCTCCAAAGGTAGTTTTTTCAATGTTATCTTTCACCTTTTTTACAGCTTTTTTAGTTGTTTTTGTCTGAGCTTTTTTTGCTGCTTGTTCTTCATTCTTCTTTTCATCCTCAAAAATTCTAGAATGAGAAAGAATTATTCTCTTAGCACCTTTATTGAATTCAATAACTTTAAACTCTAATTTCTCTTCAACTTTAGCCTGCGATCCATCTTCTTTAACCAAATGTTTTGGAGTTGCAAACCCTTCAACACCATAAGGTAATGCGATTACAGCACCTTTATCAATTAATTCAACAATTGTACCTTCATGAACTGAGTCAACAGCAAAAATTGTTTCAAACACATCCCATGGGTTTTCTTCCAACTGCTTGTGTCCTAAACTCAATCTACGGTTTTCTTTATCAATTTCCAAAACAATTACATCAATCTCTTCATTAATTGATGTAAACTCTGCCGGATGTTTAATTTTCTTAGTCCATGATAAATCAGAAATATGAATCAATCCATCAATACCTTCCTCAATTTCAACAAATACACCAAAATTAGTAAAGTTACGAACTGTAGCTTTATGTTTTGTTCCAACTGCATATTTAGACTCAATATTCTCCCATGGATCAGCTTTCATTTGCTTAATACCCAACGACATTTTTCTTTCGTCACGGTCTAAAGTCAAAATTACAGCTTCAACATCATCACCAACTTTCAAGAAATCCTGTGCACTACGCAAATGTTGTGACCAAGACATCTCTGAAACGTGAATTAAACCTTCAACACCTGCAGCTATTTCAACAAAAGCACCATAATCGGCCATTACAACCACTTTACCCGACACTTTATCACCAACATTTAAATTAGCATCTAAAGCATCCCAAGGATGAGCAGTTAATTGTTTTAAACCTAATGCAATACGTTTTTTCTCATCATCGAAATCAAGAATTACAACATTCAATTTCTGATCTAATTGAACAATTTCTTCAGGATGAGTTACGCGACCCCATGATAGGTCAGTAATGTGAATCAATCCATCAACACCACCAAGGTCGATAAACACACCATAAGATGTAATATTTTTAACAGTTCCTTCAAGAACCTGACCTTTTTCTAGTTTAGAGATAATATCTTTCTTCTGTTGCTCAAGTTCAGCTTCGATAAGAGCTTTGTGCGATACAACAACGTTTTTAAACTCAGGATTGATTTTAACAACCTTAAATTCCATTGTTTTTCCAACATACATATCGTAATCGCGAATTGGCTTAACATCGATCTGGCTACCTGGCAAGAAGGCTTCGATACCAAATACGTCAACGATCATACCACCTTTAGTACGACATTTGATGTAACCTTTAATAATTTCATCTCTTTCAAGAGCTTCATTTACACGATCCCAAGAACGTAAAGCCCTGGCTTTTTTGTGCGACAATACTAATTGTCCTTTTTTATCTTCCTGACTCTCAACATAAACTTCAACACTATCACCGATTTTTAAATCAGGATTGTACCGAAATTCGTTTTTGCTAACAATACCATCCGATTTAAAACCGATATTGATAACAACTTCTCGTTTGTTCATTGATATAACAGTACCTTCAATAACCTCTTTTTCCGAGATTGTTGATAATGTTTTATCATACATTTGTTCCAACTCCTCTTTTGTAGAGGTTGTTTTAACACTATCGCCTGTTTCATAGGCATCCCAATCAAATTCCGAATCGGGGGTAATAATTACTTTTTGTTCCATTTAAAATTAATTTAAACCTAATTAATTAGTTAGACATTATATTTTTTAAAAGCGGTGCAAAAATAATTACTTTTTACGAAAAAAAATAATTTTAACTTGTAATCCTGACCTAATTACTTCATAAAAATTCATAATTATAAATCTATCTCCAAATTAAAGCTACATTTAAATACAAATAATCTCATTACTTCTTTTCTTTATAAAACAACATTAGATTTTTACTGTTAATTTTTTTTTATTTTTGACGATCATAAAAACACACAAACGTAAGAAATGAGCCTTAATTACACATCTATCAAAGAGATAAATGAACATTGGCGAGTTTAATATAACCATTGAAAATAATTATTAACAAATGAAAATTTCAATAGTAGGAACCGGATATGTTGGATTAGTAACTGGAACTTGTTTTGCAGAAACTGGAATAAATGTTACTTGCATTGATATTAATGAAAAAAAGATATCTGATTTAAATAAAGGAGTAATACCAATTTACGAACCCTGGTTAGACAGAATGGTATTAAATAATGTTGAAAAAAAACGACTATTTTTCTCAACAAGTTTAAAAGAAAGCCTTAACAATACCGATGTTGTTTTTATTGCAGTTGGCACCCCCCCCGGCGAAGACGGCAGTGCTGATTTATCGTACGTACTGGATGTTGCCCGTCAAATTGGAAAACATATTTTCAATTATACAGTTGTAGTTACTAAAAGCACAGTACCAATTGGAACTGCACAAAAAATAAAAGCTGCAATTAAAGAAGAACTTGACAACAGAGGTGCTGAAATTGAATTTGATGTTGCATCAAACCCTGAATTTTTAAAAGAAGGAAATGCTATTGACGATTTTTTAAAACCCGACAGAATTGTTGTTGGTACAGAATCGGAAAAAGCAAAAAAAGTATTACAAAAACTTTACAAACCATTTTTATTAAACGGACATCCTATTTTTTTTATGGATATTCCATCGGCCGAAATGACAAAATATGCAGCCAATGCAATGTTAGCAACAAAAATCAGCTTCATTAACGATTTAGCTAATTTATGCGAATTAGTGGGTGCCGATATTTCAATGGTGCGACAAGGCATTGGATCAGACTCGCGTATTGGTAATAAATTTATATATGCCGGGGCAGGCTATGGAGGTTCATGCTTTCCTAAAGATGTTAAAGCAATTATTAAAACAGCAGAAACATATAACTATAAATTACGCCTGTTAGAATCGGTTGAAGATGTTAACGAAGATCAGAAAAAGATTCTCCTTAATAAAATAAAAAAACATTTTAATAATAATTTAACAGATAAACTATTTGGAGTTTGGGGGCTATCGTTTAAACCAAATACCGATGATATGCGTGAAGCTCCTTCTTTAGTAATTATTAATGGACTAATTGAAGCAGGTGCCAAAGTTAGAGCTTACGACCCTGTTGCAATGAAAGAGGCAAAAAACATACTGGGCGATACAATTGAGTATGGCACTGATCCTTATGATGTAATAATTGATGCAGATGCCATCATTTTAATAACAGAATGGCCCGAATTTCGAAACTTGAATTTCAAGATTATTGAAAAACTACTCAAAACAAAAACTATCTTTGATGGTCGAAACATATATGATATGTCCGAAATATCAGAAAACGGATTTTCGTATTACGGAATTGGCAGATCAAACGTAAAGTAAAACATTGTTAACAATATTATGAAAAAAATTTTAGTAACAGGAGGAGCCGGTTTTATTGGCTCTCACTTATGCGAAAGACTTATTAACGATGGTAATGAAGTTATTTGCATGGATAACTATTTTACTGGCAGTAAAAAAAACATACTCCATTTACTAGATAGTCCATATTTTGAATTAGTACGACACGATGTTACCCATCCCTACTTTGTTGAGGTTGATGAAATTTATAACATGGCATGTCCTGCTTCACCTGTTCACTATCAATATAACCCAATTAAAACAATAAAAACATCTGTAATGGGTGCTATAAATATGCTTGGACTTGCAAAACGTATTAAAGCAAAAGTATTACAAGCATCTACAAGTGAAGTTTATGGTGATCCAATTGTACATCCGCAAACTGAAAATTACTGGGGAAATGTAAACCCAATTGGAATAAGATCGTGCTACGATGAAGGCAAAAGATGTGCCGAAAGTTTATTTATAAACTATCACACTCAAAACAATGTTAATATTAAAATAATACGAATTTTTAATACTTACGGTCCTAAAATGAATCCAAATGATGGAAGGGTTGTTTCCAACTTTATCGTTCAGGCTTTAAAAGGCGAAGACATCACCATATTTGGAAACGGAATGCAAACAAGAAGTTTTCAGTATGTAGATGATTTGGTTGAAGGAGCCATTCGAATGATGAACTCACGAGATGAATTCATTGGACCGGTAAACATTGGAAATCCGGGAGAATTTACTATGATTGAATTAGCAAACATGATTCTTGAATTGACCAATTCAAAATCTAAACTTATTTATTTACCACTTCCGGCCGACGACCCCACCCAACGACAACCAAACATAGAACTAGCAAAAAAAGAATTAAACGGATGGGTACCAAAAACACCCTTAAAAGAAGGATTAATAAAAACCATAAACTATTTCGATAATCTACTAACCTATTAATCTTAAATAAACAAAATTATCATGGGTAAGAAAACCAAAGGCATTATTTTAGCAGGAGGTTCTGGAACAAGATTATACCCTGTTACCAAAAGTATTTCAAAACAAATCATCCCGGTTTACGACAAACCAATGATATATTATCCTCTTTCTGTATTAATGATATCAGGGATTAGAGAAATCCTTATCATAAGCACCCCTACCGACTTGCCATTATACCAACACCTTTTGGGCGATGGAAGCCATTACGGTTTAAAAATTGAATATGCAGAACAACCATCACCAGATGGCCTTGCTCAGGCTTTTTTAATTGGTGAAAAATTTATTAAAGATGACAATGTTTGTTTAGTTTTAGGCGATAATATTTTTTATGGATATAAGTTTAGTAAAATTCTTAACCAGGCAATTGAACATGTTAAAAATGAAGCTGTTGTTTTTGGATATTACGTTAACGATCCTCAGCGTTATGGAGTAGCAGAATTTAATGATGAAGGAAAAGTACTATCAATTGAAGAAAAACCGGAAAAACCAAAATCTAACTACGCTGTAACCGGCTTATATTTTTATCCAAACGACGTTATTCAAAAAGCCAAATCACTTAAACCGTCAAAACGTGGCGAATTGGAAATAACAGACCTAAATAGTTTATACTTAAAAGAAGGCAGACTTAGACTTGAACAAATGGGACGAGGAATGGCATGGCTCGATACCGGAACACACGACAGCCTTCTGCAAGCCTCAAATTTCATTGCAACCATTCAAAACAGACAAGGATTAAAAATATCATGTATCGAAGAAATCGCATACAAACAAGGCTTTATTAATAAATCACAATTAATAACCCTAGCCCAGGAACTAAAGAAAAATGACTATGGTCAATATTTACTTCGAATTGCAGAATTGAAATAAAACATAATGAAGGTAATTAAAACAAAAATACCCGGTCTTTTAATAATTGAACCAGATGTATTAAGCGATGAAAGAGGATTCTTTTTTGAAGGATACAATAAAGAAAGATACAAAACACATGGTATCAATGATATTTTCATACAAGATAACTTCTCGTCATCATGCTATGGCGTTATCAGAGGGCTTCACTACCAACTAAATCCTTACTCACAATCAAAACTAGTCGAAGTAATTCAAGGAAAAGTACTTGACGTTGCTGTTGATTTACGAATAGAATCTCCCACTTTTGGACAGTACGAAGCTGTTGTTTTATCAGAAGAAAACAAAAATCAATTTTACATTCCCCGTGGTTTTGCACATGGTTTTTCGGTTCTTAGCGATAAAGCTGTTTTTCATTATAAATGTGATAATTTATATAATAAAGAGTCGGAAGGAGGCATTAATTATGCCGATAAACAACTAAATATTGACTGGATGATTCCAACTGAAAAAGCTATTGTATCGCCAAAAGATATGTTATTGCCTTATTTTAATGAGGCAAAAATGAACTTCAAATTTTAATTTTTTTTCGATGCATAATATATTAATTATTGGTTCGGATGGACAATTGGGACATGAAATAGAAAAACTTTCAAAAAACATAGCTCAATTTAATTTCTACTTTACTACAATAAACGATTTAGACATTACCAACAACAATCAGGTTAAAACCGAATTACAAAAAAGAGACTATTCCATTGTTGTAAATTGTGCTGCGTACACTGATGTAAATAAAGCAGAAAGTGATACCAACATTGCCTACAAAGTGAATGCAGAAGCATTAAAAATAATCGGAGAGACAACAAAAAAACTTAACACAAGGGTAATTCACGTATCAACCGATTATGTTTTCGATGGCAAATCATACCTACCTTATGTCGAAACCGATAATGTAAACCCACAATCGGCTTATGGTAAAACCAAGCTCGAAGGAGAAAAACTACTTTTTAAAACTAATCCAAACTCAATTGTAATTCGCACCTCATGGCTCTACTCCTCCTTTGGTAACAATTTTTTAAAAACCATGCTAAAACTTGGTAACGAAAAAGATACTCTAAATATTGTTTTCGATCAAATAGGAACCCCAACTTTTGCTGGTGATTTAGCTGTTTGTATTCTACAAATAATCAAAAAAAGTATCGAATCTACTGATAAATTTATTCCCGGAATATACCATTATAGTAACGAAGGAGTTTGCAGTTGGTACGATTTCACACAAACAATTTTCAATATTTCAAACATCACTAACTGCAAAGTTTATCCAATAGAATCGAAGGATTATCCTACCCCAGCCCCACGCCCTCATTACAGTGTATTGAATAAAGCAAAAATAAAAAGTACCTTTAATATTGAAATTCCACACTGGGAAAAATCATTAAAAAAATGCCTTTTAGAATTATTACCATATAAATAATTATACGCAAACACAAATATGAATAATCAAGAATTATTAACCAATGTTGAAGCCAAAGCACAAATTTGGCTTGATGGAAATTATGATGAAGAAACAAAAAAAGCGATTAAAAATTTAATGGCTAAAGATGACAAAGCCGATTTAATTGATGCTTTTTATACCGATTTAGAATTTGGAACCGGAGGTTTAAGAGGTATAATGGGAGTTGGGACAAACCGAATGAACAAATATACTGTTGGAGCTGCAACACAGGGATTAGCAAATTATTTAAAGAAAAACTTCACTAACTGTGCTGAAATTAAAGTAGTTATTGGTCACGACTGCCGTAATAACAGCCGTTTTTTTACCGAAACAGTAGCTAATATTTTCTCGGCTAACGGAATTAAAGCCTATGTTTTTGATGACTTAAGGCCAACTCCTGAAATCTCATTTGCTATCCGCGAACTAAATTGTCAAAGTGGAGTTATTATAACTGCATCGCATAACCCAAAAGAATATAACGGATATAAAGCTTACTGGGACGATGGAGGTCAAATTATTGCCCCTCACGACACAAATATCATTGATGAAGTAAACAAAATCAAATCGGTTGACGAAATAAAATTCGATGGTAATCCTGCATTAATTGAAGTTTTAGGTGAAGATATGGACAACCTGTTTATTAATAAGGTAAAGAGCATATCTTTAGCTCCCGAAATAATCAAAAAACACAAAGACTTAAAAATTATCTATACCCCAATACATGGTACCGGTGTTCGAATAGTACCAATGGCATTACGAAAATTGGGTTTTGAGAATATTATTAATATTCCGGAACAAGATGTTGTAAGTGGCGATTTCCCAACTGTTGTTTCTCCAAACCCCGAAGAGCCAGCTGCAATGGAAATGGCAACAAAAAAAGCTGTTGAAGTAGATGCAGATATTGTTATAGCATCCGATCCTGATGCCGATAGGCTGGGAGTTGCAGTAAAAAACGATAAAGGAAAATTTATTCTGTTAAACGGAAACCAAACTGCTGTTTTATTAACCTGGTATCTGATAAAAAAATGGAAAGAAACTGGTAAAATTACTGGCAATGAATTTATTGTTAAAACCATTGTTACTTCTGAAATATTAAAAGAAATAGCTATTAAAAACGGAGTAAAATCATACGATGTATATACCGGATTTAAATGGATTGCAGGTATTATAAGAGAATTGGAAGGCAAACAAAAATACATCTGCGGTGGCGAAGAGAGTTACGGATTCTTACCCGGCGATTATGTTCGCGATAAAGATGCAGTCGGCTCTATTGCCATGTTTGCAGAAATTGCAGCTTGGGCTAAAGACAACAACATGACTCTTTTTGAATTAATGCAGGATATTTATCTGGAATACGGATTCTCGAAAGAAAAAATGAAATATATTGTTCGCAAAGGTCAACAAGGACAGCAAGAGATTAAAGCAATTATGGAAAAACTGCGGCATGATCCTCCTGCTATTATTGGAGGGTCAAAGCTTGTTTTGGTTAAAGATTATGTTAGTTTAAAAGCTACCGACAAAACCAACAATAAAACAACTGATTTAATAATGCCAGTAACATCTGATGCTTTACAATTCTTTACCGAAGACGGATCTAAAATTTCAGTTCGGCCATCTGGAACCGAACCTAAAATTAAATTCTATTTCGAGGTTAAAGAGCCTTTCAAAAATAAAGCCGATTGGGATGCTACAAACGAAAAAGCTGATTCGAAAATTGACCAAATGCTTACCGATTTAGGAGCATAAAAATTAAAATTTCATCAATAAAATAAAAATGGGTGATTTTATTTCGAATCACCCATTTTCTATTTGACTATCAGGGAAGTTTACAAAAAACAACTTCTCAGTTGCGCGAGTTATTGCTGTATAAAGCCACCTTAAATACCCCTCTTTTTTATCATCATCACTAACATAACCCTGATCGACAAACACAGCAGGCCATTGTCCACCTTGTGCCTTATGACAAGTAACCGCATATCCATATTTCACCTGTACTGCATTAAAATAGGGATTCTTACGCAACTCATCAAACTGATTCTTTTTACTTTTAATATCCGCATAATCCTGTATCACTTCATTATAAAATGCTTCACTCTGTTCGCGTGTAAACCCTGCTGTTTCCACCAACAGAATATCTAGTATTATTTTAACATCCAACTCTAAAAACTCATAATCAGGAAAACAAAGAGTCACATTTGCAAATCGAAGTCCGTAAAGCTCCTCATAACCGCTAATTCTCACAACTTTTGCAATATCTCCATTAGCAATAAAATCAATATCCTTAACCTTTTCTGTCCAAAAATAGTTATTCTTTATAACCATAAGATAATCTCCAGGTATCAACTCTTCTTCACGATACAAAATAGAATTTCGGATGCCCTTATTAAAAAGCGATGCTCTTTTATTTGAACGACAAATTATAATTGTATTATCCTCTCCATAAAAATCATAACAATTTGAAATCTTATCAATTAATACTTCACCATTTATACACTCTACATCGGTAAACGATTTCACAATTATTTTTGGTATATTAATAATATCAGATTCTAGAGCATTTCGAAAAGATGTTGCATTTTGTAATATTCCACTCTTTTGCTCCTGTCTAATTACATCATTTAAAAAAAACTCATCCACTTCATATCCCATGTAATTAAGCAACTGAACATCTAAAGCCGGACTCTGATCAAGACCTACCGGAGGCAACTGGGCTGTATCACCAACTAATACTAATTTACAATTTGCCCCCTGTTGAATAAATTCAAACAAATCATCCAGTAACCTACCACTACCAAACATAGAATATTCATTCGAACTATTAGAAATCATCGACGCCTCATCAACAATGAAAAGTGTATCACGATATTTATTCCAGTTCAAATTAAAAGAACCAGTACCTGAACCTTGTTGCCTATAAATAACTTTATGAATAGTATAAGCCGGTGAATTCGAATAAACACTCAAAACCTTTGCAGCTCTGCCCGTAGGTGCCATTAAAACCACATTTATATTTAATTCCTTCAAAACCTGAACAATAGCACTCATAACCCAAGTCTTGCCAGTTCCAGCGTAACCCTTAACCAACAAAAGGCGGTTACTTTCTGTCGACATTAAAAAAGAACCAAAACCTTCTATCAACTTTAATTGCGATTCTGTTGGCGCAAACTTAATTGCCTTAATAAACAATTTTGAAATATGATCTGACAGCATTTTTTTATGTTTTCGAGCAGGCTCAAAAGATAATCTGATTTTTTTTATAAATTTGTGCTTTCTGAAAAAAACAATTAAAATAAAAACTCAAAAATAATGAAAACAGTACTTCAGATTGTTTTAGTGGTAGTTATCCTTGCATTAGGTTATTTTATTTGGGAAAGCATCCAAAAACCTATTCGATTCCAACAAGCATACAATTATCGTAAGGCTAAGGTTATTGAGAATTTAGAAAACATTCGTGATGCCCAGGTTGCGTATAAATCGGTATACAATAGATTTACCAGTAGCTTTGACACACTTGTTAACTTTCTTAAAACAGATTCGCTTCCTTTAATAAAAATGGAAGGAACACTTACTGATAGTATGATAGAGGCCGGAATTACCGAATTAAAGGCTATTGCAATGGGATTAATAAAACGTGATACTATTAACATAAGTGTAATGGATACTATTGTTGGAAACAAATACAATGTTGATTCATTAAGATATGTACCCTTTTCAAAAAATACTGAATTTGAAATGGGTAGCAGTAGTATTACCACAATATCAGGTGTTAATGTTCAGGTTTTTGAAGCAAAAACACCCAATGATGTTTATTTAAATGGCCTTGAACCACAAGAAATAATAAATTTAAATGCCATTGCTGCAAAATTAGAAAGATATCCTGGTTTAAAAGTAGGGTCATTAGAAGAAGCAAATAACAACGCAGGTAACTGGGAATAAAACGTTATCATGCAAGAATTCTCAGTAATTGACGAATCATTCGACAAAACACTTACTACATCTTATTTTATATCCATCCAGTTTTCACTGGATGGATTTTCATTTTGCACACTCGATCCAATACAAAACTTATATATACAATTCAAGCATTTTTCATTTGAAAAAGATGATAACAATTTTTTAAAAAGTTCAAACTTACTACATAGCGAACCTCTGTTAAAATACAATTACAAAAAGGCATTTGTTCTTTTTCAAACAGATGAAAGCACCCTTATACCCACATCTCTTTATAAAAAAGAGATGATAAATAATTTTATTGATATTACATTTAACAAAAAAACACCCTCAACTACAAAAAAAACGGCTTTTGCTACAAAAATTAAAATGGCAGATGCTTATAATATTTGCAGAGTTAATCAAGATTTAATCGAAGACTTAAAAAAACGATTTAAAACACCCACTTTTTTGCACGCTTCAACCCCATTTATCGAATCAAATTTAATGGAAGATCTGCGTCATTTCGATCCAAATCACACACATTTACACCTGTTTTTTTTTCAAAAAAGTTTTCATATAATAATTACTCAAAAGAGGCAATTAACATTATCAAATACTTTTAAATACTCAAACGAAAACGAAATAATATATTACCTCTATTTTATTTTCGACCAATTAAAGCTCGATCCTAATAAAACCTCAATAACAGCTGCCGGAAATATTTTAAACAAAAAAAAAGAAATACAATTACTAAAAAAATATATCGCGCGTTTGATAATTGAAAAACCCGAAAAACATTTCAATTTTAGCCCTGTTTTTAAACCAGTTAGTATTTCGCAATACACAAACCTTTTTAATGCTCCTATATGCGTATAGTTAGTGGATATTTAAAAGGTCGCCGTTTTTCGCCACCTTCAAGTTTTAAGGCACGCCCAACAACCGATTTTGCTAAAGAAAATTTGTTTAATATACTAAACAACCGAATCAATTTCGAAGAAACAAAAGTACTTGACTTATTCTCAGGTACAGGAAGCATTTCATTCGAATTTGCTTCGCGTGGATGTAAAGATATTACATCGGTCGAATTAAACTTCAACCATTACAAATTCATTAAAAAATGTGCCGAAGACCTCGAATTAAACTCAATTGTGAAATGTATTAAAGGAGACTGTTTTAAATACATCGAAAAATGCACTAAAGAATATGATATTATTTTTTCCGATCCTCCTTTTGACTTAACTAAAGCTGATGATTTACCAATACTTGTTTTATCAACAAATATTTTAAAAAAAGACGGTTTGTTTATTTTGGAACATTCAGATAAAAAAAGCTTCAGTAAACACCCTAACTTCATTGAGAATAGAAACTACGGCAAAGTAAACTTTTCTATATTTAAACACAATGAATAAAAAAAGCCAATGAAAAATATCATTGACTTCTTTAAGCGGTCTGGACGGGACTCGAACCCGCGACCCCATGCGTGACAGGCATGTATTCTAACCAACTGAACTACCAAACCTTTTTTTTGAAAACTTATGATTATAATTTAGCGGTCTGGACGGGACTCGAACCCGCGACCCCATGCGTGACAGGCATGTATTCTAACCAACTGAACTACCAAACCTTTTATTATTCAAAAAATTTTCAAAAAAAAACGAGTATTTGCTTTTATAAAATACTCAAAACAAAAAATACATTTAGCGGTCTGGACGGGACTCGAACCCGCGACCCCATGCGTGACAGGCATGTATTCTAACCAACTGAACTACCAAACCAAAATGATTTTTTTCAAAGCTACAATTATGTGCTTATGCTTTTCTTTTAAAGCGTTGCAAAGATAATGCTTCTTTTCTTTTTTACAAGTAATAGAATCGTTTTTGGATTCTTTTTTTCATTTTTATTTTTACACAAAAAAACAAACGGGTAAGTTAATATCCTACCCATTTATTATACAAATTGTTATAATATTAATCTCTATACGACTCAATTTTTTTAAGCAATCCTTCTACTGAAATAATTTCCATAAAAGTAGTTCCACCTCCAATGCCAAAACTTCCTCCAAGGTAAACAACTAAATCAGAATCGTTAAGAAAATCTTTCTTTTTTAATTTTAATACTGTCTTTTTTAATATATCGGCTTTCGATGATCCCTCTTCGTTAATTTTAGGAAATACACCATACGACAATCCTAACTCGCGCCCTACACGTTGTGTATAACACAATGAAAAAACAGGAACAGTACCTCTGAAAGCAGCAAGCATTCGTGCTGTTTTTCCGGTTGCACTATCGGTAAGTATTGCTTTTATATCCAACTCCTTAACTGCATTTACTGCCGATTCAGCCAAATAAGTTGTTGTATCATGATGAACCATTGGAATAGGAATATCGTTACGACTATCTTTCGATGGCTCAACCTCACGGGCAATTTTCGACATGGTTTTAACAGCTTCAACAGCATAATCGCCATAAGCCGTTTCGCCACTCAACATAATAGCATCTGTTCTATAATAAATAGCATTAGCAACATCTGTAACCTCAGCTCTTGTTGGACGAGGGTTTTTAATCATCGAATGAAGCATTTGTGTTGCAACAATAACAGGTTTTTTAGCCTCTACACATTTTCTTATTAACTGACGCTGTAAACCCGGAATTTTTTCTTGAGGAATTTCAATACCCAAGTCACCACGAGCAACCATTACACCATAAACATGCTCTAATATCTCATCAATATTTTCAACACCTTCCTGATTTTCAATTTTTGCAATAATTTTGGCTGCGCTGTTTTTACTATCCAAAATACGCTGAACATCTAATACATCTTCACGATTTCTAACAAATGAATGTGCAATAAAATCAATATCATTTTCGGCAGCAAAATTAATGCAATCAATATCCTTATCAGTTAATGACGGCAAATTTATTCGAGCACCGGGAACATTAACACTTTTACGGCTTCCTAGTGCTCCATTGTTCAATGCTTCACAGTGTAAGCCGTTTTCATCCTTACTAACAACTCTTAAAGCTATTTCACCATCGTCAAATAAAATTTGACTATCAACCGACAAATCATTAACAAAATTGGAATATGACACGCATATGCATTCTTTTGTAGATTCAATTGCAGGATCGCCCTTAATAACTAATTTATCGCCTGTTTTTAGCATTATTGGACTTGCACATTTAGTTGTCCGAATTTCAGGCCCTTTTGTGTCGATAAGAATTGCTATCTTATCTGATACAGCCCGAGTATTATTGACTACACGAGTCATCCCCTCCCTATCCATGTGGGCTGTATTTAAACGAACCACATTCAGACCTGCTTTATACAGATCTTTAATAAATTCAACATCACAACGTTGATCCGAAATAGTACCAACTATTTTCGTAAATTTTTTCATTGACATAACCAGTTTTAATCGTTATTCACTTAAAATCAAAATATAATAATCCCAGAATTCTCAAAAATCAAATAATTGTTTTTTTAATGCCAAATTTGTCAGTCAAAACATTAATATAACTCACCAATAATAATCATCGAGCGTGATTAAAAACTTTCTTTTAGCTCTTTTCATTTAATAAATGAAAAGACTGAACAGCAAGCCTATACGAATCGAGACCAAAACCTACAATTGAACCTTTACATACAGAGGAAATAAAAGAATGATGTCTTATCGTTTCTCTTTTAAAAACATTAGAAATATGTACTTCAACAACAGGTACATTAATAGCTGCAATAGCATCGGCTATTGCTAAAGAAGTATGAGTATAAGCCCCGGCATTAAGTACTATACCATCAATAGAAAACCCAACCTCATGAAGTTTATCAATAATAGCTCCTTCGCTATTACTCTGGAAATAAGAAAGACTTACATCGGAAAAAATATCTTTTAGACACTTAAAATAATCATCAAACGATTGATTACCATAGATACTTTTCTCTCTGACACCCAATAAATTAAGGTTCGGCCCGTTAATAATTAAAATATTCATAAATAGCACATTGATGCATGGCGCAAAAGTAAAACAGTTTATTGTAAAAAAAAAATTGAACGAACGAAATGGATCTATTAATTAAAAAAAATAAAAAAAATTACTTTGCTTACAGTTAAATTCTTATATTTACTACGGAATTTACTTAAAAACAAAATTAAAATGAATTGGGAATCAGAATTGAATGGCTTTAGAAACTATTTAAGGGTCGAGCGAGGGTTATCAGACAACTCCATACACGCTTATGTAACAGACCTAAACAAATTAGTACAATTTTTAAGAGATACAGGAGTTGATAACGGCCCCGACAAAGTGGTTTTAGCAAATCTAAAAGCCATGATGGAAGACATCTCTAAAAAAGGCATTAGCCCTCGAACCCAAGCACGGGTTATTAGTGGCATTAAATCGTTTTACAAATATCTTCTTATTGAAGAAAAAGTTGATCGTGATCCTACAGCTCTATTAGAAGCTCCAAAAGTTGGCAGAAAACTTCCAGAGATTTTATCAGTTGAAGAGATAGACTCGATAATTAACGCCATCGATACTAAAAAATCAGAAGGTCAAAGAAACAAAGCAATTTTAGAAACTTTGTACAGTTGTGGATTAAGAGTATCAGAACTTATTGATTTAAAAATTTCAAACCTTGTATTTGAATCAGGCTTTGTAAAAATTGAGGGCAAAGGAAATAAAGAACGATTAGTTCCAATTAGTACTAAAGCAATTAAAGAAATAAACCTGTACTTAAGCGAATATCGTCGTAACCTTAAAATAAATCCGGCTGATGAAGATATCTTATTCCTTAACCGAAGAGGTAAAAAACTATCAAGGGTAATGATATTCACAATCATAAAAACACTAACCAAAAAGGTTGGATTAAATAAAAACATTAGCCCTCATACATTCCGACATTCTTTTGCAACTCATTTAATTGACGGTGGGGCAAATTTAAGAGCAGTACAGGAAATGTTAGGCCACGAATCAATTATTACTACAGAGATATACACGCATCTTGATAAAGAATATTTAAAAAATACAATTATCCAATTTCATCCCAGATCGCAAGACTAAATAAAAAAGCTGTTGAAAATCAACAGCTTTTTTATTTTTTTTACAATTGAAAAACCTGAGTTGGGGCATATCGATTAGTTAATTCAATTAAATATTTACCTTTCAATTTATCAAAAGCTTTTAAGGCAATATCGGGATGATTGTTTTCCTGTGAAATATGCGACAAAAAAATATACTTTAAAACATCACTTCCATGTTTTTCAACCAGTTCAACAGCTTGATTATTCGACAAATGACCTCGATCTGAAGCCACTCGATGTTTTAAATATAATGGGTAAGGGCCGTCCATCAACATTTGATGATCATAATTAGTTTCCAAAAAAACAGCATGACACAAGTTAAAATAATACACAACATTATTACATAATTTTCCTATATCGGTCATTACTCCTACTGTTTTCTCACCTATTTTAACAATAAAACTACAAGGATCAACAGCATCGTGCGATTTTGAAAAAGCTTTAACTTTAATATCGCCAATAACTAACCACTCTCCAACTTTCAAATGAACATATTTCTCAGGTCTGTTTTCATCCCTACTGTTATTATAAGTAATCGATGTCATATAAACTGGAATACATAATTTTTGATGTAAAACCCTCACTCCCCTTGAATGATCAGAATGCTCATGTGAAATAAATATAGCCTTAACTTTATTAATACTTAAACCAACCTGTCGCATTCTATCAACAATCTGTCGTCTGCTAATCCCAACATCAACAAGAATTGCTTCACTCTCATTACCAATATAATAACAATTACCATTACTTCCCGATGCCAATGCACAAACTTCAATCATTCTTTTACGTTTCCTTTTAATTCAAACATATCAATTAATTCACCTTCAGCATATTTATCATACAAATAAAATGTAGTATCGAGCACTTTATTCAATTCTCTATTCTGGTCAAACACCATAAATATCAACATAATTTTTTTTGTTGCATCTGTAATCATAGTACGTAACGAATCGCTTGTTGGGGTTCCAAAAGCTCTACAGTCATCGCGAAAAACAGGTATATTTTCGATATTTATTTCCCCCCTTCCTATACCAATATAGGGTTCACCTTTAATACCTAATCCTAAAACAATATCACCTTGTATTTTATCCATATCAAATCCACAAATAGAATACCCTGTACGAACCGAAACAAGGTTTAAAATATCAACTACATTATTTATACGATACAACCCCTTACCTTTAGCAACTCTTCGAATTAAAGACTCAGAAGATGGTCTGTAACGATTCGGATCTTTTCCTAACTTACGATAAGCATCTTTTGTGGTTTTTATCGACTCCAAATCGCGAATTGACTGCTCATCCATTAATTGCTCAATACTATTAAGCTCATCACTTATTAACTGCACAAGTTCACACGAAGATTCATTAACCCTAACTTTGAGTTGAATACAACCTAATATAATATTTGGCAATAATTCCAATAATTTTTCATCAAATTTTATTATCATAACAATAAAAATTTTACAAAAATAACAAAGATTGCCAACTCAGAAATTGCTTCTTCTTAAAAAAAACCGATAAAACAATCATTTCAAGATAATATTATAGCTTTGAAAAAAATATTTATATGAATTGTAAAAACAATAAGTTACTTGCAGTTTTTTTTGACATGGACGGAGTTCTTTACGATTCGATGAAAAACCATGCAATATCATGGGAAAAAGCAATGGCATTATACTCAATAAACTATCCACCATACTATAGCTACATTAACGAAGGACGAACCGGACGCAATACTATAAACTGGGCTTTTAATGAAAAATTCAACCGCGATGCAATGGATAATGAGATTAAAAACATTTACACTGCAAAAACAACATTTATGCAACAATTGCCTAAGCCAGAAATAATGCAAGGGATGCAGAAATTTATTCAAAGTCTAAAAAACAACAATATTAAAATTGGAGTTGTTACCGGCTCAAATCAAAAATCACTTATCGATCGGATTGTTATAGATTTTTCAATTAACCGAAACTCAATTATTTCGGGAGGAGATGTAAAAAAAGGCAAACCAGACCCAGAACCTTATTTAACTGCTTTAAAACGTTTTAATTTAAAAAGCGAAAATGTGATAATTATTGAAAATGCTCCACTTGGAATTAA
The DNA here is from genome assembly GCA_016933045.1 of Marinilabiliaceae bacterium. Lineage (GTDB taxonomy): Bacteria > Bacteroidota > Bacteroidia > Bacteroidales > Marinilabiliaceae > JAFGBR01. Next base: position 19,664 of record JAFGBR010000047.1, on the reverse strand, counting down.
ATCGGCAAAAAGCGCAAATGCATTTACAATAGCGGTTAATACAGGGGTGCTAGAAAATAAAGTGCTTAAAGAATCGGGAGCCGACTTAGTTTATAACAGTTGTACCGAAATGATTACTAACTGGCCGATAATATGTAATCAATTCAAATAACAAGCTTAATGATAAACAGTTACCACTAGTTTACGTGGGCCTCCAAAATTTCGAAATTCACACAAATACAAACCTTGCCAGGTACCAAAACCTAAACGACCATTAATAATTGGGATAGTAATACTTTGACCAATAATAGAAGCTTTAATATGAGCAGGCATATCATCAGAACCTTCAAGTGTATGCGTATACCCTTTAAGGTTTTCGGGAATAATATGGTTTAAAATATACTCAAAATCATCACGTACTGAAGGGTCGGCATTTTCGTTAATTGTTAATCCTGCCGATGTATGCTGAATAAAAACATTTACAATCCCTTTTTCCGGCAGATTATTCAAATTTGCAGTTAAATAACTTGTTATCAAATGGCATCCTCTCTTAAATTCGGGTAAACGTATTTGCATTTGCTCCACCATAAAACACAAAATTTAATAAATACATATTTTTGTTCATACTCAAACTGAGTATGAACAAAAATAAAAAACTTAACCAATAAAAAAACATAAAAAACCTAATCATACAAAAAGCATAAAACCATATCAAATTAAAAACTATAATAAAAAAGAACAAACTATACTTTTTTGTGAAAAATATTATTCATTATTTTGCACTCATTATTCTTATCAATACAATTTTCATAAATTTTATGCAAAAATGGAGATTTGTTTTTATAGCTTCAATTTTCATTATTAATGCAACTATTTTCGCACAAACAAATGATTCAAATAATAGATTAATTCTTTCAAATATCGATTCTTTAAGAATTGCTAAATTATCGTTAGGAGCTTTTAAAATAACCCCATTCATAATACCATCATATTCACCCGAAGTTGAAGGAATGTTATCAGCCGGTAGTTTAATATCTTACTCAACCCAAAAAAATAATCACTCGCTCGAACGGTCGTCACTCTCCGTAGCCGTTGGATATAGCACAAACAAATCAATTGCTGCTAATGTTCGTTCAATAATATACGGAAAAAAAGATAACCTTCGATTACAAACCGTTTATTGGTATAAAAACATGCCCGATCATTACTGGGGAATCGGCTATGGTAATGGAATGCATGTAAAACAATCCGATTCAACAACTTATTACCATAAAAACTGGTCAAATATTATTCAAAAAGCATCATTCCGTCTCTTTAAAAATATTTTCATAGGAGGCATTATTGATTATTGTTTCTTTGAAGCAACCGACATTAATGAAAAAATGAAATACGACCCCAAAATAATTAATCAGGGATCGACAAGTAAAAATTTTGGTATTGGCACTGTAATACAATACGACACACGCGATTACATTCAAAATACTTATTCTGGAATGCTATTCGAGTTTTCATATACCCATTTTGATAAATTATTTTGGGGTGATAGTAAATTCGATTACCTAAAATTCGATTACCGAAGATTTTTTACTATTAAAAGAGAACGTCAAACATTAGCTTTTGAAGGACAGGTAAACATTGGAATGGGAAATATTCCCTGGACGGAATTATCGCAATTAGGATCGGCCAACGATTTAAGAGGTTATTATTGGGGACGTTTTCGAGATAAAAGTACAGCATTTGGAATTGCTGAATACAGACACATGTTTCGTCGATTCAAAGCTTCAAAAACAGGTTCGTACGATAGTAAATTTGGATATGTAATATGGTTAGGATACGGTGCTATTGGCAGCAAAAAAGAAGATTTTAAAAACTGGCTCCCAAATTACGGTTTAGGAGTAAGAGTTGAATTACAACCTCGCTTAAACCTAAGGCTAGATTATGGCTTTGGTAAAGATTCGAAAGGAGTTTACTTTACCTTTACCGAGAGTTTCTAAATAATCAACTATCAAACTAATCAGTCAATTCGCATTCTTATACGATAATCCTTTGGATAATAATTGTTTATTCTATTTCCTACTCCTTTAACAAAACCAAGAGGTTGATTTTTATATGATACAATCATCCAATCTTTCAAAACATCAACATTCAAATTTGTTTCACCTTTCAAAAATTTCAAAGCTTCGACAAGTGATAACTCTGTTTTGCAATAATAATCACCAATCACAGTTGACATAGCTGCGGAATGAGATGGTATAAAATCTTTACGAACAGCCTTTCCAATTTCAATTCCCCAATAAATAATATTTAAATTTGACAGCATATAAAAAACCGAATCAGAAATATTCTTTAATATTGCTATTACATGGTCTTTATGTTGAAAAAAATAAAAATGCTCCTGGTTTTTTATTAACCCCAATGGAATATTTTTAAAAGAAACAAAAGACTTTTGGTTATTTTGATACCTAACCTTTCGTTCACTTCCACATTTTTGTATAACAACAACAAAGAAACCTTCACCTGAAGTTAAATGAGGATAGAAACCAAATCCAATACCTTCATTGATAACAATCTTTTGTATAGGCCAGGATTCGGGAATATCAACATTAACAATTATGGCATCAAACTGATTCAAAAACCATTTAATATTATTCTCATTTTCTTCGGGATTAAATGTACAAGTTGAATATATAAGATAACCACCTTCTTTTATTGACGGCCAAATATCAGATATTATTCGCCTTTGTCTAAGCGAACACATATTTGCATTTTCAACACTCCACTCATTCCTTGCAGCCTGATCTTTCCTAAACATTCCCTCTCCACTACATGGAGCATCGACCAATACCACATCAAAAAAAGATTTAATCAATCCAAAACACTTTGGGTCTGATTGCGAAACTATTACATTATGATACCCCCACTTAATAAGATTTTCCTTTAATATTAAACTTCGCGAACGAATAACCTCATTAGCTACCAACAATCCTTTATTATTCATAAAAGAAGCCAATAGTGTTGATTTTCCTCCTGGCGCACCACACAAATCCAATGCTTTTAAATCATCTGTTGGTTCAACAATATGATTTAATAAATAATGAATAAACATTGATGATGACTCCTGTGGATAATATGATCCGGAATGAAAAAGCGGATCTAGAGTATAAACAGGACGTGTTTTAATGTCAAACCCATCATCGCACCAAGGAATTTTTAAACCAAACTCTAACTGTGGTTTAACTTTAAGCGGATTTATTCGTACTGAATAACTATTTGAATCATCTAAAGCACTTATAAAATTATCACTTTGATCGCCAAATTGATCACGAATTCTTGATAAAAAATCACTTGGTAAAGAAAAATCAGCCAATGCAAAAAATATTGAAGTTAATTATGTTTAATGTTCAACTTCGAAATAAAGTTTATAATAATTAAGTCCTTTTTGACTATCAAAACCCTTTTCGAGATAATTACGTTTACCATGTACATAAACATGAAAATTTTTATCAAGCTTCAGTATCGATTTAAAATTCCTCTTCTCATCTTTCACAGCACTCTTGGAAATATCAAACTCCGATCGTAAAGGCAACTCCTTCTCTGTTTCAAAAAAGTTTTTATACTCATTAAACGCATCAACTATTTCGGGTTGTCGTATAACATCTCGTTCAAATTCGCGCTCGTCAAAACTATTTTTTTTATTAAAAAAATCAATAGACCGGTTTAACATATCAATTTGATCGGCTCGGGGAACATCATTATCCGAGTTAAAAACATCACCAACAAAATCACGACATAGCTTAAGATAGTTATTAGTAAAATAATAATTATCTTCACGTGGTTTTACCCTTAAAAAATCATTCATCCAAAATTGGGCCTCACTGCCTTTATTAATATTATCGACCGACATGACTTTATAACCCAATTCATATTCGGTTTTAAAAATAAGACATCCTTTATCGAGTTTTTTAACATTAATCCCATTTTCTGCTCCCAACTCAAAGTTTTGTTCTTTTAAGTATATTTTCAAATATGTCTCTTTATTCTCCGACTTAAAAACACCGAGTGCATCAGTAACTTCACCATCAATAACACAATTTCTAAAGTACGCAATGTACAATTCGCCTCCTTTAATCATGGGATGATTCGAAATATCATACAAATGATTTGCAATATTAACTGAAGCATCGTAAAACAATGAAGCATCGTTAAACACTTTTGTTGCCAAAGCATACATTACATTATTATTCAAATCATCTTCATGAAAAAAGCTAAAACATGCTTCATTCTTAAACGATTTAAAAAAATAATTATTCAAAATATCAACTACAGGATTATCATCATCAAATTTTACAGTTGAACGCGAAAATAAGTTATCTTCTGCATCAGAGTGACTACCAATGTGATGAATAACTAATTGATCTAAAACAACTTGGGAATATTCAAGCATTAATTTATATTTTAAACTATAATAAACTCCATTTATTAATAAAAACAAATTCAAAAATAAAAATAAAAATGAACTAATAAGATTAAAAAAAAGACAACAGAAGCTACAAAATCATTTTAATAGATAAAAAAATGTAGTAAATTAATAAAGTTATACAAACCGTTATTGTTGCCAATTGCGATTCATGAAAAAACTCAAAAATCAAATACAATATTTTTTTAATATCATTATTTTATGGCAATTAGTCATAAACATTTCGGTTCATGGGCAAGATATGCATTCAATAAAACTAAACCATTTTTCATCATCACACAAATTACCAGGAGCTTCCATACAATACGTTTATCAAGATAAAGTTGGCCTTTTATGGCTTGGCATTGAATCAGAAGGAGTAACTAAGTATGATGGCAAATCATATACAATATTCAAAAACTCACCCTCAGATACAACAACTATTTCAAACAATTTTCCTGTTGATATTGCCGAAGATGACTTGGGAAATATATGGACAACAACACTTTTTGGATTAAATAAAATTGAAAGAAAAACTTTCAAAATTACCCGTTTTATTCATTCACAAAATGACACTAACTCCATATCAAACAACTACCTTCAAGGTATTGAAAAAGACAAATTTGGTAATTTATGGGTAGCATCGTCAAACGGAATCAGTATTATTAATCCTAACCGTAATGAGGTAATAAAACTCTTTTTCAATTCTGATATTAATAAGCCTGGTGATAATATTTACTTTACCAATTTTCATTTCGATGAAGAAAACAATGTGTGGATTGGAATGTCGACCAAAGGTTTTTTTATGCTCGAATATAAAAACTACAGTCCATTTATGAAGGAATGGATAAACAAATCAAAAACTAAAATTAATCAACATATTAATATTCAAAACATACATCAATGGCAAATAACTCCAGATGGTTCATCAGCACAAAACGCGATCCGGTCTATTTCTTCTTCATCGCCCGATTCGATATGGCTTGGAACCCAAAATGGACTATTCTTGTTTCATAGAAAAAAAGAAATATTTGAAAAAATAAATGTAACAAATCCTTCTATGACACGACTCAACAACTCAACATTTTTATGCTTGCTAGTTGATTCGCGAAAAAACTTATGGGCTGGAACATCCAATGATGGACTTATGATTATTGAAAATAAAGATAAAGAAATTCATCATTTAAACAACGAAGATGCTTCATCAAACAATCTATTCAGTAATGCTATACGAAGTATTATAGAAAGTGAATCGGGGTTAATATGGATTGCAACAAAATTTGCCGGATTACATTATTACGACAAAAGACAGGAGCAATTTAAACTAATAAAAAAAGCTACAAACAACGAAAAAGGATTGAATTCATCTTATTGCTTATGTACTTTTGAAGACTCAAAAGGTATTATTTGGATTGGCACAAAAACAGGGGGATTAAACAGATATAACAAAACAACAAACGAATTTGAGTGGATTACTCCAAACCCTAACAACCCAAACACATTAAAAAGCAAACGTATAGAAATGATATGCGAGGATAACAATTCCAATTTATGGCTTGCCACCGATGCAGGAGTTGCAAAATATAACAAACACACCAAAAGATTTAACCATTACCTGAATCAACATTTTCGAAATATCCTATACACTGCCGATAAAAAAATTTGGCTCGGATTCGACAATGGACTTTTTATATTTGATCCTGAAAAGAAAAATATTCACAATATAAAAACTAAGCATACCGATTTTTTTAACAAAGAAAACAATAATTCTATAAGCATAATTTTTGAAGATAACAAAGGAATAAAATGGATTGGTACTCAAAACAACGGCCTTTTCAAATACATTCCTACAAAAGACAGCTTAATACATTACACTCATAATAAATCAGATTCAAACTCGATAAGCGGAAATATGATACGAGCTATATACCTGGATAGCCAAAGTAAATTATGGATTGGGACTAAATCGGACGGGTTTAATTTATATAACAACAACACATTTAAACGCTATAGCAGTTTAAAATATTTTCCATCAAATACAGTATATCACTTTATTGAGGATAACAACAATAACTTATGGATGGGAACACATAACGGCATAATAAAATTCAATCCAAATACCAATAATTATCAAAACTTTAATGCCAACTACGGCTTACAAAGTTTAATTTTCGAAGCACATGCATCATGTAAAACTAAAGATGGTTTAATTTTAATGGGAGGAAGTCAGGGTGTTAATGTTTTTAATCCTGAAACAATAAAAAAACAATCATACTCAGCTCCTTTAATTATTTCAAAATTTAACTCTTTTAACAAACCAATAGATAAAGATATCTCTGTTCAAAAACACTACAAACTGAGCAGAAAAGACAATTACTTAACAATAGAATTTGCTCTGTTAGATTATTCAAACCCCGATGAAAACAAATACGAATACAAACTGGAAAATTTCGATATTAACTGGATATCCTCCGAATATCGTAATTTTGCCTCATACACTAACCTTCCCCCTGGAAATTACACCTTTAAAGTACGTGGATCAAACAGTGATGTAGACTGGAATAAAAAATCTTTCGAAATAAGTTTCTTTATACCATCTCCTATTTGGAAAAAATGGTGGTTCATACTTTCATTAATCCTTTTATCAGTTACTTTAATATTAATGCTTTATTACATTCGAATTGCATCTATTAAACGACGAGAGATTCAATTAAAACAGTTAGTAAGGCAAAGAACAAAAGACCTATCGGATGCATATCAGAAATTAGAAATTTCAAAAAAAGAAATTGAACATACCAACACCGAACTTTTAATACAACGCGACCAAATAAGGCATCAAAACGAAGAGCTTGAAAATCACAGAATAAACTTAGAAAATATTGTAAAAGAAAGAACCAAAGATTTAGATACTGCCAAAAGAAAAGCCGAAGAAAGTGATTTGTTAAAGTCTGCATTCCTGGCAAATATGAGCCACGAAATAAGAACCCCGTTAAATGCAATTATGGGGTTTGTTGACATTCTTGAAGCCAACATATTTGACAAAGATGAACGTGATAAAATTATTCACATAATCCATTCAAATAGCAATATTCTTTTACAATTAATAAATGATATTATTGACATAAGTATAATTGAAGCCAATCAAATTAAGCTCAATTATACAACCATAAAAATAAATCATTTTCTCGAAGAGATAAGTGCCGATTATTTAACACACAAAGAGCTTTTATCGAAAAATGTTGAACTAAAACTCGAAATACCAAATAAAAACGAAGACCTTGAATTATACACAGCTCCTGAACGGTTAAAACAAATTATTACGAACCTTATTAACAATGCAATTAAATTTACCCATAAAGGTTATATAAAATTTGGATATAAAACAATAAAACCCAATGACCAGATAATTGTTTTTTATATCAAAGACTCAGGTATTGGAATTGAAGAAAAAAATACTAAGCTAATTTTTGACCGTTTTAGAAAAATAGAATCACCAACAAAAATATTCAGGGGTACTGGTTTAGGGCTTTCAATATGCAAAAATCTTTGCCAATTATTGGGAGGCGATATTTGGGTTGAATCGGTTATTAATAAAGGATCAACATTCTTTTTCAAACTTCCTATACATCTTTCTTCTTTATCAAACACATCAATAAACAAGAATCATAAAACCTTTGCCACAAAAAAAACAGAATACAACTGGTCCGACAAAACTATTCTAATTGCTGAAGATGAAGATTCAAATTTCGACATAATACAGTATATGCTTCGAACAACAAAAATTAAAATAATAAGAGCTGATAATGGCCAAGAGGCCATTGATATTTTTAACAATATCCAACATATTTCCTTAATATTAATGGACATTAAAATGCCTGTTTTAAACGGTATTGAAGCTATGAGAATAATAAAAGAAAAAAATCCTCACATTCCAATTATAGCGCAAACTGCGTATGCCTTACAACAAGAAAGAGATAATTACCTAAAAGAAGGGTTTGATGATTACATCACCAAACCCATAAATTCCAATTTACTTATTAAAAAATTATATCAAACATTAAATAACATAAAAAGCAATTAAATAAATAATCTTAAATTTGCTGACAATGATCAACATACCATGAAACAGGATGCTCATTACCTGCAATTAATTCATCAAAAATTTTCTCATCATCCCATTTATTATGGAAACTACAAGTTTGATCCAAAGCTCGTGATAATAACAACCACTCGTTAATGATTTTTTGAGTTAATTTTCCCTCAAATTTTTTCAAAATAGCAAGACATCCAGGTTCTATCAGATGAATTCGAGGCTCTTCCCTTGCCAAAAAATGCCTCGTAGTAAAAATATCATCCTCAACTTTTATAAACTCGTGATTGTCGAGGGTTAGCGAAAAATTAAATGTTACTTGTGTCATGGCTTCAGAGTTTGAAATTGTTTTCATATATAAGTTACAACATAAGAACCTGGATGTAAACATTAATTGCAAAAAAAATACAAACCCTATTTTAACTGAAATACACACCCTAAATAAGCCTTCACTTTCACACCAACACCTCCATTAACAGCCACTTCACAAGGACAACTTATTTTGGACTCAGACCCCATCAAATCATGTCCTGAAAGATACCCGACAGCATTAATGCCTGCTAAATGCAATGCTTCTTCGGGAATTCGTATTCTTAACTCCTCATCTTTACCCGAAAAATTTATTACAATTAACAATGCTGAATTTTCACTATATCTGAAAAAAGAATAAACTGTTTGTGAATTATAATAAGCATTTAATTTATTATACCATAACAAATCATAAAACAAACCAGAATAAATGGCACTGTCATCAACTAATAAATGAAATAGTTTTTTATGCCTTTCTCTCAATTTATTTTGCTCATCAGATAATAATCCACCATCAAACATTCCATTATTAACCCAATTTTGAATTGACTTAACACCCCAGTAATCAAAAATAGATGTTCGCCCATCCAATCCACTATATCCTTCTTCATCCATTCCTCGTTCTCCAATTTCCTGACCAAAATAAAGCATAAAAGGATTAGAATTAATGGTAGCTGCAGCCAATGTAGCCGGCCATCCTTTATATCCATCACCGGCATAAAAATCAGATGCTAATCGCTGTTCATCATGATTTTCGGTAAAAAATAATATTTGATGATGTATTTGTGAAATATTCTCCCAAGCTTGCTTAATATGTGAAACATCAATATTTCCTTGAACAACATTCCGAAGTGTTTCATACATACCAACTTTATCATAAAGCAGGTCAAACTTTCCAATATGAATAAAATCGTTATATAAAGATGAGTTATATACTTCACCAATAAAAATAACTGATGGATGCTGCTTTTTAATAATGGGTATTACCCAATTCCAAAATTTTAAAGGCACCATTTCGGCCATATCGCACCTAAAACCATCAATACTTTTTGCAGCCCAATACAACAAAATGTCACGCATTTTTATCCATGTATCAGGTATTGGATCAAAGTATTCCGATCTACCATTAAAAATATTAACCCCATAATTAAGCTTAACTGTTTCATACCAATCGCTTATTGAAGGTTCGGCAATCAAACAATCGTTACCTGTTACCTTGGCCGGATATTCACTCCATTTTTCATTTCTCTCCCCTACTTTCACCGGCGATTTAAAATTTTGTCCCGGTAAATAATAAAAATTATTAACCGGCGAAAATGAGCAATCCTTTTTATCATCGTATCCAAAATCAAAAACACCCTCGGGTTTAGAATCACTAATATAATGACGAGCCACATGATTTGGCACAAAATCAATAATAACTTTCATTTCAGCTTCGTGAGTACGATTAATCAACCCCTCAAACTCATCCAAACGATTAGACACATCAACCGCCAAATCAGGATCAACATCATAATAATCTTTAATAGCATAAGGACTACCTGCTTTACCTTTTACTACATTTTCTGCATCAGGTTCAATGCCATATTCAGAATAATCAGATACATGGGCATGTTCTATAATACCGGTATACCAAATATGTGATATTCCCAACTCCTTAATCTTCTGCAGCGCCAAAGGTGTAAAATCATTAAACTTACCACAACCATTTTCTTCGATAGTTCCATTGTGTTTATTGGTAGTTTTTAAGTTCCCAAATAATCGCGGCAGCACCTGGTATATTACAATCTTATTCATCATCTGTCAATTTTTGGTTTAAATAAAACTAAAACACAAATTAATAACGAAATTTTTCCAATGTCGAGTTTTAATCTCATTCATTATTAACACGATACTAACACATTTTACACACAGTTGGCAATTCATATTTTATAAATTAGAGTGATTCGTTGATGAAACTTAAAAAACAACTCTGCAAAAGTTCAAGTCTATATATAAAATAAATTGAAACATTTATCTTCGCATAATCTCAATTACTATGATGCATAAACTCGTATTTTTCCTTTTTCTAATTGGATATTCCACTACATACAGCCAGTACTACTCAACGGGAGAAGATCCCGCTTCTATAAAATGGAATCAAATCAATACCAACAAATACAAAATAGTATACGATAGAGAATTTGAAATTGAAGCAAAAAAATTAGCTATAATTCTAAATGAATCGGTTAAATATATTGGCTCTACATTAAACCATACTCCAAAAAAAATTAAACTTATAATTCACAGTAAGTCTGCAACATCTAACGGAAGCGTTATATGGGCTCCCAAAAGAATAGAACTATATCCAAAAATTTCACCCAATAATACAGGAACAAATCAACTAGATCAATTAGCAATACATGAATACCGCCATGTGGTTCAAATGAGTATGCTTAACCGGGGATTTACCAAGGTTTTCTCAACTATTGCCGGAGAACAAGCAATTGGTGCTGTTACCGGAATGCACTTTCCTTTATGGTATCTTGAAGGAGATGCTACATTAAGCGAAACTACCTTAACAAATGAGGGAAGAGGTAGATTACCTTTTTTTGAACAGGGACTTCGAACTCAAGTATTAAATGGTATTATTTACACTTACGACAAAGCCTACTTCGGGTCATATAAATCCTATGTACCCAACTATTACGAACTAGGTTATAACTTAGTTTCAGGAGCCAGAAAATATATTAACAATGATATATGGAACAATATTGCAAACAGAGTTGCACGGTATAGCTTTTATCCGTTTATTTTCAACTCATCTATAAAAAAAACAACCGCACTAAACAAAAAAAAGCTCTATCAATCTGTTTTCGACTCATTACAACACGCCTGGCAAATGCAGGATAAAAAAATTCAATTAACAAACTTTGAAAAAATATCAAAAGAAGAAAATCTTTATAAAAGTTATGTTTCGCCAATAACAATCGATTCAAATTCAATAATTACAGAAATCGAAAGCCCTGATTATTTGAAAAAGATTATTTCAATAAATAAAAACAGTGAAGAGTATGAGATAATTACTACCGGTACAAGAAACCCCGATAGAATTAGTGCAACAAATAAATATATTGCATGGAGCGAATACCGCCCAAATGTAAGATGGGGTAATTCAAGCACTTCCGACATAAAATATATTAATTTAAAAACCTTTAAAACACATAGAATAACTAAAAAAAACACATATTTTTCACCTGCAATATCACCCAACAACAAATGGATTGCTGCAATAAAAACAAATGATAATAACAAGTTTTCACTTGACATATTCGACTTGACTTCAAAAAAAATTGTCAATAGCATTCAAACTGGAGATACTGCAATATTATCGCCACATTGGGATTCGGATAGCAAACAAATAGTTGCAATTTTGTTAACATCAAATGGAAAATCCATTCAATTATTAAACACTAATTCAAAAAAATGGGAAATGATAACTCCATTTTTTCATGAAGAAATAAAAAACCCTATTATACATAATAACGATATTTATTTCACAGGAACATGGAATGGGATTGATAATATTTATAAAGCAAACACAGCAAACAGAAAAATTTACCAGGTAACATCCGATAGATTTGGCGCCGATTATGCAAACATTTCTGAGAATAACGAATTAATATACAGTCATTACACATATAACGGTTACAAATTAGTAAAGATGCCATTATGTGAAGCATTAAACAAACCGCTTGATTCCATATCAAACACTTCCTTATCTATTTACAAAGACTTAATAAATAAGGAAAAAGGATTACCTCGATATAATTTCTCAGCCATCGATACCATTCCTACTAAAAAATACAGTAAATGGAACTTAATTAACTTCCATAGCTGGTCACCAATTTATGCAAATCCTTATGATTTTACTTATAATAAAGGTATTATGTTTTTATCACAAAATCTTTTAAATACAATGATATTAACAGCAGGATATAATGGAGATAATAACTACAAAACAGAAAAATTTTATGCCAATATTTCATACAGAGGATGGTTTCCAATAATTGATTTTGAATTTAAATGCGGTATAGATCAAATTACCAGCGGATATTATTCTAATGCATCAAACGCTTTTTACATAAAAAACGACGTTAACAATTGGCTTTATCAGATATCACCAAAAATAAGTGTACCGTTAGATATAACCCATAATAAATTTTATCGAATAATAATACCGTCGTTTCAATATAACTTTTATCATATAAATAAGGCTAATTATACAAGAGTAGATGGTTCAATTATTGGCAATACTTTTTTTGAATCATCGAACGAGTATAAAGAAATAATTCCTTCATATAATTATCATGGATTAGAGTATGAAATATATTTTCACAATCTGCTAAAAAAAACGCAAAACAGCATTATTTCAAAATGGGGACAGGTTTTTCAGTTTAATTACCAACATACACCATGGGGAGACAAAAACAACGGTTCCATTTTTAACATATTCACAAGGCTTTACACCCCGGGATTTGGACTTCATCATGGTTTTAGGTTCGATAATAGTTTTCAGTACAAAACTGATGGTGATATTATATCAACCAATAACAACTACGAATACCGGTCACACTTTAACAGTTATACTTCAATGCCCAGAGGATATGCAAAAGACGATCAACAGCAAAAAATATACTCCTTTAAGGGCGATTACATTTTGCCATTATGCAACCCCGATTTTGCTTTTGGAGGAATATACTACCTTAAACGAATCAAACTAAATTTATTCTTCGATTATTCATTAACACAAATGCATCTTTATAATACAAATACAAAAGAAACTGATTATTTTAATCATTTATATCAATCAATTGGTAGCGAATGGAGTTTTGAAGGTCATGCATTCAGGTTTGTTTTCCCTATAGATTTAGGAATAAGACATGCTTACCTGCCGAAAGAGCAAACAAATTACTTCGAATTTCTCTTCTCAATAAACATTAAATAATTCTACATAGGTTCTGTACCCAAAGGCCCCCGGCTTAAATCAATTACAGTTATTTCAGGACTCATACCCACACGGGCTGGCATACCTAAAACACCTAAACCACGGTTAACAAACAAAAACTGGTTATTCTTTTTATAAAGACCATCCCAACGATTAAATTTATACTTGGCCGGACTCCACCTAAAACCCTTATAATCAATTCCAAACTGCATACCATGTGTATGTCCTGACAGGCTTAAGTCATAATCTGTTTTACCTACAATTTCAGCATCCCAATGATCAGGATCATGTGTTAATAAAACTTTAAACGGGATATTTTCTAGTCCTGATAAACTCATCTCTACATCACCGGTATTTGGATATTTTCTCGAAGTTCCCCAATACTCAACGCCTGCAATAGCAATAGATTCACCACCTGCTGATAAAATAACATTTTCATTTCTGAGCAATTCAAAACCCAATCGTTTATGCGATTCCACAATTTTTGAAAAATTATTCACATTATCAGCTCTCGAATTCCATTTTGTATAATATCCATAATCGTGATTTCCTAAAATCGAGTATTTTCCAACCTTTGCTTTCAATTGGCTAAATATTTTCTCCCACCCTATTGTTTCTTGATAAAAATTATTAACCAAATCACCTGTAAAAACAATCACATCAGGATGTTCATCATTAATCATATCAACTACCTCCTGCATTGTTTCATAATTAGAATTAAAACTACCAAGGTGTAAATCTGATATCTGAACAATTCTTAATCCATCAAATGAAGATGGTAAATTGGGGAATGATAATTTTTGATAGCGTGTATAAAACTTAAACCGCCCCTTCAAAGCTCCAAACAATAAAGATATTGCAGGTGCTGTAGCTAGTATTATACCAATCTGACTTAAAAATTTTTTTCGTGATATTTTCGGATAAGGAATCTTTTCAATTTTGGGCTGTTGATTAACAATATCAACCTCATCGTCTTTACCATCAATCCACTCTAAACCAACCAGTACAAAACTCCAAACACCCCATATCAGCTTAGGTAAATATAGAATAAGAAATACAATCATAAACCACCCAAATCTGTAATATATTTGAGCAGAATCGGTAAGAGGAACTGCAAAATAAAAAGAAACGAAAGAAACAATAAAGGTTATTGGAATAAGAATGTAAAGTAAAATATCGAGTAATTTATAAGATTTTCCTTTTTGCTTATCCTTAAAAAACAACAAGCTTCCATCTACAATTATTATTAAAATTATTAACAGTACTAATCCCTGCCAAGAAAATCTCATGCAATTAAATTTCTGGTTAAACGTTGCTCATTAAGTTTGCAATATTACGCTTAACTACCAATTATGTTCGTTTCAATAACCTTATTTAACAAACTTTAACCCCAAACTATCATCCTTTGTTATTACCATAAACAATAAAATATGCACCTAGTGCTATTAAAACGAATTGTCGTAATATCTCGGCAAACATAAAACTAACTATCGATAATGAAATTAATGTTAAAATAATTAACGCAATGCCTCCGATAATTGTATATGCATTATTTGACAATATTCCCCCAAGAAAAATAAAAAAAACTACCAAAACAAAAGCTAATGAAACATAAAAAGATGAACTTAATATGTCGAAATATAAAAGTGTATCGGCAAAACGTTGGTAAACTATAATTAACAAACTAACCCTTAACAACCAACTAACAAAAGACTTAGAACTCTTAATTGTTACCATAAATAAATACATAAATAAAAAACCACCTTTGATTAACACAAAGGTGGTTAAAATTTATCAATTGTTTTTTACAATTCAAACTTGAAAAAGCCTAAATCATCAATTGATGAATTAGCAATATATTCAGCACGTTCGCGATTCTGAGCCTTTGCCATTTTAATAAAAATCTCTGACGACCCTCTGAATTTATCATCACGTTGAGTATCATGAATCAACAAATACGACATAATGATATTACCTGCCATTTCAACCAATCGCCGAGCATGAAAATCAAGATATTCATTATCTTTCACCTCTGTAACAGCTTTCACTGACTTTTCATACTCTTCTGTCATTCCAATTAATGTACGTCTGAATCCATGAAGTTCAGGTTTTAATTCGGCCATTTCATATTCTCGAATACTATCTAAATATCCCCCGGTTGTAACACCACGTATTGCAGCAACAACCTGCAACTGAGTTGTACCTTCATAAATTGATGTAATACGCGCATCGCGATAAATACGCTCAACAGGGTAATCTTTCATAAATCCAGATCCACCATGTATTTGAAGCGCATCGTATGCCAACTGATTACAATATTCACTAGCGGTTCCTTTTAAAAGAGGAGTAAAGAAATCAGCTTTTTTCTGATATATCTTCATTTCTTCTTTTTCCTCTGCTTCGAGCTTACGTTCCTTTGATATATGATCATAAGTTTTATAAACATCAACATAACGCGATGTTTCGTATAATAATGAACGTGATGCATCCAACTTTGCTTTCATTGTAGCCAACATTTCATATACAGCTGGAAACTCAATAATTGACTTACCAAACTGTTTACGTTCCTTTGCATAGCTCAAAGCCTCGCGATAAGCAGCCTCCGATACACCTACCGACTGGGCTCCAATACCTAAACGCGCACCATTCATTAAAGCCATAACGTATTTAATAAGTCCCATACGACGACTACCAACCAATTCGGCAGGTGCATTTTTAAATACCAATTCACAGGTAGGCGATCCTTTAATACCCAACTTATTTTCAATACGACGAACAATAACAGCTTTCTCGTTACGATCATAAATAAACATAGAAAGTCCGCGACCATCATTTGTTCCCTCTTCAGTACGCGCCAAAACCAGTGAAATATGTCCATCACCATTAGTAATGAAACGCTTCACCCCATTCAAATACCACTTTCCATCCTTTTCATTAAAAGTAGCTTTCAACTGAACTGCCTGCAAATCCGATCCTGCATCGGGCTCTGTCAAGTCCATTGCAGCTGTTTCCCCCATCGAAATACGAGGTAAGTACTTCATCTTTTGCTCTTCATCAGCAAATTCGTGTATGGTTTCGGCACAATCCTGCAAACCCCAAATATTTACAAATCCGGCATCAGCACGCGATACAATATCGGCAGCCATTATATACGGAATAATAGGAAAATTTAAACCCATATATTTGCGAGGCAAAGTAATACCCATTAAACCGGCTTTAACTAAAGCATCAAGGTTTTCCTGTGTGCCTTTAGCATACACAACTTCGTTATTAACAATTTTTGGCCCCTCTTGATCAACACTCTCAGCATTAGGACCAACTATATCACCACAAATTTCTCCAACAATGTCAAGTACTTTTTCGTAACTATCCATGGCATCTTCAAAATCGACAGGCGCATAATCAAATTTATCTTTATCTTCGAAATTGCGCTCTTTTAAAGCAACAATCTTCTCCATTAAAGGATGCTTCAGGTGAAACAGAAGATCGGGGTTATCAGTGAAAAAATTAGCCATTTTTTCTAATTTAATATTTTACAGATCGTTTGGATCTTAATTAATTTAACTCACTCAATTTGAAAAATCCTATTTCGAATTTTTCTTATAATACTTAATCATTTTAGGAACCACATCCATCACATCCCCAGTAATTACATAATCTGCAATTTTATTAATAGGGGCATTAGGATCGTTATTAATGGCAATAACCATCGACGACTCTTCCATTCCTGCTGTATGCTGAATCTGTCCTGATATTCCACAAGCAATATATAGCTTTGGACGAACAGTAACACCTGTTTGTCCTATTTGCCGGTCATGACCAGCATATCCTGCATCAACAGCAGCCCGGGATGCACCAACTTCGGCTCCCAATACTTCAGCCAAATCGTAAAGAACATTAAAATTTTCTTTCGAACCCATTCCATATCCACCGGAAATAATAATTGATGAATTTTTAATGTTAACCTTCGATTTTTCCATGTGACGCTCAATCACCTCAACAACAAGATCTTGCGGCTTCAAATATTTAACCACATCAATCTTATTAACTTTTCCTTTGTGCGAGTTTGAAAAAATCTCTTTTTTCATTACTCCTTCTCGCACAGTTGCCATTTGAGGGCGGCAATCAGGGTTAATTATTGTTGCAACAATATTTCCACCAAAAGCAGGTCTAATTTGGTACAACAAATTCTCATATTTCTTTCCTGCTTTTTTATCTTCATACTCTCCTATTTCAAGTGATGTACAATCGGCAGTTAATCCACTTACAAGTGCCGATGATATACGCGGCCCTAAATCACGTCCCATAGTAGATGCACCTAACAAGGCAATTTGAGGTTTTTCCTGTTCAAAAATTCCGCAAATAATTGATGTAAAAGGCAGAGTGGTATAAAACTCTAATCGTTTATCATCACCAATATGAACTACGTCAGCACCATAAGGAAAAATCTCATTTTCAATGCCTTTAATTTGATGACCTAAAACAATTGCCTCTAACGGACATTTTAACTGATTTGCCAATGATCGTCCTTTAGTCATTAACTCAAGACTAACATCAGCAACCTTGCCATCATCTATTTCACAAATAACATATATGCTA
This sequence comes from Marinilabiliaceae bacterium, assembly GCA_016933045.1. Lineage (GTDB taxonomy): Bacteria > Bacteroidota > Bacteroidia > Bacteroidales > Marinilabiliaceae > JAFGBR01. Next base: position 1,244 of record JAFGBR010000047.1, on the reverse strand, counting down.
CTCATTCTTTTTTTTTTAAATTTCCGATTCAATCGATTAAATTAACACGACTATCCAATTGTATGATTATCAATTAACTCTACAATAAGTTCTTCAATATCTTTGTCATCTGCAGATAACTTTTTAGATTCTTTAGCCTGAAATACAACATTTTCAATAGCTTTTACTTTTGTAGGAGAACCCGATAAACCTAACCAATTAATATCTGTTTCAATATCATTCACACTCCACTCAATAATATTTAGATATGGACGATCGGCTGATAAATCGATATAATCTTCGCTTTGACTCTGACGCTCGGTAATGGTTTTTGCATGCTTATACTTCATTAATAGCTTTGCATTACGAGGTCGACAATCAGGAGCCGATGCGTTTACGGTAATAACTAGTGGAAATGAGCAAGAAACTGTTTCTACGCCTCTTTCTAATCGACGTCTAACTACCACTTTACCTCTTTGTGCCATATTCAATTCACCTGCAGCAACAGCATGAGGCTCACCTATTGAATCATTCACAGCCACTTCATTAACACTAACCGAAACAATTTCCTCGGCATACGTAACCTGAGGAATACCTAATTTTTCGGCAACCTGGGGACCAACCTGTGCTGTATCTCCATCTATCGCCTGACGTCCTGCTATAATTATGTCAAAATCCTTAATTTTACGAATAGCACATGACAAAGCGTACGAAGTAGCCAACGTATCGGAACCGGCAAAAGCTCTATCAGTTAATAAAAAACCGTCATCGGCACCTCTAAACAAACCTTCGCGAATCACATCTGCTGCACGCCCTGGTCCCATTGTCAATATAGTTACTGTTGAACCCGGATAATTTTCTTTTAATCTGAGAGCTTGCTCAAGTGCATTCAAATCCTCGGGGTTAAAAATTGCAGGAAGCGCGGCACGGTTAACCGTTCCATCTGCTTTCATTGCATCTTTTCCCACATTCCGGGTATCTGGCACCTGCTTTGCAAGCACAATAATCTTCAATCCCATATTTGGTAATATTTATAATTGTTCATAAAAAGCTCGACAAATTTAAAAAATGCGGACAATTATCAAAATTTTTTAAATAAATTGGAAATCACGAAAGTAAAAATTTTCATTAACATTTATTAAATCATTTTCGAATTTATTTAAGCTTTTGCTTTTTATTGCTAACAAATAAAATATTAGCCTTAAAAAAATAGAATTATAATCAAAACTTTAACAACGCACTAAAATAAAAAGTAAATACTAATT
>JAFGBR010000046.1 GCA_016933045.1 Marinilabiliaceae bacterium | reverse complement strand
GCAAATGGTTTTTGTCATTTTATTTTGTTTGTTACAACAAAGATGACAATGTTTGCTTATGCTTTTACAAACATACAGTCTTGATAGTGAAGGTGCTCCGAAATTCCCAACGTTTCATATTGAAAACCATTGTGCATAAGCAAAAGAAACGATTTTTAGATATCAAGATTACTTATAGATATAACTATTGGTCATTACGATATTAAATTGTATCTTTGAAATAAAAAAGATGTATAAGAGAACAATAGAAAATACGATAAACGAAAAGGTAAACGGAGGAAAAGCTATTGTTGTAGTAGGTGCTAGACAAGTTGGAAAAACAACCTTATTAAATGAGATTCTAAAGAAAAAAGATTATCTTTTCCTTGATGCTGATGATCCAGTAACACGAAATCTTTTGCAAAATCCAACAACAGAACAAATTCGAACATTTATTGGCGATTTTAAATATATTTTTCTAGACGAGGCTCAAAGAATACCAGGAATCGGTTTGACTTTAAAAATCATTACTGACCAATTCAAGCAAGTTCAGCTTTTTGTCAGTGGTTCTTCATCGTTTGATTTAGGCAATGAACTAAATGAACCTTTGACAGGGAGAAAATGGGAATATGAATTGTTCCCCATATCGTGGGAGGAGTACGAAAACAAGATAGGATTTATAAAAGCTGAACAGCAAATAGAAAACAGAATACTTTATGGTTTTTATCCTGAAGTTATTAATAATCAAGGAAAAGAAAGAGAGACTTTAAAGAACCTTGTCAATAGTTACTTGTATCGTGACATCTTAGCGTTTTCTGATATCAGAAAACCTGAAGTTCTTGAAAAATTACTTCAAGCATTGGCTTTACAAATGGGAAGCGAAGTGAATTACAATGAAATTTCACAACTGATTGGAATTAATAAAATTACAGTACAAAAATACATCGAGATTTTAGAAAAAGGATATATTGTATTTAAGCTCAATAGCTTTAGTCGTAATATCCGAAATGAAATAAAGCAAAACAGAAAGATTTACTTTTATGACAATGGTATCAGAAATATGCTAATTAGTAATTTTAACCAACTTGATTTAAGAGTTGATAAAGGTGCTTTATGGGAAAACTTTTTAGTATCTGAAAGACGGAAACAAAATCTTTATAAAGACACTTTTGCAAAGATGTATTTTTGGAGAACAAAACAGCAACAAAAAATTGATTTTGTTGAAGATAATAATGGACAGATAAAAGGTTTTGAGTTCAAATGGAACAATAAAAAAACTAAATTTCCCCAGAATTTTATTGATACTTATAAGGCTGAGGGACATGTAATTGATAGAAGTAATTTTAGAGAATTTATAAAAATATAATAATGCCAGTGCACAACATTTTGTATACGTCTTCTCAAATAAAAACTTTTGGAACGATATTTTCAAAACAACTACTATTTTTTTTTACCGGTTTATTGTACGAATCGAAATACAAATCGCTTGAAAATATTAGCAGAAACACCAAGTATAATGGCAACTATGCAGTAAACTTCATTATTGGTAAAGAATTTGAACTTGGTAATAATGGTAAAAGCCGAACCCTTGGTTTAAATGCGAAATTCTTTTTAAACGGAGGTCGTAAGTACATACCGTTAAACAGAGAAGAAACATTTAAGCAGCATGATGATATATATTACTACTTACGTGCTTATAATAACAGAATTGATCATGTATTTCAAATGAACTTTACTGCATCATACCTTATTAACCGACCTAAAGTATCGCACGAAATTTTGTTAGATATACAAAACCTGACAAATAATCAGGCCCGGATAAATGAAGATTATTACAAAAGCGATAACAAGATTGAGTATGATTATCAGCTCTCAATCATACCCAATTTCATGTATCGCATTCATTTTTAAAAGATCTATTTCGATGTTATAGATATTGCAGATGGAGCTAGACCGGGAGAGGTAAATTGCACTTTTACTTCTCCTTTTTCTCCTGTCATTTGCACGTAAGCAATTAATCTTCCATTATAGGCATTTTGTTTATTATCGGTATAATCACTCATATCGGTGTTACTGCCGGCTTCTAATCCCAATAGTTTACCAGGGCCAACAATATCGCATGTTATTTCAACATTTGAACTCATAACCCTGACATTAGTACTATCCTGAATTTCAAGCTCAACAATTGCAAGACCTTTGTTTTTATCAACAATGGATTCATTTGTAGTTGCAATAATCTGTGTTGCTTTATAAGGCGTAGTAATAGCATAAGAGGTGGTTTGTTTTCCATCTTTATCAAATCCCACAACTTCTAGTTTTCCTTTCTTAAATAGAATATCCCACGATATGATACCTGTTTTATCGTCATAAGGCTTCATCTCTCCTACCTCATTGCCATTCAATAATAGTTTTGCACTTGATGTATTGGTATAACAAACGACTCTAATCATTTGTCCATCTTCATACTCCCATGTTGATCTGGCATCAATCGATTTTCTATCTCTTCGTGGTTTGGGATAAGTTCCGATATATGCCATCGGCTGATCACTCCATAATGATTTTCTGAAATAACCACGGGGTTTTAATGCTCCAGTAAAATCAATTAAACCTGTATTTAGTCCTCTCGATGGCCATTTGCCGGCTTCTCCAAGGTAATCAAGTCCGGTCCATAAAAACTGACCAAAAATATAATTATTATCACGAACAGCCTTCCATGCGTCCATACTATGCCCATTCTCACTTCCATAAATAACACGGTTTGGATACTTTTTATGATCAGTTTCGTATCGGTTTTCGGTATAGTTATATCCTGTAATATCTAAAGCACCCGGGTATTCTGTTTCGTTACTCATAACTACACCAGCTAATGCAGCTGTTACTGCACGTGATGTATCTTGTTTTTTAACCTCGGCAACCAGTCGTTTTGCTATTGCACCTAGTCGATTTGCATCGGGACTATCAGGTTTATATCCACCAAACATAGGCTGGTTTATTTTAGCACCATTTAAAATTGGATGTGAGTAAGGATCGTTTGGATAATCTACTTCATTGCCAATACTCCATGTAAATATACAAGGATGATTTCGGTCGCGACGTACCATATCGGTTATATCCTTACTACTCCATTCTTCGAAAAAGTCGAAAGATCCCTGAAAACCTGGAGTGCCAACATTCCATCCATCGAGCCATTTACGTTTTGGGAATTCCCATTCGTCGAATGCTTCATCCATCACCAAAAAACCCATCTCATCACATAAATCGTATAAATCAGTTGCTTGTGGGTTATGGCTGGTTCGTATGGCATTACATCCCATCTCTTTTAAAGTTGCCAAGCGACTTTTCCATACCTCGTGTGGTACAGCAGCACCTAAAACGCCTGCATCGTGATGAATACAAACGCCTTTTATTTTTATCCATTCGCCATTTAAAGCCATTCCTTTGTTAGGATTGAATGTGAATGTGCGAATGCCTGTTTTTGTTGATGTTTTATCAATGACCTTCCCATTTTGTATAAGCTGGGTTCTTAATTCGTATAAAAAAGGTTTTTCAAGACTCCATTTTTGAGGATTCTCAACATCTAATTCAATGATAGCTTTATTTTTTTCGTCTTTATTGACTTTAACAATGGAATTTTTCTCTGACACAACTTTTCCATTCGCATCAACCAATGTATTTATAACTTGAACTGTTGCATCTGAACCAGACTGGTTGGCTATTTCAGCATCAACAATTAAAGAGGCTTTGTTATGATCGATCTCTTTCAGATACGCAAATACACCCCACTGGTTAAAATGCACAGGATTTGAATAAACCAACCACACATTCCTGTATATCCCAGAACCTGTGTACCAACGCGAATCGGCCGATTGGCTATGATCGACTTTTACTTTTATTTCGTTTGTCTCACCAAATTTTACATGATTAGTTATGTCGTACATAAAAGAGATGTATCCATTGGGGCGGTATCCAACCGATTGATTATTAATAAATACCTCACTCCTGTTATATACGCCTTCGAAAAAGATAAAAACCCGTTGTCCATTTTTATCATTTGGAATATCAATTACTTTTTGATACCAACCAATACCACCGGGTAAATATCCGGTACAACTTGCTAAATCCTCACTCATTTGTCCTTTTACACTCCAATCGTGAGGTAAATCAACCGGTGTCCAATTATTTGTTGGAATTTGCTCTTTCGAATCGACTAACTGAAAATTCCATTGATCATTTATAAGATTTGCGTCACCAAAAGAAACCTGGCTCAAAACGTTTAATGAAACCAATATGCAAAATGATAAGATGATAAGAGTTTTTAATTTCATAATATTTCGTGTTTAGTATCGGTTTACTGAATTTTTATATTCAAAAATAAGAAACCAATATTTTGAAAAGTTACATTTTTTCGCCAATCACTATCTATAAATCGTTCAAAAGTTTTTATTTGTTACATGTTTGAGATTTATATTTAAAATCGTCATAAATAACACAACCTTCGCCAAAGGCAAAAACACCAGCTCTTAAACTCAAAAATTCGCCAAATACATTGTGATTAAAGCCACTGGTTTCAATAGATCGTTCGAGCTTAACCCATTTTTCACCATTTTGACTGACATAAAAACTAACTTCATTAGAATCGTTTTTGATTTTCAGGAATCCATTATTTCCGAACTTGTTTTTGATATTAACCTTTACCCGTTGTTGATTGTAAACTTTTATTCTTTCAGTACTGACTTCAACACGAACATTTCCTTTTTCGTTGTAAAACAAGCATAATCCGGCGGCCGTTTTTTCGTCAATTATATAACTAACCTGTACTTCATATTTACGATCGGATGAATTAACCAACAATGGAGAACTATCGTCAAAACTATTGCCCTTGGCAAACATGGTTAATTCGCCATTCGACACAACTGCTCGTTCAGGCTCAAACAATTTAAAAAACTGCCATTGAAGTCCTAACTGATCTCCTTCAAAATCGTCTGATAAACTGACATTATGAACAGAAAGTTTACCGGCTGGAAGCGATAATTTATCTTCACTTTTCAAACTATCGGGTACTTTAAACCAGTTATCTCTAGTCCATTCAATTGGAATCATCAAAGTTTGTCTGCCTAATGTATGAAAACCGTTTTCATAACCATGATACATCATCCACCAGTTACCATTAACATCATCAACTAACGTACCATGCCCCTGGCTCCACCATAATTCATCGCGACTTTCGGTATGAATTATTGGATTGTAAGGTGAGTTTTCAAATGGTCCGAATGGAGATTTAGAGCGGGCATCGACTACCATGTGCGATGTTGCCGGACCTGCTGTTCCCCCTTCAGCAACTATTAAGTGATAATAACCATCTTTCACAGTTGATTTAGGCGATTCAAGGCAGAAACATTCGGTATTCCAATTTTCGGGATATTCCCAACCTGAATAGTTTTTAACAGGTTTGCCAATGGTACTTAAACCATCTTCTGATAAACGAATAATGTATCCTTTGGAGAGATATAAATGCCTGTTTCCTTGCTCATCAACAACATGACCCGGATCAATAAATCCGGTTAGGTTCAGATCAATTGGATCGGACCAAGGCCCTTTGGGAGAACCAGCTGTTACTGCCCATATTTTACCCCCTGCCGGGAAATAAATATAATAGCTTTTGACGTGCTTAATTAAGTCGGGGGCCCAAACTGATCCGACATATTTGTTTAATGCGTGTGTAACACGATGCCAGTTTACCAAATCGGTAGAATGCCAAATTAATAAACCGGGATAATAATCGAACGATGAATGGGTCATGTAATAATCGTCACCTACCCTTAGTACCGATGGATCGGGGTAATCACCTCCTAAAACTGGGTTTTGGAAATAATTTTCTGTTGTTTTAACTGCTGTATTTGGCTTATTACAAGCCACAAGAAATAAACAAGCTAAAAAAAGTATGCTAATAAATTTCATCTGTTCTAATAAATTCGAGTTAATGTTTGGGTTCAAAATATGTTTTAAGATAGTTTAAAAGCAAGTTCATATTCTTTATATACGTTCGGGTTGAAATGTAATCCTGATCAGATTCATCGCGATAAGGTGAGGTATCTGTTTCATCGCCAACCATTGTTAATGCATATTTGTCAGTACTATCTTTTAAAACTCCATCACCAATATAAGGATGACTTATTTGGGCATGTTTCGATAACCATCTTCCTTTATTATCTAATGAATTAATTATGTCTTTTACAACAGTTTTTTCAACGGTAAAATCGAAATAATGACGTGTTAAATTATAATATTTTTGGGGTGTTCCTTTTCCTGTAAATGGGCCAATATGTAATGGCGACTCCTTTGTTGCATCTTCAACACTCATGGAAGCGACACGCTTATATTCGTTTTTTAATTCATTAAGTGGGATTCTCGATTTTCCATAATAATGAGCCAATAATTTTTTATCGTTATCATCGCAGTAATAGAATCCACATTTAACATTTGTACCTTTACGATGCACATAAATTGGTTTGTTAGTATTAGGATCGACAAATTGCGGATGGGTTCTTTCCCCTTCTATTTTATCTTTAGGTAATACTGTATTTTCAAGCCAATTAATTGCAGCCGGAACAGCCAATAAAAACCTTTTATCACCGGTATATTGATAAAATTTAAGCAATAAAAAGGCATTTTCACAAGTTGTTGATGGCAATAATGCAGGTGGTTCATAAGTTCGAGCCCCTGCGGTTTCTAAATTCAAGTTAAGTTGTTGTGCCCATGCTCCCGATGAATGCTGAGAAAAGAGATAAAAATACATTCCCCGTTTAATAGGGTCGAGAAAACGCTCCTCTCCCAAGGTTTGATAACACTGAATAAGAAAATGTACATTTTCCCATGTAACATCATCATTAAATGTGTAAAATGAAGTATAATCTGGGTGTCCATTTTTATTAAAATCATATTTTAAAGGATATCGTTGTGGCCATCCCCCTAAATCGTACTGACTTTTTAAAATAAAGTCGATAGCCTTATCAAGATATGGCTTGTAAGAAGGATCAAATTTTTCGAGATAAATACGAAGTAAAAACCTTGCAGCATCCGAAGTAATATCATCATCGAAAGTTGAATTTCCGTAATAGTGCTGAAATTCTTCCAATCTCCAACCATTTTTCCCTATTGTATTATACCAATGTTTCAATGATTTGTCGCCGGCAAAATCGATCATGTAATTCCATCCACCTTCATAACTTTGTCCGAAAATAATTGCCGCAGCAGCTTTTTGAGCTGCTTTATAATAGTATTCTTCGCCAGTAATTTCGTAAGCATTTAAAAAAGTATGCCCCATACTTATGGTTCCCGGATGTTGAAGCCATATCATGGTTTTGTAGGCTTCCATTTCGCCCCATCGACGTGAAAAATCAGGTAGATAATACCAAACATAACCTCCATTGGTACTAACTGTTTCAACCATGTATTTAGTGGCTTTTAACATGGATTGAATTATTTCATTGTTTAATTTTGCTTTTTGAGCAAAAACATGCAGGTTAAAGAAGCCTCCTATGATAATGATGATCAAGGATATGTAAATGCTTTTCATACTATTTTTCATAACGTAGATTTGGGTTTGAAATATGAAAATTAATCAAAATATAGGCTTTACGATGCAATAAATTATTTAATTAGGGGGTATAAATTAGTTTAAGCCAAGTAAAAAACAGACATTATCACTCTTCCTCATACCCTAATTGAATAGCCATATTCCAATAGTCATTTGCTTTGGTATCATCGCCTAACTTTGAGCATGCATTGCCAAGATAATGATAGTTATCGGCATGATCATCTTTTATACGCGAAGCAGCTAAAAAATCGTTGTAAGCTCCTGTATAATTGTGTAATAAAAGTCGAGTTCGACCACGATGATAGAATGCGGTGAACGACTTTCGTTTCAATTTAAGATAAGTAGAATAATCGTGCTCTGCACTTTCCAAATCATGAGTCTCAACCAGCAAATGAGCGCGTCGCATTAAAGCTTCTTTCATATTTGGATTCAATAAAATTGCTTTGTTTAGGTTTGCAATTGCCGAACGATGATCTTTAAATTTAATAATGCATTCATTAGCCATTAGAAAGTATTCGCGAGCAAATTCTTCTGTGCTTTTTTGTTGTTTTTTGAGGGCACTTTCCAATGTCTTAATATGATTTTGCAGATGCTTTATTTTCGACAGCTTAAAAACAATAAACCTCTGAATTTTCTCATTAGTCAAATCGTTTCTTGTTTCAACGGCATCAGCAATAAATTGAACAGCTTCACGGAACTTATCATTATCAAATGCAATGACCGAATTACGATAATTATTATCAGCTTTTGCAGTATCAAGTTGTTTTTGAATTAAAGCCTTGTTATTCGCTTTTTTTGAAAACTTAATAACTTCATTATTAACAATCACATCGCGCTCCGAGATTCTTGTTTTTAAGCTGATTCCCTCCAATGACCGACAACGACTTAAAGCAACATAAAGCTGACCACCGGCAAATGCACCTCCACTAAAATCTAAAATTACTTTGTCAAATGTTAATCCCTGACTCTTATGAACAGTAATAGCCCAAGCCAGTTTAATTGGATATTGAGTAAAAGATCCTAATTCTTCTTCAATTACCCTGTTATTTTTTTCATCGTAGTTGTATCTTATATTTCGCCAAACTTCTTTATTCAATAAATAGGTATTATCGTTTTCTAACCTCACAAAAATTCCTTCATCGTTAATGGAATCGATAATGCCAAGTGACCCGTTAAACCAGCGACGTTCTATATCGTTTTTAAGAAACATGACCTGCGCATTTTCTTTTAGCAATAATGTTTTTAAAGTAGGTAAACTCGACTCAGGAAATTCACCGCTAATTGTTCCTGTATAAGTGTGCTCCACTCCTTTTAGTTCTGATAATTGTTTATCGTTAATATAATCGACTGTATCACGACGAGCAGCCAGTGTAATGAAAAATTCGTCATTAGTGGGTTTAAACGTTGGATCATAACGATTATTTATTTCGCGAATATCATTTTTTTGAAAATTTTTAATTCTAATCTTATCAAGCAATTCAACAAAAACATCGTCAGACTGTCTATAAACTTTTTTCAGTTCAATTTGTACGAGTGGTATTTGTTTAAACACATTTGCTGAGAAAAAATACGGCGAATGGTAGAATTTGCTTAATATAGACCAGTCTTCGCGTTTTGTAACAGGCTCAAGCTGATACACATCACCTACCATAAGCAGTTGTTTACCTCCAAATGGTTGATTCATATTTTTTGTGTATACCCGAAGCGCCCGATCGATAAAATCGAGTAAGTCGGCTCTCACCATTGAGACTTCATCGATTATTAACAATTCAGTTTCCTGAATAAGTTTTACATGTTGCTTACGATATTTAAGCATATCATAAATACGACCATTTTTTAATGATAAATCAGGATCATCGGGTAAAATTGGACGAAAAGGAGCCTTAAAAAAAGAGTGAATTGTCATGCCCCCTGCATTTATTGCAGCAATACCGGTTGGGGCAACAACAACAAATTTTTTATGAGTTTGCTGGCAAATATATTTTAAAAAAGTTGATTTACCGGTACCTGCTCGTCCGGTAAGGAACACAGAGGTATTTGTATATTGAATTAATTTAAGTGCATCCTGAAACTCAGAATTATCTGTATCAATATTATCCAACCAACTTCTCATTATTTATTAACATACTATTATTAATATATACTACTCTTTTTTAATATTACCAAAACGCTTAATTACATTGTAAGCTTTGAAATTACCAAGTTCTCCGGCTTTACTCAAATCGTAAGTACCCTCTTCAGTTTTGTTTAAATAGATGAGAGTAATTCCTCTATTAAAAAATGCTTCGTTAAAATTCTTTTTAACCTCAATAGCTTTTGAAAAATCACCAACACCACCTTCGAAATCCTTTTTAATACATTTAATAATTCCCCTGTTAAAATAAGCAAATGCAAAATCGGGGTATACTGCAATAATTTTATTTAAATCTTCAAGAATTAGTTCGTAATCGATAATTTTTTTAGTGATATCCTCATTGGAAATATTAGCATCTGATTTGTTAGTGATATTATGAGTAATGGTCAGATTATTTGACATTTCATTATCCTCGACAGATTGTATGAGCTCAACAATTTTAAGTCTTACAAAAGCCCTGTTAAGCAAAGCCAGTTTATTATCAGGTTGATGTTCCAATATAACATTTAAATCGTTTAATGCACTGTTGAAATTCATAACAGTAGCGTACAAAGCAGCACGAACAAACAAATAATCGTAATAACCTTCTTCGTTTCGGTTTATTTCGACAGTTAACCTATTAATTTCATTAAATATTGAAAGTGCTTTGTTTCCACTGGCATCAATCTCTTTATTAGCGAATTTAAGTTCACGGTTGAATATCTTTTTTTTATTAAGTTTTTCAACATCATTATCGAAGTAACTCAATTTAATAATTGAAGAATCAGCACTGTAATATGATAAACCAAATGATGATTCCAGATCGACAAAAATATTGTAATTCTGAATCTCCCCCCTTATAGATTCAAGAATGTCGTTTGGTTTACTTTCAACATCTTCAAAGTCATCAAGTACAGCAATTTTATTATGGTTTTTTATGTCCTTGTCGGACTTACTTCTTGTTTCCTTTTTCTTTTTTAAATTCGTGTCTTCATCTTTCTCTTTATCTTCCGAATTTCCTTTTTCGGCAAGTAACTTGTCAGCCTCTTGTCGAACCTTATTGTCTTTTTCTTCTTTATCTTTTCGCAACTTCATATAAGTCATATAATCTATTGCAGCTCCATCATGATCATTCATCATCTCTTTTAAATAAGCACGATAATTGTAAGCCGGATAATATTCGGGATAGTTCTCAATAACAACATTAATATCGGTAGTGGCAAGCTGATATTGATTTAGCTGACCATAGACAATTGAACGGTTATAAAGAGTTTGTAAGTCGGTAGGGTCGAGGGCTAAAACACGAGAAAAATCAAAAATTGCATTATTTAAATCTCCTATTTCGGCTTTTAACAATCCTCGGTTTATTAATGCGAGAATGTTTCTATTATTTAGCTCTAATGCTTTATCTAAATCGCTCAAACTTCCTTTTAAATCATCCATTTGATACTTAACAACACCACGATTTAAATAAACATCAGAAATTTCTGGTTTAAGTTCAATTACTTTATTATAATCATCTAATGCCTTAGGATACTCTTTCATTTGAGAATGAAGTACCCCTCTAAGCCAAAAACCTTGGTACATTAATGGATTTCGATCAATAACATGAGAGTAATCATTCAAAGCTCCAATGGTATCACCCAAAAGTACTTTACAAATACCTCTTTCCAGATAAATACCTAATACCTTAGAATCTTGTTTAATAGCAATATTATAATCATCTAATGCCTTTTGGTATTCTTCTATATCTTTATAAACGCTGGCACGGCCAACATGCAATAAAACATTAAATTTATCAACATCTAAACCTTTATTGAAAGCATCTAAGGCTTTATTATTTTCGCCAATATAATTATATATATATCCTTGAAAACGACGAACTTCGGCCTGAAAAGGATTAATATCGACTGATTTATTTATATCTTTTAATGCACCTATATAATCTTCGAGTTTAAATTTTGCATATCCACGCCAAAAATATGGATCGGCTAAATAAGGTTTAGCATCAATCACTTTATTTAAATATTGAATTCCAAGAGCATAGTCTTCGTTAAATATTGCATTACGGGCATTAGCAATAACTCTGTCGGTATTTATTTGAGCTGATGTACTAAAATAAAAACATAAACTAAATATAGACACTATTAATATTGAAAAATTTTTTTTCATAAAAATTAGTCTAATTGTAAAGTGTTAAAAACGCAAAGTACAAACATAAACAAAACGAAATTCTATATTCAATTATTTTATCAAAAGAAAACATTCATTTTTTTTAATAATAAAAGCTTAATGTTTTTGTTGCTGCATTACCGCATCCGTCTTTAACTTTTACAATTAATTGGTGTTGTTTGCCTTTCACTATTTTTGTTTTTTGCAACGGGCATATTAAACGGTTAGTTTTTAAATCGTATTCGAACAATTCCCATTTTCCATCAACTTCGCACCTGTAAGTATCTATACCTGAATAATTATCCTTAATTATTAACTGCAAATATTTTTGCCCGTTATAATTGTTATTTTCCACCGAATTAAAAAAAGAAATAGTTGGAGGTATGGTATCAATAGCTAATGTATATGTACCTAAATTACGAGTATTTAAGCTCATCCAACCATTGTTAAATGATCCTCCCTGATATATCTTTTCTCCATTTTTACTAATTATTGCTAAGGCAAGTCTATTGAAATTTGTTTTAATAGAATCGGGTACTTTTATCTCAATGCTTATTTCTTTTTGAAGAGGGATATGCTCATCTCCTACTCTTATTCTGTATGATAAATCTTCTGTTTTTCGGGGCAGAACAGACACGTCAAATAAAACATCGTTGTAAAAGCTGTTTTTATCAATTTTTACCTTGTATATATTATTTAACAGACTAAAAGGAACATACCAAGGAATATATTCTCCTTCATCCTTACTAAATGATTGTTGAGGAACACCAATTATTTTGAAATATAAAACAGATTTATTACCACTAATATCAGATATTAAATATTTAAAGTTGTATACCGAGTCGGGTGAAATATCTATTATACCTTTATTTAATACATTATTGTAAATATTTAGTTTATTATTGGGTTCCAAAAAACTTTTTTGAATTGTAATTTTTGTGTCGGTTTTATAAGCATAATCAATAAAGCTATTTATATAACGAGTTTCGTCAAAACCAAATTGATCCAATTCACTCTCGTATATTATTTTATCGTTAGCAAATAATTGAACCTTATATACACCACATTTGTTTCGCGAATCATTAAAAAAATCTACAACATCAACTCCAACACCAATTTTAGCTGAAGCATAAATAATTGACGAACCGGATAATACATATTGCCCATTACTTTTTGCCACACTAAATGTGATAGGCATATTATTTCCATTAACCGATGCATTTTCCGATATTGGAAATACTCTTATTCGCCTTATAACAGGTTGTATATTATCTTTTACATGAGAGTAAAAAAGCAGTGGGTTTATTGGCTTTTGGGTTTCACTATCTCTAATTTCGAAATGTAAATGAGGACCACTAGATCCGCCGGTATTTCCCGAATAAGCAACAATATCGCCCTTTTTTACACGAATAAAGTCATTTTTTGGAAAAAAGTTTACACTAAAGCTATTTTGTAAGTACTGATAATCTGTTAGTAAAGAATCGATATTATTTGAAAATTCATCGAGATGACCATATACAGAAGTATATCCATTATCATGGTTTATATATAAAGCCTTTCCATAACCCACAGGAGAAACATTAATGCGTGATATATAACCATTTTCAATTGCATATATAGGATACCCTGTTTTTCCATTTGTTTTAAAATCAATTCCACTGTGAAAATGATTCGATCGTAATTCTCCAAAACTACCTGCTAAATAAGGATATAGTTTTAAGGGAGGTATAAAAGTATTTGCAATTTTTTTTTGTCCAATAATGCTATTTGCAATTAACAGGTAACTAAGTATAATTATAATAAAATATCTATTGCTCATTAAAAAATATTTTTCAATTTGTAATAGTTAACATACAAAAAATGATCCATCTCGCAGTATTCAATCTTTTTTTTGACTATGAATATAGATGATATCAGATTACCGAACTAAAGTTCCAAATTTAAGAAGTTGATAATAATTGATCATCTTCGCGAGCAAAAATTTTGGTTTTATTTATGGATT
>JAFGBR010000045.1 GCA_016933045.1 Marinilabiliaceae bacterium | reverse complement strand
TGAAGAGGGTTACTCTCTTTATGAAGATTGTGTGTTGCCCGTTACAACCCAAATTGAGATTGCCTCTAATTGCTTCGACTGGGTTACTATGTATTCTGATGAGAGAACAGAAAAAAAAGACAAATTTAAAGTAACAGAAAGTGAATATTATCCTGTTTATATTTACAAAGAGGGTAAAAAATGCATTCCTAAATTAATTTACCTAAAAATAAAAAGCGACTCAGATTCGTTTTTCGATAAGAGAATTGAATTAAAACCCGATGCGGATATATTACTGCAAAGCATGATAAGATTAGATTCTATTGATTCATTAGCTCAAAAAGCAATTCTGATAACACATTTGGATGATAATAATATTGAAATGAAACTTTTAAATTCGGAAGGTTCCGACAGAATCAAAATCCCTTTTACAAAAACTCTATATAACTTTAAATAAACAACAAAATTCATAACTGGAACAAATCATTATAAGATGATACGATTAACCTTAGCAACTTTTACATTACTTTTTGGTTTATTCGCTGCTTTGGCAAATGATTTTGTTTTTACACAGGTTGATGTTGCACATGGATTAAGTGATAACCAGATTAGATATATTCTGCAACTGCCAGATGGCAGGATGGTTTTTACAACCAATGGAAATGTAAACCTTTACGATGGTAAAAGTTTTAGTTATATCCATCGTAACGCTCAACACATTTTCCCTTTAAGCAATTACAACGGCCATTACCGGGTATATCAAAGCGGCGATTCACTCCTTTGGATAAAAGACAATCATAAATTGTCGTGTTTAAACCTTCACACAGAAAAGTACATATCGAATATAGCAAAACTGTTCAGTAAGCAAGGGGTAGCAAAACCAGTAGAAGATCTTTTTGTGGATGACCAACAACGAATGTGGTTACTCGTTGACGGCAGGTTGATTCATTTCTCAACTTCAGAAATAATTGAATTAAACAATTATCAGGGATATTTACAGGATGTATCATCGGACAATGAAAATATATACCTGTTTTACAATACAGGCGTTGTGGTTTGTTATAACATTGAAACTAAAACCGAACGCTATCATTGCGCGGCCTATCCAGCTTATGAACAACACTTATTTCAGAAAACATCTCTGGTGGTTAAAGGAAAGAATGGCTTTTATCAACTTCGTAATGGTAGTAAAGGTGGATTCTTCTTCTTTAACACCGAAAGAAGAACTTGGGAAAAAATTCTTCAAACAAATTATACCCTTAATACATTAATTCTTTCACCCGACGAAACAGCCTATATCAGTTGTCCTCATGGTTTTTGGGTTATCAATCCACAAAACAAAGATATGCAGTATCTGCCAATACTAAAAACAATTAAAGGGAACATCATTGACACCGAAATAAGTACTCTTTTTCTCGATAAACAAGGAGGCTTATGGTTGGGAACCCTGAATCGCGGATTGTTATATTATCATCCATCACGATACAAATTCACCTATATCGGACGTTCCTACTTTCCCAAAGAATCGACCAAGGATATTACAGTACAGGCTTTTACTGAAGACAAAGAAGGATTGATATATGTCAGATGTCAGTCTGACATATACAAATATCATTCATCTACTGAAATTAACAAAGGTTTAACACCAGTGCTGATAAATTCTTTACCTGATGATGTTCAAGAAAAATTGTTTCGAAATAACTTAAACAAATACAAAAACAAACAATATTCAGCTTTACTTACCGATATTCGTGGATGGACATGGGCAGGCACATCCGATGGGCTTAAACTATTTCAGCCCAACAAAAAGGAAGAAAAGACATTTTATACAGATGACGGTTTATGCAATAATTTTATACATGCCTTATTAGAAGACCGAAATAAAAATATATGGGTAACAACCAGTTATGGTATATCAAGAATCGAGGTAGATTCGATAAGTAAAGGCATTAACTTTATTAATTATAACACTTTAGATGGAACCTTGCAAGGTGAATATACCGACGGGGCAATATTTGAATCAAAAGATGGAACACTGTATTTCGGCGGTATAAATGGGTTTAATATACTCAAACCCGACGATAATATTTCCGAACCATTACCTTTTAAACCAGTATTTACAAACCTATTTTTAAGAGGTGAAAAGGTGCAAATAGGAAAAACGTATGAAGATAGAATTATATTAAATAAAGCAACTCACTATACCCATAGCATTGAATTGTCATACCATCAAAATTTTCTCACTTTCGAATTCTCAGCAATTAATTATCAAAATCCACATCAAACCATTTATCGATATCAACTGATTGGTATTGACACAGGGTGGAATGAAATATCAGATAGTGAACAAAACAAGAATCACGATAAAAGTGGAATACTAAATGCCTCATATACAAATCTTCCTCCCGGAAATTACACGTTTAAGGTAATGGCAACCAACAATAAATCAAATTGGAAAGGGGTCATAACAGAATTAAAAATAATCATCAGTGCACCGTGGTGGAAAACCACCCTTGCTTATGCTCTTTACATTACTTTTTTAATAATTGTTCTTTTAGTCGGTATCATATCTTACAATCGGATATCACGAAAAAGAATGGAACGCCTTCATAAAGAAGAGATACTATTTATTCGCATAAAAAATTTAATTGAGCAGGTTAACCAGTTGGAAGCCGAAAAAGAATCATTTTTATCAAAATCACACCCCGATAATACTTCTCTTGACGAACTAAATAATCTCGACTTCACAGACAACGCTTTTCTTACCAAAGCAATAGAACAAGTTGAAAAAAATCTGGATTCACCCAATTACTCAGTTGAACAACTGAGTCTCGATCTTTGCATGGAACGCTCTGGCCTTTATCGCAAACTCATTACCCTTCTGGACAAATCGCCTTCGCTGTTTATCCGGCACATTCGTTTGCAGAAAGCTGCGCAATTGATTATCGAAGATCAACTTAGCATTACCGAAATATCCGAAAAGGTTGGGTTTAGCAGCACCAGCTATTTAAGCAAATGTTTTCAGGAATCGTATGGTTGTCGCCCATCGGAATACACCCAAAAAATGAAGAAATCAACATAGTTGTTGTTTGTTTCAACATAGTTGTTGCGATATAATATATTGCAAGTAATACATTTGACTGTAAGCATTAAAAGTCAAATGATATGAAAAAAATCAATTTCTCAAATCTCATTGCAATATTGCTATTTATTGCAATTCCTGTCAGTCAGGCTCAGACTGATATGACCAACCAAATTACAAATCCAAGTTTTGAGACTGGTAATTCAACAGGATGGACATGGACTGGCGCAAATGGTTATGCCTGGTTAGGCCCCAATACAGATGGTGATAATACCAAAGATGGTTTATACATTGAAGGTATCTGGAACAGCTCCATAGGCGATTGCGAGTTTTCACAATCCATTACAGGGCTTTCGCCGGGTTATTACCAGGTAAGATGTCTTATGACGGTAAGCCATAACAGAGATAAGCTTTTAACCACTCAACGACTATTTGCCGAATCAGATGGCAGTGTAAAATCTCAATTGTATGGAGACGAAACAGAAACGGCCTACTCAGCAACTAACCTGACTATACTAAACGGATCAGAATCGTACACTTTTGCAGGGCACGAAACCTCAAAGGTAGAAAATGGCCCTTTCAGCGAAATTGCAGTTGTAAAACAGGTTACTGATGGAACTTTGAAAATAGGAATTAGAGTTAACGGCAAATCTACTTCTTTAGGTTATGACTTCTCTCATACCACAAGAGAAGATGCCGGGTTCTTTAAGTTCGATCATTTCAGGTTATATGAAGTTTCTTCTGTTGCAACCTTAGACAATATTATATTAAGTGAAGGTTCTCTTGATGAACCATTCACGTCGAATGATACGGTTTATACAGCAACGTTATCCGTTGGAACCTCTACAGTGACTCCAAGGCTAACACCCTCAGCCGAAGGTGCAACCATTACCGGTGCTGGTGCAGTTGATGTTTCAAGTGGCAGTGGAACTTCAGTTATAAAGGTTCAGTCTATTGATGGATCTAAATCGAAAACATATACAATAAACTATACCGTTTTAACCCAGGCTCCAGAAACAGTTGTTTCTTTCAATTCTGATACTGCAGGTGTTAACTTTGCTTTGGTAGATGGAAGCATGCGGATTCAGGTTTGCAACGATCATATTATTCGGGTTAGTTTCTGCAGAGAGGCATCACTTCCCAAGGGAGATACCATTATCGTAAATAAAATATGGGAGTTGCCATCATTTTCAGTTGCCGAAACAGATACAACTGTTACAATTTCCACTTCCACTCTTGATGTTGTTGTAACCAAATTGAATTCAAAGGTTCGCTATTATAACAAATCCGGAAAACTGATTGTATCTGAAGACTCAAAAAGTGTTGAACCAATTATATATGATCAATACTCATTAAATACCAATACCATTGGCGCAACATTTATTTCACCTTTAGATGAAGCATTGTATGGACTTGGCCAACATCAGCAGGGAATCATGAATTTTAAAGGTCAAACCCAAACACTTGATCAACAAAATGGAGAAATAGCTTTGCCATTTTTGGTTTCAAATAAAGGGTATGGTATCCTGTGGGACAACTATTCTCAAAGTGTATTCAACGGAAAAGTATCATCAAACACAAAGTACTCTTTTAGTTCTGAAAGTGGCAATATGGTTGACTATTATTTCATGTACGGTCCAACAATGGATGGTGTAATCTCGGCCTACCGGACTGCGAGCGGACAAGCCCCGTTATTTCCAAAGTGGGCTTACGGATTGTTTCAATCGAAAGATAAATACACTTCGGCCGATGAGTTGCTTAAAATGGGTAATGAATACCGCAAAGCAAAAATACCTATTGATGTGATTGTTCAGGATTGGGATTACTGGACTCCTGATGTATGGGGTTCTAACACAGTAAATTCAACCCGATATCCAGATCCAAAAGCAACGGTTGACTCATTGCATAATATGAATCTACATAGCATGATTTCGATCTGGCCAGTATTTCACAAGAACTGCAGCAATTACCAGGAATACAACAATATAGGTGCATTATATCCAAGCGTTGGTGATCATCATTTTTACGATCCTCACAATGAAGCAGCCAGAGAAATTTACTGGAACCAGGTAAACACACAATTGTTCTCCAATCATGGTTGGGATTCCTGGTGGGCCGATAATAATGAGCCACAAGGATATCCGGATGGTTTTGACAGGAAAGGCTTTATGACAGCCAAAGGCTCTGGTGTTACCTATTACAACACATATCCAATTACTCACGTTTCAGGCTTTTATCATGGATGGCGAAAAGATATCCCTGAAAAGCGTGCATTTATTCTTAGCCGCTCGTCTTTCCCGGGTCAGCAACGTTATGGTGCAGCATCCTGGTCTGGAGATATCCATAGCAACTGGACTGATTTTCAACATCAGCTTTCTGGTGGTCTAAACTTTAGCTTGTCTGGCATTCCTTATTGGACAACAGATATTGGTGGCTATTGGTATACCGACTGGTCAACAGCCGACAATAATGAACTAATGGTACGGTGGTTCCAGTATGGCACCTTCTGTCCAATATATCGAATTCATGGTCAGGGAGATAAGTCAATGGTATCAACGCAAAACCTTACTAATAATACCATTCAGTCAATGGTAAAATTCGACAAGCTAAGATACCGGTTAATGCCTTATATCTATTCTCTTGGCTGGAAAGTAACCAGTGAAAGTTACACCATCATGCGCCATTTAGTGATGGAATATCAGGACGATGTAAATGTTAGAAACATTGACGATCAGTTTTTCTTTGGTCCTTTTATGATGATAAATCCGGTTACCACATCAGGACAGCGAAATCGCGATGTATACCTTCCGGCTGGCGACTGGTATAATTTCTGGACAGGCGAGAAAATTGAAGGTAGCCAAACCATTAATGTAGATGTACCTTTAGATAACATGCCAATCTATATAAAGGCAGGGTCTATCATTCCCATGGGGCCGGATATCCAATATACCGGTGAAAAAACCGATCCTATTGAGCTTAGGGTTTACAGAGGCGCTGACGGGCAATTTACAATTTACGAAGATGCAGGAGATACATATAAATACGAACAGGGAGAATATGCTGTTATTCCACTTACCTATGATGACGCACTTCAACAACTGACAATAGGTACCCGAAGTGGTAGTTTTCCAAATATGGTTAACAACCATACGTTTAGAGTAGTTTGGGTTGACGAACAGTATGGTGTAGGTGCTAATACTCCTGTTGTGTGTGATACAGTTGTGCAGTACGATGGCACAGAGGTAATTGTTAAATACAATCCATCTTTTAATGCGCCAAACCTTCATTATGAAGCTGAAGATGCTTCACTGGAAGGTAATGCTGTAAGTGGCTCAACTCATAATTATTATTCCGGTACCGGATATGTTGAGGGAATGAATTCAACTTCTTCTTCGGTTTTGTTTTCTGTTGAAGCACCTATATCAGGAATATACAATGTAAAACTGAGATATACATTAGGAACAGAATCTACGAGAGATTTAATAACCATGTTTGCAAATGATGTGGAGATACAAACTCAAAACCTCAATGCAACCAGAGATTTGAATACATGGGGCGAAGCGACTTTCATCGCCCCTTTGGATTCTGGAACAAATGCTCTAAAGTTTGGTGGGGACTCAACATTCGTTGTACTGGATTGTATTGATCTGACCGATACGGAATTAATACCTTATTTTCAAACAAGCAGTAAGACTTATCAAATCCGACCACTAAATAGCGGTCTCTATCTCGAAAGATCAGAAAGTGGTCTTCAACTGGCTGCTAAAGACACCGCAAAAAAACAAATGTGGCAAATTGAGAAAACAGGAATGAATACTTTTAAACTAACATCTTTGGCAACTGGAGAATCAATTACTGTTAATCAGGCTTCGCCAAACGCAGGAGCTGCTATTACAGTTGACACATATATTGCAGGTGCTAATCAGCAGTGGTATATAAACAATATAGGATCTGATGTTTATTTACTTACAGCCTCTCACAGTGATTTAGTAATAAGCTGTACCACAGAAGGAGCGCTCGAACAACAAACTGATATTGACGGAGGTTTTCAACGATGGATCTTTGAAGAGGTATCAACAGCTACTATTGCAACTGCATTGTATGAACCTTTTGACTATGAACTTAATAATGAACTTAATGGACTTGGCGAAGCCGGTAATGGCTGGGGCAGCAGTTGGGTATTATATGAGGGTTCTAGTGCCAATATGACAATTGGTTCATCATCTGCTTATTCCGGTCTCACAACAAAAGGGAACAGACTTATTGGCAACCTAGCATCTGCTGAAGGTTTAAGAGCATCAAGAACGATAGAACCAAGATTTGAAGATTCAGGTGATGATATTTGGTTGAGTTTTCTACTTCAAATAAATAATCCTTCATCATTAGCTAACTCATGGCAGGGCATATCGCTCTTTAATAGTAGTGATGAGCGAGTTCTAATAGGTAAGGACTGGGGCAAAAGTCAGTTAGGATTTGTTGGCAATAATACCAGTAGCATTTTAAGTGAAACATCTGCTTTTACAGGCAAACAAGACTGGTTGGTTTTTAAAATTGAAACATCCGGTGACGCAACAAACGAAAAAGCCTATTTATGGATTAATCCCAGTCCAGATACAGAGCCAGATGTAAATTCAGCTGGTGCGTCAGGACAGGTACAAATAAATAGTGGCTTCGATAAGATTGTTTGCCATTTGGGCAATACAGCCGGGATATCATGTTCTTATGATGAAATAAGGCTGGGATATTCATTTGATCAAGTTTCCCAAACAGGAACAGGAACCATAGTAAATCCTTTAGAGATGAAAGAAGAATATTGTCAGTTTAGTTATGATACTGATAAAAAAGCAGTAGTCATCTCATCCTGTTCGTCATCAGAATCTGACGCACAACTTAAAATAATTAATATGAACGGCATCTGTTGTTATAGAGGAACAATCCATTTAGAAGAAGGTGTTCACACCCAATCAATTAATTTAAATAGCAATACTCTTCAGCATGGAATTTACATCCTCATTCTAGTGAAGGATACAGAAACTTATTCTCACAAGATTCTTTTGTAAAAGAAAAATAGGCTGGTAAACAAGTAAAATTGGAATTAATCATCACTTGTTTTCCTCTTTAAACTAAATTATTTAATTATGAAAAAATTACATTTTCTCGTTTTTGTAGCTACAATAATTTTAGGCTTCTTTACGCTAAAAGCCCAGGAAGTAAGCTTAACCAACCCGAGTTTTGAATCCGGAAATTATAGTGGCTGGACATGGACTGGGGCAAACGGCTATGCTTGGTTGGGACCTAATACGGATGGTGATGCAACCAAAGATGGTTCATACATTGAGGGAATTTGGAACTCTTCTATCGGTGATGTTGAGTTTTCACAAACAGTTAAAGGACTTACTCCGGGTTATTATCAAGTGAAAGCTTTGATGACTGTAAGCAATAACCGTCTAACAACACAAAGGTTATTTGCAGAATCAGACGGTTCTTCAACATCTCAGCTTTATGGAGCAGATACAGAACCAGCATATTCATCTGCTAACCTGGCCATTTTGGGGACAACTGAAATATATAGCTTTGCCGGTTATGCAACATCGTCATCAGAGAGTGGGCCATTTAAAGAGGTTGCTGTTGTTAAGCAGGTAACCGGTGACTCAATAAAGATAGGTATGCGTCTGAATGGTAAAGGATCTGTATTAGGATATGATTTTTCGTATTCCACTAACGAAGATGCCGGTTTCTTTAAATTCGATTATTTCAGACTGGCTAATGTTACAACTGCCACCCTTGAAAATATTATTTTAAGCGTTGGCTCTTTAGATGCTGATTTCGATTCAACAGTATATACTTACACAGCAACACTGCCCAAACTTACAACAGAAGTTACACCAACGGCAGTTGTTGCTGCCAAAGGTATTACAGCTACCGGTCTTGATGCAGTTGATGTTTCATCGGGTTATGGTAAATCAACAATTGTTGTCACTTGTCTGGATGGCTCAAATAAAACTTATACGATTAATTATACTGTGCTTCAAGCTTCCAATGATGCTACGCTTTCAGGTTTAACTCTTAGTGATGGCGAGTTATCACCAGCATTTAATCCAGATATTACCGATTATAAAGGATATATTACTCTTGGAACTGCTTCTGTAATCCCAACTGCAACTCCCAACGACTCGCTTGCATCTGTTACCTCAGGTAACAATGAAGTGACTCTGACTAACGGGCACGGCAAATCTGAAATTGTTATTACTGCCGAAAATGGTAAAACAGAAACTTATACTATTATATATGACTATGGTTATCTGTCAAATCCCAGTTTCGAAGAAGGAGTAGAAGGTAATCCTGTAGGATGGACAATGGCCGGATCTGATGGTTATGCCTGGGTCGGACCAAACACTGGCGGAGATCAGACCAAGGATGGTTTGTATACAATGGGAATATGGAATGCTTCAATAGGCGATGTTAGTTGTCATCAAAGCCTTACAGGGCTTGAAAACGGCAAATATCTGGTAACTGGATATATGGCAGTACGAAAGGATAGAGAAACAACACAAAGGCTCTATGCCAATTCTAATTCAGTATTATATGGATCAGAGTCAGACTATCCTCAGAAAAATTTGGATACCCTAAGGATGAAATTAAACGAGAGTATTTCTTTTGGTAATCATACCTTTTCAGATGGAGATGAAGGCCCATTTAAAAAATTAACAACACTGGTTGAAATAACTGATGGAAAACTGGAACTTGGTGTTAAAGTGAATGGAAAAGGTTCGGCTCATGGCTTTGATTTTTCATATACAGATTATGGTGCTGCCGGATTCTCTAAATGGGATAATTTTTCTGTTTCAAATGTAACAGATTTACTTATTCAATCATTATCTATTAATAATACACCAATTGACGGCTTGGATGCAACAAGTATTCAGTTGTATCAAATGGATTTACCTGGAGGTAGTACCAATGTTCCTGCTGTAACTGCAACAGCAGGAAATAATGTCAATATTAAAGTAATACCAGCCGAAACCCTCCCGGGAACTACAGAAATTGTATTGTACGATGCAGATAGCACACATACCCTATCTTATTTTATCGATTTCAATGTTCTTCCATCATCTGATGCAACCCTTTCTAATCTTACATCAACTGAAGGTACGTTATCACCTGAATTCGATGCTGAAACATTGACTTATTCATTAGTTGTACCAAAAGAAACTGCATCAGTTACATTAAATGCAACGGCTAATGACCAGCTTGCTTCTGTTTCTGGTGATGGATTAATTGATTTATCGGAAGGTAATACTACAGTTACAATTGTTGTTACTGCAGAGGATGGATCTACACTGTCATACTCGGTTACAATTTCTGTTGCTACTTCAATTCGGAACAATGAGATGAATAATGTTCTTGTTTATCCTTCAGTTTCCAATGGAATTTTTCATATACAAGGGCTGGCGAGTGGAACTATCGAAGTATATGATGTAAGTGGTTTACTGGTATTATCACAAAAAATTAATTCAATCAAAGAAACTATATCAATAAATAATAAAGGGCTATATATATTAAAGGTTAAGAAAGAAAACCGGACCCAATTATTTAAAATAGTGAAGAACTAATGAACATTTAAACGGAGGTTGTCTTTAAAAGAGGTACCTCCGTTTAATCATATCGTTCAGTGGTTTAATTTGAAATATTCATAATGTGTTTATTTTTTTATGATGAATAAATGATTTTGTCAAATAACAGTATATGCATTGAATAAATATATTCAATAAACTTATCATATAAAGAGAAGTTTGTTTAATATTGAATGACACATTTGCTACTTTATATATTTATAAGTCATTAACATTAAATAAAAAGAGAAATTAACGTATGAAAATGAAATCAATTATTACACTTTTACTTTTATTGCTTTTACTTGATAAAACAGCAATTGCACAAAATTTTAAAAAGACAGATTTAGGCGTAATAACATCTGTAAATTCTATTAAGATTGAACTTCAGTTTTATGGTTCTTCATCTATTAGGGTAATAAAACATCCAATGGGGAAAGAATTTACCAAACAAAGCCTTTCTGTTATTAAAACACCCGAAAAAATTGCTTTTAGCATTAAGGAGTCAAACAATGAGCTGACACTAAAAAGCAAAGACTTACAGATTCGATTGAATCTAAGCACTGGTTCAATATCCTTTTTCAACAATGATGAAAAGCTTCTTAGCGAACTAACAGATGGAGCTTCATTTACCGATTTCGACGACGCTGGCACGAAAACATTTACTGTTTCCCAGTCGTTTGTACTCGATAGTGATGAAACAATTTACGGTTTAGGGCAACAGCAAAAAGGTAAAATGTCGCAACGAGGGGTAAAACTAAACATGGTACAAGGAAATACGGACGATTACATTCCATTTTTTCAGTCTGTTAAAGGATATGGTTTATTCTGGGACAATTACTCACCAACTTTATTTCAAGACACATCAGACAGTACTTATTTTAAATCGGATGTTGGCGATGGCATAGACTATTATTTTATGTATGGTGGTAATTCCGATGGTGTTATTGCATGCATGCGAAACCTTACCGGACAAGCTCCTATGTTTCCTTTTTGGACTTATGGTTTTTGGCAAAGTCGCGAACGATATAAAAGTCAGGATGAATTACTTGGTGTAGTTAAAAAATACAGAGAACTGGGTGTTCCACTCGATGGAATTATACAGGACTGGCAATACTGGGGCAATAATTACCAATGGAATGCCATGGAATTCCTTAATACCGGCTTTTATAATCCACAAAAAATGGTCGATGAAGTACACAATTTAAATGCCCACATAATTATTTCAATATGGAATTCGTTTGGTCCTATGACAAAACCATACAAGGAACTTGATAGCATAGGCGCACTATTCAATTTCAACACCTGGCCCCAATCGGGATGCGATGGATGGCCTCCGCGTATGGATTATCCATCGGGGGTCAGTGTTTATGACGCATATAACCCAAAGGCACGTGATATTTATTGGAAATACTTAAGCACAGGCCTTTTATCGAAAGGGATTGACGGTTGGTGGATTGACTCTTCCGAACCAGACCATTTAAATATCAAACCATCCGATTTTGATACAAAAACTCACATGGGATCGTTCCGAAAAGTACGTAACGCCTTTCCATTAATGACAGTTGGTGGTGTTGCTGAACATCAGCTGGCTCAAACAAAAGATAAAAGGTTATTCATACTTACACGCTCGGCCTTTGCAGGTCAGCAGCGCTATGGAGCCAACTTATGGTCGGGCGATGTGGTGGCTTCATGGGATGCCCTGCGTAATCAAATTTCGGCCGGTCTGAATGTATCGTTATGTGGAATACCTCATTGGAACAGCGATATTGGTGGTTTCTTCCTGTGGAATTTTAAAAATCCACTCAAAAACCCCGAATATCGAGAACTTCATGTACGTTGGATGCAATTTGGTGCTTTCTGCCCAATGATGCGCTCACATGGGGAAGGTTATCCACGTGAAATTTACCAGTTTGGAAAAAAAGGAGATCCCATATATGATGCAATTGAAAAATACATCAACTTACGATACAGTTTATTACCATATATTTATTCAACATCATGGGATGTTACCAATAATCAATCGAGCATGATGCGTGCTTTGGTTATGGATTTTGCCTATGACAAAAAGGCTCTTGACATTAACGATGAATATATGTTTGGAAAATCAATATTGGTATGTCCGGTAACTAAAAACATGTATAGTAAAAATGGTCAAGCAAATTTCAATGAAACTAAATCGCGCGAACTTTATTTACCTACTGGTTCTAAGTGGTTCGATTTCTGGTCGGGCGAATTGAAAGATGGAGGTCAAACAATTAATCGCGAATCTCCCATCGATATTTTACCTCTATATGTAAAAGCAGGGTCAATAATTCCGTTCGGTCCAAATGTACAATATGCAAATGAGAAAATAGGTTCATTAACAATACGTGTATATCCGGGTGCTGATGCATCGTTTACCTTTTATGACGATGAGCGCGATAATTACAATTATGAGGATGGTGCTTTTGCAACTATTGAAATGAAATGGAATGATGCAACACAAACCTTAACATTGAAATCACGAGAAGGTCAATACAAAGGAATGCCAAAAAGCATGGAAATATCAATCATAAAAGTAAGCAAACAAAAAGGAACAGGTTTACCTTATGATCAAAAAGCCGATAAAATAATCAACTATACAGGAAAAAAAGTTGAAGTAAAACTATGATAATTTATTTACCACCGAAACTAATTAAAGGAGTAGGTGGTAAATTTTAAACTTTTAAAATGATTATAGTTTATAACAATAATAACAAGCCTTACCTTCGTTTATATTTTTTAAAAAAATAATTATAAATTAAAAAACATCTATTTTATCAAATTATTAAAGAAACAAAGCTATTTCGATTCATTTTTCGGTTTTTTATAAGCCATTAATCCTCCAAACAACATACCATAAACAATACTACTTATAGGATTTGAAGTAATTGGACAGCTACCCGAAGAACATCCAACAAACCTATAATATAAGTAACCAGCTATTCCTCCCAAAATTATCCCTACAACCAACATCCAAGTTATTACGCCTTTTACTTTTCCAATAATATTATTCATTCGATATCGTTTTATTTTAAATTTATTTTCATACAATTCTGCATCATATTTGCATATTTGCTTATAACTTTAAAAAATTAAAAGTACAAATATACATATTTACATATTATGAAGTATATATTTTTATTAACCATTGTTTTGTCATTTTGTTTTCGTTTAAATGGACAATCAACTTATGAAACAACACAAACATTACTTAATCAATATAACTCAATACAATCTGTTGAAAATGATAACGAAAGAAGATACAAACTATTCACTTTATCTGAAAAATGGCTTGATTTAATAAAACAAACCGATTTTGTTTACCCCGACACCGGCAAATATGAATTAAAACATACATCAAGCAGTGATGGTAAATTTTCAGTTTATTACTTTATTCCCAAAATAATATCAAACAAAGTAGATGTTAGTATATTTATTTCAATGAAAGATACTAATGGTATAAAAGCCTTCTATTTTTACGAACCTATTATTCTATCCGAAAATCAAAAAAAAACATTTGATTTCTCGAATTTCAAAATGGAAATATTTAACAAAAGTATTAATCAAATTAACTTTTACGAACTTCAACTAAAAGACTCATCAAATCCAATTGTTCGATATAAGTACACCGATATTTATTTGAAGTTCTTGTTTGAAAACATGGCTCTTTCAAACAATCTCGACGAAAAAATAGAAATCAACAGAACTATTAAAAACCGCCTCAACATTTTATTAAAAAACCACGAGTCGTTTCACAACAAATTTACAGGGATTAAACGAATGTCAACACTTATTTCGAACGATGAAAAACTAAAAATATGTACCTGGAACATAGAAACCCCCGATGCAACTCATCTTTTCTTTGGCTACATTGTTATAAACAATAATAACAATAATTTAACACCTATTGAACTCATCGATCAAACATCAAAAATCAGATCCCCTGAACGTAGTATGCTATCCGATAAAAAATGGTATGGCGCAATCTATTTCGATATTATTGAAACCCAATACAAAAAAGAAAAAACATATACTCTTCTTGGTTTTAAAGGGAATGATACTTTTACAAAAATAAAACTTGCCGATGCATTAACTGTACTACCTAATGGCAAGATCAGGTTTGGCAGTAATATCTTTCATAAAAATCCGGGATATGTTAACCGAATAATTTTTGAATACTCATTTAATGTTAATATGATGCTCAGATACGATAATAATTTAAATATGATTGTTATGGATAATTTAGCTCCTTCAAACTCTATGTACAAAGGTATTTATCGTTTCTATGGCCCCGACTTTTCATACAATGGTTATAAATTTGAAAAGGGAAAATGGATGTTAAACCTCGATTTAGATTTACGAAACCCAAAACAAGAATAATTTATTATGACATCAAATATTAAAGATCAGTTTGCTGATATTCGCATTTTACAGTTTAATGTTCCCCATTTTGAAAGTAATAATATTAAAACAAAAGAACTCGTTTATTACTTAAGTGAAGCCGCTATATGTGGAAGAGATATTCTTTTCGATCAACATTACAGATATAATATTGTTGTCAGAACCATTTTAGAAGAAGTTTTTTTACAAACAAACCCAGATAAAGTAAATTCCATTGAATTCGAAAAATTTATCATCTACTTAAAAAGAATTTGGTTCTCTAGTGGAATACATCACCACTACAGCACTATTAAGTTCCTTCCCGATTTTAAAGTTGAATCATTTAAAACATGGTTTTTTTTATGCGATTGGAGTAATTGGTTTAATAAAAATGAAATCCATACAGTATTCGAAAAAATTATTGATATTATTTATCACCCTACAAAAGACGTTAAAAGGGTTTCACAAGATTGCATAAGAGATTTACTTGTCGATTCGGCAAATAATTTTTACTACAGAGTTACCCAAAAAGAAGCAGAAGATTATTATAATAATATTAAACAATATTCAAATATTGAAACACCTTCATTTGGATTAAATAGTCAACTAATAAAAAACGAAAACGGCATTATTGAGGAGGTAACATGGAAACTTAACGGAAAATACCACAAAACAATTGAACAAATTATTTATTGGCTTTCAAAAGCCCAAAAATTAGCTCAAAACAAAATACAAAAAAAAGCAATTAATGAACTTATAAAGTTTTACAAAACAGGCGATTTAAATATTTTTGACAAATATAATATTACCTGGCTACAGGAAAACGAATCGCCAATTGACTTTATTAACGGTTTTATTGAAGTTTACGGCGACCCACTTGGAATAAAAGGTTCTTGGGAAGCTTTAGTAAATATTAAAGATGAAAATGCAACAAACCATGTTAAAGTTATAAGCGATAACGCACAATGGTTCGAAGATAACTCACCAATTCTTAACGAACACAAAAAAACAAAGGTAAATGGTGTTAACATGAAGATTATTCATGCAATAACACTGGGGGGTGACTGCTACCCGGCATCTCCTCTTGGAATTAATCTACCTAATGCCGATTGGATTAGGGAAAAACATGGTTCAAAGTCTGTTTCACTGGCCAACATTAGCGATGCTCACCACAACGCTTCATTATCATCAGGTGTTATTGACGAATTCGCCTTTTCATTAGATGAAATTAATCTACATAAAAAATATAGTACAATTGCCGATCATCTTCACACTCACTTGCATGAATGTCTTGGGCATGGTTCTGGCAAACTAATGCCGGGAATAACATCTGAAATGCTTAAAGCATATAGCTCTGTTATTGAAGAAACTCGTGCCGACCTATTCGGTTTATATTACATTATGGATGAAAAAATGATTGAGTTAGGTTTGATTCCTTCTTTAGATGTTGCTAAGTGTCAATACAATTCATATATTAGAAATGGTCTTATGATTCAACTTACCCGAATCGAAAAAGGTAAGGAAATAGAACAAGCGCACATGCGCAATCGTCAACTAATATGTTCCTGGGCATATCAAAATGGCAATAATGTTATTTCAAAAAAGAAAAAAAACGGTAAGACATTTTTTATTATAAACGACTATGACAAACTACGCACCTTATTTGGACAATTACTAAAAGAAGTTCAACGTATTAAAAGTGAAGGCGATTTTCAATCGGCTATGATACTTGTTGAAAAATATGGCGTTAAAATAGATGCCAATATTCATTCCGAAGTATTAATGCGTTATTCTAAACTTAATCTACCACCTTTTACAGGTTTTTTAAATCCACAACTAATACCCGTTAAAAATAAAAAAGGAGAAATTGTTGATGTTTCAATTAATTACAACGAAACATTTTTCGATCAAATGTTAAGATATAGTCGCAATTATGGTTTTTTAATTGATGAATCAATTAAATCATTCAAAACAAAATTTTTAATGAAAACAACTAATTACAATGGAAGCACTATTAAATAACAAACTAGTAAATGTTAAAAATAATCATTCAATAACAAATGGTATAATTATTTATGACGCTATGAGAGTTCAGAATGGCGTTGTATTATTTACCGAAGATCATTTTAAACGCCTGTTAAACAGTATCTCAATAGCAAAATACATATATACATCTAATTTCGTTGAATGGGAACAACGATTGTATAAATTAATTAATCATCACAATTTACTAAACGGCAACATAAGAGTTGAAATATCATTTTACAACAACAATCAATTTAACGAGTTAATTCAAATATACGATACAAAATACCCAACTCCCGAAGATTATAACAGTGGTGTTATTGCAAAACTTCAATTTGATGAACGATCAAATCCTAATGCAAAAATTGCCAACCTTTCCGCTCGTATACATGCCGAAGATATTATTAAAAACGAAAATGTTTATGAAACAATTCTAGTAAATAGTAATAATTATATTACTGAAGGTAGCAGAACCAATATTTTTGCACTATTAAACAACCAGTTATACACAGCTCCCGATGATATGGTGTTACCAGGAATAATGCGCATAAAAACGATTGAAGCTGCCAACCGAAAAAATATACCTGTTGTTTTTAAGGCTCTTAACATATCTCAACTCAACCGGGTAGATGGAATGTTTTTTACTGGCACTTCACCCAGAGTCTTACCAATTAAACAAATCGATTCTCTTATTATTCCTGTTAACAACATCATTACATCAACAATTCTAACTGAAATTGAAATTATGATTACTGATTATATCGAACAAAAAAATGAAACTTTAAAGAAAAAACCAATTAAATAACAAACACTGCTTATCTCGCAAAAAATAGTAAATTTGCAGAGGAATTATCAGGTAAACAAAAAATGGGAATACGGTGTAATTCCGTAACTGTACCCGCAGCTGTAAATCCTGCCTTTAATGGAAGCTTTTAAAACATCAATCCACTGTAGCTAAAACAATTAGTACGGGAAGGAGTTTTAAAACAGGGAAGTCAGAAGACCGGCCTGAAATACCAAGTATTAATCATCCGCTTTCGGGAGGAAAAGTAATGATTTACAGATTTATATTAGCTATCTCTTTTTTTATTTATGCATGCAGTTCAACAACAAATCAAAAAAGGTTGAACAATAATATTATTGAACCTGACTCAAGTTTCTTTCCAAAGTATGCAAACGGTTTTTGGGTCGAATATTTTTATGGATACAAGCTATTAAAAATCAAAAATCCTTTTGACACACTAACTAATACAAAAACTATCTGTATTCAAACAATAAAGCAATTCGACACAAAAAGTATTGATGCTGATTCACACATATTTTTAAACAATCAGAACTGGATTGCACTATCATCTACTCAAATAAGCTCAGCTAATTTACTCAACTTAAAATCAAAAATAATTGGAGTTGCAGAACCAGAGTACATTTCCGACCCATACATTCATAAACAATTAAAAAACAAAAAAATAAAAAATGTTGGAATGGCAATGGCTCCCGACATTGAAATAATACTTCAACAAAACCCTGCATTTATTATGGTTTCGCCATTCCCCGATATTAGTTATCATCAAATTATAGAAGCTGGAATTGCTGTAATTCCAAATGCCAGCTACATGGAAACTACGCCATTAGGCCGGGCTGAATGGATAATATTCATGGGGCAACTATTTAATAAAGAAAAAAAAGCAATTCAAATATTCGATTCTATTGCAAATAGATACAATAAACTTAAAAACTTAAATATAAACATAAACAACCACCCAACCATTTTCACAGGCCACCTGTACCAGGGAATATGGCATTCGCCTCAAAGAAACAACTATATGGCTCAATTTTTTTCCGATGCTCATGCCAATTATATTTTTAACAATAAAAATGGTACAGGAACCATGATGCTTGAATTTGAAACCGTTTACAATTGTGCCCATAATGCCGACTATTGGCTAATAATTATAAACCAAAATTCTAACTTCTCATATTCTGATTTTAAAGCAATGGATGAACGATATAGCGACTTCAACGCCTTTAAAAAGAAAAAAGTCATTTACACAAATGCTAGCCATTCTTTATTTTTCGAACAATCAGAACAAAAACCCGATGTTGTTTTAGCCGATATTATTCACGCATTACACCCTTCTTTCCTACCAGATTATCAACCTACATATTTCAAATTACTTGAATAATGAAATGGAAATTTAAATCCAAAATATGGAGTATTACATTACTAATTTCAATACTTACTATTTTAGTAATTATGAATTTAGCATTTGGTTCTGTTATTATTCCCATTTCCGAAATACTAGACATCTTTTTTTCACCTGAAACAGCCAAAGTAAACTACACAAATATCTTATTCAAAACCCGGCTTCCACAAACCATAACTGCCATGCTTGCCGGTTCCGGCCTTGCCGTTTCAGGATTACAGCTACAAACTCTATTTCGAAACCCTCTTGCCGACCCATCCATACTTGGCATCAGTTCTGGTTCGGGTTTAGGTGTTGCTATTGTAATTATGCTCACTGGTTCAATTTCCGGTTTTTTATATAGTTCATTCGGCTTTATTGGCCAGCTCACTATTACAATCGCCGCTTTTACCGGAGCTTCTTTAGTTCTTTTAATCATTTTAAACTTCGCACGTAAAATTAATAGTAATGCTGTTCTTTTAATTATTGGAATTATGATTGGTTACGCTGCTGGTGCTTGCATCGATATTCTTAAATTTTTTAGTCCTAAAGAAGAAGTTTACGCTTTCATTATATGGGGAATGGGAAGTTTTTCTAATGTTTCTGTTAACCAATTGAGCTTTTTTATACCTGTAATATTTATTGGCCTGTTTTGGTCGTTATTAATGATTAAACCACTTAACATTATGTATTTGGGCGATAACTACAGCTCAAATCTGGGATTAAACGTTAAACTAACCCGAATATTAATACTGGCAAATACCGGATTATTGACTGCCGTTATTGCCGCCTATTGTGGCCCAATTGCTTTTATTGGTTTAGCTGTTCCGCATTTAACACGTGGGCTATTAAAATCATCAAATCACGGAGTTTTAATACCAGGAGTAATTTTTGCAGGAGCATCATTATCTTTAATATGCAATTTAGCATCCCGAATGCCGGCTTTTGATGGTACTCTACCACTAAACTCTGTAACATCAATTAT
The DNA here is from genome assembly GCA_016933045.1 of Marinilabiliaceae bacterium. Lineage (GTDB taxonomy): Bacteria > Bacteroidota > Bacteroidia > Bacteroidales > Marinilabiliaceae > JAFGBR01. Next base: position 39,368 of record JAFGBR010000045.1, on the reverse strand, counting down.
TGGCGCACCAGTTGTTATTTGGGTATTATTACGAAAAAATAAGGAGGTTTTTTCGTGAAAACTGAAATATTAAAAACAAATAACCTTTCTATAGGTTTCAAAAACAGATTAAGCAGCTCTGTTTTGTTACACTCTAACATTAATGTAAAAATGTTCAAAGGCGAGTTTGTATGTTTATTAGGCCCCAACGGTGCTGGAAAATCAACTCTTCTTAAAACATTAACAGGTTATATTCCTCCAATTAATGGTAATACATTTATCAACAATAAAAACATTTCAGAATACTCAAAAAGAGAATTATCTAAAACATTTAGTATCGTTTTTACCGAAAAAATTCGCATTCCAAACATGACAATACTCGAAATGGTATCACTGGGACGATCACCATATACAGGTTTTCTGGGACAATTAAAAGATAACGATCATCATATTGTATCGGAATCACTTAAATTAGTTGGTATTTTTAATTTAAAAAACAATTTTTTACATAATCTTAGTGATGGGGAACTTCAAAAGGTAATGATTGCTAAAGCTATGGCTCAAAACACTCCTGTTATTATTCTTGATGAACCAACTGCTTTTCTCGATTTACCCAGCCGAATTGAAATTATGAGATTACTTAGAAATTTAGCTAAAGAAAAAAATAAAGGAATTCTTCTTTCTACTCACGATCTTGATTTAGCTTTACAAATGGCCGATCGTATTTGGTTACTCGATAAAAATAAACAACTAACCGCTGGTACTCCCGAAGATTTGGTTCTTAACAATCAATTCAGACATTTTTTTGAAAAAGAAGGTGTGTTATTCGACAATGAAAGTGGAGCTTTTAAAATGCATCAGAATAACATCAAATCTATAAGGCTTATTGGCAAAGGTATTGAGTACAAATGGGTAAAACGTGCTTTAAACCGCAATGGCTACAACACTACGCCCGAAAAAGGAAATTACCTTAATATTGAAATTACATCTAACGGTCATCGCGAATATCTGCTTTCTCACCCATCAGGTTCAGAACTTCGTTTCCAGTCAATTGAAGATTTACTAAAAGAAATAAAAAACATCGAAAACAAAAAAACTACTTCCCACCATAATTAGCAATGTAATAATAAAATACTGTTAAAATATTATCAGGATTCATTTGTGGTGATAATGGAATAATAAGATCTTTGTAATCTCCTAAAAAATTAATTTCCAATTCATCTTGATTATGCAATCGATAACCAGCTACTCGGTAATGATTTCGTATCTCCTCAATTGCCGATTGTGCAAAGTCCATATTTATCCCTCCATTTTTTTATTTAGTATATTATTGTTCAATGTGTTTGCAAATTTATCTCATCATACGATTCTATTAATAAAAACATAACAACTTTTACACGAATGAACTATTTCTTAAAACTAAATTTAAATTATTCTGGATTAACACTTAATCGTTAACCCAATTAAAAAACTAATATCCAAACAAACATTAAATCCTAATAAACAACAACTTAAGTATATCAAATGTATTTTGGCACAAGCTTTGCTACATTAAATGAAAAAACCGGTTTTCATTTTTATAATCTTTTAAAACAGAAAGTCATGAAAACAAAAAATATAATAACAAAAACCAGCCTATTCGTATTAGCAATATTAATAAGTAATACTTTATATGCCCAAAGAGGCAACCGCGAAGGCAATGGAAGATCTAAACATGAAACAAGAAACGAGGTTCGTGTTAAGCAACATAACAACTCTCAATATTCACAAAAAAAACATCGAAATAACGAAAATTATAACAAAAGCTATAATCATAATAAATCAAAATATTTTAACCAAAATGATGTCTATAATTACAAAACAGAAAACAATAATAACTACAAATGGCATAATCAATATCGGGTAAACCATAAATATAACAAACAATCAAAACATGTTTATCACAAAAATTTACCTCACAAACAGTTTATTAAGTTTAACAATGGTAAACACGACTATTATCTTTGCGATAATCATTTTTACAGGCATCATCCTAAACATGGATACATTATGACTGAAACCCCATTTATTATTGTTAACCGTTTACCCAACAGATATTTTGTAAAAGTTATTAACGGAAATACATATATTTTTGCCAATGGTAATATATACATACCTTATGGGCCTCAATATATTTTAATTCCAGAACACCACGATAATCAGTTAGCATTTGCATTAACAATTCATTTTTAAATAATAAAAAAGGGAAGTAAACCACTTCCCTTTTTTATTATTTTATTATTTTAATCTGTTTTTTTCTCTTCAATCCACTTTCGGGCATTTACAAAAGCCTCTATCCATGGTGCTACCTGATCACCTTTTCTATCTTCGGGATAGTATCCCCATTGCCAAGGAAAAATAGCTCTTTCAAGGTGTGGCATCATTGCTAAATGACGTCCATCGTGCGAGCATACAGCAGCCGTATCAAAATCGCTTCCATTAGGATTTGCCGGATAACCAGATGATACATATTTACCTGCAATATGATAGTTTTCTTCAGCAAACGGGAAATTAAATTTTCCTTCTCCATGAGCAACCCAAATACCCAGTTTACTACCAGCCAAACTATTCAACATAACTGAATGATTTTGAGTAATCTCCATATTCAAAAATATCGACTCAAACTTATGTGAATTATTATGAAGCATTTTTGGTTTTAACTCATCATTAGGATAAATCAATCCAAGTTCCATCATCAACTGACATCCATTACACACGCCAAGACTTAAAGTATCTTCACGAGCATAAAAAGCATCTAAAGCTGCTTTAGCCTTATCGTTATATAAAAATGCACCAGCCCAACCTTTTGCTGATCCAAGTACATCTGAATTTGAGAAACCACCTACAAATACAATGAAGTTAACATCTTCCAAATTTTCACGACCTGAAATCAAGTCTGTCATGTGAACATCTTTCACATCAAAACCAGCAAGGAATATAGAGTAAGCCATTTCCCGATCGCCATTAACTCCTTTTTCACGTATTATGGCAGCTTTAACTCCTTTTTCGTTTCTCTTTCCTTCAACAATTGAGTACTGATCGAATTTTCCAGAGAATTTCTCAGGAAATTTATAGTCCAAAGCTTGTGATGAGTAGTTTTCGTAACGGGCTTTTGCCTGTTCTTCTCCACTTTGTTTACAATCTAACAAGTATGATGTCTTGTACCAGATATTTCGATACTTATCAATATCTAACTTTAACTTATTAGAGTCGTGAGATATCTTAACAAATCTCTCTTCAATTGGCTGTCCAATTACTAAAAACTGAACTCCTTTTTCATCCAAATAAGTTGTTACTTTCTTAAGCTCTTTAACCTGAATTAATACACCCGGATTTTCACTAAACAATATTTTAACTAAATCTGATTCTTCTAAAGAAGATAAATCAACAGATAACCCATGAGTTTTATTAGCAAAACACATCTCAAGCAATGCAGTTACCATACCTCCTGCTGAAATATCATGACCTGATAAAACAAGATCTTTCTTAATTAAATCCTGAAGAGTTTCAAAAGCATCTTTAAAATAATCAGTATCGTTAACACATGGGGTTTCAGTACCTAAACGATTAACAATTTGACCAAAACTACTACCTCCTAATTTAAAAGAATCAAATGAAAAATCGATATATATTATCGAAGTGTCAGTATCCTTTTTCAAAACAGGCTCTACTATCTGGCGAATATTTGATACTTCACCGGCAGCTGAAATAATAACCGTTCCGGGCGATAAAACCTGATCGCCATTTGGATACTTCTGTGTCATTGAAAGTGAATCTTTGCCGGTTGGAATATTTATTCCCAAGTCACACGCAAAATCACTCACTGCTTCTACTGCACTATACAGACGAGCATCTTCCCCTTTGTTTTTGCATGGCCACATCCAGTTTGCACTTAATGATATTCCTTTAATGCCATAAGTTAGCGGAGCCCACACAATGTTTGTCAATGATTCAGCAATTGCTAAAATTGATCCGGCCTCTGCATCAACAATAGATGCCGCAGGAGCATGACCGATTGATGTTGCTAATCCTTTTATTCCTGTATAATCAATAGCTGTAGCTCCGAGGTTATTCAAAGGCAATTGAATCTCACCTGTACATTGCTGTTTTGCGACCTTACCTGTTACAGAACGATCAACTTTGTTTGTTAACCAATCTTTACAAGCAACAGACTCTAATGTAAGAACATCTTCCAAATATGACTCAATTTTTGAAGCATCATATTCTATCTCCTGATATTTTTCAACGATAGTTTGATCCTCCATAATTGTTTGAGGAGGGTTCCCAAACATATCAGCCAGCTTAAGATCAATTGGTTTTAATCCTTTGTTATCCTCAAATCTAAAGTTCATATCACCAGTGCATTCTCCAACAACATACATTGGAGAACGCTCTCTGTCTGCAATTTTCTTTAGCTCATCAATATCCTCCGATTTTAGCACCATTCCCATACGTTCCTGCGACTCGTTTCCAACAATCTCTTTGTATGACAAAGTTGGATCTCCTACTGGTAACTTATCCACATGAATAGTTCCACCTGTACTTTCAACCAATTCTGACAAACAGTTCAAATGACCACCTGCACCATGATCGTGAATTGAAATGATTGGGTTTTTATCCGATTCAACCAATGCACGAATAGCATTCATGGCTCTTTTCTGCATCTCCGGGTTTGATCGCTGTACTGCATTAAGTTCAATAGCATTGGCATATTCTCCGGTAGCTACTGAAGATACTGCTCCACCTCCCATTCCTATTCGGTAGTTATCCCCACCAAGCAACACGACCTGATCGCCAACTTTAGGCTCTTCTTTTAAACTGTCTTCTGACTTTGCAAAACCAATACCCCCGGCAAGCATAATCACCTTATCGAAAGCAAACTTTTTTGTATTCTCGAAATGTTCAAATGTTAATACCGATCCACAAATTAATGGTTGTCCAAATTTATTACCAAAATCGCTGGCACCATTTGAAGCCTTTATTAATATTTGTTCGGGCGTTTGATACAACCATTGACGTTCTGCGTTTTCTTCTTCCCACTTGCGACCTTTCTCTAACCTAGAATAAGATGTCATGTAAACAGCAGTTCCGGCAAATGGCAATGATCCTTTCCCTCCTCCCAATCGGTCACGAATTTCGCCTCCACTACCAGTTGCTGCACCATTAAACGGCTCAACTGTTGTTGGAAAGTTATGTGTTTCAGCCTTTAATGATAAAACTGTGTCTATTTCTTTTGTTTCAAAATAATCGGGCTTATCCTGTGTTTTTGGTGCAAACTGCATTGCCTTTGGTCCTTTAAAAAAGGCTACATTATCTTTATATGCCGAAACTAAAAAATTAGGATTTTCATTCGAAGTTTTCTTTATAAGCTTAAACAACGAACTCTCCTTCTTTTCTCCATCAATAACAAATACACCATTGAATATTTTATGACGGCAATGCTCAGAATTTACTTGTGAAAATCCAAACACCTCACTATCTGTAAGTTTGCGATTCAATCGCTCACTCAAACCATTCAGGTAATCAACTTCATCTTTACTTAATGCCAATCCTTCCTGTTTGTTATAAGCAGCAATATCATCGATATATACAATTGGTTCTGGTTGTTTTTTTATACTAAAAATATCTTGGTTTAAACCGTTATAAAGCCTTTGAAGCATAGGATCAAACTCTGCATTTTCCGATTCTACAATAAAAAACTCTTCAATGCGTAAAATGCCTTCAATTCCCATATTCTGAGTAATCTCAACTGCATTTGTACTCCAGGGAGTAATCATCTCTTTTCGTGGACCAACAAAAAAACCATCCAAAACACTATCACCCTGCAAATGTGCTCCGCTAAATAGCCATTCAAGTTTTTCAACATTATTTTTTTCAATTTCATTTTTGCTATCTACCGCAAAAACCAAACCTGAAACTCCTTTAAAAAAAAGAACCATGTATATTAAATTAAGTGCGAATTAACAATAATAAAAAGCATTACAAAGGTAATATAAATCAATAAAATGTTCTAATAGATCATTGCTATTAAAACATAAATCTTTTAACGAGTTATAAACAAAGAAGACCCTCTTATGCAAAGGGTCTTCTAAACTCTACTAAACTAACTAATTCAACTATATGGATTTGTAGTGAATCCCGGATAATTCTCTTAATCGTTTTGCACTTGTTTCTGCTGTAATATCACGCTGTGGATTTCCTAACATTTCGTATCCAACCATAAATTTTTTAACCGTTGCCGATCGTAATAATGGTGGATAAAAATGCATGTGCAAATGCCACTCAGGATGACTCTTTCCATCTGTTGGAGCCTGATGTATCCCTGCTGAATATGGAAACGACACTTCAAATAAGTTATCATACATAACTGTTAATTTCTTATACGCAGCAGCAAACGCTTCTTTCTCTGTTTCTGTCAGTTCGAGTAAACTCGACACATGCCTCTTACTTATTATCATTGCCTCAAATGGCCATACTGCCCAATAAGGAACCAACCCCACAAAATGCTCATTCTCAAATAAAATACGTTCTTTCTTCTCCAACTCAGCTGTAACATAATCGCCTAACAAGCTCTTTCCTTTTTTGTTAAAGTATTCCAACATTCTCTCCTGTTCCTTTGCAGGTTCATTTGGAATTGAACTTGACGACCATATTTGTCCATGAGGATGAGGATTACTACACCCCATTACACTTCCTTTATTCTCAAATATCTGAACGTAATTTACAAAGTCATTTTCTCCAATCGATTTATATTCTTGTACCCACAAATCAACAACTTTCTTAATTTCTGAAACTTCCATTTCAGGGATAGTCACATCATGCCGTGGTGAAAAACAAATTACTTTACACAACCCACTTTCACTTTTAGACTGAAACAATCCATCATCTGAATGCTCTCCCCCATCAGGTGTATCAACCAATAATGCCGAAAAATCATTTACAAAAACATAAGGTTCGGTATATTTCGGATTGGTATGTCCTCCTACTCTTTCATTTCCCGGACACAAATAACAAGTTGGATCATACTCCGGTCGTTTTTCTTCTGATATTTTCTCAACTTGCCCCTGCCATGGACGTTTGGCTCTATGTGGAGATACTAAAACCCATTCGCCTGTTAATACATTTAATCGCCTGTGAGGATGATCCTCCATATTAAATTGTGCCATATTTCCTCCTACTCAATTTGTTTTGCACCATCTCCAACTTCTGCAACATAAAAGTCAGGTATTAATCCAATTTTTGCAGTATATTTTTCACTTACCTCTGTTTTAAAACTCTCAACTGAATCTTTATGAACCAAACTAACTGTACATCCTCCGAATCCGGCTCCAGTCATTCGCGAACCTATTACTCCAGATACTTTTCTTGATTCTTCAACCAATGTATCCAACTCAATACCAGTTACTTCATAATCATCACGAAGTGAGTCATGCGATGCATTCATCAACTCTCCGAATGCTTTCAAGTCACCTCTTTTTAATGCCGGAATTGCATCTACAACTCGCTGATTCTCAGAAATCACGTGACGTGCCCTTCTCAACACTGTTTCATTTTTTATTGAATTTTTTAATGACTCGAACTCATTCAAATCAATATCACCCAAAAGTTTAATTTGTTTAACTGTACAAATATCTTTAACGGCCTTTCCACACTCTTCAACCCTTTCATTATATTTCGAATCGGCAAGACCTCTTCTTTTATTTGTATTAGAGATCACAATTTTATAATCACCCAATTTAACAGGAACATGTTCAAACTCCATGGTATCGCATTTCAATGCCATTGCGTTATCCTTCTTTCCCATTGCAACTGCAAATTGATCAAGAATACCACAATTTACACCAACAAAGTTGTTTTCTGCTGCTTTTCCCATCCATGCCATTTCCAGATTATCCAATCCAACATTGTAATATTCATTACACATTACGGCAGTAACTAATTCTAACGAAGCCGATGAAGATAATCCGGCTCCATTGGGAATATTACCTGAAACCAAAATATCCATTCCACTAAACTTAACACCTTTAGCTGCAAACTCTTTCATTACACCAAGGCAATAATTCACCCATGCTCCATTGGGTTGTTTTTCTGATAATTTTGAAACAGGTATTGATACTTCAAGCTCTAAGTTTGTTGATGCAAAACGAACTTCGTCTATTTTTGTTTTCCGGGCTAATATATATGTACCAAAACTCAATGCACACGGAAACACATAACCACCATTATAATCGGTATGTTCTCCTATTAAATTAACACGACCTGGCGAAAAAAACACTTGTATATCACCTTCACCATATTTCTCAATAAAAGACTTTTTTAATACTTCTAATTCCATAATAATATCATTAAATATCTACCCGTAGGTACTGGTCGGCAAAATTAACTTTTATATTTTATTTAAAAGTATAAAAACCATTTTTTTTAAAGCGAACTTCTCATAATCAATTTCGATGGATTTTTTACAGAATCACTTGTATTTGTCAACAATAAACCTGCTAATATCTTACCCATCTCTTCAAAATCGGTCGACAATGTTGTTATTCCATCCGAAACGACCTCCTTCAATGGCATATCATTTATCGATATTATACCAATATCTTTTCCAAGACTTAATTTTTTTCCCTTTGCTTGATTTATTACAAAAACCAAATCTCTGTCGCTAGGCAACAAATACAAATCTCCGGGTTTTATTTCAGTATTATTTATTTTCTGAATAACATCATAGGAAATTTCAAACTGTTTACAAAACTTTTCAAATCCTGTTAAAAAACCTAATGGCTCTTTTCCTCCTGGATATACCATAACAAAGCGTTGATACTTTTTTATCTTATCTAACCCCGACTTTAAACCATTAAAAGTATCATTTTCAAAATCCTGATAAACAGCCGGATAAATCCCAACAGTCTCTTCCGATAACTGATCAAGTATTATAACCTTATCCTGAGGCAAAACCGATAAGATTGATTTTATATTCTTCAAATTACCCGGTAAAATAACAAACGATGTATACCTCGATACATTATCTTTTATTAATGACTCAAAAACCTCAATATTAAAATGATGAAAATAAATATCTACCTGGGCTTTTCCATCCAAACTTTCAATAAATGAATTATAAATTGTTTCCTTAAATGAACTAAACTCATCAAACAGTAAAAAAACTTTAAGCTCATTCCACACATTTATACTCTCTACAAAATATCCAATTCCGGGTGACGAAACAATTATCCCCCTGGCCTTTAACTCATTAAACGCCAACAAAACTGTATCTCTCGACAAGCCAAATTCCGTTGAAATACTATTTATTGATGGAACCTTATCGCCCCTTTTTAATTTCCCGTTAGCTATTGAATCAATAATACTATTTATTATTTGACGATATTTTGCCTGACGCGAAACACTTGAAACCTGAACTATTTTTTGTGCCATATTTCTAAAATGCCAAAGACCAATTCTGGCTATAATTATATTTTCTTATTTTTGAGGCCTAAAAATAATCAAAATCAATAAACTATGACAATTTCAAATAAGCCTTGGGGTAAAACAAACGGAAACAACGTTTTTTTATATACATTAACCAACAAATCGGGTCTCGAAATATCAATTACAAACTACGGTGGTATAATTACAAGTATTTTAATGCCCGATAAAAATGGACAAAAAGATGAAATAACTCTAGGATTCGACTCACTGAAAGATTATATTTCCGAAAAATACACTTCTAACTGCCCCTATTTTGGAGCATTAATTGGTCGTTATGCAAACCGCATTGCTAAAGGAAAATTTTCCCTCGAAGGTGTTACTTATTCATTTATTTGCAACAACGGAAACAACCATTTACATGGTGGAAACAAAGCTTTTCACAATCAGGTATGGGATTCTAATGTTATTAATAAAGATGGTCGTTCAATATTAGAATTATCTATATTTAGTAATGATATGGAAGAAGGTTATCCGGGAAATTTAAAAACTACTGTTCTCTATTCATTAACCGACGACAATGAATTAATTATTGAATATTCAGCCACAACCGATAAAACAACGCACGTCAATTTTACTAACCATGCTTATTTTAACCTAAACGGTTGCAAATCAAACGTTGAAAACCATCAATTACAAATTTTTTCTGAAAAATACACAGAAGCAACCGATGAAGCTATTCCAACAGGGAAAATTATTGATATTAAAGGAACAGAAATGGACTTTTTTGAACCTCACTTAATTGGCGAAAGAATTTCAAAAGTTCAGGGACGGGGTTATGACCATAATTACATTTTAAAAGGTGAAAATGGCGAGTTAAAACCAGGAGCTATTGCAATCGATCAAATTTCAGGCCGAAAACTTGAATTTTTTACTACTGAACCTGCCGTTCAATTGTATACCGGAAATTATTTAGATGGATCTCTTAACAGAGGAAATACAGTATTTAACGAACGTTTTGGTTTTTGCCTCGAAGCTCAACACTACCCTAATTCTCCAAATGAACCTTCATTTCCATCTACACTTTTAAAACCTGGTAACATTTATTCACAAACTACTGTTTATAAATTCTCAACTATTTAATAGTCATCTCTTACTTTTTAATATTATTTTTATTTGAGTCTATTATAGTTTTTACTTATATAGACTCTTAATTTTTTTAACCAATCATTTTTTAATGAAAAACCTTATAGATTTATTTGAAGATAGTGTCTTTAACTTTCCTAATAACACTTTTTTATGGGAAAAAAAAGACAAACAATTTGAATCAACAACTTATAAAAAAGCTCACGAACTGGTTAATACATTTGCATTAGGATTATTACAACTTGGTATTAAACCAAATGACAAAGTAAGCCTGCTTTCCGAAGGTCGAAACGATTGGTTAATATCTGAATTGGCAATACTTATTAATGGTGCTATTAGCGTTCCTTTATCTACTAAACTCGATGCTGATATTGATCTTATTTTTCGAATTAACCACAGCGATTCTAAATTTATTATTACATCAAAACAACAACTCATAAAAGTTAGAAAAATAGCAAATCAAATACCAAACATTGAAAAAATTATTGTATTAGATTTATTAACCGATTTAAAATCAAATGAGATATATAAAAAAGATATTGACGAATTAGGGAAAAAGGCTTCCGATGTTCAAATAAATGAACTCAAAAAAAGAAGACAAAACATTAACTGCAACCAAGTTGCTACAATCTCCTATACTTCGGGTACTACTGCCGACCCCAAAGGAATAATGTTAACTCATCGTAATTACACTGCAAACATTGAGCAGGCATTTAGCTATATCGAAATACCCCAGCACTACATTACACTAGCTGTATTACCATGGGATCATGCTTTCGCACACACTGCTTCATTATATAGTTTTATGCACAAGGGTGCTTCTATCGCATCAGTTCAGGTCGGAGGTAACCAACTCGAAACACTTAAAAACTTCTCTAACAACATGTTGGAAATCAAACCCCATGTTCTTATGAGCGTTCCTGCAATTGCCAAAAATTTCAGGAAAAACATTGAAAAAGGTATAATATCTAAAGGATCATTTACCTGGCACCTGTTCAATCTCGGCCTCAAAACATCAAACTTTTACATCGGAAATGGAGCTAATAAAGCAAAAGGACTAAGACTTTTAGCAAAACCTTTGCATCTTTTATTCGATAAAATAATTTACCAAAAAATCAAAGAGAAATTCGGTGGTAACCTCAAATTCTTCATCGGAGGCGGAGCATTGCTCGATAGCGATCTTCAGCGTTTCTTTTTTGCACTTGGCGTTCCAATGTACCAAGGTTATGGACTCACAGAAGCCGCTCCTATTATTTCGGCAAACACACCTACATTTCACATTATTGGAACATCAGGTAAAGTCGTTAACAACCTTGATATTAAAATTTGCGATGAAAATGGTAATGCACTTCCTATTGGTAAACAAGGCGAAATTGTTATTAAAGGCGAAAACGTTATGGCTGGTTACTGGAAAAACGAAGAAGCAAGCCGTGAGGTTTTAAAAGAGGGATGGCTCTATACCGGTGACATGGGATATTTGCAAAAAAACAATTACCTAAATGTTTTAGGACGTTTCAAAAGCCTGCTTATAAGCTCTGACGGCGAAAAATACAGTCCCGAAGGTATTGAAGAAGGATTAATTGACCACTTACCCTGGTTAGACCAAATTATGCTGCATAACAACCAAAACCCTTACACAATTGCATTATTGGTTCTAAATAAAGAATTCTGCAAAAGTTATATAAATCAACACAACCTTGATATTACAAATGACAATGATATAAACAAGTTGATTCATCACTTTCAGCACGATCTGGCTCAATACAAAAAAGGAGGAAAACATCATAACTTATTCCCTCACCGATGGTTGCCTTCTGTTTATATAATACTTGACGAAGCATTTACCGAAGAAAACAAACTAGTTAACAGCACAATGAAAATTGTTAGGGGAAAAATTGAAACATATCATAAAAAAATGATTGAGTTTGCATATACACCCGAAGCTAAAAATATTTCAAACTCAACAAATATTAAAAACATAAGAAGATTTTTTAGTTGATAATTCTGCTTCTTTTATGGAGCTTTTTTATATATTTATGATTAAAATAATGAAAAATATAGCATTCGTTGCTATTTTGATAACAAAAAAATTTTCATGATATCATTTCTTTTGCAATATTTGCATTAAAATGATTTAATATTTTTAAACATTTAGTCAGTATTGTAGTATAATGTTAATATTTGACCTAATTTATAATAAATGTACATAGGCAAACGATCTTTACTCCTTATATTTTTAGTATTCGTTATTACGATATCGAGCTTTTCACAAAGACGAAAACGTAAGAAATTTGATATTTGGGAAGGATTTCATATTTCTCCAATGATTGGCTTAAATGCTTTTTATGGCGATTTAGTTGATAAATCCAGAACCAGTTATTCATTAGGAGTAGCTTTTGAACGAGAATTTACACCTTATTTAAGTGTTCGTTCGCAAATAAATGCCGGCCGTATGAAAGGTATTCAATTAAGCGGCAATGAAGAATTTGCAAAATTTAAAAATATTTATGGTGATTTTGGTGTTGGAGCAACCTTTTTTCCATTAGACTTAACACTTGGTTATTTTAGACAACGATCTTTCAATCCTTATATTACAGGCTTAGTTGGAATTAACTATTTTAACTCAGAAGAAGATTATGCAATAGGCAGACCTGAATACTTACTAAGAAAAGAAAGTGGCATTACACCTAACATAACTTTGGGAGGTGGCTTAAGTTATTGGTTTACTCCTTCAATTAAATTTAAAATTGAAGCTTTAGCAAACAAACCTTTTTCTGATTATTTAGATGTGCATGAATATTGGATTAATGAATCAGGAGGTCGCGTATATTCCGATGCACAGGATTTCTACTACACACTTATGGTAGGTGCATCATTTACTATAAAAGACAGTCGCTGGAAAAACGAACCTAAATACAACAGAAAAGCTTACTTAAAAACTCGCAGATATAACTTATATATACCTAAAAAACGAAAAAAATATAAACCTAAGAAACGATAACATTAAACTCCCATCTCGGGAGTTTTTTTTTCCTGAAAAAATTTCAATATGGATTTTCAGATTATTTCAGATTTCATCCCAACTGGCGACCAGCCTGAAGCAATAAAACAATTATCAGAAGGAATTATAAATAATATTCCATATCACACATTGCTTGGGGTTACTGGTTCAGGAAAAACATTTACTGTTGCAAATGTAATTCAGGAAGTAAAAAAACCAACATTAGTTTTAAGTCACAATAAAACACTGGCAGCTCAATTATATAGCGAATTTAAAAATTTCTTCCCTGAAAACGCAGTTGAATATTTTGTGTCATATTATGATTATTATCAACCCGAAGCATACCTGCCAGTTACCGATACATACATAGAAAAAGACTTATCAATAAACGACGAAATTGAAAAGTTACGTTTAAGTGCTACATCAGCACTTCTGTCGGGACGAAGAGATGTCATTGTTGTATCGTCAGTTTCTTGTTTATATGGAATTGGAAATCCCGATGATTTTAACTCGGGAGTTGTGAAACTTAATAAAGGTCAGTTGATATCGCGCAACCAGTTCCTTCGTAAACTCGTTGATGGATTGTATTCTCGTAACGAAATTGAATTTAACCGAGGAAATTTTAGGGTTAAAGGTGATACAATAGAAGTTTTTTTGGCCTATGCCGATCACGCTTATCGATTCATTTTTTGGGGTGACGAAATTGAAACTATCGAATCGTTTGACCCTCTTACATCTGAAAAAATAGAAGAACTTGATTTTGCTCAAATATACCCTGCTAATATTTTTATTACATCAAAAGACAGAATACAGGATGCCATTCGGATGATTCAGGATGATATGATGATTCAGAAAGATTTTCTTAAATCCACTGGTAAACACATAGAGGCTAAGCGACTTGAAGATAGGGTAACCTACGATTTAGAAATGATTCGGGAGTTAGGTTATTGTCCGGGTATTGAAAATTATTCGCGTTACTTTGATGGAAGAAAAGAAGGTACGCGTCCTTTCTGCTTAATCGACTATTTTCCAAAAGACTTTCTGATGGTTATTGATGAAAGCCATGTTACAATTCCTCAAATACGGGCAATGTACGGGGGCGACAGATCACGAAAAGAAACCTTGGTTGATTATGGCTTTCGGCTGCCGGCTGCTTTAGATAACAGACCCCTGAAATTCGAAGAGTTTGAGATTGTTTCACCTCAAATTATTTTTGTAAGTGCTACTCCGGCCGATTATGAACTAAACAAATCAGAAGGTGTTGTTATTGAGCAAGTTATACGCCCCACCGGATTATTAGACCCAATCATTGAAGTTAGACCAAGCCTAAACCAAATTGACAATTTACTTGAAGAGATACGATTACGAATCGAAGTAAAAGAACGAGTTTTGGTAACCACACTAACCAAACGAATGGCTGAAGAATTAAGTAAGTATCTTCAAAACATATCTATAAAATGTGAATATATCCATTCTGATGTTGATACTTTAGATCGTGTTCAAATACTTGAAAACCTAAGAAAAGGAACTTTCGATGTTCTTATTGGCGTTAATTTACTACGCGAAGGTCTTGATTTACCAGAGGTATCACTTGTTGCAATTCTAGATGCTGACAAAGAAGGTTTTCTAAGATCTGAACGGTCATTAACCCAAACGTCAGGCCGTGCTGCTCGTAACATTAACGGCAAAGTTATTATGTATGCCGATAAAATTACAAAATCGATGGAGGCCACTATTGAAGCCACAAACCACCGTAGAGCAAAACAACTCAAATACAATCAGGATAATAATATTACTCCTAAACAAATCATTAAATCTCAAACAAGTGCGTTAGCCGGCAAAGACAGCAACCGTCCAAAAGGTTATTCAGGAACTGAAAATGCCGATATTGCTGCCGATCCTGTTGTTGAATATATGTCGAAACATGGATTGGAAAAGGCCATTGAAAAAACCAAAAAGGCAATGCAGGATGCAGCTAAAGAATTAGATTTTATTGCTGCTGCACAATATCGCGATGAATTGTACAAATTACAGTCTCTTTTAAAAAACAAATAGAACAATGAAATCAAGAACGGCTAAAAGAAAACTACCAAATCGGTTTCTTATTTTTTTTATTTCTATTGGTATTATAGCCATTATATCTCTTTTTACAGGACATAAATATTTTAACTGGATTTATGGTAAAAATATTCAATCGGGTAATGAAACAATTATTTTCATACCTAATGAAGCAACTTTCGACGAAGTTTTCGACTTATTAAAACGTGAAAAAATACTCATAAACTATAACTCTTTTAAATGGGTAGCCAGTTTAAAAGAATACGAAAAAAGCATCAAAGGAGGTCGATATAAACTACATAACGGAATGAGTAATAACAAACTCATTAACATGCTCCGAGCAGGTTTACAATCTCCGGTTATGGTCACATTTAATAATATCAGAACAAAAAATGATTTAGCCGGCATTATTTCAAAAAAAATCGATATTGATTCAGCCCAACTTGTGAGTTTATTGTCCGACAATAACTATTTAAAACAATTTAACATTAACAGCGAAACAGCTTTAACCATTTTCATTCCAAATTCATACCAGTTTTACTGGAATACAACCACCGATGGATTCATTAAACGAATGTTTAACGAATATCAGAAATTTTGGAATAACAAACGAAAAAATATGGCTGAGAATATTAATTTATCGCCCATTGAGGTTAGTATTCTTGCTTCAATTGTTGATGAAGAAACCATTAAAACTGATGAAAAACCAATGGTAGCTGGTTTGTATTTAAACCGATTAAAAAAAGGAATACGTTTACAGGCCGATCCAACAATAAAATTTGCTTTGGGTAATTTTAATGTAAACAGGGTTATTAATAAAGATAAATCTATTGACTCACCTTATAATACATATAAATATGCTGGACTACCTCCCGGACCAATCAGAATACCATCGATACAAGGTATTGAAGCAGTACTAAACCCTGTAAAGCATAATTATTTATTCATGTGCGCTAAGGAGGATTTTTCGGGATACCATAATTTTGCCCGCACATTACAACAGCACAATCAAAACGCAGCAAAATACCAAAAAGAATTAAATAAAAGACGAATATGGAGATAAGCCTTAAATTAAAACACATTAACCTCCATCTCAAGTTCAACACCAAACTTATCAATAACCGATTGTGTTACCATATCTGCCAGTTTTAATACATCATTAAGCATGGCTCCTCCTTTATTAATAATAACAAGAGCCTGTTTTTCATGTACCCCAACTGAACCTACTGTTTTGCCTTTCCACCCCGTAGCCTCAATCATCCATCCTGCAGCCAGTTTCACATTTCCATTTTCGAGCTGATAAATTGGTAATTCGGGATATAATATTTTCAGTTTTTGCGCTAATTCATTTGTAACAACCGGATTCTTAAAAAAACTTCCTGCATTACCAAACTCATCTGGATTTGGTAATTTTTTCTCACGAATTGACACTATAGCTTTTCGAACATTCTCAATTGTTACCCCACCATACATTGATTCAGCTTCAGCTTTTACATCTCCATATCCTAAAGTCAAAATCCCACGTTTTCTTAACCTAAACTGAACTTTAGTAATTAAAAAACTATTTTTATATGTTGTTTTAAATATACTTGATCTGTAACCAAAACAACACTCTTCTGATGTAAAATATCTTTTCTCTCCATTCAACAAATCAATACCTGTTACTCCAACAATTAAATCTCCGGCCTCAACCCCATAGGCGCCAATATTTTGTACAGGCGATGCTCCTATTGTGCCAGGAATAAGCGATAAATTTTCAATACCATAGTAATTATTATTAACACAATACTGAACAAAATCATCCCAAACAATTCCACTACCAGCTTCTATAGTTATAGTATCCGAATCATTATTAATAACTGTAATACCTTTAATTTTCGAATGCAAAACCATTGCTTTAATCTTTTCTGACAACAACAGGTTACTTCCTCCCCCCAAAATAAGTATCTTCTTATTGTTTAAAGCATTCGACTTAATCAAATCTATCAAATCATCTTCTGTATCAAACTCAAAAAATTCTTTGGCAACCGACTCTAAACCAAATGTATTTAATAGTGTTAACTGCTTATTATGAAATATACTATTCATCTATTTAATAATCTATTTTTAAAGTGATGTCAAATATAGAAAAGTGTTATGAGCATAAAAAACTAAAAAAATATAAACACTCATTTCTTTGTCTGTTAATCAAATTTATTGATATTTGCCATACATGAGTATTAAGCTATAAAAAGATTATAAATAAAAGTTGTTTTACTCCCCGTTCACAATTAACAAATTGAAAAACAAGTATCAACAATATACGAATTTCACAAATGGATCATTTATAGATGTTGGCATAATTAATCCTGCTAGCATTGTAACCAAACAAGTTACATCCAATACCATTTTTTTAATAATTATCAAATGAAAAAAGAAGAGATACCAACCATAAACCCAAATAATCATATCGTTGAACTATCTGGCGCATTAATTAGACAAGAAGAAAATATTGTTTTAAAAGATGTTAACTTTGCTATATCTAAAGGTGAATTCATTTACATTATTGGCAGGGTTGGCAGTGGAAAATCAAGCTTATTAAAAACTTTATATGCCGAGTTAAAACTCACTGAAGGTGAAGGTTTTGCTTCAGGATATGATTTAACCAAAATTAAAAGAAAAGATATCCCATTTTTACGTCGAAAAACAGGAATTATTTTTCAGGATTTTCAATTATTAATTGACAGATCGGTATACGATAACCTTTATTTTGTTCTTCACTCAACAGGTTGGCGTAATAAAAAAGATATGGACAAACGAATTCGCGATGTGCTTACTAAAGTTGATATGGTACATAAAGGCTATAAAATGCCACACCAACTTTCGGGTGGTGAACAACAACGAATTGCTATTGCACGTGCCCTGCTTAATGAACCCGATTTAGTACTGGCCGATGAACCTACCGGAAACATTGATCCGGAAACATCTGATGACCTTTTAAAACTACTTCATAAAATTTGCGAAGATGGTAAAACTGTTATCATGGCCACACACAACCATAATTTAATAAAAAAATTCCCCGCTCGTACTTTTAAGTGTGAAGATACCAGGCTAAATGAGACAAAACAAGAAGAAATTGATTTTGATGTTTTAATTTAAAAACCTAAATATTTGAAAATACCGAGTAAAGAACTGATTCTTCATTTTCCCATGTTAACTTCAACGATGCTCTATTAGCATTTTCCGATAATTGTAAATACAATTCATTATCATTCATTAACATTTCTATTGCACCTGCAATAGTTGATGGTTTTAAGTCATTTACTAAAACCCCGGTTTTTTCAATACCTACAATCTTCGCTATTTCAGGAAAATTACTGGCTACAACAGGAATACCCGCCAATGCAAAATCAAAAATACGGTTTGGCAATGAATAGTAATAATTTAATCCTATGTTTTCAAGCAAACACATACCTATATCTGCCGATTGAGTATAACCACTTAGTTTAGAAAACGGTATTTTTCCTATAATATTAACCCTATCATCCAATTTATTCGATGCAACAAAATCTTTAACCTGTTGCATTTCATCTCCATCTCCAATAATTACAAAAACTACGTTATCAATATTTTTTATTGCTTCAAGTGTTTCAAATATACCCCTGCCTAAGTTAACAGCTCCCTGGTATAAAATTTTAAAACGTTTATCATTCAAAACTTTTTCATCCTCAACAAGTCTATTTGCCAATGGTAAATTCCTAACAACTCCAAATTCCTTTCTATACTTATTATTATACAAATCAGCTATCGACTGACAAACGGTATAAGCTCTATCAACTTTTGGAACTAAAAAACCCTCAATTGCTAACCATATATTTTTCACCCATTTTCGATGTTGTAATTCCGGAACCTCCGGAAAATATTCATGACTATCAAAAATTAACTTTCGTTTTCCAAACAAACTTCCAGCCCAACACCCGGCCAATGTATCCAAATCTATCGAAAGAATTATATCACAACGATGAAACAACAAATAAAAAAAAACCTTTATATTATACTCTGCATAAAATAATGGCCCATTTTTAAATACAGTTTTTATTAACTGAGAATTATATTCTATATGCTGAGAATAACCATATCCTTTTTTCCAACGCGAAATACATTGTACCTGAAATCCAAATTTAGCAAGACTTATTGCCGTTTTATGAACACGATAATCTATTGATAAGTCACCGGTTAAAAAAATCAGCACTCTTTTATTCAAAGTGTTTATTGTATTTTTCACACTAATACTTAATTAAAAAAAATATATCTCAAAAAAACAAAATATTATATACAAAAATAGTTAGTAAATCGTTAATAACTCAATTGAATTAATAAATATATGAAACATTCATTTTTATTATCTTTAACAGCGAAATTTGGATTAATTCCGCTAAAACAATTACAAATTCAAATATTTTTTACCAATTGAATATCAAACAAACAAGCAAATGATAAAATTAATTACTTGCTTTCTCATCAGCATTATTTTTATTTCATACACCAATATTTTAGCTCAAAAAAGTATCTGGTCGCAATCGTTCGAAAAAGAATATATCGAAGCAATAGATCTTTACGAGCACGAACAATACGGATCTGCACTTATTGCTTTCAAAAATATTGCCGCCAATAAACACAACATACAATCAAATTGGATTTCCGATGCAGCTTTTATGTCAGCCAAATGTGCTGATGAACTTAATAATGACGATGCTTTATTCCTTTTCGAAGAATTCATTGCAACATATCCCGAAAGCAATAAAATACCCTACGCCTATTTTCATAGCGGTGAAATAATGCAGGATGAAGAAAAATTCAGACAAGCTGTAAGATTGTACGAAAATGTTGATCATAGTGGATTAAACCAAGAATCTAAATATAAATATTGGTTCAAATATGGATATTGTTTATTTATGACTGATGATTATGACAATGCTACTACCTATTTTTTAAAATTAAAGGATATAGAAACTAAATATCATTTGCCAACCAACTACTATTACGCTCATATTCAATATAGTAAAGGTAATTACGATACCGCTTTAAAAGGTTTTATTAAACTTGAAAAAAACGATGCATTTACAAATATTGTACCCTATTATATTGCTCAAATTTATTATTTACAACAAAACTACGATAAGGCTATTGAGTATGCAACTCCTTTATTAACAACCGGTTCAAAACAACGACAAGCAGATATGGCAAGGATAGTTGGTAATGCCTGGTTTGCTAAAAAAGAATACTCAAAGGCTACGCCTTATTTCCAACAAGCAATCAACAATTCATCAACACCATTGCGCGAAGATTTCTACCACATGGGCTTTTGTTATTATTACCAAAAGGACTACAGTAATGCCGCTGACCTACTCTCTAAAGTAACTTCAAACGAAGATACCTTGTCGCAAAATGCCTATTATCATCTTGGCGACTGTTTTATTAAACTTGGCGATAAAAAAAGAGCTCGTGTAGCTTTTGAGGCAGCATCAAAATACGATTTTGATAAAACCATTCAGGAAGATGCCCTTATGAACTACCTGAAGCTTAACTATCAAATGGCATACTCCCCATTCAACGAAATCATTAACTCGTTTCTTCGTTTTATAGAATTATTCCCCAATAGCGATAAAATTGATCAGGCTTATGAATATCTGGGCAAAGCGTTTTTAACAACCAAAAACTATAAACAAGCCCTCGAATCAATGGAAAAAATAAATAAAAAAGATGTAAACGTATACAGGGCAATGCAACGTATCGCATACTATCGTGGATTAGAACTTTTTACTGCCTCTCAATTCCAGGAAGCAATCAAATTTCTATCGCAAAGTATAAAATATGCCGAATATGATAAAAGCATAAAAATTAAAACATATTACTGGAGAGGTGAAGCTTTTTACAGAACAAATGATTATGAAAAAGCAAAAACCGATTATAACGAATTTTTAATGAATCCGGGATCATATAAAATGGATGAATTCAGTATTGCTCACTACAATATGGGTTACATTAATTTCAAGCAAAAAGATTATAATGAAGCTGCTAACTGGTTTAAAAAATATTTACGTCTGACAAAAGACCCCAAAAACGACATTACTGCTGATACCTATAATAGATTAGGTGATTGCTACTATGTAGAACGCCAATTTGAAACTGCAATCTCAAATTACGATAAATCAATATTCCTTAATACCGGAACCCCCGATTATGCTTTATATCAAAAAGCTTTCTGCCTTGGTTTAATGAAAAATCATACCGAAAAAATTTCAATATTAAAATCATTATCTCTTAAATATCCAAAATCATCATATATTGATGATGCATTATATGAAACAGGACGATCTTATGTTGCTATAAATGATCTTACTAATGCTATTTACAACTACAAAACATTAAAAGAAAAATACCCAAAAAGCTCTTATGCAAAAAAAGCAATGCTTCAACTTGGACTAGTTTATTATAACAGCAATGAATTAGAAAACTCGATGTCTTTTTACAAACGCGTTGTTAATGAATACCCTGGAACTCAAGAGTCTGAAGATGCTTTATTAGGCATAAAAAACATCTACATGGATCAAAGTAATCCCGAAGGATACATTAAATACACCGAAACACTGGGAACATTTGCTAAACTTGACATAAAAGAACAAGATTCTTTAACATTCGAAAGTGCCCAAAGGTTTTATATGAATGGTGATTGTTTACATGCAATTGCTCATTTCGAAAACTACCTGACAACATTTCCCGATGGACGATATGCTATTAATGCTCAATTTTACAAAGGCGATTGTTTTTATAAACAAAACAATTACAGAGAAGCTGTAAAGTCATTTGATGCTGTCGCTTCTATGCCAAGAAATCAATTTACCGAAAAGGCTCTTATTCATAGTGGCGAAATTCACTTTATGAATCAAAACTATTATAAAGCATTAAACAATTTTAATATCCTTAACGAAATTGCCGAAATTGATGAAAATAAAATGGAAGCTCGTATTGGAATTTTAAGATGCTTGGTTAAACTTGAAAACTACGACGAAATAATAGAATCATCTAACCAATTACTAAAAACACCCAAAATAGCTCCCGAAATTGAACGTGAGTGTAAATTTGCGCTTGCTAAAGCCTATCTAACAAAAAATAAAACCGACGAAGCATTATTAATACTTAAAGAACTTGCTAAAAACTCTAAAAGTAAAGAAGGTGCCGAATCTAAATATCTGGTTGCTCAAATATTTTTCGACCAGGGAAAATATGACAATGCCGAAAAAGAAATTTTTAACTTTGCTGATATGGGTACCTCATATCAATATTGGCTGGCCAGAAGCTTCATACTTTTATCCGACATCTACATAATTAGAGATGAGTTATTTCAGGCACAACAATATTTAGAAAGCATTATTGAAAACTACAGCGATAATGACGATATCATTCCAATGACAAACGAAAGACTAAGATCTATTAAAAGTAAAAACGCCAATCAAAAACAATCAGAAAACCAAATTGAACTGTAATAGTTTTTTTACAATTACATCACAAAATGAAAGCGCAAAAATACATATCGTTGAAAAATAAAAATATCAATATTTTAATTATACTCTCAAGCATATTTATTGTGAGTACAAACTCTGTTATATTTTCTCAAAACTCATTAAATAAAGATGTTAAGGTAATTAGAGAATATAACCCAACAGTTTCTGATGCAATAAAAATTGAGCAAATGCCCGAACTCGATGATACAACATCATATCATCCTACTTTTAAATACTCTATTTTGAGCCACGCTTTTGCAACCGCCAATGAACTTGAACCTATTTCACCGGCTAAAATGGCTAAAACAAAACCAGGTTTATTAAACAACTCATATTCTCGCTTTGGCATTGGATCTCAAAATACTATTATGGGAGAACTCTATTACAACCTGCTTCGGAATAAAAAATATGTTGTAGGATTAAGTATTGGACATGAATCATCTGATGGCAAAGTAATACTAGAAAATGACTCTGAATCAGAAACACCATTTCATACTACTTGGTCTGATCTGTTTTTTAAATCGATATTTAAAAAAATTACTCTTTCAACAAATCTTCATTTCGATCATAACATCTATAATTATTACGGATTTCAAACTATTGACGAAAATCAGTATTACACATACGCTAACAATACAGGCTCATTTTCAGGAAACGATTTGAAATTTAACAATACGCAACGCATAAGCTCTTTTGCATTGGGGTTAGGACTTAAAAACCTAGAA
The DNA here is from genome assembly GCA_016933045.1 of Marinilabiliaceae bacterium. Lineage (GTDB taxonomy): Bacteria > Bacteroidota > Bacteroidia > Bacteroidales > Marinilabiliaceae > JAFGBR01. The sequence goes on along the minus strand of JAFGBR010000045.1, from coordinate 15,456 downwards.
ACAAAACTCGAAAAAACAAAATGGCATACCAACTTCAATTATCTTACATTTGGAACCAAAACAGGAGCCAAACATAATCGATTTGAAATAAACGGGAAACTTCACACTCCAGCAAATACATTATTCTTCGATTTAGATGCAAAATTATCTGCATTCTCAACAATTCTTCCCGATTCTATTGAACCAATGTTCAATTTTAAAAACCAACACAATACCGATTTCTCTCTTTTACCTAAAATAGGACTACAATACGACATGGCTTATGTTGAAGCAGGCCTTTTACTTGCAGGACGATTCGGAGGTAGCGACAGCGAATTTAAAGCAACACCACACATTACTGGAACTCTTACTATTGCCGAAGGTATTGTTTCCATTTTTGGTGGATTAACAGGGAAATACAACTTTAACGATTACGAAACTATATATCGCGAAAACCCTTTCGTTTCACCTGATGCAACTGTTAAAAACAGTTTCTACGGAATCGATTTACATGGTGGCATAACCGGCAATTTCAGCTCAACAACTTCATTCTCTGCTCGTTTCGATTACAACTATTTTAACGATGAACATTTTTTCATTAACAGGTATTATCTTAGAAACACGGCTTCGTCAATTGATACTTTTGATTACTCAAATGTTTTTGATATTATTCACGACAACGGATCACTTCTTAAAGTACAAGGTGAATTATTAATAAACCCCAGTGAACTACTTAACATTAGAATGCACGCATGCTACAACGGATGGAATTTAAAAAACCAACAATATGCATGGTTTAAACCCGAAACTGAAATTGGTTTTTCTGGTAAAATTAAAGTCAGTGAAACATTTTCTATAAACTCATCAATAAATTTATTAGGTTTCCGATACACTTTTATTCCGGGAATTGAACCTAAAAAACTAAATTCAATTTTCGATTTAAATATTGGTGGCAATTACCTTTTAAATAAAACCTGGTCATTTTGGACAACAATTAACAATGCTGCTTTTATGAAATACTATAAATGGAACGGGTACCCGTCGTATGGTTTAAGTGTTATGATTGGCGCAAGCTATTCCTTTTAACCTTTTTTTCAAACTCAAAAATATAATATTGAATAATTAAGGCATATTATTTGTTAATAACTTTTAAAACACCCACACAAAGCTCATTATCAGCTATATACTTAATTATTCATTGTTGAAAAAAAGGCCATATTTACCATTAATGCCTTACTATTTTTAATTATATTTGAAGGTTGTATTTGTTAAAATTACAATACATTTCAAATAAATAATTTTGTTATGAGCGATTTAAAAAAAAATCAAAATTCACAAGAATATTCAGCCAATAGTATAACGGTACTTGAGGGATTAGAAGCTGTTCGAAAAAGACCTGCAATGTATATTGGCGATATTGGAGAAAAAGGTCTGCATCATTTAGTTTATGAAGTAGTTGACAATTCAATTGATGAAGCTTTAGCTGGACATTGTGATGAGATTATAGTTACTATTAACGAAGACAATTCGATTACTGTTATTGACAACGGTCGTGGTATACCTGTTGATCTTCACGAAAAAGAAGGTAAGTCGGCACTTGAAGTTGTTATGACAGTTCTACATGCCGGCGGAAAATTCGACAAAGACTCTTACAAAGTATCAGGAGGTCTGCACGGTGTTGGCGTTTCCTGTGTTAATGCGTTATCTTCTTATTTAAAAGCTGAAGTTCACCGAAACGGAAAAATATATGCTCAGGAGTTCAGTTTAGGAAAACCACTTAACGAACTGAAAATTATTGGTGAAACTAACCACACTGGTACTACGGTTACCTTTAAACCTGATGGTGATATATTTATTACAACAACTTATAAACACCATATTTTAGCGAACCGATTACGCGAACTTGCTTTTCTTAATAAAGGAATAAGAATTGTATTAATCGACAAACGTGAAATATCTGAAATTGACAGTCATAAAGAAGATATCTTTTATTCAGACAGAGGTTTGGAAGAGTTTGTTGAATTTATTGATGCCTCACGCGAAAAATTAATTGAAAAGATAATACATATCTCAACCGAAAAAAATGACATACCGGTTGAATTAGCTATTCAATATAACACCTCTTTTAACGAAAATGTATTTTCGTACGTCAATAACATTAACACAATAGAAGGTGGTACACATTTAACCGGATTCAGACGAGGTTTAACAAGAACCCTTAAAACTTGGGCCGAAAAATCGGGAATGCTCGATAAACTAAAATTCGACATTAATGGCGATGACTTTAGAGAAGGTTTAACTGCTGTTATTTCGGTAAAAGTTGCTGAACCACAATTTGAAGGTCAAACAAAAACCAAACTTGGAAACAGTGAAGTAAGTCTTTCTGTCGATCAGGCTGTTAGTAATGCATTAGCATATTATCTCGAAGAAAATCCTAAAGATGCTAAAGCTATCGTTAATAAAGTAATTCTTGCCGCTACTGCTCGTCACGCAGCCCGTAAAGCTCGTGAATTAGTCCAACGCAAAAATGTTATGTCAGGAGGCGGGCTTCCCGGAAAACTAGCTGATTGTTCCGAAAAAGACCCGGCTTTATGCGAAGTATTCTTCGTAGAGGGTGATTCGGCAGGAGGAACAGCTAAACAAGGTCGAAACAGAATTTTTCAAGCAATAATGCCTCTTCGCGGAAAAATATTAAATGTTGAAAAAGCATTACAACATAAAGTTTTTGACAGTGAGGAAATTAAAAATATATTCACAGCACTGGGGGTATTTATTGGAACCGAAGAAGACAGCAAGGCTCTGAACATATCAAAGCTTCGATATCATAAAATTGTAATTATGACCGATGCCGATGTAGATGGCAGTCACATCACTACCCTTATTATGACATTATTCTTCAGGTATATGAAAGAGCTTATTAGCGCCGGACATCTTTACATTGCTACTCCCCCACTTTACCTATGTAAAAAAGGGAAAGTTGAACAATATTGTTGGAACGAACAACAACGACGTGCTTTTATCGATCAATATGCAGGGGGTAAAGAAGACTCTATTCATATTCAGCGTTATAAAGGTTTAGGTGAAATGAATGCTGAACAGTTATGGGAAACAACCATGAACCCCGAGCAAAGAACCCTTCGACAAGTAACTATTGATAGCGCTGCCGAAGCCGATAGAATTTTCTCAATGCTTATGGGTGATGATGTGCCTCCACGAAGAGAATTCATTGAAGAAAATGCTACCTATGCCAATATTGATGTATAATTTATTAAACTAAATACATACAAAAAAAAAGCTCTGAAATTTTCAGAGCTTTTTTTGTCATCAAATATTGACAATTTTACATATTAACACTAATAAAACTGACAAATTGAAAGTTTAAATACCCCTTCAAAGCAAAAAATTACCTTAATTAATTGCAAAAAATGTTAAGTTACACAAACAACATATAATAGGTATAACTTTTGATACGTTTATTTTAATAAATTTAGTTAAGGTATAATTCAAAAATCGTTAAAGTCATGAACAGTAGAAAACTAATATTTACATTTGTCATTGCTTTATTTGGAGCATTTATTGGAGTTTACACATATTCAAAAATATTTACTCCCGAACCTAGTGTTATTACAATCCCCGAAAATAAGGTTGAAACAAAATTTGCTTCATTAAATGACACATTTCAATCAACAGGCTACCCCGATCTTACTCTGGCTGCCGAAAAATCAATTAATGCAGTTGTACACGTTACAGTTAAATCAATGAGCACCGGTAATTACTCATCATCGGGTAATCCATTTTACGATTTCTTCTTTGGCCCCAGAGGTTATGATCCAACTCCAAAACCACAAATGGGTTTTGGTTCTGGCGTAATAATTTCTAGTGATGGATATATTATTACTAACAACCATGTTATTGACAATACCGTTGAAATAGAGGTAGTTTTAAACGACCGAAGATCATTTTCGGCAAAACTAATTGGTACTGATCCCACAACTGACATTGCATTATTAAAAATTGATGAAAAAAACCTTCCTTTTATGACCTATGGCAATTCCGACATTCTTAAAGTTGGAGAATGGGTAATTGCAGTTGGCAACCCGTTTAATCTAACATCCACTGTTACTGCCGGTATTGTTAGTGCAAAATCGCGCAGTATTAATATACTCGCTAACCCTAATCAAACAATGGGCATTGAATCATTTATTCAAACCGATGCTGCTGTTAACCCCGGTAACAGTGGTGGAGCTTTAGTAAACTCCAAAGGTGAATTAGTTGGAATAAACACAGCCATTGCTTCTCAAACAGGTTCTTATTCGGGCTACTCTTTTGCTGTTCCTATTAGTATTGCTCAAAAAGTTGTTGCCGATTTAAAAGAATTTGGTGTTGTACAACGTGCTTTATTGGGTGTAAACATACAAGATATTAATAGAGCACTGGCCGAAGAAAAAAATATTGACAAGATTGAAGGAGTTTTTGTAGCTAAAGTAGGTGAAAATAGCGGAGCTAAAGATGCCGGAATGGAAGAAAATGACATTATTTTAAGTGTCGATAATGAACTTGTTAATTCTGTACCCGAATTACAAGAAAAAATCAGCAGACATCGTCCTGGCGATAAAGTAAAAGTATTAATAAAAAGAGGTAGCAAAAAGAAACTTTTAACAGTTACATTACGTAATAGTGATGGTTCAACTGCACTAATCAAAGCCGAAGATATTGGAATGGTATTAGGAGCCAACCTGAAAGAGTTAAGTGCCGATGAAAAACGATCACTTCAACTACGAAATGGCGTTAAAGTAACATCATTACAACCAGGAAAATTAAAAAGCAGTGGCATTCGGGAAGGATATATTATTACTAAAGCGAACCAAATTGCTATTACATCTGTTAATGACTTTAAAAAAGTTGTTGCTAATGAAAAAGAAGTATTACTATTAACCGGAATATATCCTAATGGCAGGGTTGAATATTATGCCGTTAATTTATCAAATGAATAAAGTACAAATATTTAAAACAAATAAGGTTGCGTAGTTTGACAATTTGTAGTAATTTCGCGCCATATTTTGCAAAAGGGTTATGAGGCAACTAAAAATAACGAAATCAATTACCAATCGCGAAAGTGCTTCGCTTGATAAGTATTTACAGGAAATTGGACGCGAAGAACTAATTTCTGTTGAAGAAGAAGTTGAGCTGGCACAGCGAATAAAAAAAGGAGATCAAACTGCTCTGGAAAAATTAACCAGGGCTAACTTACGTTTTGTTGTTTCAGTAGCAAAACAATATCAAAACCAAGGATTAAGCTTACCCGATTTAATTAATGAAGGAAACCTTGGACTTATCAAAGCTGCTGAAAAATTTGATGAAACACGTGGCTTTAAATTTATCTCTTATGCAGTATGGTGGATTCGCCAATCTATTCTTCAGGCATTAGCTGAACAGTCAAGAATTGTAAGACTACCCTTGAATCAGGTTGGTTCATTAAATAAAATAAACAAAGCTTATTCAAAATTCGAACAAGAAAACGAGAGAAAACCATCTCCCGAAGAACTTGCCGATGAATTAGAATTACCTGCCGACAAAGTCGCTGATACCATGAGGGTATCTGGACGTCACATATCAGTTGATGCCCCCTTTGTTGAAGGTGAAGATAATAGTCTTTTAGATGTTTTAGTTAACAATGACTCACCTAACGCTGATAAAAGTCTTATTAATGAATCGTTGGCGAAAGAAATTGAACGAGCACTGGCTACGCTTACAGAAAGAGAAAATGATATAATTAAATTATTTTTTGGAATTGGCTGCCAGGAAATGACGCTTGAAGAGATTGGAGAACGATTTGGCTTAACCCGCGAAAGAGTTCGCCAAATTAAAGAAAAGGCTATCAGGCGATTAAGGCACACATCACGAAGTAAATTATTAAAATCATACTTAGGATAAAAAACCGGCTATGCCGGTTTTTTTTTTACATTACTTCATTTATTACATATATATTTTAATTATATACTTTATTGATATTCATAAATCTCTTAGTTTTGTAATACAAAATTTTTTAGATATGATTTTACTTAAAACAATTTCGGCATTAACTTTTTCAATAATAATTATATCCTGTGCCTCTTTAAAAAACAAAGGAACATCACGTTTCGACGATAGCAATTCACCCTATGTACAAGAAAAAACTGCTACTCCAAAACCTAAGCCACAAGAAACAAAAACAGCTCAAAATGTAGTTGTTCGCGAAGAGAAAGTAAAAGCTATAGCTTCTGAAACCGATCAAACTAATTATAATTTTTATGTTATTATTGGATCTTTCCGAATTATTGACAATGCTTATAACTATAAAAATCAATTAATAGAAGAAGGTTTTAAACCGGTTATACTTGAAAATGAAAATGGATTGTATCGTATTAGTGTAAAATCGACTAACATAGAATCGGAAGCAAGAAATAATATTGCATCCATTCGCTCAAAATTTGCTCAACATGAAGATGTTTGGCTTTTAATTAGTAAAAAGTAATTAGAATTTTTACAATATTTAACAAAACGATACCTACTTTTTGCAATATATTGATGCTCTTAAATTCCAAATTATATATTGTTAATAAAAAAATAGTCATGTTTAAACCAGTAAAACTATCAGAAAATATTTATTATATAGGTGTTAACGACAGACGCACAGCCCTTTTCGAAAACATGTGGCCATTACCACGTGGCGTTGCATACAATTCATATCTGATAGTCGACGAAAAAACTACCTTAATTGATACAGTTGAGGCAGGCCATGCAGGCAAATGGTTAAAAAAAATTCAAAGCATAATTGACGATAAACCTATCGATTATCTGGTAGTAAATCACATGGAACCCGATCATTCTGGAGCTATTAATATTCTTCGACAACTATACCCTAACATTGAAATTATTGGAAACAAAAAAACAATTCCAATGATTGAAGGTTTTTATGGGATTACCGATAATATGAAAACCATAAACGAAGGTGATACTATAGATCTTGGCATTCACAGCCTATCATTTTACACCATTCCAATGGTTCATTGGCCCGAATCAATGGTTTGTTTTGAAAATACTCAAAAAACGCTATTCTCATCCGATGCTTTTGGTAGCTTTGGAACGCTTGACGGTGGCATTTTTGATACTGAAATAAATATCGATTATTTCGAAGATGAAATGAGAAGATATTACAGTAACATTGTTGGAAAATATGGAAACCCGGTTCAAAAAGCACTATCAAAACTAAATGGTTTAGATATTAGTACAATAGCCCCTTCGCATGGCCCAATATTTAAAGATAACATACAAAAGGTAATTAATTGGTACGATAAATGGAGTCAATACATAGGCGAAGAAGGTGTTGTAATTGCTTATGCATCAATGTATGGAAATACTGAAGAAATGGCTGACGTTATTGCCCGTTCTATAGCTGAAAATGGAATAAAAAACATTCGCGTTTATGATGTATCAAAGACACACTCATCGTACATACTATCAGATATATTTAAATACAAAGGTTTAATACTTGGCAGCCCGACTTACAGCAATGAATTACACCCAAACATGGAAGCATTGGCAATGAAACTTAGCCACATTGGATTATCCAATCACTATTTTGGAACATTTGGTTCGTTCACATGGGCTGGTGCTGCTGTAAAAAAACTAATCGAAACAGCTGAAAACCTAAAATTAGAAATAATTGGAGAACCAGTTGAAGAAAAACAAGGTCTAAAAAAAGATAAATATGAGGCCTGTATTGAACTTGGAAAAGTTATGGCAGAAAAATTAAAAGCCGATCGAAATTAAAAAACAATAAACATCTAATTTTCAGTACAAAAAAAAACATCAATAACAAACACTACATTAAATGCATCTTAGCCCCTTTATTTTCCAGTTATTTTATTATTTTTGGTTTACAATTTGAGTTGTAGTGAATTCAGAAAAAACAGAAAATAACTGGTACGCATTATATACACGGTCGAGAACAGAAAAAAAGGTATTTGAACAATTTTCAATAGCAGGAATTGAGTCTTACCTCCCCATGAAAAAAGAGTTACGCCAATGGAGCGATCGAAAAAAATGGGTTGAAATGCCATTAATCAATTCCTATATATTTGTAAAACTACCTAGTATTCGACTACGTGATGTTTATAACATTCATGGTGTTGTTGCATTTGTTAATGATAATGGCAAACCAGCCATTATACCAAATAACCAGATAGATGCAATGAGACGTACTATTGATAATCATCTATCGTTTAGTGTTCAATCAACTCAATTAGAAAAAGGTCAAACAATTAAAATTACTTCAGGTCCATTAGTTGGGATTGAAGGTGAAATATTACAAATTAAAGGTTCAAAAAAACTGATTATTCAAGTCAGTCATATTGGTTATACAATGATTATCGATATGGCAAATGCCTCATTCGAACCATTGGATAAAACAAACGCTTGTCTTTCATAAACTATTTTAGTTTTTAGAAAGACTAATTATTTTTATACTAGCTCACACAGCCTTCATGTGACTGAGGAGGCGAAGCTTTATACAAACCATTTGTTTTCGTTCCCATAATATTACAATGGATTTTAATGGATATATAGTATTAACTGTTATTGCCTTAATGGTCTTTGCCCTGGCAAAGGACCTTGTCCGTCCAGGTATGGTATTGTTTTCAGCACTAACTATACTAATGGCAATCGGTATTGTTTCTACTAAAGAAGCATTATCGGGATTTTCCAATGCAGGAATGATAACAGTTTTGGTACTCTTTATTGTTAGTGAAGGTATATCACACACCGGAGCTTTACGATACACTGCCAGAAAAATTCTACCAAAACAGCGTAAAGCTATTCATTGGTTATATTTGCAAATAACAATACCAGTAGCATTCTTATCTGCATTTCTTAATAATACTCCTGTAATTGTTATTTTTGCACCAATAATAAAAAATTGGGCTGAGAGGTTGCAGTTACCAGCCTCAAAATTCCTCATTCCTTTATCATATGCAACAATATTTGGAGGAATGACAACATTAATAGGCACTTCGACCAATTTAGTTGTGCATGGCTTAATGCTCGAAAATGACATGGATGGTTTTAACATGTTTGAAATAGCCAAAGTGGGATTACCCATTGCAATAATAGGTCTTATTTACATTGCTATTTTTGGAGGTATGCTTTTGCCCGGAAAAAGAGCCAAATTTATGACCAAAAACCAATTTAAAGAGTACTTCTACGATGTAATAATACCCCACAAAAGTAAACTTATTGGAAAACAAATTATTAACGGTTCAATTAAAGAAATACGAAGTGTTAAAGTTGAAAAACTAATACGTGATAAAAGCATTAAACTAATCCAAGACGATGAAATAACTATAAATGAGAATGATACACTCCTACTAAGGGGTACTTCCGAAACCATTGAAGAACTAATACAAAACCCAAATGTTGAATTAAAAGGGCTCGATCGTATTGCTCCCGAACTCAAAACAAAAAAACTTAAACAAGTTGAAGCGGTGCTAGCTCCTCGTTTCCCCGGACTGGGAGTTACAATTGGTAAATTTGATTTTTTTCATCATTTCCAGGCTGCCATTATGGCTATCAATAGAAATGGAGAACATATAACTGAAAATATTGAGAATCTGGAGATGCGAGAAGGAGATACTTTGATATTATTAACCACAGAACATTTTATTAAAACATGGAGTGAATCAAAAATTTTCTATTTGACTTCATACATTGGTGATGTTAATAATGGACATAATACCACAAAAAAATGGATAGCAGGTGGCATTGTTCTATTAATGGTTATTGGGGCAACCGTAGGTGATTTTTTACCTAAAATAGGACCTAACAACTTGGATATGTATTGGTTTGCATCATTAGCTGCTGTTTTAATGGTATGGCTTAAAATTGTACCCTCTCAACGATATACTAAAGTAATAAGTTGGGATGTATTAATAACCATAGCTGCTTCATTAGGACTAAGTAAAGCTGTCCAAAATTCAGGTGTAGCAGATGCAATAGCAACAACTGCAATAAATTTCAGTAAGAGTCATGGTCCATGGATGGTTATGGCAACTATCTATTTACTTACAATGTTATTTACTGAGATTATAACAAATAATGCCGCAGCAGCTTTGGTATTTCCAATTGCTTTATCGGCAGCAACTCAAATGGGTGTAAATCCGAAGCCATTTTTTGTAGCTATTTGTATAGCTGCATCATCAAGTTTTTCAACTCCAATCGGATATCAAACAAACCTTATTGTTCAATCAATTGGGAATTATAAATTTAAAGATTTTACAAAAATTGGTATCCCATTAAATATTCTGGCATTTATTATATCAATGTTTGTCATACCATATTTTTGGCCGTTTTTTAAATAAAAAATTAATAACCCAATAAAAAAATTGCTCATTTAAACATGAACAACATACACCCCGCCAATATCTACCTTACCCGTTCCAATAAGGAGCAATACCTGAATCAGCATGCCAGGGTTATTTGGATTACAGGCCTTTCGGGTTCCGGAAAATCTACACTAGCAGAGGGGTTGGAAAAAAAACTGGCAAAAAAAGGTTATTTAACTCAGGTGCTCGATGGCGATAATATCAGAACAGGTATTAATAATAACTTAGGATTCACCGATAAAGATCGAATTGAAAATATACGTCGTATTGCTGAAATAAATAAATTATTCTTAAACTGCGGCATCATCACTATCAATGCATTCATCTCTCCTACAAATGACATTCGACACATGGCTCGCGAAATTATTGGTAATGATGATTTTATTGAAATTTTTGTTGATGCAAGCTTTGATACCTGCGCCAAACGCGACCCTAAAGGTTTGTACAAAAAAGCATTGGCCGGCGAAATAAAAAACTTCACCGGACTGGATGCTCCTTTCGACAGACCTGATGATGCGGAAATAACTATTAATACAGACGAATTGAGTATTGAGGAAGGGATTGAGAAAGCATTAAAATTTATATTGCATAAAGTGATGAGGTGAGGAGTTGTTGAGGTGTTGAAGAGATGAAGTGGATTAGACAACTTATCAGCTTATCAACTTATCAGCTTATCAACTTATCACATAATCAACTAAACGACTTATCACATAAACACCCAAATGCACTATTACAGCTTTGAAAAATTAGAGATATGGCAATTATCTCGAAACCTGGTTAAAGAGATATACACCACTACAGATTCATTTCCTCAATCAGAGCAATTTGGATTAGTTTCTCAAATTAGAAGAGCTTCAGTTTCCATTTCTTCAAATATTGCAGAGGGAAATGGAAGACATAATAAAAAAGATAAAGCATGATTTATTGAAATATCTTATTCAAGTTTTTTAGAGGTACTTAATCAACTAATATTGGCTAATGATCTTAATTTTTTATCAGATGAAAAACTAAATACATTCAGAGCCAATATCAATGAATTATCCAATAAAATAAACTCATTCTATAAGGGAATATTATTCGATGGAGTGAAGTGAGGAGTTGAGGTGGATTGGACAATTAAACAACTTAACAACTAATCACCTAAACATCTAATCACCTAAACATCTAATCACCTAAACATCTAATCACCTAATCACCACAAATCGAACATCCACAACAATGTCAAAAAAACACAAACTAACAAACATTACCCTTTCACCCCAGAAATACATCCGCGAAAATGCCCGAAAACTTCCGGTATACGAATGTCTAATCAACAGCAACTGGAAAGAAAGCAAAATGTGTACTGTTTTTATTGCACGCGAGCATAAACAGGGAAATATCACCGTAGGTTTATATTTGGTTGATTTATTATGTGCTGGCATAAAAGATACTCACTATCAGCAAAACATAACCAAAAGCAAATACAACGACTTAATTTCAGGAAACAACCTTAATGATGCTTTTTCAAAAATAGATTACACCCTTGCTCATAACATAATATATGCCGGACACGACTTTGCTGTTGATTTAAATATCCCACAACACAAAGACTTTAACAAGGTAACACAATTCATACTAGATGAAGACAATGATGACATTGAACTTATCGACATTGAGTGTGGTGAAAATGGAATACCTGTAATTTTCATTGGTGAAGAAAATTTTAATGAAGCACAAAAGTTAATTACTCATCTCGAAAATGAAGTTGGACCAGAAAATTTCATCGTTTATGACATGTTTGATGATGATGATGATGATAATTTCGATTATGAACATGACGATAGTTTTAAAAAACCTATTGAATGGCTGAACAGCTTGTCGTTTGAGAACTACATCTACAAGCAACCTTTATTGGAACGGCACGAAGATATTAAGCTTGCAAAAGAGCATGATATACAATTATCCAAAGCTGAACAATCAAACGATAGTTTCTCCGACATCAATATGCAGGAAGTAACTGACTGTATCAATCGATTGTATTACAATCATTTCGACACACAAAACATAGCCACAATAAAGAAAAACATCAGCAATTTTATCGATTTCGAAGAGATAACCGACTTACCGGATGATAAAACACTTGGGTTTACATTACATGAAAACGATCCTCTAAGAGATACCTTTGATGAAGCACTTAATTGTTTAAACAATGAAGACATTAAAGGCATTGAAAAAATCATAAAAAAGAACCCCGATAATCCGTTTCTTAAAGCATTACAGGTTGAAATATATATTATAAACCAAAAAGGGAAAAAAGCCCAAAAGTTGCTGGATAAATATATAAAAGAAACACCCGATTATTTGATGTTTCAAGTTAACCATGATTTTTTGAATATCAGAAAACCAAACATCAAACGATACTATAACCTTGAAACAATAAACAACGGAGGCTCGTTAAAATCAATAATGAACCGTAATAAAGTTTCAGTTTTAGAGTTTAACATTATCATAAAACTTTTGCTTACTCAACTTTTTGAAAATGAAGACCTGCTAACGATTGATTCTCTTATTTATGAATTACAAACCAACTATGCCGATCGTTATTGGATATCAAATCCTACCCTTATTCTTTGCCAAATGGGTAAAATGCATTTCGTTAAAGAAAATTATTTAAAAAACGAAAGAGACATCACTTAACTTAGGTCACGTCCCTTCGCTCCTCTTCCTCGCCTCACGAGCTATCTGAATTATCAGGAGAGTTAAGGCGATGTTACACTTTTACGAACTTCGACTAAAAGGGTCAGTAGGTTTTAAACAGTTAAATTTCATATTAGTTCAATTCGAGTTATTAGTGGACGATCAAATAAACACGAACCCTTATGTTTCCTAAAGGGAATAGCTAACGCACTGGCAAACGACAATACGCGTTATTAAGCAATTAATTAATCACAAAACTCATCTCCATAATCCTAGCAATCCTATGAAGAAACGTGAAATAATTGAACAGGTTCGAAAAATAATTCTTAAACACGTTCAACCAAAAAGGATTTATCTATTTGGTTCGCAAATAAATGGAGAACAAACACCCAATTCCGATATCGATATTGCCTACGATTCTGAAGACACATCAAAGGATTATTTAATAAAAGACGAAGTAGATCACATATCAACCTTATTAAAAGTTGATGTCATAAACATATCCCGATCTGGTGACAGATTTCGGCAAAGAGTTTTAGATACCGGGAAAGTAATCTGGTCTTCAACCAAACTCTTACGAATGGAAGACAGTTTGCTGAACTTTCAAAGCGCATTAGCAAAATTCAAAGAGATGGTGAATAGCAAAGATGCATACGAAAACGATGGCTATGGTGATGTATTTTTGGATATTGCCGTTAAACGTTTCGAATTCACTTTCGAAATGGCGTGGAAAACCTGTAAAAGAACACTTGATTATTTAGGGTTCGATTGTAAATCGCCCCGCGAATGTTTAAAAGAGGCGTATGCTCAAAATATTTTGAAAAATGAAGCATTGTGGCTTGATATGATTGAACAACGAAATCTTTCAGCACATGTTTATGACGAAACAAGTGTGAGTGAAATATACCAAGACTTAATTCATTATTTATCAGCATTTGAAGAATTGGGAATCTCAATATCGAAACTATATTCACAGGAAAATCGAGATTAAAAATTTACCATTACGCACCCCTAGGTTCCTTAAAGAGGAAGTCAGGCTCACTGGCAATCAATAATACGCGTTAATTAGCGTACAAAATATATCCACTTAATCCTGTTAATCTGCGTACAAAACAAAAAAATCTAATTCGTGTTAATTAGTGCAATTCTTTGCAAGCAAAGCGGCAGAGCCGAGCGCGTGGACAAAACAAAAAAATAATTCACATTAATTCGCGAAAATTCTTGGCGAGCCCAGTGGCAAGCCTATTACAATGACAAACAATCATGGAAAACTTTACATTAGAAATAAAACCAAAATCTAAACTATTCGATCTAAACTTAAAAGAAGCATGGCGTTACCGCGACCTGCTCTTTTTGTTTGTTCGCCGCGACTTTGTTTCCATTTACAAACAAACAGTTCTAGGGCCACTTTGGTTTTTTATTCAACCAATACTAACCACATTAATGCAAATGTTTATTTTTAACAACATAGCCAATATACCTTCCGATGGATTACCTCCTATGGTATTTTTATTAAGTGGCAACGTTATGTGGCAATATTTTTCCAGTTGTTTAAACCTAACCTCCAATACTTTCAGGGGTAATGCAGGTATATTTGGAAAAGTCTACTTCCCAAGGGTTATCACTCCACTTTCAATGGTCATATCTCAACTATTAAAATTTGGAGTACAATTAGGGCTTTTTCTTATTATTTGGAGTGGATACATGTTATTGGGAGGTGATACAATCAATATGCAACCCACCTGGCATATTGCACTATTACCTGTTCTCATACTTATTATGGCAGGTCTCGGACTGGGGGCTGGAATGCTTATATCGGCACTCACCACTAAATACCGCGACTTCACTTTCTTATTAACATTTGCAGTACAGCTTATGATGTATGCAACCCCCATAATCTATCCTCTCTCTTTTGTACCAAATATCTATAAAAAATACATCCTCCTAAACCCCATGACCGGTATTATTGAAACATTTCGTTACAGCTTTACCGGTGCTGGCAGCTTTAGTTGGGAATTGTTAGGTTACAGCTTTGGATTTATGTCCGTGTTGATGTTTTTAGGAACCATTGTGTTTAACCGGGTGGAAAAGACCTTCATGGATACTGTGTGATTCATCCGCGAATTATGCTAATTATACGAATTAAGGAGAAAACAATTAGCGAAAATTCGTGCAATTATTTACGCTCCCGATGGATCGGGATTTCGTAAACTCAAAAAGCGGCTGAGCCGAGCGAGCGGACAATAACATATCAAGACCAAAAGAATCTTAAAAGATAAATAATCCGCGAATGACGCTAATTACACCAATTGAAGAACATTTAATCCCGGTTTTCGGCGGGAGACGAAGTCAATAAATAATTAGTGTCAATTTGCGAAAT
>JAFGBR010000044.1 GCA_016933045.1 Marinilabiliaceae bacterium | reverse complement strand
GGAATAGGTTCGCTTTTAAACCACTTAACACTTTCCTCAATGCTCTCAAGAATTTTCAACACGGTTACATGAGGTGCTACTTCAGATAAAATTTTTACAAGATTACGTGCAGCCGCGGTTTCATCCTCTATAATTAGCGCTCTCATTGAATTTTTTGGTGGATAATTTAATTAATTCTCTAAGGTTTTATTAATGGAACCTTTACAACAAAGTGGTTTTCGTCAGCTGAAATAATAAGCTCTTTCCCCATTAACAACATAACCCTGTTAGCCAAATTGGATAAACCAAAACCTTCACCTGTCTGATCTTTATCGAGTTTAGGCTTTATATTATTGCTTAATACTAAATAATTATGAGTAGTGGTGATGCTAATAGTAAATGGATTCGCTCCACTAACGACATTGTGTTTAATCGCATTTTCAATTAATGGCTGAAGAGAAAGAACTGGTAACAGATGATTCTCATATTGTTGGTCAACATTAATATCAAAAAACAGTTTACCTTCAAAACGTATGCCAAGTAGAAATCTGTAAGCATTTAAAAAGTTGATTTCTTCTTTTAATGGAACAAGACCTTTCTGGCTGCTTTGAAGAATATATCTGAAAATTTCGGACAAACGGTCAATGTATTTTAGTGAAGAGTCTTTTTTTTCTTCTCTTACCAATGCCGATAATGAATTTAATGAATTAAAAAAAAAATGCGGGTTTATTTGAGCTGCAATAGCGTTGTATTGAGTCTGGATGTTCTCTTTTTTTATTTTTTCAATTTCTAAACGGGTTCTTTGTTGCTGAAAAAGAAGCCTTAGCAGCTCCCCAAATAAAAGGGCTATAATTAGTAAGGTCAGATTCTTGGTGATTAGCATACCATTGAATCCTCTGCGGGGAAATTCGGGTGAAAGATAAAATTCAAAAAACAGTAAATGAGCTAATTGAAAAATAACTACAAATAAAATACTGAAGATTAATCGCTCACTAAAGGATATCCGATAGTGTTTTCCCCACAAGTGGTAATTTTTATCGGGTAAAAGATTTATAAAAAACAAAATGAACCCGGCTAAGAAGGTAAATAAGAATCCATCGATAATAAAACGAATAAAAAAGAACTCGGGAGATAGTTTATCCCTAAAGGGGATGTCCGGATGAGGTGGTAAATTAGTGTTTAATGATGACACAAGATGTATAAGATTGATAAACAAACTTAATAACAGGGCCGTAATCGCGCTTAGCATAATAACTCCCGATATGGATGACTGAAAAGACCAAAATAGATCCAATTTCTTTTTTTTACCGGTCATATTTCTTTTCGTGTTTTTTAGGATTGTCCAAAATATGCACAAATTTAAGTTACCTCAATTGATCTGTAACTAATTGTCCGAATTATTTTCTTGTGTATTAATTTAAAGAGCAGAGTTGAAAATGAATCTGAATTCAACGGCCTTGCGCACCAGAGATCGGTTCCATGTGGCATCCTAACGGAGCTATTAGCAATGCTAATCCAAATAAAAACTGTTTCATCGTCATTTATAATTAATTTTGTTTGGTGCATTAGTTGTTTAGTTACACGAAGGTCGATATACAAAGATGACGATTTTATTAATTATGGGCTATATATAGAAAAACCTATGACTCGCAACCACAGAGAGGATCTATTGCTAATAATCAGAGTTTCCTGTTAACTAAAAATTACCCTGCTAATAAATTGATAACTATCTTTACGATGTTTTTTAGATATAAGGTAAAACCACCAATTAAATAATGGATTACAAAATCCTTAATAGTTGTATCTTTAAGCAACCTGTTATTAAAACAACATCTGTGAAAACATTAATATCTATCCCTGAAAATCTTGTTGAAGTTTTTAATGATATTTTACCACTCGGAAGTGAAGATAGGTTTGTTTCGTCCGATCCGGCAGGTAAAAAAGTTGGGTCAGGTGGTGGAACAGCCTGGTTGCTTGCCCGTCAATTTAATAAATCGGGTGAAAAGAATTTTAATAGTTATTTAGCCGCTTCAAAAAAGATTATCATACATGCAGGTGGTCAAAGCCGTAGATTGCCGTCATACGCTCCAGGAGGAAAACTATTAACTCCAATCCCTGTTTTTAGGTGGAGTCGAGGACAAAGTCTCCGACAAAATCTGCTCGATTTGCAAATGCCTTTGTATGAAGAGATGATGCAGGTGGCGCCCAAAAATGTTAATACTTTAATTGCCAGTGGTGATGTCCTAATTCTTTCGGAACAAACATTTTCAAGCCTTCCTGATGCTGATGTTATTTGCCTTGCAATTTGGGCCGATCCGCATCTTGCATCCAGACATGGTGTTTATTTTACCTCGAAAGAAGATCCTGGGATTCTGAATTTCATGCTCCAAAAGCCTTCGCATGAAGCAATTGAAAAACATGCTTCAACAAACTTGTTTCTGATGGATGTGGGCGTGTGGTTATTAAGCGATAAGGCCGTTAATGTGTTAATGAAAAAATGTGGATGGGAAAGCAACGGATTTGAAAACGAAATTCCTATTGAATATGATTTTTACTCTGCGTTTGGACCTTGTCTGGGTACCCAGCCAACTGTGTTTGATGTAGAGATATCAAACCTTTCGGTTGCCATTATTCCTCTGGATAAAGGAGAGTTTCTTCATTATGGAACAAGCAGGGAGTTGATAACCTCAACCGAAAAAATTCAGAATAGGGTTAAAGACCAGCGAAATATATGGCACACCAGAGTTAAACCGCAACCATCGTTGTTCGTTCAAAATGCCATTACAAGTATTAATTGGGACCATTCAAATCATGACATCTGGATTGAAAACAGTTTTATTTCCTCTAAATGGAAATTGCACAACTCTCATATATTAACGGGTATTCCTTTAAACGACTGGCAGCTTGAAGTACCTTGCGGAATATGTATAGATGTTGTTCCTATAGGTGAAAAAGAATTGGCAGTTCGTCCTTATGGAATGGACGATGCTTTTAGTGGCCTGTCAGGGAATGCTTTTTGGATGGGAAAACCTTTGACTGATTGGCTTAGTGAAAGACATATTGATTGGGCCGAAGCAAATCTTAATCCCCGGGGAGATATTCAATCAACTCCGATCTTTCCAGTTATTTCAATGTCATTGCTTAATGAAGAATTAATTAAATGGATGATTGGGTCCCCGGATGACAATGTTAAAATGCGGGCACTATGGCTTAATTCGCCAAGGTATTCAGCAGAACAAATCAGTGCCAAAGCCAACCTAATAAGACTAACAGCTCAAAGAGAAAGCTT
>JAFGBR010000043.1 GCA_016933045.1 Marinilabiliaceae bacterium | reverse complement strand
CCGGTATTTTGTAATTGTCCTATATTGGTTGCCACATTCGTATTATAAGTACCGTTAATCTGTGGTGTACTAACATCATATAACAAATCTTTGGTCTTGGAAGTATAAAATTCGTAATTACCATATACTCTTCCTTTCAAAACAGAAAAATCTACCCCAAAGTTTGTAGATGTAGTTGTTTCCCATTTAAGGCTTGAGTTGGCCATTGTAGCAATAGCCTGACTAAGTTGGCCTGTAGCGCCATCGCCATAAAGATAACCTCCGACAATAGTACTTGCTGCATCTTCATATGTAGATATACTTGCTAATGATGAATACCTTTCAGCAGTTCTGTTGCCACCCTGCCCATAGGATATACGCAGTTTGAAGTTATCGACAAACGAGAGGCTGTTTTTGAAAAAATCTTCTTCACTTAACCTCCATCCAAGGCCTAAAGAGGGAAATATTCCGAACTTATTTTTTTCTGTAAACCCAGAAAAACCGTCACGACGAAAAGTACCGGTAAACATATAGCGATCGTTAAATGAATACACCATCCTCGCCATGCTATACAGGCTGGATTCTTTCCATGCACCTGACAATGCCTTTTGCAAATCAGCCTGGCCAACATCTAATTTGTTATAAATAAGGGTCATATTGGTAAAATTCCGGGCTGTTGCAGTTGTAGTTTCATACTCACGCTTTTCTACACCGTAAACTAAAGTCATATTGACTGAGTGTTTATCAAACTCCCTTTTATAAGTAACTATATTGTCAAATGTAGAGGATAAAGTATTGGAAATTTTTTTGCTTCCACTTCCCTGGTTGTTCTCGAAATAAGGGTCAAAAGTATAATTCTTGTAATTTTCAGCATATCTCGAATAATTTACACGGTAACTTAACCCTTTTATCCATGGAATTGATATTTCTGAATAGAAAGTACCTGATAAAACATTACGAACATCTACATTGGGATTATCAATACTTAATAAAGGATTTAATCCTCCCAGATAGGTTCTTTCTACCAGTGAGCCGTCGGCATTGTATGGAGTTATTTGTGCAGGAATCTGGCATAAAGCACCAAAAGTCGTATTGGTACCTGAGTAATCGCTGATATTATAATATGTTTGAGTACCCAGTTTCAGCCAATCGGTAACCTTCGTATCTAAATTAATTCGAAAACTATATCTTTTATAATTATCATTCTTAACAATGTTTTTTTGATCAGTATATCCAAAAGACATAAAATAATTGGCTAATTCATTATTACCCCGAACACTGATATTATGATTTTGTATATACGGATGAGGGTTTGACAGAAGGCTATACCAATCGGTATTTGTACCGGCGTAATATCCTTCAGTTACAACAATATCTTTAAATTTTGTTGTAACATCAAAATCAGGGTTTTCCTGAAGCAGATCATCACCCATACGGCTCTCTCCGATAAAAACATCTTTCATTTGTTGAACAAAACCTTCATCGTCCAAACGTTGCATTTTATTACTTATAAGTCTCTGAGTTGCAAACTGGGTGCTATACTCAATAATTGGCTTAGAAAGTTTCGTTGCGGTCTTAGTTGTAATTAAAATTACTCCATTAGCACTCTGGGAACCATAAATGGCAGCGCTGCTGGCATCTTTTAACACGTCTATAGATCCGATATCATTGGGATTAATATCTGTTAATCGGCCCCTGTAAATAATTCCATCTAAAACGATTAACGGACCTACGGCTCCTGCAGTACTGGTAATAGATTTTTGTCCGCGGATTTGTATAGTCGGGTCTTCACCGGCTGTGGTTGCAACGCCGATATTTAAGCCTGGAACTACTCCTTTAATAGATTGAATAATATTTACATTTGGCGAATTCTCCATGGTAGTAAGATCAGCTCTTACAACAGCACCTGTTAAATCGCTCTTTTTTGCTGTTCCGTAGCCAATTACAACCACCTCTTCAAGCCCAACAATATCCTGCTCCATAGTGGCATTTATTATTGTTTGATTTCCGACAACAATTTCCTGCGTTAGCATTCCAACAAATGAAAATACAAGAATTGCCTTTTCAGAAATGTCCGAAAGGGAATAGTTACCATAAGTGTCGGTAATAGTTCCTTTGGCAGTGCCTTTTATAATAATCGATACTCCGGGAATTGGTTCTCCATCAACATCAATTACATTACCGGATACGGATAAGGATTGTTGTTGCATAACAGCAGGTTTTTCATCGCTATCAGTTACTTTGTCAGATACAGACTGCTGTTGCATAATAACAGGTATTTCATCATCAGTTAATACTGAAGAAGCTAAAACAATAATCCTGTCTTTTATAACATAATTAATGTCAGTTCCGGCAAATAATGAGTTCAATACCTGATCAATCTTTTGATTCTCAAAATTTACCGTAACTTTCCTGTTTACATCAATCAGCTTACTGCTGTACATGAAATAAAATTCGCTTTGGTTCTCAATTTCAGACAATATCTCTTTTAGGGTCTGTTCTTCCATTTTAACGTTTAGCAATTTGGTCTGAGAGTAATTATTATTCGCCAAAATGCATGTCATGGAAAAAATAAGAAGAAAACATGTAAGTTTCATAATTCTTATTAGTTTTTTCATTTCAAGAAACCAAGTTTCTTTAATTAGTTTTTTAGTTTTTTTCATACTTTTGTTTTGTATAGTTAAAGATTGCCCTATACGTTCTTATAGGGTGAAAATTGACTTTTTCCGGGGAGTGTTGGTGCACTTCCCGGTTTTTTTCTGTTAGTTATTTATCATAGGCAAATTGTTTTTTTAATGAGTTAGGATTATTTTATTAATTAGGGTATTTGGTTAATTTTTATCGATAATTATTTTTTGTTTTGAATAGGAGCCATCCGGTAATTTTTCCCGGGGAAATGCCGTATATTTAATTGGAGTAGCTATAGTCATTAGGTCAAGTATCTGAAAAAGAGGCTCATCTATAAAAGTAACAGTATAGTTGTAATCTTTTGCATTGTCCGAAATTTCAATATCCACATTAAACATGCTGCCAAGTTTTTCTGCAACCTGGGTAATTGGTGTGTCTTCAAATATTAACTTACCCTCTTTCCATGCAACAAATTTTTCAACATTTCCTTTAGTGCTCGATACTGCTCCGGTTTCAATATTATATTTTAGGTGTTGCCCTGGTTCCATAATTCCAATGGTTTCATCACTTCCATTCTCCTGGGCAAATTTTAAAACAACTTTCCCTTCAATTAATGTTGTTTCAATAATGTTATTGTCAGGATTAGCGGAAACATTAAAAGAAGTACCAACAGCATTTACCTTAAACCCACCAACATTAACAACAAAAGGAATTTTGTGATTAGTGGCAACATTAAAATACCCTTCACCCGAAAGTATTACTTCCCTGGTTTTACCTGAAAAAATTCGTGGATATTTAAGGCTGCTTCCATAATTCAGATAAACTTCAGTTCCATCTGATAATTGTACTTTTGTTTTTGAACCATAAGGAGTAATAACTTCAAGGGAATCGGGAACAAAATTGGCATAAGTTGCCAATTGTTGCTTTTTTTGAGATAAAGTATATAATGATAAAGCAAGCAGAGGTATTAATATAATAGCTGCAGCCCGATATAATTGATTAATAAAACCTGAATATTTAAAAGATCGTTTATTTACTTTATTCTCAAATTCTGTTTTTTCTTGTATTTTATTTAGTATGACATTGAAATTTTCAATGTTTATTTCCCTGTCACTTTCTTTACAAGATTCCCAAACATCATGAACCCAATCAATACTTACTTTATTCATAGATTCTGTATTTATCCATTGAATAATTTCATCTAATTCTTTCTCAGAACATTGATTGTTTAAAAACTTAATTAATATTTCTTTTTTCATTTATAATTTAATTATTTCACTCATTAATATTTCCAGATCGTTTCCCAGGTTTTTATAAATGTTATAATAGAATTACGCTTAAGAAACAAAGTGGTAGTATATGAATTGTTATTTTTTTTCTAATTTGTTTCGAAAATGATTCAGAATGTTAGTAATGTGCTTTTTTACTGTATTTTCGGATATATTCAAACGCTCAGCAATTTCTTTGTGTGGTAAACCTTCTTCTCTGCTTAATTTATAAATGATTTTCTGTTGTGGAGTTAATTCATCTATTAAGTCTTTAACTTTTTCTTTTAAATCACTAAAATATATTTCATCCATCAAATCTGTTGCTATACCAGGGGATTGTATTGATTTTAAATAACGTAAATATTTTTGTTCGCTCACCCTTTTGCGAAGCAAGCTTATTGTTTTGTTATAGGCAATAGTAAACAAATAACCTTCAAATGATGAATCAGTGTTAATATTTTTTCTTTCTTCCCAAATTTTAATAAATACTTCCTGTACTATTTCTTCGGTATCGAGTTCCTGTTTAATAAATTTTAATATAAAACCAAATAAACGTTTATAATAACTATTATATAAATAGAAAAATGCAAGTTTATCGTCTTGTTGAATACGAAGTAGCAATTCTTTATTTATTACAATTGCCTTCTTACCTGAAGTATTCATAAAAGAATGATTTTATCTCATAAAAATACCTACTAATCATCTTTTTGGATATTGAAACAAATGCCTTATGATGCAATAATAAAGAATTGTTTTGACATCACCCAATTTTAAATAACAGAGTCTTTTATTATTAGGATTGAAAATAAATAAAAAAATTTTAGATTAAATAGTCGCTCCTTAATTTAGATTCAATAAATTGATTATTAACAAGTTATTGTTAATAACTTTAGATTTTTTATTGACAGAAT
>JAFGBR010000042.1 GCA_016933045.1 Marinilabiliaceae bacterium | reverse complement strand
TTGAACTTTGCGTATGTAATAATAAATCACGTAACCATCCTCAACTCTTGTTCCCTGCCCATTTAGGGGAAGGGCTAGGGATGGGGGAGTTTGACGAATATGGAATTTAGGGAGAAATAATTCAAAATAAATAGAATCTACAGCTCATTTTACTCATTCAAAATATTTAAACACAGACAAAAAAGACCCCCTGCAACAACAACCTGTAGCAGGGGGGGCAAACAATGAAGCGTTTCGCGATATAGGTTATTTTACCACAATGCCTAGTTTTTCGAGCATCTGAGTATCGTCATACAACGCCACTTTGGCAATTGACTCGTAATCGTTTACCCATTCGCCAAGTTCTTCAAATTTGGCATCGCGCTTAAGTGTTGCCCTTTGAGCATCGCCTTTCTCTTTCATAATGGTTTCGACATATTTATCAACATTAACAACTTCATTTCGTGCTGCTTCAATGGTTTCGCGTGTAATGTTAAATTTACCCATGGCCTTAATCCATGTTTCGTTGCCAAGCAAGTTGTTGTAAAAATTATATGTTTGTGTAATCCACGAACTGAGGGTGGTAGCCCGGTGCCCGTTTAGTTGAAGGGTCACAATGGCATCCGAATCGTTTTTAAATACAATTTGCGAAATGGTAAGCATTTGCATGTACGTGGTGTGAGCTTGTTTATGCTCTTTATTGCGGTTATCGAAAGCCTGGTTTACATCTCCATGCTCTTTCATATATTTTTCATGTAGCAGGCGGGCTTCTTTCAAAAGGTTTTCTCCCTCGAGCATGCGCTCTTGTGTGTACCCGTATTTCGATACCTTCGATAAAATGGCATCATCGCTTATGCTATTGCTTATACGCAGATTGCACTGAAATAAAAAATCGTCTATTTTCATACGTTTTGTATTCATTTTTTTTAATGTTTAATTAATAGGTTACTTCTCGAAACGCTTATCCGTTTGTTAATTTGGTTATTGTATGTATTTACTCGAATTCAATCCTGACGGGATCTTTTTAAACTCCATCAAAGTGTAAATTATACCTAACTGCGGTATTTGTTTTAGTTGTGAACACCTGTTTGCTTTTGTCCATAAGGGGCAAAATGTAATCAGTTTGCTTAAACATACAATCAATAGGGTAATTGAAGCAATCAAATAACGTCATGAAGCAGTCAATGATGTCGTTGAACGTTTGTTTTTCCTTCTGACTGGTTATTGTTGTTGATTGACTGGTTCGTGTTGCTTATTGATTGGCTCGCTTTGTGCATTGACTGGTTTGTTTTACCTATTGACTGGTTTGTCGGGTTGTTCGATGCATTACGCTCCTCAATTGACTGCTTTGGTTAGGTTACTGATTGGTTCATAAGGTGTATTGCCTGGTTCATATGGTTTATTGATTTGTTCGGGTTATGGTTTGATGCCTTATTGATGTTGTTCTTCTGCCGGGAGTAGCCTTTTGATCGCTACTCCCGGTAGTTCTCTTAGTTCAACTACTATTTTGATTGCGTGTTGTTCGTTGCATAACTGTTGATGTATAGTTTAGTTTAGGGGGATGAGGTGGCCCAGTTCTGATATTTTTACTTTAATTGGATTTACATTTTGCCAAGCTGCAAAGCTTTGAATATAAACCTCCTCATTTTTGTTTGTGATTGTGGACGCCAAATGATGCCTAAATGTATAGTAGGATGCAGATAATTTCTGAACCCTGTACAAGTATTGATTAAGGAATACCCTGTTGTGCCTGTTAGCGTTATACTCATCATTAGACAAGCCTAATATAAACATATCATTTATTTCAAGGGTAGAAACTATTTCTTTGCCATCATTTGGCAATTGGTATGTTTTACCGCCTTGCAATTTACGCTCTGTAACTGTCCAAAACGAAACTACATCTTCTTTAAGATTATTGTTATGATCTTTATAAATGAGAACATGATGGTTGTTTCGGGGGTTTACATATTGGTTGATGCTCGATTTCAATTGCATGGCATTACCAATGGTTTCTTTAATCCTGATTTTCTTTATAGGTACAGGATCGCCTTTTTTATTAGGCAGAAATAGTTGCCATTGGCCGTTTTTCCAAAAAGCATCTTTAGGTATTGAATAGCCTTTGGGTGAATCAGTGTTGACATTACACTTGTTTTTTATATGATTTATAATTAATTCCTTTATGGTTGGGTCAACAACTTTCTCGACATGTTTATTGTTTTCGAGACTTGTTATTTTTGTCCTCCTGTGAAAAGCTTCTTCCTGCATAGGGGCTTTTCGGTTACCATAAATATTTTCTTTATGCAACTGGCCACGAACACTAAATCCCTTTTTGTTTTTGGTCAGTGTTTTATTGTTCTTTTTATGAGAAATAATGATACCATCAGCCACTTTCTTTACATCATTGGCAAAGTTTAACCAAGGTTCAGGAAATTTTTCGGTAGATGTTCCTTTGCCTCTTTGTTTCTCTTTCCGGTTTGCGTTTTCAGTGCTTAGCCGTTGTAAATAGCCTTGCTCGGTAAGTGCAATGGTTATAGCATCAATGGCGTGATGACGATGGTCTTCGCGGTTTTTCTTTGGGTCGAATTTTATTTCTCCAGTGCTTTTATCAACCCAAACCTGACCTTCAACAATTTCTTTGTCTTTTCCGATTTTGGGCGGTTCATTTTCCATTTTGTAAAAGTCGGGCGAAGTACCATTTATTGATATGGTGGCAAAATATTTACCGGGTTTTGTTTGTGTTGTTTTTATTATGTATTGCGGGTCTGCATCTGCAACCATTAATCCATTATTATCTACTGTTGTGATAAGTAAAAGTTGATTTTGGTCTATTTTCGGGGGCTGGTTTTTTGCTCTGATAAATTCGATAGAGTCAAAATCGAGATCCAATATAATCCAGAATTTTCCATCGGGTAAATTGGTTGCACACTGGTAAATATAACATTTGAAATGGCCATTCGATACGTTACCATATAAAAGAATCTGGTTTCGTTTTGTTTTTGGCAACTGGTCTTTTTGAGGTTCTTCGAACGATTTGTCTAAAACTGTAAATTTAGCCCAATAGGATCCATCCTGCTCTTTGGTTCCTATTGTACGGCCAAGTGTGTCGTTTTTGAAGTTTCCCTTTTCAATATTGCCACGGAAAACAATCTCATTCTCATCGGTTACTGGTTTATCAATGTGAATGGGGGTGAGTTTAATTTGTTCCTGTAAAGTTAGTTTGGCCCAATAATTACCGTCGGCTAGTTCCGGGGTATTGAGTTGAACATTGATGTCTTTCGATTGGTAGATGTTTTTTTCAATTTGTCCGGCAATAAATAGTTCGTTTCTCTTTGATTTGGGTTTGTCGTTGTATTTTTGAATAAATTGTTCTGCTTCACCTTTATTGTTTCGGATAACATAATATGATAGAGGTTTATTATCATCAATGTTAAATTGCAGATTAGTTATGTTTTCAACAGGCTGTAACAAATTGTTGAGACCCCACAAGTGACGTAATTCTGCAGTAACCTGTCCCGGCATGACGCGAACATCGTGGCAGATATGATGCATTAATTCTGCGGCTTTTTTTGCTATATAGCGACTGTCGTTTAGCTGACGTTCAATAAAATCGTCCTTTTCAAATGCTTTTTTCGATGTAAAACGCTTGGCTTTTACATAGGGAAGTACCCGGAAGGCACGTTCGGCAATTTGTTCCCAGCCTTCTTCATTGTCACGAAATTCTCTTATACCCCAAAGTTTTGGATCGGGATTAGCAAGAAAAAACTGGTAAGGCGTTTTTTCTCCTTTAGCATTGTTAAATTCGGCCTCGCAAAGTGTTTTATTTCCAAAACTGTCATCAAGCGACACACTGTAGGGTATGATGTGTTCAATTTGTATGTTGGTATTAGCATCTGTTCCCAATGCATCAGATATTGAAATGATTTTACCGGTGTATGGACAACAGGCGTTACCCGATTTTTCTTCCAATTCGCGGTACATCAGGTATTTTTGAATGTTGGTACGGGTTGGCTGTAATCCGTATTCGGCAAGGCGGGCACGAGCCATTTCGTTTTTTGCATTGTTCTCATTGATTTTATAGCTCATTTCTTGTCGCTGCTTCTTGCTGTTGCGCAGGTCGCGTCCCATTTCAACATGGATGCGGGTAAATTGAAAGTTGGGATCAGTTTCGCGATATTTTAACAGCAAAGAATTTACCAATCGACGTGTTTCATTTAATGCTTGCTGAACAATTGGGTTTCGTAAGTTGTCGACTGGTGGTAGGATGTTGTCAAGTTGATCTTGTTTTTCAATTTTTTGACTATGGTGGTATAAGTGTGCAAACCATGCATCATCTTTTCTAAACCCGTATTGATGAATAGGTGAAGCCAAATATTCTTTTATTTTTTCAATGGCTTCACCTTCTTTGTTGTCTTCTGCAAGTATAGCTCGAATGTCCTTTTCAATATCGGGGTGTGCCACTTCAAAATTCTCCCATCGTTTACCGAAAGCATTTTTTACTCCTCCCAGAATAACTGCCCTATCGTAAGTGTATCCTTTTTGCAGAAAAGGTAAGATGTTTCGTATCGCTTTAAGTGATATGTTGCTATAGCCTTCCTTTAATCGTACTTTTTTTACATCGTCGTAACTTTTTGTGCAATTGTAATCTTTACAAAGCTTACCGTATAGCTTTTCGTCATCTTCGTAAAAATAGAAGCAATGCCAAATGGTTTCAAAGTTGTTGTTTAGTATTTCATTTTTAAACAGTGCGCTCAGTTTTTTTATGGTAGGGTTGCCAGCAACTTTATGTTTATTGTCGTAGTTGAATTTTTCGTAAGTCAGGTTGAGTTTTTGTGGAATTAAGCCAAAATCGAAGTTGGCATCCTTGCTATTGATCAGGTCTAATACAATTTGACTTTGCTCATTTGTGAGTTTCTTGTTTTTGCCATAATAGATTGTGTTTATAAACTGCCATGCTCTAAACAATTCAAATTCGGGGTGTGATAATGGGCAAGGTTTTTTACTTCTTGTTTGTATTTCGTTTTTATTGTTTTTCTTAATATTTCCATTGTGGTCTATAACCGGGAGCTGATTTTCAAAAGAACAGTTTGCTAAAAGACTTTTCTGTGAACGAAGAGGTCGTTGCCAAAATAAAACACTATCGTTGCTTTTAAACAGTAATGTTTTTTCTCCTGTTGGCAGTTCATTTTCTTCTATTTTGCCAGCTAGGAATTCTTTTAAAGGTATGTTTTGCCACGAAATTAATTTAGTAATGCCTTTTGTGCCTCGTTCGATGGTAATGTTATCTTTACCGTATTTGGTTGTAAGGTATTCAATGCGGTGTTTATTTCTTTTGCCTGTTAATGAACCTTTTATTTCTCTTGTTTTTGCAGCTTTAATATGTTGTTCATTTATATTTGAGAATTGCGATTGAATCTGCCATATTTTCTCAAATTCAGCAATATACATCGATCTGGTAGTATATCGGCCTCTTAGGCGGATTTCTTTACCTGTTTCATCAGTTATTGTCTTATAAGGTGTTTTTTCTTTGTAACTAATTGAATATAAATAGGTGCCTAATGTTGAGTTATGAACTTTTTCTTTGGTTTCGTTAATTGATAAGATGTTTTCTTCCGGTTTTCCTTTAGTAAAAATTGAAGTATCTTCTTTTCCTTTTCGGTTACTTAAAAATCCTCGTCGTTGTATAAGGTGGTAAAACACACGGCCTAATTCAGTTAGTGTTAGTTTTTCTGTGAGCGCTTTTGATCTTAATTCGTATGGATTTAATCTTAGCCAATTTTTAAATTCTGTGCTGTTTGGATATATTTTCCCTTCTGTTTTTTTTGTTTTGTCCCAGTTTTTCCATTGTAATAGTTCCTCTTTTTTAAGAGGACACATTTTCAGATCGATTAAAACTTCGAATAGTTTTATTTTCCTAAGGCGTTTTCTGTAAAATTGTCTTCTTAATTGTCTTTTGTCTCTTCTTGTTGCATTTTTTGTTTGCTCTGCATCACCCTTTCCAATCGTATCTTTTGTTACTCCTTCGGGGAAAATTCGTACCCCTGCATCATCTATTTTGTTGTAATGTTCTACTTTATTAATGCCATTGTTAATTGTAAATTCGGCATCTACCACTGCCCAACCAATACTATTAGTGCCCAGGTCGAGGCCTAAAATTTTCTGACTCATAGTTGTGAAGAGTTAAATTAAAGAAAAAAAAACGCCTGATTTTTAAACAAGCGTTTTAAAAATATAAAATTATGATAGTAAAAAAAATTATTATTAAAAATAATATTGTATCTTCGAACGAAGAATTAAAAAATTCTTTTTAGAATCTTATCACAATAAGGCTATATGCCGAAGGTGTTAAAAACCTATACTCCTGCTTCGGTGGGAGTTTTTTTTCTTCGGTTGTAAATACCGATTGCACAAACACTAGCATTTAGTAGTATATAATGCGAATCAATGGTTGAGAAATTCTCTTTAAAAAAATGCCAAATTCCCCCCTTCAACCTCCACCAAAGTGGGAGGCTAAAAGTTCCCTATGGGGAATCGAAGATCAGCGTTAGCTAATATAGGGGGATAAAAAAGATAATCATTTTTTTAGTTCGATAATTCTAAAGGTAGTTGGATGCAAAACATTGTTCCCTCATTTTCAACAGTATTAAACCATATCTCTCCACCCAGAGAATTGGTATAATGTTTGGCAATTGTAAGTCCCAATCCCACACCCGGTAATATTTTATTACGGTTTGTTTCTATTTTTTCGAAAGGAATAAAAATATAATCTTGTTTTTCTTTTGGTATTCCAGGGCCTGTATCTTGTACGTAAAAAACTACATCGCTATTTCTGTTTAAATATCCAATTTTTACAGAACCTTTTTCGGTAAATTTCAAAGCATTTGAAACAATGTAACTGAGTATTTGTTTCACTTTCATTTTATCGGAAGTGAATGATATATCGTTATTTGGGTGTTCTTTTGTTATCGTTATGTTATTTTTGTTTAATACGCAATTGTCAGTTGCAAAATAGTTATAAGTTTCTTCAATAATAGATTTAGCCGAACATTCGTATGACTCTTCAAAAACAATATCACCGGTTTGAATCTTCGACATTTCAACAATTGCATTAACCACGTTTAAAAATTGCTTACTCGACTCAATAATTGTATTTAAAAGTTCGGTTGATGGAGGCTGTTCGTCAGTCATTGATGCAATAATTTCGGCAAAGCCAACAATGCCATTGAGTGGTGTCCTTATTTCATGTGAGATATTTTCGAGAAACTTGTTTTTAATCTTATCTGCAATTTTCATCTCAATAGAAGAATCAATTGTCACTTGGTTTATGCTACGACCAGTTAACACCTTTTTATTACCAATGTTACTAATGAGGTTTACCATTTTAATAACACCACATAGTGAGTCGTTTTTAAAAACGGGTAATACATCGCGATTGGTAGTTATCATTTTATTGTAAACTTCAATTAAAGTTTCGTTTTCATAAACTTTTTCAATATTGTCAAGGCAGTCAATAACAATTTTATGTGGCCGTTTAATTAAATCGGCCGGGGTAATAATGCCATAAAACTGTTTGAGTTCATCTTGTACAACAAGAAAATTATTATTAATCAGGGTTTCTTCAATAAGGTTTACTCCTGTATGTGGGTGAACAACCTGATAATCATTCGATATATAATTACTTATTTCCATAATTATAGGTTAATATGTTCAAATTCAATAGGATCGTACGATACTCTTATTTTAAAATCGACACGTATTATCTCCGATATTGAAATATATGGGAAAACCTTGCTGCTTAAAAGAGTGATTATTTTTTCCTTTTCAATTTTCTTTAATAGTTTTTTATTAATGTAAACAGCCTCTACAACTTCGTGGTCAATTTCAACCACTTCATATTCATTTGGAACTAAAAACTCGAACGACTTATATAATCCAACTTTGCCCTGTGGGCATTTTTTTCCAACAACCAATATATCGTCAAAAGGCGGTAATCTTATTTCTTCGAATGCTAAATGGATAGAGAATCGTTTATTAGTATTGTCCGACATGATGTTTTTGTTTTAGTGTTTAATAAAATATAAATTCAGATGCGATTCAAAAATAGAAAAAAAAACGAAATGAGTTTGAGTCTCATAATTAAGATACCTTATAAATTATGAGAGCTTTTTTCTGTATTATTTTAAAATTTTTAGTTTTTTATCGTTCTTTCTTTTTAATGTTATGATTGTAAATCAGTGAAATACAAAAAAACTAAAAACTCAATAATTAATTATGATTTTAGGGGATAGATATAAATTGTATTACTTTATGATTGTAAAAATCATTAAAAGATATGATATTTTATAAAAAATTTTGTTAAAAAGTTTTAACTGCATGAGTTGTTTTATGTAAATGACTGTTTTTCTGTTATATGTAAATTAAAAGCAAATTTTTTTTAAAAAATACAAACGTTTGTATTTGAATTAATGCAAACGTTTGTATTTTTGTAGCCTGAATTTTAATTTTTAATGATGAGTTTTTTGTTTACTTTATAAAGTGAGCATAACTCAATTTTATCAGAAACTCGGATGAATCGCAGAACAAAAACAGTTAATTTGTTATTCTAGTTTTATCCATTTTACTTTATCTATTATTATCGGATGAAAAACCGTAACGTGACTATAAGCGACATAGCAAAAGAACTTGGAATAACGCCATCCACGGTTTCAAGGGCTCTTAGCAATAGTACACGTGTAAATGAAAAAACACGGTTAAAGGTTCAATTGGTAGCCCAGCGAATGGGGTATCATCCAAATGTAATGGCATCGTCATTGCGCAAAGGAACCAGTGGTACAATAGGTATGATTGTACCACGTATTAATCGTCATTTTTTTAGTAATGTTATTTGTGGTGTTGAACGTATAGTGAATCCGGCTGGTTTTAATTTGCTTATTTATCAGTCCGATGAACAGCATGATAAAGAGGTGTTGGGATTACAAACTTTTTTAAAAAACAGGGTTGCCGGAATAATTATATCATTGGCATCCGATACCGATGATTATTCTCATTTGCAACAACTATCGGGAATGGGAGTTCCGTTGGTGCAATTCGACAGGGTAAAAGATGATTTGCAAGGAGCCAAAATAGTAAACGATAATTTTAATGGTGCCTATTTAGGAGTAAAACATTTAATAAAATCGGGTTATAAACGAATTGCACATTTAGCAGGAGCATTGCATTTAAATGTATATAACGAACGATTGAACGGGTATCTTGCTGCTTTAAAGGAGATTGGAATGGGTTATGACGATCGAATGATAGTTACTAATGTTATTACCCGTGATGCTGGTGCCGACGCTATTACTAAAGTTATTGATGCCGGTGCTGATGCTGTTTTTTGCGCTGGTGATTATTCTGCATTAGGGGCAATGCTCGAGATTAAAAAGAGGGGATTGATTATTCCTGATAATATTGGTGTATTAGGTTTTGCAAACGAGCCTTTTGCCGAAATAATGAGTCCTGCGTTGACCTCGGTAGAACAAAATGCCTTTGAAATTGGCAATAGGGCAGCGCAAGCTATTATTCAAATGATTGAAAAAAAAGATGCTACAATCAATACCGAAGAAGTTGTTCCGGTTCGTTTGATTGTTCGCGAATCAACAATAAAAAATAATTGTTTAACCTTTTAATATTTTACACAATGAAATATGAAGTAAGATATGCTTGTCATCCAGCCGACTTTAAGTCGTATGACACAGCACGTATCCGTGAAGAGTTTTTGATCTCAAACCTTTTTGAGGCTGATGAAATTAAAATGGTTTATTCGCTTTACGACAGATATGTTGTTGGTGGTGCAATGCCAGTAAATAAAGCTTTGAAGCTTGAACCATTTACAGAGTTGAAGGCTCAGTACTTTTTGCAACGTCGCGAATTAGGTATTATTAATGTAGCAGGTGATGCTAAAGTAACAGCCGATGGAACTGTTTACGAATTAAAATATAAAGAAGCTTTATATCTTGGTGCCGGAATAAAAGATATTACTTTTGAATCGGTCGATTCTAAAAAACCAGCACATCTTTATATTAATTCGGCTCCAGCACATAAATCATTACCATCGCGATTAATAACTTTAAAAGATGCTAATGTGTTGCAAATGGGAGCTTTGGAAAGCTCTAATGCTCGTCAAATAAACCAGATGTTAATTAAAGAGGTTATTGAAACTTGTCAATTACAAATGGGAATGACTGAGCTGAAGCCTGGTAGTGTATGGAATACAATGCCGGCTCATACACATCTTCGTCGTATGGAAGCTTATTTTTACTTTGAGGTTCCTGAAAAACAAGCTGTTTGTCATTTTATGGGACAGCCCGATGAGACTCGTCATATATGGATGAAAAATGAAGAAGCTGTATTGTCACCTTCGTGGAGTATTCACAGTGCTGCAGGTACATCAAATTATATATTTATTTGGGGTATGGCAGGTGAAAACCTCGATTATACTGATATGGACATCAGACAACCTAATGAATTAAAATAAAACTTTATAAAATGATTAATCAATTATTCGATTTAAAAGGCAAAGTAGCTCTTATTACAGGAGGAACTCATGGTATTGGAATGGCAATAGGAAAAACATTGGGCCAGGCCGGAGCTAAAATTTGTGTTAATGATATTTCTGCCGAAAAGCTCGAAGAGTGCAAGGCCGAATACAGAGCAGTTGGTATCGATGTTTATACATTGGTATTTAACGTAACTGATGAGGCTGATGTAGACCGGGGTATTTCTCAAATTGAAAAAGAAGTTGGTTCAATTGATATTCTAGTTAATAATGCAGGAATAATTAAGCGTATTCCTATTTTGGATATGCCAGTTTCTGATTTTAGACAAGTAATAGATGTTGACTTAATAGCTCCATTAATTGTTGGTAAGCGTGTTGCTCCGGGTATGATTGCTAAACGAAGTGGCAAAATTATCAATATGTGTTCAATGATGAGTGTATATGGACGTAACTCAGTATCGGCCTATGCTTCGGCGAAAGGAGGGTTAAAATTGTTAACTGCTAATATGTGTTGCGAATGGGCTAAATATAATGTTCAGGTAAATGGTATTGGTCCGGGATATATTGCAACAGCTCAAACCGCTCCAATTCGTGAAGGAAACCATCCATTTAACGATTTGGTAATGATGCGTACACCTGCTGCCCGTTGGGGTGAACCTGAAGATATTGGAAATGCAGCACTTTTCTTAGCCTCTAAAGCCAGTGAGTTTGTAAACGGACAAGTGTTGTATGTTGATGGTGGTATTTTAGCTAACTTTGGTTACGTTAAAGGTGAAAATGATTTACCTGTTTAATAACTACCTTGAGCATTTTGTTATGAGAAAGTTAATAATAGGTTTGTTTTTTTTGTCTGTTATAAGCACCTCGTGTGCTTATAACAGTGCAAAAGTTATAATTACAAACACTTCAGATGTTAATTTGAATGAGAAAGTTGTGGTTTTGTCCCGAATTTTAATAGAGGAAAAATTAGGTAAATCCGCTAATGATCTTGTTTATGTTCAGTGTAATAAAGAGTCATTATCTTCGCAATGTGACGATATTGATGGTGATGGTAAATGGGATGAATTATCGTTTATTATTGGTTTAAAAGCTGGAGAATCAAAACAATTAGTATTAAAAGAGGCATCGGCTGAACAGATGCCTGTATTTTTAAAGCGAACTAATATTCGTTTCGGAGAGGCTTATGCTCCTTTTAATGAAACGTTTGATGAGCCAAGGCTAAAGTCGAATGACAGTCCGACTATTTCAGAAATTTATCAGATGGAAGGGCCGGCTTGGGAGAACGATAAAGTAGGCTTTCGAAATTATTATGATGCCAGAAATGGTATAGATATTTTTGGTAAAAAAAGTTCAGATATGGTTCTTGATAGTGCTGGTATTCGAGGTCATAATTATCATAAAATGAGTAACTGGGGAATGGATATACTTAAAGTAGCTAATTCTCTTGGAGCCGGAGCTATTGCAATTGGCATTGGCGATTCGCTTTATAGGATTGGCCCTTGCGAAGTTGGTAATGTTCGTTTTATAACAGAAGGACCTGTTAGGGCAATGTTGGAATTAACATTTGAAGCTGTACCTGCCGGCGATCGTAAATACAATGTAAAACATTTAATTAGTATTAATGCCGGCGATCGTTTTTACAATTCCGAAGTGTTTATTAAAGGTTTGCAAGGTGATGAGAAATTAGTTACCGGTATTGTTAACAAACACGAATGTTCGCTTATTGAAGATGAAGAAGCTGGCATGAAATTGTTTGGTACGTTAGGATCACAAGCTTATACAAATGAATTTTTAGGATTAGGTTTGTTGGTTCCATCAGCTCAATTTAGTTACAATAAAACATCGCCTATGGAAGGAGATGGAATTACGGAAACATATTTGGTAGCTATTAATTTCACTGAAGATTCAAAGGTGTTTTATAGCTTTTTTAGTGGTTGGGAATATGAAAATGAAGGGTTTAAAGATCAGGCATTTTTTATAGACCAATTAAAAATAGCAGCTAAAAAAATAATGTCTAATGTAACTGTTAAATAGAAAATATTTTGTCGCTTGAATTTAAAAAGTCTCTTGTTTTAATAAGCAAGGGACTTTTTTATATTTTAGAAGTTAAATTTTTATTTTTCCTTCAAAAATAGTTATGGCATTACCAGTTATTTGAATAGTATTATCGTTAATAAATTCCGATTGAATATAGCCTGTTCTTTTCGATGCCTGAAAACTAAAAAACTTTGTTTTTCCGCTTTTCATCCTCCAAAATGGTGCTAACGCGCACTGGGCAGATCCCGTAACCGGATCTTCATTAATACCTAACGAAGGGGCAAAACATCGGTAAATAAAATCGCAATCATCACTTTTATCACTTTTCGATGTTATAATTAATTGACCAAAATCGGAATGTTTCATATGGTTTACAAGAGGATGTGCTCTGTGTACTTCTGTTTTATTGCTTAAATATGCTAAAAACCAATTGTGTTCAGTGCGGTATAATTCAACTGGTGTTAACCCAGTTATTTCGTTAAAATTACCCGGAATTTTTATCTCTTCGAGTTTGTAAATCGGAAATTCTAATACCAGTGAATCGCCTTTTTTTGAGAATGATAAATCGTATTTTGGAGTTTTGAATTTTATAGTATCAGTAGACTTAACCAAATCATTTTCAAATAATACATGAGCTGCAGCAAGTGAAGCATGACCACATAAAGGGACTTCGGAATAAGGTGTAAAAAAACGTATGTTGAAGCAATCATTACCATAGCTTATATATGCTGTTTCGGATAGGTTCATTTCAGCAGCAAATTTCTGCATAAAATCAGCATCAGTGTCATTATCAATAATTACAACGCCGGCAGGATTGCCTTTGAAAGCTTCGGATGTAAATGCATCGACCTGAAATAAACTTTTAATGTGTTTCTGGAGTGTCATAGCCTCATTTTTTTAATTAACAGATCAATAGATCAATTGAACTCAATATACAAAAAAGATATTAGTTTTGAAAGAAGGATGTTTTTGGATAGCACTTATACAATAATGTTTTTATTTATAAGAGTGAAAAAAAGCTGTCTTTAAATGAAAAAGACAGCTTTTTTAATGTGAGGTAAAGCAATGTTTTTATCCTTTCATATTGTGGAAGACGTTGTTTACGTCATCATCATCCTCAAATTTTTCGAGAAGTTTTTCATTTTTTTCAACCTGTTCAGTCGATAATTCCTTTGTGTCGGATGGTATTCGTTCAAATTCGGCCGATATTATTTCAAAGTGGTTTTCTTCGAGATATTTTTGAATAGGGCCAAATGCTTCAAAATCGCCATAAATAATAAACTCTCCATCTTCTTCACTGAAAATTTCCTGAATGCCATAGTCAATCATTTCAAGCTCAAGTTCTTCAAGGTCTATACCATCTTTAGCTTTTACTTTAAACATACATTTGTGTTCAAACATATATTCAACACATCCAGATGTTCCCAACGAACCGCCAAATTTATTAAAATAACTACGAACGTTAGCAACAGTACGGGTAGGGTTATCTGTAGCTGTTTCAACTATCATGGCAATACCAAACGGGCCATATCCTTCGTAAACAACTTCGCTGTAGTTTTCCATATCTTTCGAAGTAGCTTTTTTAATGGCTCTTTCAACATTCTCTTTTGGCATGTTGGCAGCTTTGGCATTTTGTATTAATACACGTAATCTGGAGTTTGCCTGGGGGTCGGGGCCACCATCTTTAACTGCTATCATTATATCTTTACCAATTTTGGTAAAGGTTTTTGCCATGTTGCCCCATCTTTTAAGTTTTCGGGCTTTTCTATATTCAAATGCGCGTCCCATAATAGTATTATCAAATTTTTGCAAACATACTAGTTTTTTTAAAAAACATAAATATAAATCTGCAATCAAATAAATGTAGTTGGTATATGAATTATTAAGTTATTGTTTTTTTGCTCAAAAGTAGTTACTTATGTGTTTTGTTACTTGCTTTGTTTTTTCGACCAAATATTATTCTGTCTTATTAGTATTTCGTTTTGCAATAGCATTTTTTTAATTGTTATAAGGCTTGACTTTGTGAAATACATCTTAATATCTTTTGTTTTAATTTCTGATTTATCGATGTAGGTAATATCGACTTTTTCGTAAGTGTTATTAACCCTAAAGTCGGCATATAAAATATTTTTAATAGCAATTGTGGTATACTTATTAATACTCGATAGTGGTTGTTTTATTATAATGTGGTTTTTGTCAATTAGTATCTTTCTTATATTATTTTTTAATACAAACCAATAAAATATTGCAATAATAATTATAAATGGAATTAAAGTAAAATTAAAGAATGCAGAAAGAATAGTCATTGTAAACAGATAAACAGGAATAGCTAGAAATGTTGCCGAAATAAATGGAATTATTATTGCAAAAGAGATGTTTGATTTAACCAATGGTTTAGTTTTTGCAATGTCATTTATGCTTAGATTATTGTTTTGTTTATAAAATCGATTAGCTTCAACTCCCCTGTAAATATTTGAGGCAGGATCCTGATTCAGTAACAGACACATCTCGTCGTAAATTACGGGTAAAAATTTTTTAAATGGTAATGGAGCTTCGAAAAAATGTTCAACAGCTACTGAAAAGAATTCTCTTAAATTATTTCCGCCATAACTGCGTAAAAATGATGGCATACCACTTCTTATCTTCATGAATTCATCGGAACTTATGTTTCGGAAATGAACCATTAAACGCGATAAATAAAACTTTCGACCTTTACTTAGTACTGTTGATAAATCAAGAGCATGTGCCAGTTCGTGTAATCCTAAATTTATTTTATCATTATCAATTTTAATACCTTCAACGAAATGTTTCCAACTTAAAATAATATAACGGTTGTTGACTTCACCTTTGTGGAATTTGTGAGTTAAATTGTTATAGTATGCATCGGAATAAATAATAATTGTTTCAAAAGGACTGAAATCAATTTGTTTCAATCCAAAAGTGAGTTGAATAGCAGTGGCACTTACTAAAAGCCTCATTTCATCAGTTATTTCAGTTTCATTGCCCGATTGCCACTTAAAATGGTTCGCAAATGCTAATGTTCTGTTACAGAATTCTTCTTTATACTCATTTGAAAGTTTGTTGTAATAAGTGTATTTCTCTGTTAAAAGTTTGTGGAGGTTTGGATGATTTATTTTTGAAACAGTTATTGTGCTTTTTTTTTCCTTTTTATATTTATAAAACCCCTGAATTACTATAAATAATGGTACAACAAAAGCAATAATGATAAAGAAAACAATATTGGCAAAATCCATAGATGAATTACATTTGAATAACTTAAAATATAATGTTTGTAAATTTAATGTTTAGTTTTAATTTTAAAATCATGTAAATATCGTATCATAG
Organism: Marinilabiliaceae bacterium; assembly: GCA_016933045.1. Taxonomy (GTDB): domain Bacteria; phylum Bacteroidota; class Bacteroidia; order Bacteroidales; family Marinilabiliaceae; genus JAFGBR01. The sequence continues at coordinate 94,959 of JAFGBR010000042.1, read as the reverse complement.
TATGTAAATAAAGTATTTGATTTAATTCGATTATGATATTACTTTTATTTTTTTAAAAAACTAAATAGTTATGAGTAATAAAAAATTTGACATAAGTAATCGTGTTGCAATAGTAACCGGTGGAGGAGGTGTACTGGGAGGTAGTATTTCGAAAAGTTTATTAGAATCAGGTGCTAAAGTTGTTATTCTGGATATTCGTGAAGATGTTTTATCCAAAAGAATTGATGAATATAAAGGAATTGGTGAAATAGATGGTTTTGTATGTAATGTGTTAGATGAAAAAAGTTTAAAAGACGTTCGGGAAAAGATTATTAAAAAATGGAGACAAATTGATATATTGGTTAATGCCGCCGGGGGTAATATGCCGGGAGCAACACTTACCGAAGATCAAACTGTTTTTGATATGAAATGGGAGGATTTTCAAAAAGTGAACGATTTGAATATGAATGGTACTGTTTATCCATGCCTTGTTTTTGGAGAAGCAATGGCACAAAAAGGAAAAGGAAGTATTATAAATGTATCATCAATGGCTACATATAGTGCAATAACACGAGTTCCCGGTTATTCGGTTGCAAAAACAGGTATTAATATTTTCACACAATGGTTAGCTACCGAGTTGGCATTGAAATTTAATGAAAAGATTCGTGTTAATGCTATTGCTCCTGGATTTTTCATTGGTGATCAAAACCGAGCCGTATTAATAAATACCGATGGAACGTATACCGAGCGTAGTAAGAAGGTTTTGGCTCGAACCCCAATGAAACGTTTTGGTGATATAACAGAATTAAATGGTATTGTTCAGTTTTTATGTAGCGATGAAGCAAGCTTTATTACAGGTACAATTATTCCTGTTGATGGTGGATTTAGTTCATTTAGTGGTGTATAAATAAAAAAATATTTATGGCTTTTGAGAAAACATGGCGTTGGTTTGGTGAAAAAGACTCAGTAAAGTTGTCCGATTTAAAACAAATGGGAATTGAAGGTGTTGTTACAGCATTGCATCATATTCCTAATGGAGAAGTATGGCCAGTTGAGGAGATTTTAAAAGTGAAAACTAATATTGAACAACATGGTATGCGTTGGAGTGTTGTTGAAAGTCTTCCGGTTTCAGAGGGGATTAAAACCAGAAATTCAGATTGCAAAAGACTTATAGAAAACTATAAACAATCGATAATAAACTTGGGAAAATGTGGTGTAGATACGGTTTGTTATAATTTTATGCCGGTATTAGATTGGGTTAGAACCGATTTGCATTATAAACTTCCAGAAGGTGGCGAAGTGATGTTTTTCAATTTTCCGTTGTTTGTAGCTTTTGATGCATATATATTAAAACGCCATGGTGCCGAGAATGATTATCCTGCTGATATTGTAGCCAAGGCTCGTGATATTTACTCAAAAATGAGCGAAGAAGATGCTGAAGCTCTTGCATACAATATTATAGTTGTAACCCAGGGTTTTATTGATGGTGTTATTGATGGGACGGTGGTTAATTACAAACAGGTATTTTTAAATTTTATAGCTACATATAAAGACATTGACAGAAAAAAATTAAGGGAACATCTGTCATTGTTTCTTAACGACATTATTCCTGTTGCAGAATCTGCTGGTGTTAATATGTGTATTCATCCCGATGACCCTCCTTTTTCGGTTTTAGGGCTGCCTCGAATAGTAAGTACAAAGGATGATTTGGAATGGATTATAAAACAAGTCGATTCAATATCAAACGGTATTACTTTTTGTACAGGTTCGTTATCGGTAAATCGAAATAATGATTTGATTCAAATTGTTAAATCAGTGGGATCTCGCATACATTTTTTACACTTAAGAAATAATCAATTATTACCTGATGGTTGTTTTTATGAGTTTGGACATGTTGATGGAGTTGTAGATATGTATGCTGTAATGAAAGTATTACTTGAAGAGCAACAGCAGAGAATTATTGAAGGAAGAAAAGATATACGAATGCCAGTTCGACCCGATCATGGAATTAAAATTCTCGATGATTATAAAAAAAATGCAAATCCAGGATATCCATTGATTGGACGTTTAAAGGGTTTAGCAGAACTAACCGGTATGGAACGAGCTATCGAAAGGATAATGAATTTCAAATAGAGTAAAAAATACTTTTAAATAGTGGTGTTATTGATAATTTGATATATTTATAGTCAAAATTGAACAAATATAATCAGGTTATGAAGAAAATAACACTTTTTACTCTTTTATTGTCTGTTTGCAGTTTGAGTTCATTTTCACAGGCTTCAAAACAAGAAATGTTTCCACTATCGTGTGTTAGACTCTTAGATGGGCCCTTTAAACATGCCCAGGAATTAAGTATGGAATATATCCTAGCCCACGATGTTGATAGGTTTTTGGCTCCGTATCGAACAGATGCAGGATTAAAGCCTAAAGCTCCTAAATATGGAAACTGGGAAAGCACCGGTTTAGATGGTCATTCGGCCGGTCATTATTTGTCGGGATTATCGTTAATGTACGCTGCAACAGGGAATTTGGAATGTTTAAAAAGAGCAAATTATATGGTTGATGAATTTGTTCTTTGTCAGGATAAAAATGGTAATGGCTATGTAGGAGGAATACCAGATGCAAAAAGTATGTGGGAGGAGATAAAAAGTGGTAAAATTGAGGCTGAGAATTTTTCATTAAATCATCGTTGGGTACCATGGTACAATATTCATAAGTTGTATGCCGGTCTTTTTGATGCATATAAATTTACAGGAAACGAAAAAGCTAAAAAGGTATTGGTTGGATTGTGTGATTGGGCCTATGATTTAACAAAAAACCTGAACGATGAACAAGTTCAAACAATGCTTAAAACGGAGCATGGCGGTATGAACGAGGTATTTGCCGATGTATATGATTTAACCAAAAATGTTAAATATTTAGATTTAGCTAAGAAATTTTCTCATCATGAGATTCTGGAACCTTTAATTAAACACGAAGATCACCTTAACGGAAAACATGCAAATACTCAAATACCTAAGGTTATTGGTTATAAAAGAGTGGCTGATGTAGGAGGAGATAAAAAATGGAGTGATGCGGCAAATTATTTTTGGGATAATGTTGTTAATCATCGTTCAGTTACAATTGGAGGCAACAGTGTTCGAGAGCATTTTCATCCGGCAAACAATTTTACTTCAATGATTGAGTCGAACCAGGGTCCTGAATCGTGCAATACATATAATATGCTTAAATTGTCAAAACAATTTTATTTGTCCGATTTAGATTCGAAATATATTGATTATTATGAGCAAGCTACTTTTAATCATATTTTATCAACTCAACATCCCGAACATGGAGGTTTAGTTTATTTTACATCAATGCGGCCACAACATTATAGGGTTTATTCAAAAGCTGAATCTGCTTTTTGGTGTTGTGTTGGTACCGGAATGGAAAACCATGCTAAGTATGGTGAGTTAATTTATTCGCACGATGGAAATAATTTGGCTGTTAATCTTTTTATTCCTTCTGTTTTAAGTTGGAAAGAAAAAAATATTGAGGTTACACAAATAACTGATTTTCCAAATGAAGGATCAATAAAATTAACACTAAAGGTGAGCGAACCTAAAAGTTTTGGATTGCATATAAGATACCCTAAATGGGTTGCTGAAGGAGCATTAATAGCAAGTGTAAATGGTAAGCAGATAGATATTGTAAAAAATGAAAAAGGGTATTTTACAATTAATCGTACATGGAGTAATGGCGATGTTGTAAAAGTATCTTTACCAATGGATTTGCAATTGGTTTATCTACCCGATCGATCAAAATATGCATCATTAATGTATGGGCCTATAGTGTTGGGTGCTGCTACCGATACTACCAGTATGGATGGTTTAATAGCCGATGACAGTCGAATGGGGCACGTAGCAAATGGTAAATACTATCCATTGGAGGATGCTCCAATGTTCGTTTTTGAAGGTGACGACTGGAGAAATAAAATTGAGAAAACAGGTTCTTTAACGTTCGATGTATCAAAACTAATATATCCCGAAAAGTACAAGAATGTAGTTTTAAAGCCATTTTACCAGATACATGATTCACGTTATATGGTTTATTGGCAATGTGCTTCAATTAAAGATGTAGAAAAAATTAAAGAAAAGATTAAGAAAGAGCAAGAGTCAATTATGGCTCTTGAGGCAAAAACTGTCGATCAGGTAGCTCCGGGTGAACAGCAACCCGAGTCTGATCATTTTTATAAAGGTGACAATACCAATTCGGGCGTTCATCAAAACCGGCATTGGAGAGATACTCGTTCGTGGTTCAGTTACGATTTAAAAACTAAAGGCAATAAAAACCTTATGTTACAGGTTACTTATTATGGTCGTGATGCAAACCGGAATTTTGATATCGTGGTTAATGATAGGGAGTTATACAGCGTGTGTTTAAAAGGAGATCGCGGAGATAGATTTTTTACGGTCGATTATCCAATATCGAGTGAAATAATATCTAATGCGACAAATGGAGTTTTAACAGTAAAATTTAAAGCACGAGAAGGCTCAATTGCTGGTGGTATTTTTTATGTTAGGTTGTTGAAAATGAAATAGAAAAAAATTAAAAAAAGCTGCCAATGATATTTATTGGCAGCTTTTTTTAACTAATTCGATTGTTCTGCATAATAATCAATATTCGATTGTAATTGTTATTAAATAATATGTTTGTGTATTTTTGTTTGGTACAAACACTAAATGTAAAATGAAACAAATCATTATTAAACAATTATTAAGGCATTTTCAACAATGATTATTAAATATGTGGAGTTCCATTTGACCATTTAAAATAGAATATAAACAGATGAGAGAGGTTGTATTCATTTTATTATCATTGTTAATTGCCAATTTTACTTTGTTATCGCAAGAGGTTTTGGATTTTGATGCCTTAACTATTGAAGATGGTTTTGCCAGCAGTAAAGCAAATTCAATTATACAGGATAGAAAAGGATTTATATGGATTGGTTCATGGAATGGGTTAACCCGATTTGATGGTTATGAATGTAAGGTATTTAAATACGATTCAAGAGATTCATTGTCTATAAGTAATAAAGAAATAACCTCACTTCTCGAAGACCATACCGGAGATATATGGATTGGTACATCGTTTGGTTTAAACAGGTATAACTCAGTTACCGGAAACATAAGGGTATACCCGTTTAATAACCGTATAATGTCAATTTTTGAAGACAGTAAGAATCAAATATGGATAGGAACCTGGAGTGATGGCCTTTACTTATTGGATAAAGAAACCGGAAAAACTAAACATTATCTTTCAAACTCAATAGTAAGCGATATTTTTGAAGATTCGCGCAATGAGTTTTGGGTAGCTACATATTATGGCCTTGTTAACCTCGACAGAGAGAGTGGTCGTTATAAACTTTTTTTTCCTGATGAAAAATATAAAAACCTAACAATTAGCCATGCTGTTGTAACACAAATTGCCGAAACAACCGATGGATCAATATGGTGTGGAACATGGGGGGGAGGGCTAAATCGAATTGTTTCTCACGAAAATAACGATAGCATTAAATTTATTCATTATCGTGCAAATAAGTACGAAGGAGGGATGATTTCGGATGATATTTATTGTGTTTATGCCGATCAGTTTGGTAATTTATGGCTTGGAACATGGAATAACGGTTTAATGCTGTTAAAACCCGATCAGCAAAAGTTAAATGTAAAAAAGCCCAAATTTATTGAGTTTAAGTCAGATGTTACTAATCCGTATAGTTTATCGGGGAATAATATTACCTCAATTTTAGTTGACAGATCGGGTATATTGTGGGTGGGAAGTTCTAAAATAGACAGGTGTAGTGTTGTAAACAGTGGTATTAAAAGGTTTAATACATCATCATTATCAAATAATACGAATTCACAAACTACAGTTAAAACATTTATCGATATTGGAAATAATACAATAGTAGTAGGTACACTTAACGATTTGCGTTTATACGAGAAAAAAGGTGACAGTTATCAGTTTTTAAAAACACTTGATAATTTAAGTTATTATTTTAATGGAAAAAAATATGTTTCAAGTTCCGTTCTAAGTTTGGCTGTAATTAACGATAAATTGTTAGTTGGTACTGATGATGCGGGTTTGCTGGTGTATAGTATATTTGATATTTTAACAAAACAAAATCCTTCATTTAACTATTATAATTCCGAAACCGAAATTCAGTTGCCTGGTAATAAAATAAGCTCTTTGTTGGTTTCAAAGAAAACTCCAGATGTATGTTGGCTTGGAACAATGCAAAATGGTTTTGCAAAATTTATGTTTAATAATGAGGTTAATGTTATATCGTATAATAAGGAGATAAATACAGTAAGCTTGTCGGATAACGATATACGTGATTTACTTGAAGACCGGAGTGGATTATTATGGATAGCTACACAAAAGGGGTTAAACTGTTTTAATCCTGACGATGAAAGCTTTAAGCATTATTACTTTTCGGGTTCAGAACCTAATTGTATAAATGATAATGTTATTAATGTTTTATATGAAGATAAAACAGGAAACCTTTGGATAGGGACAAATTCGGGTTTAAACAGGAAAAACGAGAATAATGGACAGGTAGATTTTAAAAGTTATCCACATAATGATTTTTTAAAAAGTGAAATTATAACCTCAATTCTCGAAGATGAATACGGATCGCTATGGGTAGGGTCATTTTTAGGAATTGTGCAAATGAATATTAAAGAAGAAGTAATTTATAAGCAGATATTTACTAAAGAATATCAAAGGGTTGGGAATGAACGAAAATCGAGTTATATATTGAGCGATGGTTCATTTTTAATAGGAGGAAGCAATGGATTTTCGGTGTTTAATCCTACTATGTTAAGTTTGAATACACATGCACCAGAGGTTTGCTTTACTGAGTTTGCTATTTACAATAAAACAGTAGGTAAAGGTACTATATCAGCAGGTAAGAAAGTATTAAATAATACAATGCCATATACCGATTCTATTGTTCTTTCATACAAAGACGATATGTTTACGGTTTTCTTTTCGGCAATGGATTTTAAAGATCCGAAAATGAACCGATATAAATATTTATTAAAAGGTTATGATAATAACTGGAACGACGTTGGAACCCGGAATTCGGCTATTTATACAGGTGTGCCACCCGGTAGTTATGAATTGCTTGTTAAAGGTACTAACAGTGATGGTTTAGAAAGTAAAAAACCAAGTCGATTATTTATTAAAATAATACCACCATGGTGGAAGTCTCCAATAGCTTATTTTTTGTATATGTTTATTTTTGGAGGGTTGCTGTATTTTTTTAATAAGTATTCAGTTATTCGAGTTAAAGAAAAGAGTAACCTGATGCTGGAAAAAGTTCAAAATGAAAAAGATCATGAGTTAAATGAATTAAAATCGCATTTTTTTACAAATATTACACATGAGTTTCGAACCCCATTAACACTAATTTTAGGGCCGGTTGAAAAAATGATTGCTGAAGTCGGCTTGACCGATCAGATGAAAAAGCAATTGGTTGTTGTTCAGCGAAATGCATCGCGTTTGCTTCGTCTTGTAAATCAATTAATGGAGTTTCGGAAAGTAGAAAAGGGAAAAATGGAGCTTTTTATTCAAAAAGTAAATATTATACCATTGTTGGTTGAACTTCATGATTCATTTAAAAGTATAGCAGATGCAAAACGAATAGATTTTTCGTTAAATTATTCGCAATCGGTTATTGAAATATGGGTAGATTTGGACAAAATAGAAAAAGTATTATTTAATCTTTTAAGTAATGCTTTTAAATTTACCGATGAAGGAGGTCGTATATCTATTGATATTGAAATTATTGAAAATGAAGCTGATGAGCAAATGTTGTCAATTGAAATTGAAGATACAGGTATTGGAATTCCGGATGATAAAATTGACATGATTTTTGAGCGTTTTTACCAGGTAAATCAAAAACGTGACCAAAGTACCGGAGGCATTGGTCTATATTTATCATCGGCTTTTATTGAACTTCATCGTGGGCAGATAAGTGTTAGGAGTAGGATAGGAATTGGGAGTGTTTTTAATGTGCAAATACCAATAGATATACGAACACATGTTGATGGAACCGCATCAGTGCTTATAGACAATGACGTTACATTTTTAAATCCAGATTCTGTTCAAACCACATATAGTAATGCAGATGTTTTAGATGTATCAGTTAATGAAGAGCGAAAAATAAAACCAAAATTATTATTAGTAGAAGATGATATTGATTTGAATGAATTTATTGCACAGGGATTGAGTGGTTCATTTGATGTTATTGCCTGTTTTAATGGGAAAGAGGCATTGAAAATTGCTTCGGACGTAACTCCCGAAATAATAGTTTCGGATATTATGATGCCAGAGATGGATGGATATGAATTATGTAGAAAAATTCGAAAAGATATTAATACTTCACACATTCCATTAATATTTTTAACTGCAAAAACTTTAAAACAAGATGAGATTGATGGATTAAAATTAGGAGCAGTAGATTACATTCATAAGCCGTTCGATCTTTCAACGTTAAATTTAAAACTTAATAATATACTAAAGACTAAACAGATATTACAAGATAAATTAAAGACTCAATTAATATTGGAACCAGATGAGGTTGAACTCTCATCGTTAGATGAGGATTTTCTTAAACTGGCTGTTGATGCTGTTACTAGTAATCTTGATAATACAGCTTTTGATGTTGAAAGTTTGAGTAAAGTTATTGGTATGAGTTCAAACCAGGTTTATCGTAAAATAAAATCATTAACAGGTTTAACTGCTAAAGAGTTTATTCGTTCGCAACGATTAAAAACAAGTGCCAATTTGTTGTTACAACGAAAAAGGTCAATATCTGAAATTATTTATATGGTAGGATTTTCAAGTCCATCATATTTTACAAGGTGTTTCAAAGATTATTTTGGATGTACACCAAGTGAGTATATTAATAGAGAAACTAAATAAAAAATTACATATTATTATTATGATAATGGTTTTTTTTGCTTCCATCGGTTATGCGACCATAGCCAAAAAGGAGGTTCTTGTTTAATTAATGATTCAAGTTGGGAAGCAAAAATTTCAATAACATTGTTGCTGTCAATGCTTTCTATATTATCTGTAATTACCTGAAATTCTACTTCGTAGTATCCTCTTTTTAATTTTTTTATTTTTGGGAAAATTACAACCTTATTCAATTTCATGGCTATTCGGTCGGCACCAATTGAAAAAGCTGTTTCCTGGTTTAAAAATTTAATCCAGTATCTGGTACTGGAAGGGAATGGACGTAAATCGCCTAAAACAAGTGCAGCAGTTTGTATGCCTTGTTTAGAGTATGAAAGTAACTCGCGAAATGCATTTGCCGATTTTATTGTAGTTGCTCCAAATCGTTCACGACACAAACGTGTCATGTGGTCGATAATTTTTACAGCTTGAGGTTGATAAACAGCACACATTTTGTAATTGCTGTAAAATGCCAATACCGAAAACCATTCCCAGTTTCCATAATGACCAGAATAAATAATAATACTTTTTCCTTGGTCGTAGTATTTTTGAATCAAATCAGGATTCTTAAACCGGTATCGTTTTTGTATGTTTTTTTTTGATATGGTTAATGTTTTTATTGTTTCTATTCCGTAATCGCACAAATGGCGATAGAATTTTTTCTCAATAGATATTATTTCTTTTATTGATTTATCTGGAAAAGAGTTAGTGAGGTTTTTTCGAACAATTTTTTTTCTGTATCCAACAACATAGTACATTAGTACAAAAAAGAAATCGGAAATTCCATATAATATAAAGAAAGGAATGTAAGATATAAGGTAAAAAAATGGAGCAGTTATTACTATAAAAAGTGATTTTTTGTTCATTATAAAAAATGTAATACTAAATTTTTATTTATTTGATCCCTCATACAGGCTAAATCTTTCGAATTTACACTCTAATGAACCGTTAAACAATGTGATTTTTTTCGATGGTTTAAGCCCAATGTTTTTTAATGCATCAAAATTAGAACTTATAATCCATGCATCAAAACCAGCGAAATTTCTTTTTAACTGGTTTCCAATTTCTTTGTAAAAGTTAATGGTATCGTGGGGTTTAAGTCTTTCGCCGTAAGGTGGGTTCATTATTATTAATCCTTTTTTCCATTCTGGTTCTTTTTGAAGAAAATCTTCTTGTGTAATTGTTATAAACTGTTTTAATTTAAAATCGAGTGCTGATTGTCGAGCAATATCAACGGCTTTTGCATTAATGTCACTTCCTGATATTTTTACAGAAGGCTGAACGATTTTGGAATTGGCTTCATCTTTAATTTTTGTCCATAAGTCAGCATCGAAGTTGTTCCATCGTTCAAAGCCAAATTTTTTCCGGTTTATGTTAGGCGGTATGTTTGCAGCAATCATTGCAGCTTCCATTAGTATTGTGCCCGATCCGCACATAGGATCTATTAGGGGTTGTTTTTTATCCCATTGGCTTAAAAGAACCATTCCGGCAGCCAGCACTTCGTTTATGGGAGCACGGTGATCGCCTTGTCGATAACCTCTTTTGTGTAATGAATAGCCTGAACTATCTAACGATAACGTTACTTTATCGTTTGTGATATGCACGTTAATTAACAGATCGGGCGATATTGTATCAACATTAGGTCTGCTGCCATCAATGTTTTTAAAATGGTCAACAATGGCATCTTTAGTTTTTAATGCTACATATTGCGAATGGGTAAAAGTTTTTGAGAATGTAACTGCATCAATAGCGAATGTTTGATTCTGTTTTAAAAGGTTCGACCATTTATAATTGTAAACCTGGTTGTATAACTCTTTTTCGTTTCTAGCCCTAAAATTCGTAATGGGTTGTAAGATTCTAAGTGCAGTACGAAGGCATAAATTGCTTTTGTATAAAATCTCTTTGTTAGCATCGAAACTAACAGCTCTTTTAAGTGGTTTAATATTCCATGCTCCAATTTCTTGTAATTCCTGTGCTAATAAATCTTCCAGCCCTTGAAAAGTTTTTGCTAATAAATTCAATGTTTTTCCTCCTTTTAAATATGTTGCAAGTTACTAAAATGTCACTATTTCAAATCACATGAAAAGCCATTTTATGTGTTAGTTTTTTTATTTGGCATTAAACTTTTAAAATCGATAAGTACATTTGCCGATTGAATAATTAACCCAACCGACCATTTTAAAATAACAATTGAACTTATTAGAGCGGCTACGGAATCGAGATATAAAACATTAAAATATTTACTAATCAGTAATCCAAATATTGCTGATAAACTTGTTAGAGTATCGGCTAAAACATGCAAATAGGCAGCTTTAATGTTGTGATCTGATTGATCATGGTTGTGATGGAGAATAAAAGCACTAATAATATTAATAATTAACCCAATAATTGCAACAAAAATAGCTTCGAAGAATTTAATATTTAAGGGGTTCGAAAAACGTTCAATAGCCTCAACAATAATAGCAAATGAAAAAATAAGTAAAATAATACCACTTGTATAACCCGATAGTGAAAGGATTTTCGATTCTTTCGCATCATATTTTTGGCTTTTTTCAACTTTTCTTATCATAACATAAGCCAACCAGCTTAACCCAATTGCTAAAACATGTGAACCCATGTGAATGCCATCTGCTAGCAAAGCCATTGAATGTGTTGTAATACCAAATACAATTTCAACAACCATTGTAATGGCCGTAATAATGACAACAATTTTTGTTTTGTTTTCAAATTTTGAATTATTATTGTCAGGATTCATATTATTATATTTACAATTAAATACGATAAAAATAATAATAACGTTAAGTGTTAAGTATTTGTTTGGTTAATGTTAAATTATAATATATTTTCGTTTTGTTTTTTATGCCATAATCCATATGTTTTTTATGAACATAAATAATCAATGGATTGCTTTATAAATAACAAATAATGCTAAATAGAAGGTATTTTTTTAAAAAAAAACAGCTTAATTAATAAGGTTTATGATGTCACGATTTTTTTTAATAGCCTGCCTTTCGGTAGTGTTCCTTTCGTGTGAAAAAGGAGCTGGTGAGGGAGGAAATGCGACAATAACAGGGTCGGTAATGGTGCATGAGTGGGATGAGAATTTTATTGCTAAACGGGGCGAACATCCGGCTTATGCCGAAGATGTGTATATTGTATATGGTAATGATGATTTTTATGGCGATAAGGTTGAAACTCACATGGATGGTTCCTTTAAGTTTGAATATTTAAGAGAGGGTCGATATACAATTTTTGTTTATTCGAAAGACACTCTTGATCCGTCTAATCAAATAATTGTATCGAAAACGGTTGAAGTTACAGGTAAAAACCAAACAGTTAAAGTACCTGAATTTGTTATTGTAAATGATAATGGCGATAATGGTATTTACTCAATAACCGGAAAAGTTATTATTGACCAGTATTCTGACGATTACGACTCATTAATATATACTGCTCCTGCACATGAACTTGATGTTTACATACAGCGTGAAGGTGAAGATTTTTATTTCGATAGGATAAGAACTGATGCAAATGGTACTTATAAATTTGGTAATCTGATAGCCGGAGAATATATCGTTTTTGCATTTGGAAAAGACCCCGACATGATAAATGGTGAGACAATGGCTGTAGAACAACATGTTTCAGTTGTTGAAAATCAGACTACTGAAAGTGATAATGATCCTTTTATGTTTATTATGGCTGATATGCATGTGAAAGAAAACGATGGAAATGAAGGTACTTCTGTAATCAAAGGAGTTATTATAATGGAGGAGTGGAATGGTACATTTACATTAAAACGAGATGAATATCCGGCCGAAGAAGAAAATGTTTATATTATGAGACTTGGTGATGATTTTTACTTAAATAGAATCGATACCGATTTTGATGGACGTTATAATTTTTCAGGTTTATCAGTTGGAACGTATCTTATTTATGCATATTCGAAAGATCCTAAAGTTGATTATAATATTTCAAATAAAATGATGATTATTACTGATACATTAGAAATATCAATGAATGGACAGGTTGCTTTAGCTGATACAATAAGAATTAAAAATTGATAGATCCTTTGTAAAATAATTAATGATAAAAAGGATGATCAAATTCAATAATAAAGTTATTGTTGAGATGAAATTTTGGTGTGTTATGGTAATTATAACCATATTTTTTCAATCAGCAAATGCCCAAGAGCACGATTTTAGAGGATGGTATTCAGTCACTGTTGATTATGAGTTTTTTGATTTGATAGATTGTTCTGTATCACCTCAATTGCGATTTATGGAGAACCATGCCGAGCTCGATAGTTGGTTGATTGATGCTGATGTGTCATATAAAGCATCTGACTGGTTTCGTGTTGGTGCATTGTATCGTTATCAAATGGAAACTGATCATGGTATTTTAGAAGACAGGATACATCGGTTTGGCGTTATGGGTAAATTTAGTTACCGAATAAAGCCATTTGATATTTATTATCGTACACAATATCAGTATGAATATAAAAATATGTATTCATCTAAAAATGGGTTAATTCCCGAAAAGGTTTGGCGACATAAAATACAAGCTAAGTTTGATAAAAAGAAAATTGATTTTAAACCGTTTGTATCTTTTGAATATTTTCGAACCATGTTTCCCCCCGTTGATATTGGAAAACAAAAAATCAGGATAAAAGCCGGATCGGAATACAAAATTAATAAACAGTATTCAGTTTCATTGTCGTATGTATTTCAAAAAGGTATTATGGAACCTGATCCGGCTTTGGCACACACAATAGCAATAGATATTAATTTCGATTTTAAATAAAAAAAAGGGCTGGTTTTCAGCTCTTTTTTTTATTGTTATTCATTATTGAAAAATAACCTCGTTTATATTATTTTAAAAATAATTATATAAACATAGTTAATAGTTTTCAAAACTATTAACTATGTTTATATAAAAGCAAAAAAATGCAGGAATAATTCTGTGTGATTTTAAATATTTTGATGTATGGGAGTGGATTTTTACTTAGATAATAGTTACCAGGTTGCTAAGCTTGTTACAAAAAATTACAGTACCTCCTTTTCTATTGCAACCTCATTATTCGAAAAAAAAATAAGATTAGCTATTTATGCAATTTATGGATTTGTTCGGTTGGCCGATGAAATTGTAGACAGTTTTAACGGTTATGACCAACCTTTTTTGCTCGAAAAATTAAATAATGACCTAATTGAAGCCTTAAAAAATGGCATTAGCCATAATTGTATTATAGCTGCATTTGCTCACACAGTAAAAATTTATCAAATCGATATTAAACATATTACAGCATTTATGGAGAGTATGAAATACGATTTAGTAAAAACAGAATATACAACAATAGGTGATTTGGATAGGTATATTTATGGATCGGCAGATGTAGTTGGGCTTATGTGTTTAAAAGTTTTTTGTAATGAACAGCCTGCATTATATGAACAATTAAAAATTCCTGCACAAAAACTTGGTTCAGCTTTTCAAAAAGTTAATTTTTTAAGAGATTTAAAAAATGATTTAAATAAGTTAGGACGAAGTTATTTCCCCGAAATAACAAATGGTAAGTTCGATTCCGACACAAAAAGGATTATTGAACAGTCAATTGAAGATGATTTTAACCATGCATGGATTGGGGTAAGATGCTTACCCGGCAGATCAAAGCTGGCCGTTGCACTTGCATTTTATTATTACAAGGGTCTGTTTCGAAAAATTAAACAAGCTTCGCCAGATACTGTTATATCAAAACGAATACGTATTTCAAACCTTCGAAAATATATGATCATTATTAGTGTAATGATTAAATATAAAATTCGAATTATTTAAAAAAAAACTTTTTTTAATAAGTAAAAGTTATAAAAAGAGAGATATAATTTTAATAAAATGCTTTATAAATGAATATTTATCCCAGAAATATACTGCCAGTTAAAAATGTAAGAAGATTTATTGTTATTTTTTATATAGTAGGTGTTTTGGGATTTATAATTCCTTATTCAAGAGAAATATTTAAAATAATAACACCTTTGGCTCTTATTTTAAATATATACCTACTTGCAATTTATCATAAAGATTTTGGCATAAAGGATATTTTTGTTTTTATTTTTGTTTTAGTTGTTGGTTTTATAATTGAGGTATTGGGTGTAAAAACCGGATTAATTTTTGGTTCTTATAGTTATGGTGATTCATTGGGTTTTAAATTATTTGATACACCTGTTATTATAGGAATAAATTGGTTGTTTTTAGTATATACATCAACGTCGGTAGCAGAATATTTAAAATTTAAAAAAAGTATTGTAATAATAATTGCACCGTTGTTAATGCTATTGTATGATTTTGTTTTAGAGCAGGTTGCTCCCCAAATGGATATGTGGAGTTGGTATGAATCGTTAATACCATTAAAAAATTACTTAGCATGGTATATAATGGGCTTAGGCTTTGTTATGTTATTTAAAGTGTATAAAATTGACACTAAAAATCCGGTTTCTACTCTTCTATTTGTTTGTCAATTTGTGTTTTTTGTGTTTTTAACTTTTTTTCTAAATTAAGCATGATTAAAGCCATGCATCATATATTCATTTACCCACTATTCCAATGGATAAGTCGTTTATTGGTAAAACTAAATTTTAATTCGATAAATATTGAAGGTGAGTTTAATGATAATGGTAATGCAGTTTTGGTTGTTGCAAACCACATTAGCTGGTGGGATGGGTTTTGGATAATGGTGTTAAATTTAAAATTAATCAGGCGTAGGTTTCATTTTATGATGCTTTATGAGCAGTTAAAAAAACATTGGTATTTTCAATATTCGGGTGGGTATTCGATAAAAAAGAAAAGTCGAAACGTTGTGTATAGTATTAATTATACCATAGGGTTACTAAGCCATAAACAAAATATGGTTGTTATGTTTCCACAGGGTAAGATATATTCGATTTACAACCCGAATATTAATTTTGAAAAAGGGATAGAACGTATTGTAAGAAATATTGAATCAGAAACGCAGGTTCTTTTTGTTGCAAATCTTATCGATTATTTTTCAGATTCAAAACCAAATCTTTACATTTATTTAAAGTCACATTTAGCTAGCGATTTCACTAATGTATCGGTTAATGATGAATATTGTAAATTTTATTCGAATGCTTTAACATATCAGGAAAATAAAACATCATGATGCTGTATATTGCATATATATCGTTTTTATTTGTTGGAATACAGCTACTTAATGTGTTGCTTAATTATATTTTTGAACACAGTATTGTAGGCGTTACAACAATAAACGAAGGAGAAAAAATTTCAATTTTAATACCTGCCCGTAATGAAGAGAAAAATATTGGGAGTTTGTTATCCGATTTGCGAAATATTGATAATAATAATATAGAAATATTAGTTTATAACGATCAATCAACTGATCGAACAGCCGCAATAGTAAAAGAAAAATCAGAAAATGATTCAAGAATAATATTGATAAATGGTCAGGCTTTGCCTTTTGGTTGGCAAGGGAAAAATTTCGCATGCCATCAATTGGCACAACAAGCAAGTGGAAACAAATATTTATTTCTCGATGCCGATGTGCGAATTTATGGTCAAGTGATAACAGATGCTGTAGCATATCAAAATAGATATAAACTGGCCTTATTATCTGTTTTTCCGATTCAAATTCAAATGTCGGTTTACGAAAAATTTACAGTTCCAATAATGAATTATATACTGTTAACGCTTCTTCCATTAATTTTTGTACGTATATCTCCATTTCAATCACATTCAGCAGCTAATGGTCAGTTTATGCTTTTCGATGCAGTTGTTTATAAGAGGTTACAGCCACATTTATTATTTAAAATGTCTATTGTAGAAGATATTTCAATTGCACATTTTTTAAAAAAACAAAACCTTAAAATTGGTTGCATTACAGGTGATAATAGAATACAATGCCGAATGTACCATACATTTGGAGAAGCATTAAATGGTTTTTCAAAAAATGTATTTATGTTTTTTGGTAATAATCCGATTTTGGCAATGTTTTTTTTGTGTATTACATCATTAGGTTTTGTGCCTGTTTTGCTTACATTACGTGATTATTTGCCGTTATATATTGCTGCAATAATTTTAATACAGTTTTTTTATGCTTTAACTTCAAAACAAAATATTGTTCATACAATTTTGATGTTTCCATTTCATCTTCTATTCCTATTTATGGTTATGGTAAATGCCATTTATTCTAAAATGCAAAAAAAACACACATGGAAAGAACGAAATATATACTCTTAGTTCTTTTTTTTAATCATGTTTTGTTTTGTTACGGGCAAAATAATAAAGCTATTTATAGTGCATATTTAATAGGGGATATGAAAAAATGGCGATTTACGCTTGATTCAATGGATGATATTTCGAAAAAAACTGATAGAGAAAACCTTGAGCTTATTAATTATTACTACGGGTATATTGGATGGTGTATTGGTAATAATGAAAAATCAGAAGCTGAAAAATATATTGAAAAATCAGAAGAGATAATTAGTCAATTAGAACAAAAAAAGTATTACTTATCAATAATTTATGCTTATAAATCGGCTTATGTTGGTTTTCAAATAGGAATATCGCCATATAAAGCACCATTTATTGGTGCTGAAAGTGTTAAGTTTGCCAAAGAGTCGGTTCAGATAGACCCCATTAATCCACTGGGATATATTCAATTAGGAAATGTTGCGTTTTATACTCCAAGTATGTTTGGTGGATCAAAAACTGAAGCTATAAAATATTATCTTAAAGCTTTACAAATAATGGATTCCCAATCGGATAATAAATATAATTGGAATTATATTAATTTAATAGTAACTATTATAAATGCCTATATAGATTTGGAACAATATAAAAAAGCTAATTACTATTGTAAAAAAGTATTATCGTTTGAGCCTGATTTTAAGTGGGTTAAAGACGAGCTTCATCCACATGTATTAAAGCAGTTAAAAAATGAGTAAGCGTGTATTAATTGTTGGAACAGGTTTAGGTGGTTTATCAACCGGATTGCGATTGGCATCAAAAGGCTTTAAGGTAATTTTTGTTGAAAAAAATAAACAACCCGGGGGACGGTTAAACCAGATAAAAAAAGATGGTTTTACTTTCGATGTTGGCCCCAGCTTTTTTAGTATGCCATACGAATTTGAGGAACTTGCTAATGATTGTGGTATAAAAATACCTTTCGAATTTATTGAACTCGATCCACTTTATACTGTTAATTTTAGTGGGAGTGATAAGATGTTTTTTCTGTATAAAGACATTGATAAATTAAGTGAACAATTTAATGGTATAGAACCAAATTTTAAAGAGAAATTTTCGGCCTATATAAAAAAATGTAGTGAACTATATAACGATACGGTTGATGTTGCTATTAAACAAAATTTCAATTCAATACCAACTTATCTTTGGTCGTTGTTACAGGTTAATCCTAAACATTTACCTGTTTTGTTGAAAAGTTTTTGGCAACAAGTAAACTCATTTTTCGATTCGAAAGAAGCCAGGCAAATAGTGTCGTTAATTGCCTTTTTTTTAGGCAGAACGCCATTTGATACAAATGCTATTTATACATTATTGTCGTATATTGAGTTTGTTCATGCCGGGTATTACAATGTAAAAGGAGGAATGTATGCTATTGTTGATAGTTTAGTTGATGAGTTATCAAAATTGGATGTGTCGTTTAATTACGAAACAGAAATTACCGATTTTAAATACAGTAAAAATAAGTTAACATCATTTGTTGATAAGAATGGAGGTTACTGGGAAGCCGATGTTTTTGTTGTTAATGCTGATGCTGCTTCTTTTAGAGGTAGTGTTTTTAAACGAAAACAATTTGCACCTTATAAATTAAATAAAATGAGTTGGACAATGGGGTATTTAACATTTTATATAGGTGTTAATGTAAAACTTCCACAAGTCGAGCATCATAATTATTTTTTAGGCAATAATTATGAGGAATACTCAAGAGATGTAATGAAAACTCCTGGAACGTTAGAAAAACCTTATTACTATGTTAATGTAGTATCGAAACACAATAATGATTGTGCACCCGATGGATGTGAAGCATTGTTTTTTGTTTGTCCTGTTCCAAATCTTTTGTATAAACACGATTGGACAGATAAGAATGATATAATAACAAGCATAATTGCCGATTTTTCAGAACGTATTAAACAAGATATATCTAAAAATATTGTATTTCAAACGGTTTATACACCCGAAGATTGGCAAAATCAGTTTAACCTTTATAAAGGAGCCGGTTTAGGATTGTCGCACAATATGTTGCAGATAGGGGCATTTCGTCCTAAAAATTTTGATGAGAAATTTATAAATACCTTTTATGTTGGAGCTTCTACAATACCGGGAGCTGGATTGCCAATGGCCGTTATTAGTTCAAAATTAGCTAGTGAGAGAATTATGAAATATGTATAAGTTATAAGGTTTTATTATATTTTTTAATAACTATTCAATTCATTAATAAAGAATTGAATAGTTATTTGTAATATATGTTATTTTAAATTATCAAGGGTACGTTTAATCTTTTTTATAGCAGTTTCAATTGATTTTTCGGGTTCAATAACGTTGTATTCTCCCCAAAAATTGTTATCAGCAAAACCTGTTGCCTTATCTTGCAAAATAACATTTGGTTTTAAACGTTCAGCCGGTTTTATTGTCTTTTCATTAGTTTCTTTCCAATTGGTTGTTGCCATTTCAATAGTAGCCAAATAATTAGTGTTGAATAACTTTTTCTTCCAATTAACCTTGAAGTTAATTTGTCCTCTTGAATAACTATAAACCCATTTGTTATTTTTTTGTGTGTAATGAACCAGATATGTAGCTTCGGTTGGATAAACAGATGCTCCTATTGGTTTCTTTTTGATAAACATATTTGAAGCCTCGGTTCTGTTTTTAACATTTAGGCTATACGATGCACTTGTTATAGCCATACTTTCACTGTCAATGTAGAGTTTTCCACTGTACAATGGTATGTTGTCACTAACAATTTGCTTAAAATCAATAACATAAATCAATCGGTCGTTTATTCGAGTAATTGTGTGTAGCGAAAAATCGAGGTTTTTAAATATGTCATCCGATAATACCATATATGGATCTTTCATCATGTCGAGCATGAGGGCGCTATATGGACCTCCCATCAGTTTAAATGTTAAGGTATCAAGTTTGGAGTAATCGGCACTTTTTCGAGCCTTATGTAATTTAATAAAATCGGGTTTAATAACACTATATGATTGTTTAAAAACATCAACAACGGCTTCGGATAAAGATACGTATGTACGCCCCATTTTTATTGTTTCGCGATAAAAAGAGGTCATTATTAACGGAATATCCATATAGTTTTGATTCCTTTTTTCAAGAACAGCCCTTATCAGATAATCAGGGTCTTTAGGAAAAACGTTTACTTCAGCCAGTGAAACCGTTATACCATCAAGTTTAATTTTGTTTTTATCGGGTTTTAATTCCGATACTTTAATTTCCTTGGTATTATAGCCAATAAATGAAACAGAAACTGATTTATCTGTTAGGTTATTAGGAATTTTAATTAAAAAAGCTCCTTCGGAGTTGCAAACAGTAGCAATATTAGTACCTAAAATGTTTAAAGTAGCAAAGGTAAGGGGTTCTCCTGATTGATAATCAACTACTTCACCCTGAATTGTTAAAGTTGATGCTGAATCAGTGTTGTTTTTTTGCAGTTCTTTTGCTTGGGTAATAAATGCTAAACTAAAAAAAAATATAACTGCAAGAATAAAACTTTTGAAAGATTTAAATTTAGTATTTTTCATGATGACTTAAAATTAACTGTTTTATAAGGGAGACATTTAAAAATAAAAAAACCCCTATAATTGAGTAAATTTTTTACATCACATTTTTGTGAATAACGTTAGTGAAGCAAAGTAGGAGTGTTTTGTAAGTAGTTATATACCAGTTCTTCATTAATACCGTTTTCGACAAGTACACAATCAACTCCAATACCTCTTACATCTATGATGTTTCTAATTTCATCATCGAAAAATACCATTTCGTGATGTGGAATTTTTGTTTTTTTTGCTAATGACTCAAAATGAAAAGTTTTTTGTTTTGGATATATTTCGGAATGATCGATATATTTTTCAATATCAAGAAGTTTCATTAATTGTTTTGCACTTTTAGGAGCGTTTGTTCGTGATGCAATGGCAATTTTATATCCATTTTGTTTTAAGGTTTCAAAAATTTTAACAGCATCAGGATATAGTTTGATTTTAGCCCCTTCAGAATCAAATACTTCTCCGTTCTTATATTTATATGGTGGAATTGTACAATCACACCAAGTACCTCCTGCATCCCAAATTGTAAAATCCAGATCAAAAACAAATAATTTCTTCATAATAATGTTATTTCAACCGCTGCAATATCAACAGATTGAGCCAAATATAATTGTAGATTCCTTATAGTTTGGAGTGCAAATATAACAATGAAGTGTTAATAATCAATAAAAGGTTATAAATATAATGAGTTGTTATCGCAAAATAATAAAAAGTTTAAAATTGATTTGATTATCTAACATTTATGAATTAATGATTTACTAACAAATTATTAATTTATAAATGTATACAATTTGGTTATTTTGATGTGATAATACTACGTGATTGAATAAAAAAAATGAAATTTATTATTGTAAGTGATTGGTTTAGTATTGATTGTTTAATGTGGTATGTTTTTTTTGTTTATTAATAAATATATTATACTTATAAAAATAACATATAATTTGTTAATTTTAAAATTATTATTATGCCTGTTAATGATGCATTGAAGCTAATTAAAGCAATCGATAATGATGCTTCGCTTCGCAGAGAAATGGTTAGTTGTAACAGTTGCAATGAATTAAAAGAGTATTTATTTAATAAGGGGTATAGTTTCACTAATAATGAATTTGAAGAAGCTGTAAAAAGATGTAATACTTACGATAATGGTAGAAATTTAATAGCAAAAGTTGAATGGTATAACTATTTGATTTTTAGTTTAAGTTGAAATTTTTTAAAAATGTTAATTAAAATTGCACCTTTTGATTACAATTTTTAATTTCGGCATTATAAAAATATTCAATGCTAAACGTATTAATAGTATATGCTGTTAAAGAGGAGTTGATTGAATTGTCAATGCCCAATTGCAGGTTTAATTATTGTTGTACCGGTGTAGGTAAAGTAAGTGCTGCTTTAGCAGCCGAGAAAAGTATTGTAATGTTCAAACCCGATATTGTATTGAATATTGGAACAGCAGGTTCCGTAAATTTTCCTGTTGGCACAATTCATTTATGCCGTAAATATATCGATCGTGATATGGAAAAGCTTCATAAGTTTGGGGTTCCATATCAGGAGGATTTTACTGCGGAAATTGAAGCTTTACCATTTTTTAAGGGTTGGAATTTTGATAGCATTTGTAATACTGGTGATTCCTTTTTAACAAAGGCTGATGGAACCGGTGATATTTTCGATATGGAATCGTTTGCTGTTGCGCGTGTGTGCCGAAAGCATAAGATTCCTTTTGTAGGAATAAAATATGTTACTGATATTATTGGTCAGAATTCAGTTAAACACTGGGAAGAAAAACTGGCAGAGGCACAAGCCGGTTTACAAATGTTTATGGATGCACATACTTTGAATGTGCCCGGTAATTATATAAATGAACGTGCCAGAAAACTGATTGACAGTTATCAATTAATTCGACATGTAGAAGGAGGTTGGTATAGAGAGATGTTTAGATCGGATATTCTGGTTTCGTCTGATGAATTGTGTAATAAAAGTGCTTTGACTTCGATATATTTTTTACTTGTTAATAGAGATAAATCGGTGTTTCATCGGATTAAATCGCCTGAGATATGGTATTTTCATGAGGGTATGCCTATTATTATTCATGAGATATCATTCGATGGCTCTTATAATAAGGTAGAGTTGTCAAATTCCGATGAAGGAGTATTGCAACATACTGTTAAAGAGGGAACCTGGTTTGCAGCCGACTTAAAGGATAGTTATGGCTATGGATTTGTTAGTTGTGCTGTTGCACCAGGCTTTGATTTTGAAGATTTTGAAATTGCATCAACGGAGACACTTTTA
Source organism: Marinilabiliaceae bacterium (assembly GCA_016933045.1). Lineage (GTDB taxonomy): Bacteria > Bacteroidota > Bacteroidia > Bacteroidales > Marinilabiliaceae > JAFGBR01. Next base: position 71,866 of record JAFGBR010000042.1, on the reverse strand, counting down.
AATGATTTTCCACAACATAAAACTGTAATTCATAGATTGACCTGAAATTTGATCCTCTGTTGAATTGTTTGCGTTTGTATCCACTACCTTCACAAACCGGGATCACTTGTTTCATGTTGGCTTCTATCATCAACAAGGTTTCAGCCTTAGCGGAAATGAAAATTATATGACAATGGTTTGTGAATCTTAATACATTCCTCACATCCCTGCGCAGGCAGGGATGTGAGGAATGACGCACAAGTATATTTTGTTTTGCAGATATAAATCATTACTACAATCAGATGTACTAATGCTAGATATTTAAGTTTTTTCTTAAATATGTTTGTGAAGTTAATTGGGAGATTCCCACCTTCCTGGGAATGAGTTGAGTCGAATCAGCACAAAAAAACTAAGTATAGGCCATATGTCTCTTTTGGGGTTCATTGTTGTTTTTGTTATGGTTGAACAGTCTTAGCTTCCGATTTCTAATAAAGATCATCCCAAATGGTTATGTCTAGACCTGCTCTAAAAAAGAGATTTGCGAGATTGGTTAAATCTTGTTTTTCTATGAAAATAATTACATTCTATACATATAGGAATTACTTATAATAAATTTAATCATTCGATTAAGTTCATTTCCATTTGTAAATTGGTTATTAATCATGCATTTTTATTAATCCTTGAAATTTACTCATACATCACTGTCAAACAGATTCTTATGTAAAAACTGTTCTGTTCTTTCCTGTAATTAATTTTTTATTAAATAAAATTTATAATATTAGCTTTCCAAAATCGTAAGATGATCGCAAGCAGATTTTATTCAATGTATTTATTAATTAAACCCATAACCTGATGAAAAAACATCATTTGATTTCTATTATTACTCGTTATACCACTTTTTCGAATTACTTATTATCCGACCTATTTAGGTGTTGTGGTTTTTTAATAATGCTCATCTTTCCAACTTTGGTTTTTTCGCAAACAAACGTAACAAAGCTAAGTATTAATCCACAAACCTATAAAGCTACAGGTCATGTGAGAGACACCATTTACGATAGTTATGAATACTTTAAAGCCGCTGCACCTGTAAGCGGTCAAGTTTATTATACTTGCAAAAACAGCAATGTTATTTTTCAAACAGGTTCAGGCATTGCAGCTAATGGATCCTTAAACATCAAATATCTTTTTGAACAAGGCGATACTATTTATATCCGCACGCTCAATCGATCGTTCAGTGCATTGGATTTTACGGTACATATTGGTGGTATATCGCTCGATAATGCACTTCCGCAGCAATATTTAAATAACCAGATTGAAAACTTATGGTTTGCTTATCCTACTTATCATGGCGGAAGTATTTATTTATTTGGAGAGCAACAAGCAATCGATAATTATGTGGAATATGCCACCAGTTCGGATAAGACCATACGGCCATTCAAACATTTTGCTCAAATTAATCTGGCAGAATACGATACCATCTATATCAAACAAACGCAGCGGATAGGCTATGGATTTAATAAATACCAGAGTGATAAAAACTCGCCTATTCATCCCTATCAGGCACAATTAGGAAATAATTCCGTGCCTGCCGATTATTGTATCAACAGTAATTTTTACGGACAGTACATTGCCGATGCTGATACACTGATTAGAATTGAAAAATTCATTGATAATAGAAATGTATATGTGTATATAAATGGTGTTTATATTGATTTGTTTTATGATAACGATTTGATAAGAGTTCATGAGAACGATACGGTTTTGTTTTATTTTCAGGTTTACGATGAGCTAACTACTTTAGGATTTGATGTTGAATATGCTACTGAAGAAATAGGCTGCTCATATCAAAATCCGATTAATCTGGCAGATAATGCAGACTCTGTCGTTTTAGATTTCAGCCAGACGGAAAGATTATTTGTATCGTGCAAGGGATTGATAATTTACACCCAAAACCAAACAATAAAACCCGAAGGCGAAGCTGACGAGTTTTATAACGATGCAAACTATCAGTCGTGGATGTATCGTGATTCAAGAAGCATTCGTAGGTTTGTTGCTCCGATTGGAACGAAGGCTACTTTACATTTTGTATATAGGCCTACAAAAGTTGAGTCGGTTGCGGTAAGCGACACCAATTATTTCGAAAGCGGCGATATGTTTTCTATTGTTCGTTATAATAATTGTGCGAAAAGTGGGAAGCATTTTTTTATAAGCGATGGTGATAATACTAATTATATTGTTGATAATTATTCTGTTCGAAGTGTGCTTTCTTATGAAGGAGAGGGTAGCGATTTTCATCTGCCATACGGGTTTTGCTGGGTTAATATTAATGGGAAACCATTTACGTGGACTGTAAGCTATACCGATAGAAGTCCGGGAGAATATCAGGTGTTTTCGGATACGATTCGTGGCCCCGGTTGTTATAAATTCACCTTGTACACCGATTCGCTTGCCAATGCCGACTACAACAGTCGTTATTCAATTGTTTATGAGGTTCAGCAACGCAGTACCCAAGTATTTGAATTAAATGGCGATTTTAAAATCTTTGATCACACAATAAATAAAATCTATGAGCCGGGTTATTACTATAAATATATAGGATACGATACTTATAAGGACTCGGTGATTTATTGCAAAATAACAGAGTATCCAGTTCCGAAAATAATTACCGATACCGTTACCAAAGATTTGAATACCGATACTCTTTTTGTTGGGAATAATAGTGCAATAAAGCTCGATAGTTTGAAGAATTATGTACTGATTTATGAACCAGCCCAACCGGGAACATTCATTTTTTGGTTGAGAGATTCTAATGGAGAGCCATTCAGAGGAAATACTAATTATGGAAGTATAGCCGATAAACAACCCATCGAAATCAGAGATTTAGATACCAAAACCTTGAAGATATACAATACATTTTATCAGAATGTCACTTTGTATAGCGAGTTTCATCCGCTTGAAAAGGGATACTTTAGCGAATATCCCAAAGAAGCCTTTGTTGGAGAGAATACCGGAAGCGTTATTAAAAACTATTTCTCCCGAAAGTACTTTAATTTTTTAGCTCCCGAAGATGGTGCATATTGCCTGTATAGCGACGATAAGCAAACGACCTTTAGAGCGCATCGTCAAGAATTCAAAAAGGGAGATCGATATTCGTTTGACATTATACTGGATGATACTGCCAGTGATTATGCCTTTTCAATAGTAAAAGAAAATATTACCGACACCATTTATAAAGATCTTATTTTGCGCGGTTTTACAATTGAAGAATCACGCGAATTTCGCACTCAATACAGAATTGGCTACCGATATAAAGCCAATGACAATGGTCAGTTGAGTTTGAGTGGCGTTACGTATGGAGGGCATATATACAATGAAAGGATGGAACTTATTTACACTTTTGGTGGAAATTTAAGTTCGTTTGATGTGGCAAAAGACAGTGTTTATATTATCATCCCTAATAGTATATTTACAGCAACTTCCATTACAGCAATATTTAAACAAGGCAATTATGGTTTAAAAGATAATCCCCTTTCTGCACATCTTGGTTTTAATAATATGTTGACTGAAAATGGAGAGGCTTTGGGCGGACTTGCTTTATATTATACTTATAAGGCAGAAAAAAATGGTTATCTGCATCTTATCAGTTCGTATGTTACCCTTGATAATGCCGAGCAATATAATTTTGTGAACGGGCCGGTTTCGTCATTCAAATGCAAAAAAGATTCTGTTTATAGCTTTAGAACGTATGCTTTTAAAGAATATATGTTTCTTGGATACAGTGAAACAGGAACGTTTGAAGCTCCCGATTCACTGATTGTAGCAGAAGGCACTTATCAAGTTGCTATAGGCAATAATATGTTTATCGGTTTTTATGTTGCACCAGCCGATGGCTATTTAAATGTTGATGTCCCCAGTATGAATGAGGAGAATTTCATTATGATGGGAGGAGACTATAAAGAACCAAATTTTTATCGAAAAGGAGAAATTATCCCCATTGAGTTGGAAAGCTATGCAGTAGGAACCACAATTCCGCTGACAATTGATTTTATTGAAGTTGCAGAGGGCTCGCAAATAAGAACAGCACTAAATCCTCACCAATCGGAATGCGACGTGATGGATGAAGTTGAGTTTACATCATTATCGCGATTGGCCAATATTAACGAGTGGGATTTTAACGAAGATGGCATTGCCGATGCCTATGGACAACATCCTACCTATAAGTTTACCGAGCCTGGAGAATACAGTATTCGCCTGGTAACCGGGAACTGCTTTGATTTAGATACCATATATTCTATTATTACGGTTAATCTGACCTGCGAATATTACCGCTTTGATTTGGGTCCTGATTTGACAGTTAAATATTCAGAATCGGCAGCCCTTTATGCCGTTGATGGGACTATTTGGAGCACCGGTTATATTGGAGAGGAACTAAGCCTTCAAAACTATACCGAAAAGGACACTACTCAAACCATCTGGGCATCATTCGAGAACGATAGTTGTATCTTTTATGATACAATTAAAGTAACCTATCTCTCCGAAGTGTCAAGTATTGTTGAGGAAAACACTTGCCACATATCTGTTTACCCGACTGTAGTAACTGATCATTTAGTTATAGATGCAAAGAAAGAGCAGCTACAATCGGTTTCGGTTATTAGCAATCAGGGGGTTTCTTTGTTGAATAAGAGATGCAACAATCAGTTTGAAACTGTTTATTTATCGCATTTGTCTGATGGTTGTTATATTGTTGTTGTTCACACTTCTGATAAGGTAGCTTACTTTAAAATTTTGAAAAGGTAAAAATAGAAAATGGAGTAAGGTTATTTGGGGAGATTCCCACCTGCGTGGGAATGATGGGTGTTTAATTAAGGGAATGTACCTCAACCAAGTGAACAACATTCCTGCGCAGGCAGGGATCTGAAATTTAATAGGTACAATAATTAATCATGTGATTCCCACCTGCGTGGAAATGATGGGTGTTTAATTAATGGAGTGTACCTCAACTAAGTGAACAACATCCCTGCGCAGGCAGGGATCTGAAATTTAATAGGTACAATAATTAATCATGTGATTCCCACCTTCGTGGGAATGATGAGTGTTTAATTAAGGGAATGTACCTCAACTAAGTGAACAACATCCCCGCGTAGGCAGGGATCTGAAATATAATAGGTGCAATAATTAATCATGGGATTTCCACCTGCGTGGGAATGATGGGTGTTTAATTAATGGAGTGTACCTCAACCAAGTGAACAACATCCCTGCGCAGGCAGGGATCTCATGAATAACAACACTATACCAGCCTACACAGGAATGAATTCAATTAAATGGGATATTGAAATGGGAACATATTATATTTATATCATTACAAACAAACCCAATGGTACATTATATATTGGCTTTACAGATGATTTAAACCGTAGAATCAGAGAGCATAAGACTGGTGCATGTAAAGGATTTTCATATAAATACAATTTAACAAAGTTGGTATATTACGAGGAATTTCAATCGAGTTCTGAAGCTTTTATCAAAGAGCGACAAATGAAAAAGTGGAATCGTGATTGGAAAATCAATCGAATTAATGAAATGAACCCAGACTGGCATGACTTGGCAGAGGATTGGGAGTAGTTTGTGTAGTGCATACAATATGAGATTCCCACCTGCGTGGGAATGATGAGTGTTGGAGTAGGGGAGTGTACCTCAACCAAGTGAACAACATCCCTGCGCAGGCAGGGATCTGAAATTTAATAGGTACAATAATTAATCATGAGATTCTCACCTGCGTGGGAATGATGAGTGTTGGAGTAGGGGAGTCCTCAACCAAGTGAACAACATCCCTGCGCAGGCAGGGATCTGAAATTTAATAGGTGCAATAATTAATCATGGGATTTCCACCTGCGTGGGAATGATGGGTGTTTAATTAAGGGAATGTACCTCAACTAAGTGAACAACATCCCTGCGCAGGCAGGGATTTCCCAATAGTGAGCAGGTAAGTGATTGTAAAACAGCTCTTTGTTAATGTGAAGTAAGAGAATTATTTTTGAACTGCCCTCATTATTTAAATCGCAGAAGTCATGGATGTTTTTGAACTCCCCATCGGGAGATTTTGAGGGGGTATTCACAATAATTATCCCACTCATTCAACAATAAAACCACTTCGTCGGAATTTTCTTCAATCGTTCATAGAGTAGGTGTTTATTTGCTTCCATAAACCATTAATTTTACCAACTATGAAACGAGCAATTATCATTTTATTTCTTGCTGTTATTTGCAAGCTTGGCTTTGCATCTGTCGATAAACCTCTTCCTGTTGAACCTTGGCGGGCGATTGTTTTTATGGAGAAGCATTTGCCTTTTCCTCTTTGGAAAGGAGATGTAACTATTCAACTTTTAGGAAACTATACCCAAATGGATTCGATATTGCTTGAGAATTCGATTAAGTTTTTTAATAGTTTGTGTGAAACTGTGCATTTGAGAATGGCTAGCTATTATGAAAGCGGAATGTTAGAAATTTGTTTATTAGATAGTACTAATAAAAAAGAGTATGAGAGGGCACCTCGGAATGGAGAGATTCTATGGGTTTATCGTTTTGATATAGATAAGGCTTTGACTCATGTAAAGTTAAAAATGCAACAGGAAGATATGCAAGATGATAAACGGTATAATTTTTTGACTAATTGTTTGGCTATTGGATTGTATCCAAAGATTCTTAGATATGAATATTCATTTAAGAAAGGGAAAGCGGTTTTTGAAAGGCCAGTAAGTATATTTAATCAGAGGATAATTAATCCACCTTATAGCCCTGATTATTATGCCGAGTTTAATATGTTCGATAGTTTATTGATTCGAACAGTATATGCTTCCGATTTTAAAGAAATATTTCCAATAGCAATGGAACAATTTGATGGTGTTCCTCAATGGCTAAGAAAAAATGCATATAAGGCAATAGCTTTTCCATTAGCTTTAGTTTTGTTCGTGTTTACTGGTTTATTGATTTTGTTTTATAAAAAAGTAGGAATCCGGATTAAAAACAAGTTACTTCAGTTTAATGTGTTTTCAATATTAGGATTATTATTGGTTAGTATATTTGGTGCGATGTATGTGGGAGTGTCAGGATTGTTGAGTTCTCCATATTATTATTTTATAAATGTTGTAGATGCAATAGGGGTAATACTTGTCATACTTATTTTGGGACTTCCAGCATTAAACTTGTTTCGTTTAATTGAATATTTTGTTGATCGTAGTATTTCGCAGAAATATTTCAAGGTTTTAATACTGTTTCTTTCCACCAGCTTAATCCCAAGTGTAACACTTTATTCAATTTATTATTTTGGTATTCATAAAGGAGATACAATACAACGGCATATGGATGTGATAGCATCTTTCTTTTTTGTTTTTGTAATCATTGGTCTGTTTAGGGCTCTTGTCAGCTTCTTTATTATGAAAGAGAAAGAACTGAAAATAGAAACCGAAATAAAGCTTGCCAATTTGCGCGAACTTAAAACAAAAGCCGAATTGAATGCCTTACATTCAAAAATCAATCCCCACTTCTTATACAACTCATTGAATTCTATTGCCGGGTTGGCAAAATCTGATGCCCATAAAACCGAGCAAATGGCCCTTTCGCTCTCAAAACTGTTTCGCTATTCAATAAATAAGGAGCAGTCCGATTGGTCGACCATTGGTGAGGAGATAGAGATGGTGCAAATATACCTCGATATTGAAAAAGTGCGGTTCGACGACAGACTTACATTTTGCATTGATTTGCCCGATGAGTTAAAACAGGTTAAGATTCCCCGTTTCATCATTCAGCCCTTGGTTGAGAATGCTATAAAACACGGGGTGGCAAATAAGGTTACTGATGCTGTTATTTCTATTTTCGTGCAAAAAAACGATAGATGGGTTGAGATTGCGGTACATGACAATGGTCCTGATTTTCCGGCTGATTTGAATCCCGGTTTCGGCTTACAAAGCATTTACGATAAGCTCGATATTTTATATTCTAACCGTTTTGAATTGCATTTTATAAATTCACCCGAAAAACAAGTTTTAATTAAACTTTCGTAGTATGACAACATACCGAACCATAATAATTGATGATGAAGCCATTGCCCGTCAGCGATTAGCGCGATTAATTGAGGAGTGTTCCAATAAAATAGAGGTTATTGCCGAGGCAAAAAATGGTATTGAAGGTGTTGAATTGATTAATAGTTTAAAACCCGATTTGATTTTTCTCGACATTCAAATGCCCGGTAAAACTGGTTTTGAAATGCTCGCTGATCTTACTCATGTGCCAAGTGTGGTTTTTTGTACTGCTTACGAGGAGTTTGCTTTACAGGCTTTTAATACAATGGCAGTTGATTACCTTGTAAAACCTGTTGAAAAGGAACGTTTGCAATTGACGTTGGAAAAGCTTAAAAGGAATACCCCCATTGGGCCTGGATTTCAGATAAATGAATTGCTTAACCTGGTAAGGCAACAAAGCGAACATAAAAAGTTACAGTCGATACCTCATAAAATTGGCGACAGGGTAATTCTGGTAAAAGTTGAAAAGATTACCCATTTCATAGCTTGTGAAAAATATGTTGAGTTTTTCACCAATGATGGTCAAAAATACCTCACCGATCAAAGTCTGAAAAAGCTGGCGGAGCGCTTGCCTGATAACTTTTTGCAGGTACACAGGAGTATTGTTGTCAACCTTAATTTTGTAAAAGAGTACCGAAAATATTTCCGGGGTAAATACATACTGGTTTTAGATGATGTTGCTGTTAAAAAAATAGAAACGGGGCGTTCGTTTTCTAATATTGTTAAAGAGAGATTATCAATAGAATAATTGTAATAGTGTAATAAGTTTGAAATTTGGTTGTGAAAAAATAGTTTCTGTAAAAACATTTTTACATTTGTTTAAAATAATTATTTATGGATACTACCGATATTTTAATGAAAATAAGGAAAATTGTGAGGTCAATCGATATTGAATCGAAAAAAATTGAAAAGGAATATGGTGTAAGTATACCCCAGGTTTTATGTTTGAGTTTTTTAAATGAATCGCCCAATTATCAGTCTACACATGGTGAAATTAAAAATTTTTTAAACCTAAATTCAAGTACAGTAAGTGGAATAATTCATCGATTAGAAAAAAAAGGTTTTTTAGCACGTTTGCCTAAATTGGGTGATAAAAGGGTAGTAAATATTGCTTTAACATCGGCTGGTGATAAATTATTGAGTACAATACCTTCGCTTCTACACGAAAAATTATCGGAAAAATTAAAAAATCTCGAAGAAAAAGAGTTGATAAAAGTTGAAGAAAGCCTCAATACTCTAATTAAACTGTTAAACATTGAGCAGGTTGAGGCTTCGCCATTAATAACATTAGATAGTGATTTAGAGGATATTAATAATGAGTATCCTTCTTCGGAATAGTTTTTTTATTCATTTAGATTAATTCTCAATTTTTAATAAGTGCGAAATAAATCAGGAATTCTCATATTCTTTTTATAAATTTGTTCGCGTAGAAACTAATTTGAGCGTATGATCTATAATAATGTACAAAAAGAAATTGCAAACAAAATTGAAAAGGAACCCCAACTGTCGAAATGGAAGGATTGGAGATGGCAAATTAAAAACAGTATTAGAACAATTGACAAATTTGAGTTTTTAACAGGTATTCATTTTGATGATGAGGAAAGAGCAGATTTGGAAAAAACGTTTGAAAAGTTTCCTCTGTCAATAACACCATACTATTTATCATTAATAAATAAAACAAATTATAAAAACGATCCTGTTTTTAAGCAGGCTTTTGGATGTATTGAAGAATTAACAACATTAGAGTCTGAATATGAGGATCCATTATCGGAAGAAAAGGATAGCCCAGTTGAAGGAATAACACATAGGTATCCCGACCGTGTTTTGTTTCATGTGAGTAATTTATGTTCGATGTATTGCCGTCATTGTACTCGAAAGCGTAAAGTTGGTGATGTGGGTTTTCTTCCTTCGAAACAGCAGCTTTCAGCAGGTATTGAATATATAAGAAATACACCCCAGGTAAGAGATGTTTTGCTGTCGGGAGGTGATCCGTTTATGCTTCCTGATGAAAAAATTGATTGGCTTTTATCTGAAATTAGTAAAATAGAACATGTTGAAATAATTCGTATAGGAACAAGAATGCCTGTTGTACTTCCATATAGGATAACAGACAACCTTATTTCAATTTTAAAGAAATATCAACCACTTTGGATAAATACTCATTTTAATCATCCTAATGAGATAACAGCCTCAGCAAAAGAATCGTTGGCTAAACTGGCAGATGGCGGTTTTCCTTTAGGTAATCAGTCGGTTCTTTTGGCTGATGTTAATGATTGTCCGAGAATAATGAAATCGTTGCTACACAAACTTGTTAAAAACAGAGTGCGTCCATATTATTTGTATCAGTGTGATTTATCAGAAGGGTTGTCGCACTTTCGTACGCCTATAGGAAAAGGAATTGAGATTATGGAAAGCCTTGTTGGACATACCAGCGGTTTTGCTCGTCCTACTTACGTTATTGACGCACCCGGTGGAGGAGGTAAAATTCCGGTTATGCCTAATTATATAATATCCTGGTCGACGAATAAGGTTGTATTACGTAATTATGAGGGTGTTATTACAACGTATAAAGAGCCTGATAGTTATGAGCCAAAGATTTGTGACCGAAATTGTAATAATTGCGTGTTAGAGCTCAACCTGAATGAAACAGATGAGAGAGAAGCTATAGGAATAGAGAAGCTTTTGTCTGATTCATGTGATTCAATATCACTTATACCCGAAGGAAATGAACGACAAAAAAGGAGGGATGAAAATGTCTGATGTTATAGAGAATGTTGGAAAAGGTTCAAAAATCCAACATGGAAAACTAAATGACAGGGTTTATTTAATGAAGTTAGATAGAGAGGATATTGACACTATAATTAATAAAATACAAATATTGACAGATGGCTTTAATTATTCAAAAGTTATTTGTAAGATTTCTCGTGATATTGCGCCTCTTTTTTTAGCTAATGATTATCGAATAGAAGCATATATCCCTGATTTTTTCAATGCTAATGAGGATATGTTTTTTATGTCGAAGTTTTTAAGTCCAGAAAGATTGTTATGTAACGATGGTAAAATGCTTGCTCAATTATCGCAATTGTTAATGTCGGATGTTTCAAACGAAAAAAATAATAAAAAAGACTTAACCGGGTATTCAGTTCGAAAAATGAATGATAGTGATGCTGATGAAATGGCTCAAATCTACGGTTCTGTGTTTGAAAGTTACCCATTTCCTATTCATGATCCAGAATATATAATAAAAACAATGAATGGGGATGTGCAATATTTTGGAGTGGAAAAAAATGGTAGTTTGGTTGCACTTTCATCTGCTGAAATTGATTTTGAAAATAAAAATGCTGAAATGACCGATTTTGCTACTATTCAAAGTCATTTAGGTAAAAGCTTAGCTGGGTTATTGTTGCGAAAAATGGAGAAGGAAATGAAGCATCAATGTATAAATACTTTATATACGATTGCCAGGTTAAATTCAATTCCAATGAATAAAACATTTATTCGTAATAACTATAACTATTCCGGCTCCTTAATTAATAACACAAATATTTCGGGAGAAATTGAGAGTATGAATATTTATTATAAACACATTTAATAAACGTAAAGATTAACATGGAGATAATTAACAATAAAAAATTTACTGAAGATGAGAAAAAAATACTTTTGCTGTTAAAGAAAAAAAACAGATGTCTTTATGGAAATATATTTAAAGAATTGAACATTTCACAAACCAAAGGAGCTGAAACAATTCTTTCATTAACAAATAAGGGATATATAAAAAATGTTGAACGTACTTCATTTTATCAGCTTAATGTTGAGATTGTTGTTTAGATATTATTAAACTATGTTTTGTTTTGATTTATTGGTAGTCTATTTTTTATATACGTTTTACTGTTGTTATATTTTTTAATTATTAAAAAACAAAAGGTTACCTAAAATAAAGCAACCTTTTATTACTAATAATATTTCATTTATATTTTACAGAGTAACACCCGATTTAAATATGGAAATTTCGCGATAGTTGTAAATTTCGTTATTTACTTTTTTCCCATTTGCAACTTCAATTACATAATTAAGTAATTCTTCAGCAACTTCATCAAGTGTTTTTCCTTCAGCAACAGTTCCGGCATTAAAGTCAATCCAATGTGGTTTATTTTGAGCCAATTGGCTGTTTGACGATATCTTCATAGTTGGCACAAAACTGCCAAAAGGCGTTCCACGTCCTGTTGTAAATAATACTATATGACAGCCAGATGCACCTAAAGCAGTACTGGCAACTAAGTCATTACCAGGAGCACTTAAAAGGTTTAAGCCTTTTGATGTAATTTGATCGCCATACATTAGAACATCACGAACCGTTGCTTTACCGCATTTAGTTGTGCAACCCAATGATTTATCTTCTAAAGTTGATATACCTCCTTCTTTGTTGCCTGGAGATGGATTTTCGTAAATAGGTTGTTTATTTTCGATAAAAAAGTTTTTAAAGTCGTTTATGAGATGAACTGTTTTATCGAATGTTGCTTTGTCTTGCGAGCGTGCCATTAAAATTGTTTCAGCACCAAACATTTCAGGTACTTCAGTTAAAACAGACGTACCTCCCTGGCTAACAAGTATATCGGTTAATTTTCCTAATAGAGGATTGGCAGTAATACCCGACATACCATCGGACCCCCCACATTTTAAGCCAATTCTAAGTTCAGATATAGGTACGTCTTCGCGAATATCCTGACTAGCTTTTGCAAATAAATTGCGCAGGATTTCCATGCCCACTTCGTGCTCGTCCTGTACTTTTTGGGTGGTTAAAAATTTAATGCGGTCTTTGTTGTAGTTGCCCAGGAATTTTTCGAACACATCGGGTTGGTTATTTTCGCATCCTAAACCTAAAACCAAAACAGCTCCTGCATTTGGGTGCAGAACAATGTCGCGCAGAATTTTCATGGTGTTTTTATGGTCATCGCCAAGTTGTGAACATCCGTAGTTGTGCTTAAAAATCTCAATGCCATCGAGTTTTGAATTGTCAACTTCGGCTTTTAAAGCATTTAACATACGTTCGCCAATTCCGTTTACGCAACCTACTGTTGGTACAATCCATAATTCATTACGGATACCAACATCGCCATTAGCTCGTTTGTAGCCTTTAAATGTTAGGTTGCGAAAGGGAAGAGAAACTTCGGTTAATTGTTGCTCGTATTTGTAATTTAAAACTCCGCTTAAGTTAGTTTTGATGTTGTGAGCATGAACATGTTCACCTGCTTTTATATTAGTAATTGCATGTCCTATTGCATAACCATATTTAAATATGTTTTCTTCTTTGGCTATATCAACTAAAGCGAATTTATGTGCACGGTTAATGTCGCTCTTTAATTCTATTTTTTTATTTCGAGCCTCAATGATGCTTCCTTTTTTCAGGTCGGTAAGTGCAACAGCAACATTGTCTTTTTCGTCAATAATAATATGTTGTGGCATATATTTAAATTATAAAAGATTTAAGCTTCTATAGAGATATTAGATTTAACAACTTCAAGCATACCTTCGTTTAAGATTCGTTCGAGAGCTAAAGTAGTTTTATCGGTAAGGCCATCTATTTTAGTAAGATCATCGCCCCACATCATAGTGTCACTAAGGAAAATACTAACAAATTGATTGATAGAAATTTCTTTTTTGTAATATTTATTCCAACATGTGTTAAAAAAGCTAATTATGTAATCGTCGTCTTTAATGGCAATTTTATGTCCGTTGTATTCTCCTTTGTAAAATACCATTGTAGCTGCCAATGATGTTACCAGGTTTGTTGGCAAATCACCTTTTTTAGCTAAATATTCTTTTATTGTATCAAGAACACGGGCTTTGAACTTAGATATAGAATTTAAAGAGATGCTTAATAATGCATGTTTTACAAATGGGTTTCTGAAACGGTCAACAATTTCTTTTGCGAAATTAGTTAATTCATTTTCGGGCATTGATAATGCAGGAATAATCTCGTTATATATAGATTGGTTGATGAACTGTCCTATTATTGGATGATCCATTGCGTCGCCAACATATTCAATTCCGCTTAAATAAGCAATAGGAGTCATAACAGTATGAGGTCCATTAAGAATACGTACTTTTCGCGTTCTGTATGGAGTAACATCGTCAACGAAAAGAACGTTTAAGCCGGCTTTTTCGGCAGGTATTTCGTTTTTTAACGATTGAGGACCTTCAATTACCCATAGGTGGAATTGTTCACCTTCTACGACAAGTTTATCGTCGTATCCTTCGGTTTGGCAAACATCCATTGCGGTTTCGGGGTTGTAACCAGGAACAATGCGATCGACCAATGTATTAGTCCAAATATTAGCGTTGTTTAACCATGTACGAAAATCATCACCCAGATTCCAAAGGTTACAATATTGATTAACACATTTTTTTAATTTATCGCCGTTACGTTCTATCAATTCGCAAGGTAAAATCACAAAGCCTTTATTTAAATCGCCATTGAAAGTTTTAAAACGGTGAAATAATAATGCGGTTAATTTAGCAGGGAATGATGAAGCTGGAGTCATATTCAAAGTATCATTTTCGTTGTAAGCAATACCAGCTTCGGTTGTGTTTGATACTATGAATCTCATTTGTGGATTTTCGGCCAGTTTTAAATAATCTTCATATTGAGTGTACGGATTAATACCCCTTGATATTGATTTAATTAATTGTGATTCCTTAACTGCTTCGCCATTTTTTAATCCTTTAGAAACTAAAGTGTACAATCCATCCTGATCATTAAGCATATCAACCATACCTTTGTCGATGGGTTGTACAACTACTACACTGCTGTTAAAGTCTGTTTTGTCATTCATTTCCTGAACCATCCAATCAACAAATGCACGCAAAAAGTTTCCTTCTCCAAATTGAATTATTCGTTCCGGTACTCTCTCAATGTTCCGGTTATTTCTGTTAAGCTTCATAATTCTAAAAAAAATTTTATATTATTTCAATATGTTTATAATTTGTTTTTAATTGATGATTCTCTAATAACAATGCTTGTTTTCATTACAATTTGACGGGGAGCATGAGGTTGTCCTGATTCAATTTGTTCAATTAACAATCGGGCGGTTTCTTTTCCCATTTCATCGGTAGGATGAAGTACTGTTGTTAATGTTGGCTCAACAATAGTCGAATGAAACTCATCATTAAAGCCAACCAATGCTATGTCATCGGGAATTCGCAATCCTTTATTTTTTATTTCTTTCATGGCAACATAAGCCACTGTGTCGTTTACACAAAAAATAGCATCGGGTACTTTGGGTGATGACAATAATTTATTTATGGATTTTATTGCATCCTGACGGCTTAAGTCGCAATATATTAACAAATCTTTATCGAACTCAAGTTCGTTATCGTTCAAACTCATAAGATATCCGGCAATGCGTTCTTTTGTAATGTTTAGATTTTTTGGCCCTGCTATGTGAGCAATGCGTTTAGCTCCAGATTTGTGCAGATGGTTAACAATTTCTTTAGCCGCATCAGCATTATCTGCAATTACCGATGAAAATTCGTTAGTTCTGCATACCCTATCGAAAAAAACCAGGGGAATATCTTTATGCCTTACTAAGTCAAAATGAGAATAATCAGATGTTTCCTGTGATAAACAAACAATAATACCATCAACATTTAAGCGGATAAGATTTTGAATGCACTCTTTTTCTTTTTCAAACGATTCACGAGAGTTAGCTATTACAATAAAATAACCGTTGTCTTTTGCAAAACTTTCAATTCCGCTAATTATAGATGAATAAAAGAAACGTACAATGTCGGGAACAACAACTCCAATTGTTTTTGTTGCCGGATTTTTGAATCCAATTGAAAAGGTGCTTGTTTGATAGTTCCATTTCTTTGCCAGTGAGTTCACTTTTTGTTTTACCTCCTGACTAATATCGGGATGGTTTTTTAATGCCCTAGAAACTGTCGATACTGAAATCCCCAGTTCAGCTGAAAAATCTTTCAGTGAAACTTTTTTTCCTGCCATTGGTAAATTTTTGTGTATTAGTGAGACAAAAATAATTTTGTTTTTCATTTTTTTGCGCAATAAATGGTTAAATAGTGTAAAATTTGCGCAAAAAATATATTTTGTTTGTTTTTATTTTTATAATTTATTAAATAATAAGGCTTTTGAGTATACCATTAAAAATATGTTTTAAAACATTATGCATTTCGAAATAAAATTTACTGTTAAAATTTCAAGTCTTTTTTTGAGTAAATGTTATGTTTTTTGGCATTTATGATATTTTTTTTGCGCAAAAAAAAATTATTATAATGATTTTTATTGAGAATACCTTTTTTAACCATATGAAAATGGTAGTTGATGTATTTATCAAACTATTCTCAAATGTTTTTTTCTTATAGTGTAATTGCTATCTTCATTGCTGTTATTTTATTTTTACTTAAAAACAAATTGATAATATTATGGACAGTACGTTAGATATTTTTAATAGTAGTCCTTGTTTTAGAGATTTGCATCCCGAAGAAATTGAATATTTAAAGGTTGAAAAAAAACAAATCTCATATCAGAAAGGGGAAACAATTTGTAAGCAGGGTGCATTTGCTCCTTATGTTTTATATGTTGTAGATGGCTTGGTTAAGGTTTATATCGAGTTAAGCAGAAACAGGCAAAAGGCCATTCGTTTATTACGATCGGGTGATTTTATAGCATTTCAGGCTGTTTTTGGAGAGACTCTTTACCAGTATACGGCATCGGCTATTACCGATTCTAATATATGTATGATAAATAAAGATGCGTTAAAAAATATGCTTCTCGAGAATAAAGATTTTGCTTTTAGGGTTGTAGCACGTAATTATTTAAGTGAAAATCATTTGTTGGAAACAATTAAAGAAACCATTCAGAAACAGATGCCCGGAAAATTGGCGTCGGCATTACTCTATTTGTCATCATCTCAATTTGGTAATGATTCTGTTTTTAATTATTTAACGCGTAAGGATTTAGCAGATTTTGCAGGTATTACAACAGAAAGTACTGTTAAAATACTAAAAGAGTTTGAACAGGACGGGTTGATTATTTCTGACGGTAAAGATATCATTATAAAAAACACTGATAAATTAAAAGATGTTAGTATGCACGGATAGTAAGTTTTTAAGCTTCAATACCCATAAATTGTTTTAACACATAACCTATCCCAAAACTTATAGTTGCAACTCCAATACTAATAAGAGCCATTTCGGTAAAACGTTTTTTAAAGCTGTCGTCTTTTACTATTGAATAATAGTAATTGAAGAAAGCAATGATTCCTATTGCAGATGTTATTGAAATGCCTAATGAAATAAAAACATTGTTTAATATTAAAAAAGGGAGTATTAAAATGATAACTGTAGCAAAATATGCCGAACCGGTATATAGAGCAGCTTTGGCCGCAGTTTTATCGTTTTCTTCAACTCGTGTTGAAAGAAATTCTGATGAAGCCATTGATAAAGCTGCTGCAATTCCGGTAATGGTTCCAGTAAGAGCTACTAATTGAGGCGATTGCAATGCCAGGGTGAACCCGGCTAAAGCTCCGGTAAGTTCAACTAAAGCATCGTTTAAACCCAAAACAATTGAACCTAAATATTGTAATCGTTCTTCGTTAATCATATTAATTAACTCTTGTTCGTGGTTGTCTTCGTCGTCTATTATTGATTGAATTTCGGGAACGCTTTTAATTTTGGCATAATTTTTTTCGGCAGATGCTTCATTTTTTTCAAGCAGCTTAACAGCAAATGTGATTCCAAAAATACGGGCTATTAAAATGTAAATGAAAACATTCCATTTGTTGGGTTTGGGATTTATTCCCGTGTATTTTGCAAAAACTTTGGCGTGTCTTGCTTCATCGCTTGCAATCTTTCGTAAAACTATTTTGTTTTCAGCATCTTTAACAATGTTTGAAATGCGAATGTAAATTTCACTTTCGGTTACTTCGGTTTGCTGATATTTTATGAGTTTGATTTTATCGGCCTCAGGAATGCTTATTATTTGCTTTTCTGTCATAACTATATATCTAAACAAGGAGATCTTATTTAAAGTGCTAGATTAATGATTTTTTTGCAAAAATGGATGGTTAATCATCTTTTTTTAGTTCAAAAAAGATCTCACATGTTTGTCTGCTTCAGGCGGATGTTTGCTTTATTAAATATTATTATGAGATTGTTTAAATTTAATTTTTCATATGACTTTGATGATAAGAAGATTTTTGGATTTCAGACAGATGTTCAAGATGTAGTAGTATTTAAGAGTATTGAATGTATAATTAGTCTATTTTGTCAGTCTAATATCTCTTTATATTTTTGTTTTAATATGATGAACCGAACTGATTTATTAGGAGTTACAATATGTTGGAAATTCCAGTCTACGCGGGGATGATGAAGCGTAATTGCAGTAAAGGTAATTACAATAGCCTCTCATTCTCGCGTAGGTGGGAATCTTATTTTATTTGCATAATTACATGGTAATTTATTGCTGTTTCATGACTATTCTATTCTACTAGCTCTGATTTACAACACTTGATTCGTATTTGAATAAAAATTCATTTATTGAAAATGTTGTATTTAGTGGTTTAACAAAGCTAGTCCGTTATTGCCAAGCTCAATTAGTTTTTGGCAAAAAAGTTGATTGCGTTTATCTAAATCATCTTCCCAAATTAACAAATCGGGGAGTGAAACTGCAAAATAGTCAATTTTTATTTTATCGTTAATGTGTTCATTTCCATACTTTAATAGCTTATCGAACCGTTGTTTGGCTTCTTCTTTTTTGTTAAGTTTAATTAGTGCTAATCCTTGAAAATATATTGTTTCGGGTTGTTGGTCGTTATAAAAAAATGCAGCTGAAACCTCTTTTAACCCTTGTGATGCTGATGTCCAGTATTTTTTGGCAGAAGTAAACTCATTAAGTCCTTCATAAGCATTTCCTAAGTAATATAGTATCTCATTTTCTTGAGCTCCATAAAGTTTACCTTCCCCTAAATTATATGGGTATGTTTGAGCTTTATTAAGGTAATCAATGGCTTTTTTATAGTTTTTTTGTTTTATAGCTTCCTTGGCCATTGCTGTTAAGCTATAAACATATTGTCCAGTAACCTTTCCTTCGCCTCCTTCCCAAGGGTGAAACTTGTGCGACATTATCAGTTCGTATGCTTTAGAATATTGCTCCAGGTTGTTATATAATGTGATCTGTTCTAAAAATAAATCATCGCGTTGATTAATTAATTCCTGGTGTTTTATGAATAACTCTAATCTTATTTTTGAATCGTGGTTTAGTCGTTTTAAAAGTTGATCCATTTCCATGAAAACACGTGCATCGGAATTATCAAGATCAAATGCTTTTTTTATAAAGGTTAAAGATTTTTTCGCATCTCCTTTTTTGTTAAAATAGGCTAAAGCTAAATTTCTATATGTGGTTGGGAATTGATTATTTATTGAAGTTGATTTTTCCCAGCATTCAATTGCTTTGTCATAGTTTTTGTGTGCATACCAGTAATTCCCAAGGTAGTAGTATACTTTATAATCCACCTTATTAACTGTAGCAGCCCACTCTAAAGCAATAATTGCTTCGGGCTGGTTGGGAAAACCGAAGTTAGTATTAGCATTTACAGCATCTTTTAAGCTGTTTGCCGATTTTTCTTGATTTCCATTTTTATGATTAAACCAGGCCTGATAATAAAAAGCTAAAGGAAAAATATTTAACCCGGTTTGCTCACTAATGCCTAATTCAATCAATTTCGATGCTTCATCAAATAAACCTGCCCATGCATAATCAAGTGAGAATTCAATATAGCTATGTATATTTTTTCGGATTAGAGTTTTCAAATTTATTAATGCATCATTGTTTCCTAACAAATAACTCTCGAAATATATTCCGTAATTAAAAGGGTCTATTTTTAATGAATCTTCACATAAATTAAGTGCTTCGTTGTATTTGTTTAGTTTTCGCAGAATTGCAGCTTTTAAGTGTCGCGCTTTATGGTTGTGCCAGTTTCGTATTAATGACCGGTCGATATTTTCAAGAGCCGTATTTAAGTTTCCATTTACTATATCTAACCGGGCTAGCTGAAAATAACCATTATCCATCCATGCTGCATTCCATACAGCTTTGTGAAAAAAATTGTATGCTTCTTCGTTTTTATCTTGGTATCGTAATGTAAGCCCTAAATTGTAAAATGGTTCACCATCAATGGGGTTTGGGTTTCGTTCTGTAATTGTTTCAATGGCATTACGAAAATACTTTTCGGCCTTGTTAAACTGGCTTCGTCTTAAGTGCCAAAATCCAAGGGCGTTATTGCAACGATAGTCTTTTTCATCGCGATTCAATGCTTCTGTGTAGTATGGCCGTGGATCGAATGTTGCATGACGGTACTGTTCGAGGTGAAGGCCTGTTAAGTATAGTTGTTCATTACTTTCAATATTTTCAGGATTTTTGGCAGCAATAGCAGGTTTTGGGATTTCTTTTGTTTGTTCAGTTTCGGGTTGCCAGCTAACAAGTGATACGTTATCGGAGGTTAAAACTTCAATTTTTAGTTTGGATATATCAATATTAGACTCAATATTAATTTGTTTTTCGTATGAGGTTCCCGGATGAAAATCAAATGTGTCGATAAATAATATTTCAGAGTTATTAGTTAATTTTATTATACCCTGATTATAAATAGAAGTTGTGTAAGCTTTTATTATTAAAGAATTATTGTCAATCTCTAAATTCACCATAGCTTCTTTAGTTGCATTTTTAACTACTCCCAAATCGCGATATGGCATGAAATACTGGCAGAAGCTTTTTTCTTCACCCGGCATTAGCCAAGTAAAATCGGGTTGGTTGTCGGTGTAAACACCGCACATTAATTCTATATAGGGGCCATCTTCATCGGTTAGGTTTCGATCCCAGGCCTGGCCAAAGTCTCCATTTCCCCATGTCCATTGCTTTTTACCAGGTGATACATGGTGGTTGGCAATATGTAATAAACCACCTTTGCTATCGTTTTCGTAACCACCAACAAAATCGTATTTCGAGGTTATGGCCATATACGAGGTGGGAACAGGTAAGTTTTTATATCGTGAAATGTCTGTTCCGGGTGAATAATCTACTTTGTAATAGGTTCCTGTGGCAATAGGGAATGATGATACATCGCGTTTTCCATGGTCGAAGACCGCATGTACGTCGGGTGGAAAAACTGATTGATAGTGGTCGTTTACTTTAACAGCCGGATTTGCCCACCAAAGGAATGTTTGCGGTACATCAGTTCTGTTGTATAATTTAACTTTAATCTCCATATAAGCTTTATCTGGATATAAAGTAAAACCGGCCATTCCCCGGGTTCTAAACATACGTTCAGTTTCGTTGCACCAAACGGTAATACTACCATCATTGTTTTCTTCAATGAAAGAATCGGTTGGTTCGTATGTTGATGGACGATGGTGTTGTGGCCAGTTAAATTCGATACCTCCCGAAATCCATGGGCCTGTTAGTCCAACTAAAGCTGGTTTTATAACATGGTTGTAATAAACGAAATGACGTTGTTTCATTTTGTCGTAAGCCATTTGAACCCGTCCCCCAAGTTGAGGTAATATCATTATTTTTAAGTAATCATTTTCGAGGTATATTACATCCCATGGTTTGTCTGTTTTTTCATCATGTATTTTTTCGATAACCGGATATGGGTAAACAACTCCGCTACTACCCTGATAAACTCTTTTTTCGAGGAATATTGGGTTTTTTTCGGGTTCTCCTATTTCGTAGGTAGGTATAATAACTGTTTCGTGCCAAGCTTTGACCTTCATGATTTTTGTTTGTATTGTGAATGTTTAATTTATTGTTTTTTAGCTCTGAGTTTAATTTTAGGACACGAGTTGAAAACTCGCGCCAGCAAAGCGATTTTTAAGAATGTTAGTTATAAATTCGCGCCAGCAATGCCTAACATTAGTTTAAAACTCGCTTTAATTCAAATCGATAACTATTTTATTGTTAATTAAGGATTCTCATTTACATACGAATTCCATCCTTCGCGCTCTTTCACTTCGAATAACTCTTTTATTATATCGATGCTCACTTTTTGTTTAGGATTAAACTCATCAGAGATCATGTAGTTTAAAATACTTTTTCTTAATTGACGGGCAACGGGACGCAATTCAATGTCGGATAACAAATCGATACTGCAAACCATTAAATTTCCTTCATCAATTTTTGTTTCAAATAACATTGCAAGGCGTCTGTTCATAAACCATGTATCTATTGGTTGAATGATTGGTTTAAAATCGGGCTGGAAATTCTCAATATTCATAACCTGTTGTCGGTTAGCTATATCCCACCATTGCAGGTCGCTGTAATAATCGGTAGGGAAGTCGTTTAACGATGGATGGTTATGTTGAATAAAAATACCTGTTGTGTGAGGAGGTCGCATCCGAAACCACGATGTGTTCCAAAATACCGGTGTTTGGTATTGAATAACATCTTTCCCGTTTTCTACTTTACCCGATGCTATTAAGAGTACTTTTCCTCCTTGTTTTAATATATTTTCGGCTTCGGTGTTTAAGGTTTGTGTAATAAAAACATCTTTGTTTATTTCGGCATTTGTCGAATTTGGATATATCCATACGTTCCATTTGTTACAAAACTGATTAACTGAAAGTGACAAAACAAGTTTTTGGGCTTGTTTAATAACCGATAAAGATGATTTAATTGTTCCAAGTTTTATTCCATTTCCAATATTGATGGTGTCTTTAATAATAAAACCACTATCTATGCCTATTCCTTTTTCGTTTGACAAATTCCATTTTATTGATGCATTTGGTAAAGGTGTTCCACTAAAGTTGGCAACTTCGGCATAAGCTTTTAAGGTATCATTTGTTTCCCATGTGTATTTTTCAATTCGGATTAATGGAACAACCTGGTTGCAAAACGACTTGAATTCAGTGGCTGATATGTAACCTTTTTCATCCCAAAATGCATCCAGTACACCTACTAAGGCTGTTCCCTGACCTGAAAAATCGTTTAAACTTAATAATTGAAAACCAGCAAGGTTAGGAGTTCTTAAAGTTGCTTCGATCTCTTGTTTGTAGCACGATGCCTGAAGTTTGCCAGATGCTAATAGAAAATCGTTGGCCTGATTGCCCATGTGATGATCGTTTAAATCTTCTTCGAACAATTCAAAGTTTTTTGCTTTTAATGAGCCGGTGTATTTTTTTATCTCTTTAAAATTTGGAAAAGAACACCATTGCCCCATTTCAAAAGTTACATAAGGCTTTTGCTGATCCTCTGTTTTGTCGCGGTAATCGAATAAACTCTCAGGTTGCTTATTTTTCCATTCCAGCCCACGTGGTTTAGCTCTTACCAGGAAATCGCTGTTTTCAATTATAGCCCAGCTTTTACCTGTCGAAGCACCTGTAAAGACTCTTTGTGGATCATATTTTCTGAAATGATCGACCCAATTTTCGAGATATGGTACGTAATTGCCCGAGGGTTCGTTTCCATAAGCCATCATACAAAATGATGGGTGATTGCCGTAAGTATCGATTATTCGTTTGGTTTCATCCATCAAATATTTATCAATGGGTTTGCCACGTCCAAGTGAGGTAGAGTATTTAGCCCAACTGGGACCTTCAACCTGAAGATAAAAGCCGGCTTTGTCGGCTGCAACAAATGCAGCTTTAGGCGGACAATAGGAGTGGAAACGTATGTGGTTTAATCCAAATGATTTGCATATTGAATAGATTCGAGCCCACTCTTGTTCATTTGTGGGAGGATAACCTGTTTTTGGAAATACACAACATTCTGTTGTTCCTCTTAAAAATATGGGTGTATCGTTTATTTCAAAGTGTTTGTCGACAATTGAAAACTTTCTCATGCCAAATTGTTGAGTTTTTTTGTCTTTTTCAATCTGGTTATTTAGTAGCGAAATGTTCATTTCATAAATATTTGGTTCAAATTCGCTCCATGTTTTTATTTGGTTACTTATTGGAATGTCAAATGTTAATTGATCCGAGTCTTTTGGCCACGATTTTGTTATAGTAGTAATATTTTTCGTTTGTCCGGGTTCTTTAATTGATATTTGTACAGATGAGTTTTTAGACTCTAAACTGTTTGATAATATGATTGTTGTCTTAACACTTTTTAGTTTAATGTTGGGAAATATTTTTATCAGTTTTATATGTTCACTGTTTTTGGCAATTAGTTTCATATTTCCAATTATACCATTCCAGTTGCCTTGTGTGTGATCAGAAACGCTATGTGAATTAATGCCGGGATTTACATAGCGTAGTGCATTATCAATGCGTACTGTTATTATGTGTTTGCCTGACTTTAGAATATTTTTTGATACAATAAATTCATGAGGAGTTGATAAGCTATTGTCTGATCCTAATTCTAATGTATCAAACCAGACGGTTGTTTGCCAGTGTGGACGCTCAAAGTGTATAATGAGATCTTTATTTTCCCAGTTTTCAGGTATTTCAATTGCTTTTTTATACCATGCAACACCTACAAAATGTTTTACAGGGGTGAGCCAAAAGGGGAATTTTATATTTCCCGGTTGACGGTATTTTACCATTTTTGGATTGAAATACCACGAGCTGTCATAAATACTTCCAGTCCATTTAGTTTTTAAATCGGGTTCAAAGCCAATGTTGTAATCTCTTAAGGCTCCAGGTAACGATATTGTGCTTACGAACGATGAGTCTACCCATTTTTCGTTTATTCCAACCCTACTGGTGTCAAGTTTGTAAGTCCATTCTCCCGAAATGTCCATTTCATTTGAAAAATCATTTTTGCAGGATGTTAGAATAATTATTGACAGAACTAAAAATGATATTTTTCTCATAGTTGTATCTTTATCAAGATATGTGATATTGATTTTCGATTTCTTCGAGCGATTTACCTTTTGTTTCGACTACTTTTTTGAAAATGAAAAAGAATCCGGATATGCAAATCAGTGCATAAAGCCAAAAAGTGCCACTTGCATTTAAATGTTCGTTAAGAATAGGAAATGAATATGTTAATGCGAAGCAAGCTATCCATAGTACTGTTGTTGCAAGAGACATAGCTGCTCCACGAATACGGTTCGGAAATATTTCTGATAAAAGAACCCATGTTATAGGTGCTAATGTCATAGCATAAGCTGCAATGGCCAGAACAACCAGTATAAGTACCATTAATCCTTTAACCTGTAAAAAGTAGCAAGTGCCCAGAATGGTGTATATTAAAGCCAATGAAGCCGAGCCAATGAGCATCAGTTTTCTTCGGCCAAGTTTGTCAACTGTTTGCATGGCAATTAAAGTAAATAAAAGATTAACAATGCCGGTTATAACAATATTAAACATCATATCGCCAACTGAATATCCGGCCGATGTAAATATCTCTTCGGCATAGTTGAAAATAACATTTATGCCGCACCATTGTTGGAAGGCAGCAAGTACAATACCTAAAATAATTAATGGGCGTAATTTTTTTGTAAATAATTCGGACCAGTTAACTCTTTTATTCTCTTTCGAAATAGTTGAATGAATATTCAACTCTTCTGTAGCTGCATATTTTTCGCCTCCAATACGAGAAAGTGTTTTTATGGCACGATCGGTATTGCCTGCTTTTATTAAATATCGGGGGCTTTCGGGTATAAAAAATGCCAGAACAAAAAATAATAGTGCTGGTATTGTTTCGGCCCAAAACATGTAGCGCCATCCTATTTGTCCGTTCCACGATGATTGAATGAATTCATTAGTAGCCATTTTGGGTACCTCTTCGGCAATAAAGTAGTTTACTATTTGTGCGGCAAGTATTCCAATAACAATAGTAAGTTGATTAACGGAAACCAATCTACCCCTTATTTCCGATGGAGATATTTCGGCAATGTACATTGGTGATATTGCCGATGCTAAACCAATTCCTACACCTCCTATTAATCGGTATAATACAAATGGGATAAGCGAATCAACAGCTCCTGTTCCTATTGCAGATAATGTAAAAAGGAATGCTGCAAGTATCAGGGGTTGTTTTCGTCCATACTTATCAGATATTAAACCCGATAAAATTGCTCCAATAAGGCACCCGATTAAGGCACTACTCATTACCCAACCTTGTAAGCCTGTTGAATTGGTAATCTCGAAAAAACGTTCATAAAATGGTTTTGCACCACCTATTACAACCCAGTCGTAGCCAAATAGTAAGCCACCCATTGCAGATACAAGGGTTATGCCTAATATGAAATTTTTATTGTAGATTTTTTTCATTGATTATTTATTTATGACAAAATTAAGCTGTTGTTGAGTTTTAAACAATGACCAATTTTATTAAAATATGGATTATATTATTTTTATATTTTTTAAATATTTATTGTAAATAGTTGTTGTATTGTATTTTTTAGATTATTTTAAAATTTATTATTGATTATAATTTTTAATTTCGAATTGTAAAAATAGCAAACTCTCGAGGCGGACAAACACAGATGAAAAAGCAAGATGGTTTTCCTGGTCAAATAAGTTACGTAATTCCAGAGAAAGTTCAGCAATGGATTAGCTTAAATCCTCTTATTTCAGATTTATATTTGACTGATGTTGGTTATTATCCAAATGCAAAGCATCATTATAGAGAGCGTTCAAATGGTTTGTTACAATATATTTTAATTTATTGTACCTTAGGTAAGGGTACTGTTAATATCGAAAATCAAAAGTTTGATTTATTGGCCGATCATTATATTATTATACCATCGGGTAAGGCTCATTCATATTTTTCCAGTTTTGATGATCCCTGGTCTATTTATTGGATTCATTTTGGCGGGAGAAAAGCATCTTTTTTTTCAAATAGAAGTATACAGCCTGTATTAATTGAGAGAGGAAAGCTATCGAGAATTAGTATCCGATTGAGTTTGTTTGAAGAGATATTTCGAAACTTAGAGCGGGGATTCAGTAGTGAAACATTGGAGTATGTAAATTTGTGTTTAATATATCTCTTGTCTTCATTTTCTCATATTCAGCAGTTTAAAACTATTAATGATGTTTCAGACAAAGATCCTGTTGCATTAAGTATAAATTATATGCTTGAAAATTTGAATAGAACAATACGACTTGATGAATTTTCAAAAGTTGTTAATCTTTCAGTTTCTTATTATTCAAAAATATTTGTTGAAAAGACTAATTATTCGCCTATTGATTATTTTAACCAGTTAAAGATTCAAAGGGCTTGTAGGCTATTGGATATTACTGATTTATCAGTAGCTGATGTTGCTTGTGAAATTGGTTTTAAAGATTCGTTTTATTTTTCAAGATTGTTTAAAAAGGTAATGAATATTTCTCCGTTTAATTATAAACGGAGAAATATGAAGTAACAGTTTTTTTAAAATTATTTAGTATTAATTTTTATCTTTTTACAAATATATTTGTTTTTAACTGGGCATAATACCAGATAAATACCTGATGATAATCCCGATATGTTAATGTTAGCTTCGTTGTTTTCTAATTTGTCTGTTAAAATTAAACGGCCATGTATATCGAGTATTTTGATAGAACCATTTTCGGTATTTGAATGAATATTTATTGATGTGTTGGATTGGGTTATGGTCAAACCATCATCTTTTATTTGGTTTAATTTGATCTTTGTAGTGAGTGGTTTTAGCAATCGGACATAAAATAAACCACCAGCAGTGTTACTTGTATTTACCGCCTGAAATTTTACTGTAATATATTCTTTTCCGGTAACTAAGTTATCGTTTATGGGGTATTCTACATTTACAAAATCGTTTACATTCCATTTGTTGGTAATATTTTCGGTTGCAATAACGGTTCCGTCAACTAATATATTGAATGAACGCGCTCCTGATTCATATCCCCAGTACCTAACCATTAATGATAATCCGGTGTTGCCTCCGGTTGCCATTTCGTAGCTTACATAACCTCCGTTTCGTGCATCGCGCCAGTATTCATTCATGTGAATTCCGGTATAAGAGTTCGACGATTGAATTTTATGGTCGGTTTCGGGTTGTTGTTCTCCTGTTGCAACCTGGTCAACTGTGCGTTGGTCGAGTTCTAATTTGGCATTTTCTTCGGCCTCTAGTTCATCAATAACGGCATCGTATTCGGCTTGTGATAGCGAGAGCCAATACATCATGTATCTAGCATCATGTATTGAGCTGAATGGTTCCAGAATTAAATTTTGATAATTTGGTTGTTCGGGAAATAGTTTTGATATCTTGAATTTAAGAGAATCACTCTCAATTTTTTCAATTTTGCTTATAATAGAATCTCTTGAGCCAACTACAATGGGGGCGGTGTATAGTCCTTGTAATTCGCCCGATGCAATGTGCGACCATCTGCCATCATCGGCAATTAACCCAGTAAGGTTTTCGATTCCTGTTTTGGCGCTAAGAAGTATTGGGCCATGTAAAAATGCAATGTAATCAGGTACATTGGGTAGTTGTTCATACTTAGTGTGCATTGGAGTGGTAATAACTATCGAATCGTTGTTGTTCCATGTGCGTGTAAGTTTTATGAAATCACCCGGATTGTCTGTAATAGTTTGTTTTTGATTGTTGATTTTGATTGTTAGTTCACCCGGTTTAACCCATGATGGATAACGTACTTGTAAACAAAAATTGGTAGTGTTGTTTGTATTTATTACAAGTGTTGTTGAATCAGAGTGAGGGAAAGTTGTTTTTTGAGTTACTGTTACTCCTTTGTCATTCCATGTTAATTCTGATGCAATAAATAGATTTAAATATAAGCTGTCAGCATCGTACGAATAAATAAACTGTGCGTGTTTTGCCGGGTTTTCCATTCCGCTGCCAACACAGCACCACATGGCTTCGTTGGGAGCTGAATAAACGCGATAATGACGGGGGCGGGCAGGGGTGAAATATACATAACCTCCATGTTCGGGATGTTGCGATGATAATATGTGGTTGAATAAGGCTCGTTCGTAAAAATCGACATATTTTACATTGTGATTGTCGCAAAACAGGTCGGCAGTAAGTTTTAACATGTTGTAGGTATTACAGGTTTCCGGTCCTTCGCGGCTGGTTATATAGTCTTCGCAGCTTGCAGCGGCCGGAAAATGTTCCCCTCTGCTGTTTCCACCTAATGCTAAAGATCGTTTGGTTACAACGGTTTCCCAAAAGAAACTAGCGGCTGTAGCATACGTAGTAGCTGTATTATCAAGCTGTGCGATTCTTTCAAATCCAATAGCTTTAGGTATTTGGGTATTTGCGTGTAGGTTGTCAAGTGCATCAACCTTGTTTTTGAGGTTTAAAAAAATTGAATTGTGAGTAAAGCGTTTGGCTGCATCAAGGTATGCTGTGTCACCAGTAATTTCGAAGGCATCGGCGTAAACCTCATTCATACCTCCAAACTCTTTATTAAGCATGGTTTGTATTTGAGATGTTGATAACCCTGATGCTACATTAATGCCCCAGTCGCATAAATCGAGAAACATTTGTTTGGCTGTGTCGTTTTGTGCATAAAGCCATGCATCGCGCAGACCTGCGTAAGTTTTGTGTATGTTGTACCAAGGAACCCAGTAGTTTGATGATGAATAGAGTGCCAGATAGCCATTTTGTAAATCGTTCCACATTATAGCTCCATCAGGAATACCACCCAGATATCCGTTTTTGTTTGAGTCCTGACATGCTTTTAGTTCGTTTATCATGTAATCGAGGCGGTTTTTACATTCATTGTTTCCTGTTGCCGCATAACTCATGGCTAATGCTGATAGATAATGTCCTCCAATATGGCCAGCCAATCCATCCCAGTTAATATAAGCATCGCCTTTTGGTGTAATTCCGGCCTCTTTTAAATAAGGTTGAAGTAACCTGTCAGTATCGTATTTTAATAAATTATCTATGTTCAGATCAAGTGCATTTTTAAATGGCCCTTCAGTTAGCTGAACATCTTGTAAGTTAAAAATGTTTTTTTGAAGACTTTGTTGGCTCCATGTGCCAAAAGTTGCCAAAAGTAATAGAAATGGTAATATTTTTTTCACGAAGATGAATTTTATTTGTTAAATGTTAAAAATACTTTTATTTTATAAAAAAAGCAAATATAAATTTTAATTGACTATCCATTCGTGTATTCCGGCTGAATAATCGTTGCTAAGTTTTACTTTTAAACGAATGGCATTAGTCTTAACAGGTTTAAATGCAGTTGTGTCCCAGTTGTTTTTTACGATGTTTTTTTTGCCATTTGTTATTTCAACGGGAATCCATTGGTCATCTTTTTTATATTCAATAGTGTATGTTTCTGGTATTCGACAGCCACCAAAAGGACCATCATCGAACCAGTATATGTTACATTTCGAAATAATTTCGGGATTATTAAAAGTGTATTGTACCCATTCCCAGCAATTTTTTTTGGGCCACCAGTGAAAAAATGGCATTGTATGATCGTTGGAGTTTTTTGGTTCGTATTGATCTTTAATAGCTTCCAGGGTTTTGTTTTCGGTACTGCCCGATAATATGCTTTTGTAAGCAATAGTTGGAGCTGGTAATGGTTTTACACTGTTTGTGTCCGAGGGAAGCCAAACCATCATTTCGCCTGGACCTTTATTGTTCCATGCAAAATATGGAATTAACCGTAGGTTTAATTCATTGCCAATATTTATTTTGTTGTTTAATGTGCGCGAAACGGGTTTTGCTTTTGCATGAATTGTAACAATTCCGTTTAATAATGTGCTGTCAAATTCTGTTTCAAATTGTTGTGATATATCAAAAAAGAGGTTCAATATTTTTTCGTTCTCGGAGTAAGGCCATTCTGCACAGTAAACTAATGGCCCCCTTTGTATTGCAAATCTGTTGGAGTTGGCTTTAATCTTCTCATTTGGCAGTATTATTTGTGGTTCCATAGGAAAGCTAAGTTTAATTTTATCGTTTTCTTTCCATTCTTTCGAAATGGTTACATAACCATTGTTTACAACCGTGTTTACTAATTTATCGTTGAGAATAATTTTATATTTTGCTGTTTTATTGTTTGAGAAATGGTATAAATCACCTGGTAAAACTTCTCCGCGAGCCCATCCCGGTATTCGAATTTTAATGTCGAAATATTCTTTTTTAGTAGGTGTTATATTTATTTCAACTTCACCATTCCAAGGATAGTTGGTTTTTTGTTTTATTTTAATTTCATTCGATTTTATTTTTATTGTTGCACTATTATCTGAAAATAAATTAATATAAATTGATTTGTCGGTTTTTGCATAAATGTAACCGGGTAATGATGGTAGTAATCGGGCAATATTAGGCGGACAGCAAGCACATCCAAACCATTTACTACGACTGTGTTGACCAGCTGATTCAAGTACATTAGGATAAAAAAAGTGGTCGCCAGAAAGTGATACTCCCGAAAGTAAAGCATTGTATAATGTGCGTTCTAAGACATCGATATATTTTCCTTCGCCATTGAAAAGAAACATACGGTGATTCCAAAAAATATTGCCAACAGAAGCGCAGGTTTCACAATAGGCCGACATATTTGGCAATACATATTCAGGGTCGAAACCCTCGTTACTACCTCCAGATCCTATGCCTCCAGTAATGTACATTTTTTTTGTCACCAAATTTTCCCATATTAACTGACTGGCTTTAAGGTATGATGAGTCATTGTAAATTGCAGCAATATCGGCCATGCCCGAATACATATAAGTGGCACGAACAGCATGGCCAACAGGTTCGGTTTGATCAACGACTTTTAAATGAGCTTGATTGTATTCCTGACCACCAGGGCCACGAACATCTAAAAAGTATTTTGCCAGTTTTAAATATTCCTCGTTGCCAGTTGTGGTATACAGTCGTACTAAACCCATTTCAATAATTTGGTGTCCTGGGTATATTTGTAATCCATTTTTTAAAAAATCGGTTACCAGTAAATTGGCATTTTTTATAGCAATGTTAAGAAGTGATTTTTTATTTGTTGCCTGATAATGAGCAACAGCAGCCTCGTAAAGGTGTCCGCAGTTGTAAAGTTCATGGCTCATGTTAATTGGCGAATTAATCCATCGTTGTTTTCCGGCCCAGGCATGAGTGCTGTCGGGATTAATGGTTCGGTTTGTATATAGGTAACCATCAGGCTCTTGAGCTTTGCCTACATAATAAATGAGGGTGTCAATTTGAGCTTCCAATTCTTTATCGGGTATTGTTTGTAGTGAATAACTGGCCGCTTCAATTAGTTTATAAATGTCCGTATCGTCAAATGGATATTGTGTGCAAAATTGACCATCTTTAATTTTACCAGCATACAAAAAGTTATTTACTCTTCCGGTTTTGTAACATTGATCGATGGCGATTGGAATGGTCACTTTGTAATTGGTTAGGATGCGAGGAGTCCAAAAATTATCGGTAATTTTTACAGAAGTAAATGGGATGGGGTTAATTGGATAATAAGTGTTTGAATTATTTGTTTTTGTATAAGATGTTGTTAAGCCCCAAAAGATTATAAAACCTAATATCGAGCTAATTAATTTTATTGTTGATGTCATTCGTTTGTGTTTTATTGTTTTGTTTAAATATAATTGTATTACACAACAATAAAAATACTAATGGACTATAACAAAATAAAAAGTTCAAGTTCTATTTAAGTACAATAGGAATAAAGGTAAAATATTTATAAATTTAGTTGAATCATTTGTGAGTATAATATTTTTGAAACTTAATTAGAGTTTATAGGGGTGTTTGGAAAAGTTGTTTTATTTTCTTCAAAAAGCAGATAATGAAGCGTAATTGGCAATTTCAATGGTTTTTTATTATAATTATTTTTTTTTCAATCGGTGTATTATCAGGGCAAGCCCCCCAGAACCAGTATAAATTTAGTTATCTTACAATAGATCAGGGATTATCGAATAACAGTATCCGAACAATTTGTCAGGATTCGAAAGGGTTTATTTGGTTTGGAACACAAAATGGGTTAAACAAATATGATGGACAATCTATTGTTACCTATTGGCATAATCCAAATGATAGCAATTCAATTTCGGCAAATTTAATAAATTCAGTTTTTCAGGATAGTAAAGGTAATATTTGGATTGCTAATGAGGTTGGGCTTGATAGGTATAGTATAGAGCATGATAATTTTGCAAGATATAAATGTGATAAAATTACTTGGCCTGTTTATCAGATATTTAGTGTAACAGAAGATAAATATGGTAGGGTTTGGTTTGGAGGTACAACAGGGTTATATGGATGTAATTTTACTACCGGTAACTTACTTTATTTTAATACACAACGTAATGATTCAAATGGTGTTTTTCCTAATGCTATTATTAGCTTGTTACCTGATGATGATAAACTTTGGATTTCAGTTTCTAATTCTGGTCTTTATGTTTATAATCAAGTCGATTCTACGTTCGAGATTTATAAGAATGATCCAAATGATTATAAGTCGATAAGTGGAAATAGAATAGAATCGTTGTTTAAAGATAGTAAAGGTAATATTTGGGTTGGAATGTTGAATAACGGTTTAAATCGTTATGATCCCTCCTTAAATTCATTTATAAGATATTTACCCGATATAAAAAATCCTTATTCAACAAGGGTTAGGGCTATGTTTGAAGATTTAAAAGGAGATTTTTTTATAGGTACACGAGGAGGATTATATATTTTCGACAAAGGAGCAAATCATTTTGTTCAATATGCATCGGAGGATCATAATTTTTCTAAGTTAAGTCAGAATTCTATTCGTTCGGCATTTGTTGATAACAGTAATACATTGTGGTTAGGGACATTTTCGGGAGGAGTTAATTACACTTATTTGAATAAAAAGGAGTTTACTCATTATATATCAGGTAAATATAATAATCAATATTTAAATGGAGCCAATATTTATTGCATTACCGAAGATTCTGCAAATAATCTTTGGGTTGGAGGTGATAACGGGTTAAATTTTCTTGATAGAAAAACATATACATTTAAATATTATCAAAATAATCCGAATGATCCCCAATCGTTGAGCTATAATGATGTTAAGGCTTTGGAGTGGGATAAACAAGGTAATTTATGGATCGGAACTAATAGGGGTGGATTGAATTATTATGATGTAACAACAGGTATATTTAAAACATATAGGCATAACAATAATGATATAAATAGTATATCGGGAGATAAGGTATATTGTCTTTTCAATGATAAGAATAATAATTTGTGGATTATAACTACTCCGTCAGATGATTATACAAAATTGGTTTTAGATGTACTTCCTGATGGAAAGGATTATTTTGTTCATTTAAAAGAGAAGCCATATTTTGGTTTTGATCAGGATAAGTATGGAAATATGTTTATTGGTTCACGAAAAGGTTTTTATTATTTTAATAAGGTTGATAGTGTATTTGATTTTTTTTCAAGTCCTGATATTATTGGAAATGTAAATGTTTTAAAAGTTGATTCGAAAGGTACTGTATGGGTTGGTAGTACTAAAGGATTGGCAAGATTTGTGATGAGCGATCAATCATTTAAAGGTTTTTCTAAAGAAACTGGTTTTCCAATTGATGAGGTATACGGTATTCTTGAAGATGATAGCGGAAATTTATGGATTAGTTCAATATCGGGATTAATAAAAATGACTAATGCGGTTAGTGATATAAATAAAATAAAGATAAGGGTTTTTGATCAGTATGATGGACTGCAAAGCAAACAGTTTAATTTTAATGCGTATTATAAGTGTAGATCGGGTGAAATGGTGTTTGGAGGAATAAATGGTTTTAATACCTTTTTTCCTGATCGTATTATTGAAAATAACCAGCCTGTTGATGTGGTAATTACCGATTTGAAAATAAACAATGAATCGGTGCCTATTGGAACAGAATTTGCTGGTAGTATTATTCTTGATAAATCTATTGCTGTAACCGAGAGAATTGTTTTAGGTCCGAATCATAAAATTGTAACCCTCGAATTTGCTTCTTTGCATAGTGTTAATCCCGATAAGTATGCTTATAAAACTATGTTGATAGGATTAGAAAAAGATTGGCAGTTTCGAAAAGCAGGAAATAACATAGTAACATATACCAATTTAGCTCCGGGTAATTATACTTTTATGGTAAGTGCAGCCAACGACGATGGCATTTGGAATGAAAAACCTGTTAATTTGAGTATAATAGTTGTACCTCCATTTTATGAGACTTGGTTTTTTAGAATTTTTGTTGTTTTAGCAGTTGCAGGTATGGTGCTGTTTATTTACTATTATAGGTTAGGTTCAATGAAACGACAAAATGTGTTGTTGGAAAATACTGTTGCCATTAGAACAAAGCAAATATTAGAAAAAAATGAACTATTACACGAAGTTAATATTTTATTAACCGAAAAGCAGGAGGAGATTGTAGCGCAGAATGAAGAGCTTGAAAATAATAGAAATAATCTTGAGCGGATTGTTGATGAAAGAACTCGTGAATTAAAGCTTGCTTTAGAAAGAGCCACAGAATCGGATGCATTAAAATCGGCTTTTTTAGCAAATATGAGTCATGAAATACGCACTCCTATGAATGCCATTGTTGGTTTTTCGAATTTGATTAATGATGAGGGGGTATCAAATGAAGAAAGAGTTCGATATGTGAATATTATTCTATCTAACTCAAATAGTTTGTTAAAGATTATTGATGAAATTTTAGATTTAAGTCTTATTGAATCCAACCAGTTAAAAATTGTGAAAGAAGTGTTTGATTTGAATGTAATGCTTGATCATATATATTCATATTATGTAATTCATAATAATAACAAATCAGTATCGATAAATTTGGATAATAAACTTGAAGAACAAAATTTAATACTTAATAGTGATCTTGTCAGGATTAGGCAAATACTTACTAACCTTATGGATAATGCTTGCAAATTTACGAATGAAGGTTATATTGATTTAGGTGTTTATGTGAAAAATGGCCTATTAAATTTCTATGTTAAGGATTCGGGTAAAGGAATTCCTACTGCTGTTATGGATACAGTTTTTCAGCAGTTTACTAAAATAGAAGATGATAAATTTGGTTGGAAAACTGGGTTGGGATTGGGGCTTGCAATAGCGCAAAAAACAGCTGATGCACTTGGTGGCAAAATTTTAGTTGAATCGATTGAAGGTAAAGGTTCAAAATTTACATTTTCAATTCCACTTAAAATCGTTATGTCGAAAAATGAGATGTCCGAAATTGAAGTTTATGGAGGTTGCAGTGTTGATTGGTCGGGTAAAACAATATTAATTGCTGAAGATATAGAAGCTAATTATATTTTTTTGAAAAGTGTTTTAAAAAAAACTAAAGCAAAAATATTTTGGGAAAAAAATGGAGAAGAGGCTGTTACCCAGGTTAGGAACAATCCTCAAACCGATTTAGTTTTAATGGATATTAAGATGCCCGTTAAAAATGGTTATGATGCTGCAAAAGAAATTAAAGAGATGAATTCGGGAATTATTATTGTTGCTCAAACTGCTTATGCACGTCCAATGGAAAAAAATCGTTTCTACGATGATAATTTTGATGAATACCTTTCTAAACCGATTGATCCTAAGGAATTGTTTAGAACTATTGGGAAATTCATATAAATATTGATTACGACTCTAAATTAAATATCTTCATAAAATATCTCCACATTGTTCTCATGTAATAATGCAATTGACTTAGAGCATATATTTTTTGTACATACTAAGCTCACTTTTTTTAATGGATCTACTGATTTTATTTTTTTTACTTGATCAATGATCTTTTTTGCATCCTTAGATATAATTCGACTTTTAATTTTTTTCACAATCGCAATATGATTCGTGTCAATTTCTCTTAGAATTGTTCTTTTATGTAGGTGATATGTTTCTGGTGATGTATTATTCATAGCTCTAATTTTATTGTTAAGATAACACACTGATTGAATTGATGTTTATTTGATTTTAAATATTGTGTTAAATAGTCTTAATGCTTAAATAAAGTTAATTAGAATAATAAATTTGCATAGGTAATAATTGTTTTGCAGAAAAAAGAAAGGAAACTGATAAACAAGCAATTCCAATCGTTAATTATTTATGAAGGAATTATTACGATATTTGGTGTCCTGACTCTGAAATTTATACCTGATAATTTGTTCATTCATGTTTTAGGAGTTTTGTTTATTCTATTATCATTATTGTCTTTAGTAACGAAAAATATCGAAATATAACTTTCTTGATTGTCATATAAAGTAGTTGGTTCAATTATCGGATTTCTAACTGGAAGTATATCAGTTAGTGGTTCTCCTTTAGTTCTTTTTTTAAATGCAGCTAAAGTTGATAATAAACAGTTTCGTGAAATTTTTGGATGGTTTAATATTGTAACGGCATTAATTGCAATTGGTGGGTGCATACACTTATATTTAATAACAGGGGCAATGTTGAACTGACATTAATTTTTATTCCAATAATGTATGTAGGAACTTTAATATGAAAGAGGTTAAATGCTATTTTGCCAACTATGTAATTTAAAAGAATTAGTATCGTATTTACAATTATAGCCGCCATAATGATGTTAATTCATTAAACTATATTGAATAAGAAATAAAAAGAGGCTTCTCTTGTTTTACAACATAGAAGCCTCTTTTTTTATAACAATATATGAATACTATTGTACAGTAAGTTTTTTTGATGTAACCAGATCTCCATGTTTAATCACTACAATGTAGATACCTTTATTAAGTGATAAATTAAGGTTTATTTCTGTTTCATCGTAATATTCCTGGTTAAATACTTTCTTGCCATCGTACGAATAAATTTCAACATTTACAATTTCTTTATTTTCAATTTGTGAAATATCTATGTTAAAACTACCGTTAACCGACGGATTAGGGAACACTGTTATATTATCATTTGTTATTGTTGTTGTTGTTGGTGGTGTAGGTTCTGCAGTTGCGCTTTTCAGATTCACTATCGACCACTGTGCGTTTACATGGGTCGTATTCATGTATTGCTTTAATGTACTACCATTACTTGTTTCACCATATCCGTCGAGCCTCATGCCAGTACCACGATTTGTGATGAAGTAATAACTGCCTGTTTGTTCAAGTTTCCATTGTGCGTTAACATGAGTGGTGTTATTATATTGAGCGCACAAAGATCCATTTGTTGTCCTGCCATAGCCATCAAGTTTCATTCCGGTGCCCCGGTTTATGATATAATAGTAGTCGCCGGTTCTTTCAAGCATCCACTGCGAATTATAATGCGTGGTACTTGCATGTTGGTAAACGTCGGAGCCATTGCTTGTTTTGCCATAGCCATCGATATACATCCCCGTGTTTCGGTTTTGGAGCTGTACCCAACCTGTTGGAATCGAGCCATCAACGTAAGTGGCATTGATCCAACAATTATCTTCGTTTGTGTAGTGATTAATGGCTTCACCGTTGTACGTTCCAGAGTTAACGCCTACGTTGTCAGACATAGTAAGTAAAATATCGTGTATGACACAATCGCGGATATACACTTCGTCGACAACAACATTTCTAGCCTTACCGGTAACATATCCCCGACCACATTCTATAGCTTTGACATAATCGATTCTGGAATTAGTAACCCAGTTAACGAGACGTAACCCGGCATAACCGTTATCGACAGCACACCTGTAGGCATCCACCTTATCAAGATAGGCGTTGTCGGTTTTGTTAAGACAAATTCCGCATCCGCCGCAGTTATGTGCTATGGTGTTTAGAATCCTGACATTGCCACGTACTCCGTATGTCTCTAATCCATGACTGCCTAAGTTGTAAAAACTGCAGTTACTCATATCCAAATTATCAACCCAGTAATCTTCGTAGGGTTTGGATGGGTGGCTGTCAATGCGTATACCTATACCTATATGGTTCTGTACGGTGACATTCGAAAAATACATATCATTACACTCGGTAAACCATATTGCCCACCAACCTTCTCCACCATCGAGGGTTACATTGATAATACTGCACCAGTTACGTCCTCTGGCGTATAATCCCGATTTTTCATTATGCCATATCCCGACTTTATTGCCATGGAAATCTAATCCTGTTCCATCGTTTAAATTGATTTGCTTACTTAAATTACCCCTGGTTGTAACATGGATCCAGTTCCAAGGGGCGCCATCGATGCAACTCTGAATTGCGGTTGCATAATCCGTAGAGCTACCCTTTTCCACTCCATCTATTTTCCAGCGATATCTGTTATTAGACCAATACACTTCATTATCGTAGGCTTGTGCCTCATTAGTAAATATTGTCGCAAACGACAATACCATCATTGCAAAAGTTAGTTTTCTAATTGTTAACATGGTTTTTAGGTTTTAATTAATTTAAAAATGTGCTTTACTTTAGTATGCCCCTGATGATGAAGAACATAAAGGTAAATGGTCATTATTTCCTGATCAGTAAACTTTGGCTTGCTATTATTACTGAAACGTTTACAGTAATATTCTAATTCATTGAAATAATAACAGATGATAAAATATGATCTTGTTAAAGTGTATATTATCAGGGGGATATGTAACTTTTTTATATGTCATTTTAACTATTTAGTACCATTTCTTTTGTTCAAAGTAAACAGACCTCGATTTAATAGTTCCACCTGTTTCTGCGAATAGCTACTGAATGTACCCACAAGCGTTAGAGTTAAAACCAATAAAAAGGATCGTAATTTTAAACTCATAATTTTTGGATTTTGTTATTAACAATAAATAGATTCATAACTGATTTTAAAATTCGTTAATAAAAGTAAAAAACACTCTGAATTTAGTTCGCAATAGGTGCTAATTGCGTACGCAATTGAATTTTTTGCATGATTTGACTATTAAATGGCATTTTTTAAAAGTTGTAAATATCAATAAATAAGATATATAGTGTGTGTTGTTCTGTTTTTTGAAAAAAATTAACAATTGTTAACTGTATTTGGTAATTTTGTCTTGGGAATTTGAAAAACATCCTCGATATGAATATGAGGTCAATCATTTTAATTATTGGGTTACTTTTTTTTAATGCTTTCTGGGGGCATTGTAACCTGCAGTTTGAGCATTTTAATACATATGATGGATTGTCGAATAACTCGGTTCGATGGATTTATCAGGATAAGAAAGGTTTTTTATGGTTTGGTACCCTAAATGGGTTAAATCGCTTTGATGGGAAACAGTTTAAAAGCTATTCGTTGATGGATGAACTTTCAGATAATTTATCTAATAATCGAATTATTCAAATAGCTGAAGATTCAGATCAGTTTCTTTGGGTTGTAACCTACGACAAAAAGGTGCACCTAATAAATACGGTTACCAATAAAATTTCATCATTCCCGTTTGAAATTTATCCTCACGAAACCAATTACAAAACATCTCTGGTGCCATTTTATATAAAGCAGACCACATCTGGAGCTTCATGGTTATTTTTAGCTACAGGTGGATGCGTGCGATGTGTCTATAATCCATCGGATGTAAGTTTTAAGACCGACACGTTCAACTATGATTTTCTCATAGTCAATCGCGATATGAATTTTGTGCATCAGGATAAGCTTGGTGGTGTTTGGTTAGGAACAAAAAAAGGATTAAGCTACCTGCCCAATGATACGATTGATTTTAATTCGAATAAAGTAGAGCATCATTTTTATGATGATTACGATGGTTTTACATCATATTTCGAGTTCGAAAATGAGATTTGGTTTGGAACAATACGGCATGGAATTGTCAAATACAATTTAACAACCAAACAATTTTCAAGTCTGCAAAACGCACTTACCGGTAAAGGGATCATATCATCTATAAGTGCTGATAAAAAAGGTAATGTTTTAATTGGTACCATTAGAGATGGCGTTTTCTTTTTT
Source organism: Marinilabiliaceae bacterium (assembly GCA_016933045.1). Taxonomy (GTDB): domain Bacteria; phylum Bacteroidota; class Bacteroidia; order Bacteroidales; family Marinilabiliaceae; genus JAFGBR01. The sequence continues at coordinate 31,073 of JAFGBR010000042.1, read as the reverse complement.
GATGAAAAAGGGCAATTGCAACATTTTAAAAGTGGAGATCGTGGACTTCAATCGTCATTCATTAACGAAATATATTGTACTACATCGGGTCATTTTTGGTTTATGACGCGAGAAAGAGGTGTTACCATGTTTGATACGCAGATTCAAAAATTCAGATATTTTCCATTAAGTCCTGATTTTAGGGAGATGATACATGAAACCGAACGCATTCAATTTTTTGAAGATAGCAATCAGGATTTTTGGATTGGTAATTACGGTGGAGGGGTGTTTAAATACGATGAAAACAAAAAGAGTTTTGATCACTTTTATCATAAAGAATCTAATCCGGCAAGCTTATCATCGAATTTTATTCTTTCGATGTTTGAAGATAACTCAAAGAATTTATGGATTGGTACTTTAAATGGAGGCTTAAATAAGATTAATCTTAGCCCGAATAATTTTACAAACATTAGGCCAGATGCAGAGAGCCCTGTAAAATATACAAACGAGGTAAGAGCTTTATGGTGCGATGCTAAAGGGCGCACATGGGTGGGAACTAAAGGAGGAATACTATTTTGCTACAATAGTAAAATGGAAGAGGTATGGAATTCGAAACAATCGTTTCAACTAAAATCGATAATAACAAGCGGAATTTATTGTTTGCAAGGCGATAGAAATGGCAATTTATGGGTTGGAACCAAGGGAAATGGCGCAATTGTGTTGAAAGGGCTTATAAATGATTTTAATAAGGGATTTGAAATAGTGCAGTTTCATTCAGGTTCTGCCAATGCAACTCATATTTCCAATAACAATGTATATAGTATTATTGAAGATCAACTGGGACAGATTTGGATTGGCAATTATTTTGGTGGATTAAATGTATTAACGGATCCGTTTACAAATCCTCAGTTTCAAACTTATTGGTTAGAGAAAGGTCAAAAAAATACCATAACAGATAATCGAGTAAGATGCCTTTTGCAGGATAAGGATAAGAATCTTTGGATTGGCACTGTTGAAGGTCTCAATTATCTCCCGGTAGAACAATTAAATAAGGCTGATAAGAAGTTTATTCCAGTTAACCTCAATAATAGAGATGCCAGTACCATTTTAAGTAACGACATACTTACAATTAATCAGGGTAGAGATGGAAAAATAAGAGTGGGGACTTTTGGCGGAGGTTTGTTTGTGCTGGAAAAAATGGATGTTGAGAAAATGCAATATGAATGGCATCATTATACGACTAAAGAAGGATTAAGTGGTAATGTGGTTGTTAGTATGGTAGAGGATACAAGTGGGTATTTATGGGTGGCTACTGACAATGGCCTTAATAAGCTAAATAAAGAGAATAATGAATTCGACACTTTTGGAGCGGCAGAAACCATAGGAACTAATAATGTATTTTCAGAAAACGGGGGTTGTATTACTTCTGACAACAGACTTGTTTTTGGAGCTTCGGATGGATTTGTCTTATTTAATCCCAGCTCCATTGTTAAGGACAATAGGCATTATCCGCTAATTATTACAAGTTTTAAGTTGTTTGATGAAGAAGTACAACCGACCAATAATTCTATATTAACAAAAAGTATTGAATTAACTAATACAATAACTCTTAATCACGATCAGAACTTTTTTGCTTTCAAATTTTCTGTGCTCGACTATAGCAATCCTGAAAAAATACAATATCAGTATATGCTCGAAAATTTTGAGCAAGAATGGATAAAAGGTGGAACCGTTAACGAAGCTGTTTATAAAAACATAGCACCTGGGAGTTATTTGTTCAAAGTAAAAAGCACGAATGCTTCTAATGTATGGAGTGATGAGGTTGTTCAAATAGAAATTGTTATTAAAAATCCAATTTGGAAAACACCTTGGGCTTACCTAATCTATGTGTTTGTTTTTGTTGCGCTTATCGGTGCCATAATCTATATTATAACACATCAATTGAAACTCAAAAATAGGGTTGAACTTGAACAACAAATGACCGAAGATAAAATACGTTTTTACACCAATATATCGCATGAATTTAAGACTCCATTAACGCTTATATTGGGTCCTGCTGATAAATTAGAGAGCAATGCGAATATTGATCAAAAAGCCCAAAAGCAAGTTCGTTTAATAAAACAGAATGCACTTAGGTTGTTCGAGTTAATTGAACAATTGCTCGAATTTAGAAAAGTGCAAAAAGGTGCAAAGAAGCTAAATGTATCAAAAATAGATATAATCGATTATTGCACCGAAATATTTGAAAACTTTGTACCATTAGCTAAGCAAAAAGAGATTCAATTCGAAATTGTTTCGGGTAAGGAACGCGAAGGTTGGTTCGACAGAAGCTGCATAGAGAAAATCCTATTTAACCTTCTATCCAATGCATTTAAAAATACGAAGAATGGGAAATGCATTACTCTTAATGTAAATATCGATAATGCCGATATGTGTTCATTCTCGGTTATTGATGAAGGAATTGGCATCAAGCCCGAAAATATTACAAAGATATTTGAACGTTTCTCATACATCTCCCAAACAAATAGTAGTAACTATAGTAGCTCTGGTATTGGGTTATCATTTACTAAAGAGCTGGTGAAACTGCACAAGGGTGAAATAACAGTAACCAGTGAATATGGTGCAGGAAGTAATTTTACAGTGCGGATACCATGCAGTAAAATGTATTATTCCACCAACGAAATTCAAGAATCTATTACTGATGATAAAACAAATCATAATGTAACTGATGCATTGAGGTATATGCAAGAGGAAACTTTAAATGTGTATGAAAACCAATCGACATCGAAAATAATGCCCTTGCTTTTAATTATTGAAGATGACAAGCAACTTAGAGAGTTTTTAATTGAAGATTTATCACACAAATATCGAGTCATTTTTGCCGAAGAAGGGTTAAAAGGCATTGAAATGGCAAAAGCTGAATCGCCCGATTTGGTTATTTCAGACGTGGTGATTCCAAACAAGGATGGTTTTACCATTACCAAGGAATTAAAATCGGACTTTGAAACGTGCCATATTCCTGTGATCCTTCTTACCGGTCAATCGTCCGATGAGCATAAGATTAAGGGCATAGAGTATGGTGCCGACGACTATATTACAAAGCCCTTTAATTTGAAATATTTGTCAAAAAGGGTGGAAAATATTCTGAATCTGAGAAAAGTTTTAAAAGAAAAGTTCATTTCTGAACCAGGCATAAAACCCAATAAACTAAGTGATTCGAAACAAGATCAGAGTTTTATTTCGGAGGTTATCAGGTTGACTGAAGAACAGATGTCCAAGCCTGATTTCGCGATAGACAGTATTATTCGTGAAATGGGGTATGGACGAACAATGTTTTATAAAAAGATGAAAACCATTTCGGGGTATGCACCACGAGAATTTATAATGATTGTGCGAATGAAAAAAGCTGCTGTAATGTTAAGAGAAACAAATGCAACCATTAAAGCAGTAAGTGAAGATATTGGCTTTTTCGACACGCACTATTTTAGCAAAAACTTCAAGAATTATTTTGGTGAACTTCCATCTGAGTATCGAAAAAAATTTAAAAATTAATCCATTCATCATTGGTTTTATTTTTTTCAGATGTCCTCAATATTGAAATAAAAAAACAAACCCACCTTCGGGATGTTTCCAAAGAGGTGGGTTTAATTTATATCGTATTAACAATATATAGCCTACGATTAAAGGTTATTCACAAATGAGTTTAGTGGTTTGTGATTTGCCTCCGGAACTTAGCACGACGAAATAAACACCAGAATTTAAATCAGAAATATTTATTGTTTCATTGACTAATCCTTTGGTTGATAAATTGAGTTCAGTTTGATATACCAAATATCCAAAAGTATTGTATATCGCTATGTTTACATGTGATTCATCAACAAATGCCTGAATGTTAATTTCATCTTTAGCAGGGTTTGGAGATATGCTTAAGGTATATTCTTTACCCTCTGGCTGAGTAGATATTAATGCTTTTTTTAATCCCTCACACCTTACGGCTTCTGGCGATGGCCCTGTAAACTCAAGGTAATCAATATTGGCTAGTCCATTGCTTGTTGTCGATTGCAATCTGATGGTATGTGAACCTGTAGATAGATAAACCGAGCTTGAACTGTTTGCAGTCCATGTAGTCCAGCTGCCAGTGCCTGCAAAACTAACACTTGATACACTTGTAGATCCATCCACCAATAAATCGGCTGTGCGATCTGCTGTTGATCCATTAGCATATCTGAAAACAACTGAACATGTAGCACCTGAAGGAACATAAACGGACCATGAAATGCCCATGTTTAAAGCGTTTGTTGAATTGGCAAATCCAGTTCCTGTAAAACCAGCGTTATTGCTATCAACGGTTCCATCAACACTGCAAAAACCTGTTGTATTCTCTTCTATGATAATGGTTTCGATAATGCTATTCACTGTAAATGTTCCATTGATTGTTGCATCTGGTGAACCTCCCGTTGTTGTAATGGTAAATGGGTAATTGCCAATTTCTGTTGGAGTTCCGCTGATTGTTATCGTTTGAGCACTGTTGTCTGCAATAGCTGTTACGCCCGTTGGTAATCCTGTTGCAATTGCTGATGTTGCATTTGCCCACGAATAATAAAAACTGGTTATTGCAGTACCAATATCTACAGTTTGATTTGAAGAACCAGTACCATGCTTTACCAGTTCTGCAGGAATAGGAATTTCGCTAAATGTTGCAACCAATGTTTTATTGTCGTTCATGGTAATGCTTACTGGATTACTTGTGCTGGTTGCGGCACCACTCCAACCAGCGAACTGCCAACCCGTTGCTGGTGTAGCATTAACAGATACTAAATCTCCTTCGTAATAAGTTCCACTTGAAGGATTTACTGTTCCTTGTCCATTAACATTTGTCGATAGGGTATAGGTAGTAACTATATTACAATCTGCAGCACTTGCATCCGTAACGGTTATGTTATCGATATTACCCAAGCCGTTGGATCCAGTTGCTTCCAGTCTTAAATCGTATGTTCCGGCACTTATATTTGCAGTAGTTGAAATTGTTGTCCAGGTAGTCCAGGCTCCTGTTGATGGAAAATTAATGTTTGATGCTACTGTTGTTCCATTTACAATTAGGTTTGCAGGTCGATCAGAGTTACTTGCATATCTGAATGTAAAAGTATGAGTGCCTGAAGTTTCAAAATTAATTTTCCAATTAACACCTTTGCCAGTAGCATTATCAGTATTTGCAAAACCAGAAGCTGTAAATCCAGCATTGTTTGAGTCTACAGTGCCATCAACACCGCAAAAACCTGGTTGATTTTCTTCTATGGTAATTGAGTTTGACGTTGGTTCTGTAAAAATAAAATTATTGAGGTTTAACAGGTAACCGCTGCCGCCAGTAAATGTAAGGTACAAATCATGTACTCCTGATGTAGTATTTATAGAACACTCTGCATCAGACCATACTTGCCATCCACCTGTACTTGTAACAGCACATGTGCCAATAATATTTGAAGTGCCATCTATACTCAACACAATGTTTCCTGTAGATGTAGATGTGGATGCTACACGACTAATAAAACCAGCCGCACCTGAACCAAAATCAATATTGTTGAACCTTATCCAATCTCCATTTTCAATAAACGCTACATTTTGCCCTCCTTCATCGCATGCTTCTAATTTAACACCCGACTGTAAATTGTATGTTTCAGCTTCTATTGTTGAAAAAGCATCTATAGTTTGATTATCAATGTTGTTTACGATCCATTCCAGATATTCTTCAATGTTGGTATAACCGTCGCCATCATTATCACCATTGTGGTCAGAAGTGTTTGGATTTATGCCATTTGCTGTTTCCCAATAATCGGGCATTCCATCCTGATCGGTATCAGTAGGTACCGTTCCTGAAGCGACAGTGCCCACATTGCCCGATATGCCATTGTCATCTTCTGTGTTTATTATCTGTCCGGCAGTACCAAATGATGTTAATTGACTAATCAATAACTCATCAACAGCATCTCTAACAATAGAAGCTCCTACATTGTCAATTACATGATAAAGAGCATCCTTAGCCGACATTAATTGATTAACTCCTGGGTAAGCATATGGTGATGACTCAACAGTTGCTGTTTTATAATCAGTCATTATACTACCGTTTAGTGTGCCATCTTTATTTGAATCAACCCGGTTATCACTCCCGTAAACATAGAATGTTGGTGTTGTGTTTGTAATATGAGTATTTGAGCTGCTCGATGGGCCGTAGATGAAGTAATTACCTATTAAGTTACATTCCGATGTTCCATCGGTATCGCCCATAATATAACCATTGGTACCCCAGTTGTAAAATACAGAGTTAATGCATTCGTGAGTTCCTCTAGCCTTTGGATTTCGTGTTTTATTATCGATATAAAGTGAACGAATCATTGACCATTTTCCACTTTGCATTAATCCTCCTGTTGAATGGTTACTGTTGTTGATTCCCTGACTGATTATGCAATCCTGAAAGGTCATGTTGTCAATTCCGGTTCCGTTAACATCGAGTGTTCCATCGCGTCCCCACGATATAGATACATGGTCGAATAAATAATTGGTTCCGGCCGATATGCTAACTGCATCTTTACCAGAATCGCCATTTTTACCCATGCGAATACGGATGTAACGGATAATGTTGTTACCCGAATCATCATTAAAGGCTATTCCGTTACCGTATATGGTAATTCCCCCTCCTGGAGCAGTTTGCCCAGCAACTGTTATATTTTTTTTAATAACAATACGGCTTGAGATGTTTATAATACCGCCAACATCGAATACAACTATGCGGTTGCTTTGGCTAACTGCATCGCGAAACGATCCGGTTCCTGAATCGTTTAGGTTAGTTACGTGGTAAATATCGCCACCGCGACCCCCGGTTGTGTATTTCCCGAATCCTTCGGCGTCGGGAAACCCTAATGTTTGAGATTGAATGGGTTGGATGTTGATCAGCAGTATTGCCGACATTAATAGGCCCACTACATAATGTTGACTTGACGTAAATTTCTTCATAAAAATTTGGATTTGTAGATTCAATTTTTCATAAACCAAGTTATAACCGATAATTATTAATTCAAATAACTGGTTGTTAATAGATTGGTTTTAAATGGGTAAAAATTGTTTTTTTGATGTTTAAATCCAGTTTTTATATGGGATGGGGTTGTATTATTTAGTTATCAACATATTATTAACACCTAATGTTGATGAGGTTCGTGTGAAAGATAAGGTGTATAATCTGAAGGATTTAAAAAAGTAATTTTGTTAAGATTATATGATTAATCAGTTTCATCCTTTTGTTAAAAAAATGTAATGGAAAATATAAACCTAAAAACTTAACTTGTAGTTAATAAGCAGATGAAAAAGTAAAATTAATTATTGTGGTTTTAAGTGTTAAAAAAAACAGTGCTTTTATAGGGTTGAAGCACTGCTTTTTGTTGATTTTTTAAACCATAATTTAGTCGATAAAATGGTATAAGAAAACAATTTCGCCTTCGTAAGCTGGTTTTTTATTTCCTTCAATTTCTAATTTAACACCAATATTTGCACGGGTTACACCACGAAGATTTACAGCGTTGATAACTTTTGCGTGTAAACGAACTTTATTGTTTACCAGTACAGGTTGATTAAATTTCAATTTTTCAATTCCGTAATTTACCTGTAATTTTAAGTTCTGAACATCAACAATTTGGTTCCACAGATAAGGTAAAATAGAGAGTGTTAAGTAACCATGAGCAATGGTGTTTCCGAAAGGAGATTCTGCTTTTGCTTTATCAACATCGATATGAATCCATTGGTGGTCGATAGTAGCATCAGCAAATAAATTAATTTGCTCTTGTGTAAATTCGTGGTATTCAGAAATTCCAAGTTCTTTGCCAATCATCTGTTCCAGTTCGGCAAAGCTTTTTATTATTACTTTACTCATTGTTATATATGTTCTTTTAATTTTCAAAGGGATGCTAAGATATTAATTTTTTTGAAAAACATAGTCTTCAAATTACATAATAGCATATCGTATCTGCCCTCTTACTTTGGTTTAATTAGTTCGTTCTAATTCGCGTAAAGATTCCATTTTTTTTGTGGTTAAGAAATCTTTTATTCCACCCAAATGTTCTTTTACTTTTTTATTGCCAAATTCGTAAACTTTCGAAACCAGTCCATCCAGAAAGTCACGGTCGTGCGACACAAGTATTAAAGTGCCATCGTAAGCCATAAGTGCTTCCTTTAAAATATCTTTTGTTTTCATATCGAGGTGGTTTGTAGGTTCATCGAGAATTAGCAGGTTAACTGGTTCGAGTAACAGTTTAATCATTGCCAGTCGGGTACGTTCTCCACCCGAAAGAACTTTTACTTTTTTGGTCGAAGTTTCACCTCCAAACATGAATGCACCTAAAATATCTTTAATTTTTGTGCGTACATCACCTACCGCAACATCGTCAATAGTTTGGAAAATTGTTAATTCTTCGTTTAAAAGCGATGCCTGATTTTGGGCAAAATAGCCAATCATGGTGTTGTGACCCAGGGTTAGTTCACCGTCAAAGTCAATTTCGTTCATAATGGCTTTAACAAGAGTCGATTTTCCTTCGCCATTTTTCCCTACAAATGCTATTTTTTCGCCTCTTTCAATTGTTAATGATGCATTTTTGAAAATTAAATTATCATCGTAGCTCTTTGAGACTTCTTGTATTATAACCGGATAACTGCCCGATCGGGGAGATGGAGGAAACTTTAAGCGCAGAGCCGAAGTGTCTTCTTCGTCAACTTCAACTAACTCTAGTTTTTCGAGCATTTTAACACGGCTTTGTACTTGCAGTGTTTTGGAATAAGTACCTTTAAATCGTTCAATGAAAGCTTGGTTTTCGGCAATCATTTTTTGTTGTTCTTCATACGCTTTCTGTTGTTGTTCTCTTCTTTCTCGGCGTAATATAAGATATTTTGAATAATTGACTTTGTAATCGTAGATACGACCCATTGTAACCTCAATCGTGCGGGTTGTGATGTTGTCAACAAAGGCTCGGTCGTGCGATATTACAATAACAGCTTTTCCACAATTAATTAAAAAATCTTCGAGCCATTGAATCGATTCAATGTCGAGGTGGTTGGTAGGCTCATCTAACAGAATTAAATCGGGTTTTTGAAGTAGTAGTTTTGCCAGTTCAATGCGCATGCGCCATCCGCCGCTAAACTCTGTTGTGGGGCGGTTAAAATCATTGCGCGAAAAACCTAAACCAAGTAAAATCTTTTCAACCTCGGCATCGAAATTTATCTCTTCTATTGAGTAATATTTTTCACTTAAGGCAGATACTTTTTCTATTAACGCATAGTAGCTATCCGATTCGTAATCGGTTCGTGAAGCTAGTTCATTGTTCAAAACCTCAATTTCGCTTGCCATTTCGAATATGTGAGCAAAAGCTTGTGAAGCCTCTTTAAATACAGTTCGTCCATCTTCGGTCATTAAATGCTGAGGTAGATACGCAATGGTTTTGTCCTGTGGCTTTGAAACCCTTCCTGAACTAGGTTGGCGTGTCCCTGCAATAATTTTTAATAGTGTTGATTTGCCTGCTCCATTTTTACCCATCAGGGCAATACGGTCTTTTTCGTTAATAACAAAAGTGATATTTTTAAAAAGGCTAGTTGCTCCAAATTCTACTGTTAATCCGTCTACTGATATCATTCAATCTGTTTTTTTATGGGCGCAAATATAATTATTTGTTTGATTGAATAGACGCTTTTGTTATCTTGTATGCCTAAAAACCAATATTATATGATTTTTTAGTTGAGAGCAAATGGTATCCAATATTATAATACAAAAACATATTGATCAGATTATGCATGAGCAGAATAATCGTTTTATTTCCGAATTTGAAGGATATTCACCGTTTGAAATGCATAATATTTTGCATTTTACTTTCGAATCTAACAGCCCGATAATTTTACAAAAACTTGACGAATCGGATTATACTGAATGTCCATTTTTCAATTTGATTAAATATTATTTGGATTTGGTAAAAAAAACAAGAGAAATTAAACTTACTGCAAAGGGATTTTTGCCAACTAAAATAGTGCATGAGCTTTATAATAAGGGTTTTATTGAGGAGTATCAGTTTTCATCAGGCTTTAATAAACTGTATAAGGAGAGTGATTCTTTAACCGTTAATTTAACCAGAGTTTTATGTGATTTAGCCGGACTAACTAAAAAAAGAAATGGTAAATTAAGCTTAACAAAAGCCGGAGAAAGAATTATGTCCGACAATCTGAAACTTTTCGAATTGATATTTAAAACAATGACACAAAAATTTAGTTGGGCTTATTATGATCTTTACGAAGATGAGCATTTCGGACAGTTCGGCTTTGGCTTTTCTTTTATTCTTCTTGCTAAATATGGAGCCGAAAAAAGACTGGATTATTTTTATAGTGAAAAATTTCTTAAAGCTTTCCCGTATTTTTTAAAATCGTTTTCTTCAGATTTTAGTTCTGTGGATCATTTTGCAAATCATTGTTATTCAATAAGAACTTTTGACAGATTTATGTGCTATTTTGGATTAGTTGATATTGAAGAACAAGGAGATATTCTTAATAGAAAAAAAATCATTAAAAAAACCAGATTTTTTGATAAATTAATAAAAATTCGACCACACAAAAATTGATTTGCAAATAATGTTGATTGCTGTTTATTCAATTGCTTTATGTAAATTATTTTTAGTATAAATATTGATGTATATGATATATGAGATTGGATAAGTGCCTGGTATTTTTGCCAAGTACTTAAATAAGTAATTACTCATTGGGTATAGGTTTTTTTTCGTTCTATTTCATCGATGGCTTTTTTTAATGTTGCCTGACTAATCGGTAATTGGGCAATATTTACCGGTCCGTTAATGCAACCCCCATTGCAAGCCATTACTTCAACAAATGATGCATCAGGTGCTTTATTTGTAAATGATTTCAGTAGTTTAATCGATTTTTTGTCAATACCGTCGATAAGCATTGATTTAATGTTTTCGTCAGGTGTCAATATCGATTTAATGGCGTTAGTTACACCACCAGATGCAGCATAACCACGACTTTCGGCGGTTATGTATGAGCTGATCGAATCATTGCAGTTAATGGAGTTTATGTCGATATTGAGTGCAGCCCATAATGCGCCTAATTCTTCGGTTGTAATCACATAATCGACATTTTCGTTAAAGTAAGCCTCACGTCGTTTGGCAAGGCATGGCCCAATGAATACAACTTTGTGATCAGGAAATTGTTTTTTTGCTTTGATTGCTGTATAGGCCATGGGAGAAGGGGTATGACTTATGTATGGTTTTATTTCGGGTAGATGCTTGTTTGCCAATTCAATATATGATGGACAACATGATGTTGTCATAAATGAAACACCTTGATTTAGTCTTTCTTTTAATTCCTTTGTTTCATTTATTGTTGTTTCTTGTGCTCCTTCAGCTACTTCAATTATTTCGTTAAAACCAATATTTTTAATAGCTTTTAATATATGAGATGATGGTATTTTGAACTGACTTAATATAGCAGGTGCAACTATGGCAACTGTTTTCTTTTTGTTGGTTTTCATTTGGTAAAATAGATTCAATAACTGCGATTTTTCAGCCACTGCACCAAACGGACAGGCTTTCATGCACTTACCACAATGAATGCATTTATCAAAATCGATTACTTCAATACCAAATTCATTCTTTTTAATGGCATTTACCGGGCAGGCTTCTTCGCAAGGTACGGGTAAGTATGCGATTGCATGAAAGGGACAAACTTTTTGGCACAAACCACAATTAATACATTTTTGATGGTCGATATGAGCCTTTCCGTTAAATACCTGTATGGCGTCTTTGGGACAATTGACTTGACAGGCTCGTCCTTCGCAACCTCTGCATAAATTACTTACTGTGTAATTTACCTGAACGCAAGAGCTGCATGCTTCATCAACAACCGTTAAAAAATTGCCATTTTGAGTTTGTCCGTTTAATGCTTCAATAGCATATTCGTGCAATGGCGTTAATTCGTCTACCTCGTCTGATATATTAAAACCGAGCAATGCCATAATTTTGTATTTAATAACTGCCCGGTCTTTATGAACACAGCAACGTATTGGGGTATTGGTTCGTGGACGCATTTCAACTGGTATGCGGTCAATTTTTTCAAATAGTTCGTTGTTGTTTAAAAGGGTTATTAATCGAACTAATAATTCGCGTTTGGTAATGAGGGCGTTATTGAAATATGTCATTATATATTTGTTTGTGAGTGTTTTATGATTTGTTTATAAATATTCGATTTCAACGGTTTTGAAATATTTTTCTTCGAGTAATGCTCTAATTTTTTTTAAAACGTTACGTCTTATTTCTAGTTCAACCGGCAAATTAGGATCTTGATGGGCGTTGTTGACCTGTGTGCCTGCTAAAATCAGTATGGAATCGCACGATAGTAAAAAACGTATTATTTTTTCTGCTGGTCCATTTCCTGTAATAGTAGCAGGTTTTTGTTTTTCCAGTAGTCCTGAAACTTTTCCAAGTGTGAGTATGCCTTCGGTAATAAAATCAATTCCGTCCATTTTCGATATCGGAGGCAAGTCAGATGGCTCAGTATTAATAATAACCTCGATGGGGCGGTTTAATTCTCTCGAAATAATTTTTGAAGTGGTTCCGCCGCATATTATTTTTTTGCCATCGAACGATTCGACTCTTTCGGCCAAATGCCGGTCGTAGTTATCATAATAGGGTGGGCCTGATGCTAATACCAGTTTTCGTGGAGTGCGACAATAAATAACCTGGCAGGTGGCATCATCTTTAAATAGTCCTGAATCATTTGCTTTTGCTCTTTCGGTAATTAAATGCGATAATTGTTGAGCCGATATATCAGGTTTATTGTTTATTGCTTGTTGAATAAAATTTTGTAATCCGTCATTACTCCATCCAAAAGGAGTTTTTATTTTACCCATTCCCGATTGTGTAATACCATCGGAAACTAAAATTATTCGGTCTTCTTTTTGCAATTTAATATTATAATAGCTAACCATAGCTTTAATGTTATCAGGACGGGCAATAAACTCTTTTTTCTTATTAAGGTTTAAAAATGAGCCATTTCTGAAAATTAAAACTGGTGGGTTATCGAATTCTACAATGTGTGCTTCACCAAAGCAATCAATATTTACAATTGTGAAGGTAGAGTAACTTATTTTACGTTGAGAGTCAATGGGAAGCGTATTCATAATAAACTCGGCAGTACGTTCAACAGGATTGTTTTTTGCGGTAAATTGTAATGCCATGCTGGTTGTCATTGTAGCCAGTATATTTGCTTTTATTCCAGATCCTAACCCATCGGATAAGACAGTTATAATGCGGTCTTCCTCTTTTATTTTGCGCGATTCACAAGCATCGCCACAAACATTTTGGTTGGCTTTACTTTCTTGCGACAACTCAATTTCGATGTAAAAATTTTTTATTTGCATTTTACTCGGTTTCTGATTCGAGTATAGAGTTGAGCAATGAGTCGGTAAATGAAGCATTTTCACCTAGCAGAAATGCAATTTTTTGAACTGTTTCCATGTTTTTTTTAATCACTTCGCGAGTACGTTTCTCAACAATTTCTTTTTGAAAGCGAGGTTGTTGCACTCCTTGAATTATACCGGTTACAAGTTTGTGCTTTTGAATATTGAAAATTGATAACTGTAGGTTGATGCCATTTTCAACAATTGGTGTTTCGTAATATTCCTTGCCAGTTATTAAAGCTGTTTTGAAAAGGTTTGAGAATGAACCTATTTTTCCCAAATCAACCCCATTCATTCCCGGCGATGCATCAAAACATAACTCAGCTTCAGGGCCAAGAAGATGTGCAAAATTCGAATTCATTTCAACTACTTTGCACTGATCATCGACAATAATAACACCGGATGGTATTTTTTGTAATAATATTGCTGCTTTATTGTGAGCTACCATACGCATGTATGATACACACATACTTGTTTCGGCTCGTTTGTTTAAAAGTGCTTTTGCAAATTCTCGACAAGTATCGTAACCACATCCACTACAATTTAGTTCGTCCGAGATGCTTTTTTTTCCAATACTCAAAAGAGCTTCTTTTAATGTGTTTGGAGTGAAGTCGTTTTCTTTGATGGATTCTATGTTGTAGAAATCGCGTTTTATATTGAGGTTGTTTTTATACTCTTTTTTAATAACGTTAGCCATTCTGTTTTTATAACTTGCTTTTAACAAATGGTGTTTTTCTATCATGCAGTTGTTGCCAGTCATGCCGGGGCCATTAATGCAACCGGTTTCACATGCTAATAGTTCGAGAAATGTTGGTTTTGATTGGTTAAACTCATCTAAGTTGGCAAGTACCTTTTTAATCATTTTAACTCCGGTAAAACTAATAAATGTACAATCGCTGTGTTTACCCTCTTGTTTAATAGTTTCAGCCATTCCTCCATCAATGGGATAAATTACGCCGTTTTGGGCTTCGTAAGGAATAAATTTTTGAGGAATGTTGTTGTTTGTTTCTAACGGATGAATATTTTCTTCTTTAAACCAGTTATCTAATTCTTTAAATGTAAGAGCAACATCAATTAAACCCGGATTACTGTCGGCTTCGGCTTTTTTTGCTATGCATGGGCCTATAAAAACTATGCTAATATCATTACCATACCAATGTTTTAGCATTTTGGCATGAGTAAGCATTGGTGACATAATTGGAGTAATAGCTGTTGTTTGTTGTGGATAATATTTTCGAATCATTTCAACAACTACCGGACATGCCGATGATATTAGAACTCCTGTTTTTTTTTCTTTTAATAAAATACTAACATGTTTTGATACTTCTTGTGCTCCATGGGCAGTTTCTGATACTCCTGTAAATCCTAGTTTTAGTAATGAGGTAATTAATTCATTGCTATATAGTCCATATTCCGATATGTAAGATGGAGCTAACGATACATATACTTTTTTTTGATTTTTGAGTATAAATTTGGCTCTTGAAATGCCATCTCGTACTTTTTTTGCTCCCGATGGACATATCGATACGCAATGGCCACAGTGAATACACAGTGTATCAACCACAAATGCGCGATCGTTTCGTACTTCAATGGCCTTTACCGGGCATTCTCTTATGCATTTATAGCAATCTTTACAGTCGCTGGCTTCGGTGAATATGGGTTGTTGGTACATATTTTTATTCGAAATGCTTTTTTAAAATGTATGGAAGATTTTCGGGGGTTACATTTTCGTATTCGTCGTTGCCAAATTGAATAACCGGACCTCTATTGCATTTTTCGCTGCATAGGTGTCCTCGAAAATCAATAGCTGAGGTGAGGTTGTGATCATCGAGATATTTTTTTATTACTTCAAGGTTTTCGGCATTGCCTCTTGAAAAGCATGAACTGCCTAAACAAATACTTATGCTTTGGGTTTTAGTATTGTGCATGTTTATTGTTTTTTTATTCTTTGCCCAATTCTATTATTGTGCCATTGTTTTTATTGCTCTGATATTTAGTGGATTATTTTTTTATCTGTACTGATGATGTTTGTTGAGACATGAGTATGTCTTAATATAGTACAGTTGCGAAGTAGTTAAGTGTATTATTTTAGTACACTGTACTATTTTAGTACAATTATTGTAGAGTTCTTTAGGTTTAAAAGTATTATTATGGATGAAAAAAATGAACTCAAATTAATTTGAAAGATTATGTTTTTTTAGTTTTAAATAGAGAGTATTTCGACTAATTCCAAGATGTTTAGCTGTTAAGCTCATGTTATTTTTAGTAAATAAGAGTGTGTTGAAAATTAGTTCTTTTTCCATTTCGGCTAACGACAATAATTTTTTGGTGTTGAGTTCTTTTCCTGTTTTTAAATCATTTTTTTTCTGATCGTTAATAATTAAATTGTCGAATGAAATTTTCCCATCTAAAATAACAAATTGTTCAATGGTATTTTCAAGTTCTCTAATATTTCCCGGCCATGAATAGTTTAAAAAGTTTTGTAGTGTAGTATTATTTAAATGGGGAATTTTTTTTTGTAAACGAATAGCTTTTTTGTTTAAAAAGTATGTAATAAGTGGCGGTATGTCTTCTTTTCTATCTCTTAATGGGGGTATTCGGAGTGGAATAACGCTTAACCGGTAGTACAAATCAAGTCTGAAGTTTCCTTTATCAACCTCCTTTTTTAAGTCTTTATTAGTAGCTGCAATTATTCTAACATCAACCGGAATGTTTTTTTCTCCCCCAACCCTAGTTATTGCTCCTTCTTGAATAGCTCTTAAAAGTTTAACTTGTAATTCGGGTTTCATATCACCAATTTCGTCGAGGAAAAGAGTTCCTCCGTTGGCTAGTTCAAATTTTCCGGGATGACCTCCTTTTTTTGCTCCTGAAAATGCACCATCATCGTAACCAAATAGTTCACTTTCTATAAGGTTTTCGCTTATTGCTGCACAGTTAATGGCAACAAATCCTTTTTCTTTTCTACTGCTGGCATTGTGTATGCTTTGGGCAAATACTTCTTTTCCGGTTCCGCTTTCTGCTTCTATAAGTACTGTTGAAGGGCTGTCGGCAATATTCTGGGCAAACTCGATTAATTGCAGTGTTTTACTGCTTTGGGCTATGATGTCGTTAAAAGAGAAACGTGCCTGCATTCCGGTGTATTTGTTTACAAGATTATACACATTTTCAAGTTCCCTGATGGCGATTACCAGTCCTATTAATTTTGATTGCGACTGATCCATTATAGGATTAACGGTAACGTTATATTTAATTTTTTTATTGGTTGTGTTAATCGAAATCTCTTCATTTATGAAACGGTCGCCCGAACTTACTATTTGATATATACTATTCCAGTTTGGAATGATTTTTTTTACAGGAATAGTTAAAAGTTCTCGTCTGCGAATGTTTATCCACTGGCAGGCCAGGTTATTTGCATAAATAATTTTACCTAATGTGTTTACCGATATTATTCCCACCTTTAAAGCGTTCATTATTGCGTAGGTAAATTGTTGGTTGTCGTCAATTTCCTGTTGCATTAGTTGCTTTTTAAAGCGCGATTTTATTGATGTGTCAATTGCCGATACTGCTATGTTTAGCCAGGGAAAATCGATATCGATTGAAGAGACTAAAAAAATGTTTAATTCCAATATTGGTAATAATGCATCGTACTGAATAACATTAAAAGCTATATTATTTGTTACACCAATTCCATTCTTAAATCCGGTGTTATTGTTCCATGCAATTTTATTATATATTGTTTGCCAATCGTCATTAACATCTATTTCTATTTGTCTATTAACCCCGCTTTGGTAGCACTGTAATACTTTTTGTTTTGCATTGACAACAATTAATTGAAAATTAGCATCGTTCATGTTGTTAACAAATTCATTCAATGCTTCTTCGAGTAAATTGACTTTGTCAGGAGATGAGTTTGAAATGTTGTTTTTTGATAACATGTTATTTGTATTACCTGTTATTTTCAACCGTTGAGCCATCAAATTTATCGAAAAAATAGTTGAACTGTTTATGTTTTTTAAACTAACATGGTTGCTTTTTAAATAAACTACAAATTGGGGTTGATGAAAATATCATTGATATTTTTTGGCTTTACATTGAATAGTTTATGTATGGGAAATAACGTGTTTTATATTTGATTCAATGTTTTTCGGATTATAGATAATGAATAAAATAGGAATATTATGAAGGTAAGGGGTGTTTTGTATTTTGTGGTTATGATTGTGATATTTGTTACTTTTAAAGCATGTGAAACAAGTGTTGTTAGCGATTCTGATACTGAAAATTCTGATGATTTGTCAACAATAGTTAATGAATCATATTTTAGTATGTCAGTTTCCGATGCATTGGCTTCAAACCAAAAAAGTCATGAAGATTCAAGTGATTATATTTGGAGCAGTGTCGATGAGGTTTTGATTGATCTTAAAGAGACAACAGCAATTGTTTCTGGTTCTGGGGTATCAGTAACTGGTTCTGTTGTTACAATTTCTTCGGCAGGTACTTATAGGGTGCAGGGTACTTTAAGTAATGGTCAGTTGATTGTTCGAACTGACGATGAAGATATTGTGAGGGTAATTTTAAATAATGTTAATATTACTTGTTTAAACAGTTCCCCAATATTTATTGATAATGCTGAAAAAACAGTTATCATTCTTGCCGATGATTCATTTAATACTTTGAGTGATGGAGCTAGTTATATTTATACTAATATTGAAAATCAGGAGCCTGATGCAACTATTTTTAGTAAAGACGATTTAACAATTTGTGGAAATGGCATACTGTCGGTTAATTCAAAATTTAATGATGCTATTGCCAGTAAAGATGGCCTTGTTCTGCGTGGAGGTTCAATTAATGTTCAATCGGTTGATGATGGCATAAGGGGTAAAGATTATATTATTATTCACGACTGTAACCTTGATATTGAGGCTTTAGGTGATGCATTAAAATCGACAAATGACGAGGAGAGTGAAAGAGGTTATATTTATGTTGAGAATGGCACCTTTGTAATAAATTCGGGAGGTGATGCTTTGCAAGCATATACAGATGTGTTAATTGCTGATGGGACATTTTCGATAACAACTAAAAATACATCAAGTTCCTTGTCTGCCAAGGGAATTAAAGGGTTGGTAAATACGATTATTGATGGTGGTGTTTTTACAATTAATTCATCAGATGATGCATTTCATTCTAACGGTAACCTAGTAATAAATAAAGGAGAGTTTGAAATTTATTCGGGTGATGATGGGATGCATGCCGATTCGAAACTGACAATTAACGGTGGCAATATAAATATTACAAAATCGTATGAAGGTATTGAAAGTGCAATAATAACTGTTAATGGTGGAAATATTCATTTGGTATCAGACGATGATGGTGTTAATATTGCCGGTGGCGCAGATGGTTCAAGTCCGGGGAGTTTTAATGCTTCGGGTGATAATTGGTTGTATATTAATGGTGGTTATATATATGTAAGTTCAACAGGTGATGGTATTGATGTGAATGGATCAGTTGTAATGACAGGGGGTATGGTTATAGTTAATGGGCCTACAGAAAATATGAATGGTTCACTTGATTACGATGGAACGTTTAATATTTCGGGAGGTGAATTATTGGCCTTAGGAAGCTCGGGTATGGCACAAGCTCCTGTAAGTAGTTCAACTCAACATTCTATTTTGGTATATTTAACATCTTCGCAATCAGCCGATGTATTGGTTCATTTGGAGTCGGAAAGTGGCGAAGATCTGTTTACCTTTAAGCCTGCTAAAAAATATCAATCGGTGGTCTATTCATCGACTAAACTCGAGAGGGGTAAACAGTATAATTTATTTTTAGGTGGAAATGCAACCGGAAGTGAAAAAGATGGTCTTTATACTTGTGCAAAATATACATCAGGAATCAATTATTCTCAGTTTACAATATCGGGTATTGTTACAACAATTGGATCAAATAATAATAACAGAAGACAGTTATAATTTTCTCTTTTTTCATAGTAACCAAAAAAGAACGCTTTTTTGGTGGGTTTAGGATTAGTTTTAATATGGTTATGGGTCATCGGATTTTTCGATGACCCATTTTTATACTTTTAGATATTGTTATATAGCTTGTTTTGAAACTATTTATAGTTTTATTTCAAATTTTGCCCTAAATCCAAATTTAGGTATGTTATCATACACAGAGGGAGTTGATCTCCATAATACCTCAAGCCTGAAAAAACGCAGTAAGTTTTCTATTCCGGCACCAACTTCGGAATAAGGTTCAGTTGAGGAGCCCATTTTATCTGGTAAATTCATTGAGTTTTTTTGTTTTTCACTCAATTGCCCAATCATGCCTTTGGCCGAAAGAACCTCTCTCAGACCTAATTTTTTAAGTAAAGGAATGCGATTAAAGAAAAAACCATTCAGGTGATATTCAAAAAATGAATGAAAATAGGTATCATGAACAAACTCTAAATAGTTTATCATGTTAAAGTTGTATAGGTAAAGCCCATACGTTTCATTTCCTCGGGGAATGTTTAATAGAGTATAAGGAAGTTTTCCAAAAATATGTCCGGCTTCGAAAGCTGTTTTGAACTGTGTTTGACCAAGAAAAAAAGAGTGCTTGCAAGTTGCATGAACTTTAGCATAGGGTAAGTGTTCGTTTCCCAGATATGCTTGCCCTGCACTAAAACTCATATTTATAATAGGATAGTTCGATGAAAGATATAATCTTCTGTAGCCCTTATCAATAAATTTTTCTTTCCACGAAAAACGTAGTTCGCAGGTTGCTTCAATTGTTTGAATATCTGTTATAGAATCGCTTTGGTTAATAAATGGATAAAATTTGGGAGAGTATTGTTTTTTCCAACAACTTTTTAATGATGAGGAAAAACCCGTCTTCCATTCGTGGGAGTATGTTAGTTGAGCAGATTGCTGACGATATAGTTCATCAAATTCATCACGGTTAAAAAACGATGAAATAAGATTCGTTTCTGATGTTCTAAGCATATTTTCTTTCAGGTGAAGAATATGCATATTTTCACCAATTTTTATATAACGATCGTCGAATGATGCTAACACAATTTTTCGCCT
Source organism: Marinilabiliaceae bacterium (assembly GCA_016933045.1). Classification (GTDB taxonomy): domain Bacteria; phylum Bacteroidota; class Bacteroidia; order Bacteroidales; family Marinilabiliaceae; genus JAFGBR01. The sequence continues at coordinate 10,541 of JAFGBR010000042.1, read as the reverse complement.
ATTACCATTAAATTTATATCCGGCACCAAATTGTCCCGATATTTCATGGCTTTTAAGTCCATACCCTAAACCACCATAAAGCATCCAGTTGTTACTTATTTCACTACTGGTTCGTCCGCCTGCATATAGTCGTAATCCTTCTATTTTATTAAAAGTTACAAAGTCGGGATAAGGCCCCCACTCAAATTTGCCAATGTCATAGAAACTTGTTAGTCCCATTTCTAAAGTGTTATTCATCACTTTTATACGGTTTATGTTGTTAACCGAGTCTATTATAGCAGTTTTTAACAGGTCGTTTGATGATAATTTTATATGCCGTTTTGTTTCCCAGTAATTCGAATCCTTTAGGGCAGCATTGCTGCTTTTTTCATATTCGTACGATAATCCATTGTTCGATAGCTTGAGCATAGGTAACTCATCGACTTTTACATTCGAAATTGAGCAGTTTCTTTTATATCCGAGTTCAAACCTGTCTTTTTGGGTATTATAATTTGTTGGTAAATAATCGAATGTGGCTTCTACACAATTTGTCTTTAAAAATGAAACTGAGTCGTTAATTAGTTGATACTCGCTTGTTAGGTGCATTGATTTTAAGAAATTAAGCTGATTTTTATCGCTCAGTGTTGCATCAATGTATGTTAAGTTGAAGTGCTTGTCGTTTATATAAAAATAGCCTTTAAATACATTTTCTTCTTTGCGACGGGGGTAGTATAGTACTTTGTATTTCCAATTATTGTCTGTTTTTACACTATCTTCGATATAGTAGCGGTAATAAAACCAGCCGTTTGACGATAGTGGGCTAACATAATTGCGGTTGTATATTCGTACATAATTGTTGTAAAAGTTTAAAGTAGATTCAAGTGAGGCTGTATATCCGCTAATTTCGAGATGATCCATTACTCCAAGCCCTGATGTGTTTTCGGCTTCAATAACAGTTTTTTCTCCCGTAGGGTTTTGCTGGAATTCATGTTTTGTTATCTGTTCCGAAAAATAAACTGGTAAGTAATGCTTCCCGTTTGAAAGTTTTTTAAAAAGTGATTGTTTGTTCTTAAATGTTTTCGATTTCATAAGTGAGTTATCCACATTATTCAGTGTATAATCCCATTTAGTATATTTTTCGTACGAATAACGTTCAATTTTGTCGGGGTTGTTGAAATTACGGTGTTTATCAATGTCGTTTAGAAGTTTTTTTATTCTGTCATCTTTGGGTATTACTTTAATCTCATTTACGTTGAACGATACCGGTATGAGTGTTATTTTTAGGTTTTCGTTACAGTTTTTTGGATGTATACTGCGTGGTTTAAAGCCAAGTGATGATATTATTAATGAATCGTTTAAGGGTATGTTTATTAACGAAAATTGTCCTTTTATATTTGATGTAGTTCCTATGGTGGTATTTTTAATGTAAATATTTGCCATTGGAATGGGGTCGTTATTAGTGGCATCAATAACTACACCAGAAATGTTTTTTTGTTGGGCTGTTATGGTTGATGGAATAAGTATGCAAAAACTGCATATTATATTAAAAATGTATTTACAATACTTATTAATCATGAACTATTTAACAAGATATGATTTTGTGTGTTATTAATTTGTATAATTAATGTAATGCAAAAGTAATATTATTTTAATTAATTGAAGGGGTGTTTTTTTAATCAGTTATTTTAGTTTGACGTTTTACTACTTTCAATACTTTTTATATTTTTGCAATCCATATTAAAGCAGTATATATTCTATAACGGTGAAAAATGTTGTTTAATTCACTTGAATTTTTGGTTTTTTTCCCAATAGTGTTGATGGGATATTTTTTTATTCCATTTAAGTTCAGGTGGATTTTTTTATTAATAAGTAGTTATTACTTCTACATTTGTTGGGATCCTATTTTTGTAGTTCTTATAATTGGCTCTACGCTTACCGATTATTTTTGTTCAATAAAAATTGCTGCTTCAAAAAGTAAAATCATTCGAAAACGATTGTTATATGTTAGTTTGATTATTAATTTAGGACTATTGTTTTTTTTTAAGTATTTCAACTTTTTTAACGATTCGATTCGAGATGTTGTAACTCTGTTAGGCGGAACATACTCTATTTCAAACCATGACTTTAAATTACCGGTAGGTATATCATTTTATACATTTCAAACATTAGGCTATACAATCGATGTTTACAAAAAGAGAATTGACGCTGAAAAGAAATTGCTGCGTTTTGCACTTTATGTAACCTATTTTCCTCAGTTAGTGGCAGGCCCTATTGAACGAGCTAAAAATTTGATTCCTCAATTAAGAACTAAGTATGAGTTTAATTATTATAGAGTTCGAAATGGTTTGGTTTTAATGCTTTGGGGATTTGTTAAAAAAATGGTGATTGCTGATCGGATTGCAGAGTATACCTCTGAGATATTTTACAACCCGGGAGTGTATAAAGGTGTTATTATTTGGATTGCAAATTTTTTCTTTTACATACAGATTTATTGTGATTTTTCTGGTTATTCAGATATTGCAATTGGTGCGGCTGGAATAATGGGCGTTAAGTTAATGAGGAATTTTCGTCAACCATTTTTTGCACAAACAACACAAGAGTTTTGGTCGCGTTGGCATATCTCGTTAACTACTTGGTTTAGAGATTATTTGTATGTTTTTCTTGGTGGGCGCAGGAATGGTCAGTTTCGAATGATTTTAAGCATTATTATTGTGTTTTTAATTAATGGGTTGTGGCATGGAGCTACCTGGAATTTTATAATATTTGGAGGTGTGCATGGTCTATTTATTGTGCTCTACGTTTTATTACGTGATACTATTAAAAAAATCAAAAATAAAATCGGACTATTAAAATATAATATAGTCGATTCAGTTTTGAACATTTCTGTTGTTTCTTTGGTGTTTATTTCAACTTCGCCATTTTTTATGACAAAGACTTTTTCTGATGCACTTGTAATAATAAGAGATTCATTTTCAATTTCAATTTCAAATCCCACAACTATAATTAATATCTTTAAGTTTCCTGTTGATTTTTGGATTTCAGTATTGGCTATACTAGTTCTTTATTATGTAGAGTATGTTGCAGAGTATGTTGGCCTTGAAAATTGGTTTAAAAAAATCCCGAAATTTTTGATGTGGGTGTTATTATTAATTGGAGTTTCGTCTATTGTGTTTTTTGGAAAGTGGGATGCTCTTGATTTTATATATTTTCAATTCTAATTGCGATTAAAAATGAGAAAGGATAAGATATTAAAATATAGCATTTATATATTGGGAGTGTTTTGTTTGTGCATTTTCATTTTTATTAGGGTTAAATATGGTTTACAGTTTATTCAGAATGCTCCATTTTGTCATGATGGGGGTGATTTATATCGACAAAATTACATTACTGATTTTAGAGAACCGCTTCCGCCATTTAGCAATATTAACCAAAAAAATAAGTATGAATTACCTTGGTATACAAATAGTCCAAAGCATCCCTCGTTTGATTCGGCTGATATTGTATGTGTAGGCGATAGTTATTTTTTTTTTCACTGGCTGACCACTTTTCCTGAAAGGCTTCAGGATGAGACGGGTGAAAAAGTATATTATTACAATGGTTATAATCCAATGCAGCCATTTATGAATGCAGCGTATAAAAAGGGAAGAAAGAAAGTGCTTATATATGAGATGGGAGAAAGGGGTTTGATGCATTATCTTATTCAGAGAATGCCTTTAAATCCCGAACCTGAAAAAAAAACAAATGAAGATGATTCTTTTTGTTTACTACTTTCGAAAAATGATATTGAAAGAAAATATAACAGAGTATTGCAACGTGGGATGTTTATAGCTGATTTGTATGAAAAAATTGCCACATTCAAATTCCGAACGTTTGAATATATTAATTATAAAACTCCTGTATATTGTTTAAATCCTTCATGGTTGTTTGTAAAAGAAAGTGTTAATAACTCAGAATCAAGCTTTTTCTACCAACATACCGATAAAGAAATTCAAACGTTGTGCGACAACCTAAAAAGAATTCAGACGAAACTGAAAGAGGAATATAACATGGAATTGGTTTTTATGCCTATTCCCAGTAAGATTTCTATTTATCATAGTCTTGTTTTTGAGAACGAAGAGTATAATAATTTTTTGCCCAGATTGTATAAAGGGTTAGATATCCTTCAAATACCTTATGTCGATTTGTATCATTCGTTTGTTAAATGTAGTGATACGTTATATTACAGAACAGATACCCATTGGAACGAAAAAGGTATTACAATTGCCATAAATAAGACAATTGAAAAGCTCACTGAAATTGGATACAATAATGATAAAGCCAATAACGAATGCCAATAAGTAAAAAATACAAATTATTATTTATTCATATCCCCAAAACAGGAGGAGGTAGTATTGAAAAAGCACTGGGAGTATTTGGTGTTGATAATGAAGGGTGCAATATGATCTCTAGAAAAATAATGTATGGATATATACCTGTTACTTTTGAAAATCGAAAAATGTTTCGTGATTTTTTGGGTGGCAATTTGCGAAGTAAAATAATTGCATTTTTTAATTATATTATAAAAAATGATAAAATAAAACTAATTCCATTACAACATTATACAATTAATGAAATTGAAAAAAAATTAAATATTAAAAAATATATAAGTTTTGCGGTGATACGTAATCCATACGATCGTATAGTATCTGAATTTTTTTGGCTGAAAAATAACAATGGTGACTTTTGTATGGATTTATCTCAGTTTATTTTAAAATATCTTCCAGAGAACTATTTGAATGATAGGCATTTATTGCCGCAATATGTGTTTGTGACACGAAATGAGAATATTTGCGTAGATGCTCTTATTAGATTTGAAAATTTAAATTCAGATTGTGATCGTTTTTTTAAGGATAAAGGTATAAACACACATCTTGAACACATTCATAGTACCAATAAACCATGTTACAATGATTTGCTTAACCCTGAATGCAGGTCTATGATTAGAAATATTTACAAAAAGGATTTCGAATTATTAAATTATGATGTGTAGTATTGCGATTTGATAATTGATATTGATTAAGAGTATGATAGCAATTGGAGCATTAGGTGGTAGTGGCACACGAGCGGTTGCTGAAGTTTTAATTCAGGCTGGTTTTTATTTAGGTGATGATCTTAATGAATCTAATGACAATTTGATTTTCACACGATTATTTAAAAATCCTGATTGGTTTAAAGAGGCTTCTGTTAATCAAAGAAAAAAACGAATGGATGTATTCGAAAAATACATGTTATTCAAAAGATTATCGATTAAAGATTTTTACGTGTTATTTTTTGCAGCAAAAACGAACCCAACTATTCATTCAAAAGCCAGTTTTTATTTTCAAATAACAAAAAGATTGTTTTGCAATGGCAAATTGAAGACTAATTGGGGATGGAAAGAACCAAATACTCAAATCTATATGTGTGAGTTTCTTGATTATTTTGATGAGTTAAAATATATACACGTGTTAAGGCATGGATTAGATATGGCATTTTCTAATAATAAACAACAATTGAATAATTGGGGTTGGAAGTACAATATTGTTTTGCATGGAAATGAAAATGATGATGAATTAGCAAATAAACAGTTAGATTATTGGATTAATTCGACAAAAGATATTATGGAAAAGTCAAAAAAGTATAACAACAGATTTTTACTAATTAACCATGAGAGTTTTTGCCAAAACCCAAAGTATGAGATTGATAAAATGTTGGTGTTTTCCGGCATTAACATATCTCCCGAAAATGTTGAAAGACTTTACACTATACCGAAAAATACTGGATCGAACAATCGATACAAACAGATGGATTTGAGTATATTCGACGATCAAAAGTTACAGTTTGTTAAAGATATGGGGTTTGAAATTTAGTTTTACTGCAATTGATAATTAATGCTGTGATATTTTTTTATTAGTAGGATGATTTAATAAAATATTATGCTATTTACAAGACCTGAGTTTTTATTTTTATTTCTCCCTGTTGTATTGACTATTTATTACATTTTAAATCACAAATACAGGAATGTTTTTTTGCTTTTTTCCAGCATTGTGTTTTATACCCGAGGTGAAGGGTTATTGGTATTGTTGATGCTTGCCGTTACTGCAATTTGTTATTACTCTGGTCTTCTGATGGAGAAGGGTCGCAAGAAACTGGGGTTTCGATTGGCTCTGTTTTCCTCATTGGGAGCATTATTTGTTTTTAAATATTTCTATTTTGTTAAAGGGATGCTATTAACGGTTGTTGAAATTCCAACTTCGGATATTTCAATTTTTGATGGCTTATCTGAAATTGTTTTGCCATTGGGGATTAGCTTTTATGTGTTTCAGAACCTGTCGTATATTCTTGATCTTAAGTTTGGGAATACAAAGGCATCACGTAACTTTGTAAATTACAGTACATATATTACCATGTTTTCGCAATTGGTAGCCGGTCCTATTGTTCGATATGTTGATATTCAAAAACAATTGTTGTTCAGGAGTTTCAATCCAGATCAATTTTTAAACGGGGTAAAGCGGTTTGTTATTGGTTTGGCCAAAAAGATAATTATCGCTAATAATTGTGCTTTTATTGCTGATAATATATTCATTCTTCCTATCGAAGATATTGATATGGTGGTAGGTTGGGTTGGAATTATTGCATATACGCTTCAAATATATTTCGATTTTTCGGGGTACTCTGATATGGCAATTGGTCTTGGCAAAATGTTTGGCTTTGACTTTCTCGAAAACTTTAACTACCCATTTATTTCAAAGTCAATTAGAGAGTTTTGGCGTCGTTGGCACATTTCGTTATCAACCTGGTTTAAAGATTATCTTTATATACCTATTGGAGGTAGCCGTCAAAATGGCTTTTTAACTTATCGCAATCTGTTTATTGTATTCGTCGTTACAGGGCTTTGGCATGGAGCTAGTATGAATTTCTTAATATGGGGCTTATTGCATGGACTTCTTATAGTGAATGAAAGGTTATGGTTTGGTGAAGTTCTAAAAAGGGTATGGGCTCCAATTGCGCATCTGTATTTAATTTTTTTTGTATTAATAACATTTGTTTTCTTTCGTTTAGAAGAGCTTCCAAATGCATTAAATTATTTTAAGCACTTATTTCAGAGTTATGAAGTGACCGATTATAGTTATTTGTATTATCTGCTTTCGTATGAAAGAATGGGAGCCTTAATTTTAGGAATATTATTTTCGTTACCGGTTGTGAGGTTATTTTATTCGATCCGATTAAATTATCTGGGCTTATATAAGGTTGCTAAAGTTTCATGGTTATTATTACTATTTATAATTAGTGTTTTTTACATTGCTGGCAATTCGTATAATCCATTTATATATTTTAAGTTTTAACTATGAGTAAAAAAATTAAGGTAATTGCTTTTATAGTTCTTCTTTGGATACCAATTTTTGTTCAACTGACTGGTTTCGAAAACTTATTGGTAAAAGATTTTACGCATGAATTGGCAACCCTTAAGAAAAATACAATTGCTGGACGGATAAGCGGAGATTTTAATCATAATTTTGGATTGAGAGATTTTTTGGTTAAAACCAAAAGTCAGTTTTGTATTTCTGTGTTAAAAGAATCACCATTTCCGCACAGTGTTGTTGTTGGTAAAAATGGTTGGTACTTTCTTGGTAATTCTTATGAAAATGTATTGAATAAATCAACTGGATTAGAGCATTTTACAAATGATGAATTATGTACTTTTGTTGAAGTTTTTAGAGAAAGACTTGATTGGTTGAAAAAGCATAAAATAGATTACTATTTTGCTGTTGCACCCAACAAACATTCAGTTTATCCCGAGTATCTTCCTTTTAATCTAAAACAAAGAAAAACAAAGTTAGATCAGCTTGTTGAAACACTAGATACAGCACTTAACTTTAAAGTAATAAATATCAGGGATCGCTTAATATCGCTTAAAGACACAACTGAATTGTATTTTTTAACTAACAGCCATTGGAACAGGTTAGGCGCATATTATGCTTATTGTCATATAATGGAGTCGATAAATGAACAATATCCTCAAATTAAGGTTGAAGATGCAAATAATTATCAATTGTTAAGACGATGGACAAAAAGGGAGGATATTTCAATGGCAATGCAAATTGATATTGATGAATATCATGTAGCTTTTAAACCAAAAATGAAACCCAAATCTGTTGAAATAAAGAGTAGCAATAATCATTCTGAGTTTAACGTGACAAATCATCCACTTTTTGAAAGACGTTTTTTAAAAGAGGGTTTGCCGTATAAAATTTTAGTTTTCAGGGATTCATTTTTTGGATCCATGGGGCCTTTTTTTAATGAAAATATTGGAGAATGTGTTTATATCTGGCAAAAGGATTTTATTAAAGAAATAGTTTTAAAAGAGAAGCCTGATATAGTAATTCATGAGGTTTGTGAACGGTTTTTAGATTAACTAATTGATTATTAAAATGTTTAATAATCAATTAGTTATATTATATTTAATTCGATTATATCGGTATGTAGAAATAGCATTGTTTTGTTAAATCAATTTTTTATAGATGTTAAGTATTTCAGCAATTGTTCCTAATTATAATGGAAAGGAGTTATTAGAGAAGAACCTACCTTCTTTGTTCAGAGAATTGGATAGACTAGGGACAAATTATGAGGTTATAGTTGTCGATGATTGCTCTTTGGATCAATCAAAAGAATTTATTTTAACGCATTATCCTCAAATTAGTTTAATATCAAAATCAGTTAATGAAGGTTATTCATCAGCTTGTAATGCCGGAATAAAGGCTGCTTCTAATGATCTTATTTTTTTAATGAATAATGATTTAATGTTAGAAGAAAATTATTTTCTTCCACAGTTTAAGTACTTTGAATCATCTAGTACTTTTGGTGTAATGGGTAAAATTGTTGGATATTATGATAATAGTATACAGGATACTGCTAAATATCCTTCTAAAAAACTAATGAAGATTAAGGCAGCAAACAATTATTTGATTTGTAATAATTCAGATGATTTTTGGATACCTTCCTTTTATCTTTCAGGTGCAAATGCTTTAATTGATGCTAAAAAGTTAAAATATATTGGAGGTTTTGATGAGATTTATTCCCCATTTTATTCAGAAGATTTAGATGTTAGTATACGAGCACAACGATTGGGTTGGAAATGCTATTATGAGAATAAATCAGTTTGTCGCCATGAAGTTTCTGCAACAACTAACTTATTACGAAAAAAAATTGTAAGTAAGATTTATCGCCGTAATCGCTTTATTCTACATGCTATACATTATTCAAATTTAGATTTGTTTTTTTTTAATATTCAGGTTTTGGTTGAATTGCTTTTTTTGTGGATGACGTTTCAGTTTAGTACCTATAATGGTTTTTGGTTGTATGTAATGTCATATAAAGAGATTCGGAAATCTAAAAAGAGATTACAATCTTTAGTAATCCCAGGTCAAAAGTTATTATCAATAAATCAGATTGTTAAAAACATGTACAGTGAAATAAGTATGAGTAAAATATGTCGTTTAAAATGATTAGTTCAAAAAAATGAGTATTCAATTCATAAATAATCCTTTGGTTTCAATTGTTTTGTGTTCTTTTAATGGAGAAAAGTATATAAATGATCAGATTGATTCATTAATTAAACAAACATATCGAAATATTGAGATTATTGTTGTTGATGACGATTCTGTTGATAATACTGTTAATATTGTTAAAAGAAATAGCTTCATTGATAACCGGATAAAATTTTTTGTAAATGAAATTAATCTTGGTTATAATTTAAATTTTTTAAAGGCTATTGGGTTATCTAAGGGAGATTTTATAGCGATTTGTGATCAGGATGATATATGGATTGAATCAAAGATCGAACAAATGCTTTTGGAGTGGGATAAAAGTTCTATATTAATACATCATGCATCAAAAGAATTTATTGATGGAAATTCATTGCCAGATATTAATGATATTAAGTCTAGGCAAGGGTTTTCTGGTGCGAATGTAAAAGAGTTACTTTTAGGTAATACAGTTCAAGGGTGTACTATTTTTTTTCATAAGGATTTAAAAGATAAACTTCCGATTTTTAACAAAGATGTTATTTATGATTGGACAATTGCTGTTTGTGCAACTGTTAACGGAGGAATACAGTATATTCACAAAAATCTGATTTACCATAGACGACACAATGATAGTGCTCATTATTCGATTCAGGGAAATTTAGATAAAGTTGAGTTGATAGATGAAAAGATTCGGCATTATTCTTTTTTTAAGCAAAATATTAATTTTTACGGACACGAATTGCAGTTTGTTAATGGTTTGATAGCAGGTTATTTAGAGTTGAAAACGTGTTTGTTTTCAATACAATTATTTAATCTTATTTTTGCAAATAGTTCTGAGATATTTATTAAAAAGAAAAGCAGGTTTCCGTTTTTTTCAAAGTTCTTTTTTTCTTATAGATCGGCAAGAGGTTTAAAGTGGTTTTATATATTTCAATAGTTCGTTAATTTTTAAGCGGCCATAGTGCCGTATAATATAAGCTCTTTGACATATTTCTGATTTTTAGCAGAGTGTGGGTA
>JAFGBR010000041.1 GCA_016933045.1 Marinilabiliaceae bacterium | reverse complement strand
TATGCCAAAGCACGCAAGCTCGATCCCGAAAAAATAGTTTCGGTTTCGATTATGCCTTGCACGGCCAAAAAGTTCGAAGCCGACAGGCCCGAGATGCACGATAGCGGTTACCGCGATGTGGATTATGTGCTTACTACCCGCGAATTAGCCATCATGATCAAACAAGCCGGCATTGATTTTATGCGTTTGCCCGATAAGAAATTTGACAGGTTAATGGGAGAATCGACTGGCGCAGGTGTAATTTTTGGAGCTACCGGAGGAGTTATGGAAGCCGCATTGCGAACGGCTTACGAAATAGTTACCGGCCGCGAAGTGCCTTTCGACAACCTAAACATTGCTCCTGTGCGGGGGCTCGAAGGTGTGCGCGAAGCAAGCATCAAAATTGAAAATCCGCTCGAAGCATGGGCCTTTCTCGATGGTGTTGAACTAAAATGTGCTGTTGCACATGGTTTGGTAAACGCAAAAAGGGTAGTCGAAGCGGTGAGGAATAATCAGGCCTCGTATCATTTTATCGAAGTTATGGCTTGCCCCGGAGGTTGTTTGGGTGGTGGCGGTCAGCCAATTCCCACAAGCCCCGAAATAAGGGAAAAACGTACATTAGCAATTTATGCCGAAGATGCCGGAATGCCCATACGAAAATCGCACGAAAACCCCGAAATTATGAAAATTTACGAGGATTATTTAAAAGAACCGTTGGGGCACAGGTCGCACCAACTTTTGCATACCAAATATACCGAGCGTAACAGGTATTGAAATTCTGTTACCGGTTTTCTATAAATAATGCCTGTAATTAATCCTGATTGCAGGCATTATTGTTTATATTTAAAACAAAAAAAATCAAGGGTATGAAACGTTTAGTAAGTTTAGGGGTGATTGTTATGTTTATTGTTTTAAACATGTACGGTCAAAAGTCAAGAAATGTAATGGTTTTTGAAACCAATGCCGATGCCTTGGGGCAACAGTTAGAGATACAGTTCAAAAAAGGAAAAAGTTTTAAGGATCCTACTTTTGCCTTTTGGATTGAAGATATGGAAGGTAATTACATTGAAACATTGTATGTAACTCAGTATTTAGCTACAGGTATATACAAACATGCAAGGCTTGCCGAAGGCAGACCACTTTCGAGGCCGGGTGTTGCCAAAAGACCATCAACTTTACCCAATTGGCTGCATAAGCGTAACGATGGTTCTCCTCTGTTGCCAACACCCGACAGGCCGGTGCCCGATGCCATAACAGGGGCAACTCCAAAAGGCAACTTTATTTTAAAAACGGTGAGCGTTGAAAAATTGCCCAACCAGTTTGTGATTATGATGGAAATAAATCAACCTTTCGATTACAACGAGGTGTGGACAAAAGTGCGCTACCCCGATGAGTTTGATTATTCGTACTCGGCACAACCGGCTTTGGTATATTCTACTCAAATAGATGCTGACAACTTACTCAATGAATACATTTTTGAACTTAAAGGTCATTCGCACTACTCGGGCAAAGATGGCCGGTTGTACACAAATATGGAAAGCCTTAGTACTGCATTGGATATTGTTGATGAGGTAAAGGTTTTGATGAAGTAAATATACCTCTGCCCAAAGGAAGAGGTATATATTACTGTTAATAAAGGAAAGTATGTTTGAAATGAGAGATTTATTTCTTTATTACTTTAATGGTTTTCTTTTCTTTTTGCAGCTCAATAAAATAGTAGCCAGGGTTAAGATTTTTTAAGTCAATTAAAGTATTGCCATTATTTAAAACAGATTGTTTACATATACGCCCTGTTTCATCATAAATAATTATTGTGTTTTCATTAGAAGGGTTAAGGCCAACTACATTAATTATGTCGCTCGTTGGATTTGGGTAAACTTTGAATGAATTTATATTTGAATTTATATTTGTATAGATAAAAGATTCAGGTACTGAAATGTCTGAAACACAGCCCCATTTGTTAATTGTTTTAACTTGATAAATGCCTGTGTGTTCAATAACAAAAGTTGAGTCAGTTGCACCGTTTATTTCTACCCCATTTAAATACCATTGATAACTATCGTCAATAGTTGATAATAGAGTATCGGCAAATTGAGCAATAATTGGAGTATTCGGTGATTGAATGATATTTACCACAAAGGTGTCTCGTTGCGATGTAGTGTTTTTATGTTTAACCTGAAGGTAAAAGTCTATTTGAGTATTTGAGTTAACTTTTGGAGCCACCAGCATTATTTCACTTGTATTATTATTTATTGTTATTGAATTACTGCTCCATTCATAAGTAAAATCAACATTAGTTTGATTTGATATGTATGATGAATTTGCATTTAAGACAATTGTGCTTCCCGAACAAACGGTTGAATAACCATTAATTATTGCAATGGGTACTTTTTCTATAAGATATGAATCCGATTCCTCAGAAATACAGCCATATTCGTTTTGTGAAAAAACGGTATATAAACCATTGTTTGTTGGAATACAGTATTCTTTGTTTTCTGATGAGATTATAGCACCATCAAAGTGCCATTCATAAGTTGATGCAAGATTTGTATAAAGTGTATCACCCGATTCAAATATTTCAGGCTTTGATGGAGAAGGATGAATGTTTATCTCGATTGAATCGATGTTTGATACAAATTGATTATTTGTTACCTGTAGTTTTACCTGAATTTTGTATGTTTCGTTTGAGTCAGGTGCAATAATAGTAATCTCCTCCAATTCAGTATTTTCAATAATAATATCATTGCTGCTCCAATTATATTCTAGGCTATAATTATTGGCATTTGGGATATATGATGATCTTCCGTTAAGCTTGAAAGAAGTTCCTGAACAGATATTCGTAGTTCCCGAAATTACAGCAACTGGAGTTAGGTTTATTGCAATTACATTTGATTCTTCAAAATTGCAAGCCATTTCATTGCTTACTACAACATGATAGTTGCCGCTTATCTCTGGTATAAAAGTTTGACCAAGTGCATCTTCGATAATTTCATCGTTCAAATACCATTGGTAATAAGCAGCTTTGGTGCTCGTAAGAATATTTTGAGAAACACTAATCGTTGGTTTACTTTGATCAGGATATACTGTGATGGCAATTGTGTCATTATCAGAAGCAATATCTTGGCAACTAACTGTTAATATAAAATTATATGTGGTTGTTTGCTGAACATCAGGAGCATCAATATTTATCAAGGCTTCATTGCTGCTAAAATTTAAATCGGTACATTCCCAGTTAAAACTTAAAGGATCGTTATCGAGTACCGACGAAGCTGAGGCATCCAATGTAAACTGCGATTTATTACAAATATTTAGATCCTTACCTGCTTGAGCTACTGGTTTGTGTTTGACTTCCAGATCGATAATATAAAAAGCTCCGGCATTTGTAGTTCCATCGTCGTCATTTCTTGAACCAATTACTAATTCTTTTTTACCATTAGCATTGAATCCATTAAAAACTCCTAATGAGCAACCAAAATAGTCCATTTCATTTATTTTGTCAGAGAGGTTTTCATTTAGTGAGTTTATTTCTTGATAATATTTTACAGATCCATCATTATCTAGATATAAAATCCAAGCCTTTCCTTTATCAGTTCCCCCATCATCAGATAAGTATGAACTTGTTAATAAATCGTTTATACCATCACCGTTTATGTCCCCAAGATTAATAATTTTATGCCCAAACCTAACTTCTTCAGACACTTCACCGTTAAAGTTGCCAGATTTGGCACTAATTTTTTGATATCCATTAACAAGTCCATTAGGTGTTAAAAAAAGAATGTAAAATGCCCCTGCATTTCTAGCACCATCATCATCCTGACCAGAGTGAACTGCTAAATCAACAATGCCATCATTATTAATATCTCCAATGCATTCAAGTGATAGTCCAAATCTGTCATGATCATCTAGGATTTCATTAAAACCACCTTGATAATCATTGATTTTTTGTTGTGATTTCACAGTTCCATCACTGTTTAAGAATAAAATCCATACACAACCCCGATATAATCCACCATCGTTATCGTATGTAGGTGAACCTACTGCAATATCTGTTACTCCATCACCATCAAGATCACCCAAGGAAGTTACTCCAAATCCAAATTGCCTTTGTGATGTCAGTCCAACTAATCCCCCTTGAGTTGCTGAAATCTTTTGATATGATTTTACTGACCCATTATTGTTCAAAAATATTAACCATACAGCTCCGGAATTCATACCCAGATCATCATCACTCCAAGCTCCAACAGCAATATCAGGTACGCCATCATTATTAAAATCGTTAATAGCAGAGATGTCATAGCCAAAATTATCATCCTTACTTAGCAAGCCTGAAAAACCTTCAGATAAAGCACTAATTTTTTCATATGCTTTAACAGTTCGATTATTGTTCATAAATAAGATCCAGACTGCTCCAGCATTTTCGTATCCTTCATCATCCCATGGTTCACCTAATGCTAGATCTTCAACTCCATCTCCATCAACATCACCTATTACCTCAGCATATCCAAAGCCATCACCATCTAGCTTTCCCATAAAACCCCCTTGAGTTGCCGATATTTTGCGCACATTTGAAATATCTGCTTGTGTTTGGGCATGTGTAAAAATACTTATGATTACTAGTAATAATGATATTGCAATTTTTTTCATATTGTTAAATGTTTTGTAGTTGATACCTTATTCTTAGTATTGGTCGTAATAATTGGTTATGGTAAGAGTTTGATGCAAAACAAATTTGACGATAAAATGATTCTTGCTTGAGCATTATTAAAAAACCATAGTTTACAATTTTTTTTTCAACAATGTCCTTGATTATATAAGTTATATCTATTTCGTAATTTTGTTTGTCATCAGTGCTTGAGGGATTAAGTGATTCTCCTTCTATTGTATATTCAGGTTGATTGTTCCATGTAATATCTGTTGATTGCCAATCGCTCGTAATGCGGCGAATATAAAAGCTATTAGGCCCGCTTAATGTCGAATGAGAATTATTGATATTGTTTTCTGATGGGCTATACAAATAAAGTTTTGCATCAATGATATTTATGTCTTGTGGAACTGATTGTAGATCAAATTTGAAAAATGTTCTGGTTACTAAGTTCTGAAGATTGTATGTCCATGCTGTAGCTTTAATACATTCTGGATTTTCATAATTAACTGAAGGCATAAAGCTGTTTACAAGAGCTACACTTACCTCCGAATGATTTTCCCTAGAGTCCCAGCATTCAATTTTTGGTTCCCTAAACACATCGATATAAATATTTGATTGAACTCCATATTCGATATAATTTCCCTTGCAAGAGGTTAGCAATATCAGTTCAATCCTGTCTTGACTTACTTTGTTCAATATTTCAGCATCATTAAAGAACAATTCGCCAGTTATGCTGTCAATAGCAAATGCAAAACTATTAGCATTTTTTACTAAGAAAAAATTTACTGGAATTGCAGATTTCAGCTCAACCTTTCCAATAGTCGTGCCTTCATAAGTGTTCGTCGATAAAGTAAATATTTGATCATCAACAGTAATTTGGTCTTCGGTTATGGTAGCGTTATATTGACATCCAAAGCAAAGTAATACAAGAAACAAAATATTGCCTAACCGGTTTTTTAGCATTGTGTTATGTTTAAGATTTATTGTAAAGACTCAAAATCTACAAAAGGTTCCCATTTATTTTGAAAGATTTTTTAATATTTCAAAGAAAAGTATATGTTAATACAGCTATAATTCGATTTATAAGCTAAATAGGCAGTATTTATTTGGTTGTTTATATTTAGTGAATATAGTGGTTCAATAGTTATCGATAAGTTATTTTTAAAATCAAATTTATAAGCAAAAGACAGGTTCAACGCAAATAAATATGGGTTGAAGCCTTCAACTTTGATAAGTGGTTGATTTATTGCAAATTTTCCATAATAATTCGATCGAAGTAAATACTTCATTTCTCCTTGTATTGATATACTAATTGCTTGTTTAAGAATGTCAGGTCTGTACCGCAATATTATAGGACTAACTAAATAGCCCAAGTTATTTATGGTTGAATTAAAAGTTGGATAGCCCATTACCTTTTCTATAGGCCTTGTTTTGCCTGTTATTTCTTGAATTTCAATATTTTCTATGTTGTATTCGAAAAAACAGAATTTTTCGTTGTATTGTTGATATTTGATACCTGTTGAAAATTCCCAATTATTGATTTTCATGCTTTGTTCAATACCAAAAATAAAACCAGGCAATGCGTTTCTTCCTCTATCAAAGAAAAGTTGTAGTTCTGATGTCGTCCCTTTTTTGTGAAAATGTGAGTTAAATATCCCTAAAACAGCTGATGTTTGATGCTCTAAATATATATAATCGTATTCATATTCAATAATCTCGACTTTTTTATTAATTATTGTTGTTTTGTTGTTTTCTTGGGCGACCGAAATCAAACAGTAAAACAGTAAAACACTCAAAAATAAAGGGCAACGAATATAAGCCATAAGAATTCTTTCTCTGATATTTTATTTTCGTTTAAACTTAAGCCGTTTCTTTGTAATCCTTATTGTATCAACTTGATAGATCGTGTCTGATATACTTTTAGCTGGTTGATATTTCACTCTTTCTTGCAACGGCTTAATTTGTTGAATATTAGTAATAATTTTTTCAATGTTCGTATCTTTTGGCTCTTTCTCAATTTCACAAGAATCATTTTTAACTGTAATTTGGCAGGTTGTTTTAATTATATCTTTTATTGAATCTGTTAAAACTGAATCAATTTTTAAAATATATATACTGTCAGTTTTTTGATTCTCATCTTTAAGTGTATCATTTTTATTTGATTGATTATTGTTTGTTTCAATACTGATGTTATTATTTTTTTCTTTTGGTGTTTCATTTGCGGGCTTATTTAACATATAGAAAGTACCAAAAAAAATGATTGCGCTAATAGCAAAGGTTAAATAGTAAAAATTAAAGGAACCGGGTCTAAAGCGAAAGAAGTTTTTTGTTTTAATATCTTTTTCCAGTTTATTCCATTCTTTGTCAGAGAAACTATCGGTAAGCTCAGGTTCAGATAATTTATCGCGAAACAATTCATCAATATATTTATCTATTTTATCCATTTTTAAGTTTTGCTTCAGCTATTACTTGTAACTCTTTTTTTATTATTGCTCTTGCGCGTAATAATCTAGTTTTTGAGGTTTTTTCGTTGATTGAAAGCATTTCTGCTATTTCGCGATGTTTAAAGCCATCAATAGCATAAAGTTGAAACACATTTCTAAAATGTTCAGGAATATTATTCAACACAACAAGTAGTTCGTTTTCCGAAAAATCAGCTTGTCGAATTAATTTATAATTTATTTCGCCCTTTTTTATTACTATCTCATCATCATCATTGAAGTTATCAATGTATTTTCTTTCAGTAATATTTTCAATGTTCTCGTTGGTGTAGGTTTTTTTATTCTTGCAAAAATCTAGTGCTGTATTAACGAAAATTTTTTTCATCCACCCTAAAAACAATGAATTATTATTAAGTGTCTGAATTTTATTGAAGACTTTTATAAAAGCTTCTTGAAATACATCTTCTGCATCCTCTTTGTTTTTTACATATCGTAAACATACTGCACGCATACATGGAGCAATTATGTTGTATAGTTGATGGTATGAGTTTACATCACCTTTCTTAAGGAGTTTTATAAACTTGTCATCATTTATACAATCGTTAATCATAAGACGATGAAAATAAAAATGGTTCCCGGCTTGTTAGTTTAAAAAATGATCTAAATATCGAATATTATTAATTTTTGGCCAAAATAAGTATTTATATAATAATGTTAGACATTTTTTTACAACTTTGTGCTTTTGTCTAAATCAACTTTTATACTTAATGGGCATAATTCAAAAACAGACCATCAAAGGGTCAACATGGTCGTACGTTGGGGCATTTTTGGGATTTGTAAATACAG
>JAFGBR010000040.1 GCA_016933045.1 Marinilabiliaceae bacterium | reverse complement strand
GATTATCAGGGTTTTAAACAAATATTTTCAACTCTTATTTTGCTGTAAATCAATATTTTATGTCATTATTTAACGAACTATTGAAATTAAACTCAATATTATTTTAACCACAATCGTTTAAAAAACCATGCCAAAGCATAAGCAGCACCAAAAATTGCAAACATTGTAACAATACCACCCAGCGACATAACTGCCATACCACTTAGTGCTGAACCACTAGTACAACCTCTTCCAAGCTGGCTTCCAAAACCAAATAATGCTCCACCCAGAATGGCCGTTCCAATACGTGTAATACTCCTAACGCCGGGACCCTTTTCTAGTTTAAGACCTATCCGATCGGAAAGGACACCAGAAATAAAGGCTCCAATTATAACACCTAACACTTCGAAAACAAGCCACGATTTCATTGTTCCATCTGGATGTTCATTTGCATAGTCCTGGTAAAAAGCTGAATCATTATAATGTTCAGTAGCAACGGATTTAACTACGGTAACAGCAACGCTTTTCATTGCTCCACTGGCACCCAAGCCCCTACCAGTTATGTATATTGTAACTAATAAAACAAAACCCAACAAAACCCCCGCCAGATAAGGATTCATATATTCAGTTTTTTTCTTCATTTTACCTTCATCAGTTTATTAATAATTTTATTAATACATTCAATATTCAGCATACCAGTTATAATAAACTAATAATTAACATCAATTATAAATGATTTACTAAATTATCGTATTATTTGTTGTATCATTACTATTATCATCACTCGTTTCTTCCAAGTCTTCATATCCTGTAAGCATAGCTTTCAAGTTTGATAATGGAGTTATTCCGGTTGTTGTCATATATATATGTATTATAGCAAACAACAAAATTAAATACGCTCCAAGTGTATGTAAATAAGCAACTAATTCCAAAGGAATATCGCTAACAATAACCATGTTATTTGCATCAATGGAACGATGAAACATATATAACAATCCGGTAACAATAATTAATGGAGCCATAACAAGTTTAAAACCAAGATATGTAACAGCTTGCAAAGGATTCAGCTTTTTCCGCGCTGTTTTATGTGTTGGATGTGGCTCTCCTTTAAACATTCCATAGGTGTAATACTTTATTTGAGCCGACAATTTTGAGAATGTTGGTATATACTGACGCCATTCACCGGTAGTTACATGCCAAAAAACAGAAAATACAATCAACCCCAATAGTAACCAAGAGGCCACACGATGATAAAGAACAGCCTTTTCGAAACCAAACAAATGAATAGAATCATTAACTTCAAATCCGGTTAATGCCAGAAAAAAAATAAGCAATGCCTGCGACCAATGCCAAAAACGTTCGAACTTTTTATAAACATAAACCCTTTGCATATCAAAACAATTAATGATTTTTAGTTATATCTTCAGACACAATTTCTTTTTTCTTAATAGCAACTACAAAACGAACAGAAGCATGTAAAAAAACAGCAGCTAAAGCTCCAATCAATAATAATTGACCAAAAAAACTCAACCCTTTATTACTATCCCTACCCGGCAAATAAAAACCCGGCAACGAAGCTAATCGGCCATTTTCTCTTACATGACATTCATCGCAAGACAAAGCCTTATCTTTGGTTGCAACCATATGGTTGACCGGCCAAAACATAAGTGTTTCAATAAAATCATACTCCCCACTATATGGCAAACCAACACCTTTCATTCCGGCCATTGCTGCATCATGCCAGTTAAAATCTTTCCAATAAGCACTATCACCTCTGTTTGGAGCCCATAGTTTAGGTTGTATTAGCATATTTGTATTAGGGTCATATATTTGATCACCACGATGAACTTTAACAGGATATATTTTCGATTCCCCATCATCGGCCGAGCCTAACAATTCATTAACTTTAACCGGAATACCATTTACTGTATCTCCAAGAATATAATGTGTTGCATGCCCATTAAACCAAAAATATTCAGGTTCAACATTCTTCTCCCAACGGAATGATCCTTTTATAGACAGATATGTTTCATTGCCTGACGAATCTACCTCATGAAATGGCTTACCTTCTTTAAGCCGACCTGCGTCGGACCAGTGCCACGACATTTTTGTTGCATTAACCTTTGCATAGGTAGGTATATGACAAGTTTGACAAGCCACACTGGCTGTATGCACATCCAAAATACGATTAAAATGCGGTGTTGAAGTATGACACTCATCACAGGTGAGTCGGTTTTCATGTGATGAAGATACCGAATAAAGCTTTCCCTTTATTTGATGTTTATCGGCAGTATGACAATCAACACATATCATGTTCATTCCATTTGCAGCCATGTGAACATCTACATCTCTGTTGCATGACATTAATGCATCTTCAAGATCTCCATGTTTAACATTATTACCACCACCACTATAAAAATGACAGGCTCCACAATTAAAGTTCCCTGGTCGACCAACACTCTGAGCAACTTTTTGCAAATTAACTGATCTATCAGGATATCCCGCTGCCGAAGCACCTTTAATATACTCTTCGCTATTATCGTGACATACCATACAATCGACATTTCGATAATTGTTAAAATCAAACTGATTACTGTTCATACCAAAACCGATATGACATTTAGCACATGATTGCTCGTTGGTGTTAGCTCCAATGCAATAATTATTAATAACATTCTGTTTTCCAACTCTTTCAATTCCACGCCCCTCAACATACGACAAACGTTCCCAGTTCCAGTGATTAGATGCCATCACCTCGGTATGACGCTGGTTATGACACGAAATACAAGCTTCAGTTACTTCCTGTGGTGTTTCAAAATCATTTTTAAGCTGTTCAAATTTCGAATGATCAACAGAAGAAGTATGCTTTACTGCATACTTTTGCTTTAACTGCATTTCTCCAAGATTGGGTATTTCAGGATGATAGAAAAGATGTATCACCAAAATAATAAATATGGTAGAGAAAACAATGGGGAGAATAACTTGCTTCATAATTAAAAATTGATGATTTCGAAACTCTGAAAATTATTCCTAAAATCACTACGCCCTACTCAATCAAACAGTTAATCAGAAAAAATATATCATAAAAACAAAATCGGTTTTACGATTTAAATAAATATAGGTAAATATTTAAATATATCAAACAGGCCATTTTATATTTATACATAGATTGATTAAAAACAAACCCTTTAACATACAATAAGCATCCGCCATATATGCCCAGACGAATGCTTATTTTTTCATTATGCTTACACAAATCAGTTTGTTATTGTATTTAACCTTTCATCGCAGCCGCATTATATATTATTGTTTAATAATAATATAACATAAAGCATGGCTTGTATTTAATTATTCTGTAAACTTTCCTACTCCCTTCGGATTAATTTTTTTAATGAATCCATTTTCATCAAAATTAAGACTATCGATACATAACTGACGAAGTACATAACGCTCTTTTTGAGGATAAATACGATGATACAAAATATAATCCTGATGATTATATTTAAAAACTGCATGATGCCCGGGGCCATAAATTGTACTATCGGATGATGTTTTTAACACCGGACTGTTACTTGCTTCGCTAAACGGCCCCATAGGAGAATCGGATGTTGCATACCGAACATTATAAGTAGCATCAATAGCTTTCCCGTTGGAGTACATCAGGTAATAAACATCATTTCGTTTTATCATAAATGGAGCCTCGAAATAATTATCGGGTGTAACATCTAAAGGATCCGTTTTAAATGTGATCATATCCTTATTCAGTTCAACCACAAAACACTTTCCATTAACCCAGTCCCAACCCGAGCCCCAATACAAATAAGCCCGATTATCGTCATCTACAAAGCACTCGGCATCAATCATATGAAACCCCGGAATAAAGTCGCCTTTAATCAATGGCGATGCATCGTCTTTAGCATTTTTCCATGGCCCAAGAGGATGCTCAGCAACACCTGCCCACACCTCACTTCCAACCGACACATACATATAAAATAGTTTATCAGGAGCCTTAACCACCGATGGAGCCCAAACTTTTGCACTTCGTGAGGTTGGGCTGGTACATTGCTTCTTGGTTGGCCAGTTTATCTGTTGCTGGTTGAAATGAATAAAGTCGGTAGTTGTAAAAACGCCTAACTCTTCGCCTCCCCATGGGTCAATCGTTGCATAAATAAAAAAGGTATCGTTATGCTGCACAACTGAAGGGTCGGCATAATAACCATCAATAATTGGATTATTGATAATTTGCGTCGGTTTTTGAGAACATGAAGCAAAAATAATAATTAATAAAACTCCAATATACTTTATCCATTCCGGGCTATTCATTTTTATACTTCGTTTCATTTTATTGATAATTATCTTATATACTGATGTTAAAAGATTTGCATGTTAATATACAAAGTATAATTTAATAAAAGAAATATTGCAATTTTTCACAGAAAAAAAGCGGTTATTGGCCTTTGCCAAATAACCGCCTTAAAACACTAATATTCAGAATTCTGATACATACCAGCCGGATTTCCTTTATTGCTGTCAATTACACGAATAGGAATAGGACGCAACCTGTGCTTTTTATACACAAAATTAGAAGCTGCAAAGGTATTGTTCTCAATTACCCGATCCCATTTGTTTAAACGTTTAATTTCGAACCAACGATATTCTTCAACAAAGAGCTCCCTTCCTCTTTCGTCCAATATCCAGTCGATAGATAATTCGCCTGGTTCAACTCTCCATTTTACTGGAACATTTCCGTTGTTGAATGCTCTTTTCCTCACCTCATTAAAATGGTCAGCGGCTTCCTGCAATTTATTCTGATGGAATTCGGCCTCACCAGCAATCAGGTAAGCCTCGGCGAAACGGAAAATAATCAAATCGCCTGGACCACCGGTTACATTAACAAAACTCTTAACCTCAGCTTGCGAGGCTGCAGTAGAAGACGAATTACGTACCCAATATGAATGTTTACGACAGCCCACATATACACTTTGCCAATCAGTTAACTGACGTGGGAAATACTCATCGCCTGGACGTGGACCCCAAATGGTATCGCCTTTATAATAAACCCTTTTAGAAAACCACATATCGGTATAGGCTTTGTTCCATTTGGCCGACAATTGCTTACCCGGGTAATCAGTAATAATGGGCTGAACAAAAACAGAATCGTCCTCTACAACCAACATATCGGCTGTAAAATATTTATCTCCATCATTACCCCAGTTTATTTGATAATTTTTGATAATTGAGCCCGACTTACCTTGTTTAGAAATTACACCCACTGTTGCATCAACTGCTTTCCATCCAAATAAAGTATCAACTGCCACATTTGGGTTTGAAAACCTACGAATATAAAGGTAATGGTTTGCCAAAGCTTTTTCATCATTAAAATAATACTCATAAAACAAAGATCCATATTTACGGGCATCGTAATTTTGTTTGCGCACATTATCTTCATAATCCCAAATATCGTAACTCATATAATCAGTTGGCTTTGCACGCCCCCACGAACGACCACCCTGGTAAAAATCACGCACCAAACCGTTTGCACGTTGTGAATAAGGAACCCAAACACAACGCATATAATTACGACCATAATCATCTTTACTACCCTGAAAAGCAATTCGGAAAATGGTTTCGGTATTACCATCCTCAGGACCTTCGAACCTGTTTTGGAAAAGCGATGAAAAATAATTGGGGTGACGAACCATATATTTTTGCTGCATCCCATCGCGCATTTTTTCATAAGCAGCTACCGACCAATCCAACCCACCCTTTACAGTATCTGCATCCATTGCAAAAGGGCCTCTTTTTTCTTTGACTAAGGAAAAAACTCCGGACGCAATTACGTCTTCGGCCATTTTCTCAGCTTTTTGCCAATACACCGAACCTGCACCAGCAATTTCGCGAGACTCCTGATATACATCTCCGCCAGCAGCCATATAAATTTTTGCCAGTAACATACGGCAAGCATTTGCACTAACCCTTGCGGTTGTGCTATTCTCATCCAAATTAACAATGGCTTCGAGCAATTTAATTTCGAGATATGGAATAATCTCCTCCACAGGTGTACGCTCAAAATCGTCTTTTGGTCCATTGATAGGACTTTTTATCAAAGGAACATTACCAAATGTCATAAACAATTCGTAATACGCAAACGAATAAAAGAATTTAGCTTCGGCCACAGCTCTTTTTACCTCTGCATCGTCCTTAACAGCTTCGCTGGTTTCCCCAAAATGAATAATCCTCAAAGCTTCATTAATGATGCGATATTCAAAATTATACAAACGTTCGAGCGAATAAAACGAAGGGTTTAAACTTGCATCGTATGAATTAAAAATATCATATCTGTCAACATGATCGATATTATAAAGGTTAACAGAGGCCAAATCAGTTCCTAAATGTTCAAAACAGGCATAATACTCAATATTACGACCTCTGTCGTACCATTCGGCATACAATGCATTGGCGGCATCGGCCAATGTTTTAGGATCATTTTCGAACAAACCATCGGTGTTTACAAAGTCTGTAATTTCAACTTCAAGTTTGTCATCGCAACTAAAAAATAGGATGCTTATTAATGTAATTAATACTAGTTTCTTCATACTTATATTATTAATAATATCATTGTTTAATGCTTAATAAATTCAGGAATAAGACCATTTGAATAAGCCTTAAACGAATCATACCTTGTAATTAAAAATTAACTTTCACTCCAAAAATCCAGTTTCGGGTAGTCGGGTAACCTGCCAATCTGTCAATTTCAGCATTAGTTTGGTTATCAGTATAATTCAATGAAGGGTCGTATCCGATGTAATCGGTAAAGGTTATGAGGTTTTGACCTGTGACATAAAACCGCACCTGATCAATTCCAATTTTACTTAGTATGGGTTTTGGAACCGAGTACCCCAGTGTAACATTTTGCAAACGGGTATAAGTGCCATCCTGATAATACGACAGGTATCCAAACTGATTACCATTTCTTTTCAGCCCGTCAATTGTTGATGACCAAATAGGACGACCATATTGCCCACTTGGGTTTTCATCAGTATAATAAGGTAAATCAAGATAGTGGGTTCTATCCCCAAGTAAACCAGGAACTCTTCGTAAAGTACCTTGAACATGATTGATTACAAAAGAAAAATCGAAGTTTTTATAATTGAATTGCATGCTTAAACTACCAATCCATTTAGGTTGCTTTTGGCCAATAATCTTTTTATCGGCATCATCAATTTTACCATCAGGAGTGGTGGTTCTTACGGTTGAGCCATCTTCAAGTGTTTCCCAGCCTCCAACATCTTTAACTTTCACTTCGCCAGGAACAATGTTTTTTCCGTCACCAACAATACCAACAAGGTTATCCATATATTCTGGAGCTGTTTCACCAGGCTGTAACACGCCATCGAACACATAATCGTAAATAGCACCAACAGGTTCACCAATAAACCAATTGTTGGAATAATCATCTTTTCCATCGCCATACAAATCAACTATTTCATTTTTATTTGTGGTAAAGGTTGTAGAGATTGTCCAATTAAAATCGGGAGTGTTCATTACATTTGAGTTCAAGGCAATTTCAATACCTTTATTATTAATGCTACCTACATTAGTTAGCATAGATGTAAAACCAGTCATAGAAGAAATATCCCTACTTAGAAGCAAATCGGTTGTTTTAGTATTATAAGCTTCAATAACACCCGACATCTTGCCTTTGAAAAGTGAGAAATCAAGTCCAATGTTTGATTGTTCTGATTTTTCCCACTCCAGATCTTTATTAGCCAGACTTGATTGAACAAGGCCACTAATAATGGTTCCTGATTCATCCTGACCGGTAGTATAATAAACTATTTTTCCTGTATTATAAACAGATCGGTATCCGATTCCTTCGTTACCTGTTTGTGCATACGACACACGTAATTTCAGATTGTCGATAAACTTATAATGGTTCACAAACGGTTCATCGCTAATTCGCCATCCCAATGATCCTCCGGGAAATATTGCATCACGTTTGCCATCAACAAATTTTGAAGACCTATCGCGCCTAACAGTAAACTGAGCTAAGTATTTTCCCTTAAATGAATAATTAGCCCGTCCAATGAACGACTCTAGAAATGTTTTTTCCTCCGAGCTACTCATATCAAAAGTAGTTACATCACCAAGATCTAATGAAGTCCATCCATAATAATCAGTACCAAAATTTTTTGAATACGCATAAAGTCCTTCTTTTTTATAATCTTCTGTTGCAAAAACAAGTGTTGCACCAACATTGTGTGCCCCTATTTTTTTATTAAACGACAGCAAATGCTCCATATTAAGGAATATTGAATGATTACGATCAATGCTTGCACTCTCATATTTATCAAACGCCTCAACCTGCTTTGTATAAAAAGGAGTGAACTTTTTATTATCGTCAAAATTTAAGATGGTATTTGCTGTAACTTTGTATTTAAAATCATTCAAAAAACTAATCTCAATAAAAGAACTGTTCATCAACCTTGTTTTAACGATTTGATTTTTAATTTCGAGCTCGGTAAACGGGTTAGCGATATATGTATCAGGATCCATTGGATACAATGTATATTGTTCTTTTGTTTCTTCATCATTATACATTTTACCCAGTGGACTAATTTGAAAAGCTGAAGAAAAGATACCATCTCTGATTTTATCCTGTTCGCTTCGGGTTACAAAAAGGTTAGTGCCAATACGAAACCATTCTTTAACATCGCTCGAAATATTGGCTCGTGCCGATTGTCGTCCAAACCCTGAATTTTTAATCAACCCGGTTTGATCGAGAATATTGAGCGATAAATAATACTGAGTTTTTTCATTTCCACCGCTTACCGATAAGTTATGACCGGTAATAGGAGCCGGTTGAAATAATTCTTCCTGCCAGTTATACGACTTATCCATATTATACATATCCAACTCATTACCAACACCTAATACCTGATCGACTGTTAACTCATTAACTTCATTCAAAGATAAACCGTTTGATATTCTGTACATCTCGTATCGCTTATCGATGTACTGGTCAACACTTAACAAATCGACCTTATTTGCAGGAGTAGAAACACCATAATAACCCGAATAGGCAAATTTAACATCTCCCTTTTCACCACTTTTAGTAGTAATTAAAATTACCCCATTAGTACCCCTCGAACCATAAATAGATGTAGATGCTGCATCTTTTAAAACATCGATCGATTCAATATCGTTTGGGTCAATATCGTCAATAGATCCACCCGGAATACCATCGATAACAACTAATGGATTATTAGAAGCTTTCATTGAATTAAGACCCCTGATTAAAATTGAAGAACCCTCACCCGGGGTACCATAAGGGGTACTGATACTCACACCGGCAACAGAACCTTGCAATGATGAAGTTAGATTCGTAGAAGGAATATCAGACAAACGCTCTCTATCGACAGAAGCCACCGCACCGGTAAGGTCTCTTTTTTTCATAGTACCATAACCAATGGCAACTACTTCGTTTAGACCAATAACCTCGCTGGTTAGCATTACATCAATCTTTGTTTTATTACCAACCAAAATTTCCTGCGACTCCATTCCCACAAACGAGAAAAATAATACATCGGTTGGTTTAATATTCGATATGGTATAATTTCCATCCACATCGGTAATAGTACCGGTTGTGCTGCCTTTAACAGACACAGAAACTCCCGGTATAGGTTCCCCTATATCATCATTAATGTGCCCGGTAACAGTTCCGGAACTTTGTTGAGAATAACCACTAAACGAGCATAATAGTGCAAAAAACAATAAAATGCTGCATTGATAACGTCTAAGCCTAAAAAGCTTAAAGATATGATTCCGCATAAAGAAACCACATTTAGCATAGTTTTTGTTCATAAATAAAAAATTTAACTGTTTAACTTGCAATGTATTAAGTTTAATAATCCTAATTTACATATAATTTCACACGATGCCGTACATAACCCAAGGTGTATAACATCGAGTTTTTACAGCATTATTATTAATTAAGTCATATTAAACACACGATAATAAAAACTTAATATATGTAGAATTTAAAATGTCAAAATATGATATGTAGCTTCACAAACAATAATAACAATTAAGCTCAACTACACTAAAACAGTTGCAATTTGATTAAAATGAAGTCAATACTATTTATCAAAACCTGACTGGTTTTTATCAATTTTTGCCAAAACAATGAAACACAACCAAAATTGAAGCTGTTAGTTGTATTGAAAAGAGATTGCTATAAATATAAATGCGTTTTAACAGATTAACACTTCCATTATTAAATAAACAGAATTTAAAACCTGAAATAAATCAAAATAAATATTGTGTTAAAAAATGTCAGAAATCTGGAGAATAAAATTAACTCAACTGCCAATTTGAATAAAATGAATAACAAGTATAGATAAGACTCTACATTTTATCAAAAAAATTATACTAAAACTATGATTATACTATAAAATAAATAGTAATAAAAAAAGTGTTATAATACCCATATATTAATCATATATAAAATTTAATCAATATCATCCCATATCTTTACCTGATCTAAAACAACACCCTCATCTAACGCTTCAATAATTAATGTTTGTTTTCCTGCTGAAACATCATGTTTGCTTTTTCTTACAGCCCTATTCCACAATACATTCTCTTTCCACTCTTCACTTCGTCCTTTTGTACTATAATCAATCACATGTTTTAAATCATCATTAAGGGTAACTGCATAACGCAGCTGTGTTCCTTCAACGGGATGAAAGGGAGCAAGCAATAGCTCAACTGTTAAGGAATCATTACCGGCAAATTCAAACTCATAAACTAATTTACTTCCTTTAGGCAGATAAACAGCACCACCATTATATCCAAGCCCGTGACTTATTGGCAGTGTTCCATTATAAGTAGTGTATTCCATACCATCAAAACAAAATAAAGGATCTTTGTTATCTTCTAAAGCTTTATTGGCAGTTACACGTTTAACCCTATTATATACATTAAGATTTCTGGGTTTATAGCTCATTAACAAATTCCACTTACTCCCATTTAACAAATTATATTGGTTAGTAAGATTTACAATTTCATCATAAGCTTCATCACTTTTAGTCCAACTTACTTTCCCATGTCGAGCTAACTGACCATACAAATGCTTTTTATTCATTGCCGTGGCTGCACGAACAGGATATTCGACCAACTGAAACCACGATGATTGTTTTTCAGCATCTACAACCCCCGATAATTGATTTACCTTTGTAGATATAGCCTCATATTCATTAATACGCTTTAAAACATAAGTCTCGCTCCATGGCAAATCCGTAACCTCCTTATAGGCCGGATCTTTCTCTTCTGTCCGTGTATTTCCCATAAATTCTGGCTTACGAATATATGCCAATCTATAATATTCATTCAAAACCGGCAAAAGTTCTATTGCCATTTCATTACCAAACTCTCTATTAAGCCATTGAAACAAATGCTTATCCAAACCTTCTTTATTATTCGATATAGAATTGATATCCCAAGCCATATCCATAAACAATTCGGTAAGATACTCGGCGGGTTTGATATCACCAACATTTAATATCCACATTTCACGTGCACCCTTTTCATAAGCAAGCTTCATCTGTGTATAAACCAAAGCGGGGTGATGAGTTGCCAACCACAAATAATCATGTGGACGTCCCCAATAAGAAACATGGTAATATATGCCATTACCTCCTTTGCGGGCTCTCTCAATACTATCGGGAAAATGACGTATATATCCATAGTTATCATCTGTCCACATAAGTGTCACATCTTCAGGAACTTCTAAGCCTTCCTGATAGGCGTACAAAACTTCTTTATAGGGAATAAAAACCTGTGATATTTCTTCAACATTTTCATTTACATACCGGGCTAACATTTCACGCTGATCGCGAATAACACCTGCCAATGCTTCTTTTTGCTCTTTAGCAGTTCTCGCCCCCTCCATACGACCATCGTGCACACCCCTAATACCAAGTGTGTAAATATTATCAGAACCGGCTAATTCTGTTACACGATCTTTCCAAAATTTTAGAACATTATTTCGGTTTGTAATATAATTATAACTACCATTTCCAAACTGTTTCCATTCGGCGTTAGTATTGCGCATCATTGGTTCGCAATGTGATGTTCCAACGAAAATTCCATACTTATCGGCTACTTCTTTATTTCCGGGAGTTACATAAAATGCTTTAGAACAACTATGCATTGCAGGCCAAAAAGTATTAGCTCTTAAACGTAACAGTAACTCAAAAATACGAGCATGGGTTTTTTGACCTATCTCTCCATTAACATCTGAAGGTTCATAATTTTTATTGCTCCATGGCATTAACCCCCAATCTTCATCATTAATAAAAATTCCACGACGAGCTACTGACGGATATTGCATAGTTTTGTATCCATCCTTTAAAACTAGCTCTTTTTTTTTGTCATACGGAGAATCGGCCCACCATACCCATGGTGAGACCCCAATAATTCGCGATAATTCTAAAATCCCATAAGCAGTACCTCTTTTATCACTCCCCAATATAATTAGTTGTTTGCCATTAACTGTTATCAAAAACGCTTCTTCATGTTTTACCAAATTGGAAACTGCCTCGGCCTCTGTTAACTTTTCGGCCATACTAGAACCACCAACAGTTCCTATAATCACATTTGGTTTTTTATTTACCAAATCGATGCCTGCATTAAAAACACCACGATAATCGTTTTTAAGCATTTCAAAAGCTGTATTTACTACTTGCTCTTCATTTTTACCAATAACAACTTTTAAATCTTTTCCACTTTTCAAAACAAAGCCTGCATTTAATCCAGCAGGAATAATTAAAACCATCAAACAAATAATAAATATATTTCGCATTATAATTATTTTAAATTTTTAATTAAATACAATAATACATGATTAATATGCAGCTTTTTTATCACCTTAAGACATTATTTATCATTTTTAACAAATAAAAGCCGAATTTCAAAAGAAATTCGGCTTTACAGGTGCCCAAAACAGGACTCGAACCTGCACGTCCTTGCGAACACTAGTCCCTGAAACTAGCGCGTCTACCAATTCCGCCATTTGGGCTTTTTCGCTTGCAAATATAACTTTTTATTACAAGTTATTAATTATATAATTACTCATTAACTTATACAAATGATTATATGTATTACCACCACGCAAATTATGATTCCGATTAGGATAAACAAACATGTCAAACTGCTTGTCGGCTTGAACCAGTGCATCAACATATTCCATCATATTCTGAAAATGAACATTGTCATCTGCAGTTCCATGTATTAAAAGTAATTTGCCTTTTAAGTCTTTAACCAAATTAATGGGCGATGATAATTTGTATCCTGTACCATTTTCAAATGGCCGCCTCATATATCGTTCGGTATATGCAGTATCATAATATTTCCAATCTGTAACAGCTGCAACTGAAATTCCAATTTTAAAAATATCAGATCTGCTCATACACATCAAACTCATATATCCTCCGTGACTCCACCCCCAAATACCTATACGACTTCTATCAACATAACTTTTTTCTCCTAAATATTTTGCAACATCAATTAAATCGTCAGACTCTTTAATACCAAAATTCATATAAGTAGTTTTGCGAAACTCCTCTCCTCTTGCACCAGTTCCCCGAGGGTCAATTCCAACCACAATATAACCTTTCGACACCAGGTATTGTTCCCATCCTACTCTCCATTCATCTTTTACATATTGTTGAGCAGGTCCGCTATATTGAACTATCAACAGTGGATAATAATGTGACGAATCATAATTATCAGGTTTAATTATCCAGGCATTTAATTTTAATCCATCACGGTTTGGAATCTGTATAAATTCTTTTTTTGCAAAATTATATTCATTAACTCTTTTGTTAATTTGATCATTATCAAGCAACTCTACAACAATCTCTCCTTTATTGTTATGCACTGAAAAACTAGTTGGGGTAGCTATATCTGAATGATTACAAATGAAATAGTTCCACCCATTACTAAAAAATGCACTATTAACACCAGCTTTGTCATTCAAACGTTTCTTATTTTTTCCATCAATACGAACCTGATATATATTACGTTGAAGTGGCGATTCCTCGGACGATTCAAAATAAACCATCTTTTTATTACTATCATATCCAATATATTCAGTTACATCCCAATCTCCTTTAGTTATTTGATTAATCTCCTTTCCGGCCATTGAATAATGATACAAATGATTATAACCATCCTTTTCGCACATATAAATAAACCCACTTCCATCACTTAAAAAATCCCAATTATCGTAAACAGAATCATCAATATACCTTTCATTTCTATCAGTTAAAACAACGTGCCCAACTCCACTTTGTGTATTTAACAAATATATCTCCAACTGGTTTTGTAACCGATTAATTTTAACTACACCTAACTCATTATCTATAGGACTCCATTTTATTCGGGGTATATAAAAATCTTCATCTTCACCAATATTCATCGTTTTAGTTGTTCTGTTCTTGATATTAAAAACATGAACACTTACTTTTGAATTAACACCTCCAGTTTTAGGATATTTAAACTTATATTGTCCCGGATAAAGCTCACAACTATCAACCTCGGGAAACGAAGCTTTATAAACCGAAAATGAATACATTGACACTTTAGATTCATCATATTTAACATAGGCAATCTCTTCACTATTGGGCGACCATTCATACGATTTATTCAACGCATACTCCTCTTCATAATTCCAATCGGGTATTCCATTAATAATAAAATCTTTTTTACCATCATCAGTAATTGCACTTTCTGTTCCAAACCTAATTTTAACCAAATGTATATTATTTCCTCTTACATAAGCAGCCATATCTCCATTTGGTGCCAAGCTTGCTGCCTGTTCCTGACCTTCAGCCGATAATGGAGTAATTTTTTTTCGTTCAACATCATATAAGTAATAATCGGCAGTAAAACTTCTTCTGTATATTTTAGTTCTATTAGTGTAAAATAAAATCCTGTTTTTACTTTCCGAAAGCTCAAAACCTTCAATATCATTTACATTAACATCATTAAAAACTGATAAATCCAAAATTGAACCAATCTTTTTTCCACTTTTATATTCAATTTTATCAATTGACCTATTATCATCGCTGATTATCAAAAAATGTTCCTCATCATAATTAACCACTTCACCAATACTAGCCGGAATAAATAATCCCAAATCATCCAAACCAATATCTTTTTTCTGAGCATTAACACCAAAAAACACCGAATATGCCACAATAAGCATTATCAGAAAATATCTGTTCATATCTTATCAATTATAAAATTTAAATTCAAAACTAATCAAATAGGCATCAAAAAAAAATTACATAACACAAACTAAAAACTATTAATCAATTCATTTATAAAAAAAGAGAGAATCATTTCACTCATTTTATCTTTATATATATCTTTGCATGCTTTTTTAATACAATAAGGTAGCATCTAAAATGATAAAAATAACATTTCCCGATAAAAGTGTCAGAGAATATCCCAAAGGGATAACTGGTATTGATATAGCTCAAAGCCTAAGTTCACAATTAGCACGCGATGTTTTATCAATAACGGTTAATAATCAGCTTTGGGATGTAACTCGTCCTATTAATAATGATGCTTCAATAAAGCTTCATAAATGGGATGATGAAGAAGGTAAACATGCATTTTGGCACTCTTCGGCACACCTGTTAGCTGAAACGCTTGAAACAATATACCCGGGAACCAAATTTGGCATTGGCCCTGCAATTGAAAATGGTTTCTATTACGACATTGACACTGGCGATAACGTAGTAATTAAAGAAAGCGACCTGCCTGAAATCGAAAAGAAAATGCTTGAACTGGCACGTACAAAAAATGATTTTATAAGAGAAGAAGTATCAAAAGCTAATGCACTTAAATACTTCACTCAAAAAAACGACGAGTACAAAATTGAACTGATCAACGACCTCGAAGATGGCACTATTACTCTGTATAAACAAGGTAATTTCACCGATTTATGTCGTGGCCCCCACCTGCCAAATACATCTCCAATAAAAGCAATAAAACTTTTAAGTGTAGCAGGAGCATACTGGAGAGGCGATGAGAAAAGAAAACAATTAACTCGTATTTATGGCATTTCTTTTCCAAAACAAAAAATGCTCGATGAATACCTTATTCTTCTTGAAGAAGCTAAAAAACGCGACCATCGAAAAATTGGAAAAGAACTGGAATTGTTTACATTTTCACAAAAAGTAGGTCAAGGTCTTCCTTTATGGCTGCCTAAAGGAGCTGCATTACGCGAACGCCTCGAAAACTTCCTGAAAAAAGTTCAACGCGATCATGATTATCAACAAGTTATTACTCCACATATTGGACAGAAAGAACTGTATGTTACTTCAGGTCACTATGCAAAATATGGTCAAGATTCATTTCAACCTATTAGCACTCCTGCCGAAGGTGAAGAGTTCTTACTTAAACCAATGAACTGCCCTCACCATTGCGAAATATACAAATCAAAACCCCGTTCATACAAAGATCTTCCAATAAGATTAGCCGAGTTTGGAACCGTTTATCGATACGAACAAAGTGGGGAACTACATGGATTAACAAGAGTAAGAGGATTTACACAGGATGATGCACACCTTTTTTGTCGTAATGATCAATTAAAAGATGAATTCAAAAAAGTTATAGACATTGTTCTATACATTTTCAGAACTCTCGATTTTAAAGATTTTACAATACAAATTTCGTTACGCGACAAAGAAAATCACGAAAAATATATTGGTTCGGAAGAAAACTGGGAAAAAGCCGAAAGTGCAATTATTGAAGCCTGTGCCGAAAAAGAACTTGAAACAGTGATTGAATATGGCGAAGCTGCATTTTATGGTCCTAAACTCGATTTTATGGTTCGTGATGCCATTGGACGAAAATGGCAGCTTGGAACTATTCAAGTCGATTACAATTTGCCAGAACGATTCGATTTAGAATATATGGGTAGCGATAACCAAAAACATCGTCCCGTAATGATTCACCGAGCACCCTTTGGTAGTATGGAACGTTTTGTTGCTGTATTAATAGAACATACTGCCGGTAAATTTCCATTATGGCTAACTCCCGAACAGGCTGTTATTTTACCTATTAGCGAAAAATATAACGATTACGCAAAAAAAGTTTTAAAATTGCTGAATAATTACGATATTCGTGCCGTCCTTGATGACCGCAACGAAAAAATAGGTAAAAAAATCAGGGACAATGAGTTAAAGCGAATCCCATACCTTCTTATTGTTGGCGAAAAAGAGATGGAGTTGCAACACATTGCAGTTCGAAAGCAAGGAGAAGGTGATAAAGGTTCAATGAAAATAGAAGAATTTGCTAATTTTGTAAATTCAGAAGTTGATGAAATTTTAAAATCATCAATTTAGAGATAACAATATTAAGTTTAATAAATCATAGGAGGATTTTACAATTTTTAAACCAGCTAGAAAAAAGAACGGACCCCCTCAGAAAGAAGAGTTGAAATTTCGAATAAACGAAAGAATCAGGGTCCCTCAAGTCAGGATTGTTGGCGAAAACATTGACAATCCAGGAGTTTATTCCATTTCAGAAGCCTTAAAAATGGCTGATGAATTAGAACTTGACTTAGTTGAAATTTCACCAAATGCTGATCCCCCGGTATGTAGGATCATTGACCTTCAGAAATTTTTGTATCAACAAAAACGAAAACAAAAAGAGATGAAGGCTAATTCAGTAAAAGTAATTGTTAAGGAAATAAGGTTTGGTCCACAAACTGATGATCACGATTACCAATTTAAACTAAAACATGCCGAAAAGTTCCTTTCTGAAGGATCAAAAGTAAAAGCATTTGTTTTTTTTAAAGGACGATCAATACTATTTAAAGAACAAGGTGAAATATTACTTTTAAGATTAGCGAACGATCTTGAAGATTTGGGTAAAGTTGAACAACTTCCTAAACTGGAAGGAAAAAGAATGACAATAACCCTTACTCCTAAAGTAGCTCCTAAGAAAAAGTAATCACATTGTTTGTAACAACTAAATATATATAGTAATGCCTAAAATGAAAACTAATTCCGGTGCGAAGAAACGTTTCACTATCACCGGAAGCGGAAAAATCAAGCGCAAGCATGCATTCAAAAGTCATATTTTGACTAAGAAAACAACAAAGCGTAAGAGAAACCTAACTTATTTTGGATTAGTAGACAAAGCTGACGAGAAAAACGTAAAGCTATTGTTAACTATGAAATAGAAAAAAGTTAGTGAGTGTTTAATTGTTTAACCAGAATGATATAGCTTAAAGATCCTTATTAAAAAAGGACGCTAACATTCGAAAAACTAGAAAAAATGCCTAGATCGGTAAATCATGTTGCGTCAAGAGAAAGACGAAGAAAATTACTCAAAGAAACCAGAGGATACTTTGGTAGAAGAAAAAATGTTTGGACAGTAGCAAAAAACACATGGGAAAAAGGTCAGACTTATGCCTACCGCGACCGTAAAAAGAAAAAAGGTCTTTTCCGTGCATTATGGATTCAGCGTATTAATGCTGCTGCTCGTCTGGAGGGGATCTCGTACAGTAAACTAATGGGATTAATAGCAAAAGAGAACATCGAAATTAACCGTAAGGTTTTAGCCGATTTAGCTGTTAATCATCCGGAAACATTCAAAGCTGTTGTAAAAAAAGCAATGGGAGCTTAATTATCTCCAACAAATTATACAAAGGGTGTCTCAAAACTTAGAGTCACCCTTTTTTATATCACAACATATTTCAGCATTTTATTTTTTTTCAAAATTTCAAAAACGTAATAAAAGTAATCAATCCAACAAGCTGGTTTTTAATTAATATTTACTTCAATTACTCCATCGATTTTTTATCTTTGTTACTTCTTTATAAACAAATCTTTCAATTTATTTTCCAAAATAAACGCATTAAAGATATTAACAAATGAAGATTGCATTAATTGGATATGGTAAAATGGGCAAAGAAATTGAGAAAATTGCCATAGATCGCGGACATGAAATTGTTTCCCGAATTGATATAAACACAACTGATTCTTTTGATAGTAAATCTTTTCAATCGGCAGATGTTGCCATTGAATTTACTATCCCCAGTGCTTCGTATAACAACTATTTGAATTGCTTTAAATACAATATTCCGGTTGTTTCAGGCACAACCGGTTGGCTCGATAAAATTGATGATATAAAAAATAAATGCACAAATGAGAATCAAACATTTTTTTGGGCTTCTAACTTTAGCATTGGAGTTAACATTTTTTTTGCATTAAACAAAAAACTTGCACAACTAATGAACAAAGCCGATGGCTATAATGCTTCGATGGAAGAGGTACACCACACCCAAAAACTTGACGCTCCAAGTGGAACAGCCATTACACTTGCCGAAGATCTGATACAAAACTACAAAGGGAAATTATCGTGGAAACTTGACCATATAGATTCTAACGATCAACTTTTAATTAAAGCCATTAGACGAGGTGAGGTGCCTGGTATTCATACAATTAAATACGAATCGGATATTGATGAAATAATTATTCATCATAGTGCTAAATCACGTAAAGGATTTGCTCTGGGGGCTGTTTTGGCGGCTGAATTTACAAAAAACAATAAAGGATTTTTAGGGATGAATGACTTATTAAATTTTTATTAATAAGCGAAACGAGCCATTATAATAGTTATATCAACGAAAACTAAATATTTCTCAAACACGATTATTATTAATGGCGTATTCAAGATTACCATTGAAAAATAAATTATATACACATGAAACATCCATGTTAGCCAGCCAACACACAGGGGCATGATTAATACAAGGATGTTCCATCTGACAAATAAAAAACAAAATATAAACAGATGAAAAATATTCCTCTATTTCGTTGGATTAAGTTTGCAATAGTTGCAATTATATATATACTTTGGGTATTATGGGTTGGAAGCTTTTGGTTATTCATAGGTCTTCCTGTTATTTTTGACATTTATATAACAAAAAAAGTACCTTGGGATTTTTGGAAGAAACCCAAAAATGGGAAAAAACCAAATACTTTTATTGAATGGGCCGATGCAATTATTTTTGCACTTATTGCTGTTTATATAATAAACATATTTCTTTTTCAAAATTATAAAATACCAACATCTTCACTTGAAAAATCATTGCTAATTGGCGATCACCTGTTTGTAAGCAAAGTAAGTTACGGACCTCGAATGCCAAATACACCACTTGCATTTCCACTGGTTCAAAATACTATGCCTATTATTGGAACAAAATCGTACAGCGAATGGCCAACATGGGATTACAAACGATTAAAAGGTTTAGGCGAAGTTAAAAAACGAGACATTGTTGTTTTTAATTTTCCAACCGGAGATACCATTGCATTTTTACAACAAAATCCCGACATATACATTCTTTCACGACAAATAGGTGCTAGTATTGTTTCAAACGATCATTCTTTACTTAAAGGTATATCACTTAAAAATGCATGGGAACGCAATCATTTTTTAATGTCAATTGGACTCAAATACATTAAAAGCAATGCTCAAAACTATGGTGAAATAATGTACCGACCAGTAGACAAAAGAGAAAACTACGTTAAACGATGTGTAGCAACACCAGGTGATACATTAGAAATACGACATAATCAGATTTATATCAACAATAAAATTTTTGCCGATCCTGAAAATGTTCAGTACGATTATCATATCATTACTGATGGATCAAGCATTCCACGAAGTACTTTTAAAGAATGTGAAGTATCGAAAAAAGACCAGGATGTAGCAGGTAGAGCCCCTCATTATCGCCTCACCTTACAATCGAAAATGGTTAATGTAATAAAAAAGGTGAAAGGAATTCGTGAAATTTATATGGATGAAGAACAACCCGATTCATCAGGTTGTTCTGTTTATCCTTATAGCCCCGATTACCCATGGAGCAGAGATAATTACGGCCCGCTTTACATTCCCAAAGCCGGTGAAACTGTTAATTTGAATATCACAAATATTGTTCTTTACGAACGAATAATAACCGCTTATGAAGGTAATAAACTCGATATTATTAACAATGAAATAATAATTAATGACAAAAAAGCAACTAGCTATACATTTAAAATGAATTATTATTTTATGATGGGCGATAACCGCCACCAATCAGCTGATTCGAGGTACTGGGGTTTTGTTCCCGAAGATCATATTGTAGGTCAACCTTTACTTGTTTGGTTATCACTCGATGAAGACAAGGGTTCTTTTCCTTTCAATATCAGATGGAATCGTTTTTTTAAATGGGTAGCTAATGAATAATTACTTAGGGGTTTACTAAAACTATTGTTTAGATTTTAGTAAACCCTGTTTTAATTTACAATGCAAAAATTTAAAATTAAATATGTAATAAGTATTGCTATTGTAGTAACCTTATTAATATGGATAAAACAATGGCTAATTATTATTTTACTAATATCAATATCCCTTTTTCTTTTTTATAAAAAACGATATAAATACTTTATTACTAAATACATATCACTGAATCGTTTTTTACAACTCTCCTTAGAATGGATATTAATAGTCTCAGTATCGACTTTGTTTGTAGTTTTTATTAAAAATTACGTATTCGATATTTTTCGTCTCCCATCAAGTTCAATGGCAAACACGGTTCGAAACGGCGATTTGATTTTTATCAATAAATTAATAATGGGGCCTCGTCTAAAACAAAATAATATTAACTGTTATTCAAGAGCCAAAGGACTTTCAATGCCAAAACACAACGATCTAATTGTTTTCAATTTCCCTGAAGGGGATACTTTATTAATGAATAATCCACAACAAAGTTATTACGCCTTAAAAAGAAGATTTAACAATTCAAAATCTGTTAGCCAACAATTTTGGAACGAAAAACAATATAAAAAAGTAAATCGACGACCTCAATATATTAAGCGATTAATTGGGCTTCCGGGTGACACTATTCAAATAAACGATGGTATTATATATGTTAATAATGAAAAAGTAAAGCCGATCTCTCAAGCTATACTTAAATATGTTTCAACACATCAAAACCCCGACTCGATTTTGAAA
This sequence comes from Marinilabiliaceae bacterium, assembly GCA_016933045.1. Classification (GTDB taxonomy): domain Bacteria; phylum Bacteroidota; class Bacteroidia; order Bacteroidales; family Marinilabiliaceae; genus JAFGBR01. Next base: position 48,901 of record JAFGBR010000040.1, on the reverse strand, counting down.
TATCATAACTGTATTCCTTTTAATCAGTATTATTATAAAAACAATAAGATTTACGAATTCGAATCACAAACTATATCCCAAACCCCAGTTCTTAGTCGTAATTTCAAACCATTTACATTACCTCATAATCTTCCCGATCCTAATATATTTCCATTTGTATTTTATTGGAACAGTGATAATATTGGACCAATTGTAATTCCAAAACAAAACACAACAGCTCAGTTAAGTATCGAAAATATTGTTTTATACGAAAGAATTATAAAAATATACGAAGAAAACAGTTTGGAAATTATCAATAATACAATTTTAATAAATAACAAAAAAACTTCAAGTTATACCTTTAAAATGAATTATTATTGGGTTTTAGGCGATAATCGTGCTCATTCGTACGACAGTCGCTATTGGGGTTTTTTACCCGAAAATCATGTTTTGGGTATTTCACGCACTCACATTAACATGAATAATTAAAAACGATTATTAACATCTCAAAATGTTTTTTTCAACTTATAAAATATTTATTAAAACAAATTTGTGAATTAATAATTTAAAAAAATTATTTATGCCTGCTAAACTTTTTTCCATTTCATACCTGGGTCCAATTCAATATTATGCTCATTTATACTCTGCAAGTAAAGTAATTATTGAATATAATTGCAACTACATAAAACAAACATATCGCAATCGTTGTAATATATACGCTGCAAATGGAATAATACCTTTAACTATTCCGATTGACAATAGAAACCATGTCAAATGCCCAACAAAAGATATTCAAATATCGTACGACACGCCTTGGCAAAAACAACACTGGCGATCTATTAAATCAGCTTACAATTCAACTCCGTATTTCGAATATTATCAAGATGATTTCATCCCATTTTTCGAAAAAAAATTCAAATATCTGTTCGATTTTAATCTCGAATTAATGAATGTTACAATGGATGCAATTGGTATTATTTTAAACTTTGAATTTACCCAATCATTTGAAATAGCTTCATTTACAAATGATTATAGAGAAATTATTCATCCTAAAAAAGACGCATACCTAACCGATAGTAATTTCATACCTTATGAATACCGGCAGGTATTCAATCATAAACATGGTTTTAAAAGCAATTTAAGTATAATTGATTTAATTTTTAACAAAGGCCCCGAATCACTTATTGTCTTAAAAAAATCTGTTAAGTCATAAATTAAGTTTCAATTGCGCACACTTAATAATATCAATATGATCGAAAGCTAAAGCAGGTAAGTTATCTAACGAAAACCATTTTGCAGCACTAGCATCATCCATGCCTTTAACCGCCAAAAAATTATCAATTAAATTATAATATGCAATTGTAACTGTTCGATGACGAGGATCCCGACCTGGTTTACCAAACACTTTTAATTGCTCATAACCTTCCAGTTTCAAACCAGTCTCTTCCTCAACTTCTCTCACAACGGCATCATCTACATCTTCATCAATATCAACAAAACCGCCTGGTAATGCCCACATTCCTTTATAGGGTTCGGCACCTCTTTGTATTAACAACACTTTTTTTTCATTTGCTTTTTTTGCTATTATAACAGCATCGGCAGTTAAAGCTGCACGTGGATATTCATATATATAACTCATTAAATAATTCGTTTTATTACCCTAAGTTTATGAGTATATTTTTTATGTGCTTGATTAAAAATACCTTGATGGTCAAGTTTATCAATCCTTACTTCTCTCGAAGAATGAATAATTTCACCTTTCCCATTACAAATACCAACATGCACAATATCTCCATTTTCATTATCAAAAAAAGCCAAATCGCCAGGAATTGCTTCTTCAACAAAATTAATAGTATGACCTTGTTCTATCTGTTGCGAAGCATCACGTGGCATTTTATATCCCAGTATCTTATAAATAACCTGTACCAATCCTGAACAATCTATTCCATAAAAAGTACATCCTCCCCACAAATATGGTGTATAAAGATATGTCATAGCTATTTCCTGTATTGATGGCATTTTTTTCAATGGAGTCACCGATCCCGATAAATAATACTCTGTATTATTCAACACAAAACTATTTTGATCCTGACCATTAAAAACTATTCTACTGCCCCCGGTCAAATAACGCGAATGTTTATCAGGTTCTGAAATAACTTTAACCTGATTTACAGGAACAATCCACGCATTACTTTTTTTAAAAAAACCAAGCTCCTTTTCTGAAATATCAACAATTAGTTTTGCATCAATCCACCCTTCATACCCGTCATAATCAAGCTTAATCCTGGCCCAATTGTCAACAATACTTAATATCTCATAAGTCTCGCCAAATAATATTTGAGTAACCATTTGAGATGCTTCCGTTGCATGCTCACGAACCGGAATAAATCCATACGAACAAATTGATCCTGCCATATTTAATATTTAAGCACGAAATTTACACAAAACATAAATGTTGAAAAAATATTTCATCGTTACACCATTCTGTTTTATCAAGTTTAATAGCACATTCACACTTTTTTACTTAATTTGAATCGGCAAAATATATCATTTACATTTGTAATAAAAATATTTGTTTATTAATTTAAATAATATCAAATTGGAATCAATTATATACTCAATAAAAAAATATTCGAAAATAATTTTCAAAATATTATTGTTTCTAGCTGCATCTGCATTAGTTCTTTTTTTGATGCCACGTTCAGGCAAGTTTAAATTTGAATATGCAAAAGGAAGACCTTGGAAACACGCAGCCCTTATTTCTAGTTTCGATTTTCCAATTTATAAAACAACAGAGGAGCTAAATTTTGAAAAAGACAGCATTTTACAAAAATTCAGACCTTATTTTGTAACAGATTCAAATATTATTAATAATTCAATTAATAATTTTAACGAAAATTTTGTAGTTCAATATCCCGAACTGCAAAAAGACTTTAATTTTTTAAAAAACAAAAAAACTTTTTTTTCAACTTCCAATATAAAAAATAAAAACACACTTATTAGAGAGTTCATTACAAATGAAATAATATCGATATATAATCAGGGAATTATATCATTACCCGATCAATACATCGATTCGCCTAATGCTTTTGAGTTTTATTTGATTAAAGGGAATTTTCTCGAACCTTACTCCCTTGCTGAAGTATTCACTCAGAAAAGTGCTTATCAAACCCTACAAACAAAACTGTTAAGTTTTATTGAAAAGAATATTACATTTAATAATTCAAACGAAACAAATATAATAAACTCCTTTATTTCACGACTTCAATTAAATAAATATCTTAATGCAAACATATCATTCGATTCGAAAAGAAGTGAAATAGAAAGACAGGAACTTTTAAAAAATATATCTCTTACTAACGGAGCAATAAAAGCCGGTCAACTTATTATTGCAAAAGGCGAAATTGTAACCAGTAATACAATTAAAATTATTGACTCGTATAAGCTTACATTTGAAAGTCGATTAGGGATTGACTCAGGTTACTCTCAAATAATTATTGGTCAGGGACTAATTGTGTTATTGTTTTTTTGTAGTGTATTTCTCTTCCTGTTCTTTTTTAGAAAAGATGTTTATGACAATAATAAAAGCATTAGTTTTATTTTATTATTAATGGTGGGAATGATTACTCTTGCCAGGGGCTCGTATTCGTTTTATTACATACCTGCTTTTATTATTCCATTTGCAATATTACCAATAACTATAAGAACTTTTTTTGATTCAAGACTGGCACTTTTTATTCACATTATAACCATTTTATTAGCATCATTTTTTGCACAAAACAGCTTTCAATTTGCATTTCTGCAAATTGCTGCCGGTATAACATCAATTTTCAGTTTATTTCGAATTGAACGGCGAAGCCAATTGGTAAAAGCATCAATATATATCTTTCTTACCTATTCGGTTTTATATACAGCACTTTTTTTGTGGCAAGAGGGTGATATAAAAAAAATTGATCCGTTTTCTTTTGCAAAATTCGCATTTAACGGTGGTTTACTTTTGTTAACATATTTGGCGATATATATTTTCGAAAAAATATTTGGTTTCTTATCCGATGTTACACTTGCTGAATTATCGAACAGTAATCATCCTCTATTAAGTAAATTAGCTGAACAAACGCCTGGCACATTTCATCATTCTATACAAGTGGGTAATTTAGCAATTGAAGCTGTACGAAAAATTGGAGGAAACCCTCTTCTTGTATATGCAGGTGCTATGTATCACGATATTGGCAAAATGGAATCGCCTTCGCTTTTTACCGAAAACCAATTATCAGGAATAAATCCACTTAACGAAATGGAACTCGATAAAGGTGCACAACTAGTAATATCTCATATCGAAAATGGAATTAAGCTTGCAAAAAAACACAATCTTCCGCAACAAATAATTGATTTTATTGCCACACATCAAGGCACTACTAAAACAAAATATTTTTATAATTCATTTGTAAATAAATACCCTGATAAAATACCCGATATTAGTATGTTTACATATCCCGGCCCAACTCCTTTTTCAAAAGAAACTGCTGTATTAATGATGGCCGATGCTACCGAAGCAGCTTCAAGAAGCCTTTCATCGTTTAACGATGATGCAATTGACAAACTTGTTGAATATATTATTAATGATCAAATGGATCAAGGGCAATTTATTAATGCACCAATTACACTTAAAGAAATAACTGAAGTTAAAGAGGTTTTTAAACGCCGACTAAAAATAATCTACCATTCACGTATTAAATATCCCGAATTAGATAAAAAAGATGAATAAAAAAAAGCAGGAATTCCTGCTTTTTTTTATTCATCATAACTTTTACTTAAAATCTTTCATAGGTATCATCATCATATTCTTTACCTAAATCAATTTTAATATTACCCTCATTCTTATTATACTCATTCGATATTTCACATCCACTAACTTCTATCTGCCCTTTATTCGGATAATTACCTTTTTTTTGCAAATCACCTTCATTCATCTTATTATATGATTCACCTCCTATATGAAAAACCGATATTGCTTTCAATAATTTTTTCGATAAAACATCCAAATCTTTAGCCGCAGTACTAATCTCTTCGGCATTTGCAGCGTTACGTTGTGTTACCTGGTTAAGTTGTTGCAATGCGTTATTTATTTGTTCAACCCCCGATACCTGCTCCAATGATGCCATTGTTATTTCCTGTACCAACGTTGCTGTCTTTGCAATTTCTGGAGTTATTGAATCCAATAAATCTGCAGCTTCTTTTGACGATTCTGTAGTAACAGTTGATACCTTAGTTATCTCCTGGGCTGCAATCTGACTTCTTTCGGCCAGCTTACGAACCTCACTTGCCACTACTGCAAAACCACGCCCCTCCTGGCCTGCACGTGCTGCTTCTACTGCTGCATTTAATGCCAAAATATTTGTTTGAAATGCTATATCCTTTATAACTGATATCTTTCCGGTTATCTCTTGTAAATGTTCCGAAGCTATTTTCGATTTGTTATTACTAACACTTATTCCTTCTGCTGCTTTTGTTGCAATAGATTCAGTAATTTTCGAATTTTCAGTATTCTGCTGAATATTTGCATGCATCTCTTCCATTGACGATGATACTTCTTCTGCTGCCGAAGCTTGTTGTGTTGCTCCTTCCGACAATTCCATAGCTTCGGTATTAAGCTTTGAACTTGATTTTACAATATGATTAGCACTCGATGCAATATCATCAACTACTTTTCGAAGATTAGCTACCATGTTATTCAATGCATTGGCAAGACGCCCAACTTCATCTTTACGATCAATAGCAAGTTTAACTGAAAGATCTCCCGATGCAACCTGTTCTGCTAGCATTATTCCATTTACAATTGGACGACTTATCGCATTGGTTAGTATATAAATAATTAAAAAACCTCCTACTAAAATAAGAATCAAACTGGTAATTAGAATATTTTTTTGACCATCGACAATTTTAATACTCCTTTCACCCATTACCATTATCTGATCGAGCCCTAAATCGGATGATGCCCTTACTTCCCACAATACATTTTTTGCATCTTCAAAATTCTTAAGCTCTTTAATTCTCATCGATTGATATATGTCTGCACATATATTTAGGTTATCAACCAAATCATTCAAATTAGTTTGTAAACCACCAGAAAAACCACCTGTTTGTATGCTATTTTTCAAGCGGGCAATATCATCTTTTAATTCCTTAAACTTGACCCCATCTCTTTCTTTATCATTAATAAACATCAAAGCTACAATGCCATTAACCTGAGATATTATTTTAACTTCATTATAACCCGAATATGATTCTTGAGTTAATCTCTCAAACTGATCTTCCAATACGCCTCGGGCACTATTGTACCTTTCTGCTATTTCCAGATACTCTTCTCTGCTTACCTTGTAATTATCCACATATTGTTTCAAAACTGCTAAACTAACACCCTTAGCCTCTAACTGATCTTCATGTCCTGCCATAAATACCATCAGTTTACTTAAAGCATCCGAAAGTCTAGAAAAAGAGACACCTTCACGAGAACTAAAATAATCATCTCCAGTAAAATCATACGAACGTGCACTCTCACTAGTCTCCTGCCAAAAACGAAGAACCTTACTCCCCTCATAAACAGATGGTATATAAATATCAGAGAGTTGCTTTATCTCTGTATTTACTCTGTTTAAATTAATTAATAATATAACCGATACTACTACAGACAAGCCAATAATGATAATAAAACCAAAACCTATCTTGCTTCTAATTTTTAAATCTTTCCACTTCATACAAAAGGGAGTTGTTATGTTAATTTTTTAATACCTAATCTTAGTTAAACTGTTACTACGATATTATTATTATAAAAGTTCTAATCTATACCAAAAATTAATAAATAAATCTCTTTTAATTAAAATAATTATCAAAGTTCTATTCTTTATTTTTAAATTTCATAAATTTTTTGGAACCTACATCCAATTTATTGGTATAAATGTAAATAATCGATTTTAAAAAATAAAATATGACCAGATCATTATTCATTTCCCTAATTGGAATAATAGCTTTGACATTCATTAGTTCGTGCGCAACAAATGAAAAATACAAAGTAGCTTATCTTTTACCCTCTAAAGATTACCCTCGTTTTAATAAAGAAGGAAAATATCTTTCTGAAAAACTAAAAGAGCTAGGAGCTGATATTTCTTTAGTTTATGGAGATAATGACGAAGCTATTCAAATAAAAAAAGGATTAGAACTGCTGGATAAAGGTATTGATGCTTTAGTTATTACAGCAATTAATGGAGGAACCATTGCTCCGCTTGTAAGAGCTGCTAAAGACAAAGGTGTAGTTGTGGTTGCTTATAACCGGCTAATAAGCAATGCCGATTACGATGTTTTTTTCACTGGCGATAATATGGATAATGCACGTATTTTTTGCGAATACGCATTATCACAAAAACCCACAGGAAATTACGTAATTCTAAACGGTGATCGTTTTGACCGTAACGGTGTAGAATTAAAAATTGGCATTGACTCAATTTTAAAACCTCATATCGATAACGGATCAATCAATGTTGTATATAAAACTTATATTGAAAACTGGTCTAAAATACCCAGCGAATTTGAATTAAAACAAATAATACAGTCTACTGAAAAAAATATTGATGTTGTTATTTCGTGCAGCGATGGTATTGCAACAGGAACTGTAAAAGCACTTGAACAGTTTGGAATGGCAGGCGATGTAATTGTTACAGGACAAGATGCTGACCTTGATATAGTTAAATACATTTACAATAACAAAATGCATCTAACAATTTACCATCCTCATAAACAATTAGGATACAAAGCTGCCGAACTTGTTATTGATTTACTTAATGGAAAAAACATTAACAAACTAACAAATGCAAAAACATTTAACGGATTAACTCAAATACCCACTTTACAAGTAAAATCAATTGGTATTACAAAAGAAAACATTGAAAAAGAATTAATTGAAACAGGTGAATATACCTGGGATCAAATAACTAAAAACTAACATAAACAACGAATCAAACCCATTATGAAACATATCAATAATAATCATTCAAAAAAAGATTATTATTGACATGTTTACAGTAACCTATAAAACAAACTTTAACCATGAATCTAAATCTATTTAAAAGTTTTTCATTTTTTTTATTTTCATTAATATGTTTTGCTTGCACTCACAATTCATCAACATTAAAAGTTGCTTATTTATATCCGTCAAAAAACAGAGCTCGATTTGTTAAGGAGGGCAACTATATGATTGAACGTTTAAAAAAACTCGGATATAAAACAACAATGGTGGATGCCGATGACAACGAAGAATTACAACTAGAAAATGGATATAAACTACTAAAAGAGGGTATTAACCTATTAATAGTAGCTCCGGTTAACGGGAACACCATTGCTCCATTAATTAGAGAAGCGAAAAACCAAAACATACCCGTTATTGCATACAACCGCTTAATAAACAATGCCTCATACGACATGTTTTTTACCGGTAATAATATTGATAATGGCAAGATTTTTTGCGATGCTGCACTTAACAAAGCCCCATCAGGCAATTATGTAATTCTGGCCGGAGACAGGTTTGATAAAAATGGCATTGAACTAAAACAAGCCATTGACAGCATTTTGGCTCCTAAAGTAAAAGATGGAAGCATAAATATTATTTATGAATCGTACATAGAGCGTTGGAATAAAGAAAATGCCAATTTCGAATTTGAACAGGTTATTCAATCGCATGGCACTAATATAGATGCGGTTATCGCATGCAGTGATCCTATGGCATTAGGAACAATAGAAATTCTGAAAAAATACAATATGCAAGGATCTGTATTTGTTTCAGGTCAGGATGCATTACTTCCGGCTGTTAAAAACATTTATAACGGATTGCAATCAATTACAATTTATCACCCTCATAAAGTATTAGGTTATAGCGTTGCCGAAATTGCCGACAAACTTTTAAAAGGCGAAAATGCAAATGAAATTGCCAATTCGTATACTTTTAACGGAAAAGAGTTAATTCCTACTACACAAATCAAATCAGTTGCAATTACAAAAGAAAATATCGAAACCGAACTAGTACAAAAAGGAGAATATACCTGGGATGAAATTTTAAATTAATAGACTATATAAGTTTTAATTCAAAAATTTTTTCCGTTTTGTGAGTAATCTTAAACCTGTCGTCAATTCGATACCTCAATATTGAAACAATTTCGTCATTTGAAATCAATATCCAAACATTTTCCTTTTCTACAATGCTAAGTTTTTGGTCGATAAAAAAATCCGATACCTTTTTAAATTTTGTCATTCCAAGAGGCCTGAAGCTATCACCTCTCTTCCATCGGCGTAGTGTCATGGGGAATTCTATCTGACCAAAATCAATATGAATACAGTTTAAATCTTTAGAGAATTCAAAAGAAGCATCTTTTTCAAAAACTCTAACTCTTAAACTTAATGGTTTTTCAATCTCAATATCATCAGCATTTATATAAAACTCGTTTTCTTCATTATCCATCAATGGCATAATAATTAGATTGTACCTATCGCGCACTAATCGGTGTGAAACCGAAAAAAATTGTCTGCCCGATTCTGAATCAACAGCCTTACAGATATCCTTAATTTGTGTAGAATTAAACCCTTTATCATTTAACAGCTCAAAAAGAACTATTTCGCGGCAATCCATATCAACAAGCTCTTTTATAGAAATAAGACTAACACCATTAGTTTCAACAACTAAACTGTCTCTTTTTTTTTCAATTTCATTAACCAGAAAACGATTTGCTTGCTCGAGCAGTTTCATGTTCGAAAACATTGTATCAACAAATGAAGGGTTAATTGTTTCAAATAGTGGAATAATCTCGTGCCTTATTCTATTTCGTATTATGTGAATATCATTATTGCTACTGTCAAATCTGAATTCGAGAGAGTTTTGCCTGCAATAATCCAATATTTCATCCTTCGAAACCTCTAACAAAGGACGAACCAGATTATTAGTCCGCGAATTCATACCAGTTAAACCTTTTATTCCTGTTCCCCTTGTTAGGTTAATAAAAAATGTTTCGACCTGATCATTTTTATGATGACCTAATGCAACATAGTTAATTGCATTTTCCCGACATAATTCATCAAACCAGTTGTAACGTAAAAAACGGGCGGCCATTTCAATTGATAATCCATGTATTTCGGCGTATTCTCTTGTGTCAAAATTATTCACAAATAATTCAATTCCCCACTCATTACACATCTGCTCAACAAATTTTTCATCTTCATTCGATTCATCGCCCCTCAAATTAAAATTACAATGTGCTGCAAAAACCTTATTATTACATTTAGTTAACAAATGCAATAATGCTACAGAATCGGCTCCTCCACTAAATCCCACTAATATTGATTTACCATGCTCAACACCACATTTCTGATTTAAAAAACGTCGAAATCCTTTAAACTCCAACATAACTTATCTTTTAGCATTAAGTTCTTCAAACACTTCCATAATAGCTCTTGCTTTTAAAAGACACTCATCATATTCATATTCAGGATCGGACATACTAGTTATTGCACTTCCAACCATAAACGATAAATATTTAAGTTTACTATTATACAAAACACTCCTGATAATAACATTAAAATCAAAATCTTTTTCAGGGGTTAAATAGCCAACTGTTCCCGAATAAAAGCCTCTCTTCATATCTTCATAATTCTCTATTAACTGCATTGCTTTCATTTTTGGAGCACCAGTCATTGACCCCATCGGGAACGATGATAATATTATATCGAACCATTCTTTTCCTTCATCAATTTTGGCCGATATGGTAGATATCATTTGATGCACCTGCCTAAAATTATATATTCCACATAGTTCTTCTACTATTACAGAGCCTTGTTTGGCAATTTTCGATAAGTCATTTCGCACAAGATCTGTAATCATAATATTTTCGCTTCGCTCTTTTGCATTACTACATAAGAATTTTGCTACTCGTCTATCTTCGTCTTCATCATTACCTCGCCCTGCTGTACCTTTTATTGGTTGGCTCATAACAGCTCCTCCAAGCTTCTTCAAATAACGTTCGGGCGATGCCGACATTAAATATTTATCATCATTTTTCATAAATGCTGCAAACGGAACTGGTGACTTTTGAATCAAATCGAAATATAACGATACCGGATCAATATTAACATTATCGGAATAAAACTCAACACAATAATTAATCTCATAAATATCGCCCCTATGAATGTGATCTTTTAATGACTGCACAGTATTAAGATAATGCTCCCGGCCTGTTCGGTGTTTAATTGGGATTGCTTTATCACCCAATTGTTTTTTTATTTCAAACAATTCAATATCCGATATTAATTCTAATGCATCCTTTAATGTGTTATACTCCGAATTATATCCTACTTTCCATAAACTATTTTGCTTTAACAGAACAAAACGAGGCTGAAAAAAAAACACTTCGGGCATTTGCACTCCATCATTATTACACGAAGTAAGATACTCAATATTATTTTTAAAGTCGTACGAGAAACCACCAAGTACCCAATCATTAATACCGTTAACCATGTTAAAAAAATCTTTTGAATAATTTCCGAACTCACGTACCGAATCATATCCCACTATTAACTGGTATGAACTATTCACAAAATGCTCAGGCGTATAAAACTGATCTCCGTGAGTTTCCAAAGTCAACGAATATTTAAACTGTTGCATGTAAGCAATTAACTTTTCGCGAAAGAACAAAACTTTTGGCTCAAACTCGACATATTTTCTCATGCAACAAAAATAACTGATAAACCAAATATTATACTAAAAAAGAAGGCTACTTTTCGCAGCCTTCTTTTTATTGTTTTTCCTGAAATGGATTTTCTTTAAATGAATTTTCTTGCATTGGGGGGGCACCCATACCTCCTGGAGGCGGATCGCCAGGATCTGGCGGATTATACTCATCCGTCATCATAATAAGAGATATACTCCGATCTATAAAAACGGCATTTATTCCGGGCTTATCGTAATGTTTCTTAATATCTCTTTTCATATACATAATATTCAACAAAGAAATTCATTTCTATTTATTTATCAAAATTTTCTTTGTAAAAACACCCTTATTTGAAATAACTTTAACCAATACAATACCATTGTAATATAATTCAATATTATTTAATACTCCCGATTGTAAATCACTCTCTTTTATCAATCGTCCATCTACATCATAAAACCGACAATAGGGCATTTCCACATCTGGCACATTAATAAATACATTGTTATCAACAGAATAAACATCAAAAATATTTACTTTATGTGTACTGTTGACTGATGTCAGTTTGCTCGACATTTTCAATAAGAACCTGCTTGTATTTTTTCCACCATTAAATATGAAATTATATTCATTTTGGTTTGTTAAATCAACAGTTATTAAGGAATCAACATCTATTAACTCCACTTTTATATCGACAGGAAAGTTATTAATCGAAACCAACTTAATACCAAATGTATCTTTTTTCGCTGCTTTTATTCCAACCGGAATTGTTTTATAACCTGTAAATGATGAGTAACAATCAATTGTCAGTTCCTTTGTATTATCTACAAAAAATACCTCCAACAAATCATCACCTGACGAAAAAAGCTTTTCAGAATCAAAAATATCAAAAGTATCTGAAGCCTCTGGAATGAATGCGATCAAAGCCTCATCTTCATACTTATTGTTTACACCTGCTATTCTTAAAACTTGTTTTGTTTCTATTTTTGGAGCCTTCAAATATGTCATTGAATTATGTGTTCGTGCTCCCGAACCAATAGTTAAAGAGCCATTGGTCTGACCAATAGGAACCTGAACCCAAAATGCATGTCCCGAAGGTATTTGACTAGGTGTTAACTGACTCACATTTGTTCCCAAACCAGCATTGCCATTATAGGTTCCGTAATTTCGCGTATCATTTAACCATACATAAAACAAATTATTCAAATTGGTTTTTGTTACCGAAGGCGAATCCCAATCAATAGCACATGGATAAGGATTACCTGCAAGGTTCCATCCGTAACTATTATCACCAACTACCCTAACAGCATTAAAGCTATAAGATGTATTATTGTTTATTGTACCGGTAAACGTCATATCCGAATAAGAATAAACCCTGTATCCCTGTCCAACCGTCATTGGTGCTGACGCTGATATATATTGCCAATATAAATTTGATGCATCATAATACGATACTCCTCCATCGCAGTTTATTGAGTTTTGTGTAGCATTTGAAACAGGCGATGACATAAAATACCATTTAACCGGACTGTCTGTTACTTTTTGATGAATTTTAGTAACGGCACCGGGACTCATTGTCAAGGTACCTTCATTTAAAAAAGAGGCATTGCCTACTCCTGCATCGTTCGATGATTCTAGTACAAACTCTTTATCAATGGTTATTGCTCCACCTGAACTGATTGTTAAATTAGCTCCAGGTTCTATAATAACATAACTAGCAGAATTTAAACTACTACTTATTACCGGTGAATTAACTACACCTGCTGGAATAATTACACTATAACCATTTATGTAAGAGTCCCCTGCCCAATTTAATGGATCACTAAAACTAGTAGAATTATCTCCATCCCAAATAAAAAACTGATCTGTATGAAAGGAACTTGTTGATGGACCCGACTGCTCATTTCCGTAATTGTTTTCTACTGCTGCAACAGAAATATCTATCGTACTATTACCTGGAAGCGGAGAATCGGGAACAACAGTGATAACTGTTTTATCGATACTAATGGTAGCTGTAAATGTTATAGGATTTATTCCATCCATTAAGGTTATCAAACTTGCCACATTTGTATCATCCAGCGTAGTACCATCTGTATTGCGTACTGCCTGATCGTAAGTAACAACAATACTTTCGTAAATAGAAACTTTAGTACTTCCATCTACCGGAATAATGGCTGCAATTGGAGCGGGTACTTCAACTGTAAACCGCCATTGATTCACATCTGAAAACCCTGCAAAATTAACACCTGTTGATGAAGACTTAACAAAACCATCATCAATAGTTATATAATAAGATGCACCCTCTACAAAATCTGGATGAGAAACAGTTAATACTGCACCCGACACACTGGCACTAGCATTCGATGTTGCAAATGAGGCAAATTCTGTATCATCACTATTATATATATTAAATCTCCCACTTGAACCTTTAACAATATTCTCATTAAATGTTAATTCTAATAATTGATTAGCTAAAACATCCTCTGCGTTCTGCAAAGGTGAATAACTCAATATAACAGGCGGTGGTGTAATAGTTGTAAAACGCCATTCATTAACATCACTAATACCCCCAAATGGAGTTCCAGAAACAGAACTAACCAATGCATTTTCTTCTATTAAAACATAATAAACCGTACTGGTTTCAAAATCGATTGGTAAATCGAGCAAGAGACTATCATTACTAACAGTCGCTCCTTGCGATGGGGTACCATCTGTTATTGTAAATGAATGATAAGGTGTTCCTACTCCATCTTTATAGATATCTATTGAAAATGTTCCACTAGGATTAAACGAAATATTCTCACTAAACTCTAAACTTAAAATCGTATCAACAGGTACATCTATAGCTCCTTGCAAAGGATCGTATGAAACAATGCTTGGAATAACAATCTCTGTTGTAAAAGTCCATTCACTTGATGATGATATACCTCCAAAAGGTAAACTGGTATTATAAGAACAAACAACACCACTTTGCATCAACACATAATATGAAGTACTTGAGTTTAAATCAACTGTAGGATTCATATAAAGATTTGAACCTGAAATTGATAATCCGCCATAACCATTTCCGTATCGAGCATAAAATGAATACACTGGAATAGTATTATCAACTTCATATATATCAATAAACAGGGAAGTACTAGATGAATTAAATACAATATTTTCATCAAAAGTAAGTACTAACGTCTGAGAAACTGGTACATCTATTGATCCAGGAATGGGATTATACGATGTAAGTATTGGCACTTTATCTGCCGTAATAAACATATAATCATAAGGATTAAGAATGCCATCAAAACCGACACCGGTATTACTGCTTAATATTGCATCATTGTCAACAAGAACATAATAAACGGCACTATTTCCCATACTTACAGGCATATCAAGAGATAAAACATCGTTATTTATTGATGCTCCTGATGAAGGCGAACCACTCGTAATTGTAAAAGTATGATGTGGAGTTTCAACTCCATCTTCCCAAACTTCAATATTATATATTCCACTAGGATTAAACGAAATATTCTCATTAAATGTCAATTGAATCACTTTATTCACATCAACATCTGTGTCATCCTGTAAAGGATCATAACTCAATATAGTTGGACCGGGTATTTCAGAAGTAAAATTCCAAACTGTAGGATCAGAAAAACCGCCATAATCAGCTCCCGTTGATGCAGCTTCAAATAATCCACTACCGATTGTAATCCAATAATCCACATCCGGATTAAGAGGTGAACTCAATGATACAACAACTGTACTTGAAGAAACTGACTTAGAAATATTTATAGTACACTTTGATGTTGTTATTTCTCCTGTATTGCTTAATTTTACATATGCAAATCTAGCATCTTTCTCTTCACCCGAATCATAATACCATAAACTAAAGTATAAGCTGGCCGAAGGATTAGTGTTATTAATCCTAACAGCCCGATCAAAGTTTATTGTCAAATTAGTATTAACCGAAACTTCTGTTGCATTATCCAATGGATTAAAACTTAACACAGTTGGCAACTGAGCTGAAACCAAATAAATATTGGAAACTAAAAACAAGAATATGATTATCACCTTTTTCATACCAAAAACTTTAATTGAATATGTTTTTACGCACAACCATGCAAATAGTTATAAACACAAAAAATCATTTGACCAATTGAAGGCATTAAACCTTTAATATACCAAAATATTATTTATCAGCCACTTTTAATTCAGCCAAATACTCATAATGCTCACCTTCATATATAATATTGCAATTAAATCCATTCTCATTAGCAAAGAAGGTAAGCATTTTCGAATCAATAAACAACCATTTAAACCTATCTGTTTTTGCCTGTTTATATAGCATCTGGTACTCCACTTCACCATAATAATTATCCATCATTTCGGGCAGTTCTTCGGTATCTTCATCCTCAAACAAATAACAAATATCTGAACTATCAACAATTACTGCGCCATTTGGTTTTAGCAGTTCTTTAATTTTTTTTAAAAAAACGGGTAATCGTTCAAGTTCACCAACTAAACCTATTCCGTTCATCATCATTAAAATAGTATCGAATTGCATATTGGTTTGCCAATCGAAAAAATCGGTTTGAATAACATTTTCAACACCTCTTTTTTCCATTACTTCGCAAGCAAGTTCACTTGAATCAACCGCCACCACACTTTCCCCCTTCGATTGCAAATAAAGTGCATGAGCACCGGCTCCTGCTCCTACGTCAAGTATATAACCATTGCATAAATCGAGTGCTTTTTGCTCAACATCAGGCATCTCATCATAATTACGAAATAAATGCTTAACGGGTATATAATCGTCCTCAACCAAATCGGAGATTACTTTTATTTTGGCTGTTTTATTACCATTATAATACTCGAAACAAGCCAAGCCAAACGGATCCTGATTCATCATCATTTTTTTTACAAAGATACTTCAAAGAAATATGGCTACTTAAAGGCATTAAGCTTATTTTGCACCATCAAATAATAAAACATGTCAAATTCAATATATTTTGCTCCGTTACAAAGCTTCACAACTCCATTTTACCGAAAGGCTTATAATGATGTTTACGGAGGTATTGATAAATATTTCACCCCTTTTTTTGAACACGATAAAAAACGTTACTACACTCCAAAACTAACAACCGAACTAAACAATGAATTAAATAACAACATCAAAATAATACCCCAGGTAATAACCAATAATTCCGATTTCTTAGTGCAATTCGGCAGAGATGTTTACGAATTAGGGTACAACGAAATAAATTTAAATCTGGGATGCCCACACCCACCAATAGTCAATAAAAACATGGGAAGTGGACTTTTGTTAAAACCAGACATGTTATCGTCGATGTTAACTACATTTTTCAATCAATTGCCAAATATTCATTTATCTGTAAAAATGAGACTTGGTGTTGAATTAAAAGACAATTGGAACAGTATTATTGAAATTTTAAATCAGTTTCCAATAAAAGAAATAATTATACATCCACGAACTGCCAAACAACAATACAAAGGTAATCCCGACTGGGACGAGTTTGAGAAAATCCTCAAATTATCAAAAATAAACATTATTGGCAACGGAGACATAACTAAATACGACGAATACATTAAATTAAAAAACAGATTCCCAAATGCAAAAGGATGGATGATTGGCCGTGGTATTCTCACATCTCCCTGGTTGATAAATGAAATAAATAAAAATACCGAAAACGACAGACGAAAACAGCTAAAAATATTTCATGACACCTATTTTGATCTTGTTGCAAATCACGTTACAGATAAAAATGTAGAAAGAAACCTAACCATTAACTTATGGACATATCTGTCAAACAGCTTTGCAGATGGAAAACGAAAATTTCGAAAAATGGCAAAAAAACAAACCACAAAAAACTATACTGCCTGGGCTGATGAAATGTTTCAAACTCCATTTATTGAAGATGCAATTAGCTAATTATTTTGCAAAAAGAGATAACTTTGACATTCGAACAACGCAAATACACTATGATAAAAGAAATTGAAGAAATTAAAGCAATCATTCAGCAAGAGTCCGATGCTATCAATAACATTCCGGCCGATGAGAATATTATCAAGGCTGTTAATCTTATTCATGATCAAGTACATGTAAAAAAGGGCAAGCTTATTACCAGTGGGATGGGAAAAGCAGGACAGATAGCGCTAAACATGGCAACCACATTCAGTTCAACTGGTACCCCATCAGTTTTTTTGCATCCAAGTGAAGCTCAACATGGCGATTTAGGCGTGATTCAACCCAACGATGTGCTTTTGGTAATATCAAACTCGGGAAAAACAAGAGAGATACTTGAGCTGATTGGGTTAACCCGTAACTTATGGGATACAGTGCCAATTATTGTTATTACCAGCAACCCCAATTCACCCCTTGCTACCGAAAACGAAGTATTTCTTTACACAGGCAACCCGAAAGAAGTATGCACATTAGGATTAACGCCTACAACATCAACCACAGTTATGACGGTAATGGGCGACGTTTTAGTGGTGTTACTAATGAAGAAAATAAACTTTACGAATGCCGATTATGCGAAACGACATCATGGAGGATATTTAGGACAAAAATCCAGAGTTGCTGCCGGCATCAACAATGAAAAATAATTTGTGACATTATGAGAATTTTAAAAGAATCAGCCATTGGTGTTATTGTTGATATTCAGGAACGATTATTTCCTGTTATTCACGAAAATACAACACTTGAAAAAAATGTGAAATTATTAATTGAAGGCCTTTCAATTTTACATGTGCCGATTATAGTTACCGAACAATACAAAAAAGGACTGGGTGAAACAATTAACTCAATTCAGGCTTTGGTTGAGAGTCATTACCACAGCGAAAAAATTGCTTTTAGCTGCTGCGATGAACCAACCTTTATGGAACACATAGAAACCAGTAAAAAACGCTCGGTAATAATTGCCGGAATTGAATCGCACATCTGTGTACTTCAAACAGCAATCGACTTAAAAGAGAGAGGATTCACACCTGTAATAATAGAAGATTGTGTAGCCTCACGCAATCCCGAGAACAAACGAATTGCCATGGAGCGTTTACGCCAGGAGGGCGTTATCGTTTCGAGTTACGAATCAATACTTTTTGAACTTTGCCGTTACGCAGGAAACGATGCATTCAAAGCAATTTCGAAACTGGTAAAATAAATATGAAACCCCGGATATTTGGAATAGGTGAAACGGTTCTCGATTTAATAATAAAAAACAACGAACCCAAAGCTTTAAAAGCAGGCGGAAGTATTTTAAACGCCATGGTATCGCTTGCTAGGTGCAAACACGAAGTCTATTTTATATCCGAGATTGGAAATGATAAGTCAGGCGATATGATTCTTAGTTTTTTAGCTAAGAATCATATCAAAACTGATTATATAAAACGGTTTAGCAACGGTCAAACCCCATTAGCAATGGCATTTTTAAATGATAATAACGATGCCGGCTACGAATTTTACAAAAACTATCCCGATAATCGTATTTTATTGTCGCCAAACGATTTTCTCCCATCAGACATCATACTGTTTGGATCATTCTTCAGCATTAATCCCATCATTCGCAACCAGGTTTATAATATTGTAACACGAGCCAAAAAAGCCGGATCTACCATTATATACGACCCAAACTTCCGAAAAACGAATCAACAGAACGAAGATATAATTAGTGCAGTGAAAAAAAACATGCAGTTAGCTAACATTATTAAGGCAAGTAATGAAGATGTTGAGAACCTGTTTAATATAAACTCTTCTGATCAAATCAAAACAATACTTCTTCCTTTATGCAAAAAAGTGATTATTACATCGGCAGCCAAAGGCGTCGATTTTTTTACTAATAATCATATTTATCACTTTCATGTCCCAACCATAAAACCGCTTAGTACAATTGGGGCAGGCGATAACTTCAACGCCGGAATTACTCATGCAATAGCATCGTTAAATAATGATATTGCCAATATTAAACTTCATCATTGGGAAAAAATAATTCAAAGTGGTATCGATTTTGCCACTGAAGTTTGTTTGAGTTTCGATAATTATATTTCTACCGATTTTGCTACATTGAGAGTTTGCTATTAGAAAAAACGCAGCTTTTACTAATACAAGCAATAACAAAATAAAAACTTGAAAACACTTATATTTACTAGTCCCGGGATACTTTTACCCCTCTCGGGGAACATTTTACCCTCCCCAGGGAATATTTTACCCTCCCCGGGTAGCTTATAACCCCTTCAGGGGAACTTATGACCCTTTCAGAAGAGCTTTTTACCCTTTCAGGAGTTTTTTTTTGCTCTTCAGAAACAACATTTACCCTTTCAAAGGACAAAATTAGGGGAAAAACTGAATATATACTTATTCCTGTCATCGCAGGCATGAAATAAAATCAATAAAAAACACCCCCTCCAATCAATCGATCGTCATCGTAAACAACAATACTTTGTCCGGGAGTTAATGCCCAAACCTTTTCTTCAAAATATATTACCAAATCGTCACCAATAACCTTCAACCATGCCTTATGATAAGGAACCCGATCCAAACCTCTAATTCTAACATTATATGATTTTGCCTCATCAACCTCATCTTTATTAACAAACGAGAAATTTTCAATTCTCACATTGTCGCACCATAAACTATCGGGGTTATCAACTATCAGCTTATTCTCATCTACATCAATTTTCACAACACAAACATTAGCCGATTTGGTTAAATTTAATCCGCGTTTCTGTCCTATGGTGTAAAATGGGGTTCCATTATGGTTTCCTAATATCTCGCCATCAAAGTCAACTATATAACCCTGTACCTCAGATATAGCTTCCTTCAAGAATGACGACACATCAGTTCCTTCCAAAAAGCAAACGCCCATGCTCTCTTTTTTCTCCAACAGTTTCAAATAGCCTCTATCCTTAGCAATATATTTTACTTCACTTTTGGTCAACTGCCCTAATGGAAAATATGCCCTTTTTAAAACCAATTGAGGCAGATGCCATAAAAAATATGACTGGTCTTTAATTTTATCTTTCCCCTTTATTATATAAAAATATGAATCGCGCACATCCAAATTAACATAATGCCCCGTAGCAATTTTCACAATACCTAGTTTATCGGCCAAACGAACAAGTGATGCCCATTTTAATTTTTCATTACACCTTATGCAAGGATTAGGAGTTCGTCCTTTTCGGTATTCATCAATAAAATAATCAACTACAATTTCTTTAAACTCATTTCTTACATCCAAAACATGGTGATTAATACCTAACTTATCGGCCAATGCTTTGGCTTCTGATATAAAAACAGCATCTGCCGAATAGGTTATCAATGTAACACCTTCCACCTCATACCCTTGCTCTAAAAGCAAAATGGCGGCTACCGAACTGTCAGTGCCACCACTCATTGCTAACAATATTTTTTCTTTTTTTTCTATCACTCAACCTCTTTAGTTCGTTCCAAAGGCATATCTATCTTTAACCCATTAAGCTTAACAATCCTGCCTGGAGCACCAACAACAGTACAATTATTGGGTACATCGTGCATAATAACTACTGTTTCGGCACCAATTTTAACGTTATTCCCAATTTTAATTGGCCCCAAAACCGTTGCACCGGTTCCAAATAGCACATTATCACCAACAGTTGGATGTCTTTTACCCTGATGCTTACCGGTACCTCCAATGGTTACATTATGAAAAACAATACAGTTTTCGCCAAGCTCAGCCGTTTCTCCTATTACAATTGCACTTCCATGATCGATGAAAAATCCTTTCCCTATTTTCGCTCCCGGATGAATCTCTATACCTGTCATAAAACGCGATATTTGAGAAACTAAACGTGCCCAAAAACGAAGGTGCATATTATACAACGGATGTGCAACGTACCGGTGCATTACAATGGCATGAAAACCAGGATACAGAATAAACTGTATCCCCTTAGCTGCCGGATCATTTTTATATATGACTTTAATGTCTTCAAACATAATTTGAAAATAAGTAGTTAAAGAGGTATTAAATATTATTTACTAATATTCTGACGAACCTTTTTCAAAAATTGCTTCATACCATCAGTATCTTTTGAACTAATTAACTGAAGCAAAAGTTTAAGTTCGTACCTAATATTTTCAACCTGTTCGTATGTATATGGATTAAATAAAATCTCCGACAACAGATAATCATCTTCCGACAACAATCCGCGAGCTATGTTCAAATGTTTTTGAAACGTTGTTCCCGGCGCATCCTGTTTTTTCATACATGCTGCAAACACCAACGACGACGAAAAAGGAATTGATAATGAATACGCTGTTGTATGGTCGTGTCCTTCGAATGTATAATCGTGAATACTCAATCCTAAACTACCATAAAACTCCCTAAAAAATGCTTTGCCCTCTTCGTCCGATTCTGATATAATTATGGCATGATGCTCACTCAAATCCTTTAAATTGGCAAATGTTGGCCCGAACATTGGGTGAGTTGACACAAACCGCATCCCCGAATTTTCATAAAACTCCCTTATGCCCGTCTTTACCGATGCAATATCAGATAAAATACATGTTTTAGACAGATATGGCAATATTTCTTTAAAAGCATCTATCGTATACTTTAACACAACAGCATTAATTAGCAATTCAGGATCGAACTGGCGCACCTCTTCTAACGAAATTAACCGCTGTGTGTTAAAAACATATTTCAAACGCGACTTATCAGTATCAAAAATTGCCACCTCATGATTTAAGCATAAAGCATCTGTTAACCAGGTTCCCATTTTACCGGCACCTAAAACACATATTTTCATTGTTTATTGAGTATTAAGTAAAAAGTATACTGTCCGAAAATTTATACTATTATCATAACCGTGAAAACAGGAATAATAAACGATTTCAAACAGCCTCTTTTATTTTCAAAAACACAAAAATTTACTTTTCCTTTTTAGCAAGTTCCTTATTCATCACTAAACTTTGACGATGAATCGATTCTTCGTGAATGGTTTCAAACATTTTATTCACAAACTCCTCACCCAAACCATATTTTTGAGCCTTGTTTATTCTGTCTTTCATAACCTCATCGTACCTGCGAGTTTGAAGAATAGTAATATTATTATCATATTTATATTTACCAATCTGTTCCGAAATCATCATTCGTTCCTTAAAAATCTCCAGTAATTTCGCATCAATCTGATCAATTTTTTTACGAAGATCATCGAGCTCATTCCGGGGTGTATCACCAATAGCAGCACGACGCAACACTAACTTATCCAACATCACCTTCAAATCGGCCGGTGTTAACTGTTGTGCAGCATCACTCCAAGCCTTTTCGGGACAAATATGAGATTCGATAATTAAACCATCGAAGTTTAAATCCATTGCTTCCTGAGCCACATCATAAATCAAATCTCTTTTACCGGTTATATGACTTGGATCTGTAATAATTGGCAAATTAGGAATACGACGACGCAATTCGATAGGGATTTGCCATTGAGGATGATTACGATATTCCGACTTTTCGAAAGCAGAGAATCCGCGATGAATAGCTGCCAGTTGCTTAATGCCGGCCTGACTAATACGTTCTATAGCTCCAATCCACAACTCCAAATCGGGGTTAACGGGATTTTTAACCAACACAGGTATATCAACACCTTTTAAAGCATCAGCCACCTCCTGTACTGCAAATGGGTTAGCCGACGTACGAGCTCCAATCCACAACAAATCAATTCCATGTTTAATCGCCTCATAAACATGATGAGCAGTAGCAACCTCAACCCCAACAAACATACCCGTTTCTTCCTTAACCCTTTTCAACCAGGGTAACCCAACAGTTCCAACACCTTCAAATGCTCCCGGACGAGTACGAGGTTTCCATATTCCGGCTCTGAATATTTTTACTCCATTAGCAGCCAACTGCTTTGCTGTATCTAATGTCTGTTCTTCTGTTTCGGCACTACAAGGACCCGAAATTATAATGGGCCTTTTCAACTCCAACCCCGGTAACGACAGAGGTTTTAAATCTAAATTAACCATATTAGTATCTTATTTAATTATTTTTTTTATTCGTTCTTTTGCAATTTTCAAATCATTGAGCTTTGTACACAACGAAATACGAATGTGCGAATCCCACCTTTCTCCAAAAATATAACCGGGTGTAATAAACACATCAGCATTATACAAAATCATATCCGACAGTTTACGCCCACCTTCGTATTGAAGAGGTACTTTTGCCCAAACAAACATACCTACCTGGTTACGGTCGTATTCACAATCAAGCAAATCCATTATTTCATATACTTCTTTGCGACGATTTGCATACTCCTCATTAACTTGTTTATACCAGCTATCGGGCAAATTAAGCGACTTCACTGCCGCCATCTGTAATGGTTTAAACATTCCCGAATCCATGTTACTTTTAACCCTTAGTATATACTGAATAAATGTAGGATTTGCAGCAACCATTCCTATTCTCCATCCAGCCATATTCTGCGATTTACTCAATGAGTTCAGCTCAATGCAAATATCTTTGGCTCCCTCAATATTCAAAATACTTAGTTGCTCATCATTAAGTATAAAACTATATGGATTATCATTACAAATAATGATGCTATGCTTTTTACCAAAAGCCACCAGTTTTTCAAAAAGGGCTTTCGTAGCTCGCGTTCCTGTTGGCATATTTGGATAATTAACCCACATCATTTTTACCTTTGATAAATCCTCTTTTTCCAACGCATCTAAATCGGGATAGTAGTTATTATCAGGATCAAGGAGATACAAACGAGGTTTTGCCTCAACTAAATTCGTTACCGACATGTATGTTGGATATCCCGGATTTGGCAACAACACCTCATCTCCGGCATTTAAAAAAGCCATTGAGATATGCATCACTCCCTCCTTTGAACCTATTAATGGTAATATTTCATTAACAGGATTAAGCTCAACATTAAAGTATTTTTTATACCACTTTGCAAAGGCTTCACGCAGTTCAGGTATACCAATATAACTTTGATAACCATGATTCCCAGGTTCATTTGCAGCTTTACTCAGCTCTTCCAAAACCTCGGGTGCCGGAGGCAAATCCGGATTTCCAATGCCAAGGTTAATAATATTTTTCCCTTGCTTACGAAGTTGGTCTATTTCTTTTAATTTAACACTGAAATAGTATTCATCAACTTTACTTATTCTATTAGCCGGCTGTATATTCATTATTATCTCCTGATTCTATTTTACCTCAATTTTATCAGCTTTTGTAAACTCATCATCTACTCCATTTTGCGTAAACGACTGTTTTCCCTGTTCGTATTCGCCCAATATTTTCATATTACGAGTTAACGGCCTAATCGCATCAAGCGATTGCAAATACCTGTTATAGCTGTTAAATACAACATCTACATAAAACAGATATTCCCATTCGTGACCAACAATTGGCAATGACTGTATTTTCGATAAATTAATGCCATAAAAAGCAAGTATGGTAAGCACCTTAGACAAACTACCCTCTTCGTGAGGCAGCGAAAACAACAATGATGCTTTATTTATACGTCCACTTTCAAGCAGTTCATCAACCTCAATTTTACCTCTTTCACTAACAATTAAAAAACGGGTAAAATTTCGTTTATTTGTTTCAATATCGGCAGCAATAATATCCAAATTATACAATTGCGCTGCTAAACTACTAGCAATTGCGGCAACTCCCTTTTCTCCGGTTCGATTAATCTCTTCAGCACTCATGGCCGTATCCTCCGATTCAATAAGCTTTATTTTCGGATATTGTTTAAAAAACTGCTCACACTGAGCCAATGCCATTGGATGTGAACGAACCTCACGAATATCATTAATCGTTTGACCCGGCAAAGTCATCAATTGATGCTTTATTCTTAGTTTATACTCACCTATTATTACTAATCCCGAATCTTTTAGCAAAGTATAATTTGGCAAAAGACTTCCTGCTAAAGTATTCTCAATGGCCACGATTCCATAAATTGAAGGCTCCTTTTTTATACACTGAAATAAATCATAAAATGTAACACATGGAACAATGTCAATCTCCTCATCGTGAAAAAAAGCACGTGCTGCAATCTCATGATTTGCGCCATAACCGCCCTGAATAGCAACTTTTCGTTTCGACTTTGTCATTTTGTATGTGAAATAAAAAACCCGCTTCTTTTATGAGCGGGTTTTTGTTATTTTATAAAACACTATATTCTATTTAACAATACCCACCCTGCTCTTTTGATAACCAAAAAAGTAAAAAAAGAAACAATAAAAAGGCGAATGGGTTGACATTTCTTATTTTTTAAAATTCGCAACAAATATATAGATTAATAATTACAATTAATATTCTTTTCCATTTTAATATGTGAAAAAATGTAAATAATTTACAAAAACTAATAGCATTAAATAGCACGTTTGGTATAGTATTTGCTTGTTTTACTGTGGAGTAATAAAAATAGGGAGGAATAATTATGAAAAACATATTCATTTTATCAATTGCCATTATAAGCATATCATTAGGCAGCTGCAGCTCGTCTCTTGGAGTTTCGGACTATGGCTATGTAGATGATATTTATTACAATCCCGATGCAAGACAAACAGTTCCGGACGATAATTTATATTCTAAAACACCAGAACTGGATCCTGAAAGGAACAAACAAATTAACGAAGAATTTGCTAAAAAGATTTCAGAGTATAAAAATAAAGAAACATATACTCAAAATAGAAATGCAGATTTTGCTGAGATACAGAAGAAATATTCCAACCTGCAAGCCAATGATTCAATTCAGGAAGTTGATACCGTTATTTACAGCAACGATGAAACCGGCTACTGGGCTAATGGCTTTAACGGATCAGACATGGAGCGCGACTATGCCGAACGATTAATAAAATTCCATGGCCCTTTTAGTGGTATTCCCTACTGTTCGCCATTATACAACGAACTGGTATATTTTAACAACTGGGACTGGAACGTTTATGTAGATGGTAATTACGCTTATGCATTTCCAAGTTATTACAATACATGGCACAGCTCTTACTACTTTTATCCCCGATCTTCGTTCGCATTCCATTACGGATGGAACAACTGGGGGTTTGGGTTTGGGTATTCACCTTGGGGATATTATGACCCTTGGTATTACGACCCTTGGTATTCATACCATTATGGATATGACTATTGGAATCCATACTACCATCATGGAGGAGGATATTTTTACTCTCCCGGATATGGTCATCCATATTATTCATCAAAAACAACCACTTATGCTCCAAACTTCTCTTCACGTATTTCGAACAGAAGATCATCAGTTAGAGCTACTACTGCCCAACAAGCCGACAGAGCAAACAGAACAACAAATTCTACAAGATATGCAACGCCCGGCAGAACCGAAGAACGTGCTTCTACTACAAAATCAACAACTGTAAATACAACAGGAAGTGAACGATATCAGAGCAGAACAACACGAAAAAGTTACACTCCAACATACACCAGAGAACAATACTCGACACGATCATCGTACAATAGGCCAACAAGCACAACTAACAGGAATATTACTACAACAAAAAGCAGCAGTAATAATTCCTATACAAGACCAAGCAACAGCGGCACAACAACACGCCCTTATCAAACAAGAACAAATACAACATATAGGTCCTCAAGCACAAGATCAGCAGGTAGCACAACACCCTCTTCATCGGATAACAAAAACTACAAAAGCAGTACTCCATCAAACACACGAAACAGCACTCCAAGCAGTAGTTATTCGAGAAGCAGCAGCAGTAGTAGCAACAGCAACTATTCAAGACCATCGAGTGCGGGCAGTTCAACCCGGTCATCGGGATCATACAGCGGAGGATCTTCGAGAGGAAGTAGTTCATCAGGTAACAGTGGGGGCTCCTCTACCAGAGGCTCAAGACGATAAATTAATGACTTTTTAATTAAGCAATTATGAAACGATTATTAATTATAGCAGGCTGTTTCGGATTATTATTCCCAACTCTGCATTCTCAGGACGAAAGAGACGTACTCCTAACCACTCAGTCGACCATAACCGGAACTGCACGATCTATGGCACTTGGCAATGCAATGGGCGCGCTAGGAGGCGATATGACAGCAATATATATTAACCCGGCGGGTTTAGCTGTATATCAAACAAACGAATTTTCGTTTTCACTGGGATTAGATTTTAACAAAACAACAGCCAATTACGAAGGAACTAAAATTGATGATAATTTAACCCGATTACCACTTCAATCAATTGGCATTGTTGGCACATATAAACCAATTCGACAAGTTGAGAAAGGTATTGTTAGTACGCATTTTAGTTTTAATTATAATAGAATAAACAATTTTAATCAAAATTCATTTTTGGCGGGTGAAAATATATCATCATCAATGCTCGACCAATTTCGGAAAAATGCTAATGGCCTTACCGTTGATGAATTAAACACCCCTGGATATGAAGAGTATTACACCTCTAGTTTAGCCTACGAAGTATACTTATTAAATCAACCGGCTAATGAAGCAACACAGTATTATAATGCATACGAAGACTATGAAGTTAATGTTGATGGCATTAACTACTTCGACAGGCGTTATATTATTGACGAAGACAAAACCTATGGAGTAAATCAAACACAACTAATTGATTCGCGTGGGTATGCCGGCGAATATTCACTTGCCGGGGGAATAAACATTAGCAATAAAATATACCTTGGGGCATCTGTAAACTTCCAAAGTATATCATACGACAATTCAACCAGCTACAGAGAAGCCTACATTAAGCTCGATCCAACAATTGTTAATCCACTCTATTATTCCAAAATTGATGGGTTACCATACGATATTGATTTCTTTGATTTCGAAACTCATCGCATACTTAATGGCAACTCAATTAATGCCAAATTAGGTATAATATATAAACCATTTCACGAGTTAAGATTAGGTTTTGCATACCATACTCCAAACTTTTTTAATATGCGTCAGAGTTACAATACATATATCGAAGCAGTATATATGGATAGAGAAGCAATATATATGAGTTCGGGTAACACTGAATATGATTACAATTACATTACCCCACAAAAGTTCATTTTTAGTGCAGGGTACATATTTGGAAACATTGGTTTGTTATCGTTAGATTATGAATACCAAGACGTTGGAAGCGCTGAATTTGTTTCATCGGACAGAAGCATTGAATACGATTCCCAATTTCTTGATTTAAATAATTACATAAGCGATAATTACAAACCTACAAATACTGTTAGAGCCGGCATCGAAATAAAAGCAATTCCTTCTTTAATGCTACGGTTAGGAGGTGGATATTATTCATCGCCTCAGAAAAAAAACGAAAATTACCGTCCCGAAGTTAGATTCGATGATAAATTCACAGCATCAGGAGGTATTGGCTTTCGAAATAAACTCTTTTTCATGGATATAACTTATATGAGAATAATTCAAAAGTATGATTATCTACCTTATAACTATATTAATGATGAAGGCATTTATAATAATCCCGTACAAATGTCATCGCTCGACAATCGTTTTTCAGTAACTTGTGGTTGGAAATTTTAACCCGGATTATTAACAAACACTATACACAAAAAAAGGAGGCAACTGCCTCCTTTTTTTGTGTATAGGTAAAACTACTACAATCAAATAATCATACCAGCAGCAACAGTCTCATTTGTACCTTCATCAATAAGAATAATACTACCAGTAATCCGATTCCTTTTATACGAGTCGAAATAAAGTGGTTTTGTAGTACGAACTGTAATGCGAGCAATATCGTTCATTGTCACAGTTCGATCATCCTCGTTCTTTTCGAGGGTATTAATATTCATTTTATACTCAACATTAGTAACCATACAACGAGCCTCAGCCGAAGTGTGACGAATGACGTATTTTCCACGGGGCATAAGATTTCGCTCATTAAACCAACAAATCATCATGTCCACATCCTGTCCAACAATAATATGATCGTTATCTTTAATAAGCATATCACCACGACTAATATCAATATCATCTTCGAGAGTAATGGTAACCGACTGAGGAGCAAAAGCTTCATTCAAAGTATCTTTGTATAAATCAATACTTTTCACCTTCGAAGTAAAACCCGAAGGAAGAACCTTAACGGCATCACCAACTGCAATAGCACCACCGGCAACGCGCCCTGCATAACCTCTATAATCGGGCCACTCTTTCGATTGCGGACGAATAACAAACTGAACCGGAAAACGGAAATCCTCATGATTCAAATCACTACTAATATGAATATTTTCTAACAAATACAACAATGTTGGCCCATCGTACCAATCCATATTTTGAGAACGATCCACCACATTATCACCATTTAATGCACTAATAGGCACATAACGAATATCTTGCACCGACAATTTAGATGCAACGCCTTCCATATCGCATTTTATTTTCTCGAACACTTCCTCTTTGTATTCCACCAAATCCATTTTATTAATACAAATAATAACATGGGGAATTTGCAACAATGAAGCAATATAAGAATGGCGCAATGTTTGTTCCAACACACCTTGACGTGCA
Organism: Marinilabiliaceae bacterium; assembly: GCA_016933045.1. Taxonomy (GTDB): domain Bacteria; phylum Bacteroidota; class Bacteroidia; order Bacteroidales; family Marinilabiliaceae; genus JAFGBR01. The sequence goes on along the minus strand of JAFGBR010000040.1, from coordinate 18,645 downwards.
TCAACCAAAATCAAAGCAACATTTGCAGTGCTAGCACCAGTAACCATATTACGTGTGTACTGAATATGCCCCGGGGTATCAGCAATAATAAACTTACGTTTAGGAGTTGCAAAATAACGGTAAGCAACATCAATGGTAATACCCTGCTCCCTTTCGGCTCGTAATCCGTCGGTGAGAAGAGCCAGATTAACCTCTTCGTTACCTATTCTTTCACTAGCTCTTTCGATGGCTTCCATCTGATCTTCGAAAATTGCTTTACTATCATAAAGCAATCGCCCTATTAATGTACTCTTACCATCATCGACACTTCCGGCGGTGGTGAACCGCAGAAGCTCCATATCTAAATATCCTGAGTTTTTTCCGCTCATATTTTTAGTATTAAGTATTAGTATCAAGATCAGATCCTCTTAATCAACCTTAATACTTTTAACAATAAGACAATTTAAAAATAACCTTCTCTTTTACGATCTTCCATTGCCGATTCAGAACGTTTATCATCAGCACGTCCACCTCTTTCGGTAGTTCGTGTTGCCGCCACTTCCTGAATAATATCTTCGAGTGAATTTGCAGATGATAGTGTTAAACCAGTACAAGTTATATCGCCAATGGTTCGACAACGAACATCCATCTCTTTATATTGTTCACCCGGTTTTAGTTGCATAAAAGGAGCCTTAGCCATTAAAACACCATCGCGTTCAAACACTTCACGTTTATGGGTAAAATACAAATTTGGCAAAGCAATATTTTCTAAATAAATATATTGCCAAACATCCATCTCAGTCCAGTTACTTATTGGGAATACACGAAAATGTTCACCCATATTTTTTTTACCATTAAACAAATTCCAGAGTTCAGGACGTTGGTTTTTAGGATCCCACTGTCCAAACTCATCGCGATGCGAAAAAAAACGTTCTTTTGCACGAGCCTTTTCTTCATCTCTGCGTCCTCCTCCCATAGCAGCATCACACTTAAGCTCTTCCAAAGCATCTAACAAAGTAACAGTTTGTAATTTGTTACGGCTTGCACTAAATCCTTTTTCTTCAACAGCACGACCTTTATCAATAGAATCCTGAACCAATCTAACAATACATTTTCCGCCAGTCGATTCCATCAACCAATCTCTAAAATCGAGAGTTTCCTGAAAATTATGTCCGGTATCGATATGTAATAATGGAAATGGAACTTTTGCAGGATAAAATGCCTTCAGTGCCAAATGATACATAATAATACTATCTTTTCCACCTGAAAAAAGCATAACCGGGCGTTCAAACTGTGCAGCCACTTCTCTGAGCACAAATATTGATTCAGCTTCAAGTTCACGAAGGTGTTTAATCTGGTACTTATTCACTCGTTCAAGTTTTAGTTTATCTGTTGATTAACTTATACATCCGGTTTACGGATTAATACATCAAAAAAACAATCCATTAAGAATACATAACTCATCTCAAATATGTAAGCTTAATAATAAGGATTAATTTTATTGAGCAGGCAAATTTAAAGAATTAAGTAAGAATTAAAAAATTTCTCGTCAAGAGTAATTATTAATAAAAAAGGCCGATATAAACCGGCCTCTGTTATATTATTTAATCCTGACAATCACAATCGAAACTCTTTTCGTATTGCGACATAGCTCGCTGGCTCATTCCAACACTTGAAAAACCCCCATCGTGAAAAAGATTTTGCATGGTTACTTTCTTCGTTAAATCGGAGAAAAGGGTAATGCAATAGTTAGCACAATCATCGGCCGAAGCATTTCCCAAAGGCGACATACGATCTGAAAAATCAATTAACCCGTCAATTCCTTTTACTCCACTACCGGCAGTAGTTACTGTTGGCGATTGAGAAATAGTATTCACACGTACTTTTTTCTCTCTGCCATATATATAACCGAAACTACGAGCTATTGATTCCAATAAAGCTTTTGCATCGGCCATGTCATTATATCCATACAATGTTCGTTGCGCTGCAACATAAGATAATGCTAAAACAGAACCGCCTTCCGAAACAGCATCCATTTTAAAAGCAACTTGCAACATTTTATGAAACGATATTGCAGAAATATCCAATGTCTTATCCAAAAAATTGTAATCCAAATCGTGATACAGCCTTTTTTTTCGAACATTTAATGACATACCAATTGAGTGCAATACAAAATCAATTTTCCCTCCCAAAACATCCATCGATTTTGTAAATACATTCTCTAAATCGTGCACACTTGTTGCATCGGCAGGAATAATTTCGGCATTAAGACGCTTGCCTAACTCGACCACTTCGCCCATACGACAAGCAACCGGGGTGTTCGACAACGTAATCAAAGCACCTTCTTCGTGAGCCTTCTCAGCCACTTTCCATGCAATAGACATGTCGTTTAACGCACCAAAAATAATTCCTCTTTTACCTTTTAATAAATTATATCCCATATCCTATTATAATTTTTTGAGGATGCAAAGATAATGTAAACTACTTTAGTTCACCTCAAAATATCCCTTAGTAATTGTAAACTAACGTTAAAACAGTTTTTTTTCTTATTGGTTCACGACATCTTTACTTATTCAATAATCATCAATTAAGCAGTTCACGTGCATTTTTAATTGCAGCATCTGATAATTCACTGCCACTAAGCATTTTTGCAATCTCAACCACTCGTTGTTCTTTATCGAGCATTTCGATTCGCGAAGTTGTTTTAATATCATCATCATGCTTAAATACTTTATAATGTCGGTCTCCTTTTGCAGCAATTTGAGGCAGGTGAGTAATTGCAATTAATTGTCCTGTTTTACCCATATCATCCATAATTAAACTCATTTGATGCGCAATTTCACCCGATATTCCTGTATCTATTTCATCAAGAATTAAAGTTGGAAGATTCTTTGTTAATGATATTAGTGATTTTATACATAACATTAAACGCGACATTTCGCCACCCGAAGCAACCTTACTTATTGGTAAAAGCTGGCTTGATTTATTTGCTGTAAAAGTAAATTCAATATCATCTTTCCCATCAGCACCAAAAGTATTTTTTTCGCAATAATTAATCTTAAATTGCGCATTAGGCATTCCTAATTGTTGCAATTTATCAACAATATGTTGCTCTATAATTACAAAACTATCTTTTCGTATATTGGTTAATTGTTCAGAAGCTAGCTGTAATTTTTTTTGTGTATCATACAGTTCCTTTTTTAATTTATTTACATCTGCTTCAAAATTTTCAATCTCATTTAATTTATCTTCAAGACTTTGCTTAACCACAATAAGTTCTTGGACCGATTGCACCTGATGTTTCTGCTGAAGATTGTATATCAGACTTAAACGATCCTGAACAACACCGATTTCGGAAGGAGAGTGTTCAATATCGTTACTTTTATAATCGAGTTCGTGAGCCAGGTCTTTTAAATCGAGGTAGGCCGATTCAACCCGGTTAACATATTCAATTCCCGAATCGATGAAACCTGATATCTTATCTAAACACGATTTAACATCTCTTAATGAATCAAGAACAGAGCCGGTTTCACCCTCTAAAAGGCTCACTGATTGCACCAAATTAACTTTTATTTCTTCTGCGTGTGTTAACTTCTGCAATTTATGTTCGAGCTCAGTTTGTTCATCTTCCACCAGTTTGGCTTCATTTAACTGATTAAACTGAAATGTCCAAAACTCAACTTCCGAAAGTTGTTGCTTATGTTTATCTTCAACATCTGCCAATTGTTTCGAAAGTATATTGTAACTATTGAAAATAGCTTTATAATCTTTCAATAATCTATTTGAGTTAGAAACGCTATCTACAACATCTAATTGGTAATGGTTTTCGGACAACAATAAAGTTTGATGTTGCGAATGAATATCGACTAATTGCGAAACAAAATCTTTTAATAGACTCAAATTCACAGGCGTATCATTAATAAACGCCCTTGATTTACCCGCAGATGATATTTCGCGCCTTATAATTGTTGTTGGTTCATAATCCAAATCATTATCTCTCATCCAAACCTCCAGATTATAACCCTGAATATCGAACTCACCTTCAACAACACATTTCTGATTAACATCCATCAAAACCGATAAATCGGCTCTTTGACCAAGTATTAAACCTAAAGCACCTAACAAAATGGATTTCCCGGCACCGGTTTCACCAGTAATAACAGAAAAACCCTTCTCAAAACTGATAGAAACCTCGTCTATCAAAGCATAATTTGAGATTGACAGATTTTTCAACATAGTGGTCTATTCTAATTATTAGCTGTAATCTTTTTATATTTATTAACGTTTGTTGGATCAATTTCTATTAACAATTCCGATACACTGGCTTTTTGAGTCCCTGAACCTTCGGAAAAAATATCAACAATTTCATCGGACTTTGCACTGAAAAACACCTGCATTAAAAATGATGACGGAAACTGGTTGTGTATTTTCCTGAGGTTTTCCAATGCATCAGCTATCTCACCCCTGCTTTTTTCAACATTCGATGTCATCTGATCCAATCCTAGCCTGTGATATTTATATAAACACTCACGCAATGGCTTATGATATTCATTTAACACATTCTCAACCAACCAATATCTGTTTTTTCGATTTTCAAATGATTTCCAGCCCGATTCTGTCATATTCTGAGCCATATTTACAATACGTTCGGCCTTTTGAAAACTACCCGAACCACCATTCAACTCAAAAGAATCTTCATCCATTCCAATAATTATGTAAGAATAATAAGCCATTAAACCAATTAAATTCGATTCTAATGAATTTTGATTATAATTTAAAGGCTCATACTCGACATATTTTATATGAAAATCGTTATCTAAAAAATTAAATAATACCGAATTATACGATGAATTATAAACCGGGCGACGAGCCTGTATTTGAATTGTACCTTTAAATTCATCGGCCGAAACAATCTCTTTAATATTAATGAGCATGGTGCATTCTATACGTTCATTATCACCATACACTTTTTCGGTCCATCGCTGGTTGTTCATAAATTCATTCAATGCAGTTTGAAGCGTTTCGAACACCTGTTTGTTTGTACCCTGTATACTTTGCGTTGAAATAGATATATTACACCTGATTTCTTGGGCAGAACTATTCCCTGATACTGCAACAATAAGAATTGCAATAACCAACCAATATTTTTTAAAATCATAAATACACATACCGAGGTATATTACAGTTACAAATAAAATTATAATATTTTACCGTTTATAAATATGTTTCCAATTTATCAATAATATCAAAAGCAACATCGCGTTTTTGTTTTAACGGATATTCCATTACATTATTATTTTTATCGAGTATTGTAATCTGATTTGTGTCGACATTAAAACCAGTTCCCTCCTTATTAGCCTGATTTAATACGATAAAATCGAAATTTTTACTATTCAATTTCTTTTTTGCATTCTCAATTAACGATTGTGTTTCGAGAGCAAAACCGACAGTAATCTGTTTATTCGATTTTACTTTACCCAATTCAAAAGCAATATCGTTAGTTTCAACAAGCTCAATTGTTATTTTCGACGATTCCCGCTTAAGTTTTTCTTGCATTGTAACTAAAGGAGTATAATCGGCAACAGCTGCTGCAAATATGGCTACACGCACATCTGAAAAAATCTTTTTCGAAACCTTGTACATCTCAGATGCTGATTTTACAGAATAAAGATGTATATGCTTATTTTTAATAACTACACTCGACGGCCCGGAAACCAAATGTACTTCGGCTCCCCTCGAAGCAAGCTCTTCAGCAATAGCATATCCCATTTTACCCGACGAGTTATTGCCAATAAAACGAACCGGATCAATTGCTTCATAAGTAGGGCCGGCAGTAATCAAAACCTTTTGACCATTAAATTTTGAGTGCACAACACTTTTTGAGAAAAATTCTTTTATTTTTTCCACAATAACGTCGGGTTCTTCCATGCGACCTTTGCCAAATAATCCACTTGCTAACTCTCCCGAACCCGGATCGATAAAATCACAACCAGCCTCACTTAAAATCCTTATATTATTTTGTGTTGCAACATGATCAAACATATCTAAATCCATTGCCGGAGCAATAATAACCGAACATTTTGCCGAAAGATATGTTGTTAGCAATAAATTATCGCATATTCCCGAAGCCATTTTTGCAATAGTATTAGCTGATGCCGGTGCAATAAGCATTAAGTCGGCCCACAAGCCCAAATCGACGTGACTATTCCAAGTGCCATCCTGAGTTTGAAAAAATTCACCTAAAACCGGTCTGTTCGAGAGTGCAGAAAGAGTTACAGGAGTAATGAACTCTTTACCTGCTTTTGTAATAAGAACCTGAACTTCGGCCCCTTCTTTTTTTAACAACCTAAGTAAATAAGCAGCTTTATAAGCAGCAATACTTCCTGTTATACCTAAAATTATCTTTTTACCTTTTAACATGGCAAGAAGTTAAAAAAAAAGATAAAAGAAACTGTAATATCTCTTTTATCTTTATAACAATTATTTTCGTGTTATTACTGATTTTGTTCTTTCGAAGGATTACGATAATAAATATTACCCTCTATAAATTCCTGAACAGCAATAGCAGATGCTTTTGGAAATCTCTCGTAATACCTCGAAATTTCAATTTGTTCTCTATTTTCAAACACCTCTTCCAAATTATCGGTGTATGATGCAAACTCCTGAAGTTTTTTATTCAACTCTTCCTTAATCTCGCTACTAATCTGATTTGCTCTTTTTGAACATACTAAAACAGTTTCATAAATACTATTTGTATCTTTCGACAACTCTTTTGTATCCCATGTAATAGTAGTAGCAGGGGCATTAGTCTTTTTAAAATCCATATTCAATAATATTTCTAATATTCTGTTATAAGTTTTCCAATAATCGTTCTGAATTCTGATGAATAATCTCAGCCTTTTTCAGAAATTTACTTTGAGGGTACTCATTAATAAATGAATAATATTCATCAATAGCTTCACGCAAACGATCCTTTTGTTTTTCTTCAATACTCTCTACCGATTGAATATATTTCGCTTCTAAAATTAGAAACGATAACTCTTCACGATATTTTGTATCAGGGAACTCCTTTAAACTATTTTGAGCGGCAATAACTGCCGATAAATAGTTATTTCCCATATATGTTCCTAAATTAAAATATAGTTTAGCATTCAAATATGATTTATAAACCAATTTATCCCTCATAACGTCCATCAATCTGGTTGCTTCAGCTACCCTGGCGCTAGATGGATATAAATTAATAAACAATTGAAAATCGTTTATCGATTCATAAGTATAAGTTTGATCAAGCCGGGCTTTTGGCGACATCATGTATTTACAATATGCAATTTGAAACTGGCACTCTTCGCCATAATCACTGGCAGGATAAGTTTTAACCAACTGACTATAATAATACTCAGCCATAATATAGTCTTTCATGCCAAATAGTGCATCAGCATAACTGTAGGTTAATATCTCAGCCTTATCACTTCCTCTATAAATACTTATCAATTCCTGAAATAATGTTGTTGCTTTAATATAATCTTCAGCTGCATAATACTCCATTGCTTTTTTATATTTCAATTCATAGTCGGTACTTTTCAAAAGCTTCTGGTACTGACTACATGATAAAAAAAACACCCCTAATACAACAACAACAATATATTTCATCTGTTTATATTTTGATTTTCATCTATCACCATTATAATCATTCTTATTAATAAGAAATCACACTAACGACCCAATTATTAACATAACACACCACACAAAAGAGAATATTATTGCATAATAAAAATCAAGTGCAAAGATACATTATTTATAAAAAACAAATATCACATTATCGAATTAAAAACTATCAGATTAAAAAAAATAGTAATAACAAACAAGCTAAATTCATAATAACAAGCAATAAAAAAAGACTTCTAACGAAAAATAAATATAAAAAACATTACATTTGCGACGTATTTTTAAACTACAACATCGTGGATATATTTGATAAGATCAAAGCAAACATGGGGCCTCTAGGTCAATATGGCAAGGAGGCTCATGGCTATTTTATGTTTCCAAAACTCGAAGGAGAGATTGGCCCTAAAATGAAATTCAGAGGCAAGGAAGTATTGGTTTGGAGTCTTAACAACTACATTGGTTTAGCTAATCACCCCGAGGTTCGTAAGACCGATGCCGAAGCTGCAGCTCAATGGGGGCTTGCTTACCCAATGGGAGCAAGAATGATGTCGGGGCAAACCAGTAAACACGAAGAACTGGAAGCCAAACTTGCCGAATTTGTTGGAAAAGAAGATGCATATCTTCTTAATTATGGTTACCAGGGAATGGTATCTATTATTCAAACTCTTTGTCATAGAAACGACGTTATTGTATATGACTCGGAATGTCATGCCTGCATTATGGATGGAATTTTCATTCACAAAGCAGCCGGAGGTAAAAGTTTTGTATTCCCCCACAACGATATCGCCAAATGCGAAAAGATGTTAGGGATGGCAGAGAAACGTGCCGAAGAGTCAGGAGGCGGAGTTATGGTTATTACTGAAGGTGTTTTTGGAATGGCTGGAGACTTAGGCAAGTTGGATGAAATAGTTAAACTAAAAGAAAAATTCAAATTCCGTTTATTGGTTGATGATGCCCATGGATTAGGAACAATGGGAAAAACAGGTGCAGGAACTGCAGAACACTTTGGTGTTTCAGATGGGGTTGATGTATTATTTTGCACATTTGCCAAATCGATGGCCGGAATTGGAGGTTTTGTAGCTTCAAATGAAACTGTTGTTAGTTATTTGCGTTACAATTTGCGCTCACAGATATTTGCAAAATCACTTCCAATGGCTATGGTATTTGGAATTGAAAAAAGACTTGAATTATTAAAAACACGTCCTGAGTTAAAAAATAACTTATGGAAAATAGTAAATAAACTACAGAGTGGATTAAAAGCAAAAGGCTTTAATCTGGGCAATACACAATCGCCGGTAACTCCTGTTTATTTTGATTCAGGTTCTATTCCGGAGGCAACAGAGATGACAATGGATTTAAGGGAAAACTACAATATTTTCTGTTCAATTGTAACTTATCCTGTTGTACCAAAAGGTACCATAATGTTACGTATTATACCAACGGCTGTTCACACAGAAGAAGATGTTGAATATACAATTAATGCTTTTTCGGAGATATATGAAAAACTAAAAGCCGGCAAATACAAATCAGATAAAATTGCAAGTTTTTTATAGACAATTAGATACTAAACATAAAAAAACCTGAAAAAAAAATTTTCAGGTTTTTTTTGAGTCAAACCAATATCATTAATACAAAACAATTATTAGTATTTTACGTAATTAATTCTGTTCGGTCAACCAACGCTCGGCATCAATAGCCGCCATGCAGCCCGAACCGGCAGCAGTAACTGCTTGACGATATTGAGTATCCTGCACATCACCACATGCAAAAACACCATCAACATTGGTTTTAGACGATCCCGGAATAGTTTTAATATAACCAACCTGATCAGTATCAATAAAAGATTTAAAAATATCGGAATTTGGTTTGTGCCCAATAGCGAGGAAAAAACCATCAATATCGATTCGTACCTCCTCTTCATCAGCAGTACCCTTATTTTTCCAAAGAATAGCACCTTCAACCACATTTTCACCAACTAATCCTTTAGTTTGATGCTTCCATAACACTTCAATATTTGAAGTTTTCAATACTCTTTCCTGCATTACTTTCGAAGCCCTAAGCTCATCTCGACGAACAATAAGATAAACCTTTTTTGCCAAGCCTGCAAGGTATATAGCTTCTTCGGCAGCAGTATCGCCACCACCAACAACAGCAACATTTTTACCCCGATAAAAGAATCCATCGCAGGTAGCACAAGCTGATACTCCCGAACCAGCATATTTAGCCTCATCGGGAATACCTAAATATTTAGCTGTAGCACCGGTTGCAATTATTAAAGCCTCAGCTTCAATAATTTTTCTATCGTCAATAGTAATTTTAAAAGGGCGCTTAGACAAATCAGCTTTAGTTGCCAATCCAAACCTAATGTCTGTTCCAAAGCGCGATGCTTGTTTTTTTAGGTCTTCCATCATTTCAGGTCCGGTTATTCCATTTGGATAACCAGGAAAATTCTCAACCTCGGTAGTTGTTGTTAATTGACCTCCCGGTTGCAAACCTTCATACAAAACAGGTTTCAAATTAGCCCTAGCTGCATAAATAGCAGCTGTATAGCCTGCAGGGCCTGAACCAATAATTAACACTTTTACTTTTTCAAAATCTGTAATTTCTTCTGATTTTTCAGAAGAACCAAAATCGTTTTTTTTTCCAAATAATGACATATCTAAACCTTTATATATTATTATATTTTAATTTATATATTCAATAACCATGCCCAATAAAAAAAATTAATTTTTTTTGACACTAAATTATTTAAACTCTGACATAAAGTCACAAATAATTATTGAACAAAAAAAAACCACTCAAATAAAAATAATTAATTTGAAATATTCAAAGTATCAGTAAAACAAGATGATCCGCAAAAAACACCTAACCCACCAACAACATTTGAATGAATTTTTATAGGATCAAAAATAGGAACTCCATCATAATAATTGGCTATAATACGCGAACGGATATAAAAAAAACAATCATCAGAAAGATGATATAACTTAACAATAAGAAATGTAGTATTTACATTCTCCGAAACAGCTAACGATTTTTTTGGCAAAGATATTTTAATCCGGTAAACATTCGATAAAATATCATTTGTTGAAAATAATCCTTTAAAATCTATTTCACCCAAAGAAGAAACCCCTTGCCCAGATTTATAAAAAATTAAATCACTCTTTGAATAATCAACAATTTCACTTGAAAAAATAGTATCCTCTCCATTAATTTCAGTTACCACATTTTCAATAACCAACTGAAAGAATTCGCTCCCATAATCAGGATTATTAATATCAAATGCCAATTCAATATTCTCAGTTTTATTTCCCAAATCATCAGTGCGAAAAACTGTAGTAGTATCGATATTAAAAAAAGGTATCACATCTGGAATAATAGTTATTGCAGTAGCAACCGTAATATTATTTTCAACAATTTGTAAAACAAGGGTATCATTTGTTTGAAATCTTAAATCGTTCCACATTGCCATAATAGTATCGTCGGGGAAACGTAAGTTAATATACAACCGGTTGTTTTTGTAAATAATTAATTTACAGTTATTTACAAATTGATAATTATTAGATGATAAAATACTAACCGACTTAGAACAACTTATTTTAAAAGCACTATCGGGCTGAATAAAAGATAACACACTTACAGTACCACCTTCATCTTTTAAATCGATATCAACAGGTTTTTCGCACGAAATAAATGAACAGACAAAAAACACAATTATTTGTATTTTAACAAAAAAATTAACTATTTTAAAAATTATCTGCATCGAATTAAAACTGAATTGTATACCTAATATAGGGAAAAGGAAATGGAAATAAACTAAACTGGTTTAAAGTACGATTACTCTCACCTGTATTTTCATTAAAATTATCGGAAAAATATAAAAAAAAGGGATTTTGACGTCCGTATAAATTCATCACACCAATACTCCAAACCCTTTTACCCCAGTATTTATTTTTTTTAAAATTAACCCCAACATCTAATCGATGGTAATTAGGCATACGATACCTATTTTTTTCAGAGAAATTTTCAGAAAAACCAGAGCCAATAGACGGGACGGTAGGCAATTCAGGGGCAAAATATTTTTCATCAGCAAGGGTAATAGGTTTTCCACTCGAAAAAGACCACGTCATATTAGCATCAATATTTTGCGAAAAAGAATGAGATAAGAACATAGAAATATCATGTCGACGGTCATTATTTGCCCAAAACGGATTGCCATCATTTAAACCAGGAAACACACTAATACTTTTAGAATAAGTATATCCAAGCCAACCACTCCAGGAACCAATATTTCGCTGCACCAGCATCTCAAGACCATACGATTCGGTATTACCCGAAGTAAGCTTATCACTCCAGGAAGTACTTAAATCAAAAAAACTTTGCGACTCAAAATAATCTAGCTCATTATAGCTTTTTTTATAATAAAGTTCGGCAGATAAATTAAAACCCGGCAAAAATTCATAATTTCCTTCGAATGAAACCTGCCGTGCACTCATTGGTTTTATCTTATCGGTTACAGGCAACCACAAGTCGGAGGGTAAAGAAATATTAGCAGTACGCAGCAAATGAACATATTGAGACATAAAAGATAATGACGATTTTAATGCGAATCTCTGTGTTACTAAAAAACGAACCGACAATCGTGGCTCAGCAGAAAAATAGTTATTTAATCCGGTTCTATAACTCGAAAAATGTACACCTGCATTAACTTTTAAAAGTGAAGAGAGAACAAAATCGTCCTGAATATATCCATGAATTTCAGCTCCATCAATCATCTCGCCACCAATTGTTGTATCATTTTTTTCGCCTGAAATGTTATCAGACTGCACAATTTCGATACCCGGAAAAAACTGGTGATATATATAATTGACTCCAAATTTGATATGATGACTATTTTTAGGGAAATAATCAAAATCAATTTTAGCCATAAGATCTTTAATTCCACTATTATAACTTTGAGTTATTGTATTCCATGTATCATCAACATAATAATCCCGATCCTGCGAAGTGAAAAAATTAAAATTAGTAAACGATAATGTAGTATTTGAAAACAATTTTGTATTATAAACATAATTCCATCTTGTAGATACAATAATATTCCCCCATCCTGCATTAATTTTATCGCTCAGTCGTAAATCATCACCTAAATAATCCTGATTAATTATAGTTTTTGAAATAGATTTAAAATTATAATCCGAATTCAAATTGTCATGTCCCCAATATGCACTAATAAACAACCGGCTTTTATTCGAAAAACGATGATTAACCTTAGCATTTAAATCGAAAAAATAATATCGGTTATTATCACTATTTTTTTCTTGCAAAGGTTCAACAATTAAATCGTAAAAAGTACGCCGAAACGATAATGAATAAGTTGTTTTATCGTTTTTTAGTGGGCCATCAATAGACAATTTTGAAGATAACAAACCAAGGCTCACCATTTTATTCAATTTATCTTTGTTTCCTTCGAGCATAATAATATCGAGGACTGAAGATAAACGACCGCCATATTTTGCAGGAAAACCACCTTTAATAAGTTTTACACTATTAATAGCATCGGGGTTAAACACTGAAAAGAAACCAAAAAGATGCTCCATATTATAAACAGGCACTTCATCTAAAAGAATTAGATTTTGATCGTGCCCTCCTCCCCTTACATATAAACCGCTAAACCCTTCAGTTCCAGTTTTAACGCCAGGAAAAAGCTGAATCATTTTTATCAAGTCCATCTCACCAAAAAACGATGGCACATTTTGCAACTGGTTTACAGGAACATCAACAATACTCGTTTGCGAACTCCTTATTCCTGAATAGCTGTTTTGACCAACAATTGGAATTTCTTTAAGAGCAGGCAGGGGAGCAAGGTTAAAACTAATTATTGTGTCGCGCGTTAATTTTATAGCTTTTCGAATGCTGTTATACCCAATATAAGAGCAGCCAACAAAAACTTCACCTCCCGAGGTAGTAAAACTATAAAAACCATAATCATTAGTTACAGACCCGATACTGGCATTAATATCATATATATTAGCACCAATAAGCACTTCGCCTGTTATACTATCTTTTACAAAACCTTTAATATTATAGTCCAAATCGCGAATATCAATAGGAAGAATCACAATTTTATTATTCAACTCATAATATTGAACAAAACAATTAACAAATATTTGATCGAGATATTCCTTTACAGAAGCTTTAGATTTTGATAGAACAACCTTTTTATAAGTACATACTTTATTGGTATAACTAAAAATTACACCACTTTTATCTTCGATATGTTTTAGAAGTTTATTAGTAGAACCGGTTGTAAAATCAAGTTGCACAACACGATCTAATGCTGATTGCGAAAAGATATTTCCATTTATAATGAAAAATACAAACAGCAAAAATGAATATTTATTAAAAAACTGCTTAATAAGAAACATTCGCCAATTCCTAATTAGGAGGCGAAATTAATCAGAGATTATTAAAATATTGTTTTTTATTTCAAACTTTTTATTAAAATGTAATTCAAACTCTTTTAAAATCTCATCCAGACTTTGATTTTCGAACTTAGTAGTTATTTGAGTTTCGGTAGGAGTATATTTACTTTTAACTTCTTTAATGGAATCAAAATTAATTTTTAACGATTTAGCTACATATTCTAATGATGAATTAGAAAATATTAAAACACCCGATTTCCAATACAAATTATTCAAATCAAATGAACTTTGTTTTGACAACACACCATTATTAAATGTGCCTTTTTCACCTTTTTCAAGTATCAACTCACCCACTTTAGCTTTAAAAGCCACAACCCCATCGGTAACATATACCTCAGAATAATCGTTATTTAAATCGGCTTTTAAATCAAATTTAGTACCCAAAACCTGTACTTCAACTTTTCCAGCATCGATAACAAAAGGTTTATTAACATTATGTGCTACATCAAAAAAAGCTTCTCCTTTTATTCTTACCCTTCTTTCATTTTTTGGATTTTTCAAAAAAACGACCCTGCTATATTCGTTTAATGTAACACAAGTACTATCGGGTAACCAAATGGTTTCGACTGACTCATTAGTAGAATAAGCTTTCCATTTTCCAAACCCGGCTACATTTTGATATAAAAACACCGATGCTGTCATTAAAAAAATAAAAGCAACAGCCGCAGCAACATTAGATATTTTAAAATGAGATGATATAAAATAATATTTTGATTTATTTGCTATAATTCTATCCCAGACCAGATTAAAATCGGAATTAACGTTTTTTTCTGTTTCTTTAAAAAGATTATAACTATCTGCATTATTCCAAGCATTCTTCATCTGCTCGAAACGATCAAAATAAAACAAATCTTTCTCAATTGCATCATCCAGCAACAATTGCTCTTCGGCAGACAAACCCTCGGAAAAATATTTTGCCGTTAATATGTCAAACTTATGTAAATTCATGAACATGTTTAGTATTAATGAAACTCTATGAAACTAAAAATATTCTTAGCTTCACTCTCAACCTCTACCGAACTTTCTACAACTTCATTAATTTGATTATCAACATTTTCATTGTCACGAACAGTTTTCACAACATCATTAGGTAAAAACCAGTCGGCCATTAATTGTAAAATAAATTCCATGATATAGAGTATTAAAGTTTCAATTAGCTCTTTTATGACAAATTAAAAAATGATAACACGTATTCATTAATTGCTTTTTTTTAAAATTTATTAATCACCCCAAAAAAAACAGCAACAATAAACAAACCGACAACAACAATTGCTGAATAATCATGAAGTTTTTCGCGAATTATACGTAGTGCTTTACTAATTTGCGTTTCAACAGTTCTTTTCGACAGCGATAAACTCTCGGCAATTTCATTATTAGTTAACCCATCGAACCTACTCATTTTAAATATTTCCGAACATCTGTCGGGCAATGAATTTACAGCTTGGTAAATGCGCTGCTGCAACTCACTGACTTCAATTTCATCATCAGTAACTAATATACTATCTTTTAAATCAGATTCAATTTGCAAATGATGATTTTTAATAATAGAATCTCGTTTTATATAATTTAATGCCCTGTTTTTAACAGACTGAAAAAGATGAGCTTTTAACGAAGTGTGAATTTTAATTTCATTTCTCTTTTCATAAAAATGAACAAATGTATCCTGAACAATTTCGCGGGCAGTATCAATATCATTAACAAATTTCGAAGCAAAAACCACTAATAAAGAATAATATTTTTTAAATAATTCTTCAAAAGCCTTTTTACTTCCTTTTGCTAATCCCTTAATAATACTCAAATCGTCCATAAAATCATTTGGCATAAAACTATAAAAAAACTTTGGGGGTTATGCTATTGTTTTCGAAATATTAACAATAATAAACTACTGATATTATTTAACAAATATTTAATAGTTTGAATATTTGAATTATAACAAAAAACAACTTCAATAAATAATTTTTTATTGCGTTTAAAGAGTTTTTGATTATTTTTGCACCACTAAAAAAATCGGGATGTAGCTCAGCCAGGTTAGAGTACACGTCTGGGGGGCGTGGGGCCGCGAGTTCGAATCTCGCCTTCCCGACTTTTGAAAATGAAGAGGTTAGCAAATTATTGCTAACCTTTTTTTATTGTTGGTTACGCAAATGTTATAATTTTTATTGCAAAAAAAATTACAAATTGATTTACACAAGAATTCAAACCCAGGAAGGCAGAAATTAAGACTATTACAACAATTTTTTAGAAAAAATTTGTAGTTTGCCAACTGCTCGTCGGAATTCATAACTTCTTAGGTAATTCGTGCTTAGAAATTGATGTATTTGACGAAAAAGAAAAACGATATACACCAAGAGAATGGTTTATTGCACCAATTGAAGTAATTGAACAAACGATAGAATTAGTTTGATAAATTATAAATACGATGCTGAAAACATGACAATAATAAAAAGATTATGAGTACGAAATGAATAAACACAGACCCCTAAATTATGGTAATGTTGACCGAAAAAATCTGACAAATTTGTAAACAACTGATATATAATGCGAATAAAAAAAATTACCGAAAATAAAAAACAATTCCTTGACTTATTGCTGCTGGCAGATGAGCAGGAAAATATGATTGACAAATATTTGCCGAATGGAGACTTGTTTGCTTTATATGATGAAGATTTAAAAAGTATTTGTGTTGTAGTACCCATAAATAGCGAAACCTGCGAGTTGAAAAACATAGCCACATACGAGAAATATCAAGGCAAAGGGTACGGAAAAGCATTGATAAATTTCATTTCTAATTTTTACAAAAATGACTACAAAACAATGCTTGTCGGGACAGGCGAAACCCCGGCTATCTTGTCATTTTATAAAAGTTGTGGATTTGAAGAGTCACATAGAGTAAAGAATTTTTTTACAGATAATTACGACCATCCTATGTTCGACGGCGACATACAACTTGTTGATATGATTTATTTAAAAAAGAGTATAAATGAATAGTACAATAGCATATAAATTAAGGGATTGGAACGACACTGACTTGAATGATTTAGTAAAGTACGCAAATAATCGAAATATTGCAAAGTGGTTGACGAATCTACAATCCCAGCGTGTTCTTAAAAAAGCAGGATTTGTTTTTGAGTCAAAACTAAAAAACGCACTATTCAAAAATGGGGAGTTTATAGACGAATTAATATATGCGAAACTAAAAGAATAATAATATGCACAAACAGCCATCATTGTGCGAACCGGCAAAGAGGTAATTTTTGCGTCCCAAGACCAGTGGGCGGATTGAGTTCTCCACCAGGTTACTGTCGATTTCGAGCATGCCATCGCTTAAATAATTTTGCAGACAGATCCATCGGTTTGGACATAACCTTTGAGGGCAGATAAGAGCTACAATAAAACAGTGGATGCAGTCAGCGACCAGTTCCGGGAGCTGTTGGGAACGACAGCCATCGAAACCCGGATTTTCAATAACTGGTTGACGGTAGCCTCTGCTTATACTACGGTGGCTCATATTGTGGAGCTGCCGTTTAAGTACGACAGCATCATGCAGCTTTTTGTAGAGCCGATGGTAACCCAGAACAGTGAAACAGCCAAGAATGATGATTTGGATATCTTCTGGAAAACGGTTCAGTATCTTATCAGCTCCAATATGCTGTTTGAAGGAGGCGATTACAAGGTGGTTTATACCGATAGGATTAACCGTGTATTCAAAAAGAATAACGAATGGCAAAAAAGCTAGATTATATTT
The DNA here is from genome assembly GCA_016933045.1 of Marinilabiliaceae bacterium. GTDB lineage: Bacteria > Bacteroidota > Bacteroidia > Bacteroidales > Marinilabiliaceae > JAFGBR01. Next base: position 774 of record JAFGBR010000040.1, on the reverse strand, counting down.
CAGGAACCACAGGATATTCTTTACCTATCGATCAGCCGGGTATTTGGGTTGTATAAAACACAGGCTTTGCGTGAAGGTGATAAACCACTCCCGGATGCCACGATAGAATACTACCTAAAGAACAGTCCTGCTTTTGTTTGTGATACCAAGAAGGTCTATTTTAAGAAGTTCGATACCAAAAGCGGTATGCACGAATACGATGAGAATGGCAATAAGAAATTCACCTATACATAGGCGTATGTGTTTTATCTGGATAAGCTGAATTTAAATATCAACGATGGACGTTTAAAGGAGAAAACTGAAACGGGAAAGAATTAATAGAAAGGGCTTCCGGGCAAAAATGCCGAAGCCCTTTCTTTTTGCATTTAAAATTGAGTTTTACCATATAAAAATGGGTACTTTAATTACTTCATTTACTTTATGAGCTGATAAAAATTGAATATTAGCAAATTAGATTGTGTAACTCCTTAATGAATGGTTACTTTAGATTACTTTACGTTACTTTATAAAAATGAATAATCCGGTTTAAGTACTTTAAATATGGCTTGGGTACTTTATGAACTTTGTAATATAGAAACGACTTATCATCAGTAATACAACCTTTTAACCCTTACAAAGTAACCAAAGTAACAAAATCTCCGTGAATGTAGGTGCATTTGGGAAATTCAACACAATGGTAATTCTACTTTTTGTATAGAGTTTTTGAATTATACTACCTTTTATGACTATTTAGTCAGATATTTTAATAATTTTGACGTTACTTGACAATTAGTC
>JAFGBR010000039.1 GCA_016933045.1 Marinilabiliaceae bacterium | reverse complement strand
GATTATCAGGGTTTTAAACAAATATTTTCAACTCTTATTTTGCTGTAAATCAATATTTTATGTCATTATTTAACGAACTATTGAAATAACAAAGCTAAAAATATTGTTTTATAATGAAAATTGGTTGATGAAAATATGTTTTATAGTATCAAAAAATAAAAAAATGTATCATTTAAATATTATTAAATTTGGCACCTGAAAAATTTTGGAAAAATAGTTTAAAATGAAGAAAACAGCATTAAATGGTATTCATCGGCAATTGGGAGCAAAACTGGTTGAGTTTGCCGGATTTGATATGCCTGTTGAATATTCGGGAATCGTAGATGAGCATTTAAATGTAAGAAATAATGCAGGAGTATTTGATGTTTCTCACATGGGAGAGATATGGGTAAAAGGGCCAAAAGCTTTAGATCTTATACAGAAAATAACATCGAATGATGCATCTGTTTTGAAAATAGGAAAGGTACAGTACTCTTGTTTTCCTAATGGAAAAGGTGGTATTGTTGATGATATTCTGGTTTATCGGTTTGATATTGAAAAGTATTTATTAGTAGTTAATGCATCGAATACCGAAAAAGATTGGCAGTGGTGTGTTGAAAATAATAAATTGGTTGGTGCTGATTTGGAGAATGGTAGCGATAATATTTCACAATTGGCAGTACAAGGGCCTAATGCGTTAAAAATACTTCAAAAATTAACACTCGTGGAGTTAAGTAATGTTCCATATTATTCTTTTGTTGTTGGTGAGATGGCAGGGATAAATGAGGTTATTATATCAAATACGGGTTATACCGGAGCAGGAGGTTTTGAATTGTATGTTTATAATAAAGATGTAGTTAGTTTGTGGAATGCTATTTTTGAAGCAGGTAAAGATATGGGCATTAAACCAATAGGATTAGGTGCAAGAGATACATTGCGTTTAGAAATGGGATATTGTTTATATGGTAATGATATTGACGATTCTACTTCACCAATAGAAGCTGGATTGGGGTGGATTACAAAATTTTTGCCTGATAAGGATTTTATTGATAAGGATATTTTGTTACAACAAAAAAGAATTGGAGTTTCGCGAAAATTGTGTGCGTTTGAAATGATCGACAGGGGTATTCCAAGGCATGATTATCCAATATTTGATGCAGCAGGATTACAAATAGGTACTGTTACTTCAGGAACAAATTCTCCGGTGTTAAAAGTTGGTATAGGAATGGGATATGTAAATATTGATTATTCAAAACTTGGAGATGAAATATTTATAGGAGTGAGAAATAAGATGTTAAAAGCAAAAATTACAAAAACACCTTTTATATAAGGAAATTTTTTTTTCATTGTGCTAAAGAATTTTACATTTGCATTTTTAATTTCCGAATAGTAAAATAATGGGAAGTAAAAATAGTATTGAGGTTTGTTTTACACCTGCTATTTATTCATTGCATCATAATCCTGAAGCGATTGTTGTTGTAGTCGATATTTTACGTGCAACTTCAGCAATTTGTACTGCGTTTATGAATGGAGTAAAACATATTATTCCTGTTGCAACCAAGAAAGAAGCAAAAGAATATAAAAATAGAGGTTATATGGTTGCAGCAGAGCGTGATGGACTTGTTCTTGATTTTGCTGATTTTGGAAATTCACCTTATAATTTCACCCGTAATAAAGTTGAAAACAAAGATATTGTTTATAGTACTACAAATGGAACAAATGCCATTCATTTGGCTTCATCTTGTTATCGGGTTGTCATTGGTTCGTATTTAAATATTAGTTCTTTAACTCAATGGTTGGTCGATGAAAACAGAGATGTTGTAATATTGTGTGCCGGATGGAAAAACAGGTTTAGTCTCGAAGATTCATTGTTTGCAGGTGCTTTATCACAAAAACTCATCGATTCGGGATTGTATGAAACAATATGCGACTCGGTTCATTGTGCTTTAGATATTTGGAAAGTGGCCAAGAACGATTTGAATAACTATATTTTAAAGGCAGCTCAAAAAAGCAGGTTAGCAAAAAATGGATTGGATGATGTGATTGATTATTGTCATACTTTTGATTTAACAAATGTGATTCCGATTATGGAAGGCAACTTATTAAAGCCTTATTTGGTTGAGAGTAATAATGATTTAAATAATATAACATGTCAAAATCATAAGTTATGATATTATATATTTAATCTTTGTATTAGAGAAATAATTCGGTAATTTAATTAATTTTGCATCGAATTTTTTCTGGAATAAATTAATAAGAAGTTTTTTTACAATAATATTCAAAAGAAGATAGTTCTCTAAATTAGAAACCATGAAGAAGCATAATTTTTTTGCTGGTCCGTCAATTTTGCCGGAAAATACTATTAAAAATACCGCTGAGGCTGTACTTAACTTTGCTGGAACCGGATTGTCGGTTTTAGAGGTTTCGCACAGAGGAAAAGAGTTTGTAGCAGTTATGGATGAGGCATTGGCTTTATTCAAAGAATTGTTAGATATCCCATCAACTCACGAAGTTGTATTTGTAGGAGGTGGCGCCAGTTTGCAGTTTTGCATGGCACCATATAACTTTTTAAATAAAAAGGCAGCATATTTATCAACAGGAGCTTGGGCAAACAAGGCTATTAAGGAAGCAAAATTATTTGGTGAAGTTGTAGAAGTTGCATCATCAAAAGATAAAAATTATTCTTATATACCCAAAGGGTGGGATGTCCCTTCTGATGTAGAATATTTGCATATAACAACAAACAACACGATTTTTGGAACTGAGATAAAAAAAGATTTAGATGTGAAAGTTCCATTAATTGGAGATATGTCATCCGATATTTTTTCGCGTCCGGTAGATGTTTCGAAGTATAATCTTATTTATGGAGGAGCACAAAAAAATCTTGCACCAGCAGGTTTAGCATTTGCAATAGTAAGAAAAGATGCGCTTGGTAATGTTGATCGTCCAATTCCAACATATTTGAATTATCAAACACATATCGAGAATGGGTCAATGTTTAATACACCTCCTGTATTACCTGTATTTTCAGCATTGGAAACATTGAGATGGATTAAAGAAGTGGGTGGTGTTGCCAAATTGCAGAAAATTAATGAAGATAAAGCCATATTATTGTATAATGCAATTGATAACAATAAAATGTTTAAGGCAACAGTTGATAATTTGGAGGATCGTTCAATTATGAATGTTTGTTTTGTGATGAATGATAATTATACAGAATTAGAAAAAGAATTTCTTGATTTTGCTGTTTCAAAAGGAATGACAGGAATAAAAGGACACCGTTCGGTTGGTGGCTTTAGAGCTTCAATTTATAATGCATTGCCAAAGTCGAGTGTTCAGGCTCTTGTTGATGCAATGAATGAGTTTGAAGCAAAACATTAATTCGGTTTTGTAACATATTAATATAAACCGGGTTAGTTAAAAAAACAGCCCGGTTCTTTTCATTTAATATAAGACGAAATATTAATTTCTTTGTTTAATTATAAATACAATAGCCTTATGAAAACTATTTTAGTAGCTACCGATAAACCATTTGCAAAAGTTGCAATTGATCAGATTGAAGCCATTGTTAAAGAGGCGGGCTTTAAATTAGAATTACTTGAAAAATATACCTCAAAAGATGAATTACTGAAAGCTGTTGAAAAAGTTAATGCAATTATTGTACGATCTGATATTATTTCGAAAGAAATAGTTGAAGCAGCAAAGGAACTACAAATTGTTGTTCGTGCAGGTGCTGGTTATGATAATCTGGATTTAGAAGCCTGTTCGGCAAATAATGTTGTTGCAATGAATACGCCGGGTCAAAATGCCAATGCAGTTGCTGAGTTAGCATTAGGTATGATGGTTATGGCAGCCCGAAATATGTTTAATGGAGCAGCAGGAACCGAATTAATGGGGAAAAAACTTGGAATTCATGCCTACGGTAATGTTGGTAAATATGTAGCTAAAATTGCTAAAGGTTTTGGAATGGAAGTATATGCTTTTGATCCTTTTGTTAGCGAAGAAAAAATAAAAGCTGATGGTATTATTCCGGTTGCAAATGTTGATGAATTATACAAAACCTGTCAATATGTATCATTGCATATTCCGGCAACAGAAACAACAAAAAAATCTATTAATTACAATTTGTTGAGCAAAATGCCAAAAGGAGCTACTTTGGTTAATACAGCCCGTAAGGAGGTTATTAATGAAGAAGAGGTGTTGAAATTAATGGAAGAAAGAGTAGATTTTAAATATGTTTCAGATATTTCTCCTGATGCTAAAGATCAGTTTTTAAAGTTCGATTCAAGAGTGTTCTTTACTCCTAAAAAATTAGGTGCTCAAACTGCAGAAGCAAATGTGAATGCAGGTGTAGCAGCTGCACGTCAAATAATTGATTTTTTAAAAAATGGTAACGAAACATTTCGTTTGAATAAGTAAAATAAAAACGTTGTCGCTTTTAGAAATAGTTTTTCGATTATTATTTATAATAAAATTTTCAAATTATGGCTATTGTAAAACCATTTAGAGGACTTCGTCCTCCAGTTGAAATAGTAAAAGATCTTGCTTGTTTGCCTTACGATGTTATGAATAGCGAAGAGGCTGCAGAAAAAGCAAACGGAAACCCTAAATCATTATTACATATAACAAAATCTGAAATTGATTGTCCTGTTGGAACCGATGTTCACTCAGAAATGGTTTATAAGAAAGCTGTTGATAATTTTAAAATGTTTCGTGAAAAAGGTTGGTTGTTGCAAGATGAAGAACCTCGTTTTTACATTTATGCGCAAACAATGAATGGTCGTACTCAATATGGAATAGTTGGATGTGCTGCTTGTGACGATTATGCAAATGGAATTATTAAAAAGCATGAGTTAACACGCCCTGATAAAGAGGATGATCGCATGATTCATATTAATATTAATAATGCAAATATTGAGCCAGTATTCTTTAGTTATAAAGCAGTTGCAGAGATTGATTTAATTGTAGATTCAATTGTAAAAAATGAGAAACCCATATACGATTTTGTAGCAGAAGATGGGTTTGGGCATCATTTCTGGATTGTTAATAATAATGCTGATAATAAAAAAATTGAAGAGCTTTTTGCAACCAAAGTTGATTGTACTTATGTTGCCGATGGTCATCATAGAACTGCTGCTGCGGCCAGGGTTGGATTGGAACGTCAACAGAAAAATCAAAGTCATAGCGGTAGCGAAGAGTATAACTTTTTTATGGCTGTTCATTTTCCGGATAATCAGTTGCAAATAATTGATTATAACAGGGTTGTTAAAGATTTGAACGGGATGACAGAAAAACAGTTTTTGATGAAACTTGATCAGTCGTTCGAAATAGAATGCCAGGGACCAAATGCATATCAGCCAAAAACATTACACGAGTTTGGTTTGTATATGAAAGGAGAGTGGTTTAAACTTACTGCTCGCGAAGGAACATATAACGATCAGGATCCTATTGCTGTTTTGGATGTTACAATTTTGTCAAATGAGGTTTTGGATAAATTATTGGATATTAAAGATTTAAGAACTTCAACCCGAATAGATTTCATTGGAGGAATAAGGGGAATAAATGAATTAAAAAAGAGAGTTGATTCAGGTGAAATGGCTGCAGCTTTTGCTTTATATCCGGTATCAATGAAACAACTAATCGATATTGCAGATTCGGGTAATATAATGCCCCCAAAAACAACATGGTTTGAGCCTAAACTTCGATCGGGATTGGTTATACATACATTAGATTAATTTGAAAAAATAAAAAACCCGGATATTTTCGGGTTTTTTTTATTGATGTATTTAATCATATTTCTTTTAATTAAACTATTGATATTATAAATTTGATGTTTAAATGAATAGTTATGTCAATTGCCAACCAATTATTGAGTGTAAAAAATCAATTACCTGAAAATGTAACGCTTGTAGCTGTTTCAAAAACCAAGTCAGAGGAGTTGATAATGGAAGCATACAACGCAGGGCAACGAATATTTGGAGAAAATAAGGTACAGGAATTAGAAAAGAAGTACCAATCACTCCCAAAAGATATTCAATGGCATATGATTGGTCACATGCAAACCAATAAGGTAAAATATATTGCTTCTTTTGTGACACTTATACATGGCGTTGATAGTATAAAATTATTACATATAATAAATAAGGAAGGCCTTAAAAATAATCGGCGAATTCCATGTTTACTCCAGGTACATATTGCAAAGGAAGAAACGAAGTATGGTTTTTCAAAAGCAGAATTAAATGAATTTTTAAATTCAGAAGATTATAGAGCGCTTAAATGGGTACAAATTTGTGGTTTGATGGGTATGGCAACGTTTACCAATGATGAATCATTAATAATAAGTGAGTTCCGAATGTTGTCAGCAATATTTAAAGAACTTAAAAATACAAAATTTAGTGATGAACCATATTTTAAAGAGTTAAGTATGGGTATGTCAGATGATTATCATTTGGCCATTGACGAGGGAAGTACCATGGTTCGAATAGGTAGTTTAATTTTCGGGGAAAGATATAAGTTATAATGTATTTTTTTAACAGTTTCTTTGATCTCTTTGATATTTGATTAATTTTGTTTTAATGTAATTCAATTAAATAAAAAGTATGAGCGATCTTTCTGTACATTATTTAGGAATAAGATTAAAAAACCCGATAATAGTTAGTAGTTCAGGACTGACTAATAGTATATCGAAAATTGAAAGATTAGTTGATGCGGGAGCTGGAGCAATCGTATTGAAGTCATTATTTGAAGAGCAGATTAATCAGGATATTAGTAATGAGATATATAAAAGTGAAGGTTTTGATTATCCCGAAGCCTTAGATTATGTAAAGGGGTATGTTAGAGAAAATGATATTAGTTCATATTTACAATTAATAAAGGAGGCTAAAAGTAGATTTGATGTACCAATTATTGCAAGTGTAAATTGTTATTCGGTTAATGAATGGGTCGATTTTGCAAAACAGATTGAAAATGCAGGAGCCGATGCATTGGAACTGAACGTTTTTGTTGTTAATACAGATAAGAATAGTATAGCTATTGAATATGAGCAAATATATTACGATGTACTAAGTAATGTTAAAAATGTAATATCAATACCGGTTGCTATGAAACTGGGAAGTTATTTTTCAAATTTAGTAAGTGTAGTAAATCGTTTAAATATATCAGGAGCAAAAGGGGTAGTGTTGTTCAATAGGTTTTATGAACCCGATGTAGATATAAATAATATGACACTTACATCGGCAGATGTATTTAGCACCCCATCTGATTATCAAAAAACATTACGATGGGTAGCAATTGTATCTTCAAAGGTAAATGGAGTAGATGTTTCGGCATCAACAGGTATACATTCGGCAGAGTCGGTTATTAAACAAATTTTGGTAGGAGCAAAAACCGTTCAGGTATGTTCGGCAGTTTATAAAAATGGGCCAAAAATAATAACAAAGATGATTGAAGATATTGAAATTTGGATGAGTCAAAAACATATATCATCGTTAAGCAGTGTTTGTGGAAAGCTAAATTATAATTCCATTTCTGAACCTTATCTCTTCGAAAGAGCTCAGTTCATGAAATATTTTAGCAATTTAGAGTAAAAAAAAGTAATAATTTTCAAATAATTATTAATCTTAGTATTGTTTTATAATTAATATATTTAGTAATTTTCTGATTTAGAAAAATAATTTAACAAAATAACACTATGAAAAGGCTTCTTCAACTGTGTACTATTGCATTAATTTTAATAGCATTTGTTTTTACCTCATGTACAATGGGCGGTCAAAAGGGAACCGGATCAGCAGAAATGGTATCAGACTCCGATATGGTAGTTGATGAAAAACTGATGGATGATTTTACAAAATCAAAACTTATATTTTACTCATTGCCATCGCCCCTAGAAACAGCAATGCTTATAAAAAGAGCCGGGGTTTCGTATAACGAAGATATTCTGAATCCGGTAGATAACGTATCGAGGTACACAACAAATAAGCAGATGGCAATAAATTTAGGAATTTATTCTGCTGATTTGAGTTATACCAGTTTATTTGATCAAACACAGAGTTCAATTAAATATATGTCGAATGCTAAAAAAATGGCAGACGGGCTAGGAATAATGGAGGCGATAAATGAGGATGCTATTAAGCGATTGGAAGAGAATATGAATAATCGCGATGTGGTTATGGATATTATTTCGGAATCGTTTATGAATTCAAACGAGTATCTTAATGAAAATGATCGTCCTGCATTAGCAGTTATGGTTTTAGTTGGAGGATGGGTTGAAGGATTATATTTAGCAACAACATTAACTAATGGTTCAATGGATAGTAATCAAAGGTTGGTTGAAAAAATTATTTATCAGAAGTTGTCGTTATATACAGTTTTAAATTTATTAGAATCATATCGCGAAGAAAATCCTGAGATACATGATATTTATTCTAAAATAAATGAATTGAAAGTTATTTTTGATCAGGTTAAAATAGTTAATACATCAAACGTTGAAGCTGAGACGGATACAGAACAAAGAATTACTACAATTAAAGCAAATTCAGAAACTTTTATGTCGAAAGATGTATTTGATAAGCTTTGTCAAAAAGTAAATGAGATTAGATCAGGTTTTATTTCGTAAGTAAATAATTATTTTTTGATATAAAGAGACGATATGATATTTCGATATTTTTTAATAATAGGTTTATTAACGATTGGGTTAAATAGTTTTTCGCAATGTACAAATTTAATAACAGATGACTGTTTAAAGCAGTTTGGTGAGTTTGTATATGATGGAAATAGCAGTGTTTCTGAAATGAAAGAAGGTGATACTGCTGAGTTGTTTAAAACATTTTTTGTTGGGCAAACTTATAGAGTAGTTGTATGTAAATCTGATAATTTGCCATCGGTACGTATACGAGTTATTAGCAGTAACGGTAGTGTATTATTCGATAATAAAGATAAGAATTTTGAGCATGTTTGGGATTTTGCAGTAAAAGGAACTCAAAAACTCATAATTAGTATTGAGGTGATGAAAAAAGATGGTGATGAAAAAAGAGAATTAGAATCGGGTTGTGTTGCTATTCTTTTTGGAATTGATAAGGATAAATAAAGTATTATATTAAATAAATTTCATATAAAAGGGGGATCGGTATCGATTTCCCTTTTATATTTTAAGATATTTAGCGGTAAAGCTATTATTGCATTTTATGAGGTTTTCGGGAGTTCCTTCAAAAACAATGGAGCCTCCTTTATTTCCACCTTCGGGGCCTAAATCAATAATCCAGTCGGCACATTTTATTACATCCATATTGTGTTCAATAATTAAAACAGAATGACCTTTTTGAATGAGAGCATTGAATGCATCAACAAGTTTTTTTATATCATGAAAATGAAGACCTGTGGTAGGTTCATCAAAGATGAATAATGTATGATTAGTTTTTTCCATGGATAAGAATGAAGCTAGTTTTACTCTTTGGCTTTCACCTCCACTAAGTGTGCTCGACGCTTGCCCCAGTTTAACATATCCTAATCCAACATCGCATAAAGGTTTTAATTTATTTATTATTCGTTTTTCGGTATTTTCTTGATGTTCGGAAAAAAAATCAATAGCTTGATTAATTGTCATTTCAAGAATGTCGTGGATGTTTTTCCCATTGTATTTAACTTCGAGAATTTCTGGTTTAAACTTTTTTCCATTACAACTTTCGCAGGTTAAAATAATATCGGCCATAAACTGCATTTCAATTTTTATAGTACCCTCGCCCTGACAATCTTCACATCGTCCTCCCTCAATATTAAACGAGAAGTGAGAAGCAGTAAATCCATTAAGTTTAGCTAATTTTTGCGAAGCCATTAATTTACGAATCTCATCGTATGCTTTTAAATATGTTGCTGGGTTTGATCGAGATGATTTACCAATGGGGTTTTGATCGACATATTCAACATCAGCTAAGGCTCTGATATCTCCTTTTAGTATATCGAAATGTCCTGTTTTATCTGCATATCCTCCAAGTCGCTTTTTTAAGGCAGGGTACAATATTTTACCAATAAGAGTTGATTTTCCGGAGCCACTAACCCCAGTAACAACAGTAATAACATTTAGTGGAAATTTAACGTTTATGTTTTTTAAGTTGTTTTCCCTTGCTCCGGTAATTTCAATAAACATATTCCAAGAACGACGCGACTTAGGTATTGGTACTTGTAATTCGTGTTTTAGGTATTTTGTTGTAAGGCTTTTAGAAGATGATTCTAACGCATTGAAATCGCCCTGAAATACGACCTCACCACCGTTACGTCCGGCTTCAGGTCCAATGTCAATAATTTCATCTGAGGCTCTTATTATTTCCTCATCATGTTCAACAACAATTACAGTATTACCTATTTTTTGGAGTTTTTTTAAAACTTTGATTAAAAGTTGTGTGTCGCGAGAGTGAAGACCGATGCTTGGTTCATCTAAAATATAAAGAGAACCAACAAGGCTACTGCCTAAGGATGTTGCCAGGTTAATGCGCTGACTTTCGCCACCCGAAAGTGTTGATGATAAGCGGTTTAAAGTTAGATACCCCAATCCAACATTTAACAGAAAGTTTAGTCGAGAATTAATTTCATTAATAATGCGTTTGGAAATTGCTGATTCATATTGTGTAAATGTTAGATTAGAGAACCAATCATATAATTCAGAAATAGGCATTATAAGTAATTGGTTAATGCTTAGTCCTCCAACTTTTACCCACGAAGCTTCTTTTTTTATTCGGCTTCCTTTGCATTCGGGGCAAACAGTTTTTCCTCTGTATCGCGATAGCATAACTCGATATTGTATTTTGTATTGTTTCTCTTCGACATGAGAAAAGAAAGAGTCAATACCTTTAAAATGTTTATTGCCTCGCCAAACTAATTCTTTTTGATCATCAGATAATTCACACCAGGGAGTGTGTACCGGAAAGTTAAAAATGTGGGCATTTAAAATCAATTTATTTTTCCATTCGCCCATTTTATCTCCTTTCCAGCAAGCAATAGCATCTTCGTATACAGAGAGTGATTTGTTAGGTATTACTAGGTCTTCATCTATTCCGATAACACTGCCAAAACCTTCGCATTTTTGGCAGGCACCGAGAGGAGAGTTAAACGCAAACATGTGTTCCGATGGTTCTTCAAATGTTATTCCATCAGCCTCGAAACGATTGGAGAACGATTTTGTTATTATTTCGTTTTTTTCGAAAATAAGTACATTGCATTCTCCTTGACCTTCGTAAAATGCAGTCTGAACTGAGTCTCCCAGCCTTGAAATAGTGTCTTCGTCGTGTTGTACGGAAATGCGATCTATTACTAATTGAAAGTCGGTATTTGAATTTATGTTTTTTTGCGAAAGAGCATCATCAATTCTTAAAAATTCACCATTTACCTCAATTCTGCTAAAACCTTGTTGTTGAAGAATGGTAAGCTGATCGCTACAAGATCGGCCTTTGGGCAAATGAAATGCAGATACAATAGCAATTTTGGTTTTTTCATTTAACGATAAAACAAAATCAACAACATCCTTAACATGATGTCTTTTTACTTCGGTACCGGAAACAGGAGATATTGTTTTTCCAATTCGGGCAAAGAGAAGTTTAAGATAGTCGTATATTTCGGTAGAAGTACCAACTGTTGATCGGGGGTTTCGGGTATTTACCTTTTGTTCTATTGCAATAGCAGGTGGTATTCCTTTAATAAAATCGACTTCGGGTTTGTCTAGTCGCCCTAAAAACTGACGAGCATAAGAGCTTAGGCTTTCAACATATCTTCTTTGTCCTTCGGCATATAAAGTATCGAAAGCCAACGATGATTTCCCACTACCAGAAACCCCGGTTATAACAATAAATTTGTTACGGGTAATGTTAAGGTTTATGTTTTTGAGATTGTGAACTCTGGCTCCTTTTATTTGTATTTGACCCTGTGTGGTAGTTTTATTTTTCATTCGTGTTTGTGATTATCGAATTATGCTCGTTCATAACCTGAAAATGATTACAAAGATACCCATTGTTATTGCAACCTGAAACATAATAGTAGGTAAACAGTGCTTTATTTAATAGAATATTTTTGTGGTTTATTGTTTTGTAAAGACGAAAAGTTTTTGGTTTTCTCATTTTTTTTTGTTTTTTTTAAACCTGAAAATTTATTATTTACTACAAAATAGAAATGCCTATCGGAGACACGTTTACATTATAATCTAAAAATAGTTACATATGAAAAATATGCAGCTTTTAACAGATGAGCAACTGGTAAACGGATTTGTCTGTGGTAAAGAAGAATATATTGATTTTTTGATTGATAGGCATAAGAATAAAGTTTTTACTTATATTTTAATTCAAGTAAAAAATAAGGATCTTGCAGAAGATATTTTTCAGGATACTTTTTGTAAGGTTTTTCAATCATTAAAAGAAAAAAAGTATATTGAGAATGGTAAGTTTGCATCGTGGATGATGCGAATAGCTCATAATTTAATAATAGATCATTATAGGCGGAATAAAAATCAGAGTGTTATTTCGGTAGATGATAATAACAATAATATAATAAATAATTCACTGAATCATTGCGAGCGACCAGTTGAAGAGAAAATTGTTTATAATCAGTTATTAAGTGAGGTATCCGGGCTGGTTGATTTGCTTCCTAAATTACAAAAGGATGTAATTTATATGAGGCATTTTCAGGGGCTTAGTTTTAAGGAGATAGCAGAAGAGACTAATGTGAGTATAAATACTGCTTTGGGTAGAATGAGGTATGCGATATTAAATCTTCGTAAAATAATGGAAGAGAGAAAAATATCGTTGATAGTTTAGTTTTTTGTACAATAATATTAAAGGCTTTGCGTTTTTTTTAAAAATTAAATGTTAAGCCTATGATAAAAACATTTACACCAGAGGATGAATTTGAAACTGTATCAGAAAAATTATTAATTTTTTTTGACTTATTTCCAGATGAATTTTTTATTGATGAAGGAATTTCTCCTGACGAAAAATTAGTTGAAAAAGTGAAGAAAAAGATTCGTGGATTTTATAAAAATCGAACGAGTCATTAGAAATAATAATTATTTAATAGGAGTTTGAATTATTTAAGGTATGTATAAGATTAAAAAAGGAACCTAAAAGTTCCTTTTTTAATCTCTTGTTAAAATTAACAGAGGTTCGCCAATTATGTACTCATATTTTGGTCTATACCTGTTAGTATCGTAAAATTTTTCAACATTAACACGTTTAGTACTTTCTCCATTTACATCCTTTTTTACAGCTTCAATTGAAATATGAGAATATTGACCATCGTGTATACAAACCATTCTTCCATAAATATCTTTGCGAATAAGATCAAGAGCTAAATTAGCATATGCAGTAGGAACAATTGTGTCGAGAGCATCGGGATGACCCGATCGGACTAAATAGCCTAATCGTTGATTAATAACATTAATTTCTTTTCCGTTATTGAATTTGGGAGAAATTTTACGCAATTGTTGACCTACCAGTTCCCCAATTCCACCTAGTTTACGATGGCCAAATTCATCGGCTTCCATACTTTGATAAATAATATCACTACCGTTAAATGTAGCACCTTCAGATACTAAAACAACAGAATAGTGGCTGGGGTTGTTTTTACGATCTTTAACCATTAATTCGGTAAGGTGTTCAATGTTGAATGGATATTCAGGAATAACACAACGATCAGCAGCACCCCCAACAGTTGGAAGTAAGGCAGAAAATCCTGCATTACGTCCAAATACTTCTAAAACAAGGAATCGTTCGTGAGAACCGGCGCAAGTACGTAAAGCCTGAGTAAGTTCTATGGTTCGTGTAACACATGTGCTAAATCCAATGCAATATTCAGTACCCGGAACATCACCATCCATGGTTTTAGGAATAGCTATTAGTTTAATACCTGCTTTGTGAAGTCTAACGGCATAACTTAATGTATCATCGCCACCAATAGGAATTAAGTAATCGATACCAATATACTTAATGTTTGAAATGGCTTCATCAGTTAAATCGTTGTAGTCTTCTTTATATTTATTAGTTAAATGATCAGGTATGTTTATTAATGGAACTTTATCAGCTTTAGTTCGGCTAGAGTGGAGAAAAGTACCTCCTGTCCGTCCAATTCGATTAACAAGTTGTTCATCCAAAAGCATACAATAATCTTGATCTTCGAGGGGTTTGGAAGGATCAATAGAAATTAAACCTTTCCATCCGTTTTTAATTCCAATAACTCTGTAACCTTCACGAATTGCCCTTAGGGTAACAGCTCTGATAGCCGGATTCAGACCGGGTACGTCGCCCCCACCTGTTAGAATCCCAATAGTTTTTTGTTTTGATTTAGTCTGAGTCATGATAATCTGTTTTCAGATAGTAAAAAATCAAATTTAATGATTAAAATTTGTAATAAGGGTATTTTTAAGTTTGTTCTTTTTAGCATTATTTAATATTATTTGAATAAATTGTAATGAAATGAGACTGTTTTATGTTGATTTGTAAATAAATCTATATCGGTTTTTTTGTTTTCAAAATAATCGTCAAATTTGCATTTGTTAAAAAAATAGAATTGAACAATAGAGATAATAGTAAAAATTAATTGCAATGATTAAAAGTGCATTACAAATTGCCAGAGAGAAGTATGTTCCAAAAATTCCGGACGTATTAAAAGGTAGTGTTAAGATTGTTGAAGGACAGAAGACCGAATCTGTTGCTGACCAGGCTGATATTTCAAAGTTATTTCCTAATACTTATGGAATGCCGGTAATAACATTTGAAAAGTCAGAAGAAAAAGAGAATCTTCCGGCCATAAATGTAGGTGTAATTTTGTCGGGAGGACAAGCCCCAGGTGGCCATAATGTTATTTCGGGATTATTTGACGGGTTGAAGAAAATAAATCCTGATAGTAAGTTGTATGGATTTATGGGAGGTCCAGGTGGTTTGGTTGATAATAAGTATATGGAATTAACCAGTGATATTATTGATCATTACAGAAACACAGGAGGATTCGATATAATTGGATCGGGACGTACAAAGTTAGAAGAGACTTCACAATTTGATAAAGGATTGGAGAATTGTAAAAAATTGAATGTTAAGGCTCTTGTGATTATTGGAGGAGATGATTCAAATACAAATGCTTGTGTATTAGCAGAGTATTATGCTCAAAACAAAACAGGAGTTCAGGTTATTGGGGTGCCAAAAACAATTGATGGAGATTTGAAAAACAAGTGGATCGAAACATCATTTGGATTTGACACTGCATGTAAAGTTTATAGTGAATTAATTGGAAATATTCAGAGAGATGCTAATTCTGCTAAGAAGTATTGGCATTTTATTAAGTTGATGGGACGATCGGCTTCGCATATTGCACTTGAGTGTGGTTTGCAAACTCAGCCAAATGTGGTTATTGTTTCGGAGGAGGTTGAGAAGAAAGGACAAACATTGGATGATGTTGTTGGAGATATTGCGCAAGCAGTTGTTAATCGTTCGGCAAACGGTGATGATTTTGGTATTGTACTTATTCCTGAAGGATTAGTTGAGTTTATACCTGCCATTAAAAAGTTAATTGCAGAATTAAATGATTTATTGGCTCATTATGATGCAGATGTTAATAAGCTTGAAAGTAATAAAGAAAAGAGAGAATTTGTTGCATCAAAGCTATCTCCCGAATCAGCAACTGTTTTTAATTCATTGCCAAATACATTTGCCAACCAGTTAATGTTAGATCGTGACCCACATGGAAATGTTCAGGTGTCAATGATTGAAACAGAAAAGTTGTTAATAGATATGGTAAAGACACATCTTAAAGAGATGAAAAAGACTGGTGAATATAATGGTAAGTTTAAAGGACAGCCTCATTTCTTTGGATATGAAGGACGTTGTGCCGCACCATCAAATTTTGATGCTGATTATTGTTATTCGTTGGGTCAAACAGCTTCGGTATTAATAGGAGCCGGAAAAACTGGATATATGTCATCTGTTCGTAATTTAACAGCGCCAGCCAATCAGTGGATTGCAGGTGGAGTGCCTATTACAATGATGATGAATATGGAAAAACGTCATGGACACATGAAGCCTGTTATTCAAAAAGCTTTGGTTGAACTAGATGGAGCGCCATTCCGAAAATTAGTTGAAAATCGTGATGATTGGGCTATTAATACAAAGTATGTTTATCCGGGTCCAATTCAGTATTTTGGGCCAACTGAAGTGTGTGATGCACCAACCAAAACTATTGTTTTGGAAAAATTGAAATAATATTTTATTATGAATAAATAATAAAGCCTACTAATTTGTTAGTGGGCTTTATTATTTATGAAAAATAAGATAAGAATAAAAAAAATAAGTATTTTAGGGGTTTAATTACTTAAAATGTCAAATTTAGTATCACTTTCGGAAGCAGCAACAATTGGATTGCATAGTATGACATTGATAGCCATGTCGAATGAAAAACTTAATGTTAATATGATTGCCGAGAGAATTGGTAGTTCAAAACATCATGTGGCAAAGGTTATGCAACGTTTGGCAAAAGAGAATTTTGTAACCTCCAATAGAGGGCCATCGGGAGGATTTGTGTTAAAAAAGAAACCTGAAGAGATAAATTTGCTTGATATTTATGAAGCAATAGAAGGAAAACTAGAGAATCAGGATTGTCCAGGTAATAAAGAAGAATGTCCATTTGGACAATGTATTATGGGAGATGTATCTCATAGAATAACGGTTGAATTTGTTAATTATTTACGTACACAAACATTGGATAAATACTTGTAAGTTATTCATCTTCATTAATTAAGGAAAAGGTATTGCAAGCTACAATACCAGCTGTTTCTGTTCGTAAGCGATTTTTCCCAAGTGATATTGGGATGAAATTATTGTTAAATGCATCATCAATTTCTTGTATAGAAAAATCACCTTCAGGACCAATAAGAATTAAAGCATCATTGTTTTTGGAATAAGCATGTTTAAGTAGTTTTTTATTAGAATTATAATCACAGTAAGCAATAAAGCGATTTGGTGATGAATTGTTTTTAATAAAGTGCTTGAATTTAACCGGTTCGTTAAGAATTGGAATGGTAAATTTAAGAGATTGTTTCATGGCTGAAACAATTATTTTATGGCATCTGTCGATTCTGATATTTCGTCTTTCCGAATGAAAGCAAATTAGTGGTGTTATTTCTGAAATGCCAATTTCGGTTGCTTTTTCGAGAAACCATTCAAAACGTTCAATGTTTTTTGTAGGAGCAATTGCAACGTGTATGTGCGGTTTTAATAATTCGGTTTTAATAGTTTCAATTAGTTCAATTTTACAGCCTTTTGAATTAGCTTCAATTATTTTGCATAGGAATAAGTCTCCCTTACCATTGGTAACATTAATAGTACTATCTGTTTTTTTTCGTAAAACATTAATGCAGTGCTTACTCTCATGTTCGTTTAAAATGGTTACACCAGGTGTTATTGAAGGTTCAAAAAAGAGCTCCATGAATTGAAAATTAATTTTGGTTATAAAGAGATTGATCTTCGTTTAAAAAATCGAAGTTTATGAATTTAGTTTCTATTTTAAAACTAAAATTAGAACCCATACCCGGGGTTGAATCAACACTAATATTACCCCCCATCATTTTTATTAAACTGTTACAAATAGCAAGCCCTAAGCCGGTACCGCCAAATTTTTTTGCAGTTGACTCATCGGCTTGCCTGAAACGTTCGAAAATTATTTTTTTATGTTCATCGCTAATGCCAATTCCTGAATCTTTAATATTAAATGTTAAAGTGTTTTTGTTTTCAATAATATATTCTAATTCAATGAATCCGGTTGATGTAAATTTTATAGAATTTGTTATTAAATTAAGTAATATTTGTTCGAGGCGGTGGGGGTCGGCCGTTATTAATAAATCTTCATTTTTAGTATCTTTTTTAATAATAAAATGAATGTTTTTTTCGGAATTTGCAATAAGAGTATTAGTAATTTTTTCGATGTGGGTTAAAAGATTATTAAGATTGAAAACTTCGGGGGTAATAACCAGTTGACCGGATTCAATTTTTGATATGTCGATGATGTCGTTGATTAAAGTTAGCAGGCTTTCTCCACTTTTTTTAATTAATGAAAGGTAGGAGTTTCTTTCCTTTTGATTAACTAAATCGCTGGTTACGATATCGGCAAAACCTAAAATAGCATTCATAGGTGTGCGTATTTCGTGCGACATGTTAGCTAAGAACGAAGATTTTAGTCTATCTGATTCTTCGGCTTTATTTTTTGCATTTAAGAGTTCAGATTCAAATGTTTTTTGGTTATTAATGTTTAGTATAGAACCAGTAATGCGTATTGGTTTATCTTTATCATTTTCAGTTATTTTTCCATGAATAGCAAACCATTCAAAATCTTTTGATTTTTTAATTAATCGTACTTCGCAGTTTATTGAATCGAGTTTTTTTATGTTATGCAAGTAAAGAGTTTCTTTTAAATGATCCATGTCATCGGCGTAAAAGAAGTTTTCCCAGTTTGAAAGTGATATATTCATATCTTGGGGATTTGAATACCCTAAAAGAGATGCAAATTGCTGATTAACATAGAATGTTTTGTTATTGATATTTACATCCCATAAACCTTGTTTCGCACCTTCAAGTGCCAGTTCTAACCGGTTTTCACTAACAAGTAATTCTAATTCGGCTTTTCTGCGCTGAATTGTATTCGATATAAGTAATAGAATTATTATAATTAAAAATATAATAACTCCAATAACAATTGAACCTTCTTTTTTATATTTAAATAAAAAAGAGGATTCGTTATTAACAATTTGAGAGTTTGGAGGAAGAAGTTTTTTGTTTATGTTAAATTTTTCAAGTAGTTGTTGGTCGAAAACCCATTCTTGTTTACAACTTGAAATATAAGGGATTGAAATATGAGGGGAATGAATTTTTTTTATCATTAATTCAGAAGCAAGTTTACCCTGGTTTGAGCCTTTGATAATTTTCCCACCAATAATTAAATTGGGGAATAGAAAATCCCAGTTGCCATAAACCGGAATTTTAAACTTACTAAATATATCGTAAGCTTCTTTTGCCATTTCGTTAGTAGAGCCATTTTTGTTTATATATAAGCTAAGCAGATAGATTGCTTTATGTGATGGATTAATTTTAGAAAGCAGTTTTTTA
Organism: Marinilabiliaceae bacterium; assembly: GCA_016933045.1. Classification (GTDB taxonomy): domain Bacteria; phylum Bacteroidota; class Bacteroidia; order Bacteroidales; family Marinilabiliaceae; genus JAFGBR01. The sequence goes on along the minus strand of JAFGBR010000039.1, from coordinate 110,511 downwards.
AGAGAATGAGTGTCTGTTACAATAAACAAGCGGTGTGAAATTTTGCCGTTGTATGATTTTATAGCTTCTAAAAATTGTTGGTAAAAAATAGTAAAGCTTCTTGTTTTATCGCCAATAATAATAAATTCATTTAAATTGGGTTGTATAGTGATAGCACATTTAATTGTCGATTTAAAATCAATTTGTTCATTTACCCCAAAAATACGTGTTGTGTCAATGTTTCTGTAATTTAAAGGGTTGTTTATTCCGCAAAATACTATTGGTGGTTTTCCCCATATTGAGTCTCCATATTCAATAATAAAGTCGAGTGCGTTATTGTCGCTGCAAATAATACCATTGAATTTAATGCTATTATATTTTTTAATGTAAAGTTTTGCAAGAGCCTTAAAATAACTTGAGTCTTGAAATCGTTTAGAATCCATGAACTCGATAAAAAGAGAATAATTGTCATTATTGTGAAAATGCTTTTGAACTTCTTCTGTAATATCATCAGTCCATTTAAAACCTTTGTGATAGGAGTTAAGCAGGAGAATTTTTTGTTTAGTGTTAAAATACGATTCATTTCCCTTCGAAATGAAGATACAAGTAAAGAAGATAAAAAAGATGAACCAACCTCTTGTAAATAGTCTCATATGAATAAAAATGAATCGGCCATTTCGTAGCTTAACATCAAAAATAAATAAACTATTTTATTCTTTAACGAACTAAGCACAAAAACTCATACGATGTACTAGAAGTTAGGTTTTATTTATATGATTTTTCATTGAATTAATTATTGCATTAATATATTTTTTTGAAATAACATTTGTTATCAATGAAGGAATTCATATTTTTCAACGTCATAATAAACATGCAGGTAGAATTGAAAAAGCCAATTGAAGATACGAAATCAGCTGTAAGCACATCGGTACTTAGTATTAGTGCTTTGGTTGAAACATACCAGCATTTGGTTTTTAATACTTGCTTTATGTTTTTGAAAAATAGGGAGGATGCAGAGGATGTAGCACAAGAGGTATTTGTGGAGGTTTATAAGTCGATGGATCGGTTTAGAGGTGATTCGGCTGTATCGACATGGATATATCGAATTGCAGTGAACAGGAGTATGGATTATATTAGAATGAAAAGCAGAAAAAAAAGAAGTTTTTTTGCTTTTACAAGTTTTGATAATGAAAACCTTGAACGATTGCAGATAAAAGATATGAGTAATCCTGTAACAGAAATAGAAGAAAAGGAAAAAAGGTTATTGATTGAAGCAGCCATTGAGCAATTGCCAGAAAGACAGCGAATAGCATTTGTGTTGGCAAAAGTAGATGGTTTGAAACAAGAACAAGTTGCCGACATAATGGAAACAACAGTAGGATCTGTTGAATCGCTTTTAATTAGAGCAAAAAGGAGGTTGAAGGAATTGTTGATTGATCAACTTAATGAATTAATGTAAAAAAAACGAAGGTTTTTGGAAAAAAAAACGACCAAAATATAGATCTGTTAAAATAATGGTTATGAGTAATTCACGAGATAAAAAATGGGCTGAATCAATTGTAGAAGATTGGATTGAATTATACGAGCCAATATCGCGGCAAAAAGTTAGTCCATTTTTTAAAGATCAAGTGCTTAGCAGGATTGAATTGTTAAGAGAACCTGTAGAGAAAATTTCATTTTTTGAACGTGCATTTTTAAAAATAGCTGTTGCAATAGTATTTGTTTTAGTTGTTTTTAATGTTTCTATGATTAATAAGGTTTGGTTGCCTGATGCGAAAAATGAATCGTTAGTTGAAGAGATGGTTAATTCTTATAAGGATATTGATGCTGATACGTACAATAATTACAGCATGTTAGCTTTCGATAATAAATAATTAAAACAAATACTTGTGAATAATATAGAAAATCCTCGTAAGTACAGATTTGTAATTGTATTGTTAATATTGATTAACTTATTATTAATGGTTGCCTGGTGGTATTTTAGTAATGATACGAAAAATAGTTGTTGGCCGGGACGACATGATTCGAATAAAGGACGTTTTGAAGATCTTTTAAGGCTTGATAGTATACAAATGAAACAATTTGAGGCTCGTAAGAGTGTTCATTTTGATGGTATTAGAAGTATTAATGCTCAGATTGACAGTATAAAGTTGATTGTAAGAGATGAGATTTTTTCGAATAAGCCAAATGAGGAGCGTTTAGATTCTTTGTTTAATGAAATTGCAATTAGACGCACTTCTATTGATACATCAATTTATTATCATTTTAAACGGTTGAAAGCTATTTGCCGCCCCGATCAGAAAAGGACTTTTGATAGTCTGTCAAATGAATTTTTCAGAAAAAAAGATAGAAAAAGAAGATAGGAATTGCAATATCTGATTGAAATACTTAATAATAATAACGTTGGAACTACAAATAAAAAACTTATCCAAGATTTATCCCGGCGGTAAGAAGGCATTAAATGAAGTAAGCATGACCATACATGATGGTATGTTTGGATTGTTAGGGCCTAATGGTGCAGGAAAATCAACACTGATGAAAATTTTGGTTACACTTTTAAAACCGTCATCGGGAGATATTTTTGTTAACGGACAACAATTGTCAGATCATAGAAAAGAGGTTAGGAGTTTAATTGGGTATTTGCCTCAGGACTTTCGTTTTTTTCCAAAGTTGAAAACATGGGAGTTTCTCGATTATGCAGCATCGTTAGCGGGTGTTTCATCAAAGAAAGAGAGATCGTTGATGGTTGATAAGATGTTGGAAGAAGTTGCTTTGTACGATTTTCGTAATCGTTTTGCAAATAAACTTTCGGGAGGTATGAAAAGACGATTGGGAATTGCTCAGGCGCTGATTGGCAATCCTAAAATAATAGTTGTTGATGAACCAACTACTGGATTGGATCCCGAAGAGAGAATAAGGTTTCGGAATATCTTGAGTCGACTAACAAAAAATGAGGTGATTGTTGTTCTTTCAACGCATATTGTAGGAGATATTTCATCGTCGTGTAACCAAATGGCGTTGATTAATAGTGGTGAACTACAGTTTTTGGGCACGCCATCTGATTTTGTAGGAAAGGCAGATGGGCATGTTTGGAGTATTGACGTAGCATTTGACGAGTTGCAAAATGTTAAGGAACAATACCATGTAATTACATCTATTCCTAATGTTGATTCCTATACACTAGAAGTGTTAACAATTGGAGAGAATGGGTTGGCAAAGTATAATCCAAAACCTGTTGCCCCAAATTTAGAGCATGCTTACGTATATTTTATGGAGAGTCAAAATTTTGTTATTCAAGAATAAAAAGATGCCAAATAATACCATTTTTACCATAGCCCGGTTCGAAGCAAAAACTTTAATGCGAAGTTGGTTTTTTCGAATATTTAGTTTGTTATCTATCTTGTTTATATTCTTTTTTAATTTATCGGGGTATACCAATATTTGGGGTGGTGGCTGGCCTGGCCGGTTGATACCGGGTAGTGTTCCATATATGAACCTTTTTGTACTTAATATTGCTCAATCAATAATAGCAATATTTTTGTCATCCGATTTTTTAGGACGCGATAAAAAGCTCGATACTACTGAGGTTTTTTATGTGAGGAGCATGTCTAACTTTTCGTATGTGCTTGGGAAAATGTTGGGTATATTGAAAGTATTTTTTTATTTGAATTTGCTTGTATTATTGATTGGTTTGGTATTTAATATTATTGGTGATGATATTCGGTTAATTCCAATTACTTATTTGCTTTATCCGGTTTTTATTTCATTGCCATCAATAATATTTGTTTTAGGATTATCATTTTTTTTAATGGTGGTTGTTCGAAATCAGGCAATAACTTTTGTTTTAATGCTTGGTTTGTTGGGTGGAAGCTTGTTTTATTTCGGATCAAATATGGGTGGACTGTTTGATTTTATTGCATTTTATACACCGCTGGCATATTCCGAATTTGTAGGTTTTGTTTCGTTTCAAGATGTTGTTTTTCTTCGAATCTCTTATTTATTTATTGGAGTAGCTTTTATATCACTAACTGTTTATAAACTACCCCGATTGCATCAGGAGAAATTTTTTAAACCAAAGATTCTGTCACTTGCATTAGTTTTGTTTGTAGTATCGGGGTTTTTGCTAAGCAAATATGCATTAAACTTTATGTTATACACTAATATGGGGCAATCGATACTTGATGAAGAGAAAACATTGCCTGAGTTACCAACTTATAAAATAGAGAGTAACAAGTTAAGTGTAATACATCAAGGACAGACTATTGATGTTTCATCGGATATGATGATAAAATTGAATATTGAAGTATCGAGTCTCGATTTTTTGTTAAATCCCGGTTTTAAAGTTGAGAAAATTGAAATAGATGAAAAGCCAGTTGATTTTAAGCAACAATTAAATCACATTTACGTTCCATCTTTCGAAAGAACGTCAAAAAAAAGCATCAGAGTTTTAATGAAATATTCGGGAGCACCCGATTACAGAGCAGTTTACGCAGAAATAGATGCAGAGTTGAAAGCTTCCATAAGCCGGATGGATCCGCTAGTTGGAGGTAAACGAGTTTCGTTTATTGAGCCTGAATATGTTTTATTAACAAGAGAATCGCAATGGTACCCGATTGCCGGTTGGCAGCAGGCACGCACTCAACAACAATTTACACGGTTTCAGCTTAATTTTGACACTGAAGCTGATTTGAGTGTTTATTCTCAGGGCGTTAAAGAAGTTTTAAAGGATGAAAGTGTGAGTTTTAAGCCCGTAATGCCTTTAAATGCTGTAAGTATAGTGGCGGGTAGGTATTCATCAAAAACAGTTATTGTTGATTCTACAGAGATATCGTTTGTTTATCACGAAAATAACGGTGAAGTATTAAATAACTTCGATTTGGTAAGTGATACCATAGGAGCTGTTATTAAGGATATAAAAGATGGTTTTGAACGTGATCTGGGGTTGAAATATAAGTTCAAACATTTTAGTTTAATTGAAGTTCCCCTTCATTTTTATACTTATAGCAGGTCGTGGACACTCACAACCGACGATAACATGCCCGAGATGGTGTTTGTTCCTGAGCGGGGTGCCGGGAACTGGGATTTAGACCTGAAAATGCAAAAACGAAGAATGCAGGAATGGAGTATTCGACGTGGGGATGAGGAACAAACACCAAAAGAAGCACAAATACAATTATTTAAAAACACTATTGGAAATTTATTGATAACACCACGAGGAAGAGGTTTTCGTCAAAATCCGGGAGTACGTCAGATATCGGGATGGAGTAAGCAGATGTTGTTTCCACAGTATTTTAGTTTTACAAATGGAATTGTAGAGGATAATTTTCCGATAATACAATTTGTTACAGAAAACTATCTTTTTAGTATCGTACAGGGTGATCAGGGTGGTTTTGGCCGAGAGGCATTGAAAGACCAGGTGATAACTAAAATGAGAGGTTTTAATTTGCAGGCGGTAATAGATTCGATGCAGGGCGATGATAATTTTGCCGATTTTTTATCGATGAAAGGGAATCAGTTTTTTAATACAATAAAGATGAATTTGAAGGATAAGGAGCTGAATACAGTTCTCTTCGATTTGTTTAACGATAATGATTTCAGGTCGTTGCCCCTTGATAGTTTTGTTGGTAGGCTTAGTGAAATAGCAGGTGTTTATTTTAAACAAGAGATAACTGCATGGAGCGAGAATACTCAAATGCCTGCTTTTGTTTTTGGAAAAGCAAAAGTTCATCAGGTTAAAGATGAGAATAAGGAGCGTTATTTTGTTTCGTTACCAATAGCCAATAAAGGTGAATGTAGTGGTATTGTAACTATTGGAGTGCGAGATCAGAACAGAGGTGGCAGAGGAGGAGGACCTGGTGGTTTTAGAGGCGGACAGCCTTCGGCATCGGTTGAAGAAACTTATTTGATTGAGATGAATGGAAATGTTGAAATTGGTTTATTGACCGATAATGAACCTCGTGAATTGATTGTTGAAACTTATGTGGCAGAGAATATTCCTACTAATCAACGTATTTCGATAGATGACATTTCGAAAGAGCCGGTTTTGTTTTTTGAGGGTAAAAGAGATTATAATAAAGAGATAAATTTTTACGAGCCATTTGAAATTGTTGTTGATAATGAAGATTCAGGATTTTCTGTTAATAATACAACAGAAACAAAGACTTTAAAAAGTTGGTGGATTGGGCAGAATAATGATGAAGGGGATAAATATGGAGAGGTTAATTTTTGGAATCCATCATTGAAATGGCGGTCAATACTTGGCAGTGATTTTTATGGACGTTTTATTAAATCGGCTTATTACAAGCAAAAAGGAAATGGCGATGCAAGTGTAAAATGGGTTGGTAACATTACCGAAAGTGGTAATTATACAGTGTATGCTTTTGTAAATTCTATACGAATTCCCCGTCGTCAGCGTGAAGATGAGAAAGGAGAGTATAATTATACAGTTATTCACGATGATGGAAAAGACGATATAAAAGTTGAGCCTCCACGTCGGGGAGGAGAATGGGTTTACCTTGGCGATTTTTATTTTTCGCAAGGAGAGGCAACTGTTTCAATGTCAGATAAAACAGAACGAAGAGTGGTGGTTGCAGATGCCGTAAAGTGGGTTAAAGCAAAATAATAACAACTTGAAATAATAGTTTAATAATGATAAAATATTTTATTGGTTTAGGTTTTTTCATATTGTCGAGTGTTACCTTTTCTCAACGTCTTTTGACATTAGAACAAGCATTAGAACTTGCTTATGAACAAAGTCCTTCTATTTTACAGGCAAGGTTGTCACTTCGGCAAAGTCAGGAGAATATGAATGCACAACGAGCCGCATTGAAGTCAAAATTTAGATTAGATGCAACACCTTTAAGCTTTTCCAGAAAAAGAGATTTTAATGATACATGGAATCGTTGGATAACAACAGAATCGAAAGGTGCCGGAGGTATTTTTTCTGTTGAACAGCCAATAAAAGCAACAGATGGAACGATATCTTTACAAAACAATTTTAATTGGCGTGATTCATATAGTTCTTTGGTTGATAGTGGGCGAAGTAAAAGTAGTTCCTCATTTAATAACAGTCTTTCTTTAAGGTTGGATCAGCCAATTTTTACTTATAATCGAACAAAACTTCAATTGCGTCAGCTCGAACTAAATCTCGAAAACTCCAAAATGTATTATGCTTTGCAGGAGTTAAATGTTGAAAAACTTGTAACGCAGGCATTTTATCAGGTTTACCAATCGCAAATGAGTGTGAACATATCGCAGGAAGAATATGATAATAGAGAGAAAAGTTATGACATCATCAAAAATAAGGTTGAAGGTGGATTGGTTGCAAAAGCTGAGTTATTACAGGCCGAGATTGATATGTTATCGAGCAAATCAAGTTTGTATAATAATGAGGTGTCGTTTCAGAACGATAAAGATCAGTTTAAACAGTTATTAGGATTAGATTTGGACGATGATGTTGTTGTTCTGGCAGAGGTTTCTGTTTCTCCTGTTGATGTTGATTTAAAATCGGCATTGAATTATGGTTTAGCCAACCGTATGGAGCTTCGCCAAAGAGAAATTGAAATTGAGGAGGGGCAATTTGATTTAATTACTACAAATGCCTTGAATGAGTTTAAAGGTAATATTTCGTTAGCCGTTGGTTTAACTGGTGACAATAAAGAGTTGCCAAATATTTATGATGAAACATTGAATACTCAGGATGTACAGGTAACACTTGAAATTCCAATTTTCGATTGGGGAGAGAAAAAAGCACGACTTCGTGCTGTTAAAGCTGCTCAAGAAGCCAGGGAGTTGAATTATAATGATGAAAAAGTTAGTATATCATTAACTCTTCGTCAGGTATACCGAAGCCTGAATAATCTTTTAAATCAAATCGAGATTGCTCGTAAAAACCAAGAGAACGCTCAGTTAAATTACGATATTAACCTCGAAAAATATAAAAACGGCGATTTAACCAGTATGGATCTTAACCTGGTGCAAAACCAGCTAACTCAAAATAAAAAGAGTTTGACCGATGCTTTGATTCAATACAAGCTGGAGTTGCTCAATCTGAAAATTCAAACTCTTTACGATTTTGAGAAAAAGGTAGCTGTTGTTCCTAATTTAGAAGGAACTGCAAAAAATAAACAAAGTAAATAACCCGCAATAAATATCAATCGATGAGAACAATTATAAGTATTCTTTTGGTTTTGTTTGTAATTACTTCATGTCAAAATTCAACCGTTGATTTTAATACCGATGTGGCTGTTCCTGTTTCTGTACAAGAAGTTAAAACAGGATCCATCCAGCAAATATACCAAACAACAGGCGTGGTAAATGCCACAAATGAGTGGTTAGCCACTGCAGAAATGGCCGGTGATTACGAATTACAAACAAATTCTCGTACCGGTAAATATTTTAAAATGGGTGACCTTGTGAAAAAGGGCGATTTGGTTATTAAGTTGAATAATCGCGAATACGAAAACAATGCCAATATTGATGGAGCTAAACTGGATTTGGAAATATCCGAAATGGAATATAAAAAACTTCAGGCATTGTACGAAAAAGGTGGGGCTACTGCCCGAGAGTTGGTTACCGGGGAGAAAACGCTTGTTTCGGCCAGGCAAGCATATGAAAATGCACAAATTAATTTGAACAAAATGTATATCAGGGCACCTTTCGATGGGGTTATAACCAAACTTCCGTTTTATTCAAAGGGCATCGAGGTAGCTGTGAGTAGTGAGCTACTTGGTATTATGGATTATAAAGAGATGGTGATGGATTTAAGTTTCACCGAAAATATGTTGCCAGTAGTAAAAGTCGGACAAAAAGTAAGTTTGATGAATTATGCATTGGCAAATGATACTCTGCGTGGACGAATCTCTGAATTATCGCCGGTTATTGAGGAAGAAACAAGGACTTTTGCGGGTCGTTTGGTGGTAGAAAATAAAGCGAATGTATTGCGTCCCGGAATGTTTGTGAAATGCGAAATTCAACTCGAAAGTAAAGATAGTACCATTGTTATATCTAAAGATTTACTGCAATCAGAAGGAAACAGAAAAATTGTTTATGTAACTGAGCGCGATAATGCTCGACGTAGAACTGTAACAACTGGATTAGAAAATAGCAAAGAGGTTGAAATAGTTGATGGTTTAAAAGTAGGAGACAGGCTTATTGTTAAGGGATATGAAACATTGAGGGATCGGACTAAAATTAAAGTTATTAAGTAATTTAAGATGTGTGAGGTGATATCAAAATATCAAATTTAATTTCATCCCTGCGAGGTTAGAGATTTCATAAATGATAGCTTCACTCACACGAGAGATTCCTGACTTAGCAGGGATATTAAAAGTTAGATTTTTGAGGTAACCTCATGAGCCTATAATTAAAAAAAAAATTCTGATGAAATCATTAACGCGTTTTGCAGTTAACAATCCGGTTTCCATTTTAATGGTTGTTTTGGCCATTATCTTACTTGGATTTATCTCGGTAAGTAAATTGGGTATCGACTTGTTTCCCGACTTAAATAATCCCCGTATATATATCGAACTCGATGCAGGAGAACGTTCACCTGAGGAGATGGAAACCCGTTTTGTTGAACAACTGGAGGCACTTTCCATAAGGCAAAAGGGCGTTGTTTCGGTAACATCTGATATTTCGGTTGGAACAGCCATTGTTACTGTTGAATATGATTTTGGACAGAATATTGACGAATCTTTTCTCGATCTGCAAAAAGCGGTTGCTGTAATTGAGCAGGATGAGGATATAGAGGAGTTGTCGTTATCGCGTTTTGATCCAAATTCGACACCGGTTTTGCTTGCCGCATTGGTGCCGGAGGATGGAAAAACTGACTTGAATGAGTTGAGAAAAGTTGCTGAGAAATATATTATAAATGACCTGATTCGTTTAGAAGGAATTGCCGATGTTAAGCTGTCGGGTGAATTGGAAAATGAAGTTATTGTTGAGACTAATCCTGATATTTTAAAAATTAATAACTTATCATCAAGTGATTTGGTTAATGCCATTAATGCCTATAATAGAAATGTATCGGGTGGTTATATCGAGGAGGCTGGTCAGAAATATATCATAAAAGGAACCGGTCAGTTTGCCTCGCCTAATGATTTGAAAAATTTGGTGGTGGGATACAGAATGTTAACATCAACCACTGGAGATGTAACTTCAAATGCAGAATCAACGCCTATATTGATGGGAGAAGTTGCTACTGTTAAAATGGGTTTTTCTGAACCTTCAAATCTTGTACAGTTTAATGGGAAGCCGGGCATTGGTGTTTCAATTTATAAAGAGACACGGTTTAATACCGTTAATGCAGTTGAAAATGTTTTTAAAGAGTTTGAAAAGATTCAAAAACGACTACCTGGTTATAAGTTGGTTGTTGTCGATAATCAAAGTGATGTAATTACCGGTTCAATTAACGAAGTGGAGAGTAGTGCTTTCTGGGGAATTATACTGGCAGTTATAGTGTTGTACCTGTTTATGAGAAGAATAGGGGTTACACTGGTGGTAAGTATTGCTATTCCTATTTCGGTGATAGCAACTTTTAATCTCATGTATTTTAATGGGCTCACTTTAAACATTATGACACTTGGCGGTTTAGCTCTTGGAGCCGGTATGTTAGTTGATAATGCTATCATTGCAGTTGAAAATATTTTCAGATTGATGGAACAGGGCAAATCGGTAAAAGATGCTGCAATTGAAGGTGTGGCCTCGGTAAGTGGGGCTTTGATTGCATCGACCATCACTACGGTGGTTGTTTTTCTTCCGGTGGTATACTTGCAGGGAGCTTCGGGCGAATTGTTTAAAGATCAGGCCTGGACTGTGGCATTTTCATTGGTTTCGTCATTGTTTATTGCAATTTTCTTCATTCCTGTTTTAGCGAAAGTTTTTTTTAAAGAAAAAAGCCAATCGGTTGAAAAAACATCGATTATTCAGTTTCAATGGTACCGCAATAGTCTGGGTAAAATAATTGATAAACGAAGAAGTATCCTTTGGGGATCGTTGATTGTTTTAATCCTCTCGGGATGGTTATTTACATTCATTGGCAGTGAATTTATGCCAAACTATCAAAGCAGTGATTTGAAGTTGAATGTGACATTACCTGCCGGCTCATCAATGAACCGCACTGATGGTATGTTAATGAAAATAGAACAATTAGTTCGTCAGATAACAGGCGATAAGCTTGATTGGGTTTATTCTCATTCCGGCCCTGATAATACAGAGAGTACTTCATCTGATTTGGTTCAGGGTGATAATACCGGTTATTTAAAACTGCATTTTAAAGATAAAGAGTTTGTTGATATTACGTTGTTAATTGAAACATTTGAAAATACTTTTAACGATATTGATGGTTTAACTATTGATTACCATAAGGGAGGATCGGTATTGTCGGATGTGTTGGGAACAACTGATGCACCTGTAGAAGTGCAGATATTGGGTGATGATTTGGATGAACTTATAATGCTTACCCGTACATTAAAAGATTCATTTTCGGTTAATCCGAACCTGATGATTTCGAATGTGTCATTTGAAGAGGGAGCTCCCGAAATTTCAGTAAAGATCGACAGGTATCGTGCCGGGGTTTTTAATATTGATGTATCAACTATAATGACACAGTTACAAAATTATTTACAAGGCACCGATGGCGGTAATATGGAGGTTGATGGTGAGCTAACCGGTATAGTATTAAAAATGCCCGATGTATCGTTGGCCGATTTGAGAGCATTTAAAATTAAAAATGGCAGTAGCGAGTATTTGTTAAGCGAACTGGCTCAGATAGAAGTAGATCAGTCGCCATCGTTATTGAATCGTGTCGATCAGCAACGTTTGGGGAAAATACAAGGTTATCCAACAGGCGATATATCGTTCGATCAATTGGTGAAAGAGCTGAATCAAACCATAAAAAAAATAGATTTACCCGATGGTTTTAAAGTACGTGTGGCAGGAGAAGAGTTGAAACGGGCAGAGTCGTTTGGAAATCTGACGTTTGCATTAATATTAGCCATAATTTTAGTGTACATGGTTATGGCAGCTCAATTTGAGTCGCTGTTGCATCCGTTTACCATTTTACTATCTATTCCTTTTGCCGGAGTTGGAGTGGTGATGGCATTTTTAATAATGGGGCAAAATATGAACATAATGGCATTGATTGGTATAGTTATGCTTGGAGGTATTGCAGTAAACGATTCAATATTGCTGGTAGATGCCATTAACCGAAATAAGAGGGGTGGCATGTTATTGAAAGAAGCTATTGTTGATGCCGGACATCAGCGTTTACGTCCAATTTTAATGACCAGTGCAACAACCGTTTTAGCACTTTTGCCGTTAACATTCGGGTTTGGCGAAAGTGCATCATTGCGTTCGCCTATGGCACTTGCTATAATAGGTGGTTTAATATCATCGACATTACTTACACTTGTGGTAATTCCATGTTTGTACTACGTGTTCGAAACAGGAATGAATCGGTTGTATCATAAATTAGGAATTAAGAAATCATGAGTCAACTGGTCGATCGTAGGGTTTTAGTAAGTATGATATTCATTGCCCTTACCATGTTGGGATGGGTATCGTATAAACAGTTGGCAATGGAATTGTTGCCAAATACCGAATTTCCGATGTTGTTTGTTCGTGTTTCAGCACCATCAGAAACTGATCCGAAATATGTAGAGCAGCAGGGAGTTATACCTATTGAAGGAGTTATTAGTTCGCTCGAAAATATAGAAAAAATTGAGAGTCGTGTTAATCCAGGTAGTGCAACAATCATCATTTATCTCGAAAAAGATGCCAATGTAACATACAACTATCTTAAGCTTGTTGAACGAATTGAAAACTCGGCTTCGTTGCTGCCCGATGATTTTTCGGCCAATGTGTTTAAGGTTGATGTTGACCAGGCAAGTAACCAGTTTATGCGTATTCAGGCGCGTGCCGATGGGGGAGTTGACCGTGTTCGAAACCTGGTAGAAGATGAGGTGGTTGATAGGCTTGAGAATATTGACGGAGTTGCTTCGTTGAATATTTATGGAGGACGGGTGAAAACTGTTGATATTACGGTGAATGACCAGCTGATGGAGAGTTACGGATTAACTCTTGGAGTTATAAGGCAGCGGATTGTTGGGCAGCAGACTCAAAAAGTGTTTGCCGGCCTGGTGAAAGAGAATAAAATGAATTTTTTTGTAACCGTTGAAGCTGATTACAATTCCATTGACGATATTGAAAATATTGTACTTCGAGCGGATGGACCCGTAAGGCTTAAAGATGTGGCTACGGTTAGTTTTGATGTAAAAGAAGAAGACTCCTACAGTCGTGTTAATGGAAAAGATGCTGTTACTCTGACTCTGGCACGCGAATCAAAAGTGAATCTTATTTCTTTATCGGAAAAGGTTTTGAATGAAATTGATGAGATTAATATCGATTTGGAAAGTCGTGGGTTAGAACTTGTTGTTGAGTTTAATAGTGCCGAAACCATGCAAACCAATATTGATAAAATTATTTCGCTTGCTTTTGTAGGTGGTTTGTTGGCAGTGTTCTTGCTCTGGATTTTCCTGAAAAATATCTATCTCGTTTTTGTGGCCATGGTTGCCATACCTGTTTCTGTTTATTCGGCATTTAATGTGTTTTATGCCGGCGATGTTTCTATTAATATTTTAACGTTAGTAGGACTTGCTTTGGCCGTTGGAATGCTCATCGACAACAACGTTGTAGTAATGGAGAATATACATCGTCTTATAGCCCGTAAGGAGACGTTACGCGATAGTGTGATTAAGGGTACGGGACAGGTTTGGCGGGCAGTGGTGGCATCAACGTTAACAACCATTACTGTTTTTGTACCGTTTGTTTTTTCAACTAATGTGATGTTTCGCGAGGTTGCAAGGCAAATTAGCGTTTCTATCGTGTCAACACTTGTAATTTCGTTAATAGTTGCTTTGGTATTGGTTCCGGTTTTGATTCTTTCCTTTATGAAACTCCAACGAAAGATATCAACAAAAGCATTTGAGTATTTGAATTTGCATAATCGTTTGGTTCAATACTATATACAATTGTTAAAAACATGTTTAAGATATCCGTTGCAAATTATTTTTGGGTCGTTAGCAGTTTTGTTTATTACTATTTTTGTGAGTCAGGCATTTAATACAGCTACGAGTGAAGAGACAGAAACAACAAGCTTTTTTATCTCTGTTGAAATGCCAACAGGGTCAACACTTGAAACTACCGATATTGTTGTGCGTGATTTGGAAAGTCGCTTAACTGGTATTGCTGAAAATCCCGATATAATAAGTCAGGTTTATGAAGAATCGGCAAGTTTGACTGTTCGGTTGGACAAAGATTATAAGGACGATAGCGAACGTACCATAGCCGAGATAAGGCAGGATATTCAAAATCGTATTAATAATATAAATGGAGCAGAAGTTGCATTATCGCAAAGCGTAGAAAACGGAGGAGGAGGCAGAGGTTTTGGATCGAACCCGGGAATGCAGTTGCAAGGCCTGTTTGGCATTGGTGAGCAAACCGAATCGGTTATTATAAAAGGTGAAGATTACGATAAGATGCTATTGGTAGCTAACGATGTGAAATACTATCTCGAAGAGAATCTGGAAAATCTTACTCGTGTTAACATTTCGGCATCGTCAAGGCGTCCTGAAGTTCATTTGGGTTTTGACCCCTTACTTATGGGTATTTCGGGTGTTTCGCCGGCAAATGTTGCATCTGAATTATCTACGTTTCGAACCGAGGTAAGTTCGGGTGGTACATTAAGATTGGGTAAAGAAGAGTATGATATATCGTTAACGACTAATAGCTCTGATACTATTCAGGACGAAAAAAAGCGGATGGATGATTTAAAAGCACTGTTAATAGAATCGTCAAGCGGAGGGGTTATTCCTTTAACTGAGGTTGCTGATATCAATTACTCTTATGGTCGATCAGAGATTCAGCGAGTTAACCAGGAAAAGCAAATAGAGGTGGTTTATCGCTTTTCGGATGAGGTTAATGATTCTAAAACACTGTTGGAGTCGAGTCGTAAGGATGTTGAAGATTTGATTGCATTGATTCCATTGCCATCTGGCGTAGCTCTTGATGTTGTACATGAAGAGAACCCGTTCGATGAGTTTAAGTTTTTAATTTTGGTAGCAGTTATTCTCATATTTATGATTTTGGCATCGGTTTTTGAATCGTTAACAGCACCATTGGTGATGATGTTTACGGTGCCATTGGCAGCCATTGGATCCTTATTGGCATTAACACTAACAGGAAGGTCGTTGTTTAGTTTAAACACTTTGATTGGGTTCTTGATTTTGTTAGGAGTAGTTGTTAATAATGGTATTATCTTAATGGATTATGCTCATCAACTTAGGCGCTCGGGTATGAACTACTTGCGGGCACTTATTGAGGCCGGTATTTCACGTATTCGTCCGGTTACTATTACAGCCGCAACAACCATTATTGCTATGTTGCCTTTGGCAATGGGTAAAACTGAGTTTGTGGGTAGTTTGGGTGCTCCATTTGCAATAACAGTAGTGGGAGGATTAAGTTTTAGCACAGTTTTAACTCTTGTGTTTATACCTACATTTTCGTATGGTTTGGATTCATCGTTAAGATGGATCAGATCGCAAAACTTGTTGGTGCGGGGTGTTATGTTTCTAGCATGGGTGTTGGGTTTAGGTTGGCT
Organism: Marinilabiliaceae bacterium; assembly: GCA_016933045.1. Classification (GTDB taxonomy): domain Bacteria; phylum Bacteroidota; class Bacteroidia; order Bacteroidales; family Marinilabiliaceae; genus JAFGBR01. The sequence continues at coordinate 94,874 of JAFGBR010000039.1, read as the reverse complement.
GTTTGGTTATAGTGATGCCGGCATGGTTTGGAAAATGATATATCTGGTTTTGTTTGTTGTTGGAGTGCCCATTGTTACCTGGTTTGTGTTAAATAGTTTGCGAAAAGCAGGCGAGGAGGTTATTAACCCTGATGAGCCAATTCGTATTTCCATTCGCAATTTGGTTAAGGTGTACGATAGGCCGGGGCGTTTTTTACGCGAATGGCAATCGAGGCGCAGGCTTATTGAAGCAGCACTTGATAAGAAAGAAACCACAAAATCACTACTCGAGAATGCATTATGGCAGATTCCATTAATGTTATTTGGTGTTTATTTTACATGGTTTTATGTTGAGAGTGGATTTACATTGTTGCTATCATCTATTATTTTATATCTATCAATTCCACTTTTTTTTACTATAGGATCAGGTAAACAAATTGAGTCATGGTGTATTAAACGAAATAAGTTTGTGAAAATATGCAAATGGCTTAGTCTGGTTTATCACTGGGGATTTCCTTTATTTTCGTGTGTTCTGTTTTATTTGCGTTGGCATACCATTGTCGATATTGTTTTTATTCTTGTTATTTGGGAAGGTTTATTGTTTGTAAAATGGTCAGGTAAAAAGGTAGAAAGAAACAGTTCACTGGCAGTACCGGGTAAGAGTAAACGATCTAAAATACGATCTTCGTATTTTAGAACTGTTCGCCAGATACCATTGCTTGGTAAAACATACAGGCCATTTAAGGCACTTAAATCGGTATCGCTCGATATTCAATCGGGTATGATTGGTTTGTTAGGTCCGAATGGTGCCGGAAAAACCACTTTGATGCGTATTGTATGTGGTATTTTGGAACAGAGCTACGGAAAAATATATATCAATGGTGTTGATACCACTCTAAAACGCGAGGAGTTGCAAGGTTTGATTGGTTATTTACCCCAGGAGTTTGGTATGTACGAAAATATGACAGCCGAAGATTTCCTTGATTATCAGTCGATATTAAAGGGATTGATTAAAAAAGAGGTTCGTAGTGAGCGAATTGAGTACGTTTTGAAATCGGTTCACATGTGGGAGCGCCGAAAAGATACTATTGGTTCGTATTCGGGAGGTATGAAGCAGCGTATTGGTATTGCAATGATTTTGTTGCATCTGCCACGCATTTTAGTTGTCGATGAGCCAACAGCAGGTTTAGATCCAAGTGAGCGCATCAGGTTCCGTAACCTGTTGGTTGAGTTGAGTCGCGATCGTGTGGTTCTGTTTTCAACACACATTATCGAAGATATTTCGAGCTCATGTAACCAGGTTGCTGTTATGTTTAAAGGTGATTTGAAATACTGGGGAAATCCTTTAGAAATGGTTCGTTTTGCCGAGGGCAAGGTATGGCAGGCAATTATTGCCGAGTCGGACTTTGAAGATGTGAATGAAAAATATAAGGTTGTGCATCATGTAAAAATTGGTCATCATGTTCGTATTCGTTGTTTGTCAGACGAAAAACCTTTTGATGATGCAGAGCCTGTAAAACCAGTTTTGGAGGATGCTTATTTGTTGATGCTAAAATCAAGTTCGAGAATTTAGAAATCTGAACAGATGTTGGACGAAAGACTATTAGACAGATAGAAAAGATGAACAGGATCTAAATATCAATTATTCGTGAGAAAAATAATTAATTAAAAGTGATGATTAAAATCAATTTATCAAATACAATTAATCTCCTGAGTGGCCTTATTCGCTATAATTTTAAGGTTATTTTTGGTAATAAGTTTATCTATTTTGTTGGAGGATCAATTCTTTTTTACCTATTGGTTGCAGCTATTAACATATTTTCAAATGAATCGTCTATTGTTATTGAAGATGTATTTAATATGCACATTTTTCCTGCTATGCTGTTGATTTCATTTCCAACAATTTTTGGTATTCAAAACGACGCAGATGCCCGTATGCTTGAAATAATTTTCGGAATACCTAATTATCGTTATAAGGTGTATTTGGTTCGAATATTTATGATTTTGATGTTGGTTATTATTTATCTTCTTATTCTATCGTTATTATCAAATTTTTTGCTGATACAATTTAATATGGTACAAATGGTTTTTCGTTTATTGCCTGTTGTTGTATTTTTTGGAATGTTAGGTTTTTCTTTTTCAACTGTGGTTCGAAATGGTAATGGAACAGTGGTTGTGGTTGTGGTTATTGCTCTTTTTTGTTGGATTTTGACCAACTTTTTGGAGTACAGCAAATGGAATGTGTTTCTTAATCCGTTTAAATCGCCTTCAGATATGAGTCAGTTGGTTTGGGAAACAGTGGTGTATCAAAACCGAATTATTTTGGGTGTTATGTCATTGATTTTGATTCTTTGGGGAATGTTGAATTTGCAGCATCGCGAGAGGTTTATGAAGTAAAGAATCTATTAATGTTTAAGAGTATTATTATTTGAAGTTTATTGTCTTGAAATATTACATAATAACATGCATTTTTATTTAATAAAACGATTTTTTGATGAAGTAAATATCCTAAAATAAGTTCTATCTTACTGATGAAAAATTAAATTACAAACATATTAAATTTCATTAACTTTGTTTTTAAAATGTTTTGAGTAATCAAAGCAAATAAGTTTAAAAAGGTTATGATTTTTATCATGAGAAATATTAAATGGAAATATTTATGGTTATTTCTTTACCTTTTTTTAATACATGAAAATATTATATGTCAAAATCACATTTTCTATGCCGACTCTACATTAGAAGACTCTCTCGAAAACAACATTGATAAATGGGATAATATAAGGATTAATGAAATATCATCAGCAAGTATTTCGGGTGTTCCTGATGAATATGGTGACTTTGACGATTGGATTGAACTTTATAATTTTAGTGATGAAGCCATAAATTTAAATGGATTGTACATAAGCGATTCACCAAAAAACCTTGCCAAATATCAAATATCATCCGATACATTCATTCCTCCTAATGGTTATATTATCATCTGGGCAGATGAAGAACCATATCAAGGACCTTTGCACACATCGTTTAAACTCGATATTTACGGTGAATCGGTTTATATAAGTTCAAATGCTGACCGAATAATTGATAATATTACATTTCCAAACCTGATTACAGGTTTATCTTATGGACGTTTGAGAAATGATTTTTTAACCTGGAATATTTTCAATATCCCAAGTCCCGGTGAGCCTAATCCAGATAAAGGTTGTATTGAGATGCTTAAAACGCCAACTTCCGGTTATCCATCGGGGTATTATAGTGACTCATTATTACTCGAACTTAGAATTAACGATCCAGATGCCGAGTCAATTTTTTACACATTAAACGGGGAAGATCCTACCATTAACTCAAATGAATATACTACCCCTATAACAATAAATAAAACATCAACAATCCGTTATCGTTCGTTTGGAAATCCTAATTTTATACCTAGCAAAACAGTTTCACAAACATTTATATTTAACGATTCGCTTTTGCTCGATGCTATTTCTATCGTTGGTTCACAATCAGCAATTTCATTGCTGTTTAGTCAAAAAACTAAAGGTGTTGAATTACCCGTTCATATCGATTATTTCGGATGTGACCATGTTTTAAAATTTAGTATTGACGGTGGCTTTCAATTACATAGCCCAAAGGCTAATAAACAATTGTCATTCAGGTTATACGCCAGATCCGACTATGGTTATAATTCAATGGATTATCAGGTTTTTAAAAATAAAGATATCTGTTCGTTTAAAAGATTGATATTAAGAAATGGAGGTAATGATGGAACAGTTTTAAATAATAATTACTCATCGCATATACGTGATGGGCTTCACCATATATTATTTCATGATATGGGACATTCAAAGGAAACTTCGGCATATAAACCTGTAAATGTATACATAAATGGGACTTATTATGGAATTTATAATATAAGGGAACGTATTGATAAATACTTTGTTGAGTCTAACTTTGGTTATATCGGCGAAATGGATCTTTTAGAGAGAGCTTTTAAATATCCGGGTAATAAAAACGCCATTGAAGGAAGTTTTGAACAGTTTGATATACTAATGTCATATATAAATAATAACGATCTAGCTGTTGATAGTAATTATATTTATATTGCAAAAAATTATGATATAAATCAATATACCGATTATTGGATTCATGAAATATTCATTGGGAATGTTGACTGGATGCTTAATAATATAAAAATATACCGACCAAATGTATCAGAAGAAAAATTTATGTGGATTCTTTGGGATACAGATCATGGTAGTGGTCTTCCATATCTTTTTTATGGTAATCCTAACTGGGCTTCGTTAACGTGGTCACTTAGTACTGATCAGTTAAGAACAGAAGGTGGTGGAACAACAATTTTGCAAAGAGGTCTTATCCAAAATAAAAAATATAAACAATTCTTTATTAACAGGTATGCCGATTTATTAAATACGACTTATGAATATTCAAATGTTACTTTTAAAGTTGATTCGTTAAAAGATATTGTATTAAATGATATGTCTGCTCATATAAAAAAGTGGAATTTAAAATATTTAAACTGGATAAATGCTATCGACAAAATAAAAATGTATCATTCAGAACGAGCAGAATATGTAAGGAATGATATTAAAACTCGTTTGGGTTTAGATGGCTATTTTACAACCACACTTGAGGTAAATAATCAGGAACAGGGTGCAGTTAAAATAAATACCATTGTGCCAAAAATGATTAATAATAAATGGAGTGGAGTTTATTTTAGCAATGTTCCAATAGTAATTGAAGCAATACCTAAGCCGGGCTATAAATTTAGTCATTGGCTTTTAAATTCTTCTTCTTTGGCGTGTAGAACAATTGATTCCATTACTTGCGATACAACATTTATGGCTTATTTTACCCCTTTAATCGATGATTCCACTCAAGTGTTTATTAACGAAATAAAAAATGCCTGGTCAATTGACCCTGATGGCGATAATTTCTGTTGGGTTGAAATTTATAATGGATCTTCAAATAACATTTCATTAAATAATTGGCGAATAGTTACTCCTGATGATACAATTGTAATACCGAATTATAATTTAGCTGGAAATAATTACCTGGTTATCTCCAATAAAAATGCAGCCAATTTCCCGTCATATACCAAATCAGTCTTAAGTGACAATAATTTTGAAATCATTAATGGCGAATGTATTTTACTTTATAACAACAAGAATGAATTGATTGATTCGGTAGAGATACCTTTTATTTTTGAGAGTAACCTTCCGGTTGCCATGCCTTTTTCAATTGAGTTGATCGATTTTAAATGTGATAATTCAACAAAAGATAATTGGAAAGCAAGTACCTATTTAGGAGGAACTCCAGGTAAAGAAAACTCACTTATTAATAAAGGTTTATTAAATTTGGTTATTAATGAAATAATGGCTCAAAATAACAGCGTAATTCTCGATAACTTTTATGAAAATGATGATTGGATTGAGATTTATAACAAAAGTGACAATCAGGTTAATTTAAATGGTCTTTTTATATCGGATGATAAAGAAAACCCTGTAAAATATCAAATACATGAAGGAATTGAAGATTTGTTGGTTGATCCATATGGTTATGAAATTTTATGGGCTGATAATGATACAGATCAGGGTGCTTTGCATTTGAATTTTAAGCTGGCAAATGAAGGTGAATCCCTTAGGCTATATCGAAATACCGGGTATAAGATGCAATTAATTGATGAAATAAAATTTCCTCAGCAAAAGTATGGTTGGTCATATGGCTCAATATATGATGGCATTAACACAGAAATGAACGATTTAGCTTTTTTAAATCCAACTCCTGAAATGTCAAATATTGAATTGCCTACCGGATTGAAAACGCATTTGAATAACAGGTTAGAAATCACAGTTTATCCAAATCCAACCGAAAACATTTTATACATTAATAGCAGTAAATTATCGAACATTGAGCAGTTTACAATTGTTTTATACAATATGATTGGTGATATTCAAAAGTCATTTTCTGTTAATAATAAAAGTGATATTATAAAAATAGATTTAAGTGATTTAAAAAGTGGTGTTTATATATTAAAAGTATCAGGTTTCAGCAGTTGTTTTAAAATATTGAAGCGATGAGTTTAAAAATTCATATTATTTCTATCATAGCTCTTTTTTATTTTGTGATTGATTTAAAATCTCAACTTTCAAATGTGGTTATATCAGAGGTATGTGCTGTAAATGAAAATGTTATCGCTGATCAATCGGGTGACTATGGCGATTGGATTGAGTTGTATAATTCAGGTGCTGTAAGTGTTAATTTAAACGGATTATACTTGTCGGATAGTAAGGTTAATTTAAACAGGCATCTTATTACATCGGCAAATCTGGTTATTGAACCCGATTCGTTTCTTATTATTTGGGCTGATGGTGATATTTTGCAAGGTGACGATCATATTGGGTTTAAAATATCGGAAGGTGAAACTTTATATATTTCGGGTTCAAACGGTGTAATTGATAGTGTATATATTGGTACAGCAAAAGTTGATCATTCCATAGGCCGAACTACATATACGCATAATACAAACTGGAGTTATTTTATCATACCAACCCCTTTAAAAGCAAATAACACCGAATCGTTTGTAGGTTATGCAACTGATCCTGTTTTCGATGTGCCAAGTGGGTTTTTCACAAACTCTGTTTTTGTCTCTTTAACTGCTCCAGTCGATCAAACAATATATTATACTACAACTAATTACGATCCAATCCCCGATAGTTCACATACAACAGGCTTTGTTGACAGTATTGAAATTAATTCGACCACTGTTGTACGCGCTCGTTGTTACAAAACAGGTTTCATACCAAGCAATATAATTAGTCAAATTTATTTTATTAATACGTCATATTCAATGCCTGTATGGGCGATAATTACTGATCCAAATAATCTTTATGGCCCAACGGGTATCTATTCAAATCCATGGAACGAAGGTTCAGAGTGGGAGCGTTTTTCGCAACACAAATATTTTATTAATAGTAATCTCGAACATTCAGCAAATTCGGGAATCAGAATACAAGGGGGTAACTCTGTTGGGATGAGTAAAAAGGCATTCCGTTTACATTTTAAAGACGAATATGGTTTTAATCGACTCAATTATCCTCTTTTTAACAACACAAATATTAATTCATTTAAGCAAATTGTTTTTCGGTCGGGGTACGATGATGACATTACAGTATACGGAACTCTTCTACGCGATCCTCTCTCGTCTGATCTTTGGCGATTAACAGGTAATTTGGCTTCTACTTCAGAATGGGCAAATTTGATTCTTAATAATAGTTATTGGGGTATATATAATATTCGCGAAAGTGTTGATGAGGATTTTATTGAAGATCATCTTGGTACAAATAACTTTGATATGATAAGGTTTCAGAAAACAGGCCCTGAGCTTAAACATGGTTCAATGACTGATTGGGAGCAATTGACAGCCTTTATCAATACGTCCGATTTTAGCTCAGATGATGCTTATGAAAAAGTATGTGACTTAATTGACATGGATAACTACATAAATTTATTGGCTTTTATTCATTGCAGTCAGTTTCGGAGCTGGACATGGGGAGCATCGGCCTATAAGTCAAATAATGTTGGTGGAAAATGGAGGTGGACTATTTGGGATACCGATAGGGCTTATTCAATATTGTCGTGGAATGGCTTTAGTGAATATGCCTTAACGTATAACGAAAAATGGGCCAATTTTATGCCCCAAAAATTTTTGAAAAACGATAATTTTAAGAATGAGTTGATTAACAGAACTGCTGACTTTTTGAATGCCTGGTTTAAACCACAAAACAGTTTACGTACACTTGATTCTATTAAAGCTATTATTGAACCCGATATAGCAAATGAAAAAGAACGTTGGAATCCATCGGCCAACTGGGAAAGTAGTGTTAAATCGGTTAAATCATTTTTATCGAACCGTCCACAATATGTCAGAAATCAAATCCTTTCGTACTTTTCTATTAATAATACACATAACATTACGGTTGAGAAGCAAGGCGAAGGAAAAGTAATTCTGAATTATCTTACTTTAAATAGTTTTCCTTGGAATGGTATTTATTTCGAAACTATACCAATATCACTTACCGCTGTTCCTGCTCCTGGATATCGGTTTAACGGTTGGAGTAATGGTGATTCTTCATTGTTTATTGATGACTTATTACTTGTAAGTGATACAACATTAACTGCTTTTTTTGTAGAAGATACTAATGCAGAGATTAATATAATTATTACTGAGATTATGTATCACGAAGCAACAAATTATCCATCGGACGATTGGTTTGAAATTTATAATGCCGGAGATGATATTAATATGTCTGGGTGGTGGATAAGTGATGGTAACCCTTTAAACAAATTTATTATTCCTGATGATACTTATTTGAGAAAAGGAGAATATTTGGTTATTGCCGAAAATATTTTCTTATTTCAATCAGTTAACCCATCAGTACATAATGTTATTGGCAGTTTTGGCGATGGTGAAACCGGATTTAGTTTTAGTAATTCGGGTGAATGTATCTATCTTTTTAAGCCGGATAGCTCAATAATGGATTATGTATGCTATTCTGATTACGGCTTATGGCCAACATTGGCTGATGGTAGTGGTTCAAGTTTACAATTATCAGATCCAATGGCTGATAATAATAACCCACTAAACTGGAATGCATCACCAAAAATATTATTCACACCTGGTGAAGAGAATCGAATTGATAATGTTTCAATTGTCAATTCAAAAATTGATCAGTTGGTTGTGTATCCAAATCCGGCTAAAGAAACAATTAATATTAAGTTTAGTATTAATACTTATGATTTAATATACCTGGTAATAACAAACCAAAGTGGTACTGTAATGTATCAGAATTATGTATCAAAAGCAAACGTTGATAATATAATAACTATTAATACCAATAATTTTTCCGGTGGATTATATGTTATTAGTCTTATTACAAGTAATTCTGTTATAACAAAAAAAATAATTATTCAATAATGAAACGATATCTTATTTTTTTTACTCTCGTCATTATAAATATTTATAATAATGATGTTTATTCACAGATTCAAATACCAGGCTCCATAGCCGATACATTGGTGCTGTCTGATACCACAACATATTATTATTCATCAGGTAATGTGTCAATAACTGTTGGAGGGAAACTGGTAATTGAAAAAAATGTTACAATAAAAATGGCTCCAACATCAATCATTGGGGTTTCAGGTACATTAGAAATTAATGGTAATAAAGAAAACCCGGTTCTCATAACATCTTCCGATACAAATTCATTTTGGGGATATATTAATTCAGGTAGTGGAGACGTTAATTTGATAGGTGTAAATGTTACATGTGCTAAAAAATTTTTAAATGCGAATTATGGAAGAGTTAAACTTATCGACTGTAACGTCGATAATACTTATGGTACTATAGGCGATGATTGTATTGCTATCCATTATTCCGATTCTGTTCAAATTAAAGGGTGTAATTTAAATGGTAACCCGTCAATGGCAAGAATTGATGCTATTGATTGTGATGGTATACATAATGCAATTATTTTAAATAATACCATTACCAACTTTGAAGATGATGGTATTGATTTTGGTACCCAGGCTACCTCATCGGTAATTGAAAATAATTTTATTTTCAATTGTAATTTTGGAGTTTCAGTTGGAGAAAATTCAAATATTATTGCAGCTCGTAACATAGTTGTAGGATGTTGGGGAGGTGGATTTCAGGTTCATACAGGAGCTACTCTTAATGCTGTTCAAAACACTCTTTTTAAAAATGCCAAAGGTTTCGAATTGCATCATGGAGGAACTGCAAATTCGGGCGGTAATTTATTGTTAAACAGTTGTGTTGTTTCGGGTTCGAATGTAAACTATACCATGCAAAGTAACTCATCATTAAGTGCTAAATATTCGCTTTGCGACACAGATACTCTGCCGGGAAATACTAATATTTTGGGATTTGCCTTGTTTAAAGATAGTGTAAACCACGATTTTAGCTTAACGGCGTTATCACCGTGTATTAATAATGGGGATCCTTTATTACCACTTGATATTAAAGGTAACTTTGCAGATATTGGAGCTGTTGAATTTTACAATGATTCAGTGGTTGATAATGCTTCAGATGTGAAACTTATCAATATTAAAATTTTTCCAAATCCATGTAGTTCATTTTTAAAAGTAGTTAATTTGCCAATAAGCAATGATAAATATTTTGTTTGTAACTTAGATGGAAAGGAGATTAAGAGTGGAGATATTTCGGTTAACTCTGATATAATTCAAACATCTGATTTAATTCGAGGAACTTATGTTTTAATTATTAAAAGTTCAACTTCAGGATCAATGTTTTCAACAATTTTTGTTGTTGATGAATAGAATAATTTAGTGTTCCTATCAGTATATTAGACTTTTATTTATTGATAGTCTGTTATTTTGATATGCTCTAAAAATCACTTAAATTTATGATTGACTCATAAATATTATTGTTGATGAAGAGTTTAAAAACATGTTGTTCTGATTTTTTTTCACGACAATTAGTATTAATTACTGTTGGCCTTTTAGGAGCGATATGTTTAAATACTGTTAATGCTCAGTTTAACGATTTTGTATTTAAAAATTTAACTGTCGATCAAGGTCTATCGCAAAATACAGTAACCTGTATTGGACAGGATTCGCTAGGTTTCATGTGGTTTGGTACATTTAGCGGGTTAAATCGTTTCGATGGCTATAGGTTTAAAACCTATCGATCGAACCATAAAGATTCGACTTCATTAAGTATTGACCGTTGTATAAATATTTATACCGATAAAAAAGGGCTGATATGGGTGCGTACTATTGATAGTATATTTAACCGATATAACTATTTAACCGATAATTTTGAACGTTATAGTATTAATGAAGTGCCTCAATACGTTGTTGATAATGTACGTAAACAGTACGATGGAGAAGTATTCGAATATGGAAACCATCAATTTCATTTTCAAAGAGAAAAAGATAGATATTTTACCTATATTAATTTAAAAAATGGTATTTCAACATCAAACGTTATTGATTTTAATAATCCCAATGGTATACATGATAATTATATAACAAGTCTTTTTGTTGATAAATATAATATGTTATGGATTGGTACTTTCAGTTCGGGTTTATATGTAACCGATTTAAGTCGAAAAAAATTTAAACATTTTTATTTCAATCAACCCACTAAAAAAAATGATAATAATATTAGGGCAATATACCAAGATGAAAAAAACTATTTATGGCTTGGTACGCGCGATAATGGTATTGTTAAGTTAGATCCGGATTATAAAATAGTTGCCAAATATGAGCACAATCCTAATATTAAATATTCGGTTAATAGTAATGATATCCGAAAAATATTTAAGGATAGTAAGGGGCGTTTGTGGATTGGAATGAGAGGGGGAATATCGATGTATGATGAGACTGAAGATTGTTTTGTAACTATTATGAAAGGTAGTAGTGACAATATTCAATCGTTTGTGTTTAATATTTATGAAGATAGTAAAGGAAATATTTGGTTTGCTACACTTTCGGGATTGGGTAAATATGATGAGTTGACACGTTCTGTTATTAAACTTGGTTACGATGATGGTGTAGATATTCATCCGCAGTTACGAGCAATAGAGGAAGATCGAAATGGTAATTTATGGATTGCTTCGGAAGTAGGGGGAGTAGTTTGTTTAAGTCCCATTGATTCAGCAAATAATGATGGTAAAAAATATAAATCGGTTAAATATTTAAGTGAAGCATTTAATAATTCGGGATTAAGCGATAATCGTGTGTATTGCATGGATATTGATAGAAATGGTAATTTATGGATAGGAACAGGAGCCGGTTTAAATAGGTTTAATATTAACACTCATAAATTTGATGTAATTAAGCAGGATAATGGATTAACAAACGATATGATAATGGGTATATTATTTGATGCCTATGATCATATATGGGTGAGTCATAAAAGAGGTATTTCGAAAGTAAACATAAACAATTTAAATGTTGTCAATTACTCAAAAACAGATGGATTACAATCAAGCGAATTTAATGAAGATGCATATTTTATAAATAATCAAACAGGGGAGATGTTTTTTGGAGGCCCTAATGGCTTAACTCGTTTTTATCCACATGAAATAGCCAGCGATTATTCATCTCCAAAAGCTTATATAACTGATTTGTCAATAAATGGAGAACATATTGATATTGGCGATGAGGTTAATGGAAAGGTTATTTTAACAAGGAACATTATTTACACTAATAAAATTGATTTATCATATCTCGAACGATCTTTTTCTATTGGTTTTACAGCAATTAATTATTCAAATATCGAAAATATTACTTTTGAATACATGCTTGAAGGGTTTGATAAAAACTGGATTGTAACCGATGCCTTTAACAGACGTGCTTATTATACCAGTATTGAAGCAGGTACTTATAGTTTTTTGGTAAGGGCTCGTAATAGTGAAGGTATTTGGACTAAATCGCCGGCTCTTTTGGAAATAAAAATTAAGCCGCCATTTTGGAAAACCCCATTGTTTCAGATTTGTATTGTGTTGTTTGGTGGTTTTTTAATTTTTATGAGGATACATACACTTCGAAGGCAAAAAATAATGCTTGAAAAACGTGTTGAAGAACGAACAAAAGAATTAAGTCATAGAAACGAGCAGGTTGCTAATCAGTTAAATAAAATTAAAGAGCAGAATAAAACAATTGTTAATAATCACGAAGAGATATTAGCTCAGTCGGAACAGCTTTTGGAGCAAAAGCAAAAAATTGAAGCTGCCTATAACGAACTTAGTTTGTATAGAAATAAACTTGAAATTCTTGTTAAAGAACGTACCAATGAATTAAATAAGGCCAAAAAAATGGCCGAGGAATCTGATCGTTTGAAGTCATCTTTTTTGGCTAATCTTTCGCACGAGGTTAGAACACCATTAAATGCCATTATTGGTTTTACATCGTTGATTTTTGAAAATGATGTTGATGAAAGTGAAAAAAGAGAGTATAAAATGATGATTGACCAAAATAGTGCAGATTTATTAAAACTTATTGAAAGTATTGTTGATTTTTCGATGCTTGAGGCTTCAACTGTAGAGCTTAATAAAAATGAAGTTACGGTTAATTATTTAATGTCGCAGTTTAGTTATTTGTTCGATTTGGAGTTAAATCGTGATCAAGTTGGGAGAAAAAATAATAAGCATATCGAATTTAGAATGAATAAACCAATTGATGCAGATCAAATTACCATATACACAGATTCGAAGAGGGTAATTCAAGTTATTTCACAATTAATAAATAATGCAGTTAAATATACTAAGAAAGGATTTGTCGAGGTTGGTTGTTATCTGCTTACTGAAAATGATAGGATTCGATTTTATGTGAAAGACTCAGGTGTCGGTATTAGCAAGCAGGATCAAATTGCAATATTTAATAGTTTCACGAAAAATGAATTTTCGAATAAAGAGCTGTATAGGGGTGTGGGTATTGGGCTTTCCATAGCTTTGCAACTGGTACGTTTGTTAGATGGTGATATTAGAGTTGAATCTGAGCCAGGTAAAGGATCAAACTTTTATTTCGATTTGCCTTTGCATTAACTGGTTAATTAAAAATAGGTTTTTATTAAGTACGTAAGCGTAAGTAAATAATTTGAGATTGTTTGCTTGCAAAGGCGGGGGTGTTAACATCATTTAACAGAAATTATTGCAATGATTTAGATGGTAATTAATATTTTGTATAGCTAATTAATACGTTAGATCATGAAATGCATTATCTCATTGTTAATAATAATAAGTATTTGCTTTTTTCAAGGTTTATCAGGTCAGAATAAACAATATCAAAATATGCTTGTTAATGATGATTATGTAAGTTTAGTATCGCAAATTGATTCTTTACCTATAAAAGAATGGAGTCAAAATGAATATTTATTAAAGGCTGTTGCATTAGATAAACTTGGTAAAAGCACTGAGTCTGTTCAAACACTAATTAAAGGAACTGAGTCTTTTGTTAATAATAAAGATTTGCAAATTAAACTGGCTTCGACATATTATAATTTGGGCGATTACACATTGGCAAAACCATTGCTCGACTCAATTGTAATTCGTTACCCCGATTATTTTCCGGCTGCATATCAATTGGCGCATATATTGTCATTTACTCGTAAATACAGTCAGTCAGTTGATTTAATGTATGAATGGTATTTAAAAGATAGTGCCAACATTATTTGTCTTACTAGCTTATCTGACGATTATAAGCAAATTGACAGTGTTTCACAGTCAATAAAATATTGTGAAAAAATTTTGGCATTGTCTCCAGGCAATCAAAAAGTAGCATTGAAGTTATGCCACCTTTATTCTGAAGTTAAAAACTTTGAAAAATCGATTGAGATATGCGATGAAGTATTATCAAAAGATTCACTTAATTTAAGATTTTTACAGAATAAAGGAAGTTCTCTTTTTAAATTAGAAAATTTTGAAGCTGCTAATACAATTTATGATTTATTAATTTCTAATGGTGATTCATCGCTTTATACATTGCGTTATCATGGACTTACGAAATACAAGATTGGGGATTATAAAAAGGCGATATCATCACTTACCATTGTATATGATAATTTGCCACAAGATTTCACATCGAGTTGGTATTTAGCTAAAGCATATGCAAAAATTGAGGGTAAAGGTAAAATGGCACTCGAATATTATAATTTAACATTGGAGTTGTTGAATAACGATGGTAATATAGCGTTGATATACAGTCAAATGGCTGATGTTTATTTATATTTGAAGGATTTTGAAAACTCTCAGCGATATTACAAATATGCATTATCGACCGAACCTGAACAAACTAATAATTTATATGCGCTTGCAACTCTTAACGATTATCACATTAATAATAAAAAGGATGCCTTGTTGTACTATAACAGGTACATTGATGCAATTAAAAAAGATACAGTTGAGCAGGATTCGGCCAGTAATAGGTTTAAGCAGCGCGATGCCACATTTCGGTTCTCAAAAAGGCGTGTAGTTAAGCTTAAAGAGGAACTGTTTTTTAAGGGTAAATAGTTCATTAATATGTAATAATGGAATACTAATCGGAATTTTTTTCTTTTAATTCATCCAGTTCGTGTTGCATTTTATAAAACAGGGCGGTTAGTTTGCCTAAGTTCATTTCATCGGGTTTTGGCAGGTCAAAACTAATATATCCCAATGCTTTCCATACCTCCATAACGTTGGATAATGGCACATTGTAGGGAGCAAATTCGGGATTGTCCGATTTTAAAAGTAGATAATCGTGGTCGGTTTGATACAATCTTTTATATACAACACCATCTTGTTTGGTAATTAAAATGTAGGCTTTGCCTTCTTTTATCTCATTCCAGTTCTGAAGGTATTCACATATAATATATGAGCCCGATGGTATTGGGGTCATACTTTCTCCTTCAATCTGAAATGCTCTGTAAGTTTTTTCCCTCGAAAGTTCTGGGAGTGGTAATGTGAATCGGGACAAAGTATCAATAAAATCGGGGTCGGTATATCCGGTCATATAACCGGCTGATGCTTTAACCGGGACAAGAGTTATCAATTCGTTATTGTCTCGATCAACCATAGTAGATAAAATCCTCATATTTCTACCTGTAATGTCAATTATATTTTCATCTGAGTTTTGAGCATTATTTAAATCAATATTAACAAGTTGATCAAGACTTGTACTAAAATAATGCGATAGTGTTTGCAAGGCAGAAAGTTTTGGGGTTGCTCGTCCTTCTTCGTAAGAGCCTATCACAGCCCTGGTTATTCCAATTTTATTGGCCAATTGGTCTTGGGTTAAACCTTTTTGTTTTCGCAGATACTTTATGTTGGAACCTAAAATATTGTTCATAAAAACTAATGCTAATATTTTTAGTATGCTAAAATAATTAGTAATTTTATTTTTAAATAGAGAATAAAGTTAGCAAAAATGAACGATAAAGTGCTAAGTAAATTAGAAATACTTGCCGGAGCTGCAAAATACGATGTATCGTGCGCTTCGAGCGGAAGTAATCGGGGCAATTCGGGAAAGGAGCTGGGGAATTCATCGCCTTGGGGAATTTGCCATAGTTTTGCCGAGGATGGTCGTTGCATTTCACTGCTTAAAATTATGCTTACTAACCACTGTATTTACGATTGTGCTTATTGTATAAATAGAAGGAGTAATGATGTACAACGCACAGCTCTTTCAGCTCAGGAGCTTATCGACCTGACAATAGGTTTTTATCGTAGAAATTACATTGAAGGACTGTTTTTGAGTTCGGGAGTTTTCAAAAATCCCGATTACACAATGGAGCAGATGACGAAGGTTGCAAAAGAGCTTCGAACTACACATCGATTCAATGGTTACATTCATCTGAAGAGTATTCCGGGGGCGAGTAATGAGTTGATTCGTGAAGCAGGTTTGTATGCCGATAGGCTCAGTGTAAACATTGAAATACCTACAGAAACGAACCTGAAGCTTCTGGCACCCGAGAAAGACTATTCCAGCATTCTTTCTCCTATGAATGCGATTCGACAGGGGATTTTGGTCAGTAAAGAAGATCGGCAGAAATACCGTTCAGCACCAAAGTTCGTCCCCGCCGGGCAAAGTACTCAGCTGATTGTTGGAGCAACTCCTGACAATGATAAACAGATTTTGAAACTGGCTTCGGGGCTTTACCAGGCTCAGCAGTTGAAAAGGGTATATTATTCGGGTTACATCCCGGTCAATACAACTGATAGTCGTTTGCCGGCACCAACTGCCCCTCCGCTTTTGAGAGAGCACAGGCTTTATCAATCCGATTGGTTGATGCGTTTTTACTTTTTTAATGTCGATGAGATTGTAAATGATCTGCATCCTAATCTCGATTTGGAAATTGATCCGAAGCTGAGTTATGCACTTCGTAATCCTGCGTTATTTCCGGTCGATATTAACAGGGCGCCTTATGAATTGATTCTTCGGGTGCCGGGTATTGGTGTGCGATCGGCAAAATTGATTGTTGCATCGAGGCAGTATGGTCGCATTAATTCTGATCAGCTCAAAAGAATGGGTGTTGTTATGAAGCGTGCACAGTTCTTTATTACTTGTAATGAGCTGAAAGCGCCAACCATAAACGAAATAAAACCCGAAAACCTGAGACAATTGTTCGTCAAAGGTCTTCCCAAAAAGAAAGAGAAATTCCCCGGACAATTGAAACTGTTTGATAATTATTAATTGAGATTTTTTAATTATTGACTTAAGCGCTTTGCAAATTAATCTAACTACTAATGTCTAGATACTAACGATCTATAAATTATGAATCAATGGACTTATGATAAAACGTTTGTAGGATTTTTAACTCTTGTATTTGATAGTTATGATTTGAAGATTGTACCTGATATGATTGTTGGAGAGGTGCAAATGCAACCGATTATGTTTCAATCGAACTATCAGGTGATTACCGATGATACAAAGGCTGAACGGGTTTGGAAAGGATTGCGAAAGAAAATATCGGAATTGAGTTGTGAGATTTTGTATCGTGTGTTTCTGTCTGAAATGGAGGGTGTTGAGCTGTTGCTTCTGAATTATATACGAAAAGCATTTGCATCACCTGTAAATATTGAACTTAATTTTGGCGACAAGGATGTTTTGGAAATAGCTAAGATTGGCAAGAAAGTTGGCCGTGAGGCTGAGCGTATTCGCATGTTTGTACGATTCCAAAAAACGGCAGATGACATTTATTATGCACCTTTCGACCCAGAATACAACGTTCTGCCTTTAACAATAAAGCATTTCGAACAACGTTTTTCCGATCAGAAATGGGTCATCTACGATACTCGTCGTGACTTTGGGTATTACTACGATTTATATACCACTACCGAAATCAGTTTCACAGAAAGTCAAATCGATAAAAATTCGGGTAAAATTGCACCTGAAATAATGGATGAAGATGAGCAATTTTTTCAAAAGCTTTGGAAAGGGTATTACCATTCAATTTGCATCAGGGAGCGAATCAATCCTCGGTTGCAAATGCAGTTTCTTCCTAAGCGTTTTTGGAAATATCTGACAGAGAAACAATAATATAAATGTAAATTACATTAATTAAAGCATGTTTCGGTTTCTTAATGTTTTAACCTGACTACGTGCCTTTTTTAATTGCAAACGTTTTTCGTTCGATGATCGGGTTGGTTTGGTTGGTTTGCGTTTTTTTATTTCGCGTAGTGCAAATGTAATAAGGGTATAAAATTTTTCGATGGTTTTTTGTTTGTTTCTTAATTGTGTTCGTTCGCTTTGCGAAACAATTAGTAATTCTCCTTCTGTGTTTATTTTTGTTTTTAGTCGTAATAATATTTTTGTTTTTTCACTATCGGTTAGTAAAGCTGAATTATTTATATTAAAACGTAATTCAACTTTTGAGTTTACTTTATTTACGTTTTGCCCTCCGGGACCACTACTACGTGATGTGGAGAATACTATCTCTGATTCGAGATTGCGAAGTTTTATTGTTTGTTGCATAACACTTTTTTTTCGAAAGGCTTTATTTCAGTATAGTTAGTTTTTGAAAAAAATAATGGTTTATTATATCAAAAATCGAATAATTTGAACTTAAAATCGAATAAATGCAAGCCTTTTTTTTATTGATGAAATACTTTTGAAATATGCTTTTATACAAAATAACTTCAATTTTTTTATGGTACAAATAATAAAGAAAAAAGTCGTGAAACAGTTTTTTCTGTTTATAGTATTACTGGCCTCTTTTCCTGTATATAGTCAGGATATATCTTCAGGCCTAATTCTGTATTATTCGTGTGATACAGTTTTGTCAACAACAATTGCTGATGATTCGGGGAATAATAATACAGGAACGTTAGTTGGAAGTGCAAATGTATCAGATGGATATAGTAACGATGGGATATTGTGTTTAGGGAAAAATGATTACGTTAATGCCCCTGATAACATTACTGTTGGGTTAACATCATTTACTTTTGCAACATGGGTTAAGTTATCATCACTAAAAGATGCAACGCGTTTTTTCGATTGGGGAAATGGTGCTGACGGAACAAATAACTTTTTAGCATTTATTCCCAGTTATGGAAGTGATAATGGTTATATGGTAATGCGTTATCGGCCTGCATCGGGTAATGCATATAATGTATCATCAACAGTAAAATGTCCGGTTGGAGAATGGGCTCATGTGGCTGTTACATTTAGTTGGAACGGAAGTTCGGGTTTAGCAAAAATTTATTTAAATGGAGATATAGTTGGTTCTGCGTCAGACTTACCATATAATCCGGCAGTATCATTGGGTAATACAGCTGATAATTATTTTGGTTTTTCGCGTTGGTCTCAGGATACTAATGGTTTTAACGGAACATTTGATGAAATAAGAGTTTATAATCGTGCTTTGTCATCTGTTGATGTTATGGAATTAACCGGTTTGGCTGAGTTATATAAGCAATACGATTTGTTAACGTTGGGCGATTTATCGGGAGTAACTCAAAATATTTCTTTACCTGTTGAAATGGGAACCAATGGTATTACTGTTAGCTGGGAGTCGTCTTTTATTTCAATTATTGATACAATGGGAAATGTTATACGTCCTGATTATTTTGATTATGATGTAACTTTAACAGCTACCCTGACAAATGGATTAACATCGATGACTAAAGTTTTTGATGCTACTGTTTTAGCGGCAGATGGAACTTCGTTTACAAGCGATTTGTTAGTGTGTTATGATTTTTCGAGTGTTAATGGAACACAGGTTTATGATATTGCCGAAAAACAATTCGAAGGTTCGCTTAAAGGATTATCATCAGTTATAACTATTGGTACTGATGAAACAGGTATTTATAATGTGCTGAAATTACCTCTGAATAACAGTTATTTCGATATGGGCTTTGAAGTGGGAAAGGTAGTTAGTAGGTTAACCGATTATACTATGAGTGCCTATTTTAGGGTAGATAATAATTATACCGGATTGGGAAGTAATGGTAATTTTCTTTGGAACTTTTCAAATTCTTCAAATGCAATGACTGATCAGAATGGATATATTATTTGTAGTTTAAAAAATCAGAGTGTGAGTATTTCGTCCGGTTACTATACATCGGCATCAGGAAATCAGTCTGTTGGTTTTAACAGGCAGGCATTAAAATCTAATTGGCATCATATAGCTTTTACACAGCAGGGTAACACTGCAACTATTTATATCGATGGATCCCCGATTGTGTCGAAAGTTATTACTAATATTCCTTCAACATCTTTAACTAAAGATGGAGTTTTAGGAACATTATATAACTGGATTGGACGTTCGTGTTATTCAACAGATGTTTATTTACGAAATACCTTGGTTTATGATTTCAGAATTTATAAAAAGGCACTTTCAAAAGCTGAAATTCAACATTTGGAATTAGGAGTTTTTGATAGATTAATTGCTTTAGAATCTGCTTATAATGCTTACGTTGGAACTGATAAAACAGCAGAGACTAATGTTTTGGAAACAGAGATTAAACCAATTCCTTCATATTTGGAGGTTTTACAAACAAATAATAACATAGTTAAGGTAGGGTTAACAAATTTCGAAAAAATGATTGTTTCTAATGATGTAACAACCATTACAACTCAAACTGAATTGTTAAATCCGTTGGCAAATAATAACATTACGAAAATGTATTTTAGTGGTAATATATCGGGTGTTAATGATAAGGATTTGATTAATCAATTTTCGTTTTTTCCAAATCCGGCAACCGATTATATTATTATAGGGGGTAGTGAAAACAAAAAATTATTATCGGTTTTTTCTCTCGATGGAAAATTAGTGTGGCAAAAGGAAGCTGTCAATTCGGGTGATAAAGTTGACTTATGCCAATTGAAAAAGGGGATGTATGTTGTGAAATTTGGACATCAAGTGGCCAAATTTATTAAGGAATAATGTGACTATTATAAAAGAGTATATAGATGAAACGAGCCATTAGTAAGTCATTAATATGTTTAGAGATGATTTTTTGGCTTGTTCCATGTGATATGTAAAAAATAAAATATAATCAGATGAAAAAAATATTATTATTTACTGTTATTAGCGTTTTAGTTATTACTTCGGTAATAGCAGCTGATTTAACATTGAATATTTTTAAAACCAATCATACAGTTCAACGTTTTGCGGTTAGTGTTATTGATAGTGTTGTTACAAATAACGATAATACAATGCTCCAGATTTATAAGAATGATGGTGTAATTAACTCTGTTGCATTGTCCGATATTGATAGTATGAATTACTCTTCGGGTACATATTCATTACCGGTTATATCATTGGTTTCAACCGAGTACGATAAATCTTTACAACAAGGTATATGCGAAGTGAATATTTCAGTTGATGGTGGGTGTGAGTTGATAGAACGGGGGGTGTGTTGGTCTGGTACTTCGAATCCAACTATTAATGATAATTATTCGGCTAATGGAATTAATGCCGGTCGTTTTTATTCAGTTATTCCAAATTTGGTGTTAGGACGAAAATATTATGTTAGAGCTTTTGCTACTAATTGCATGGGAACAGTTTACAGCAATACGAAAGAATTAGTTGCGTTACCCGGAAATGTTACTTATACTCTTGATGTCGATTCTGCAACTTATCCTCAGTATTATAATTTATTAACAGTGGCTTTAGATAGTGCTTGTTATTATTATAATAGATATACTTCATTTAAGGCAAATATATATGTTTATTATAATGCAGGTATTCAAACAGCACAGGCTAGTTATCATGGTGCTATTGGTTATGGATCTGACACGGGGTATATGTGGGTTGGTACTACAATGCACGAAATGGCTCATTATTTTGGTTCGGGGACTACTACAGATTGGAAGTCATTAATGGTTAATGGTGTTTGGCAGGGTAAATCTGGTCAACAGTTATGTAAACAATTAACAGGCGCAATATTAAAAGGAGATAATAATTCTAATCCTATTCATTATTGGCCAACAGGTATTAACTATCGGTCGGAAGTTGGTTCGGTAAATGATCTTATTAATCATGCTAAAATAATTCAGGCAATGCTGGTTGAAGATTGTGGACTGCCATCGAGTTGGTAAATAAAATAATGGGTTTAAATATTTATTTATCATTAGTATTAATTTCTATTTAATGCCAGGCTCAGATATCAATAAAAATTAAAAGAGGGTTACTCAGTTTAATTGAGATACCCTCTTTTGTTTTAGTATAGAGAATTTAGTAGAGTTTAAAAACTTTTGATGATTTAATAAAAGAAGGCTGACAGTCGTTACTGTCAATTGCCTTCTTTTTGAGAAAAAAATTTACTGTTTGTTAATTTCATTTATAAAGTGGTCCATAATTATTGCAAGCCCGATAGTCCTGGCCTTCAATATCCATTCCAAAAGCATTCCATGAACTGGGACGGAATATTTTTTCATTTTCAACATTATGCATACAAACCGGGATTCGTAACATTGAGGCAAGTGTAATTAAATCAGAGCCAATATGTCCATAACTAATAGCTCCGTGGTTTGCGCCCCAGTTGGCCATTACAGAGTAAACGTTTTTAAATGCTCCTTCACCTGTTAAACGCGGAGCAAACCATGTAGTTGGCCATGTTTCATTTGTTCTTTTGTTGAGGTTCAGGTGTACATCCATTGGCAAATCAACGCTCCAACCTTCGGCAATTTGTAAAACAGGACCTAATCCTTTTACAATATTTATTCGCGACATTGTCATTGGCATACCACCTTTCGACAGGTAGCTTGATGAGTAACCTCCACCCCGGAAATATTCAAGAACAGCAGGAGGCCAAGTGGTTGCATTTAAACAGGCTTTGGCTTCATTTTCTGTAATTTCCCAATATGGTTTCATTACAGGTTTGTTATTTCTTGTTTGTTGTCCTGTTCCATCAAGTGTTGCAGCTCCCGAATTTATTAGGTGAATGATGCCTTGTGATGCTTCATTTTTTAAAACGTAACCGGTTACTCTTTTAACTGACTCAGGACTCCAATATGTTCTAACATCGGCAAATATTTGCGATGTATTGGTTAACAGGTGTCCGAATAGCATTGCAACACCATTTAATGAGTCATTTTCGGTGGCAACAATAAATGCCTGCCTAATTCCGTTCCAGTCGAATGATGAATTGAGTATAGCTTCAAGGAAATCGCCATTTGGAAAATGATCAGTCCATTGTCGTTGTCCTTGAAAACCCGATACAATGGCATTATGTCCTAAGGCTTCTTCGCCATATCCAAGTTCTTTAAGTTTTGGATTGCCAATCATTAAATCGCGGGCAATAATGGTCATTTTAACAACAAATTCCCAGGTCGCATCTTTTTCTTCGCGCGATTGTTGTTTGTTGGCAGGATTAACATCATCACCTTCTTTGCAATTTTCTTTTACCCATTTTAATGCTTTTTTATATTCTTCGGCATCAAAAATATTTTCGTTAATACGTCGGGTAAACTCACTCATGTCGATGTATTCGTTGCGCATTCCTAAGTAACTCTGGAAAAAGTTTTCATTAACAATACTTCCGGCTATACCCATCGAAACAGATCCCATGGAAAGGTATGATTTACCTCTAATGGTGGCAACTGCAAGACCGGCTTTGGCAAAGCGTAACAGTTTTTCTATAACGTCTGATGGAATGGTTTCATCTCCGGCATCCTGAACTTCCTGACCATAAATACTAAATGCAGGTAATCCTTTTTGAGTGTGGCCGGCAAGAGCTGCTGCTAAATATACAGCACCAGGTCGTTCTGTTCCGTTAAACCCCCAAATGGCTTTGGGAATTGATGGGTTCATATCGATAGTTTCGCTACCATAGCACCAGCAAGGTGTTACAGTAAGTGATAGTCCAACACCGGCTTTTTCAAATTTTTCGGCACACATAGCAGCTTCGGCAACACCCCCAATGCAGGTATCGGCTATTACACATTCCACTTTGCTTCCGTTCGCATGTTTAAGGTTTTCAGTTAGAAACTTAGCTGCATTTTGAGCCATTTTCATGGTTTGTTCTTCCAGAGACTCTCTTACGCCTCCTCTGCGACCATCTATTGCAGGACGTATACCTATTTTGGGTAAATCACCTCGTAATCTGTTTTGAGCCATTTTATGTAAATATATATTTCTGGTTAATTATTTTTTTCTGATATGTTTTTGTATTTCATAAATGCTTCGTTCCACATATCATTTTCTTTTGGTTCATAGTGGTTCATTCTGCATGAATTTGCAACTACGGTTCTCATTTCTTTTAACGATGATAAATGTCCTAACCCTAAAGCTTGAGTTAGTATGTTTCCCGATGCAGAACCTTCTGTTAATGCTGTTTTTACTTTAGTATTAGTAGCATTAGCTGTAAACTGACATAATAATTGGTTGTTTATTCCACCACCTGTAATAATTATTTCATCGAGTTTATTATCAGATAATTCTATAAGCTGATTGGCAGTTTCATGATATTTTAAAGCAATGCTTTCGATTATGATACGTGCAATTTGACCGTGATCGTCAGGAATATTCTGATTTGTGTTTTTGCAATAGTTTTGAATGGCATTGGGCATGTTATTTGGATTTAAAAATGATAAATGATCAATGTCAATTATTGCGCTAAAAGGTTTGGCATTTGTTGCCATTTGAACCAGGGTGGGATAGTTATAATTCTCTTGATTCCAGCTTTTTTTACATTGTTGTAATAACCATAATCCCATGTGGTTTTTTAAAATATTGAATGTGTGTTCAACCCCACCTTCGTTGGTGAAATTCATGCTGTAACTGTTGTTGTTAATAATGGGTTTTGATGATTCAATACCCATTAACGACCAGGTTCCTGAGCTTATGTAAGCCCAGTTGTTATCAGTTGCCGGAATTGAAGCAATAGCCGAGTTGGTATCGTGTGTGGCAACTGCTATTACTGGTATGCTTTTAATGCCTGTTTGAGAACATATTGCATTGTGTAAATTGCCAATTATTGTACCGGGTTCAACTACTTGTTGCATTATATCTTTTGAAATTCCTAAGGCATCAAATAATTGGTTATCCCAATTGTTTTTAATCGGATTATATAGTTGTGATGTTGTTGCAAATGAGAAATCAGTTTTCTTTTCACCGGTTAACATAAATGCCAATAGATCGGGCATAAATAAAAGATCAGATGCCGATTGGATTTGTTCCGGTTGATATTTTTTTGTTGCATATAGTTGAAAAAGAGTGTTATATGGGGCAAATTGGGTTCCTGTTAAATTGTATATATGTTTTTTTGGAATAATTTCGGTAAATTCTTCAATGGCATTTTGTGTTCTGCTGTCGCGGTATGCAAATGGTAATCCCAATATTGTTCCATCGGAGGTTGTTAATCCAAAATCAACACCCCAGGTATCGATACCTATTGAGCAGGGAGTTACTTGTTCTATTTTGGTGCATATTTCAATTCCCTTAATAATTTCAGAATAAATATTTCCAATATTCCAATGATAATTACCTAAAATATTTAGCATCCCATTAGAGAAACGATGTATCTCTTTTAATGAAAGTTTACCATCGTTAATTGTGCCTAAAATGAGCCTACCACTTTCTGCACCAATATCAATTGCTAAATAAGATTTTGAACTCATAAATAATACACTGTTGCCTAAAATCCCAATTAACCTAACTTTGTTTTTAGATATATTTTTGAAATTATAACAAATGTATCTTAAAAGGATGTTTATTGTTTTTAAAAAAAACACATTTTTGTGTAATATTTAAACATGTTTTGTATGAATGTACCTGGTAAGCTTAAAAAAACTGATCCTTCTGATGTTAAACAGTTAATATCTGATGTACAAATAAATATTCTTTGTTGTAGGTACTGGATACTTAATTATTGGGAAGGCCAAAATTTATCGGCTCCTTTTTGGCGACTTTACTATAACAGGTTGAGTGGTGGAGAGATTAAATTTAATGATCAGACTTATGATGTTGGAAGTGATAAACTTATATTGATTCCCCCAAATACCAGGTACAGTACAAAATTTAAAGGAAATACTAATGGTGTTACTAGGGATATAATTGAAGGCAGGCGATTGGAAAAGAACGATACTATTGCAGATATTAAGAATCAGGATGCTATAGATCATTTATTTATACATTTTAATTTGAATATGCAGTTTCGTTTAATAAATACGGGTATATATTTATATGATATAACAGACGACCTAAATCAGATTATTTTAAAAATTCAGGAAGATGTTATTGCCGATAACCGTTTAATTAGTTTCTCCACAACATTGTTAATTAATCTTTTGTTATTTCGTGTTTTGTATTCGTTGCCCATGGGTTTTTGGGGTAAAAGTATTTCAGATAAGAGGGTTTTAAAAGCAATGGATTATATTAAAAACTTTTGTCATTTAAAAATTACTAATGAGTTGTTGGCCGAAAATTCGAATATGGCGATTAACTCTTTTGCAAGATTGTTTAAAGAAAAAAGTGGGTTGTCAATTCAGCAATATGTTTTAAAGGTTAGAATAGAGAATGCTTGTGATTTAATGCATCATAGTTCGTATAGTATTGATGATATTGCTGTTAAATGTGGTTTTTTTGACCGACATCATTTTTCAACTGCTTTTAAACAGCAGTTAAATATTACCCCAGCTTATTATATGAAAAATCATACAATGACTCAAAGTTGAAAATTCTTTTTTATTCATTATTTTTGTCAGCCTAATCAATCTCTTGTTTCATAAGAGTTTTAATTAATCGGTTAATAAATGGTTAAAAAGATATTGTTTATTGTTAATCCGTTTTCTGGATTAGGAAAGCAAAATACTATAAACTCACTAATTCAAAAAGAATTAGACCCGGCAGTTTGGGATTGGGAAGTTGCAGTAACACAAAAAGCTGGTCATGCAGTTGATTTAAGCCGTCAGGCTATTGGTAGTTTTGACATAGTAGTTGCTGTTGGTGGTGATGGAACTGTAAACGAAGTTGGATCAGGACTGGTTGGAAGTGATACTGCAATGGCTATTATTCCGGCAGGTTCGGGAAATGGTTTAGCACGTTTTCTTAATATACCGCTTAAGGTAAATAGGGCTCTTCAGGCTTTGCAAAACAGCGAGGTGAAAAAAATTGATGTGATGAAGATTAATAACCATTACTCGTTTAACGTTTCGGGTGTTGGTTTCGATGGTCAGATTAGTCATTTATTTGCCGGAAAGAAGAGTAGGGGGCCATTGGGTTATATTAAGTTAATAACAAAAGAGTTTTCGAAATATAAAGCTCTGGATTATATTTTAAAAATTGATGGGGTTGAGTACCAGCGAAATGCTTTTTTAATCAGTTTTGCTAATTCATCTCAATATGGCAATAATTTTCATATATCGCCAAATGCAAAAATTGATGATGGATTAATTGATGTTTGTATAATTCGTGAGTTTCCTAAAGTAACAGCACCTGCATTACTTATAAGTATGTTTGATAAAACGCTGGATCAGTCAAAGTTCGATGAAATAATTTTAGGTAAGCATATCGAAGTGTTTTCTAATGATAAATTAAAAGCTCATGCCGATGGAGAACCGGTTGCTATTGATAATCATCTTGACATTGAAATGATGCCTTTAGCACTTAATATATTAGTTCCTACTGCCGAATTTATTAGCACATCATTTATAAGTCAAATACAACATGAGGTAGGGGCAAATATTCAAAATTTTAGAAAAAGAATTTCTGAGTCTAATTTTGGAAAGTTAAGTCAGTAAAGTATTATTGGCGTTTAATGCCAAACTTTTTCAATATCATGGCATACTGGCTTGATAGTATTAATATTGCACCGGCAATAATTTGAATGGTTATTTGATCGGAAAAGAATATTACACCCATAGCACCTGCCATTATTACTCTGGATGATGATATTAAACTACCGCGTGTTGCTTCAATGTACTTGTATCCGTGGGTTATTAGTATTTGAGCTAAGAAACCTAATAATGCCGAAATAATAATTAGTACCCATGATAAAATATCGGGATTGCTCCATACCGGGGCTAATAGTATACCGTTTATAACTAAACCGGTTGTCATTAAATAAAAAATAATGATGTTTGTCGAGTCATATTTTCGGGCTTGTCGTAAAGCAATTACAGCAATACTTGCTGTAACACCTGCTCCAAAAGCACATATATCGCCTAAATTAATAGAGTTGAAACTAGGGTGTACAATAAGATAAACGCCAAATAATGCAATTATTACAAAAACCAAATTGCGAATTTCAAAAGTTTCTTTAATAAGTATTGGAGCAAAAATAACAACCCAAAGCGGATATGTTAAGCCCAGCATGTTTGCATTGGTAACTGTGGTATATTTTAACGAAAAGAAAAACAACATTGCCGAAATGGTATTGAAAAATGCCCGCCACCAAACCATTTGAGGTTTGTTAGGAATAAATGATTCACCCGATTTTTTTAGGAGTATGAAGCTGATAATTGATCCTAACAAGAAACGAAAAAAGGTTATTTGAATGCCCGATAATGAAGGTTCTTTTAATACCCATTTTGCTACAACAGATGAAGCTGCAAAACAAAACTCGGCAATAAGAATAAATAGTATTCCTTTTTTCATTTTATGTGTAAAAAAAGAAACGGCTGAAGTTTCTCCAGCCGTCTTGATGTTATTTTTTGCGTTTGGCTTGTAATTGTTGTTGTTTAGCCATATCCTCTAATCGTTGCTGGAATTTCGATTTTTTTACCGGCTTTTTTTGATTTGCATGAATTTTTGCAAGTAATGCCTTTTCATCAACAAAGCGGCGTATGAGTAATGTTTGGCCAATTGTAATTAATGTTGATATAAAATAATAGTAACTTAATCCGGCTGCATAATTGTTAAAGAAAAACAAGAACATTATTGGCATAATGTACATCATGGTTTTCATACCGGGCATTGTTTGACTCGATTGTGTCATTTCCTGGTTCATCCAGGTATAAACAATGTTGGTTCCTGCCATTAATAAACAGAATAAACTAATATGGTTCCCATAAAAATCACTTAACAGAGGTATGTGAGTTGTCCAACTGAATATTGAATCGTATGCCGATAGGTCTTCAGCCCATAGAAATGCTTCTTGTCTTAATTCTATTGATGCAGGGAAAAATCTGAACATGGCAATCAATATCGGGAATTGTAAAAGCATTGGTAAACAACCTCCCATTGGATTAACCCCGGCTTTTTTGTATAAACTCATGGTTGCCTGTTGGCGTTCCATTGCTTTTTCTTTTGGTATTTTGGCATTTATCTCTTCAATCTGGGGTTTTAAAACCTTCATTTTGGCTGTTGAGATATATGACTTGTAGGTAAGTGGGAATAATACAACCTTTATAAGAATGGTTAATATTAAAATGATTAATCCGTAATTGCCAATGAATCCTTCTAAATAGTTAAAAACCGGGATAACGGCAAAACGATTTATCCAGCCTAGAATTCCCCATCCTAAATGAATAAGTCGGTTTAATTCAAGTTCTTTGCCATATTGATTTAAAGTGTAAAAATGGTTTGGGCCAAAATAAAAGTTAAAGTTCATCTCATCGTGGTTGAAAGGAACTGCTAAAGTGGCTGTGTTTAATCTTATTGACGAATCAGTTTCGTTTTCAAAAACTTCTGTTTTTATATTGCCACTATTAAATGGTTCTTTTGATATTAGTACCGATGAGAAAAACTGGTCTTTAAATCCAATCCATCTAAGGGGGCTGCGAAGTTCTTTTTCTTCACTTTTTGTTGATGATATATTATCAACTTCATCTTGATAATATTTGAAATAAATACCTGAGTTTTGTATTTCAAAGCTGTGTCCTTTCTCTTGTTTTGGCATGTATGAATGCCATATTAATTCAATACCCGATTTATTTTTTCCTATTATTTCCTGTAGTTTTTCAGCTTTAACAGAGTAATCGACCATGTATGAGTCATCGTTAATCGAATAGGTGTATGTTAGTACATCGCCATTAATTGATGGGAGTGTAAATTCAATTGTTTTGTTATCTTTTTTAGAGATATTAAAAAACAATTCATTGGTATCGTAATAGCGGTTATTTAAGGTAAACCTGAATCCAAATTTATTGGCATTGCCATTGAATAATATCAATGGTTTGCCTTCAAATGTTTTATAGTCTTTTAAATTTACCGAATATAGTTTACCACCCTGGGTTGAGAAAACTAATTTTACCAGGTTATTCTCTAATGTTACAAATTCAGTTGAGCCTTTAGCTGCATCTGCAAATATGCCATATTGATCCTGTAATTTTTTTGCTGCTTCTGTACTATCTATTACTAAGGTGTCGGCTGCTTTAACTTTTATTTGTTGTTCGGCAATTTTTGGTGCCGACAGCTCACTAATTTGTTTAATAGTATCTTGTTGTTTTAATATTCTGTTTCTTTCATCTTCCGACGGGGAATTCATCCACATGAATATTCCCAGGATGGCTGCGATAAGAACCATTCCTGTTATTGCGTTTTTATCCATTTTATGCGTTAATTATTATTTTGATGTTTTACTTTCTTTTTCTTTTATTGCTGCATTTACAAATGCCATAAACAGCGGATGAGGATTTAATACAGTACTGCTGTATTCGGGGTGAAACTGAACTCCTACAAACCATTTGTGGGTTGGTATTTCTACTATTTCCACCAAACCGGTATCGGGGTTTTTTCCACTTGGCTTCATTCCTTTTTCGATGAATGCATCGAGGTATTCGTTATTAAATTCGTAGCGGTGACGGTGGCGTTCGCGAACATGAGTGGCATTGTATGCTTTATATGTGTTGGAGTTTTTAGACACTTCACAATCGTAAGCTCCCAGCCTCATTGTTCCTCCCATGTCGGTTATGTTTTTCTGATCTTCCATTAAGTCTATTACCGGATAGGGGGTGGCATAATCCATTTCGCGCGAATTGGCTCCCTGAAGCTTAACAACGTTTTGTGCAAATTCAATAACTGCACATTGCATGCCTAAACAGATTCCAAAAAATGGGATGTTGTTTTCACGTGCATGTTTTACAGCTACTATTTTGCCGTTAATACCTCTGTGGCCAAAGCCTGGAGCTACTAAAATACCATCAACACTTGCAAGTTCAGTAGCTACATTTTCTTCAAACAGTTTTTCAGATTGAATTAGTTTGATGTTTATTTTATAATCGTTGTATGTTGCTGCATGAATAAGTGCTTCGATAATTGATTTGTACGAATCGGTTAATTCAACATATTTTCCTACTAATCCAACTGTAACGGTTTTTTTTGCATTTTTTAGTTTGGTTAAAAATGCTTTCCATTTTTTTAAGTCGGGTTTTTCATTTATAGGTAATTGCAGTTTTGTAAGAACTATTTCATCTAATCCTTCTTCCTGCATTTTTACCGGCACTTCATATATGGTTGAAACATCAATTGACTGGATTACAGCTTTAATATCGACATTGCAAAAAAGTGCAACTTTTTTTCTAACATCTGCACTTAAATCTTTTTCAGTTCGAAGTACTAAAACATCGGGTTGTACTCCTGTTTCGAGAAGTGCTTTAACCGAGTGTTGAGTTGGTTTTGTTTTTAGTTCGCCCGAAGCATTTAAAAATGGAACTAGAGTGAGATGAATAACTAAGGCTCTGTGCCCTAATTCCCATTTCATTTGGCGAACTGCTTCAATGTAAGGCAGCGATTCTATATCACCTACTGTGCCTCCAATTTCTGTAATAACTACATCGAAATGGTGTTTAGTACCTAATAGTTTGATGTTGCGTTTTATCTCATCGGTAATATGAGGTATAATTTGGACTGTTTTACCTAAATAGTCACCTTTCCTCTCTTTGTTAATCACGTTTTGGTAAATGCGTCCGGTGGTTACGTTGTTGGCTTGTGATGTTGGTACATTTAGGAAACGTTCATAATGTCCCAAGTCTAAATCAGTCTCTGCTCCATCTTCTGTTACATAGCACTCACCGTGTTCGTAAGGGTTTAAAGTGCCCGGATCGACATTTAAATATGGATCGAGCTTTTGGATGGTTACTTTATAACCTCTCGATTGTAATAATTTTGCCAGCGATGCTGAGATAATTCCTTTTCCTAATGATGAGGCAACGCCTCCTGTTACAAATACATACCTGGTTTCGCCCACAATAATCGGGTTTTATCTGTTTAACTTAAAATCGAAAAATATTTCTAAAAACTACAAAGGTAGGAATTTACCCTATAATATGATCGCAGTTAATAAATAAATGATGTAAAAATAAAGCCGGCTTTATTTGGCCGGCTTTATTTTTAACCTTTTAAAACATCATCGAGCATGTCAAGTTTTTCGTTAAGTAACTTAATGTTACGTTTGCCATTCTCAATTTTATTTTCAAAATCTTTTATAAGTGCTGCTGAATTTTTTGATTTTGCAAAAAATCCAATATTATTTTCCCAAAGGGTGATGTTTGTTTCTAATTGTTTTAATTTAGTTATTATTCTGTTTCGTTCCTGGTTTAGTTTGTCGTTCGAGTGACCTTTTTCTTGAATTTGGTTTATTTTTGACCCAAATTTTGATATGTTTTTATGGAATTCGTCCATGTTTAAGTTATCGAAGCATTTATTTATTAAGCTTCGGAATTCGTGATTTACGGTGTCTTTTTCTTTAAATGGCACATGACCAATATCTGACCAACGTTTTTGAAAATCCTGAAGTTTTGTAAATGTTTCCTCACTGTTATTTTCGTTTGGAATAAATGTTTTTAACTCTTCAATAAGTTCGAGTTTTAACTTTAGGTTTTCATCCTGTTCTTCATCAATATGATTGAAATGATTTGATTTGTTCTCGAAAAAGTCATCGCATGCAGTTCTGAAACGTTTCCATATTATATCTGATTGTTTGCGTGGAACAGGGCCAATTTCTTTCCATTTTTTTTGTATTCTGATGAATTCCTCTGTTGTTTTTTTCCAATCGGTACTGTTTTTTAATGCTTCGGCTTGTATGCACAATTCGGTTTTTAGTTGTAAATTATTTTGCTGCTCCGATTTATAATCTTTAAAAAAATCGCGTTTTAGCTCAAAAAACTTATCGCACGAGGATCTAAATCGTTCATATATTTGATTGTTATCTTTTTTGGGAGCAAAGCCAATTGTTTTCCAAAGTTGTTGTAAATCAATTAGTTCCTTGCTTTTATCTTCCCACTCTTTAGGTGATTGTAATTGATCAACTTGTTTAATTATATCTTCTGCTTTTTCGCATAATTCAGTTTTGGCTTCCAGGTTTTTTTGTAACTGGTCTTTTATGCTTTCGAAATGTTCCTGGTGTTTTTTGTTTATTAACGAGGTAGCTTCTTTAAAACGCTCCCAAACTTCTTCTTTTTTTTCGTTTGGTACAGGGCCAATTTCGCGCCATTGGTCGTGGTATTTTTGCAGTGTATTAAATGCTTCAATTATGTTGGGTTCTAAAAGTAGTTTTTCTGCTTTTTCACATAATTCGAGCTTTGCTTCAAGGTTTTTCTTTAAATCTAAATCGCGAAGCTCTTTATTTATATTAATATAGTTATAAAAACTTTCGATGGCATAGTTGTAATTGTTCCATAAATCGCGCAAATGGTTTTGGGGAACCGGTCCAATGTCGCGCCATTGTTGTTGTAAATCACGAAATTCGTGAAATGTATTGTTTAATGATTCTTGTCTGTTAATCAGAGTTTTAATGTGTTCGATTACATCAAACTTTTTTTGCAAATTTTTTTCTTTCTCTTTTTCAACAGCTTCGTTATGAGCAATTCGTTTATCGCGGTAAATGCGAAGTTGTTCTTTTAATTCTGCCTCGAATTCATTAATTGGTGGGGCAAAATTTTCTTCTGCTTCTCCCGATTCAATAAATTTTTCTTTTAGTTCCTCAGTTTCGGCTTTTAATTTTTTGTAAAAACAGGCTTTAATTGCTTCAACTTCTTCTTTTGTTTGTTCTACTGTAAAAGTTTTAATTATGTGTTGTAGCCGGTTAACAAGTTTTTCATATGAGAGTGTGTCTAAATCAACCTTCTCCAAATCATCAATGGAGGGTTGTTTGATTGACGATTGAGAATCAGAACTCTCATTGTTCGATTCCGACTCAATTGGTTCTTCACTGGTTACAGAGGCATTCTCAGATGCATTTAGTTCATTTGTAGTGTCAGAGTTATTCTCTGAGTTCAAATTATACTCCTCCATTGGATTTAATTTGTTTAGATCATTCGCTTCCATCATGTTATTTGTTTTGATGGTTGGACAATAGTTTCAATTAATAAATTACGAATATATGTGATATTGGGCAGGTGTCAAACTATTTTTAATAAAAGATTGGAACTTCTTTTTTTTGCTACTCCATTAGAAATATCTATTTCTTGAGTCTTTGATTAGGATTATTTGTGTTTAATAAAACTCAAATTTATTGTATTAATAGTCAAATTCGTTTAGGATTACATGGTTATGCAATTTAAATTTGTAGGATTTATGTGTTTGTGTTGAGTAATGAATTGCTTTTTGTTATAATAAAAGATATTAAAATGGGTAAGTGTTTTTTTTCGTTTTTGTTGATGTTGGTATTTATTAAACCTTTATTGGGGCAGATTAACCTTGATTTTGATCAGTTGTCGATTGATGATGGGTTAACAAGTAGTCGTGCTAATGCAATTATTCAGGATAGTTATGGTTTTATTTGGATTGGAACTTGGAACGGGCTTATTAAATATGATGGAAATGGAGTTGAAATATTTCAGCCAAAATATCGCGATACAACTGCCTTAACAAATCGTGAAATTACTGCTTTGGTTGAAGATAGTGACGGATTAATTTGGATTGGTACCACTAATGGGTTAAATAATCTGGATCCAAGAACAGGGAAATTTGAGCATTTCGATATAAAAGGTAGTATATTATCGTTATTTACCGATAGTGCGGGTGATGTTTGGATTGGTACTGCGGGTTATGGTTTAAAGCATTTGAATCGAAAAACAAGGAATATTACTTCTTATCTTGGGTCGGAACATATTCATAAAATTTATGAAGATTCGCGTAAAGAGTTTTGGCTGGCATCTTATAGCGGACTTTTTAATTTTAATCGTGAAACAAAACGATATCAGAGATACATGAATGGTTTTGTTCGTGCTGACGGATCAAAATATAAACACATGAGTGTTTATGATATTATTGAATCGCATGATAATAGTTTGTGGCTGGCATCAAATTATTATGGGTTAATTAAGGTTATAGTAACTGAAAATAAAGATGACATTACTACTGTTGATTTTACCCCAATTGTCGATAATAAGATTCGATTCAATTTAGATTTCGATCATTTAAATTTTGATCAGTTTGGTAATTTATGGATTGGTACTAATGGTAATGGTTTATATATGCTTGCAAAATCGGAGCAGGATAAAGCACCTTCTGAAGCAAGTTTTCAGATTTTCCAAAATGACATTAATAATTCTTACAGTTTAAAAGGCAATGATTTTATTTCGTCTCTTTTTATCGATAATTTAGGAACTATTTGGGTTGGTAGTTCGGTTATAAATATTGCAAACATAACCTCACATGGTATAACCCGCTACAATACACAAACTTTTAAAGATGGAAAAATAAGAAATAACTGGGTTTTTTCAATAACCTGCGACGAAAATGGAAATTTGTTTGTGGGTGGATCGGATGATATTTTAATTTATAATCTTAATGATTATCGAAAGTCGTATGTTGGATCGATTTCGAATGATAATTTTAATCGAATTAATAACCGAACAGTAACCTCAATTAAATCGTTAATTGTACAGCCCAATGGTCAACTAATTGCAGCAACAAATAATTCTGGAGCTTATGTTTTGGAATCGGTCTTTGACCATATTGGTAAACCTTCTGTTTCGCTTAATATGAAGGTTGAGAGATTTAAAGGATCAGGATCGAACTATATTAACCATGTTATTAAATCTAAAACTAATCCTAATGTTTTTTGGATTGGTACATTACACGATGGATTATTTTGTTACGATCAATCGAAAATTGAGGGAAATGTTACGCAATACAAAGCTGGTAGCAATAATCGTCATTTATCTGATAATTCGATTAGGGTTTTGGAAGAAGATGACAATGGGGTTTTATGGGTGGGAACCAATAATGGTTTAAATTCATTAAATATTAAAACAGGTATAATTGAAAAATATTATTTTGAGATTGATAGTATCAATTCAATTAACGACAATATTATTAATGATATATTAACTGATTCGGAGGGAGATGTGTGGATTGGAACGAATTCCGGTCTTAATAAGATTGTTGCTTCCGAACGATCGCAATTGGGTAGGTCAGCAATATTCTTATTCCCTGATCAGAAAAAACTTAGTGGTGAAATAATTTTAAATATTCTTGAAGATGAACATCGGAATTTATGGATTGGTGTATATAATGGGTTGTTAAAGTTTAATATTGAAAAGGAAAATATTATTGATGAGTTTTACCTGAAAGAATATACTAGGGTGAAAATTCGAAGGTTAACAAAATGGAAAGATAAAAGTGGACGTTTTTATTTTGGAGGTGGAAATGGGTTTTTAACGTTTCACCCCGATTCTATTGGCTGGTTTAATAAAGAACCAAAAATACAATTAACAGGTTTTTTGCTCAATAATAAAATAATTGAAATAGGAGATACCATTGATAATAGAGTAATATTAAATAAATCAATAGTTTATTCCGATACTTTAGTTTTATCGTACTATGATAAGGTTTTTTCACTCTCTTTTGCCTTACTCGATTTTAATGCGCCAAAAAATAATCAGTTTGCTTATAAACTTGATGGTTTTGATGATGATTGGAATTATGTTGCTAATCGTAATTTGGCTACATATACCGATTTAAAATCGGGAACCTATCAGTTTAATGTAAAAGGCTGTAACAGCTCCGGGGTATGGTCTTTAACAACCCGATCTTTAACTATTATTATTACACCACCATGGTGGCAAACCGATTTAGCTTATGTTAGTTATTTTGTTTTCATTTTATTATTGTTGTCTTTTCTTTATTATCGTGTGAAAATTCGGTTGAAAATGCGGCAGGATAGGGCTTTGAGAAAAATAAAAATAGAAAAGGATCATGAATTAAGCAACCTGAAATTGCAGTTTTTTACCAATATAACACATGAATTAAGAACTCCTTTATCGTTGATTTTGGCTCCGCTTGAAGAGATGATTAATGATAAACGGATGCAAGAATATTATAGACGGAATATGGAGCTTATTAAAAAGAATGCAAACAGGTTGCTGAGGTTGATTAACCAGTTAATGGAGTTTCGTAAAATAGAGAAT
The DNA here is from genome assembly GCA_016933045.1 of Marinilabiliaceae bacterium. Classification (GTDB taxonomy): domain Bacteria; phylum Bacteroidota; class Bacteroidia; order Bacteroidales; family Marinilabiliaceae; genus JAFGBR01. The sequence goes on along the minus strand of JAFGBR010000039.1, from coordinate 57,608 downwards.
GCAAAAATGGATATGCACTTGCAAAAAGCTAATATTATTGATTTGGTAAATGATATTTATGATTCGTTTCGTTCAATGGCTGAGTTAAAGCAGATGAAATTTAAAATTAACGCTTTGCAAAATCCAATTTTTGTTGATATTGATAAGGAAAAACTTGACCGTATAATGTTTAACCTACTCTCTAATGCTTTTAAATTTACTGAAGATGGCGGTGAAATTATAATTAATATTGGTGTAGTCGACCCGTTGTCTACATATTATATTGAGATTTCTGACAGTGGAATTGGAATACCAATGAGTAAAACTGAACGTATTTTTGAACGTTTTTACCAAATAGATGATAATAACACTGGTGGTACTGGTGGTATTGGATTATATCTTACTAAAGCTTATGTAGAACTGCATGGCGGGAAAATTGAAGTGGTTAAATCGAAAGTCGAAGGATCTTGTTTTAGAATTGAAATGCCGATTCATATTTCACTCGAGAGCGATAATGTTACTTATAATAATTGCCAAATTGCAGATGATCCTATTGATGAGTTGTTGCAATCTGAAACCGAAGAAGTGTTAACACAAACCAGTAATCCTTACATTTTAATTGCTGAGGACGATATTGAAATGAACGAATTTTTGCTTAATAGTTTATCTGATAAATACCAGGTGAGGACTGCTTTTAACGGTAAAGATGCTTTTGAAATGGCTGTTGATTCAATTCCCGATTTAATTATTCTAGATATTATGATGCCAGGTATGGACGGTTTGGATGCTTGTAAAATGTTGAAATCAGATATTAATACTTCACATATACCTGTTTTGTTTCTTACTGCTAAAACAAATATTGAAAGTGAACTGGATGGGTTAAAATTTGGTGCTATCGATTATATTACCAAGCCTTTTAGCATGATGGCTTTAAAACTTAAAATTCAAAATATATTTGTTTATCAGCAGTCGTTGCAGGCTAAATTCAGGAAAGTAGGTATTTTGGAACCCGAATCTATAACACTTACTTCATTGGACGAGACATTTTTGGCAGATGCCGTTGCTGCTGTTGATAGAAACCTTGATAATCCGGAGTTTGATGTTGATAATTTGAGTAAAGAAATTGGTCTGAGTTCTAATAAAACTTATAGAAAAATAAAAGCTTTAACCGGACAAACAGCTAAAGAATTTATTAGGAATCAGAGATTAAAAGTTGCTGTGGATTTAATTGTTCAGAATAGGCGATCCATATCTGAGATTGTCTATTTGGTTGGTTTTTCAACTCCATCGTATTTTACTAAATGTTTTAGGGAGTTGTATGGTTGCACACCCAAAGAGTATTTGAGTAAACATATCGAATCACAAAGTGAATGATTTTTTATTTGTTGTTATTATTACTTTTGTTGCAAAATTAAAATATGAGAATTGATATTCTGACACTTTTCCCTGATATGTTTGATGGGCCATTTCGCGAGTCTATTTTGAAAAGAGCTGTTGAAAAGGGGCTGGTGGAGATTTATTTGCACAATATTCGCGATTACAGTAACGACAAGCATAACCGGGTCGATGATTATCCTTATGGAGGTGGTGCTGGTATGGTTATGCAAATTGAGCCTATTGCCGCTGTTATAAATAAACTGAGAGGGGAGAGGGACTATTCTGAGATTATATATATGAGCCCCGATGGGGAACGGCTTAATCAGCCAATAGTTAATAAACTATCGTTGTGTGGCAATATAATAATTTTGTGTGGTCATTATAAGGGGGTTGATCAGCGTATTCGCGATCACTACATCACTAAAGAAATATCGATTGGTGATTATGTACTAACCGGAGGTGAACTGGCTGCTGCTGTTGTTGTTGATTCGGTGGTGCGGTTAATTCCCGGTGTTATATCCGATGAAACATCGGCACTGACTGATTCATTCCAGGATAACCTGTTATCGCCACCTGTTTATACACGTCCGGCCGAGTTTAATGGGTGGAAAGTGCCCGATATTTTACTTTCCGGTCATCAGGCTAATATTGATAAATGGCGCGAAGACATGGCTTTTAAACGTACCCGATTGTTAAGACCCGATTTGTTAGGTGGTGACAGGGAGTGATATAAGTTTGTGGTTTGTATATTATTGCAATATTCATCAGAATTAAGAGTTTGAAAAGGGGCGTGCCTAATGCTCATAGTCCAATTTTTTATGGCTTTTACAATTTAATTTTGAATTGGTTTTTTATGGATCAGAGGCATTAATCCTTGTAAATATCTGAATCCTTATATTCTTTATTTTCCTTTGTAACGGAAAAGTTCAGGTCTTCCATCTTAACGGTCCCCAAAGGCGAAAACGCTTCGCTCTCCATATATTTTAACAAGCTTGCTCTTAATTGACGTGCAACCGGACGTTCTTTAAGATTATTATGCAAATCGATAGAAGAAAATACAAGTTTTCCCTCTCCAACCTTTACTTCGAAAATACTTGCAAGCTTACGGTTGGTTACAAAGTTATCTACAACCCGAACAATTGGATTTACATTTAACGAATCAATGATAATTGATTTTGATTTTATACATAAATCCCACCATTGCCAATCGGTATATCCATTTGTTGGAAAATCATTAAATGCAGCATGTTTTTCATCCAACAGCAAGCCCATTGTACTAGGCTGATTTGGGAAATGAACAGGACTCCAGAATACAGGAACAAATCGGCCTGTTATGCCTTGTAGATTTTCATAGGGGGGATTACAGAGTACTGTTTTCCCTTTATCTAAATGTTCTTTTGCTTCACTTAGGGATTGTGTAATGAATATCTTATCTGAATTTGTTTCCACATTTTTGGGATAAACCCATATTGACCAGTTGTTCTGGTATTTTGTGTCATCCAATGCAACTTTAAGTATTAACTTATCGGCTTTATCAACATTCACCTTGAATTCTATTTCACCTAAATTAGTATTATTCCCCAGTTGCAATTCGATATCCTTTAGGTTTCCTTCTTGCAGTATTTCACTTGCCTCATTTGCAATTGACCATTTCAGTGTTTGATTTTTCATTTGCTTGAAAAAATTGGCTACCTCAATAGAAGCTTTGAATACTTCTCCATTTTCATATACAGCTTTCTCAAATCTGAGAAGCGGTACAAGTTCTGAATTGAACTGTCTAAATTCTTTGGCACTAATTACTCCTTTCGACTCCCAAAAAGCATTGAGCAATCCCACTAAAGCTGTACCCTGTCCCGGAAAATCTTGTAATTGCAGCAATTGAAAACCATCGAAAGAAGGTGTTTTAAGTGCCCGTTCAATCTCCTCTTTATAAAGCAATGCAGCTAATTTACCTGAAGCATAAGTAAAGTCTTCAGCCATATTTAACATGTCTTTTTTTTCTAACTCATTTTTGACAGCTATGAAATTCAGCGGACTGAGAACGCCTTTGTATTTTTCAATTTCCGACATATCAGGGTAAACGGAATATTGTCCTATTTCGTGCGAAATTACCGGAACAGGTACATGCTTGCTGTTAGCTGTGTAATCTTCGTTAAAAGTGGGTGATTTCGCATTAAAAATACCCTGTCCTCGTATCCACCCCTTGTCTGTTTTCTGGGTTACAAAAAAATCATCTTCGGGCTGGGTAATAGTACCCAGGGGATATTGAAAAGAGTAGCATGTTGTCATATATAAATGACGATTATCTTTTTGGCGCAATGCTGCAACTGCTTGGATCATTAAATCGGCATCTCCTTCTAATTCATTGCCCAATGCCATTAAAATGAATGATGGATGATTGCCATATTCATTTAATATTTTAGCGCCTTCGCTGAATAGAAATGCAGTAGTTTTTTCATCTTCTCCAAAGTGTAAACTCCAATGGGGCAATTCTACCTGATAATAAAAACCGGCCTCATCGGCAGCTTCAAACGCCGCTTTGGGCGGACACCAGGAATGAAAACGTAAATGGTTTAAACCATAAGCTTTTGCCTGCGAAATAAGGGAAGCCCATTCGTTTTTTGTCATTGGAGGATGGCCGGTTAATGGGAAGATGGCACATTCTAAATTACCGCGAAGAAAGATTCTGTTTCCGTTTAGCTTAAGTATAGCATCGTTTTGTTGAACCTGTCTGTAACCAAAGCGAACTGTTGAAGCTTCGTTTCCCGAAAAAACTTTGAAATTGTATAAGTTTGGATGAAATTCGCCCCAGGGTTTAACTCCTTTCGGTGTTGGTAAAATAATTTGTTCTTCTCCCTCTTTTATTTTCCCTTCGGTAATAATATCACCCGATAAAGTGCATATTTGGTAAATCAATTTGCCGTCAGTCCCTGAACTCCTGTTAAAAGTGGCTTTTATTGTTTCTTCGTCAACATTGGAATACACCTGTAGGTTTTCAACTTTGTTAGTTTCAGATGCTGCAAGTTTGATGTTGCCGATAATTCCATTCCACTTTATTTGAGTGTGATTGGTATAGGCATGAGCCATATCCTGATTTACCGGGTCGGGGTATTTGTTGCCTTTAACGTTTATCAGAGGATATTGGTTTGAATTATCAACACGGATAGTTATGGTATGTTTTCCGGGAGTTAAGTACTTGCTTAAATCAAAACGATGCGGCGTGGTTAAGCTTTCATTCATTCCGATTAAGGTTTCATCGACAAATAGTTGCGACTGCCATATAACACGCTCCAACTCTAATTCTAACCTTTGCCCGAACCAATTTGCAGGTATTTCAACCTCTTTTTGATACCATGCCGCGCCAATATATTGATGCTTACGGGTTAATCCCCACATTATGGTGTTGTCCATTGCGGGTTTAAGTGTGTTAACTGTACCCAATCCGGCATCGTCTAATGTTCCTGGCAAGTGAATTGTTGAACCATTTAGTTTTTGCTTTTCCCATGCTTTTTCCATTCCTATATTCAAGGAATCTAATACTACCGTCCATTCTCCTGCAAGGCTCACTTCCTTAACTTGTTCGTTTGAACAAGCGGATAAAACTAACATTAATCCCATACCCCAAAAAAAAGATATAAATTTCATACGTAAATATTTTTAAAATTATGGCCAGATAGCCTGCTCCGAAATTTCGGAGGAACTCGCATGTTAGTTTTGACTTACGTCGATCTGCGATTCATCCGTGTTTCCCGATATATTGGGACAAGTTGAGTTTTTAACGAACATGCTCGTTTCATAACTCTTTATTTAATTGCCTGATTATATTTATAATAGCTGAACAAATAAAAAATGCGTTTTAAAATCTCATTACAGAATATCAATCGTTATTAATTCCTTAGGTTTATTTTGATTTTATCTTGTAAACCGTTCATACTTTTAGCAATAATCTCATTTTCTCCCATCTTCAAAACTACACTAAAATAAAATCTTGAGTAATCGTCTGTATTTGAAGAAAAGTATTTTTGCCCATTAACCCAGAGCATTACTTTTTTTTGATTGGAATATACTTTAATAATTTGATTGGCCTTTGTTTTGTAACTATTCCGGCGTTCTGCAATATAAACCATCGGATCTGTTTTATTCCAATTAGCCTGATAAAAGTAAAAAGCATCCTTCTTCACCTTTCTGTCGAAGGTTACAATACCTTTATCATTTATACCGTCAATTTGGTCTTCGGTGCGGTGTGCAGCACCAAAATCGAATAAATTCCAAATAAAGGTTCCCCATAAAAATGGTCTTTCATTTATGGCTATCCAATACTCCTCATGGAAATGGGTTTGCCAGTTTTCGGGATGCCAATAACTGCCCGGATCGGTCTTTTTCAACTCCTCGTTTTGATGGTAAATTCCGGCACCTGCTCCATATTCACTTATTCCAATTGGGGTATTGGGCATTTCGATATGCTGCCGGTCTGCCCAATCGGCAATAGCTGAAACATTGCCACCGTACCAACCCGGATATTTATTCCAGGCTGCCAGATCGGTATTATTGTTAATAGATCCATCCTGATTGCTGGCACAGGTTGTAAGCCTCGAAGGATCTTCGGCATGAGCCAGGGAGTCAAGTTCCCGGATAAAAGTAACAGGATTGTCTCCGCTTTCTTTCAATTCGTTAAACAACCCCCAAAAAAATACCGAAGGATGGTTCATGTTTTGGCGAATCATTTCGACAAGTTGTTGCCGGCAATTTTGTTTAAATTTTTCGGTATCAACAAACCCTTTGTCGCGGTAACCGCCGGGTCCCACAAAAGGAATTTCGCTCCACACAATCAGCCCGGCTTTATCCGCCAAATCATACACGTAAGGATCGTGCGGATAATGTGACATTCTGAGCGCATTAGCTCCCATTTTGCGCATAATGGAGATGTCCTCTTCGTGATGCACAGGGTATAGTGCATTTCCCAGTTCCGGGCGATCCTGGTGGCGGCATACCCCTCTGACCTGAACATGCTTGCCATTTAAAAACAATCCGTTTTCCGGGTCAACAGAAAAATATCGAAGTCCCAAAGGCTGAACAACTTCATCAAGCACTTTACTACCGTTCATCAGTTGTACATGAACTTTGTAAAGTTGTGGTTTTTCAACACCTTGCCACAAATAAGGATTGCTGATCGAAAAAGGGATTGTAATTTCTTTTTCGCTTACATCTTCATAACCAACAACATTAGACTCTATTAGGATATCTTTCCCTGTGTTATCTTTTACTTTTATGATTACTTCGGTTGCATTGTTACCCATCAGTTTTACAACTGCACGAACAGAAGCTTCTTGCGGTGTAACCTTTTCCTGATGAAGATAAACTCCCTCTGAACCATGATCAAGGAGGGATATGCAATCGACTTCGGTTACAATCAAATTCACATCCCTGTATATTCCTCCATAAAAGTTAAAATCGCCCACCAAGGGTATTATATCAAGATGCAGGGCATTACTTACTTTTACAGTGATTAAATTCTCTTGTCCAAAAACAAGAAAATCAGTAATTTCGAAAGCAAAGGCTGTGTATCCGCCCCGGTGTTCACCAACACATCGTCCATTGACAAATACGGTGGCTACTTCGTTGGCGGCCAGAAAACGTATAAAAACCCTTTTATGCTTCCATGCATCTTCCACCATCACCTTTTTTTCATAGATACCTAATCCCCGGTAATAATCAATGTTACCTCCAAGGGCATCTTTGTTATTCCATGTATGTGGAAGATTAATGAGTTGCCCGGCATCTTTTTTTACTTCATATCCATATATAAACTCCCAATTACGGTTTATATTAATAATTTCACGCTGGGCGTTTGCTACAAAATTACTCAAGAAGGATAAAAACAACAGAGTTAATATTTTTAGTTCAAATCTTATTTTGCGAACAGTATTTTGTTGGTTCATTATCATTTTTTTTATACCCATAGTATTCAACATAGAATCTGATTTTTTCTATTGCTATATCAGAATAATTCGACAATCTGTCCTGATTCTATTTCCGTTTGGGGGTTAAAGTCGTTGGACTGCATATATGTTACAATGGAATTATACAGTTGATTGACCTCTGGTTCGGAATCAACGGCTTTTAAACCGGACATACAAACCAAAACCTTACCGGCTCCGCATCTGAATTCGAATACCATCCCTAACTTGTGGTTGCGATATACATTGTCGATAACTTGTATGATAGGTTGAATAGCGTTATCCCATGAATCCAGAATAAGAGGGCGCGCATTTTTTGATATGTTCCACCATTGCCAATTTGAGTGCACTTCGGTTGGGAATGAGTTGAACAAGGGGTGCTTATTGTCGATTAACAAGCCCATTGTACCTGCCGATACTGGGCGATTATTGGTTTGACAAATCCCCTGAAACATGTACCAATTCCAAAACTCGTTTATAAACTGCGGATTCAAAGATTTATCCTTGATACTTTGATGATTAGGGAACAGTAAGACGCTTTTCCCTTGTTTAAGGGCAGAAAGTACATTCGCATCTACCTTGTTGGCAACTACAATAGCCCCCAAATCAGGTGCGTTATCTTTGTTTGGATAAACCCAAACCGGGTATTCGTTTTTGTAAGAGGTGCCATCTATCTGGATAGATAGTTGCAACTTTTCGGCCTTTGAAACTGTGTTTAAAGGAATCAGCATCTTACCAACATCAGTCAGACCTCCCGAAGGGATGTCCATATTGGATAATTCACCTGATGAAACAAGTTGACCATTGCTTGAACCTGATAATTGCCAAACTAATTTGCTCTGCGTAAAAGTGTTTAGCCCATAATTTGCGATACAAACATCCACGTTAAGAGTGTCTGTATTGTAATAGCAGTATTTTGGCATCATGGCCAAGGGTACCACCTCGGAACAAAACTCCCGAAATTTGGCTGGTTCAATGATTCCTTTGCTATCCATAAATGGGTCAAGAATGCCGACCAAAGCAGTTGCCTGTCCCGGATAGTCTTGCAGGTCGAGCATTTGAAAACCGCCAAAGCCGGGTGTGCGTAAAGCTGCTTCAATTTCCTCACGGTATTGAATAAGGCATGATTGACCAGTGGAGTAGAAGAACGCATTGGCCTGAAGCCCCATTCCGGCTTTTTCTAATCCCCGTTTGAAAACCTTATAATTCCAAGGTTTTAACACCCCGGTGTATTTATCAAGTTCTTTGTAGTTGGGATAAATTTGGAATTGCCCTATTTCGTGACCAATAATTGGTAGCTTATAGTTTTGAATGGCCTGTGTGTAGTTGCGACTTGTTGACGGATGAAAGGCATTGATCAACCCGCTTGTTTCGTCTTCGTTGGTTGCAAATGCCGAGCGCACATGGTTCTTGGGGTTTGCGCACTCATCTCCGTTTGTCCAAACAGTTACCCAAAAGTCGTCGTTGGCTCCGGGGTTGGGGTTCATAAATATTGAATTGGTGCCAAAGGAAAACAATTGGCGTGGATATGCTAATTTAAATTCACCAATCATACTATCCATTACAATTCGGCTACCGCTATTTTCGTTGCCAAGTGTCATCATGCAAAAGGATGGGCTGTTCCCGTTTTGTTCTAATATCTTATTTCCTTCATTTTTCATATACCTGATAAGGCTGCTGTCGTTTTCGTTGTAATTGCCCCAATAAGGAAGTTCGGCCTGAATATAAATGCCAACCATATCGGCGGCAGTAAATGCAGCTTGTGGTGGGCACCACGAATGGAAACGAACATGATTAATTCCGTAATCCTTACAAATCCTGTAATATCGGATCCATTCTGTTGTGTCCATTGGAGGATGTCCGGTTAGGGGAAATACACAGCCATCGTTTTTCCCACGGAGAAAAATGGTGTTCCCGTTGATTTGAAATTGAGTGCCATTGGCAACAAACTCTCGCATACCAAATGAAACTTTTTCGGTATGTATTTGTTTATCATTGTTTTCTATGCGTACATTCATGCAGTATAATGTTGGATTGAATTCGCTCCATAACTCAGGCGATTCACCCATTGGATAATTGAGAGAAAGCACCGTATCGGCCATTGATACGTTTGCAGAAAACTCAGCCTGTGCGAGTTTTTGCTTTATTGTTGACCCTATAAGTTCGGCCGATAGCACTATTTTGACCTTCTGTTCTTCACCTGTTATATTCTCAATCTTCAGTTTTACAACTGCCGTTTTATGGTCAACGTCGGGAAAAACATGGGTTTGGGAAATGAAACACTTCGGATATGCTTTTATGCTCAATTCACCCAATAAGCCGTTCCAGTTTGATTGAGTATCGTAGCTGTAAATATGAGAAAAGCCGGTTGATACCAATGATGGGGCGTTATCGACCATGATGGTTATGGTGTGTTTGCCCGGTTTCAGATGATTTGTCATGTCGAATATCTGTTTTGCCGACAAAACGCTGCTTTGGCCAATAAATGTGCTATCGATCCAAACGCGCGATACTTTTGAGCGCTCAAGGGTCAGTAAAACCACTTTGTTGTCAAATTCGTCAGGAATGGAAATTTCTTTTCGATACCATGCTTTTCCCACAAATGGGTATTCGCGTGTGTAATGATAAGCGGTGGAATCTTCGTAGGGGTAGCACTTTTCATGAAACGCCATTCCCATGGCATTGATCAGGCATTTACATTGGTAATTGTTCCGGTTGCCTTTTTTGCCCAAGTCGGTTGTTCCGGGCAATTTGATGGAATCAGCAAAAGTTGTCAAATACCATTTATCTGCTTCGCCAACAGAAATAGTATCCATAGCAAACTCCCATATTCCGTTGAGGTATATAACCGGTTGAACAGTTTTTTTTGGTACACAACCGCTAAGAAATAAAATAAACATCAGGCATAAAAAAAAGAACTTTGCTTTCATTTTTAACAACAGTAAATCATTCATAATTAATTGTTTAATTTTTCTTTGCAACAATTTCCCAACTGCCTCCTTCTAACTCAAAATTCGTTTTTCCGAAATTGTCTTTGCTTATAGATAGGTCTGATTTATGCTTTGGCGTTTTTGAATCGTTTTTTTCGGATGCCTGCCGTCGGATGGATGTTGCTGTGTACATTGTAGGCAACTCAACAATTAGATGCGATTCTTCGGGACTTTTAATAACGATTGAAATTTGCTTATCGGTTGAAGTAAACGACACTCCCACATCGCCCGAAACAGAGGATAACGTTGTTTCGGCAAACGATAAGCCCGCAGGTTGAGGGGCAATGTTTATGGTTTTGTAGCCGGGCGTAACCGGAGAAATACCACATACATATTTTGACAAGATGGTTAATCCGCCACCGCTCCATGCATGATTGGTAGTACCACCCCCATAACCTTCGCTACCAATTCCCCACCCCTCCCAAAGGGTTGTAAATTCGGTACTTTCAATCATTTTGGCAAATTTACGTTTAGCCCGTTCAAGTGCAAATTGGCCTTCGTTCATTATAAACAGAGCTTCCATCACATATTTTTCCATGTAAGGACTGGCATACTCGCTCGATTTAAAAATATTGAGCAAAGCCGGATACTTTTTGGTATTTGCAAGACCCGAAATAACTGCCAATGCCTGTACACGGTCGTCGGTTTTTCCTTTGTATTCGGGATGACGATATGCCAATCCCATCCAAAATTCATGGTTAAAGGCTGTTTTGAAGGCTGCCATTTGCTGCTTATAGTTATTGGTATCGTCTGTCTTTCCAAGCTCGGCAGCCATATGATACACCCCTTTTAATGCCAGATAGTACCAGCCATTTTCCAGCAACTCCATGTCCTTTTCAACGCCCCAGTCGCCCCATGTCCAATCGCCTTTGCGAAACCGAATAGTTCCATTTTCATTTAATTTCCATACACTCAAGTATTTCTTTGCGCCATTGTACACATCTGCAATGGTTTGCAAATCTCCGGTGTGCAGGTAATAATTCCAAAAACCGTAATAACCAATACTTGCAAGCATTTGGCAAGGCAATTCCACATTCCAGTTACCGGCTGGAATTGGGGAAAATAATGTACTGTCGTGCCTTTGCCAGTTTATAAGCTCATAAATGCCTTTTTTGAGTAGTGAATGGCTTTTAGGACAAAGTGCATAGCAGGCTTCTTCACCTTCAATGACTGCATCGCCCCACCATTGAGCACGTTCCCGGTCGGGGCAATCCATGTAAGTATCGCGCATGGTAACATATAAAGTTCGTTGCGCTTTTTGCCACATTTTATCAAAAAATGGGTCGGAACACTTGAAGCTTCCGGAAAACTTGGTATCAAAACCGGTTTCGCGATATTTTAGGGAGATTACAGTAACACCCTGTGGAATGGAATAGATGACCCGATGGCCATTCATCCATCCAAAGCTTTCGTATTTTTGTACGCCTTCGCACGTTACATATTCGGTTCTCACATTTGTTGGACTTCCACCACGATAGTTGTCAGTTTGAATGCCAATTTCGATGCTGGCAGATGCCTCTATTTCGAAATAAGGGGTGATGTGTATGTTTGCCGGCAATTCGCATATTATTGGGCTTCCATCACTTATAAAGGGAAATTGGATAGAGTTAGTGTATTCCAATAATCCCGAATCTTTCCACAGCGGAATTATTCTTGGATACAATTTGTTCCATGGGGCACACGGTGCTTTGCCAAGTTCTTTGGCAGCCTTCCATCCTCCGCGTGGTTTATAATCCGTTAAAGTCCAATCATCAATATCTTTGTTGGCATCGAAGCGGATATTTGATTCGGGTAGCCTGTAGTTGGGATGAGGATTTCCGGTTGATTCATAAGCGGGATGAACCAGAGTTATCCAATTTTTGTTGCTAAGTATCATCTGCCCATCAATATGCCCTTGCAACATAAGCCCGGCTTTTCCGCTACTTTTGTGCGAAAAGCCATCTTTCCCAAAATACCAGACCAAAATGGCCAGTGAGTTATTGCCCTCGGTCATCAAGGGGGCAATATCAACTTCATCGAAATAGGTGTCGTTGGGTGTGGGGCCGCGTTTTACGCCACCTTCAAAAACAGCCAGTTTGCCATTTACCCAAAGCCAGTACTTCGAGTCGGCAGCAATTTGCAACTTGGCACTGTTAGGCTTTAGGTTAAGCGTTATCTCTTTTCTGAATGTTAACCACGTGTTTGTAGCGTTTTGGCAATCGGGGTTTGATATCCATTGTGCTTTCCACTCCTGTGCCGAAATCTGCTCAGTTCCAATGAATACATTGATAAAAAATAAAAGTAACCAACTCATTCGTAAGGGTAGTTTTTCTGAGCCATTATGAAGGGATAACAAATAATGTGTATTTTGCCTCATCGTTTCAATAGTTTTATAGCTTCCATGTGGGTGTCACTTCTGTAAACCGCAAAATAAACTCCTGTTTTTAAATGGCTACCATCAAATTTCAGACTGTGATTTCCTGGCATTTGGGAAACAGTTTCCAAGTTTTCAATTTTTTGCCCGTTTATATCAAAAATTGAAATACAAATGTTTTCATTCTTGCTTGAAATGTAGGTAATTTTAACCATGTCTTCGAAAAGGGTAGGATAAGCATTTAATATATTCGATTGCTCTTTGGGGCTATTCAGAACTCCGGAGCTAACAGATGAGGGTTCAATAATATATTGGATTACACTGTAGGCCGGAATGGTGTCTGTATGGTTGACACTATTGCCTTGTAACTTAAAAGAATCAATAACAGCCACTTTTTCGTGTGGGCCAGTCCCAACGCCATTATGCCCTTGTAAAAAGTCATAGTAATAATTACCGTTCATATTATCTATGGCGTACTTATAAATTTTATAAAACTGTCCTTTGGGCAACGTCGGCAAATTGTTCAATGCAATGTCCACTTCAAAATCAATATGTTGGAAGTTCCATAAAATCATTGCCATTTTATTGTCGGTTTCGCTTTTAGTGGCTATGCCATAAAAGTTACGTTGCTCACTTCCGGTGCCTGAAAACTGAGAATTTACAATTTGACTGTGTAGTTTACTATAAAATAGAAATGTATTGGCACTGGCTTTCCAATGTCCATCAACAGTAAAAATGCCGCTTCCACCTGCAAACCTTTTATTCGGATCATGATCGGCAAAATTCCAATAGTATATTTTTTTCAGGTTTTGGTATTCGAGCGAATTGAACATTTTCTTAGCTACATAAGAGGCATTTACCTGGGTATCATAACCTCCTCCGGCAACACCTCCGTTTCCTTCGCCCAAAGCATTTCCCCAGGTGTTGTTCCATTCAGTCATGTAAAATTGTGGTATAGGGAGTCCTTTGTCGGTAAAAGCTTTTTCAATTACGGGAACATAATCCCATGATGATTTACCATATTGGTGAAAAGAAAAGAAATCGAGCATGGGTTTTGATGCATCGTTTTGATACTCGGTCAAAAACGTATTAATGTATCCCAGCCAGTCCGGGCCAACGGCTCCAAATCCGCCAACTCTGGCAGTATTATCCACCTCTTTTACTCCTTGAGCAAAATACTTATACATCTTGTAAGTTTGTTGCGCTGTGAGATTTGTAAAACCTTCAGGTTCATTATGCGACTCCCAGTCCCATCCTGTATAACCCAAATCTTTATAATGCTGAACAAACGCTTTTATGGTTGATTTATATTCATCGTAATTGTTTGGTTCTCCTTTTTCTGTGCCAAGTGCCAAGGCCATATAGCACATGCACATTACAGGTTTTATCCCTTTGTTTGCCATTGGTAAAATAACCTGATCCAGTTTTGAGAAGTCATATTTGAGTTGGCCTAAATTATCACGCGAAACCACCTTGTAAAACCAGTCTGCCAAAATCCAGTCAACCCTGAATTCATCAACCCCTATTTCTACTAAATCATCGTAAAAAGATGGCATCCATGCAAGGTTGGTGTTAATACCATGGCCACCTCGAGCCACGTTCAAAACCTTTTTCTTGTCGTAGGTTGAAGTTTCAATTAAAAAGTCAATTTCTGCTGTTCCTTTTGATAATTCAGGAACACTAATATTTTCTGTAGTGGGATATTCTCCAATAGCGCTAACTGTACCTACAGATTGAGAAGTTAAAAAATCCGGCTCTCCCTGTGAGTTATGCATACAACTCCATCTGTTTATAGAACTAACGGCTGTTTTTCTGAAGGCCTGGTTACTGGCAACTAAAGCATGGCTATTCATATCACTCGTTTTGTAATAAACTGCGTAGGTTTTTGTCGTTACATTTACATCAACCCAAATGTCATACCACTTTCCGGCATCAACAGTTACAGCTGATGGTACCATGGTATTGCCATTTCTGGTATTAATGGTGCCGTAAAAGGCCACCACGCAAGAATAGTCGGGCCAATCGAGAATTGCGCTTTCCGATATTGCAAAGGTGGCATCATATGTGTCATTTACATCTGCATCAGTTAACTTTAATGAAGCATAAAAGATACCATTTTCGGTAATCGGTTCAACCTTACCGGTTGCATCGATAAAAGGTTGGGCATTTAAAGTGCCAGATATTAAAGCGAATAATAAAAGAATCTTTTTCATAAAATAATATTTTTAGTTAAATTCAATATACCACCTCTATACTACTGGTTATCAGTCCTGAATGGAGCCAATGGCAGCCTTTCGTTACTGAAAACATCGGGGACGGAGGCGTCGTCAAAACAAAACCTTACAGCTATGGGGTTTTTTACTTGTTTGGCGTAAACCAAAATTGTTTTACCTTCAATTTTGGCTTTTGCAGGCACAAAGTTGCCGTCATTACCGGCAACGAGAAAATGAACAGGTGTTTTTCCTGTTGTTTTCAGTCCGGTTGGTACATGGTTAAATTTTAGCCTGATTTTATTTTTTTCAATCTGCATAGATTGATATTGAGGACTTTGGAATGTACCAACGTTTTTATTGTAGGTTTTGGCAAGGGCAAAGTTGGCAAGGCGTATGCCTACATCAAGTTTATTTTTGGGGTGGATATCGTTAATGTTATCAACCAAATCGGAAATCACGGTCATCCCTGTTTTTGGGACATTCATTTCAACCCATGCTTGTTGTTCGCGCACATATTCAGATGTTCCGTCGTTGCCATAATTATAAGGTGCAATTTGAACAAAATAGAAAGGAAAATCTTTTTTAAAAATGCTGCGCCAGTTTTCAATAAGCGTTTTCATCAATAACCCATATACCTGGTGATTACTACAATTTGATTCGCCTTGATACCAAATTACACCAGCAATGCCAAAAGGAACGACAGGAGCGATCATTGAATTATATAAAACACCGGGTTCGCCCGGCCACCAATCATAATTCAAAGCGTATTTGGCATTGTTCAGTTCGTGATTGTTTTCGATGCGGCTTTTTTCAATCCATACTTCGGCCGGTGTGCCACCCCAGGCCGACACAATTATTCCTACTGGAACGTTAAGTCTCTGCTGAAGCTCGTGTGCAAAAAAATAGCCCACGGCACTGGTCTGTCGCATGGTTTCGGGGGTACAGGTAGTCCATTTGGCGTAACAGTTTTGCTGTGGATAAATGGCTCCCACTTTTGGTATTTGAAAGATGCGTATGTTTGGGTGATTTGCCTGAGCCGCATGTTCTTCTCCGTTTGTTATGCCCCTATTCACGCTCCACTCCATGTTCGATTGGCCGCTACAAATCCATACTTCACCCAGCATCACGTTTTTAAGTTTCACCTGGCTGCTGCCAATCAATTGTATGGAATATGAGCCTCCTGCAGCAATGGTTTTTAGTGTTGTCGACCATTTGGCCATATTGTCAACTTTTACTTTTATGGTATCGGCACTGTTCCAGTCGGCAACAATTTTGATGGTTTCGCCCGCATTAGCCCAACCCCATATTGCAACATCAGCGTTTTGCTGCAATACCATGTTGTCGGAAAAAACAGCCGGCAAAGTAATGGTTGCAAAAACTGAGTTTTGCACAAAAGCAAAAAGCAGTATGCCCAATACTAACAATGTGTAAAATCTGATTTTCATTCTGCTAATGATTTAGGCACATTGTGCCATTTGTGTTGGTTACGCAAAACATAAATTACTGATAAATAATAACATTGAAAAAAAATTGGTACAGTTTATTTTTTACGTGTCACTTAACATGCCAATTTAAATTTCTTATAAAGGATTTTCAAAATCTGCTATTGTCAGTCGGATAGGTTTATTGGTTTTGGGTGAAATTACCCGTTGCCAATTACGGTATTTCACTACAAATGATTTTGGAGTTGTGGGTGTCAGCAAAACCTGTTCCAGAGACCTGTCTTTCCATTTTAAATTAACAGTAACATTACCCCGTGCTTTTAAGCCCGAAACCGATCCATCACCCCACATATCGGGAAGTGCCGACAATAAATGGATGATATGCAATCCGTTTTCATTTTGCACATGGCTTTGAAGTAGCATTTCGGCAATGCCGGCAGTTGTTCCAAAATTATTGTCCATCTGGAAAGGGGGGCAGTTGCCAAAAAGATTTGGATGCACACTCTGGCTCAAAACCAAATGAAGGCTCTCCAAGGCTTTTTCAGCCCTATACAGCCTGGCATTAAGGCTAATTTGCCATGCTGCGCTCCATCCAATGCTGGCTGCACCATAATTCTTATCGTTTTCCAGGCGATATGTCAACGATTTCTCTGCTGCGTTGGCCAATTCGGGCGTTTGAATGGGGTTGATCCTCGATCCCGGATGAACATCGAACAAATGGGAGATATGGCGGTGCCCGGGTTCGGCTTCATGATACTCCTTAGCCCATTCCAACAGTCGCCCATCAGGACCTATCTGCGTACCGGCCAATTGTTTTTTGGCTTTTTCAACTCCTGCTAAAAATTCATTTTCATAATTTAGCACTTTCGATATCATCGCAAAATCATCGAACAATTGCCAGATGACTTGTTGATCATGCGTAGGTCCCATGCTTATTTGACAGTGACTACCATCAGGTGCAATAAAAGTGTTTTCGGGCGAAACGGCAGGACCTGAAACAAGCTTGCCTGTTTCGGGATGAACTACCAGCCAATCCATGTAAAACTCAACAGCTCCTTTAAGTACAGGGTACATCTTTTTAAGGAAAAGGGTGTCGTTGGTAAATCGGAAATGTTCTCCAATGTGCTGGCAAATCCAGGCCGGGGCACCGGTGTGCATTCCCCAGGCAGCATCTTCGCCCGGAGATGTATAACCCCAAACATTGGTTATTGGATGAACCACCCAACCCTTGGATTGATATTGAATTCGGGCTGTTTGCATTCCCGGCTCAACCAGTGCTGCAATCAGGTCGAACATGGGCAAATGCATTTCAGAAAGATTGGTGACTTCGGCAGGCCAGTAGTTCATTTCAATGTTCACATCGGTGTGGTAATCGCCATTCCAGGGCGGGTGTATCTTATTGGCCCATAAGCCTTGCAGGTTTGCCGGCAATGTTCCCGGGCGGGAAGAGCAAATAAGCAGGTACCGGCCATACTGAAAAATCAATTCGTACAAATGCGGGTCGTTTTTGGTTTTTTTGTATTGCAGTACGCGTTGGTCGGTAGGAATCGTATCCTTTTCTGCGTGGCTCAACTGAAAGCTGACTCTGCTATAATATTGACTGTATTCGTCGGTATGTGCCTTTAATAGGTTGGTAAATTCTTTTTGACTGGCCTGTTCAATATTTTGGCGGGTAATATTTACATAGTCGCGTCCTTTGTAGTTTGGATACTCCATTTTGTAGTCGGTAGAAGCCGCAAGCAAAAGCACCACCTCATCGGCATTTTTGATGGACAAAACAGAATCGTTACAAGTGACTTTTCCATTTTTATTCACCGCTTTTAACCGGGTCATGTAATGTAGGTTATCGCCACCTTTTCCGTCGGATAAAGCGCCTGAAAGGATCAATTGGCCATCTTCGGTAGTTGTTTTGAACCTTTCAGGGCGGGTCATGGAGCAGTTAAACGATATTTGGCCGGGCTTATCGGCTGTAAAACGGGCAACCATAACCTGATCGGGTTGGCTGGTAAATATTTCACGTTCAAAAGTAACCCCATCCTGAGTGTATCGCACCCGCACAACAGCCTCGTTTAAATCCAATTCCCGTAAATAGTTTTTGTAACCGTCGTTTTTATCAAAATCAAGCCATAAATCGCCAAGGGTTTGAAAACAACCAAATGGTACAGTAGCCCCATTACCTCTGCCCGAACTGGAACCTTTGCATATTTGGGTTTTGTTGGTTAGCTCAGTTGCTTCTTTATATTCTCCTTCGAAAAGCATTTGCCTTATTTTGTCCTGATATTGATAGGCATCGGGGTTGTCGTTGGTATCATGGCTGCCCGACCACATGCTTTCTTCATTTAATTGAATGCGTTCTTTGTTCACATCGCCAAAAACCATAACACCTAACGAGCCATTGCCCAAGGGCAGGGCTTTGAGCCACTCGGGGTCGTTGTTCCAACCGTTTGGATGATCGGCAATGCTTGCTAATGCCGGCTTGTTGTACCATAGTTTTAAACCCTCATGCTGTTTGCTTTTTTTCGAAGAGCATGATGTTATTAGCAGAATGAACAACAGGTCTATAAAATAAGACTTCATACCGTACCTATTTAGTTTTTCTTATTGCAGCCAAATTTAATGCAGTTGCGTGTTGATAGCTTCTATTTGGTTATTTCCAGTTTTAATTCCCCTTGTAAATCGGTAGTAATTACTTCAAATACTAAACGATATACCGCGTTTCCCCAAACTGCTTTTAGATTTCGGTCTGTTATATCTATCTTTTCTATTTTTGCATTGAGTTTTTTGGGATCGAAAGCCAGTTTCTGCTTATCGTTGCTGTTACCAAGCTCAATAACGCCATACTTAATCATTTTTGGTTCAAACGCTGTCATCAGGTTTAATGAAGACCTTTCAAGCTGCTTGGTTAACTGATATTTTTCGAGAATTGTAACCTTTCCCGACTTGGATAAAGAAACCTGTCGCTTCCATTCTTTTACTGCGGCCTCTGTTGGGTAGGCCGTTTCGAGATTCAAAGAGGCATAGGTGCCGGAAGAATTTTTCCGGAATTTAAAATCTGTAGCCTTAAATTCCTTTCCTTCTTTTTGTTGAACGCCATTGATTGTGGGTACATTATGGTATTGTGATTGCATTGCCCATATTTCGTAGCGCTTTGAGTTAAAGGTTTTAGCGGTATATTCCCCCACCCCAACGTCTATAATCAAAGGCTTTCCGTTGTAATAAATGGTGAAATTTCCAACATCGTTATGGTTATGACTTTGACCGTTGTGCGCCCCCAATACAGAAACAAATAATCCTTTTTCGGGCTCTGAAGAAGACCTCATAATTGTCAATTGTAAATCGGAGAGATATATGCTTTCTACAACAGGAACAACCGACTTTTTGCTCATGCTATCAAGGTGATGGATTGTTTTGAACGAACTAAAAACCCGGCCCAGACTGCCATATTTTGGCATTTCGATAAACTCTTTACTTTCCAAATCATAAAAGTAGTTAGCCAATTGTTGCATTGCCTCATTATCAATCTTTTGTCCAATTTCATATAATAAAACAGGGTTTGGTTTAATTATAGCTCCTGCATCCGAAAAATTCACGAAGTAATTCCCCCCAATCCAAGTTCTTTGAAAAAATAAGGCCATTTGCTTAATAACAGGTTCTTCAAATATTGAAAACTTCCCACAGGAAGCATGGTGCAAAACCTCTAAGTAATCGAATAGGGCACCGGTAGCATGATCCCAGTAAGCAGGACCTTCATCACAACCTCCATCATCGGCGTATCCATCAATAAATACGTCGACACTCTTTATTGTCTTTTCTATTATTTGCTCTTTCTTTAAAGTATCGGTTTCAAGGAAAAGCGTAGCAATAAGTACATTCGAATTAATCCATGGGTTCCAGTTATTAACAGTACGTTTTCGACTCAATCCCAACCACCAGTAACTATTATTTTCAAGATATTCATCAATAACTCTAAACTTCGTTTCATCTTTAATTCGAGTAAGAATATCCGGTGATATCGTATTCAATTGCTCTTCCATTAACACATAAGTCCAGGCAAGGAGCGATGCCGTTTCGGATGCAAAAAGATCCAATATCGGCTTTTTAATAACCGGTACCCCATCGGGTTTTCTCAGATGTGCAGGAACTGCCCAGGTCGATTCTTCACATATGCCCCAAACACCATCAGCAATGTCATTTATAAAACGTCCTTTCTGCTCTAGCCATTCTGCAACCACCATAACAGCCAATCGACGACGTCGTTCGAAGTATATATTTTGGTAATTTGTACGGTTCCCATTCTGCACATATTCGCGATAAAGCGATAAATGCAGAGTTTTGTGTGGCTTCTCCAGATATGTTTCAGCTTCATTAATAAAAGCTTTAATTACTTTCAAGGGAACTTCGGCATGATCGTTTTGGAAATTAACTCCCATAGGCAACCAATGCTTCATGGGAATAGTAGTTCCATCTGCCTTTAGCCTGTTATACTCATCAATAAGCAACCTTCGATCGTTCTGAGCCCAAAGCATTGAAAATAGCAATTGGAATAAGAAAACAACACAAAAAAATGTTCTTTTCATTACTGTAGTTATTTTGTGATTCATAAAAGAAATTCTCTTTTTCTTATATATGAGTTAAACTATGATTATTCTTTTTCATTTATACCCCTATCTTTTTTGTCTAAAGGATAGGGGTTAAGTAGTCTGTTAATAAATTACGTCCATAAATTATTAAACTAATTTATTGTGCCTTTAAGCGAACCAATGCTTCAAGAAAATAATAATCGGCATAATTTAGTGGAACACTAATTTCCGAGGCATGCGGAATACTACCAACACTTTGCTCCAGAATAAAGTATTTGTTCTTTTGAGTGTCGGCCATGTACGATGTAGCCAAGGATTTAACAATCTTCTCTGCAGCCTTTTTATATTTTTTTGACAAAGAGGCATTTACATAATCAGATAACTCAACCAACGCCGATGCCACAATAGAGGCTGCCGCCACATCCCGAGGAACGCCACTTAGTTTTGTTACATTAGTTCTGCCAACAGCTAATGCACCAGGTTCGATAGCATCGAAATCCCAGTATGGTATCCCATCTTTGGGCATATTTTTATGGGTTAACCAAAACTCGGCTATATTAACAGCTTGGTCAAGGTATTTCTTGTTTTTAGTGTACCTATAACATATTGTGTACCCGTACAGTCCCCAAGCCTGACCGCGTGCCCATGCGCTTTCATGTGCCAATCCTTGCGCAGTCTGCTTCGATTCAACCAGTCCTGTTGTTTGGTTGTACATGACTACATGGTACGAAGAGTTATCAGGTCTGAAATGGTTTTTTAATGTTACATCGGCATGGCTGATTGCCATTTCTCTAAAAGAGCTGTCGCCAGTGAATTTGGTCGCTTCAAACATCAACTCCAGATTCATCATGTTGTCGATAATTACCGGGAAATCATATTGTTTTTCATCTGTCCACGATTTAAAACTATTCCACGATTCGATACACCCCACTTTGCAGTCAAAGCGCTTTGCCAACGATTTGGCAGATTGCACCAATACCGAATCGTAATGGTTTTGGCTCCCTATGTAATAACCATTACCATAGCTGCATCCCATCATGAAACCAACATCGTGATGGCCGTAAAAAAAACGAATTGGAGCCATTTTCTCTGTCCACACAATAGCCTTTTGTTTCCAAATATCGTTGCCTGTCAGTTTATACATCATCCATAAATTTCCGGCAAAAAAGCCACTGGTCCAATCTTCAAGCTTTACACAAATCAATTCATTGGTTATTGGATTAATGGTTCGTGGAATGATGCGATTACCCGATTTTGGAGCATCGCGTTCGGCGTTGGAATATTGCTTTGTAGCTAGAGTAATAGTTTTATCTACAAGACCAACTTGAGCATTACATGCACTAAAGAAAGAAATTGCAAAAACAAATAAAACAAATCTATTCATTATTTAGTTTTTACGAGTTTCATACTATTTGCCATTATGTTATCAATATTGACATAATAAATTCCAACGGGTAGATGACTAATATCAATACTTACAGGTGCCCCATTTATTTTAATATTCTTTTTCGTCATAACCGTTTTACCCGAGGTATCTATAATTTTTATCATATCTAAAAATGTATCAGAACCGTTATGATTTAAAAATATTGTGCTGAAAGCGGGATTTGGATATATAGAACATATACTTACCGTTTTTTTATCATATACTGAAGTTATTACTTCATCTGAAATACCTTCGTAGAGTGACGATTTCGGTACTACTGTTTTCGATTGCCTTAGGCTCTTCCAGCTTAATTTGACTTCGGCTGGCACATTCTTATGAATTGACCTGATTTCAATCTTGTTTTTGTGCGAAGCAATTGGTGTAAAACTAAAAATGAATTCGTTAAGGTTGGTGTTATCCATTTTGTCTAAAACTAATTCATCGTTTATCCATATCTTAACTCCTTCCGATGCTGTAAAGTATAAAGTATGTTTTTCAGCTAAACGCGTTTCTAAAGTACCATTCCACCTTACGCTATAATCAATTGCACTAACACCTTCGAAAGGAGAATTAATACCCCAGTTATAATCAATAGAGCCAACCGTTGTATTTGCAAAATCTGTGAAATTGGAATTGTTAAAAAAATCTGTTGTTAAACCTTTTCCGGTTCCCTGTCCAATCTGATCGATCAGGAAATTCACCTGAACAAGACTACCAGATTTAGCTGCTGCTAAACTCAAAACATTATTGTTTATTGCATTGTATTTATCTACTGTTCCTTCACCCCAATATGATGCCCCCAAGCTCTTTTGACCTACAATTTTCCAATTTATCCAGTTAGATAATTCTGATGCCATATATATATTGTTGTCCAAGAGTATATATATATTGTTTTGTGCATCGCACAACATCTGATCCCTGTTTTTTTTAGATTCGAGTGGCATAAAGTTTTTTTGCCAGGTTCCATCATCTTTTCGATAGAAATGAGTCGGATAGGTTGTTCCCCAAATATCCACATCGGGATCTTCATCTTTAATAATTCCATTAAGTACATGCACACGCCCGTTATTATCAACACACATCGACTCTTGGTTCATTAAACTTCGATGTTGTGGGATGTTGTATACTTTAAGCCCGGTAGTGGAAAGTTTTAACGGATTTGATCCTGTTGTTCCAACAGTTGCACCAAACGTATTTTTCCAGTTACGTCCATCATCTTCGCTGTAAGCATAGAATAAATCATGATTGGTTTCAGGAGCTGATGTTTGACGCCAACACCATGCCATGTGTAATTTTCCAAACTTGTCATACTGAATTCCGTGAAAATATGCATTCTCACCAGATGAAATACCATCAACGATTTTACCTACAACAGACCAGGAATGAGATAATCCTTTGTATTCCCATAAATACTCATCACCATTACCACTGGAGCCATAACGGTAGGCAAATATCAGATTTCCGTCCGGCTTCGTAATAAAACGCGGGTAGGTAACTTTTGTAAGTTTTGTGGTTCCGTTCAAAGCATCCATATTATTCCCAAACAGGGAAGAATCCCATTCTATACTTTCAGGATTTGTCAATACATCACCAGTTGTTTTTCTATAATTCAAATCATGTGCATGATGGTCGTAACTCAGGTGAATTGTACCATCAGAAGGGCAGAGTCCCATAGAAATATTATAATGGTTATCTGTAAGATCATTTATGCTGGTATAATTTTCAAGAATCAAAATCTCCCAAATTGCAGCTCCAATTTTTTTTCTTGCCACTGCTACTTTTTTCGAATTGTCCCAGTATGCAGCATACTGGTAACCATTAAATGTTCGGATTACATCCTGACAAAACGAAACCAGATTTGTATTTGTGAAACTTGTACCAGTGGTTGATATAACTTCTTCGCTTATTCGCATTATTGAAGTTTCAATAATTGGTGCAATAAGTCTGCTTCCTTCCGGATCGGTTACCAAAGGAATGTAATTTGCCAAAGACGCACCTTGTATTGATATATTAGTGCATTGACCATCAACAATATTACCTTCTGATGCACTAGATTTAATGTTGGCAGCTATCCAAAAATAATTCTTACCGGGGAGCAGTTGTTTTGAATCACTTACTGTTATTGTTTCGATAGTTGGATTTATATTTGATTCCCCAAATTGCTCATTGGTATTAATTTCTGCATCTGCTCCCGAATAATACACATTGATTGCTGAAATATTATCTACAGAAGTTGTTCCGTTTAAATTAATATCTAAGTCTTTAACTACTAAAGGATTTTTATCATATTTTGTTTCAATGCATATTTGTATCAATTCAATATTTTGTGAAGTAGGATATACATCTGATGTTATAGTTTGATTACAAACTGAGCTAACATATTCCATATCGGCAGTACCAATAGTTGACACAATTACAGATTGAGAATTGTTACCATCTGTATTTATGGCAGTTACTCTATAATAATAAGAATTGCCATTGTCAACATCTGTATCGGAATAAGCATTTGGGAAAGGCTGTTCGAAAACAACCAGCGTATCAAAATCAGATGTAACAGTTCTGCGCTCCACAAGAAGTTGATCTGAATTACATTTTGATGCATCCCAGGTTAAGTTTGTTTGAGAGGCTGAAGATTTTATGGCTTCAACTGATGTTGGAGCAAAAGTTATATAGGTAATAACTAGCTCCGGGGCTTTTCCTGATGTGCTTTCTTTTGATGTCCAAATTACATTGTTGGTGTTGCTAATTTTTGTCATGTAAAGACCATAGGAAATAATGTAAGATGACTCCAATTGTTTTAAGATACTTGCTTTGACAGAAATTTCACTATATGTTCCGGATGAACCAACGATGAAAGTAGTAGTTTTTTCGCCAAAAACAGGGGCATTGCTCCAATTAATTGTACCTTCAACCCATGAGGCATCAGTTTCAAACACATCAATATTAAAGCCAGATCCCTCAACATAATCGTTATACAGACGAAGGACTGCATCTTTCATATTAGTTGGTTCAACATCGGTTAAATCGAATTTCACATAAGATTTTCGGTTGTAATTTGAGGTCTGACTATTTACTTTTTTGGTGGTAATTTGGCCCTCACTTCCATAATTTGCGTTTATATATGAACCATCCCGGCAGTAAGCATCGGCAGATGCTGTACTGATTATGGTTTGACTTTGGGCAAAAGATATGGAAGAGGCTAGAAGTAAAATCAAGAACATTTTCATAATTTGTGAATTAAATTTGGTTAATAATTATTTACCTCAATCGCTTTAATATAGTTAATCATAAATTGCGCGAGGATCGGAAAATCAGCACCATGTCCCATCGGTTGTTATGTAGCCAATATTTTTACGAAGAGAAAGCATACTTAAGTCTTTAAATGTTATGGTAGTAAGTATGATTAGCTTATTCACGTTTTTATTTTTTTAATTGAATATTTATTTATATTACTTTCTGATTATTTTTATGTTTTTATATAAGGCTTATTCTGTTGTTTTATTTACAATTCATAAAAAAGTATTAAATTCAAGAAGTATAAACAGTATAAAAATAATACGATGACATACTATAATCTATTATTATGGTATTAAAACCGTGTATGTAACAGTTATGTAACAATTATAACATTCAGTCAGGCAATATGTAATAATTTAAGGGGAACTTGTTTACTATTTCTTTGAATGATTCTTGTATTTTTTAGTGTACTATCACTTTTATTTTTTTAGTTATGTTATGAACAAAGAACTAATACTGCAATATCTTGACAAATTAATTAGTAGTGATGTTATTAGCAGGTCACAGTTAAGCTGTAAGTTAATGCAGTTTCTTATTGAATCTACATTGAATAATGATACTATTAAGGAATATACCATAGGGGAACATCTTTTTGGAAATGATTTTGATCTTGAAAAAAGTGATTCAAAAGTTCGTGTAAAAGTTTATCAGCTTAGGCAATATCTGCAGAAATATTACGAAACTGAGGGAAAGAACGATGCTATCCGTTTTGAAATCGAAAAAGGTCAATATCTGGTAAGTTTTATTGACAATACAAGTACTGAAAAATGGAATTTTTTTTTTTCAAAAAACAAAATCCTTTTAGTAATCTCAATATTTATTCTTGTATTAATAGTCGTAGCATTTATTGTTTTTAAAAAGGAGAAAATACCTTATTGGGAGGACTTTTTTGAAAATGATGAAACTACTGCACTTATTGTTGGCGACATATTTTCTTTTTTAGGTCCCGGAATAAAAAATGAGCCACAGGTTATAAGGGATTATAATATAAATAACGAAGATGATTTTAAGCAATACCTGAACAATTACCCTGATTTGAAAGGAAAATATAAAGAGGCTGATTATTCATATCTTTCGCAAATGACCCCATATGTAACCTATTCATTTTCAAAACTATTTTTTGAAAACAGACATCAATTAAACATTTTAATGGGGTCAAAATGTAGTATTGAATTATTAAAATCAACAAATACCATATTTATAGGAATGCCCAAAACAATGGGGAACTTATTACCACTTTTTAATGAAATAAATAATAGCAGTATCCATATTAATATGGATGCAATAATATTTAATTCTGCCGATAAAACACAGTATAAAGAATATATAGCAGGAAGCGATAATGAGATGGACATTGATTATGCGTTGGTTTCCTTTTTTAAAAAGCCAGGTGGAAAAAATGCTTTTTTATTTGTTTCGTATAATGACATTGGAATTATTGGTGCAGTAAATTATTTTACTAATAAAGAAAAATTGACATTTATTAAATCCAGACTTCCAGAAGGCACAAAATTTTTTACAGCAATTGTCAAAACAACTGGAAAGGATAGGAGTGAAATAGGTGTCGAATTAATTCATATAGATCCAATTATAAATAATATAAAAACAGATTTGGTAAAATAATACTAATGTATAGCGAAAAAAAAACCAATTCTTTTATGAATTTTGGTTTATAAGGTTGGCTTATTGGATTTCCTTTTGATTTTTTTCCAGTTTTAACAATGCAAATTTCGTGAAGTATAGTTGTATTAACGGATTGGCCATATGATACGTTGCGATTTTTCGTTCTTTCACAATGTTAATTATCTTTACCTAACCGACTAGAATTACTAAACTTAATAATCTCACGCACAATGTATTATAATGGCTTGTTGGGTACTGGCATTATTACAAATTAAACTTCTTTATTACTTTTTTAAATTCCTTCGCTTTAATAAAATTCTGTTTCTTCTTATTTACTTGTATTACTTCTAAGAATCCTAGAGAAACTAATGTTTTTAAATCTGCTCTAGCAGTAAAATTTGATATATTGAATCGTGCCTCAATTTCTTTTGTGCTAAGTATTCTATCAGAATCTTCGTGTATAATTTTAAGAATCTGCGCCATTCGTTCATTTATTATATGAATCTTCATGAATCTAGCTGCTTGAAATATTTCTTTTTGTTTACGATTAATATACTGTTTCAAGGCTTCAAAGGCTTTTTCTATTGTTTTAATTTGATACGTAATGAAGTAACTCATGTCGTTTTCATCTGATTCTGTATACAAGAATGCTTTTTCATATTGATTCTTTGTATCTTTAATTATTCTAGATATAGATAAATATTCTGTTAACCAATATCCTTTTTTCAACATTTACCAATAAAATAAGGCTCTTGCAGTTCTTCCATTACCATCAGTAAAGGGATGAATCCATGCAACCATAAAATGAATTATACAGCCTTTTATAATTGGATGAATGAAATTATTTGTATCGCTATTAAAAAAGCAACAAACATCATTGATTAACACTCCTAACTCTTCTTGTAATGGTGGCGTATGAACAACCTCACTATTAATATGATTTACAACGTGAACATCATCTCCTTTTCGAAAACGCCCTTCATCTTCTTGATTATCGAGAGTTTGGTTTGTTATCAGTTTGTGAATAAAGAGAATGTTTTCCAGATTAAGTTCTTCATCTTTGTGTTGAACAATATATTTCATTGTTATGAAATTGTTCATTATCATAAGTTCCGACTTATTCTTTGGCTTTCTTTCTAACTGAATCATTTCTTTGGCTTTCTTTCTAGTAGTGTTAGTTCCTTCTATTTGACTACTTGAAATTGCTTCTTCCATTATTGAACTAATAATAAACTTAGTTTTATCTGTTTCTGCAATGCCAATATTACTACCTAAAGTTCCTCCAATATGCATATCAAATTGATGTAATGCCCTTTGCATATAATCTGAAATAACATACCTAAATGAATGATTTCCAAAATTCACAGAATTGCCTTTCAACAATCTATGTAATTTTACGGCACTCCAAAGTTCTTCTGGCTTATATTTTTCAGACTTATACTTTACTTTATCCCAATATAGATAATCATCTTGGATTTTTTTACACCATTCATTTCTTTTGCTTGTGCGCAATTATCTTGTATCTCAAATGCAATTGTCGATACATTTATTATTTACGAGTTATATATTTTTTAATTATTTATTTATTGCACAGTTGTTTATATGTGCAGTATTCGCATATTTTCGTTTCTTCGGTTTGATGAAATGGAATATTGAAATTAAATAAATCTGCCAGTGTTTTTTTTAGTTGCTCGTTAAACTCATCTTCTATCAAGTGTAAAAATATCTCATCAGTTTTAGTGCGTTGACCAATTTTTAATGAATAATCGGTTGTTTGGAATAGTGTTTTTAGCCATACTACCGAAGGCTGAACGGGTTTGTTAAATTCATTTTTATCAAGGAGGCCTGAATAGACCAGCGTTTGGAAAATGGCTTTTAAATCTTTGTGTTTTTTAGGTTCGAATAACGATGCAATATCGGGTGTTTTATTTTTTCCATTACCGGTTTTGTAATCGATAACCCTTGTTATACCATTTGATTCATCGAGACGGTCGATTATACCTCCAATGTTTATTTTCAGTTTTTCATCTATTTCAATAACACCATTAATTCTTTTTTCCAGGCCGTTTATCTTTATGGGGGCAAACTGAATGTCATTTTCAATAAATTTTTTTATGTATTTAAGAATAACTTCGAACACCAAAATATTTTTACCCTGTAATTCTTCAAAATCATCAGTGTTTAATGATAATTCGGAAAAATGTTTGTTAAATGCCTGGTGAATTTTTGATTTTATTAGAGGTGTGTTTTTGGATAGTTGTTTCAGTTCCTCTTTCGATATGGTTTTTCCAAGCCAGGGTTTGTATAGTTCTTCCATGCACCAATGGAACAGGATACCAAAAACACGGGCGTCGAGGTCTTCCGATATATCTTCTTCTTCGTCAATTTTGTGTATATAACGGAACGAGAATCGTAACGGGCATTCGATGTAAGTACTTAGTGCGCTTGGGCTTAGCGATTTTTGACCTCCATTAATGTATTGTTTTAATATTTTTACTACTTGTTCAGATTTTGAAGTGTAAACTACTGGTGGTTGATAAATGTTTACCGTGTCAATGGCGGTTCTTAATATAGGTTTCGAAGGGTGTTCGTATATAATTTGGTATAAGAAACGACTCATTTCACCGGTCTGCATTTCGTCTGATGAGGAATTATAAACCAGTTCCAGTTTTTCAACCCGGTGTATTAATCTGAAAAAGTAATACGAAAAAATGGCATCCTGATGTTCAATAGTAGGTAATCCCATACCTTTACGAAGGTTATAGGGGATATATGAGTTAGGAACACTGTTTTTAGGAAAAACACCTTCGTTCATATTTAAAATAATAAGGTTTTTAAAATCGAGAGCCCTTGTTTCTAAAATACCCATAACTTGAAGCCCTGAAAGTGGTTCTCCTTTAAAAGGAATGGTTTGTGTTTGAGTTACTTTTTTAAATAAACGTAGCCAGGTATCTGGAGTTACTGATGTTCCGGTTTTTCCTATCAGGTGGCTTAATTTGTTTACGTTTTTGTAAAGTGAAAAAATATATTCTTGTTCGAAAAATGTAGTTTCTTTATTTTTAATTAATTGATAGGTTTGTAGTAATATATTACTAATATATTCGGGTATTTCTTCAGTATTAACTATTTTTCGAAAAATAAATTTGAGGAAATCATTTTTCCATAGTTGTGAGGCTTCGACAAAAATGGTGTTTTTGGTTAGCATCTCTTTTCTAATAATATTTATCGTTTCGCTTTCGAATGATGATATATACTGGTGTTGAATTATTGGTAAAACATCTCTGAAATAGAACCATGTTTTTTCTTTTTGGGTAATTTTGGAGTTGCGTTGAAGATTAATTATCAATTCGATTAAATTGTAAACCGGGGTGTTTTTTAAAGGGTAACCTAACGAAACATTAATTTTACTATAGGTATCGGGTATAGCATGTAATACGGGTATAAGCATGTTTTCGTTGGTTAAAACAACGGCAGTTTCAAGGGGTTTGGCGTTTATTGTTTCAACGCTACATGTTTCTAAAAAGCTTGTTACAATACGTAATTGCTCCGATTTTGAAGCAACACCGGTAATTGTAATGTCGGGTGATTCATTCTTTTGTGATAGTTCCCAGTTTACAGGAGGCGGAAAAGCCAGTAGATTTTCCCTCATAAATGATCCTGCATCTTTAAACGGAAGTGTGTTTGAGTATTCAAGGCTCTCTTTTAATCGGTCGTGCATTATAAAATTTGAATAATCCCAAATGAAATCGGCTATTCCTAGGTTTTTTATAAACTTGAAAAGCTCTTTTTCGGCGGGTGTTAAAATAAAAAAACCGCAAAAAATAACTTTTGGGAAAGGAACATTAGGGGGAGTGTCTGATTTTATTTGTTCAATTAAATTCCTAAGTTGCATGCCACTATAGGCAAAGCCTTCGTTTTCTAATTGTATTTTAAACTGTTCATATAAAGGAAAAAATTGTTCCCATTTTTTTAAAAAGCTATCCTGATGTTCTGATAGTTTATTGGGATTAAAACTCGACCAAAAACTTTTTATTGCATCTATTTGTTCGTCCGACAAAAATGAGTAATCGGCTTCAATTTCTTTGTATGAGACAAGGTTTTTAAACAGTAGTGATGCATCAACTAAATATTTGTCAATATCTTCAAAATCAGAAAGAAGCATTTCTCCTGTCGAAATAAAATCGTCAAATTCAATGTGTGGATCTACAACCGATTTGTAAGAGTTGAAAAGTTTAAAAAGCAAAGTGATATTATCGGGTACTAATCCTTTGTTGAAAATATCGATAAACTCATTTATGGTTAATATTTTGGGCGACCAAATAGGGGTGTCGGAAAGTTCAGTTAAGTTATTTTTGAAAAATATTCCTGCTCTTCGGCTCGGAAATACAAAACAAAAATCAGAAATAGCTGTTCCATATTGTTGATAATAGTAGTTTGCGAGTGAGCTTAAAAAAAATGGTTGCATGTTGATATTTGTTTACTCAAAAATAGTAAAACATCTAAGTTATGTTTAACTATTTTGTTAAATAATTTAATGAAAGCTTAAATGAAATTATTAATAAATATCAAATCAATTTGATGGGTTTGATTAACTGAAAAGATTGTTTTTTATGGATCAGTTTTCATTTGTTGGAAATAGCGAAATAGATTCTATCGAAGAACTATACGGGAAATATATCAACGATCCTGAGTCTGTTGACAAGAGTTTTTACGATTTTTTCAAAGGTTTTGATTTTGCGCTTAAACATTTTAATGACCATAATTGTAAAATTATGGATAAGGAATTTCGTGTTATAAACCTTATTCATGGTTACAGACAAAGAGGTCACCTTTTTACTAAAACAAATCCTGTTCGTACACGACGTCGGTATTTTCCTACTCTCGATATTGAAAATTTTGATCTTTCAAAAAATGATTTGAAAACTATTTTTCATGCTGGTAATGAATTGGGAATTGGACCAGCTTCTTTGGAGGATATTATTAATCATGTATCTGAAACTTATTGCGAAAGTGTTGGGGTTGAATATTTGTATATAAGGAAACCTGAAGTAGTTGCATGGCTTAAAAATAAGATGGAAACTATAAAAAATAAGCCATTATATTCAGTAGAAAAGAAAATACAAATATATCATCAGTTAAAACAAGCTGTTGGTTTTGAGGCTTTTGTTCATAAAAAATTTATAGGACAAAAACGTTTTTCTCTCGAAGGTTCTGAAGTAATAATTCCTGCTCTTAGGTTTATGTTTGAAAAAGGTGCTCAGTTAGGTGTAAAAGAGTTTGCAATTGGAATGGCTCATCGTGGGCGATTGAATATTCTTGCTAACATTATGGGTAAGCCGTTTGAAAATATTTTTAAAGAGTTTGAAGGAAATGAATATGAGAATGGCATTTCATTGGGCGATGTGAAATATCATCTTGGTTATGAAAATGATATTAAAACAGAGCTGGGTGAAGATGTAAAATTGGTTTTAGCTCCTAATCCATCCCATCTCGAAACTGTTAGTCCGGTTATTGAAGGTATTGCCCGGTCGCACATTGAAAATGATTTTGATGGGGATTTTGAAAAGGTTGTACCTGTAGTTATTCATGGCGATGCTGCAATAGCCGGGCAAGGAGTTGTGTATGAAGTTGTTCAAATGTCGCAATTGCCTGGTTATAAAACCGGAGGAACCATTCATCTGGTAGTGAATAACCAAATTGGTTTTACAACCAATTATCTTGATGCTCGTTCGAGTACTTATTGTACCGATGTTGCCAAGGTAACCCGTAGCCCGGTTTTTCATGTCAATGGCGATGATGCAGAAGCTATGGTATATGTAATGGAGCTTGCCATTGAGTATAGGCAAAAGTATCAGGCCGATGTATTTATCGATGTGTTGTCGTATCGTAAATATGGTCATAACGAGGGCGATGAACCCAGGTTTACACAGCCAACATTATATAAGGCTATTGCAAACCATCCTAACCCTCTTGAAATATATGCACGTAAATTATATGATCAGGGTTTTTTGACAATAGTTAAGGATATTGCATATCAGTCTGAATTTGAAAAATTGCTTGAGGATAAATATACCATTTCGAAGGAGTTTAATAAAGTTAAAGTAATTCGTTTTTTAGAGCAAGCGTGGTACGGTTACAGATATTCAACAAATGATGATTTTTTTGAGAGTCCGTTTACCGGAGTTCCTAAGGAAACTCTGTTTCATTTAGCGAAAAAATTATGTGAGCTACCTAATGATAAAGATTTTTTTAAAAAAGTTCATAAAATTGTTGAAGATCGTTTAAAACTTATCGAAGAAGAAAAAATAGACTGGGCAATGGCTGAATTGCTGGCTTATGCTACACTTTTGTCAAGCGGGGTAAAAGTACGTTTAAGCGGACAAGATGCTCAGAGGGGAACTTTTGCTCATCGACATGCGGCATTTACAATTGAAGATATGAACGAGAAATATATTCCACTTCAGCATTTGTCATCAAATCAAGCTGAATTCTCGGTTTATAATTCACCTTTGTCGGAATATGGGGTATTAGGGTTTGAATATGGCTATGCACTGGCTTCTCCCCGTTGGCTAACTATATGGGAAGCTCAGTTTGGCGATTTTACCAATGTTGCACAGGTTATCATTGATCAGTATATAAGCTCGGCCGAGGAAAAATGGGGCTTAATGAACGGTTTGGTACTTTTATTGCCACATGGTTTCGAAGGTCAGGGGCCGGAGCATTCAAGCGCACGAATGGAGCGTTTCCTAAATTTGGCTGTACAAAATAACATGCAAATTGTTAATGTAACAACGCCGGCCAATTTCTTTCATTTGTTACGCCGTCAGGTGAACCGTGATATTCGAGTTCCCCTGATTGTTTTTTCACCTAAAAGTTTATTACGACACCCTCAATGTATATCGAAATTGGATAGTTTGGTTATTGGACGATTTGAAGAGGTTATTGATGATGGTGATGTAAATGTAAAAGAAGTAAAGCGTGTTGTGTTTTGTACCGGAAAAATATATTATGATTTGGTTGCTCAAAAAATGGAGTTGAATGCTACCGATGTGGCTTTGGTACGTATCGAACAATTACATCCTTTTCCATTAAAAAAGGTCGAAGCTTTAATTGAAAAATATAATAAGGCATTACTTCATTTGTGGGTGCAGGAAGAGCCGGAGAATATGGGAGCATGGTATTACATTCGTACGCAAATGAATCAATGGAGTATTGTTCCTGTTGCCCGTTTAGCTAGTGCAAGTCCGGCTACAGGATTGCAAAAATTGCACACAATAGGTCAGAATGAGATTATTGCCAAAGTATTTAAATCCTGTCACTGCGATTTAAAATTGAAATATTGCGGATTGCAGTGTGTTGAGGGGAAAAGTCGTGAAGATATTCTTAAGCAACATAAGTATTTTGTTGAAACGCCACGTTTTTCTATTTAAAAATAAGTATTCATGATAGTTGAAATAAAAGTTCCAACACCTGGCGAGTCTATAAATGAAGTTGAAATAGCATCGTGGATGGTGAAAGATGGTGATTTGGTTATAAAAAATCAGGATTTAGCCGAAATAGAATCGGATAAAGCAACATTGACGTTGGTTGCAACTGAGTCGGGTAAAATATCAATTTTGATTGATGAAGGTTCTAGTGTGGCTGTTAATTCTATTGCTTGTATTATTGATACATCTTTTGCACAGGAAGCTGAAACGACAGAAATTCATAAAACTACATTAATAGATGAGGTATTAGACGAAAAAGCAAAAGATAATGAATTGTCAATTGAAGTTCATGATGAAATAAATACCATAAGTGTTGTAAATGAGCATGTAAAAGTGTCACCACTAGCTCATAAGCTTATGGAAGAAAATGAATTATCGATTGAAGATGTGCTTAATGGATTACGACGTTTAACAAAAAGTGATGTGGAAACAGTAATTAGATCTTCAGGTTTTATTCCTGATATTGGTTCTGTTTATAATAAAAAACGTGAAGTAAGTCGAAAAAAAATATCTCAGTTACGTAAAAAACTAGGGCAGCGATTGGTTGCGGTTAAAAATGAAACTGCTATGTTGACCACTTTTAACGAGGTCGATATAAGCGCAATTATTAATCTTCGGAAAAAGTATCAAAAGGATTTTGTTGATAGGCATGGCGTTAAATTAGGTTTTATGTCGTTTTTTTTGAAAGCTTCAGCTGTGGCAATGGTAAATTATCCTATGGTGAATAGTGCAATTGATAACGACGAAATAGTAACTCCGGGGTATGTTGATATTTCGGTAGCTGTTCAAACGCCCAAAGGTTTAATGGTACCTGTAATTCGAAATGTTGAGATGTTAGAGTTATTTGAAATAGAGCTTAAGCTTAAGGATCTGGCCGACAAGGCTCGAGCAGGGAAAATTACAGTTGAAGAGATGACCGGTGGTACTTTTTCAATAACTAATGGAGGAGTGTTTGGCTCAATGTTGTCAACTCCGTTAATAAATCCTCCACAAAGTGCTATTTTGGGGATGCATAATATTAATGACCGTCCGGTTGCTATTGAAGGAAAAGTTGAAATCCGCCCAATAATGTTTATAGCTTTGTCGTACGACCATCGAATTATTGATGGAAAAGATTCCGTTGGTTTTTTGAAAATGGTTAAAGAGTTACTCGAAAACCCGGTTTTACTTATTACTAAGGGTGAAGAACCCGATCGTTTAATATTGAATATTTAAAAAAATAAATTGTGAGTATTTTTTTATACTACAACTTCATTAATTGCATTTGTAATTATATTTACTTTAAATGGTTTTGAAAATGAGTTATTAATGATCCCATTTTCAATTGCAATTCTAATATCATCGGTAATATCATAGCCAGTTAAAAGAAAATAGTGAAGATTGGGATATTCTGTTTTTGCTTGCGACACAAATTCAAGTCCATTCATGTTTGGCATTCTCATATCGGTTATTACCACTTGTATGTTTGAATTTGTTTTAAGTAATTTAAGTGCTTCAATCCCCGATTTAGCAGTAATGATATTATATTCTTTTTCAAAAACTTTTTCGAACAACATTAAATTTATTGGTTCATCATCCACATATAAAATGGTAATTTTATAATCAGTCATCACATCAAATGTTTTGTATTTGTCTATCAATAATTAAGTTTTTAATATTTATAGATATTGTTTATGCAATCTTATTTTCTTGACAAAAATAGGACTTTAAATATTATTTAGTGTTTGTAATGCTTTTTAAAACCTATAAATTACACGAACTTAACAGATGTAATGACTAATTATTAAAAGTTTAAAGTAAGTGTAGTTTTATGCATATCTTAAATGAAAAAGTGAAATGTTATAGTACATAAGAATAATATTAAATGAGTTTTATTGGTTATTTATTAATGCTGTTTAAAATTTATCATGTTAGCATTATTGATAGCCAGACTTGTATTGTATTACTCTGTTTATTGATTTTTTTTTTCGGATGAAATAATACTTTTGATATAGTATTTAAGTGTGTTTATAATTTTTAAAAATGAAAGAGTTTTTAATTATTGTGTGTTTAGCTTTTTTTGTAATTAATGTTCAGGCAAAAAGAATTCCAGGTTATATTATTCTGGAAAATAGAGATACCATTTGGGGTGAAATTGAATTAAGAAGATTTAATTTTTTTACCGGTAATATTACATTAGGTGATTTTGATTTTGATTTGATGCATAAAGGTGTTGAGTTTCGTAAAAAGGGTGGTAAAAGATCAGATAGTTATTTGGCAGAAGAGTTAAAAGGATTTTGTTATCAGTATAAAAATACTTTGTGTGAATATAGAAAGTTTATTGTTGATTATAAAAGTATTGTTCCTAATGAAACTCAACGAAGTCGTTTGTTAAAAGAATTATATAAAGGATCGATTGTTTTGTATAAAGATGTTTATTTGCAAGCTAAAGAAAAATATACTAATCGTGATGATATGTTTACTAAAGTAATAACTTATTATATTGCTAAACAATATGAAGATAAACTAGTTAGGCTCGTTTTAAATCAAAAAATAATTCTATAAAAGATTTACTTAGAGAACTTGACGTTGAGGAAGATTTTTTGGAAACATTAACCGATGATGAAAATTTAAAATTTATTCATAACATTTTGGTTAAATACGATAAGTGGCTTTTGAGTGATAAAAAATGAAGGGAGCCTTTAAGTGTGGCTCCCTTTAATAATTAAACTATTCCTTAACTAATTCCCAAATAAAGCATGCACCGCCTTTCCTATCAGGTCGGGCTCCGGGAGCATCTGCCGAGCAAAGACTTCCCTGGTTGGGGTCAACAAATAAGTATCGGTTGGTATTCAATGACATTAGCATTAAATCACCTTGTAACATGTCAACCCATTGGAATAATGAGTTGTTACCTTGTTCCTCTTTTTCAATACGAACTTCAGCTAGGCCACCAATTCCTTTAACAGTAACAAAGCCACCAGTAGCCACCGATTGAAGTGCAACACGCCCATTACCTTTGTCTATAACTTTGAAATGCGAAGATTTTTCTTTTGCAAATGGGCTTTTTTTATCTATTGGACGAATATGGTTGCGCCAGTTTACAAGTAATGAATTGTCGGCCAAACTTGTAAGTGTAATAATTTGGTTGTGAGGTATTGGTTGTGTCAGACCCTTGCAGCGAGGTTCAATAACTTTGAAATCATTGAAATCGGCATACCCTCCTTCAATACCTTTATTGTTATAACTGAATAATGTGTAACGAATACCCTGAAATGTTCTTAATTGGTAAGGCATTATTATTTCTCCACCTATTTCGGTAAAGTTTTCACAATCGAAGCTGTAACTTAATTTGCCAATATTTGTGTCGAAATTGCAATGAGCTTTTAACCAAACTTTTTTATTGTTGGTTTCTACTTCAATTAGTTTTGTTTCTTGTTGGTTAAAGAATTGTAGAACCAGTTTCTTATCTTTTTTAGTCATTCCAATCCATGCATACGGAAGGTTAAGTAATGCTAATCCTGCAACATCACCATTTTTAAGTTTTGATGCATCTAATTCTGTAATGGCATAAGACTCTGGTCCAATAGCCCGTTGAGTTAATGAGTTGCGTGCTCTCCAAAAATCGTTTGTGGGTAATGTATGAAGCCTCAAATAACCTTTTCGTTCTTTTAACGACCATTTGTTGTCAACTGGAACATGATTCCATTGCCATATCTTTTGAAGTTGGGGGCCACTGAAATCATCATTTCGCTGGTAAACAGCTTTTGGAGTTGATGAAAACCCAGTGTTTGGTTTTACCCAGGTTCGTGGAGTACGTGTTAAGTTTCCGGGCAATCCAAAATAAGGCCATCCATTTACCCAGGTAACGGGAGAGAGGCAAGTTAACCTGCCGACTGAGTTGTGATCCATCATCGACCATCCCCACCATTCTCCGGTTTGAATTTGAACTATTCCTCCCTGATGCATTGGAATGCAACCAACAAAATTACTATCGGGCTTGTAAATGTTATATGGTGGCCCTTTTCGAAGGTCGCGTAATTGATAACTGGTGCCAATACCTAAGTTTTCTTCGGCACTCATTACATTTACTTCATAAGGTCCGTATGGATTATCAGCCCTAAGGCATACCTGATAACACATAGGGTCGTAATTTGTGTTTGTTATATAGTATTTGCCATCAATTTTATAAATATGACTTCCTTCACCGGCACCACTTCCGCGTGGAACAATAACTTTTTCGGTTCCGGGAACAACATCAAGAACATCATCGGTAAGCTGAACCATGCGTACTTCATCGTATCCCCATACGGCATATTTTTTACCATCGTCATCAAATAAAACTGTTAAATCGTGAAGTTTTGCTCTCATTTGTTGATGTTTCCACGGTCCATGAGGATCTGTTGCCGTGAAAACTTGTGTGCCATGGCCATTTACATTAGAAAAAATATAAAAAGTTCCATCGTTGTATCGAAAGCAAGGAGCCCATATTCCTTGACCATAAAAATCACGACCATTTTCTAAACGCATTTCAGGTCCAAGATCAAGGCGCTCAATTGCATAACTTATCAGTTCCCAGTTTACCAAATCGCGCGAGTGTAAAATTGGCAATCCTGGCATTGTGTGCATTGTGGTACCTGTTAAGTAATAATCGTCACCAACCCGAATTAGGTCAGGATCTGAAAATTCGTCATAAAATAGTGGATTTGTAAAGGTTCCGTTTCCATTATCTGATGTCCATGTGCCATTGTCAGTGTTTTTAGGTTTTTCGGCTTTTACTGAATTAAGGGTAATGGAAATGATAATTGTGCTTAATAGAATAAATGATTTCAGATTCATATTTTAGGTTTATATAATTGTGCAATGAAGATAGTAATTTGATATAAATCAACATTCAAAAATTAGATTTGAGAGTTTGTTTTTTTGTAAAAAAATAAAAATCATTATAAATTAAACTTCTTTAATTTATAAACGTTATAAAAATGTATTATTATTATTGCACTATTCCTTATTTGTTTTATAAACTGATATAATTTAAAATTAAATATTATGGCACTAATACAATGGACTCCGGCTTTAAGTGTAAAGATTAGTTCAATTGATGATCAGCATAAGAAACTTTTCGATTTGTTGAATAGTTTTTATGATGGATTGGTTCAGAAATCGGATGCAGGAACTATTTTGGCTCTGGCAAAAGGGATGAAAGATTATACCAATGAACATTTTACAGCCGAAGAACGATTAATGGAGCAATATGGTTATCCGGCTTTAGATAAGCATAAGCAGGAACATATTGTATTTGTTAAAAAAGTTGAGGATATTGAGAAAAAATTATTAAGTGGTTCTTTAATTATTTCATTTGAAATTACTAATTTTTTAAAGGATTGGATAAAAAATCATATTCAAAAAACCGACATACAATATAGCAGTTTTTTAATAGAACATGGTGTTAAGTAAAGTTTTGTTTAATGTTTGTTAGTTGAAAAAAGTTTGATGTTGAATGTTTTTATTTGACATCAAGCTTTTTTTTTATATTTTCGGGAAAAACAAACCATTATATGGGGTTATTAAATGAATTGATTGAACTTGATAAGGAATTGTTGCTTTTTTTTAATGCAATGCATTCTCCTTTTTGGGATAGTTTTTTTTGGCAGGTAACACAAACAATGACATGGTTACCGTTTTATATTACCATTATTTATATAATAGTTAAATCTCAAAAGGCTGCAAGTATTATTACTATAATATCGATAATTATTGTAATAGTTTTGTGCGATCAGATATCAACCAATATATTTAAAGATGGTTTTAAACGATTACGGCCAACTCACGATCAGAGTATAAAAGATATGGTTCATTTGGTAGGGGCGTATCGAGGTGGTATGTATGGGTTTGTATCATCCCATGCTGCAAATTCATTTGCTTTGGCAACATTTGTTTCTTTGCTGTTTCGGAATTGGTTTCTTTCATTAACAATTTTATGTTGGGCTATATTTAATAGTTATTCCAGAATTTATTTAGGAGTTCATTATCCGGGTGATATTATTGGAGGTCTTATTCTTGGTGTTTTTGTAGCATTTTTAGTTCATTTTGTTTATTTAAGGGTTTTTCCATGGTTTATTTTTATGCCTCATAATACTAAGCTGGCCTTGCAAAAGGAGATTGCCTTAAAATTTAAGAGTTATTATCCGGGAGTAATTGCTTTTTCTGTTGTTATTATTTTTTCTGTTTTATTGATAGCATCAAAATATTTTTTAAAACTCATTTAATTTTTAGAACGTTTAGTTTTATTAGCTTTTTAAATGGTTTTGCTTAGTATTATTGTTTGTTCATAATCAAATAATTACAAATCCTCTTTCATTTTTAATTAATATTTGCTAAATTTATTAGCGAAGAATTAACTCTCAATTAAAATTTTTTGTTATGAATACGACAATAACATTTAATCAGCTCAGGAAGATTAAAGATAGTCTTCCTGACGGTAGTATCCACACCATCGCAGAGGAGTTAAACCTCGACGTAGAGACTGTACGAAATTATTTTGGTGGCAAAAACTATGATCGGGGTAAAAGTGTAGGAATTCACATGGAACCAGGGCCTGATGGTGGAATTGTTGAAATTGATGATACTACAATTTTAGATATGGCAAAAGAGCTAATAGAATCTAGTAAAATGACGCATTAAAAATCATAAAAAAAGCAGCTTCAATTTGAAGCTGTTTTTTTATAAGTTCTTTTTTAACACGAATCGGAGTATTAAATATCCAATAATACCAGCAATAACAGAGCCAGCAAAGATTCCAATTTTTGCTGTATTTAAAATGGTTGAATCATTAAATGCCAATGTTGCAATAAATGTTGACATAGTAAATCCAATTCCACCTATTGTACCAATACCTATAATTGCTAACCAGTTTGTGTTTTGAGGTAGTTGTGCTAATTTTAGTTTTACAGCTAACCATGAAAAAAATGTAATACCAATTGCTTTTCCAAATATTAAACTAATCGATATTGCAAGACCTAATTTGTTTATTGAGTCATCAGCTGATTGGCTTGTGTCGTTTGAAAAAATGACACCGGCATTTGCAAGAGCAAAAACCGGAAGAATAAAATAGTTAACCCAACGGCTAAGGTCGTGTTCGATGTATTGTAGCGGACTTTGAACTTTTCGACTTAGTATACCTATTTGTTCTATTGATTCGAATTGCTTTGAGCTTAATATCCCTTTGGGCGATTGTACTTTTTGATTTATAAAGTATTGAATAGATTCATTTAATTCGGGGATGAAATATTTTATTCTTAATTGTGGATAAACAGGTATTGTAAAAGCTACCAAAACACCAGCTATTGTAGCATGAACACCTGACTTAAGAAAAAGAAACCAAATAATAAATCCAATACCGGTATATATCCATAAATTGTGACCTTTGGATTTATTGTATAAAAAAAGTAATAAAACTAATCCTAAACCTATTAATAGGTAAGCCCAGTTTATATTAATAGTATAAAAAAAAGCAATAACAAGAACGGCACCTAGGTCATCTACAATTGCAAGTGCTGTTAAAAAAACTTTTAGTGATAGAGGAACCCTTTTCCCTAGCATTGATAATACACCAAGTGAAAAAGCTATATCTGTTGCCATTGGTACTCCCCATCCTTTTGATGATTCACCGGATAAACCAAAAAGAAGGAAAAATGTTATTGGAATAATCATTCCTCCTATTGCTGCAAAAATAGGGAGAGATGCTTTTTTTAACGAATTTAGCTCTCCGGCTACTATTTCGCGTTTTATTTCTATCCCTACAACAAAGAAAAATATGGCCATTAAACCATCGTTTATCCAATGTATAATATGTTTTTCTAGTTTAATATCGTCAAAGCCTATTGAAAAATTGGTGTGGTATAATAGTTTTTCGTAAATATGAGATAATGGTGAATTTGCCCAAATAAGGGCTGTAATAGTAGCAATCATTAATAGAAAGCTACTGCCGGTTAGTATTTTAAGGTATTTTTGAAGTTGGTTGTTTATGTCAAAAACAATGGTTTTATTGTTTATCATGGTTATGTGTTTTTTTTATTACAGATTAATAAATAAAATTGTTTGTGGCATTATTAAGTTTTTCGGGTGTTCCTACATCAAACCATTGTCCTTCCCATTGTTTCCATCCAGTTATAGAGTGTTTTTTTGCCAATTTTAAATATGATGATATAATTGAAAATGGTTTAATTTCGCCTAACATATCAAGAATAGAATAGCTAACAATTTGGATTCCGTTAAATGCATATTTATTATAGTAAGTACTTTCTCTGGAAATTATCTGTTCGGTGGTTTTGCTGTTTATCCATCCACTTAATATATTTTGATTATCGAAAAGCAGATAGCGATTTGTATTTCTATTGTCAATCATTAATGTAGCTAATGAATTGGATTCTCTAAAACAGCTAATTAAACCTGATAGACTAGCATTTGTGAGTATGTCGGCATTGTGAATCAGTATTGGCTCATTTTTACGAAATAAATTTTGGGCATTTAATAAGCCTCCTCCTGTATCTAATAATGTATTGTGTTCGTTTGAAATAAGTATTTCAGCCTGATTAAATGACGTTGATATTTTAGAAATATACTCTTCTAACTGATCAGCAAAATGATGTGTGTTTACTATAATTCGAGTAGCCCCAGCTTTTATTACATTATTTAATGCATACCAAATTAATGGTTTGCCATTAATATTAATTAAAGCCTTTGGGGTGTGATTTGTATAAGGGGCAAGTCGGGTACCTAACCCGGCTGCAAAAATCATTGCATTCATTATGTTTTTAAGTTAATTGGAATAGTTGATTAACCACGATGAATATTAAAGGTTTATAGGTATTTATCGGGGTTAAAATGTCTTATTCATGACTGGTTTTATATCTTGTTCAACATGTTTTATTTGAATATTTATTTTATATTTTGATTTTAGATGTTTTGCTAATCTTTCGGCAGAATA
Source organism: Marinilabiliaceae bacterium (assembly GCA_016933045.1). Taxonomy (GTDB): domain Bacteria; phylum Bacteroidota; class Bacteroidia; order Bacteroidales; family Marinilabiliaceae; genus JAFGBR01. Next base: position 13,916 of record JAFGBR010000039.1, on the reverse strand, counting down.
TACCGATCGATGTTGTCCACCTGTACATCCAAAATTTATCATTAAATGATTAAACTGTCGTTTAATGTATTTTTCAACGCTTTGATCTACAATAGCAAATACATTATTTAAAAAAGTTTGCATTTCAGGTTCATTTTTAAAGAAATCAATTATTTCAATATCCTTTCCTGTTTTTGTTTGGTATTGTTCATATTTACCCGGATTGTGAATGCTTCTACAATCAAATACAAAACCGCCTCCATTACCCGAAATGTCTATCGGAATACCTTTTTTGTATGAAAAACTTGTAATTGAAACTGTAAGTGTGTTGTTATTTGAAACTATATTTTTTAATTCATCAGATTGTGTAATAGCTTTTAAAGTTTGTAATAAAATAGGTATTTTAACAGGTAACTTAATAGTATTTAAAACATTTTCAAGGTTTACAAGTGCTAATGGAATACTTTGCAGGAAATGTTCTTTTTTTTCATAAAACCCCCTAAAGCCATAAGCACCCAAAGCCTGCATTAGTCTTATAAGAACAAATGCCCAGTAGTGTTTGCGAAAATCATTTTCAATAAATGAGTGGTAATTTTTTAATTGAGAAATATAATAATTTAATAATTCATTACGAATATTATTTGTCAGGTTAGCTTTTGCATCGTATAGTAATGATGCTATGTCGTATTGAAGAGCTCCTTTACGGCCACCCTGATAATCTATAAACCAAGGTGTATCATTCATTATCATTATGTTCCGCGATTGAAAATCGCGGTAAAGGAAAAAATGATTTTCAGCTTCTAGTAAAAAATCACAAAAGTGATTGAAATCATCTTCAAGTAATTGTTCATCGAAAGGAATTTTTGCTAGTTTTAAAAAATAATATTTAAAGTAATGTAAATCCCATAGCATAGATTGTTTATCAAATGATTGTCGTGGGTAGCAATCGTTATAATTAATGCAATTTGATCCTTTAAGTTGAAATTGAATTAGTTGGTCTATAACTTTCTTGTAAAATGTTAATAGTTCATCAGGAAATTCATTTTCTTTTCTGATTCCTTGTATATATGCAAAAAGTGTTATATCACCCAGATCCTCGATTAAATACACACAACTTTTATCATTTTTAGCATATACTGATGGTACATTAAGGCCTTGATTTTTAAATGATTCACTAAATGAAATAAATGCTTTGTTCTCTTTTAAGTCTTGATTATAAACTCCAAGTGCAGTTTTATTTTTGCCGGAAATTCTGAAGTATTCACGGTAAGAACCAGATGGAGGTAGTGATACAATAGAACGAACTTCTTCATTCATAGTATCTTCGAACATTTGTTTAAGTAAATTGTTTATTTCTTGTTTCATTATTTTCTTTTTTTGCCATTAACTATTTATGGCTTCTCAAAGCTACATAAATCAAAAATAATTGACTCGGAAAAAATACTTTGAAATAAATAATTATATTTTTTTATTTATATAATTACAGTTCATTCATAAAAATACTTTTACAGTTAAAAACAGCATAAAAATTCCGCACTTTTTTATAAATTTATTTTACTAATTCAATAACCACGAATATGAAAACTTTCACCCTTTTATTTATTTTGTTTATATCAAGTTTTATTGTTTTTGGACAGAGTGCCAAAAAAAACTATAAAGTTGGTGAGAAATTAAAGCTTGTTAAAGAATATAAAGGTGCTATTGAATCTTTTTCAAAAGCTATAGAAGACGATCCTCAATTTTCAATGGCTTATTTATCAAGGGCAGAGTGTTTTAATAAGTTAGCTGAGCTAGATAAAGCTTTAGATGATTATAGAAAGTTAAATGCATTTAAAATTCGGAAAAAACATTTGTATTATAGGTATAATGCAGCTCAAATATGTTATGAATTAAAAATTTATGATGAAGGTTTAGATAATTTGAAAGTTGTTATTGAACAAACTAAGTTAAAATTCGATGCTTATACATTAAAAACTAAAATACTAATTGCCAAAAATGAGTATGAAAATGCTGTTGAAGCTGCTAATAATGCTTTGGCATTAAACGATAACTCGTTACTTCATTTTTTAAAAGCAACTGCGTACGAAAAAAGTGAGAAGCTTGAATTGGCCGAATCAGAGTACAAAGCTGCAATAGCACGTAATACACTTAATTTAGAAGCATTAACAGCTTTGGGTTTCTTGCAGTTAAGGATGAATAAAGTTGATGATGCTGAATTATCTGCTAAACGAATTATTAACGCAGATAAGTTAAATCCCGATGGTTTTTTTATACGAAGCCAGGTTAATATTAAAAAGATGGATTACCCAGGTGCCATTAATGATATATCACAAACCATTATGTTAAAACCTGACGATCCGAAGCTCTACTATATAAGGGGAACATATTATCAGGATTTTACACAACATCAAAATGCTATAAATGATTTTTCGAAAGCAGTTACTTTAAATCCGTCTTATGTTGAAGCATATAGTAAACGTGCATATTCTTATGAACAAATAGCCAATTACCCTAAAGCAATTGACGACTATAAGAAAATTATTGAGTTTTCGGGTTCTGATTCTAATATTGATGATTTAATGAAACAAGCTCAGAAGAAATTGTATGAATTGAATAAAGAGAGTAATAAGCCACAAATAGTTTTAACTGAACCAACTCCAAATAATCAGGGTATTTTAAGTGTACCACAAAATGCAGCTGAGTTTCAAATTAAAGGTTTTATTATCGATGATAGTGAAATAGCTTCTGTTCAGGTAAATAAGGTTGATGTTAATTTTATTAAAGAGGGTAAAGATGTTGTTTTCGATGTGAAACTAAATAGTTATAATATAGATTCATTTTTAGTTGTTGCAGCTGATGTTTATAATAACAGACAAGAGATGACTTATAGAATTGAGAGGACAGAAGTTGATCCTCCTGTTATTATTCTTTTAAACCCGTATGCTTCTGATAATAATGAAATATTTACCGAAGCAACCTCACAAAACTTATATATAGAAGGAATTGCAAATGATGATAACTTAATTAATACAATCTTTATTGATGGAGTATTGGCCAGTTATAAAGTTGATGAGCGAAATCCAAATTTTATTGCCACAATAAATATTGCAAATAAAAATTCATTTACAGTGACTGCTAAAGATGTGTATGGTAATCAGTCGAATACAACATATACAATAAACAGAAGCGGAGTTTCTCTTTCCAATAGTAATCCAATGGGAAGAACCTGGGCAATTTTTATTGAAAATTCGGATTATGAAAATTTCCCCAGTTTAGAAGGGCCAGCACGAGATATTAGTTTAATGCGTTCTGCACTTATGAATTACGAAATTCATAATGTTATTTATAAAAAAAATATGAAAAAGAAAGATCTCGAAAAGTTTTTTGCAATTGATTTAAGAGATATGATAAAAAATAATGGAGTACAATCATTATTGATTTGGTATGCAGGACATGGTAAGTTTATTAATGAAACGGGATATTGGATTCCGGTTGATGCGTCCCGGGAGGATGAGTTTAGTTTTTTTAGTACTAATACATTAAAGGCTTCTTTCCAGTCATATAATCATTTGTTAAATCATACGTTGTTAATTACCGATGCTTGCGAATCAGGACCTACTTTTTATCAGGCAATGCGAGGATCATTACAAGAAAGAGATTGTGGTGATTGGGGAGCTACAAAACTAAAATCATCACAGGTATTTACATCAGCAGGGTACGAGTTGGCAATTGATAATTCGCAGTTTACTAAAACCTTTGCCAATATGTTGGTTAATAATCCTAATACCTGTATTCCCATTGAGTCGATTGTTGTTAAAGTTACACAGGCAGTTGCCCAAAATAATCAGCAGAAACCCCAGTTTGGTAAAATTGCAGGTTTGTCGGATGAAAATGGAACATTCTTTTTTATAAATAAGAAATAATAATTTATTAAAAAAAATATTATTGTGAGAAGCAAGATATTTTTGTGCATTTTTTTACTTCTATTTATTGGAAATTCAATAAATACTCTTGCTCAAACCTTTTTTTTTGATAATTATAAAACCATTGATGGAATAGAATCATCAAAGATTTATTCAATATGTCAAACAAAAGATGGTTTTATTTGGTTTGGAACCGATGTAGGAATTAGTAGGTTTGATGGGTCACGTTTTGATAATTATTCTATTGAACATGGATTAGCAAGTGGTGGAGTAAGATATATTTTTGAAGATAGTAATAAAACTTTATGGATTGGGCATGAAGGCGGTAATATTACTCAGTATTCAAATAATCATTTTTCGATATTTAAATTTGTTAATATTAACAGTAATATTACTAGTTTTTGTCAGGATTCCACAGGAAATATTTGGATTACAACATTTAAAAACGGAGCGTTTAGGTTACCACTAAATTATGATGATAAAGGAACAGATTTTAATCATTTTTCGAGTAAAGAGTTAAGTGATGTTGTTTTTAATTCATTTATATCACACGATGGAACTGTATATTTGATAACCGATATTGGTATCCAATATTATTGTGATTCTTCAAAATCGTTTAATCGATATTCTCCAAGTAATTTGGATACATATTTTCAGTTCTCAACTATTTTCGAAGATAGCAGAGGTTTTAGGTGGTATGGTACTTATAATGGAGGTTTGTATAAGCAGGATGTTAAATCGGGAAAAATAGCTTATTTCGATATAAAAAGTGGTTTAGCCACTAATTGGATTACTGATATTATTGAAGATAGAAAAGGAAATATTTGGATAGCTCATTGGGATAAGGAAGATAAAGGTGGGTTGACCCGCATTAAACCCGATGGATCGACAAAGGTTTTTAATACTGGTAATGGAATGCACGATAATAAGATTTGGTGCGTAATTGAAGATATTGAAGGTAATATAATTGCCGGAACCACTGCAAATGGTATTGATATTTTTAAGGGTGAAACATTTATTAGTTATACAAAAGAAAATGGAATAGTTAATAATCAGATATATGCCATTTGTCAGGATGTAAATAATAATATTTGGCTGGGAACAAATGAGGGAATTACTGTTCTTGATTCGTTTGGGAGTGTTGTAAATAATTTTAATCAGCAAAATAACCAAATAAGTAATTTAATTCGGTTTATTGTTCCCGATAAAAATTCGAATTTGTGGATTGGCACTGAAGATCAGGGGGTTCAAATGTTTGATACTAAGCGTGGTTGTTTTGTAAGTATGCCGCAGGTTAACCAACGTTTTCACTGGGTTTCTCAAGCTGTTTTGGCTCTTGATGTGGATAATAAGAATACTCTTTGGCTTGGTATTACGGCCGGATTAATAAATTATGATATTAATACCTATAATTATGTTAAGACTTATGGGCAAATTGACGGTCTACCTTCAAATGAAATTGAATCGGTTTATTACAGTTCGGAGGGGATATTATGGGTAGGAACAAAAAATGGGCTGTCGTTTTTTAAAGATGGGAAATTTGAAGCATTTAAGTATGAAGAGAATGTTATTGTTACCGCAATTACAGAAAATAGTAAAAATCAAATTATTGTTGGAACAAAGGCGCATGGTGTATTAATTATTGAAAATTACAAAGTCATTAAGCAGTTGAGTATAAATGATGGATTGTTATCAAACAATATAAGATCTATTATAGTAGATGATTATGACAATATTTATGCAGGTACTACAATTGGGTTGAATAAAATTTTATCGACTAATTATGTTATTGTTTCTTTTTCGAAACGAGATGGTTTTGTTGGTATTGAAAACAACTCAAATGCTGTTTTTAAGGATAATGAAGGGAAATTATGGTTTGGAACTGTATCGGGGGTGATTAAATATGACCCATTGAGTGATAATAATAAGCCGGCATTGCCCATTGTTCATATATCAGAAATGTATGTTAATGGTGAGTTGGTTGATATGAGTGATGATTTGGTTTTTTTACATAATTACAACAATATATCGTTTAAATTCAGCTCTATATCTATTACTCATCCTAATTCGGATAAGTATTTAATAATGCTTGAAGGTGCTGATAAGGAGTGGAATGAATCAGTAAATCGTTTGAAAAGTGCTAATTATAGCGCATTACAACCTGGTGATTATACATTTAAAATTAAAGCTATTAACTCTCATGGTTTATCGAATGAAAAACCTGCGTTTGTTAGTTTTACAATACTTGCCCCTTTTTACAAAAGGCCTTTTTTTATTACAATGGCAATAGTAATTGTACTTATAACTATTGGAATTTTAATGAAAATTAGAGAGCGTAATTTAATTAGAGAAAAAACTATTTTAGCCAAAAAAGTAGACGAGCGAACCCGGGAATTATCTCAGGCAAATAACCAATTGGCCGAACGTAATAAGGATATTACCGACAGTATACATTATGCACGGCGAATTCAATTTGCCATTTTACCGGCTGATATACCTTTTAAAGATACCTTTATTTTTTTTCAGCCTAAGGATATTGTTAGTGGTGATTTTTATTGGGCAAATACTTATAATGGAAATGAATTTCTTGCAGTTGTTGATTGTACAGGACACGGTGTTCCAGGAGCTTTTATGTCTTTTATTGGACACACTTCGTTAAATAAAATTATTATTGAAAATGGTATTTCAAAACCATCTGAAATACTTATGAGGTTAAATATTGAAGTAACAGAAAATTTACATCAAAAAGAAGATGATGCTATTAATGATGGGATGGATATAGCTTTAATATGTTATAATCCAAAAAATGGTATTTTGGAATATGCTGGTGCTTATAATCCATTATGGATAGTTCGAAATGGTGAATTATTAGAGGTTAAGGGAAATCGGTTTTCTATTGGTAGAAGTTATGATAATAAGAAATTATTTACAAATCATATTATTCAACTCGAAAAAAATGATATGGTATACATGTTTACCGATGGGTATATTGATCAGTTTGGAGGTTCTGATGGTAAAAAATTTAAGTCTTCGGGCTTGAGACAGTTATTATTAAAAAATGCACATTTATCTGTTGATGAACAGCATTTAGTTATTTATAAGAATTTGCTTAACTGGAAAGATAATTTGGAACAGGTTGATGATATTTTAATTATTGGTCGAAGATTTACAGATATTTAGAACTATAAATCTTCGAATTGTTAAGTTATTTCTTATTAAATAAGAATACTGTTCGTCGTTGAGAGTCGGGAATTCCAATAATATTATTAATATAGTCTGTCTTTTTTTCCATTACTCCCTTTTGAATATATCCGGTTCCATAAGGCATACAATAACCCCATGAGCCCGATTGAATGCAGTTATTCCACGATTCAACAATAACAATTGTGTGTCGTTCAACTGATATGATACAGAATTGGTATTTTTTTGCTTCATCCAAAACTGATTTTGCATTTTCTTTTGTAATAATAAGCATTGTATCAGCTTGCTGAGCTGCCAGTAAGTTGACATTTGCAATAGGTCGTTCAGAATTTAAGTTCGAATTATCAAAGTTGATAACCTGATTTAATAAATCTGTAATTTTTTCAGAATTGGTTTGCCCAGATACATGGTATAAGCAACCTAAAAACAGAATAACGAATATTACTTTTCTCATATTTATTTTTTTATAAGTTTTTAATTTAGAATTTTTTTAGTAACAATCCTAATAATCTGTAAAAATGCAATAGATTTTTAATAAAATCATATGGTATGTGTTAACAACAGATATATTATATGTTACCCTTGTGTTAAGTTGAATTTATATTTAAACATCAAATAATTTATTGTTTATTTTCTGTTTATCTGCATCTCATAACTTGCGTTAAATAAATATTTTAACAAGTTTATGATAGAAAACGAGAATTTAAAAAAATCTTTTCAGCAAGAATTGAGAAATGAGTTAACAGGCTTTTTGTTCGATCAAAAGATAAGATTTCCTGCTGATGAGGTTTTAAAAATTGACATGCACTGTCACGATCATAATAGTGATGTGCCTGACGAATTATTGGGTCGTATTCTTAATGTTCCTGAGACATGGTTGAAAACTGAAACATTAATTGAAACCCTTAAGAAAAATGAGGTTGATGTAATTACTATTACCAACCATAATAATACACGCTCTTGTTTCGATTTAAAAAACAGGGGTGTTGATGTTTTAGTGGGAGCCGAATACAGTTGTATGGTTCCCGATTTTAATGTTGGCATTCATGTTTTGGCTTATGGAATGACTAAAGAGCAGGATCGTATTTTGAATAAATTACGTCATAACGTATATAATTTTCAACGTTTTGCTCTTTCGAATAATATACCAACGGTATGGGCTCATCCACTTTATCATTATGCAACCGATGGTGTTCCTTCTATGGATTTTTTTCAAAAGCTGAGTCTTATTTTTGAGCGTTTTGAGGTTTTGAATGGGCAGCGTGATACATGGCAAAATCTTTTGGTTAAGTTTTGGCTCGACGATTTAACTCCAGATAAGATTGATGCATACTGCGATTTATACGATATTAATCCTCGTATTTATTGCCGAAATGTTTATAAAAAATCGTTGATAGGTGGATCCGATAGTCACATGGGTATTTTTTCAGGGCAAACAGGTACTTTGTTACACGTTCCAAATTTAAAAGAACGATTGTTTGATACTCCGGCATCTGAATTAGCTCTTGAGGCTATTCGAAACGGAGATACTGCTCCTTACGGAAATCATCAGAATTCGGAGAAGCTAACCATTGCATTTCTCGATTATGTTTGTCAGATTGCACTTTTTAAGAAAGATCCCGGATTACTTCGAATACTGTTGCACAAAGGAACAACAATAGATAAGGTGATTGCTTTATTTGCTAACAATGCTTTTTCTGAGTTACAACATCATAAGGTAACAATGAGATTTATTGAGATGTTCCATAATTGTTTTTTGGGAAAAGCTCCATCTTTTACTCAGCGTCTATTTGTTCCAAAAACTTATAAACCTATATTCGATGAAGCATCGAGAATAGCAAAAGCAAAGGATTTGCCTGCCGAACAAATGGTTAATAGCATTAATAATAGTATTAATATAATTAATGAAAATCTTACCGATATTCTTTACAAAAGAGTTGATGCAAAAGTTAACCGTATAAAAAAACAAGGTGTTTTTAATAATGTAACAATAGATGATTTGGTTGATACACTTGAAATACCAAGTGATTTTAGAGTTTTGTTTGGGAAGGAATCGGGTAATGATAAGGCTCGTAAAGATAATCGTATGGTAATGCCGAATATGGGTAATTTTCTTGATGGATTATCGTTTCCTTTTTTAGCATCGATGCTAATTCAGGCTGCAAATTTTACCAGTTCCAGAGTGATGTATAATAACCGGGAATTACTTAAAACTTTCTCGAAAAATATTGGAAAATTAAACCATCCCGAAAGAATGTTATGGATGACAGATACTTTTGAAGAGAAAAATGGTGTTTCAATGTTTTTACAGGAGGTTCTTAATGAAATACGATCGCGAAATTTACCTATTGATATTTTGGTATGCAGCGATACTTTAAAATCGGATGATAACTTAATTGTTGTTAAACCGGTTGCCGAATATAAACTTCCTTTTTATAATGAACAGTCATTAAGGATACCCGATTTTATGAAAATACATAATTTGTTTCTCGAAAACGAATACGACCGTATTGTTTGTTCAACCGAAGGTATGATGGGAGTTGCAGCATTATATTTAAAAAATGCATATTCGGTAAAAACATGGTTTTATATGCACACCGATTGGGTTATGTTTGCTAAAAAAGTATTGCAAATTGATAAGCATAACCTAAACCGAATACGTCGTTTTTTGCGTGCTTACTATAAATTATTCGATGGCGTTTTTGTTTTAAATACCGATCATCAGAAATGGTTAACAGGCAGTGATATGGGGTTATCGCCCGATAAAGTTCATTTAACAGCTCATTGGGTCGATGATATATTTAAGCCTCGAACTTCTAGAAAAGAGATGTTTGGACTAATAAACGACACTCCTGTTTTATTGTATGCAGGACGTATTAGTAAGGAGAAAGGGGTGATGGATATTCCATATATTGTTGAACAGGTGAAATTGACTTTTCCCGATGTTAAAATGGTGTTTGCAGGTACAGGCCCTGCCGAAGCCGATTTAAAGAAACTTATGCCTGATGCATTGTTCTTGGGATGGGTCGATCATAAAGAATTACCTTCAATATATTCATCGGCTGATTTATTGATATTGCCATCGCGTTTCGATACGTTTAGTTGTGTTGTGCTGGAGTCGTTAAGTTGCGGGTTACCAGTAATTGCATATCGAACAAAAGGACCAAAAGATATTATTCAGCATACGAAGAATGGATATTTGGTGTTAAATAAGAGTGAAATGGCATTGCGCGTTATGGATTTCTTGGCAGATGAAAGTATAAGATACAGAATGAAGCATAGTGCTGTTGAGCGAGCAGGAAATTATCACCCAAATCAAATATTGAATCATTTTTTAAAGAGCGTAGACCTTCAAAAGGTATCAGAGTATGAAGAAATCCATGCCTAAAAAGTTTATCTGGTGGAAACATGGGGTTGTTTATCATATTTATCCGCGAAGTTTTTACGATTCAAACGATGATGGCATTGGCGATATTAAAGGTATAATTCATAAGTTGGATTATTTAAAGGATTTAGGGGTGGATGCCATTTGGCTTTCACCTATTTATTTATCGCCCCAGATCGATTTTGGATATGATGTGTCAGATTATCGGCAGATTGACCCAATTTTTGGCACTTTAAAGGATTTTCGAAAGTTATTGGAGAAAGCGCATAAAAGGAATATGAGGGTTATTATGGATTTGATTATGAATCATACATCTGATCAGCATCCATGGTTTATTGAGTCTTCATCTGCTTCCGATCACGAAAAACGTGACTGGTATATATGGCGAAGCGGTAAAAATGGTAAGCCTCCAAATAATTGGTCAACATGTTTTGGTGGAAGTGCATGGGAGTTTCATCCGGTAACTAATCAATACTATTATCACTCTTTTTTTAAGGAACAGCCCGACTTAAACTGGCGCAATGAACATCTTCGAAATGAGTTTTTCGATATTGTAAAATATTGGCTTGATATGGGTGTTGATGGTTTTCGTTTAGATGTTGCAAATTTAATAGTTAAAGATAAAAAGTTGCGTGATAATCCTGGTTTTTTTCAAATGTTGAACCAAACACAGCCTGTGTATACCCGCAATCGTCCGAAATCGATAAAGACCTTAAAGTTACTTCGTAAGCTTATAGATAAATACGACAATAGAATGTGCGTGGGAGAGATTTACACCTTACCTCCGGGCGACCCGAAACTGGCGGCTAGTTATTTAGGATCGGGTAAAAATACATTAAATCTTGCATTTGACTTCTCGTTGATATTTAAGCGTTGGAACGCTAAACTGTATGGTCAAACAATAAAGGAGTGGATGAGCCAAATACCTGCAAAAGGCTGGCCTTGTAATGTATTATCTAATCATGATTTGTTTAGGAGTTATAACAGGCCATTTTGGCGTTTGCACAAAAGGCAAAAGGCCATTGTTGCTGCATTTTTGTTGCTGACTTTAAAAGGTACTCCATTTATATATTATGGCGAAGAGATAGGTATGCAAAATAGTCGTTTGCCTCGTCGTTTTATTAAAGATCCTATTGGTAAACGATTTTGGCCTTTTTATTCGGGTCGCGATAAAGCCCGCTCTCCAATGCAATGGAATAAGCTTCGTAATAGCGGGTTTTCGCGAGGTGAGCCTTGGTTGCCGGTAAATCGTAATTATTATTGTGTTAATGTTGAATCATTAAAAGAAAAGAAAGGATCAATATTATATTTTTATCGACAATTACTTAAAATTAGGCGTAAAAATTCTGCATTATATGCCGGTGAATGGGAGTTTCTTAACGATGGTAAAAACGGTGTTTTGGTTTATAAACGTTTTAATAATGAAGCTGCCATTGTTGTGTGTTTAAACTTTACTCCATGGAATAAAACGGTTAATGTTGGTCGTGATTGGGAGGGTATTATTTTACTCTCTACACACAAGGTTAAAAAACATCTTATTGCACTCGATAAATTTTCTCTTCTACCTTTTGAATCATTAATAGTAGAGGTTATTAATTCTTAAACCTATTATTGTTGTTAATTAAATAATTGTGATTTAAGCATGAGGTTTTTCTGTTATTTATGACGAAATAGATGTAATTTTGATTTGTTTTTTTTACAAAAAGCATGCTGTAATAATTGTGATAAAAAAATATTTTGCATAACGTGATAAATAACGTACCTAAAAAATACCAACCCAGGGGATTGAATATTTTATACGAAGACCGTGATATTATTGTAGTTGATAAAATAAATGGATTGCTTACCATTGGAACTGATAAAGATAAGTTTAATACTGCGCATTTCCTGTTGAATAACTATGTTAAAAAGGGCAATGAGCGCTCAAAAAACCGTGTATATATTGTTCATCGTCTCGACAGGGATACATCGGGTATTTTGGTTTTTGCTAAAAATGAACAGGTTAAAAGTTTTTTGCAGGATAATTGGAGCGACTTTAGTAAAAAATATGTTGCAGTTGTAAATGGTATAATGGAGGAGAAAGAGGGAATAATTACTTCATTTTTAGTTGAAAATAAAGCTCTTAAAGTTTTTTCGGTTGCCGATTGTGAAAAAGGTAAATTTGCAAAAACAGCTTATAAGGTTGTTAAAGAAAGTGATAAATATAGTTTATTAGAAATTGATTTATTTACTGGCCGAAAACATCAAATACGTGTTCATTTGTCTGAAAAAGGGCATTCTGTAGCTGGAGATAAGATTTATGGTAAAGCCAATAATGAGCTGAAAAGATTGGCACTTCACTCTTTTTCATTAACAATTATTCACCCCTATTCGAAAAAAAAGATGACTTTTACAACTCCTGTTCCTGCATATTTTAAAACGCTGGTTAAGTGAGAATTCAATAATCTAGTGTAATAATTACTAAATTAATTAACTATAATTTTATATCTTTGTCAAATGGTAAGGATAGGAAATCCCATAAAACTGACCATGGAGCAAAGAGAAGAATTGCTAACCATGAGACGCTCACGAAAGCTTGAGAAGCGTTATGTAGAGCGAGCTGAAATTATTCTCTGTTCAGATCAAGGAATGCAACTTGATGAAATTATTATGATCACAGGGCTTAGTCGTCCTGTGGTAAACAAATGGCGTCAGCGTTTCCGCCAAAAAGGTATAGCCGGTCTTAAAGATGCAGAACGGAGTGGAAAACCTAAAACAATAACCCCTGAACAAAAGGCGATGGTAATTGAAAAAGCCTGTACGAAGCCGGAAGGAGGATATACTAATTGGTCTCAGGGGCGCATAGCAAAAGAAATAGGCATAAGCCAATCAAAAGTATTTCAAATTTTAAAACAGGCGGATTTAAAACCACATAAAATTGAATACTGGTGCGGAAAACCAAGAGACCTTGAATTTGAGCAGAAAATGATCAATATCGTTGGTCTTTATTTAAGCCCGCCTGAAAATGCAATTGTAATTTGCGTTGATGAAAAAACCCAGATTCAGGCACTTGACAGGACTCAACCCGAATTGCCACTTCGAACAGGAAATCCCAGACGACAAACCGCAACTTACAAAAGAAATGGAACAGTATCTTTGATAGCTGCTTTAGCGGTTCATTCAGGTGAGGTTACGGCAAAAACGATCAAGTCAAATACAGCAGAAAATTTCTTGAAATTTTTAAAAAGCCTTGATAGAAAATACCGAAATAAGAAACTGCACGTTATTGCAGACAACTTATCAATTCATAAGCATAAAGATGTTAAGGAGTGGCTGGAAAACAAACGGAAAATACAATTGCATTTTACTCCTACATATTCTTCATGGCTGAATCAAGTTGAAATATGGTTTAATATCCTAACAAAGGATGTTGTAAAAGGAGGCATTTG
>JAFGBR010000038.1 GCA_016933045.1 Marinilabiliaceae bacterium | reverse complement strand
TTTAGCGGCAGGATAAATAGTGCCAGAAATACAATAAAAATTAAGATGTTTTTAGGTTTCATAAAAGGTTATATTATATATTTATTTATCTTAAATAAAAACATTGTATAGTTCAGTTAATACCAATCCCTGAACCTCTCTCCTACAATGTATGTGTATTTTTCAGAAGGGTAAGACCCTATAGATATAATTTTTGTATCAGCTGCATAAGCCCCAAAAATACCAACTCCATTTTCAATGTTGTTATAAAGAATTACAGCTTCACTAAATTCGTCAAAGCCGTTATATTCGATTTTATCAAGCGATTCAAGATAAAGATAAGTCTCACGAGTAATTTGGAGAATATAGGCTTTAAACCAAAAGAATTCGCCATTAAGTGTATCAAGCTTTGTAAGGTCAAGTTTACCGTACCAAGTTGATTGTGTTTTGAACTCAACTGCACATTTTTGTCCGTTTATTAATTCGTCGGTAAAAACGTTGTAGCGATTATAAGGGGCTCCAAACAAGTAGCTATTCGCATCATCCTGTGACTTAATATATGAGTTTGTAATTCGTAACAAATCATTTTGTACATCAAAAACTACAATTTGGTTTTTCAACGAATCATATTCTTCGTGTTCAGGCGGTACTTTAACTCCATACTTTGCCTCATAATATACCCTGTAATAATTTACTTCGTTTTCGGGGTCGTCAAATTTCACTAAAAAACTTAATGTAACAGGTTTACCGTTTGTTTCATCATAAAAACAAACAGTATCGATATCTATTAGATTAATCGTTTTGGGAATAACATGCGAAGCTTGTGCGGTTTCAAACCCAGGATACGATGCCCTTAGCATATATTTCTTGCCAGTTTGTGCAATATGTTCGGATACATAGTATTTCTCATATTGAAAAATTGAGTCAGTGTAATTACGAATGCCTCCACTAAAGTATCTTTCGTATATAACTTCAAGTTTTTCAATCAATTGACCATCTTCAAATAATTCAACGTTAAAATCAATGGTGTCCATAACCCTACCACTCGATTCGGAAAATAAAGGAGAGCTTAAATCCACTTTAATTTTGAAAGTACTATCGTTGCCCACAATGGCATTTATTACAATTTCTGGTTGAATATTGGCAACTTTATATTCTAACTCCCTTACGCACGAAAGCAATAATATTGAAATGCTTACAATGATGACTATTTTTACCGTTTTCATTTTGTTAATCTTTTAAAATTTAAATGAATAGGAAACAGAAGGGATTATTGGGAATAAACTAATTTGTTTTAAACGACCTCCGGTGCGCCTATAGGCTATTGGGTTTCCATTTTCATCTTCCAAAACAAATGAACTTCCCGATGTTTCCCATGTGATCATAAATGGATTAAGCCTGCTATATGCATTGTATAGCGATAAGCTCCAGGTTCTGGTGCCATGTTTTTTCTTTTTGTGGAAATTAGCACCAACATCCAGTCGATGATAACTTGGCATCCTATAATTGTTCTTTGATTTGTAATTTTGGATAGGCCATAAAATGTCATTATTATATGCCACTCCTGGTATTGGGGCAGCTTTATACGATGAAAGTGCCATTGTGACAGCATTACCGGTTCCATAAACCCATGTCGATCCGATGTCTAATTTGTCGTTAAACTGATGAGTAAATGAAATACTAACATCATGGCGGCGATCGTATTTGGCCGGGAACTCCTTATCGAAGTTGATGTTTGGAAACTGTCGCTCCGATTTCGACCACGTGTAACCTATCCACCCTGTTGATTTTCCTATTGTTTTTTCAAGCAAAAACTCTGCACCGTACGACCAACCTTTGCCCAGCTCTACTTTATTTTCCCATTCGGTGCCTTTTTGCATAAAAGTCGCACCTTCTCTATAATCAATAAGGTTTTGCATACTTTTATAAAAGCCTTCAATTGTAACTGTTATTCCGTTATGCATTGAATGAACGCCACCAACTGCAAATTGATCGGATATGGGTGGAGCAAAGTTTTTGGTTATTGGCACCCATAAATCGGTTGGGAAATTGATTCCCGAAGTAGTTAATAAGTGCAGATGTTGGGCCATACGCGAATACGATGCTTTTACCGAAGTATTGCCTGATATTTTATACCTGGCTGAAAACCGTGGTTGCAATCTCCAAAAATTTTGTCCATCAACATTAAATAGCGAAACATGTATGCCAGTATTTATTTTGAGTTGTTTCGAAATTGTGATTTCATCTTCAAAATAAGTTGCGAGTTCACGTGCAACAATACTACGGTTCCCCATTATTAATGTATCAATATCGGTTAACGAATATTCAGGGTTTGCATTTTTTATTCGTGTTACACCTGGTGAGAAATAATGATGAACATATGCTGACCCAAATTTTATGGTATTCTTGGGATTTGGCAGATAATCAAAATCAACTTTTGCGGTATAATCTTTAATGCCCGAATGATATTGAAATATCTCTTCATATTTCCAGTCCGAATCATTTTTAGTTTGCTTATAAAAAATATCGGTTTCGAAATGGAAATTCGTATAGGTAAGTGTTGTGTTGCAAAATAATTTATTGTTTATAAGGTAATTCCATCGCAGCGACGCAATTGCATTTCCCCAACCCAACGCTGTTTGGTCCTTGCTGATGAAATTATTATTTTGCCATTCATTGGTTAATTTTAATTGGTCCTTTCCATTATAAGCACTCAAATAGAGTCGGCTTTTTTCATTAAATATATGATTGACTTTCAAATTAAAATCATGAAAAAAGATAGATGTATTCTTTTTTTCTGCTACGTTCATATTGCGGAAAAAATCATAAGGAACAAGGAAAACATCAAGATAAGTTCTTCGGACAGAAAGCATAAACGATGTTTTATTCTTAATTATAGGGCCTTCAAGTTGAAGCTTTGATGAAATCAGCCCAATTGAAAAATTTCCTTTAATCTCGTTCATATTTCCATCTTTCATTTGGATATCAACAACCGACGAGAGCCTACCTCCATAGCGGGCAGGAAACCCGCCTTTATAGAGTTTAACCGATTTTAAAGCATCGTTGTTGAAAACTGACATGAAACCCAAAACATGACTGGGGTTATACACGGGCACTCCATCGAGCAAATACAGGTTTTGATCGGGGCCACCGCCGCGCACGTA
>JAFGBR010000037.1 GCA_016933045.1 Marinilabiliaceae bacterium | reverse complement strand
GAACAACAAAAAGAAGAACTGGAAAATAAAAACAACGAAATTTTGAATCAACGCGACGAACTAATCATACTTAACAACAAGGTAAAGGAAGTAAACCTGCACCAAATGCAGTTCTTTATGAACATATCGCATGAATTCAGAACCCCATTAACATTGATTATTTCGCCGCTCGAGAGGCTCATTAAACTGTTCGAAAACAACCCTGAAGTTGCCGGATTGCTAAAAATTATCAACCGAAACGCACAACGCCTTTTAATGTTGATTAATCGTTTGCTCGAAATACGTAAAATTGAAACCGGCAACATGGAATTGCAAGTGGAGGCCACCGAAATAAAACCCTACCTGCTTGAACTTTTTCACGCATTCGACGAGTTTGCCTACATCAACAACATCGACTACAGGCACCAATTTGAGCTGAACAATGTTGCCTGGATCGACAAAGAAAAAATGGAAAACGTGGTTTACAACCTGCTGGCCAATGCCTTCAAGTTTACACCTGCCAACAGCAAAATTATACTTACTGCAAAAACTGTACGAAGCGGCCAAACCGACTATTTGGAACTATCGGTAAAAGATGAGGGGCCGGGTATCGACAGTAGCCAAACAGACAGGCTGTTCGATCGTTTTTATCAGGTTGCACGCACCAACAAACACAACAACAGCGGCACTGGCATTGGCCTATCGCTGGTTAAAAGCCTTGTTGAGTTGATGCACGGTACCATAAACGTTGAAAGCCAACCCGGGGAAGGAAGCACATTTATTGTAAGCATTCCGGCCAGTAAAAGCTTTTTTGCCGAACATGAAATCGACAAATCGGGGCAGATTTTCGAATCGAACATTAAAGGCAAAGTGTCGGTACTGTACGGTCAAATTGCCGAAAAGCCAATTACTCCAATCGGCAACACGGAAAATTTTCCTGAAAAAATACTTGTAATTGAAGACAACAACGAAATGCGCAGCTTTATTGTTTCGGGACTGACGCACTACTACCAGGTACTTGAAGCCGAAAATGGCGAACAAGGATACGAAATAGCAAAGAAAGAAGACCCGACATTAATAATCAGCGATATAATGATGCCTGTAATGGATGGCATTGAACTGTGCAAAAGAGTAAAAAACAACCTGTACACCAGCCACATACCGGTAATTTTGCTCACCGCCAAAGGGAATGTTGAAGATTTTGTTGAAGGGTTCGAACAAGGTGCCGACGACTACATACCCAAACCCTTTAATGCCGAAATTCTGTTGGCAAAGGTACACAGCATTATTGAAAACCGTAAGGCTTTGCGCAATAAATACAGCACCCTCGACGAGGTCACATCTGCCGAAATAACCACCAATAATCTCGACCAACAGTTCTTCGAAAAAGCCAACGAGGTTGTTGAAAAATATTACACCGATGCAGCCTTCGATGTTGATCATTTTGCATCGGAGATGTTTGTGAGCCGCAGCCAGTTATATAAAAAAATGAAGGCCATCACCAACCTCTCGGCCAACGATTTTATTAACGTTTACCGGCTGAAAAAATCAAAAGAACTTTTGCAGAACAACAATTTGCAAATCAGCGAAGTGGCCTATGCTACAGGGTTTAACGACCCCAAGTATTTCAGCCGTATTTTTAAGAAATATTATAAGTGTTCACCATCGGAATTTTTAAACAATGAGAATTGATGGTTGGGGATCAATTAAAAAAACATCGTCAATATTCCACCATAGTTTCTTTTGATTATTAATATAGCCTTCGATGCAACAATTCTTGTAATAATAACTTTTAAAATTTCGTTCCCAAAATATGAGTTGAGAAATGTCACACCATTGCGTGATCAAAAAGCAGATCAACGGAAAGTAGCAGCCTGTCCCACTAGTGGCGTGGTAGTTAATTATTAAAATTTTTTATTTGTGACGTTTTTATTCGTTTGTATCGTCATCGTCAATTAATTGTTCCTGCTGGTCAAAGCATCCTGAATCGTATATGCACCTTGATTCGTTATTAAATGCATTTGTGAAACCGATCATAGCTGCAGCGATAATTATAAATAATGATCGTTTAATCCATCTTGAAAAACGCTTAATTACTCCTAAAAACAGGAAGTTTTTATTTCTTGATTTATCCATTTTCTTTTGAGTAAAGAATTACACATTATATTCTTATTTAGTAACCAATATTACCTGAAAGACAGCTTTTTATAAACAAATCTTTCATTTTAAAAAATACAATGATGCTCAATGAATTTTCGTGGAATATATAATCTATTATTTAATAAATGAATAGGACTAATATCGCAATACAAGTTTGTTTGAGAGATTATTGAAACAACCATTCTTTGATTATAATATGAAATGCACTCTCTTGACCACAGCTTAATATCCAAATTTGTAGCTGCGTTAACTGTGTTTTGGTTATAATAGAAACATTTTGACTCATCTACTTCCGAGTTGGTTGTATTAACCCTTTCAGTTTCCTTATAATATTTTACATTAGGACAAGAAATACAAATATCCTCCCCAAGTACCATTAGGCTCAAAAATAATAAAGTGGAAAGAATATATTTAAATATACGTTTCAAAGTTTTTCAATTTCAATTGTAACTATCATCAAATTTAGTAAATTAATTTTTCTATCAAAAATTGCCCGATACAATAAAAAAATTTGACTTGCATTGTGCTAAATCCTAACTAACAATAAAAGAATAGAGCATAAACATAACTCAAATAAATAAAACTTTTTTCACATAGTTCACGCCCCCGCTTTTATCAAAAATTTGAAACAAATAAACTCCTGATGGCAAATTGTTTCTTTCAAAAGAAAAATATGGATCAGTAATATTTTCCACTACCTTAACTAACTGTCCTTGCATATTGTAAACACCTAAGGTATAGTGGTTGTTATCGGCACAATGAAATTCAACAGTAATATTAATGCTTGCCGGATTCGGATAAAGAATTAAAGGGTTTGATTCATCAATTTGCTCATTTACGTACATCGCATAATTATCGATAATGTTTCTTAGCTGATAGAATACATTACGACCAATTAAATAATGGTTGAGATTACGACTGAAGTTTGCTACTCCGTGCACATAATAATCAACATTGTTAGTGTAAAACAAAGAGCTGCCGCTTATACCGGGGATACCCAATTCACTGCCATTTTTCACACCAATATATGGCAGATTCCAATTATTTCCGAAATAATCAATCAACCCATAATTGTAATACAAGGTATCTCCATTGAAAATTAGGGTAGAATCGAATGGACTTCTTATAGACGGATAACTCAATTTATGAAAAACATTTTGAGTATAAAAAGTAGTATCTGTGTTAAAAGCTATTCCCTGCCAACCCGTCTTAAAGCCAATAGGTTTTCTCAATTCCAACAGGGCAATATCATGGAATTCAGAATCATAATAGCTCTTAAAAATGTAATATTTATCAACCAACGATGAGGCAATTTCAAGTTGGTATTCACCATTATCAAAAGCCGGAGCAACTAAAAGACTATCTAGTGTCCATGCTTTTTCACCCCAAAGGCAATGCGCGGCAGTTAGCACTAAATTGTCAGCAACCATAGTTCCAGAACATCTGTTTTTCAAAGTATCATTAACCCATGCCTTAAGTCTAACCGCAGTTCTGACAGGATAGCTGCTTACATCAAAATTTATTTCTGCTCTTTCCATATAGGTAAACCGTGTACCATCAACCAGATTATTTTCGGGTGGTACAACATCAAGCCTTATCTTTTTTCCCATAGCTCCTATGGAACTTGGAGTGCTATCGAAAGAATGAGTAATATCAAATAATACCGGTGGTATCATTTCGATTGTTTGGTTTCGTACGTTATAAACAACAATGGTATCAGCCTGACTTAATCTATAATATTGCCCTTTTGAGTAGAAATCAAAGCTTAAAAAGACGAGTAAAAGCAAATATTTGTACATGTTCGGTTTGGAATTATTATAAATGAATACAGAAATATCAATTTCATAATTATTATACTAAAACGCAAACTTATTCGAAATAGTATCTATATTAATATACTATCTCCAATGGTACTTCATTTGCAGCGTTGACAAGGATTTTTACAATACTCCACCCAAAAACACAAAACTACACCTAAAAGCCTGACTAAATAAAAGTTTACTAACTTAAAAATTTCATTCTTAAATCATCAACCTGTTGCTCGTTAATAGGGACCAGTTCTCCGATCGATTTTGCCATCACCAACGACTGAGCACTAAATTTGGCCACTTCCAAACTGTCGAAAGCTTGCAAGATCTTGTCTCCGGTTACCAAAACCGAATCGTTTTGAAAAAGTATTGCCAGTGTATTTTCAGGATCATTTTATGTGATGTTTGTTTACACATTGCATTAGTTTACAATCATTTTTTTTGCAACAATTCCTTCTATACTATAAGCTTTTATAAAATAGATTCCTTTTTGCACATTTGGTATTTCGATTTCATTTTCATCTGCCGGATTCAACACGTTACGATAAACTAGCATCCCCATTGAGTTAAAAACAATTACCAATACCTTATTTTCAAATTGCAACAAATCAACAACAAACCTACCTGAATTGGGATTGGGATACACTTTAATATCTCTTATTTCTTCTTCACTTGAAATTTTTTCTGTTTCAATATTCTCGCCTTTTTCGTAAGCAAGCACTATGCTTTGAACAAAAGTTTCAGTACAAAATGAATTATCGGTAGTTATATTCGCATGAACAATGCTTCCTGATTGAGCATGAAATCCGGGAAGAAAAACAATTGATTGCCCTGCAATAAATTCAACATTAGCGTCACTTTCAATAATTACAGAACCATCGTTACCGGCTATGGTTATTGTTTGCAAAGCATTGTAACAATCAATATCGCCTTCAGACAATGTTACATCAACAATATTTGTGTTTTCGGGTATCGAAACTACCGTAATTTCAGATGTTGCTTCAAAATTACCATCAACGCTTTCAACAGAAATTGTTGCGTTTCCCGGTGATATACCCCTTACCAATCCACTAGAGCTTACTGTTGCAACTGTTTCTTCGCTTGTACTCCATGTAATACTTTTATTTGTAGCATTTTCGGGAGTTATTGTGGCATTAAACTGAAGTGTTGAATCAACAATTATTGTTGCACTATTGGTATTTAGCGACACACCTGTAACCGGAATTGTAGTGATACAGGGAAGTTGAATATCGTCTTTTATTACGTTAAACCAAAAATCGCCCAAAACATCATATCCGGTTTGATTTGGGTGTGTCCAGTCCCCACTAATGTAATCGTTTGACCAAATACTATATGCATCAACCAGGTAAACAGGTAAGCCTAATGCCTGTTTCTCCGTCACGGCCTCTTCAATTATGGTATTATAAGCAAGCGAAGCTGCATTGCCCATTCCTCCAATAGGTATAATTTTGGAAACATAAAGTTTCCCGTCGGGAGGCAAAGCTGCGCATATATGGTCAATTAAACCTCGTATATTAGCTGGTGCCTCATCGGCTACGTCCTGAGCCAGATCGTTTGTTCCAAGATGCATCATAACAATATCAGGTGTTTCGGCAGCCATATAATTATCTATCTGTGCTAAAATTTGTCCGGTTGTCCAACCCGAATGCCCCTCATGATCAGGGTCATCAAGGCCACTTACTGAATTGTTATTTAACGTTCCAACTAAATCAACGCCGCAATCGAGCCCTGCTTCTTCCAGATTTTGCCAAAGCTTAAGGCGATATGCCCCGGGTATCACATAACCTTCGGTAATTGAATTACCCAGAGGCATTACTTTTAGAACACGCCCCTCGGTAGGTGTATTTACGGTTATTGTTGAAGAAGCGGTATAACTGCCATCATCGGTTGTTGCGGTTATGTTTGCTGAGCCTATCGAAAACCCCATTACCAACCCGGTTGAACTTACCGATGCTACACCCGGATTGTCTGAACTCCATGTTATTTTTTTGTTGGTAGCATCCGTAGGTAAAACATTAGCTGTAAGTTGTAATATTCCTCCATCAATTATACCAACTTCCGGACTAACCGATATGCCTGTAACAGGCACAATAGGTATTGGGCCTCCAAAATAAATATTGTCGATATATAACTCCCCTGTACCCGTTTGAGCTCCCGATATACTAATCATAATGTGGTTAATCGTTGTTAAATCGTTTGTTCCATCAAAGTCGCTTAATGGAATTTCAATCAGGGTATATTCTGTTGTTTGAGAAATGGTATAATCAACAGATTCCTCATCGGCATCCGACATCGTTACAACAATATTATTACTCGCTGAACTGGGTCCATTTAATGCTAATACTAAGTTTTCGTACTGCGAAACATTTTGGGCAGGAAAGCCTAATCCAAAACCATCCCACCAATTCGACAAACTATAATTATACCGATAGTGTTCTGAACCTTCTTGTCCGCCAGAGCTAAGCTCAGTTAGCGTTCCGTTACCATCCCAAACATATTGCACTATACTGCCTTGGTCGCGATAAATAACAATTTCTTCGGGTGCAGCAGTAACGGTAACCTGGCATGACGAGGTAAAACCGCCCTCCTGACTGGTTGCTGTAATTGTTGCAAGCCCTTCAGATACCCCTTGCACAAATCCACTCGAATTAACTGATGCAACAGCACTATTATTTGAACTCCACAAAACATTTTTATTTACAGCGTTAGAAGGAGAAAAACTTACCGTTAACTGCCGATTTTCAATACTGCTTATTTGAATACTTGAGGGGTTAACAGTTATACTTTGAAGAGCTACATTGTTTACAGTAACCGCACAATTGGCTGTAAATCCACCATCAACCGTAGTAACAGTAATCGTTGCATTTCCGGCCGAAATACCGTTTACCAGCCCTGCGGCATTTACCGTAGCAACCGAAGTATTTGACGAACTCCATGTTACATTTTGATTTGAAGCATTAGCGGGCAATACGGTAGCTGTTAGCTGTTGTGTATTCGTCCCATTAATAGAAATACTTGTTTGATCCAGACTCACTCCGCTCACCGAAGTATCAAAGCCATTATCAAAATAAATATTGTCGAAATACAAAGTACCTGTACCACTTGAAACCCCTGAAATATTAACACCTATTTCATTAATATGAGTAAGATCAATACCCGATTCGCCTATCAACTCAGCCAAAGGTATTGTTGCTGTTTCGTAGGATGATGAGCACTCAATATTGTAGGTATCACTGGTATTACCATCCGCATCACCAATATAAATATATGTATGTGCACCCGATGTTGTTGGCCCCTTAAAATCGACAACCAGATTTTCCAATGTACTAACATCAACACTCGGAAACCAAATCCCAAGCCCTGACCACCAACTGCTTAAGCTGTAATCAAAACGCAAACAGGCAACACCTTCACTCCCACCGGACATTTGTCTGCTTAAAGTTCCGTTGCCATCCCACCACCCTGTTACCTGGTCGTTTGAGTCACGATAGATGATAATATCAGAAGATATTTCAACCGTAAGCAGCACTGTACTTGTTAAGCCGCCATCCTCAGTTGTTACAGTAATGGTTGTAGTTCCGGCGCCAATTGCATTCACCAATCCTTCGGCACTAACAGTAGCAACCGACTCATTACTTGAACTCCAGCTTACATTTTTATTTGTAGCATCTGATGGTGTGAATATTGCCGATAATTGTTGGGTTTCTCCAGCAAACATCGATGTACTTTCAGTTTGAATTGAAACCCCGGTAGCTGTAATGTAATTGACTGTAACATTGCAGATAGCTGTTTCACCTCCATCGTTTGTGGTTGCTGTTATCGCAGCATTTCCCTGTGCAATACCCCGAATTAATCCACTGGAACTAACTGTTGCAACATCAGGATTACTCGTGCTCCAAACCACTCTTTTATCCGAAGCATTTGGAGGTGTGATTACAGCACTTAATTGAGCCGTATTATTTACATTTACCGAAGTTGATGAAGGATTTACTACAACACTTTCGACCGGAACACTAGTAACTGATATTTGGCTTGTTGCAGTTAAACCTCCAACTACAACAGTAGCAGTTATGGTAGTCGTTCCCGACATTACACCACCTGTAACCAGCCCCGATGAGTTTACTTTTGCAATAAGCGTATCGCTGCTTGACCATGTTACTGTTTTATAGGTAGCATCGGCTGGGGTAATGTTTGCGGTTAATTGTGTTGTTCCGCTTCCTATAATTGAAGAACTTCCGGGAGTAACACTTACCCCGGTAGCAGGTATTACGGCAAAACCTTTTCCAAGAGCATACAAATATCCGTATAAAGCCTGTTTTCCCCTCATGGTCTGCTGAGGTGTAAATTCAGAATGCGCCCACACATATCGTGTATTGAACCAAGTTTCGGCTTTAGGCCAGGTTGAAACATCCGGATAACTTTTGTCTCCCATCCAACTTGGTCTGCCTGTTATCATTCCCGAGCCCCAGTTATCCATATTCATATATGGCGTGTGCCCCGGATGTTGCCCGATTGAACCATCATCGAAACCTGAAGTATAAGCTGCTTCGATACTCCTCTTATCTGAAAGAGGTGTTGTAGCAGTAGTCATTTGAATAATATTGCTCGGGTTACGTCCCATGCCCCAGTCGGCTTCAAGTATAAGCGCATTTTCTAAAAAATCGATATCCTGTTGAGTTGAAGCAACAGCATGTGCAAGAATAGTTCGATGTACATTTTGCGCAGTATGGAAATATCCCAAGTTATTATCGGTTGCCCGTCTCGATGGCCTCGAATTGGTATAATTTGCTTCACGGTTTTTTGCATCATTTATTACCGATGCTTTCATATTATCGAATAAATCAGGATAATTAACCGTTCTGTTTGTTCTAAGATAGCCGGCTGTGGCATAAATCTGGTTATAACTATTCAGATTAATTATGGGCGAACTTGTACCAGAAACAACACTTTCGTTGTTTACAACATCTTCGTAATTTGTGTCTCCGGTTAAGTTGTATAAATATGCCGCAGCTGCCATTTTAAAATCTCGTCCCCTAGTTTTACCATTGCCTTCATCAAGACCAAAGTCTAACATTTGGATTGGCAAGGATCCAGCATAATTGTATGCAGCAATTGCTGAATCTAAATAGGTATTCATTAAATCGGTATGCCCGGCAATACGAAAACACTCGGCTAACATCGAACTATTTAAAGCGTTTGCCCATGCAGCAATTGCATTAGTTCCAGCCTGGTATAAAACATTACTGCTGTTAGGGTTGGTTAATCCGCAACTGTACCCCATACCATCGCGTAAACGAAGCCAAAAATCAACCTCGTTTCGTGCTTCGTCAATTACATCGGGGATACCATTTCCACTTTCACCTATATCAAGATCATCGTCGGAAAGTGCTCCGTATGATAAGATGTAAGGTAAAAGCAAATCGTAAATAATGGATACATGACTCAAGTGCCGATCCCAATCGAGTGCATCGGAATGCCCACCGTAGGCATTGGGATTAGTACGTCCGGTTGAGTAGGGTGCCCATGCATTGGGGGCATCCCACACATCGCCACTAACCAACGAACCCCACTGTGGATGAGTGTATTCCATGGTGGTAATATAAACGGTTGTATTGGTCGGGCTTACCCCGGGAATGAATAATGGACGGCGGGGAACGGGCTCCATATCCAATCGGTCTTCGCCAATACGCATATAATAAAACCCCTGGGTATTCACCATAAAAGGATCGTGATAAACCTGGTTGCTAATTATAAAATCTTCACTACACCCCACACCCTCAATTACTAACCGATAGGTTCCGGGGGTGTAAAATCCGGTAAAATCGGCATTCCAAACATCCGATTGAGTATAATTGTAACCTTGGGCTTCACTCGCATTCGATTTCCAAAAAGAAAGTGTTCCAACCTGTTGCGATGTTTGATTATCTACATCGTAAATGTAAACATTGTTCCCTTCGAAATCGGAATAATCTCTTGCGCCTCCATTACCCAACCAAATATAAAGGTCGGTCGCTTTTATACCGGGCATGGCCATATAGCCTGCCAGGTTTACGTGTATGGCTTCGGTTGGACTATTGAAAATATCGTAGGTGAATGTTTTTGATACTACATCGGAGTTTATGTTCGAATTTATCTCAAGGGTATATGTATTGCCCTGCACTAACGGACTGGGTAATTTCAGGTAAATGGTATGCTCCATCGAATAATCGTAAATCCAATCGTTACTTCCCCAATCCAATTCGGCCATCCCGTTCAATTTCGATTTTCGGTATGCAAAATCGGGTTCTGCCCCGGTTGTTCCATAGTTTTCATCATCAGTTGAAGTTATTTTCCAATTGGCAGTATTTACAGCATTACCTGTATTCAACTCCGTACCATAGCGCACTATTGAATTGTTATCAGTTTGATGGGTAGATGTATATGCATCTGCTCCAAGGCCATCGTCAACAAAAACACATTCACCATCTAAGAAATAGATTTGAACATAATCCTTATCGACAACTTTTACTTCAACAAGCTTACTTGCTTGTAATTGTAGCGACATTACTGACAGAAATATTACTCCTACTGCAAGTATTTTTCTTATTGAATTACAGATTGTTTCCAAAACATTAGTTTTTAGGTAAGTTAGAGAATGAATTTTGATTTCAATAAATAAGTTATTTGGAGTTAGTAAGTATTTATTTTACGGTAATCTGGGCTTTGTATATGTTAAGATTGTTTGATACTACAAACAGTGAAAAGAACATATTATTGCCCTAAGTTACTGAATTAATGAGCAATAATCAACTCCACATATTGTTTCGGGATATTAAACATGCGAGAAATGCATTAAATGCAGGATTTATTAAACTTTTTACCATTTTTGATATCATCAACCAAAAGGTAAAATTTTGCTATCCTAGAAGTTGTGATCCTAATTCTCAACTTCGTATTTTGAATTTAAATGATGAATTCGGGTTATTTCCCCTTCGGAGTGATTAAATAGATGATCTTAAAAAAATAGTAGATCAATGAATCATTCATTTGCAGAATACTATCGGTCATTAAATCCCAACAAACAAAGATTTTATTGGTAAGTATTAAAATGGGGCATCTACCTTAGAGCTTAAAAATTGCTTATTATTATATTCTCTGCTCCTTCGATATCAATAAAATCATTACTAGTAACAGACTGCTGATAATGAACCATTAAATGTTTTATTTAATTCGATATATGTTTTACCGATCTGTTATAAGACTCTTCCAAATTCATTATAAAACGAAGGAATACATGTATCGACAGCATTTGTCAATATTTTTCTTTTCTAGGTGTGCAATAGTTACAAATGAAAAGTTATTCTGAGAGTTCGAAAACCATTCCACCAAGTCGGTATGCAAATACAAAGTATTTTGCGCAACAGAGCTTAGTACGGCTCCAATAAAAATTAGCAATAAAATAAATCTGTTCCTCAT
>JAFGBR010000036.1 GCA_016933045.1 Marinilabiliaceae bacterium | reverse complement strand
ACGCAAATGTACCTGGTCACTTACAAACGCTTCCTGACCCACAGTATAGCTGTATTTTACCAGTACGTGAAAACTCCATTCCTCGTCGTCACTATGTCGCCCAAGGTTTTGCCAAAGCTCTTCGGAACGATAAACTTGTCCATTGTGATACAATACTGCCGCAGTGTCAATTTGACCCTGAACAGATGGCCAATTCTTCGATTCATGCGAGAGTTTAAATCCAGGCCATAAAAGGAAATGAAATAATGCAGCATAAATGGCTATTAGTACCAGACCAAAAATGATTTTTCCTTTCAAAGGCATATCGCCTTTTTTTGTTTGCTGATGAGTATTAACGTTTTCCATAACAAATATCTTCAATTGTTATCGTTTTAAAACTTCATTGTTTTCACAACATAATCAAGCACTTCATCGATGGTTTTTTTTGCTTCAAGACGGTCTTCGATATTTGGACTGTTTCCAAAATTCATGAATACCCATACTGCACCATCTTCGTATGGAACGATGTAACCAAAGCGCTCAATTTGTCTATTACGTTTACGAAACAATTCGAAACGGTAAACCTCTTTATCACCTACCATGGTTTTTTTACAATTTTCACCAAGTGGTTCAAAATAGTTACCTCCCATGTGTTTCTGGGGTACATAATTTTCTTTAAAGTTTACGATTTGTTCGTCGAGGTTTCCGTTACAATTGTTATAATTATTGAACACAAGTAGTGCAAACCCATTGCTAGCAACAGGGAGATTAATTTCCTTTATTATGTTTTTGTAGTTTCTGTATTTTTTAAATTCTATCCCGGCAGGGGCAGAAGCATCAGGAGCAATGATTTCGGCAAAACGGGCAACCCTGAAGCCGGTGTATTTGCTTCGGTTTTCCGGTTTATCGTAATTGTCGGATTTAATCTCTACATTATAATCCTTTTCAATCCAGGCACCACCCATAAAAACTTTATTGCTTGCCCCACTGCTAGTCCACTCGTACACATTACCACTCATGTCGAATAAGCCAATTTCGTTGGCTTTTTTTGTTGCTACTGTATGTGTTTTACCTTCGCTGTTATCTTTATACCAAGCGACTTCGCCCGGAGTATTACTTCCACTGTATTTATAATCCTGCGATTTTGAACCTCCGGCAGCAGCATAGCACCACTCTGATTTAGTGGGCAGCCGGTAACCTTTTGTTTGTTTTTTTTCACTCACATTGGCCAATGTTATGGTATTCCCGTTTTTTTTAATATCAGTGAAAGTGTAATACACCTCAATGCCTTCATTTTCGCTCAGTTTGTTACAAAACATAGCGGCATCAAACCAGGTAACATTCTCAACCGGTAAGTTTTCGCCGTTAAACTCCGATGGATTAAAGCCCATAAGCGTTTCAAATTTTTTTTGCGTCACTTCAGTTATGCCCATATAAAAATTGGCTTCCACCGTATTGGCCTTTGTAATATCTTTCTCAACCAATGCCGATTTAATCATCTCATTCCTAATCTCCGGTGGTTTTTCTGTCGTTTTTTGTACCAACCGGGTTGTTTTGCAAGCTCCTAAAATCGCCAAAGCAAAAAGGGGAACAAATAATTTTAATATCCTAACCATAGTTTAACTGTATTTAATTAATCTTTCGTCCAAATACGTGTATTCAAATTCAACTCGTGTATAATAGTGGCATTCACCATAAACAAGTTGTACATAAATTCAACATCGTCGTATTTCACACCCGAGGTAAATATTTTAGGCTCAAACAAATCTTTTTTAAAGCTCATAGCCACATAAACCCGCGAACCAACAAACGACAAATGCATACGGCGCTTATATTGTTTGTAAATATTCACAAGTGCTTCCATAATAGCCGGTGTGAGTATGTAACGAGCCTCGGTTTGATCTGTCGAAAAAACGGAAAAAAATTTCTCAAACTCGGGGTTTTCGAGTTTCACCAGCTTACCTTTGTTACTAAACTGTAACTTTTGACCAAATTTACCCAGTAAACGCTCCGAAGTATCGGGCTGAACGTAGGTTTGTACACGAATTTTCTTATTAAAATCGGCATTAAAAAAAAGGCCTTTAAAAATTGTTACCCAACGCTCTTGTCTCTTACCATCCTTATCGTGGGTAACTTCTTTATATTCGGTATGCAGCTCTGAACATCGGAAATCGGTTTTATCAATAACACCCGAAATCAAGTCATCGCCCCGGTATCGGTCGAAATGCTGACGAAACAAATCGCTGCTATGGTATTCGCTATATGTAATGCAGCCATCGGGTAAATAATTCCATTCGGAATCGATAACTCGTACAACTTCGCTAACAACATCGGCTTTATACCTACACCGATATTCTCTTTTCTTTTTCATACCAAAAAAAAGAAGAACAATACCGGCAATAATAAATACAATAAAAGGCGAAACATTCACCATCCACTGCATTGTATTATTATTTGAACTGACAAACGCAAACAATGCAATTCCAACAATAATTGGCAAAGCAACAAGAGCTATTCCACAAAAAATTCTTTTAGCAACACATTTGCGCAAACCTTCTAATCCGGTAAGTTTATCTTTCAATTCAATTTCAAATAAACTTTGGAGTTCTTCTTTTTTTATCATGATACATTAATTTGTCTATCTGACATTTGCAATAAAAAAAAACACCACAACTCAGTTTTCAAATTCCTTTTTTAAAATTTTAACTGTAATCGATTGTTTATTTATATATTTTATTTTCAGGAAGTAAATACCACACTTCAGGTTATTTGTTCTAATTTTATTACTTAAACACCCAACTACCGAAACATCCAACACCTTATTACCCATAATATTATACATTTCAATGTTTGATGCACCATGCAACTGTCCAATATTAATAACACTACTGAAAGGATTCGGATAAACACTAATTAAATCATCAATAACCGAATTTGACAATGAGGTTTCAATATTCTTTTTTATCAACGAAGGATAACCATCATTAATTTCCGAATCAATTATCCATGTATTAACAAAATCCCAACCTTGGAAATTATCCTGACTTTTCATTTGTTGTGATGTTAATCCATTTGCAGCATTATCATCTGCAATATTAGACACTTGCAATGATGTTTCAGTATCCCAATAGTTGTTAGACATATAATAGTTACTACCAGTCACGCAACTACCAACAAAACCTTTGGAATAAACGGTAACATCATTATCATAATCGACAAATCCAGTAGCATAACATTTAAAAATTGTAGCATTTTCATTTCGTCCGGCAAAAGCAGCAAATTTTTCAGCATCAGGAGTTACAGTAACGCTGCTTCTCGAATAACAATCCTGAATAACAGATTGGTTATAATTACTCCCCACAAAACCACCAACAAAGCTGTTACCATATACACTACCTGTTGAGAAAGAATTCGTAACCGAGGTGTTATTATTACCATCATTACGACCAATAAACCCACCGATAAAATCATCGCCTGAAACATCACAATTGGCATACGAATTTTTAACAGTCATATTTAATCCATTACGACCAATCAATCCGCCAACTTCATTATTACCATTTATTGAACCAGTAACAAAGCAATTGTCAATAATGCTATTTTCAATACTACCAACCAAACCACCCGAAAAGCTGATTCCTGAAAAATCAACATTAGTAAGACCAATATTTTTCAGTGTAGCATCTTGTACATTATCAAATAAACCAGTACTTATATCTGCATCCATAAATAAACCATCAATAGAATACCCGTTACCGTCGTAATGTCCCATAAAAACAGCTTTAGGTTTCCATCCTTCACCATTATTCCAATTACGAGTTGAAGTTGCATCTATATTTTGAGTTTGCACAAAATATTTACCCACAAACAAATTAGTTTGTTCTGCAAACCATTGTAAGTTGCCCAAAGAAGATATAACATAAGGATTTTGCTCTGTTCCACTTCCAAACGGCATAGAAATAGCCGCAAATCTCAAATAAGGATATCCATTATTTATTTCGGTATCAATATGCCAATTTGCAATAAAATCCCACCCGTTAAAAGTATTTGCATTTTTCATTTCAGCAGTAGTCTTTCCAATAGGTAAAGAACTTCCATTTTCAGTACTACCCTGCGTAGAAGTTTGCATTGATGTTTGCATATCCCAATAATTTCCATTCATTTCAAATTTTTCACCAGTAGTAGTTATGTTGCCAACAAAACCGACATTGTTGGGATTATTACCATTAGCACAAACTACACATCCTACTGAATAACAATTTTTAATAACACCAGATTCCATATCTCCAACAAATCCACCATACCATTCTCCACTATCGTAAATATTTACATTAGCAAAAGAAAAACAATTTTCAATTTTACCTTCATCGTCCCAAAACCTGATAATCAAACCAATAAACCCACCTACTCCTTTTCGGCCTTCAACAGTGCCTGAACTAAAACACTCAGTAATAATACTTCTATTAGAACCCACAAAACCGCCAATATTTGATGCATACCAATTATCAGAACCAGATACATGTGTATTAGTAAACGATTTTTTTATGAAACCAGAAGCATTACCAGCTAAACCACCAACACTTTCACGCCCTTTTACACTTCCTGTTACTTGTGCATTTTCTATTATACTATTAAAACTACTTCCCACAAGACCTCCAACAGTTTCATATCCAAGAATATTTACATTATTAAGTTTTAAATTTTTTATTGATGAATTTTCAATACATCCAAAAAAACCCATGCCCGACGAGTAATCTTCGCCTCTATTCAAATATATATTTATAACAGAATAATTATTTCCATTATATAAACCGGTAAAAGGCGTCCCTTCCATCCCTATAGGCAACCAACCTTTTCCTTCATCCCAATTTTCAATATCGGCAGGAAACTGAATATCGGCAGTCTGCTCAAAATATTTATCCCATGCATCCGAATTCTTACTCAGCCAGTAAAGATTCTCCCAGGTTGCAATACTATAAGGATCGTTTTGCGAACCACTTCCAAGAGGTTGAGTTTCTGTCTGTGCCATTAATGTTATACCTAACAACCAAATGGTAATTGTAAAGAGTACATTTTTTTTCATTTGCATTTATTTTTATTAATTAACCTCAATAAACATCCATTTTTCAATGGTTAGTTAAACAAATTTTTCACATCAACATTTTGTCTTTCAACATCTTGTATTACAAAAACCTCTTTGCGTTGCAACTTCATCATACCAGCAATAACATTGCCTGGAAAAGTTTGAATGGCATTATTGTAATCTGTTATTACTGCATTATAGGTACGTCGGGCAGCTGATAATTGCGATTCTGTTTCGTTAAGCGTACGATGAAGATTAATAAAATTCTCACTGGCTTTGAGTTCAGGGTAGTTCTCAACTGCAACCATAATACTTTTCATCCCCGCCGATATTTGGTTATCAATGGCTACTTTTTCATCAGCACTAAGCTTTCCACTATTAGCTTTCGAACGCAATTCAGTCACTTTTTCAAACAATTCCTTTTCGTGGCTTGCATATTGTTTCACGGTTGCCACCAAGTTAGGAATCAAATCATAACGTTTTTTTAGTTGCACGTCCATACCTCCAAAAGCATTATCAACTTCATTACGCTTGCGCACCAAATTGTTATAAATGATAATACAAAAAAGAATAAGAATACCAACAGTTATTACAATTCCAATAATTTCCATAATTATTAATTTAGGTTTACTATTTTTGACATAACGAAGATAAGGTAACCAGATAAGGTGTTAGCATTAAATTTGAATACGTTATTATTTCTTTTGTATCCGTGAAACATTAGTATAAAAAAAATTTAATTGGTAATATGGCCATAGATTATTCGAAAGTACCATCTCCCTGTTTTGTGTTGGATGAACAGTTACTTAGGAAAAACCTTGAATTAATTAAGTCGGTAAAAGACAGAGCTGGCATTGACATTATTCTGGCATTCAAAGCATTTTCTATGTGGAGTGCTTTTCCCATTGTTCGTGAATATATTCCATATTCAACAGCCAGTTCCATACACGAAGCTCGTTTAGCTTACGAGGAGATGGGGAGTTTGGCACATACCTATTCACCGGCTTATACCGAAAAAGAGTTCCCCACAATTTTGAAATACAGCAGTCATATAACATTTAACTCTTTTACACAGTTTGAACGATTTAAAGGTTCAGTAACCAAATATGATCGTAAAATATCGTTGGGAATTCGAATTAATCCTGAGTATAGCGAAGTTGAAACTGATTTGTACAATCCATGTGCTCCGGGTTCGAGATTAGGTGTTATTGCTGCACAAATGCCAAACACACTTCCCGAAGTTATTGAAGGACTGCATTTTCATACTTTATGCGAATCAACATCCTACAATCTCGAAAAAACCCTTGAAGCTGTTGAAAATAAATTTGGTAAATATTTAAAACAGATAAAATGGCTTAACATGGGTGGTGGCCATTTGATGACAAGAAAAGGATATGACATTGAACATCTGATTCAGGTTTTAAAAACATTCAAACTGAAATGGGGTGTTGATCTAATACTTGAACCGGGAAGTGCCTTTGCCTGGGAAACAGGCAACCTTGTTTCATCGGTTGTAGATATTGTTGAAAACCACGGAATAAAAACAGCCATCCTCGATGTGTCATTCACAGCTCATATGCCCGATTGTTTGGAGATGCCTTACAAACCCAGAATTAAAGGCGCCTACCATGAGCCAGTCGAAGGCAAACCAACCTATCGCATTGGAGGCAACAGTTGCCTGGCGGGTGATTTCATGCAGTATTGGTCGTTTGATAAAGAACTGAAAGCAGGCGACCAAATTGTTTTCGAAGACATGATCCATTATACCATGGTTAAAACAACCATGTTTAATGGAGTACCACATCCTGCTATTGCAATTTGGAATGACCAGAAAGGATTGAGAATTGTTAAGGAGTTTGGTTATGACGATTATAAGAATAGGTTGTCGTAATAATATTATTATTAAAATAGGGAATACACAACTTTTTTGGTTATACACAAAATTAAAAACAGATATCATAATATTCATTAAAAAATGCTAATTTCGATAATCTTAATTTTCAATAAACATCTATGAAAGTAATCCGGGTAAGTTTTTTGAAGCGTTATAATGCGCTTATTTCATTTGCTCTTTCATTAATAGGATTTGCATGTTCAACAGAAGATTCACCTGACATGTATGGATCTCCGATTGTAGAATATGGATCTCCTTATGCAACATTTATTGTTAAGGGTAAGATTGAATCGGCAGATAAAACCTCACCAATTTCCAATGCTCAGGTTGTAATGAACAACGATACCGTTTATTCAAATTCTGAAGGTAATTATCAAATTCAAACCCATGAATTCCCTATTGATCAATCATTTAAAATGGAGATAAATGATATTGACAGCACTAAAAATGGAGCTTATCAATCAACTGATACCATTGTTGATTTTATCGACCCTAAATTTGAAGTAGGTTCTGGATGGTACAGTGGAGAAACAACAAAAGAGGTCAATATCAAACTAGAATCTAAGAAATAATGCAATTATCTTTAAGAAAAAGGATTGCATTAACTTTGTTTCAAAGATTTAAAAGGAACGAATCTAAAATCCATCAACTCAGATATATTTTATGGGAATGCACTTTAAGGTGCAATTTATCGTGTGTACATTGTGGCAGCGATTGTAAAAAAGATGCACAAGTAAAGGATATGCCAGCCGAAGATTTTCTACGGGCAATTGATGAAATTATTCCAATAGTTAAGCCCAATGAAACACTAATTGTTTTTACCGGAGGCGAAGCGTTGCTTCGAAAAGACTTGGAAAAGGTGGGTGAAAAGCTTTACCAGCGTGGTTTTCCTTGGGGAATTGTATCTAACGGATTTCATTTAAATCAGGAAAGGCTGAATAGCTTGGCGAATGCAGGTTTGAGATCAATGACAATTAGTTTAGATGGTTTAAAAGAATCTCATAACTGGATGAGAGGACATCAATTAAGTTTTGACAGAGCATGGAATGCCATACTGTTATTAACAAAAATTAAAGATGTTAAATATGACGTTGTTACCTGTGTAAACCAACGTAACTTTAATGAATTACATCATATATATAAAATGCTTGTAGATGCAGGTGTAAAAGAATGGCGGATTTTTACTGTGTTTCCAATAGGCAGGGCAAAAGAGATTAAAGAATTACAACTGTCTTCTGTTGAATTTGCAAATTTGTTCGATTTTATAAAGCAAGTAAGAAAAGAGAAAAAGATTAAACTTAATTATGGTTGTGAAGGATTTCTTGGAAACTATGAAAGTGAGGTGCGTGATAATTTCTTTTTTTGCAGAGCTGGTGTAAATATTGCATCTGTTTTAGTCGATGGCTCAATCTCGGCTTGTCCTAATTTAAGGAGCAACTTTATTCAGGGTAATATT
Source organism: Marinilabiliaceae bacterium (assembly GCA_016933045.1). GTDB lineage: Bacteria > Bacteroidota > Bacteroidia > Bacteroidales > Marinilabiliaceae > JAFGBR01. The sequence goes on along the minus strand of JAFGBR010000036.1, from coordinate 17,856 downwards.
TATAAAGATAACTTTGCCGAGGTTTGGGAAAATCGGTATGAGAAATTTCGCGATCGTAGCTGGACAAAAACTGGGTTATGTGCCGATTGCGATTTCTTTAAATATTGCGAGGGCAATGCAATGCACCTAAGGGATGAAAAAAATGGTGAGTTGCTTTTTTGTCACTTAAAACGTATTGAAGAAGGGCAAAATATTGATTATTAAAATTAAATCTACTCCTGAACTTCCAAAAACTCCTTAATCGCACCTAAATAATACTCTTTCCAACCCTCAACAATATCGTCATAAGCCTCATCGGGTATATTGGTGTGAAAAAGTTCGATCTGGGTTTTATTGATTCCTTGAGGAAATAACTTTAAAGTAACTATCGATGGATCTTCCTGTTCGCCAAACTCCCATTCCTGAACTACTTTACTATCTTTCACAAACTCAAGGTTTCGCCCCGAAATATCACCATCCCATAGCTCGAAATCAGAGCCGGGCACTTCGCTCATTACAGCAGTATAACCAGTCCACAATTGTATGGTAAAAGGATTGGTTAATGCAGCATAAACATCTGCTACTTCGGCATTAATTTTAATCCGATATTTGAAATCTTTATGCTGCATTATATACTTATTTAGTCAATTGCTATTTTAACCACTACTTTTTTCACTCTTTGAGGCTGTTCTATTGCCATTCCTGGGGCGTGCATATCTTCAGGATAGAAAATAGCTCCTTCACCTGGCAAAAGCATCCAGTTCGAGTATTTTGCTACTTTCGACAAATGAATATCTTTTTCGTCGTTGTATTCAGCAGGTTCTGATATTTGATCCAAACCAGCTACTCCAATAAACTCTTCTCCAGAGTATATATATTGTATATCGATATAACGTTTATGACCTTCAAATTTTAATCCTGAAAGTGGTTTTGAATCGTATTCCTGAAAAATTGCAAAAAGCGATTTTCCCTTTATCTCCACTTTTTTATTGTTTCCCGGAGATACTTCACTAAACATATCTTCCATATTAACAGTTTGAAGATATTTGATACCTTCATGCAATAAATCGAATGAAGCAGCCTGATTGGCTAATACATCTAGTTTTCCAAATAATGCCATTTATTTATATTTTATGGTTGTATTAATACTTTTGTAGCTGATTTTCTTGTTTTTTGTATAAACATAAAAATAAAAACCATTTTAAAAATTCCTCCAGTTGCCAATAAATATGCATGATGAAATGGTAAAAAATGATATTTAAAATAAACTCCCGTAAAGAACACTGACAAGCCTATTCCAAGTAATAATAATTCACTACCGGGCTTATACTCACCTCTTTTATATATTGCAAAAATATATGTTATTTTCATCAACGCCCCGGCAATAATAAAAAACAAAGATAAAATAAAAAAAGAAGAAAAAATTCTTAAAAAAACACCTAAAGCAAGTACTAAAATGCCGATATAAAGAAAGGGTTTAATATTTTGCATTAATTTAATTTTAACAAACCACATTTTTTTGGTTATCTGCAAATATAATATTATAACGAAAATAATTTTTAAAACACTTATACACCGAGTTCAATAATTAAATCAGTAATTTTTTCGAAATGCAATTTAGTAGTAATATCCATCTTACTCCGAAGTTTATTGTGTTCAATATAATATGTGTGATCTTTTGTAATTGGAAAATCCTTGTTGTAAAACTGAATTTCCTGTTCCTGTGTTTTAATTCTATTAAGTAATTTCATTAACTGATCCTGATGTTCATCTAATACCATCAACTCAACAGTATTGAGTTTACCATTTTGGTTAGTGGTTTCAATTTCAGTATTACGCAACCTCAAAATCTCAACTTCTTTAATAAATAATGCCAAACGATTTTTCCAGATTTTGTATTCAAAATCAAGATCGAGTAAATTAATAACACCTTCTTTCATCCAAAAATAATTTATCATGTAAAGCTACATAAAACAAGCACGATAAATAATAAATCGTGTTTATGCTTTACGTTTCATGCTTGTTTCATTGGAGCATAATTTAAATATTAAACACTCATTTAAATTAGGAAAATATCTTCAATTATTTTGTAAAATATAATGAAAATAAACAGTTTATCTTTCAATAAAAACACTCAAATCTGTAATTAAGTGATTTTCAATTGCAAGTACAGGTATCTCAGCCCATTTACTCTTAGGGAAAAATGAACTGGAATATTTTTGTATTTGTTCTCTCGAATCATCTGTAATTTCAGCATTATTTTGAGGGTAATTATTGTAAATAATTCCTGCTAATTCTATTCCTTTATTGTAACATACATCTAACGAAAGAAATGTATGATTTAAACTGCCCAGCTTTGCTGATGTTACAAGTATTGTGGGTAAATGGTTTTTTTTTATAAAATCAATAACCATTTCATCATTGTTAATTGGAACCATTAACCCTCCAACACCTTCAACCAGTACCACATCATATTTTTGTTCTAAAGTTTTAATATTATTCAAAATTACCTGTGTATCAATTTTAATATTTTCGAATTTAGCCGATAAATGTGGCGATGCCGGTAATGAGAAAATGTAAGGACAAGTTATTCCTTTTTTATCATCATCGGTCAACTCAATTCCCATCAGCTTTCGGTGCTCAATAATATCGTCCGAAATCCCTTTACAACCTGTTTGTGCAATTTTCATTGTTATTGTATTATAACCGGCATAAGCAAAACTTTTAGCAAGTAACCCGGTTGCAATGGTTTTTCCTGAATCGGTATCAATAGCAGTTATAAAATAAGTTGGCATTTTAAGTTATTATCTTTTAAAAATCATTATTTGTGGATGATATGTTAATGGGTATTTATTATCCGGTGTTTTAAACTGTTCATAACCAGATACAAATTTCTCCAAACGTTTTTTATTCCATCGCTGAACTGAAACTCCACCAACTCCGGTTGTTTTTATATGTTTTAATACATCAATGGGCGTATCAAAAAGCATCGTTTCTTTCCATTCTTCCATTATCAAAACATTGAACCAACGAGAGCTTTTTAATCTAAATTGATCAAGACTGCGATAGTCAAGTCCTTGGTTTAATATTGTTCTTATTTCATTAAAGTTATCAGTACCGAAAGTCGATATTGCTAAAATACCATTGTTATTTAGAGAAATTGCCGATTCAGAAAAAAAACGATCCAGATCTTCAATCCACTGAATTGTTGCTCCCGAAAATATAATATCTGTTTTTGTTGGAAAATTTATTTGGTTAATATCACCTTTTAAAAAGCGAAATGAAGTATTTTGATTTGTATTCTCAACTATTGAATTAACAATTGGGTAAACTTCACTTACCAAATCGTTAGCTATAAAACTAGTAATATTAAAATATTTAATTATTTGTTTGGTTAATAAACCGGTGCCGCATCCAATTTCAAATACTCTCAATAAATCGGTTGAACAAAAGGGCATTGCTAAACTAACAAGTTTTTTAGCCATCTGCGTTTGAACAATAGCATTAAAATCGTAGGTCTTTAGTGCTTTTTTAAATCGCTGACCAACCAATTCTGTATTTAATTGATATGACGAAATAACCATGTATTACTCAATTATTAGTTTTAAAATGTCATCCCATGAGCTGAAATGATAAAAAGGGAAATGGGCGGTTTCTTTTTCTATCACAATAACCGAATCTGACCAATAATTCTTCTGATTTTCGGTTAAAAAAACCAAATCTGATGTTCCAATAAAAGCATGGCTGTAAACCTCATTACTCGAAGGTTTTATCACCTCTTTTAAGTGAGCAAGTTCATCTCTTAAATCTTCCCACTTGCGATGTGGAATATTAGCTTCGAAGAGTTTACGATCTTTATCCCGAAGAACCATTCTGCGATTAAATTTAACCAGGTTAAGTGCCGACATATTTTGAAGTGTACCATCAAAAACAGCTATCGGCAATCCTTTATCATCACTTATAGGATCGAGTGTGCCGTTAATGGCCAACCCGTATGAAATATTATCAATAAAAGGTGCTATCAACTCATTTGCCACCCAAACACCTAACGACCAAGCTATGAGCGTAATTTTAGGATATGATGATATAATTAATTCAAAACCTATTGGCAACTCCATTAATTTATAATCATAAAACATTAGCAAATCGAAATTATTACATTCTAGCTGTGAAAATGGGTTTTTGTCGGTTCCCCATCCTCCAAAAAAAATTATTAGATGGTCGCAATTTTGTTTCTTTAACCAAAAATGTTGCATGACTTAGCCTAATGATTTTGTGAAATTTCTAATCTCTAAACCCAATAATTTAATATCCTGCCAATTTATAGACGCCGATAATGATATTCGAAGTCGGCTTGTTCCAACCTGAACCGTTGGCGGACGGATTGGCATTACAACAAACCCTTTTTTTAATAAATGTTCCGATAATTTCACTGTTGTTTCGTTATCGCCAATTACCACTGGAATAATGTGGCTCTCGGCATTAACATTAAAACCCTCAGCATTTAACGACTCACCCAAATTTCTCCACAGAGTTTTTAAGTTCTGTCGTTCTATATTACAAAACGGTATCTTATTTATTATAAACAGACTCCATGCTAAATTAATTGGAGGCATAGCAGTGGTATAGATAAAAGGCCGAGCTTTGTTTATTAACCATTGCTTAACCGATTCATTACAAATAACAAAAGCTCCAACAGAACTTAATGCTTTGCCCATAGTGCCAATAATCAGGTCTACTTCATCAACAACCCCAAGCTCTTCGCAAATACCAAGTCCCTTTGTACCAACAGCACCAACTGCATGTGCCTCATCGACATATAGTTGCACATTAAATTGATGTTTAATATTTATTAATTCAACTAAATCACATCTATCTCCGTCCATACTGAATATTGATTCAGTAACTATAAAAACCCTGTCAAATCGCCCTCTGTTTTCTTTAAGTATCTTCCTTAAATGATCATAATCATTATGACGATAACGAACATGTTTTGCCGAACTAAGCTTAATACCATCAATTAAACTAGCATGAACTAACTTATCGGACAAGATTAGATCATTTTTAGTAGTAATAGCAGGCAATATTCCAATATTGGCATGGTAACCGCTATTGAAAAACAGAGCTGATTTGCCATAATGAATCGAAAGTGCATTTTCGACCTGTTCGTATAACTCATTATTACCCGATAACATACGTGATGAACTTGCTGTATAACAATGCCATTCGGGATGACTATTGAGTAATTGCTGAAACTCTCTCTTCAAATCTTCATTAGTACCCAAACCTAAATAGTCGTTAGATGAAAGGTTTAGTTTTTTTTCTTCGTTCAAAATAACATATCCATCTATCAATGGTTGCATTGTTCTGAGTTTTCGCAACTGTTTTTTTTGTTGTAATATTTCAAGTTGTTCCCGGTAATTCATTTTTCTAATCCTCCATATAAATTTTCAGAACCTTTATTACTAAATCTGTAAGCTGATATAATTCATCATCTGTTATAACGAAAGGAGGCATTAAATAAACCAGCTTACCAAAAGGCCGAACCCAAACTCCATAATCAACAAATAGTTTTTGAATCTTAGCCACATTTACCGGATTAGATAATTCAACCACGCCAATTGCTCCAAGTACTCTTACATCTTCAACCCCTATTAATGATTTACATTCGCTCAACTGTGTATTAAGAATTTTTTCTATTCGAAAAATATTTTCTTTCCAATTCGAATTTATTAATAAATCAATGCTTGCATTGGCAACTGAGCAAGCTAACGGATTTCCCATAAATGTTGGACCGTGCATAAAAACACCAGCTTCACCTTCCGAAATAGTTTCGGCAATATTTTTGGTTGTTAATGTTGCAGCAAACGACATATATCCGCCTGTAATAGCCTTTCCAATACACATAATATCGGGCGAAATATTAGCATATTCACATGCAAAAAGTTTTCCGGTACGACCAAAACCGGTTGCTATTTCATCGGCAATTAAAAGAATTTCAAATTTATTACACAGGTTACGAACTTCTTTCAAATATTCTGATGAATAAAACCACATACCTCCGGCACCCTGAACAATTGGCTCAAGAATAATTGCAGCAAGTTCTTCATGATGATTTTTAATAATTTCGGCAAGTGAATCAATGTCTGAAGAATCCCATTTCTCTCCAAATCGGGTTTTGGGTCGATCGGCAAAAAAATGTATTGGCAGGCTACCCTTGAAAATATGATGCATACCTGTTACCGGATCGCAAACCGACATAGCATGCCAAGTATCGCCATGATATCCATTTCGAATGGTTGCAAATTTTACTTTTTTATTATTCCCTTTAGAAACCTGATATTGCAAAGCCATTTTCATAGCAACTTCAACAGCAACAGATCCCGAATCGGAATAAAAGATCCATTGCAAAGACTCGGGTGTGATGTCAATTAATTTCTTTGCCAGATCAATAGCAGGCTGATGAGTCAAACCTCCAAACATAATATGTGAAAACCTATCGATCTGAGATTTTAAAGCCTCGTTCAAAACCGGATGGTTATATCCATGAATAACTGACCACCACGACGACATGCCATCTATTAATTTTCGCCCGTCTTCAAGCTCAATAATACAACCTTCAGCTCGTTTAACAGGAAAAACAGGTAATGGATTAGAAGCTGATGTATATGGATGCCAAATATGTTCGGCATCGTATCGCATTTGTTCTGTTATTGGTTTCATGAAATAATAATTATTGATTTTCAACCCATACAAATTAATTAGCAAAATGTAATTATACTATACTTCGAAACCAACCTTGGTGAATAGCTCTTTATCATCATCAATTTTTGTTCCTATTGTAGTAAGATAATCACCAACCAAAGCAGCACTAATTCCGGCTTTTAATGCTTTATCCTGAATATGCATAATAAGGTTTCGTCCCCCTGCAAAACGAATATGAGCTTTAGGATTAATAAATCGGAACAGTGCAATAGTTGTAAGTATCTCCTCATCAGTAAGTCTTACACGCCCTTGCAAAGCTGTTCCTTCAATTGGGTTAAGAATATTAATTGGGATAGAATCAACTCCGATTTCCCTCAACGTAATTGCCATTTCAATACGTTGTTCTATGGTTTCACCCATTCCGATTATCCCCCCACTGCATATTTTCAACCCAACTGATTTGGCTTCCCTGATAGTTCTCAACTTTTCATCAATAGTATGAGTAGTACAAACATTATTAAAGTAAGAAGGAGCTGTTTCAACATTACAATGATAATGTTCAATCCCTGCTTTTTTTAAGGCAATTAAATCTGGCGTTCGTAATAATCCCATCGATGCACACATGTGGATGTCGCTGTTATTTCTAATTTCTTTAAAAATATCGCAAGCCTCAAGAACCTTACTGTGACTAAGTGCTCTACCACTTGTTACAAGCGAGAAACGATTAACCCCCTTACTCCAGTTCTCAATAGCAAGCTTAAGCCCCTTATCTTTGCTGACTAAATCGTACTCTTCAACACCTGTTTTAAAATATTTCGATTGAGAACACCATTTACAATCCTCTGTACAACGCCCCGACTGAGCATTCATAATTGAACACAAATCTATTTTATTACCCATGTAAAATTTGCGAATTTCATCGGCAGCAATGTAAATTGCATCTTTTTCTTTTGTAACAGATAAAGCTTTTGCCTCATCGTTGTTAATAAGGTATCCATCTAACACCTTTTGCTTAAGAACTTCAATAGCTTGTATGGTCATAATAAAAAATTTACGATAATTAAAAGCCCTGCCGACAACAGTCGACAGGGCTATTCATAGTATTATTACAAACTATAATGCTTCCATTATAGTTATCACTTTTTATAACCGCAAAAAAAATATCCGGATTTAATAAGATTGTTTCAATATCAAAAAAATCGTCCAATATGAAATCATTTCCATTATTCAAATATGTAATAGTTTTTAACGATTCACCTTTCTCGATAAACCTGTCAGAAACAGCAAGCTTAAGAACCGCTATTCGAACAACCTTTTTTAATGATGCAAATATAGCATACCCTTTCCTGCTCCACTGACGAAAGTTAACAAACGAAGTAATTCTTATATTTTCAGCTCTTATTTGCATTGCGGTTCAAAAATAATCTTTATTATCGAAGTGAACAAATAGCTGTAATAACAAACGATTCGCTCATTGCAGATAGAACCAATTATTATAAAGAAAAAAAATTGCAATTATAATTTTTTTTCTAACTTCGTCATGCTTTAACAACAACCTAATCAATAATGAAATTTTTATTAACATTAATATCATTATTTGTATTATTGTGCAATAATTGCAATGCACAACATTATAAAATGCACCCAAGCATTCCGGTCGACTCCTCTTATACAATCCAAAACCAATTCAAAAAATACAAGAAAGATTATCCGTATATTACTCCAATAAGTACTGGAGACACTTCAAAACTCACCATTATTAATGATATTGTTTATTGCAACTATGGCGAACGCGAATTACATTTAGATATAGCCTACTTAAAAAGCAAAAAAAAAGAAAAGCTCCCTGTAGTTATTTTAGTTCATGGTGGCGGATGGCGTTCGGGCGACAAATCGATGCAAACACCAATGGCTTGTGAATTGGCTCGTAATGGCTTTATTACCATAAATATAGAATATAGACTTTCGATGGAAGCTTTATATCCCGAAGGATTAAAAGATATAAAAACAGCCATTCGATGGGTAAAAAACAATACTAAAAACCATCCGATTGATTCATCGCGAATTGCTCTACTAGGTTGTTCATCGGGAGGACAGATGGTATCTTTATTAGGAAGCATAAATGGATATTTTGAGAAATATGAACCTGAAATATTTAAAAACATTTCCGACAGAGTAGATGCTGTTATTGATATTGATGGAGTATTAGCATTTATACACCCCGAATCAGGTGAAGGTAAAGATAAACCCGGAAAACCATCAGCATCAACATTATGGTTTAACTCTACTATTGAACAGGATTCGTTAGTTCGATACGAAGCCTCTGCCCTAACCCACGTTAATAAAAATACTGCAAAATTTTTGTTTGTATGCAGCTCTATTCCAAGATATCATGGAGGCCGAGATGACATGATAAAAAAAATGAATAACTATAAAATATATTCCGAAGTATTCACTATTCCTGACACACCACATACCTTTTGGTTATTTAACCCATGGTTTGATTCTATTTCTAGAACAATTGTTAAATTCCTAAAATATAACTTATAAAAGATTAAATTGCGATTTTACAAAATATTTTTATTTATTTTGCAACACAATTTCAAAATAGGCGTATTAAGGTGATGTTTAAAAAACAAACTAAACAATTTAATTTATTAATTGTATTATTTTATTGATTATATAATTAACTATGTCATTAATTTTTTTTATACTAATTTTTTAACAAACAATTAAACTATGAAACTGATGAATTTTAAAAGTTTAGCACTAGCTAGTGCTGTTGTATTAGGTCTGTCGTCTTGCGATAAAGACGTAGAAAGTACAAGTTTAAAACTTGATGATTTTAGCAAAGCTGAAGTAAAAATTTATGCTTATGCCGATCTTGATTTGTCAACTGTTGGATTAGAAAATGCACCAACCGGCACAAAATTAATCATCTCAGCAAACTATTCTGATTTTAACACAAATGCAACAGGATTGTACACTGATACAATTACCATTGGTTCAAATGGAATAGCTACTACTGATTTAGCTGTACCAACTAAAGGAATTACTTATACTATTACTCCTGTTGACTTCGAAGCAAATCAAACACAAATTACTACCAGCAATGCATCTACTGTTGCAAAATACTGGAATGCAACAGCTAAAACAGTTAGCTTAAAGCCCGGTCAACTTGATGTTGTTGAAATTACTTATGAACCAAGTAACTACAGCGATTTTGTTGAAATGGTTTCAGTAACTCTTTATTTAAATGGTGAGTTTAACGAAAATCTTGCAGGTTTAGAAACAATTCCTGTTTCTTCAATTACTTTAATTGGAACATCAGGATGGAGTACTATTGTAACTAATTTGCAAAATGTTACTGTAGATGGCAACAGCTACAGCAAAGCTACTGTATCTGTTAAAAAGGGAGAAGAAATCTCTATTGTACCATTTGAAACTTTAAAAACAGTTGTTGATAACGGAGTTACAACTCAAAAAACTTATGTTTACTCTGCATTATTAGGTTCATTTGCCAAAAACGAAAAAGGACATAGCTTTAATATCGGTTCTGGTACTGAAGTAATTTTCCCTTATTAATTAACAACAAATTTCGTTGTTAATCAGAGTATAAACAAAAACTGATATCTACATACGATTTCAGAAAAAAAATAAAACAGATATAACAAATGAAAAAAATAATATTTAGCTTTTTGTTAGCAATTTTATCATTAGGCGCATTTGCTCAAGATGAAGAAGTGTTAACTGGCAAAAACGGAACTCCAATTTTACCTCAGGAAGGTGACATTGCTATAGGAGCCGATGCATTACCATATCTTAATTATATTGGTAACATGTTCAATAACAGCAGTAATAACACACTTGACTTAGGCAGTCATAACCTATATTTTAGGTATTATTTAGATAAAAACTCGGCTGTTAAATTCAATTTATCAATCAATAACAATACAACTAACAATAATTATTATGTGAGAGATGACGCTGCTTATACCCTTGACCCAACAAGTCAGGCTAAGGTTGAAGATCGTCAAACATATAGCAACAATGCAGTTAACTTATTGGTAGGTTACATGAAAACACGTGGATATGGTCGTTTGAGAGGTTTTTATGGCGGTCAGGTTGGTTACGGATTTAGACGTGAGATGTATGAATATCAGTATGGTAACAATATCACCGCAGCCAACCAATCACCTACAAACCATTGGGAATTTGGCTCAAACAGAACTATCTACCGCGATAATGGCATCTCGCAAAACATTGGCTTAGGTGGTTTTATTGGAGCTGAGTACTTTTTTGCTCCAAAAATATGTATTGGAGGTGAAGTTAGCTTAATGTATAATTACTACTGGGGTTCTCAAAGCGATTACAAAACTGAAGCTTGGGATGGACAGGGAGTTTCTGAATCGGAAATTCAAAGTCAACCAGGTAATACATCATCATCATTGGTTACTTCTCGTCCTGCAACTTATGCCGGTTTGTACCTAATGTTTCATTTTTAGTCAACCGTAAATAATAATAAAAAAAGGAAGATCGGTTTCGATCTTCCTTTTTTAATTCTCAATAATTGTAATTTAAATTTGATTCACAATTTGCATTCCCCGTTCTATCGCTTTCTCATTTATAGGTATAAGATGATGATGGCGTTCGGGCAAAGATTTTTTCAGGCCATTCAACACGTTTTCCATAACAACAACAGGCTTAACTTTTAAATAAGCACCCAACACAATCATATTAAAAGTCTTTGTCGAATTCATTTTAACAGCCTCTTCAGCAGCATCAACCCTATAAACATTAATATCTTTACGTGTAGGATGATGTGTGATGCCATTACTATCGTAAATCAAACATCCGCCGGGTTTAATTTGTTGCTCAAACTTATCGAGCGATTGTTGGTTTAAAATAATAGCAGTATCATACTCGTGTAAAATTGGCGAACTTATACGTGTATCACTTAAAATAACCGTAACATTGGCAGTTCCACCTCGCATTTCAGGCCCATAAGAAGGCATCCACGAAACTTCCAGATTTTGCATAATACCCGAATAGGCTAATATCTTTCCCATCGAAAGCACTCCCTGTCCTCCAAAACCTGCTATAATTATCTCTTCTTTCATGTATGTCTATATTTGTTTTCAATGAAGTCTGATTTTACTCATTTTTTAAATCACCCAACTTATAAAAAGGAAACATATTATCAACCATCCACTTGTTTGCATTCACTGGTGTCATTTTCCATCCCGAACTACAGGTAGACACAACTTCAACAATAGATGTTCCTTTTCTCATTTTCTGGTTTTCAAATGCTTTAACCAATGCCTTTTTTGTTTTTCGAACATGAGCAGCTGTATGAACTGCTTGCCTTGTAACATAACAAGTACCCGGAAGTGTTGCTAATATCTCAGACATTTTAAGAGGGTAACCATCTCTTTCGGGTGTTCTTCCAAAAGGACATGTTGATGCCGGCATCCCTTCAATAGTAGTTGGTGCCATTTGTCCTCCAGTCATACCATAAATACCATTATTAATAAAAATAATAACTATATTCTCTCCCCTGTTACAGGCATGAATAGTTTCTGCTGTTCCTATTGCTGCCAAATCACCATCACCCTGATAGGTAAAAACCATCTTTTCAGGCAACAAACGTTTTATTCCTGTTGCAACAGCCGGGGCTCTGCCATGTGCTGCCTCATGCCAGTCTATATCTATATAGTTATAAGCAAAAACAGCACAACCAACAGGAGCTACACCAATAGTTTGTTCCTGAATACCCATTTCTTCAATTACCTGAGCCAAAATTTTATGCACAACACCATGACTACAACCTGGACAATAATGCATAACAGAATCTGTTAAAACAGGAGTTTTTCCGTAAACCAGATTTTCGGGTTTTATTATATCATTTATTTCCAACACTTGCTATCCTCCAATTAATTTTTCATCAACTGCCTTTAAAACTTCACTTGGCGAAGGAACCATACCTCCCAGCCTGCCATAATGATAAACAGGAACTTTACCATTTACAGATAATCTAACATCTTCAACCATTTGCCCTGCACTCATTTCTACCGACAATATTCCTTTAACCTGCTGAGCCAGTTCATATATTCTATCCGAAGGAAAAGGGAATAATGTGATTGGGCGTAATAATCCTAGTTTAATTCCTTTATCACGGGCTATTTCAACTGTTTTTTGACAAACACGCGAACTAGATCCGTAAGCAACAATAAGATATTGCGCATCAGCACAATTAAATTCTTCAAACAATACTTCTTCCTCTTTCATTCTTTGGTATTTTGCCTGAAGTTTATGATTATGTTCCTCCATCTCATCCGACTGAAGCTTTAACGATGTTATTACATTTCGTTCTCTTGTTTTTGGTTTTCCTAATGTAGCCCATGGGTTAAGCTCTTTAATCTCTTCTTCTGTCCATCTGCTTTTAGCAGATGGAAGAACAACTTTTTCCATCATTTGCCCAATAACACCATCTGATAAAATCATAACCGGGTTTCGATACTTAAAAGCTAAATCGAACCCTAATTTAACATGATCGGCCATCTCCTGAACCGATGCAGGTGCTAATACAATTAAACTATAATCGCCATGACCACCTCCTTTAACAGCCTGAAAATAGTCAGACTGCGCAGGCTGAATAGTTCCCAATCCGGGACCTCCACGTACAACATTAACAACCAAACAAGGCACTTCTGCACCGGCTAAGTATGTTAATCCTTCCTGCATTAAACTTATTCCGGGGCTCGATGATGATGTCATTACTTTTTTACCACATCCTCCACCTCCGTATAACATATTGATTGATGCTATTTCACTCTCGGCCTGCAAAACAACCATACCGGTAGTGTCCCAAGGCTGTTTAGCCATTAATGTTTCCATAACCTCCGATTGTGGTGTAATAGGATAACCAAAATATCCATCAACACCTATACGTATTGCAGCTTCGGCAATGGCTTCATTACCTTTCATTAATTTTATATCTTCTCCCATTCTAATCTAAATAATTTGTGAATGAAGTACTTTAGGGTTTCAAACGATAAACTGTTATACAGCTATCCGGACAAACCGTTGCACAATTAGTACATCCTGTACACTCCTGTGGTTGAGCCATATAAGCAAAATGAAAGCCTTTTGCATTCACTTCGCGCGATAATTCAATAACTTTTGTCGGACACGCCTCAACACATAACGAACAACCTTTGCATTTTGCCGTATCTACAACAATTGCCCCTCTAATTTTTCCCATTAAAAACCCTCTTTTTTAAGTTGATCAATCCATTTACTAACTCTCATTTCTGTTAACTCAGGCTGATTGTCCTCATCTATTGGCAACCCTAAAAATTTACCATCTTTTACACCTTCAGAATCAGTAAATTCATAACCATCAGTTTCACATAAACCAACAATTTTTGCATTTACTTTCTGAAGTCTTTCATAAATCCAACCAATGCCATCAACAAAATTATCAGGATATGAAAATTGATCTCCCAGACCATAAATGGCTACATTTTTTTTACTCCAATCGGTTTTATCAAGTTCATTAATAAAAAAATCCCAATCAGTATCTTTATGATAACTGTTCCAATTAGCTTTTCCTATAGTTGAAATACCTAAAATAATATTGTCGTATTTAGTTAAATCATTAACCGATGATTCTTTAACCAAAACAAGATCACAATTCTCTTTCCCAAATTTGTTTGATATTATTTCTGCTACTTTTGCTACACTACCTTTGGCAGGTCCATAAAAAATCCCTGTTTTTTTCATATCATACTATTTTCGAAAACTTCTTATTTGCCCAATACATATTTATTTGTCATGCAAAATGACAAATAATAATATAAAAAATTAAATAATTTTTTGTTATGAACAGCGAATAGTGTTCAATTTTCCGAAGTGGTTGTTCATTTTCCTAAATTCAAAGATGGTTGTTTTAAAGGAAAAATACAAACTTGAGAAATAAATTACACTCATTCTAAATATGAAAAATGTTTTTCAGGTAAAAAAGAGCTTAATTTACTTAATTTTGCAAACGAAATAATTTATCAAAAGAGTGAACGAGATTGAAATAATATTAGAAAAAACAACTCTTTCGAAAGATGATTTGGTTACACTTATATCTCTCGAAGGAGAAAATAGAAATATTTTATTAAAAAAGGCTCAACTGGTAGCTGGCAAAACCATTGGTAACAATGTGTATTACAGAGGCTTAGTTGAATTTTCAAACATTTGTTCAAAAGATTGTTTTTATTGTGGCATTCGCAAAAGCAATAAAAAAACTGAACGATACAATTTAAGTGATAGTGAAATTTTAGATGCTGCTAAATTTGCATATAAAAGCCAGTATGGTTCATTGGTTTTGCAATCGGGAGAACAAACAAATCCTGCATTTATCGGACGAATAGGAAAATTATTAAAATCGATAAAATCGTTATCAAATGGTCAATTAGGTATAACTATATCTTTAGGTGAACAAACCGAAGATACCTATCAATATTGGTATAATTGCGGAGCCCACCGATATTTACTTAGAATTGAAACATCAAATAAAACATTATATAATACCATTCATCCGTTCGATGATAATCACAGCTTTGAGAAAAGAATTTCGTGCTTACAATCGCTTCAAAAAGTAGGATACCAAACAGGTACCGGGGTAATGATTGGCCTGCCTTTTCAAACTTATGAAGATTTGGCCGATGATTTAATTTTTATGAAAAATTTCGATGTCGATATGGTTGGAATGGGACCTTACATTGAACACGAACATACTCCATTATATAAATATAAAAATAAGTTATGGCCTTTATCGCGACGATTAGAGGTAGCAATAAACATGATTGCCACATTGCGTATTTTAATGCCCAACATTAATATTGTTGCCTCTACTGCATTACAAGCAATTGACCCATTAGGCAGAGAAAAAGCACTAAAAAACGGTGCCAACATTATAATGCCTAATATAACACCAACAAATCATCGAAAAGATTATTTGCTATACGAAAACAAACCTTGCATTGACGAAAGTGCAAATGATTGCACTAATTGCATTAATATTAGAATTGAAATGGCTGGTAAAAAGGTTGTTTTAGGACAATGGGGAGATTCAAAACATTATTTTTCACGGAACAAAAACCTTTAAAAACAGTTATTAAAAAAACAAACTGATATTTTTAATATACGAAAAAATACCATTGAAAATCAATTTTACTATGATAAAACCTAAAGATCATATTTTAGTAATTTTCGGTGCATCGGGCGATTTAACGTACAGAAAACTAGTACCTGCTGTATTCGACTTATTTTTACAAAATTTACTTCCTGATAATTTTGCAGTTTTAGGATTAGGACGAACACATATTTCAAATGATGAATTCCGAAAAAAAATGATTGAAGGAATTAAACTTTTTTCTTCATTTAAAAATACACCATTAGAAACCATCAATAAATTCGCCGATTTACTTTTCTATTATACATTTAACACCTTAAACCAAGATGATTACAAAAATTTAAAAAATGAATTGTTTAAACTAAATAGTACTCAAAACACAAAAGAAAATTTTATCTATTATCTAGCTACACCGCCATCGATGTACGAGATTATTCCAAAATACTTATCGGGGAATGGCTTAAATAACGAATCGAATGGTTTTAAACGGCTAATAATTGAAAAACCGTTTGGTTATGATTTAGAAACTGCAAAACACCTTAATAAAGCTTTACAAAATCATTTTAACGAAGAACAAATTTATCGTATTGATCATTATTTGGGTAAGGAAACTGTTCAAAACTTACTGGTAACACGTTTTTCAAATGGCATTTTCGAACCTCTATGGAATCGAAATTACATTCATCATATCGAAGTAACATCATCTGAAAATATTGGTGTTGGAAATCGCGGAGGTTATTACGAAGGATCGGGGGCTCTACGAGATATGGTTCAAAACCATTTATTACTATTAGCTGGTCTTATTGCAATGGAACCTCCTGTTATTATTGATAGTATTAACATTAGAAATGAAATTGTAAAAGTATTTCAATCAATACGACCAATAAAAGAAAATGAAGTAGAAAACTTTGTTATTAGAGGACAATATACTGAATCGGTAATAAAAGGAAAATTAATTCCCGGATATCGAAACGAACAAGGTGTTGATCCCGACTCACGAACAGAAACATTTGTTGCTTTAAAATTTTTCATTGATAACTGGCGTTGGGCTGGTGTTCCGTTTTACATAAGAACAGGTAAAATGTTACCAACACGAGTTACTGAAATTGTTATATATTTTAAACCGACCCCACATCATTTATTTGCATCTGACAAAACAATTACAGGACAGTACAACAAATTAGTTATTCGAATACAACCCGATGAGGGTTTATTATTAAAATTTGGAATGAAAGAACCGGGTGCAGGTTTTAAAGTACAGGAAGTTAATATGGATTTTCATTATACCGAGTTGTCGGACACCTACCTGCCAAGTGCTTACGAACGATTACTGCTCGATTGTATGCTGGGCGACAGCACCTTATATCATCGGGGAGATGCAGTGGAGGCTGCCTGGACTTTTGTCGATCCTATACTAAAAGCATGGAAAAACAATCCGGACATAAAAGTACATGGTTACCCAGCCGGCACATGGGGACCTGATATTACTGATGAGTTAATTGAAGGAAACAACTTAACATGGCGATATCCTTGTAAAAATTTAACCAATGATGATACATATTGCGAATTATAACATCTGTTAAGTTATTATTTTTTTGCAATTTAATTTACCTATAAGTCAGGCAACTACTATTTTCAAATTCATTTTTAATGTTGAAACACTTGAATTATTAAATAATATTCTATTTTTGTGTTCGCAAGTAAACAGCTAAATTACAAGTAAACACACGGGTGTAGCTCAGTTGGTAGAGCACTGGTCTCCAAAACCAGGTGTCGGGCGTTCGAGTCGCTCCTCCCGTGCATTTTTATTTTAACCGTTTTTTTTCGGAGAGATGCAGGAGTGGTTGAACTGGCCCGCCTGGAAAGCGAGTAAACCCCAAAAGGGTTTCGGGGGTTCGAATCCCCCTCTCTCCGCTGGTCAAAATGTCAACAAAAGACAGAAAAAAGACAAGTCCTACAATTTCAATAAGTTGTAGGACTTTTTT
>JAFGBR010000035.1 GCA_016933045.1 Marinilabiliaceae bacterium | reverse complement strand
TTTTTTTCCCACAGACCAAATTTAAAAACTTAATTTATTTGACCTCACAATTTTCAAGAATACTTCCGGTTTTTAAAGTTTTTATACTTTTTCTTATTTTCCATATCTTAACTCCGCTATCTGCCAAAGGTATAATTGAAAAATTATGCTCAACATACTCGATTATCACCTGCAATCAAGTCCAATTCCAGGGTTTTTTGCATTGTATTAACCGCTTAATCCAAACGCTTATAACATTACGTAAAACCACATTGAAACAGGATTTGGTAAAAAAGCTGTACCCGGACAGCATCTCAATCTGAAGTGCCTTTCAGTTACTGCACAATTAAATCGACATATGCCCGAAAATAATTTATTATTTCATAAAAAAAAATAATAATCACTCTCTCCTAACCGGTATCCAAACAGTCATCTCCGATGTTCCCCTGTTTCCCCATGCAAAATAAGGTATAAGCCTGATATTCACTGAATGTAACTTCGATTTCGTTTTTAACTGTTGGTACAATTCGGTAGTCGAATCAATAGTTTCATTATACAATGCACTACCTTGCAAGGCCATAAGTTTAGCTCCTGCAATTTCAATCTCCGACGGTTTTAATTGTATATCGGATGGAATAATTACATCAAAAATACTCATCTCATCCATATCGATCGATTCTAAACAGTATACAATAGGGCCACGTTTCACAGCAATCTGGTTATGAGTCTCTTCAACCAACCTATTGGCCATCATTAACTTTACTTCCATCGGCAATATCAACTCAATAACATCATCCTTTTTCCATTTACGAGTAATAGTAGCATAACTGCCGGTTTCAATTTCAACATCAACCGGTTGCCCATTAACAGTTAATATTACTTCCTTATTAACCCATCCAGGAATACGTAACCCAATATCGAAAGGCTTTTTTCCTGCTTTTTCAAATATTAACTTAATATTACCATCCCACGGATAATTGGTCTCCTGTTTCAACGAAATATAAGATCCATCAGCAATTTTTGTTTTCAGAACATTACCACCATAAATATTAACAACTACACCGGTTTTAGTTAAAGCATAAGCATAATTGTGAGTCTCAGCTACAGTACGTACTACATTTGGGGGACAGCAATTCGACCATGCAATATATTCTTCCCGCTCTTTCTTCCATCGATACTCAAAAGGAAGCGAATGATCAACCCTAAGAGGATTGGTATAATTAAATTTAGTTCCACCCAAATCGGTACCCGACAGCACACTGTTGTATAACGATAACTCCAAAACATCGGCATAACGAGTATCGCCGGTAGCCAGTAACATACGGTAATTCCAAAGTACATTTCCAATGTTGGCACAGGTTTCGTTATGTGCAGAAATATTGGGTAACTGATAGGCCTGTCCATACGCCTGATGCACTTGTTGTATACAAGGCTGATCGTAAGTTGTACCATTGGGCGATACGCCATCGTACAATGCTCCACACGCACCGGTTATATACAGTTTCTTAGTCACTACATCACTCCAAATACTTGCCAAGGCAATCATCAGAGAGTCTTCACCTGTCTCGGCATACAAATCGGCCACCCCGGCATAAAGATAGTTAGCGCGAACAGCATGACCAACAGCCTCACGTTGCTGACGAAATGGAATTCGATCCTGATTATGGTCAGTTCCATTATCAATCAATCCGCGGATGTCAATCATTTCTTTAGCTAAAGCTAAATACTCATTATTGCCAGTTGTTCGATACATCTCAACTACACCCATGTAGTGCGACGGACAAATAGCATTACGTGCTTGCTCTGCTGAAGCATTCTTATGATATCGAACCAAAAAGCCGGTAGCTTTCTTTGCAATGTCTAAAAAGTTAGTCTGATCGGTTACCCTGTAATGCAAACAGGCAGCAGTCATCAAATGCCCCATGTTGTATGTTTCGAAGTTCATCCGATCTTCAAATTCTTTTGTAACTCCGGGATTATTTCGATGATTGATGATGGTTGGCGTGTGAATATAACCATCATCGCGTTGAGCCTCTCCTATCACCTTAATAACACGTTCAAGCTCATTATACAGACGCTTACTTTTAGTTTGAGCATAAACCGAAATAATTGCCTCAAGCGTTTTATAAAAGTCACCATCGTGAAATGGCGCTCCGGCATGTTCTCCTTTTTTATGTCCGGCAGCTATTTCGAAATTACAAAAACCATGACATACACTGTCGTTCTCGTACAAATTTAGCATGTTCATGGCCATAGTATCTTTACTCACTTCGAACCAACGCCCCCAAAACCCTCCAGTCCATTGAACAGCGTCCACATCAACTGAGACCAGCTTAGCATAAAGACTTTTTGAGGTATTGACTAATGCTTTTTGTTGAGAAAAGATATTTGTTGAATAACTTAATATGACAAGCAACGATAATAAAAATAAACTCGACTTCATTATTTTTTAATTTTTGTTACAATTTGAGATTTATCAACCAGAGATCTACCTAAAGGAAGAATCCAAAACGAGTAGGTATAATCCTGAGCTTTTATTTGATATTGTTCTAACGGCGCAGCAACCGGACTCCAACTATCATTACCTCCCACTCCCATCTGCTTCATATCAATATTCAGAGTTAAGTACCCAGACTCTTTCAACTCATTGGTATGTTGTGCATCCTGAATCATTTCTGAAGTATATGGCCAAACGCTCATACTTAAAAGGCTATCGGCTACTATTTGAACTCCTGAAATACCGTTTGACAGATACATCCAACGCACTCCCGTTCTATTACCATTCTCTTGTGGCATTACATAAGGTTCCATAAATTGATCGATAGGCAAATGATAAATTCCAACCTCAGCACCTGAGCATTTATCAGCGTAGTTTTCCCAAGGGCCTTTACCATACCATTGTATATGTCTTAAATTATCGTTGATACCACACGACATCCCTACTTTAGGTATGTTTGGCAGCGAGTCTTTCACGTGAAGTTTAAAATCGACTCTAACAGCTCCATTGGAGTCTAAGAGTCCTTCGGGGATAACTGTATAACAAACATCAACCTGAGCTTTACCTTCAATCAAGTCGTATGAACTTTTAACAACTAGAGTCTTATACTTATCATCTAATCGTTCACACTTCATCGACTTTAACTTCAACTCAGACTGATACCACTCTTTCAGTTTTACATGAGGTTTCCAACCTTTTTTGTCATTATCAGTCAGTGGTCGGGAAAAGTTTGGTAATAATGAATAATTGATAAGTGTATCCACCTCCTTTAAATAAGGAAGCATTCTTTTGATTTTATCAGAAATTGGTTTATGGAACTTAGTCGTGTCAATCCATGTGTTCATATTATACAATGCACCGCTTTCCTTGGAGAATTTTAACTGCAGATTTTTTCCATAAATAATCCAATCAGAATCTGTCTCTGCAATCTCAAAATTGTCACCATATGAATCTTGAAACATCATTCCTCTATCAGCCATTCCCGTTAATGCAAACTGATTGGTAGCAACTTCGAAACCTTTTTTTGCCCACTTTTTATCTTCTTTTAGTTGAAAGGAGAGTTTTGCCAAATACTCATCGTCAGACTTAAGCTCTGGTATGTAGTGTTTTAAATCAATTGTTGTTTCAGATGCGGCTTCAAGATTGATTGCAGGAAGCATCTTTTTTACCTCTTCTGCCCCATTATAGAGTAAAGTTAACTCAATATCGTAGACATTACAATTAAGAACCGCACTTCTGTTTTTTATCTTCACAATAGCAGAATCCTTATCAATTAATTCACATTCTATTGGCTGATAAACGTGCTTACATTCAAACATAGCTCCTTTAGGTCGTCCATCAGAAGCTGCAATACCATTAATACAGAAATTACCATCGTGAAATTTTTCACCATAATCGCCACCATAAGCATAAAACTCCGTTCCATTCTCATCTTTTTTCAGCAATCCCTGATCTTTAAAATCCCAAATACATCCTCCAATGAAACGCGGATTTGAACGAAAAACATCCCACAACTCTTTCATGTTACCGGTTGAGTTACCCATACTGTGCGAATATTCGACAAACAAAATTGGACGATCATCACCTGGCTGATTAAGCATATCGTAAATAAATGGTATTGACGGGTAAAAACGGCTAACCACATCGACATAATACTGATCAACAGGATTTTGAAGTCGACCTGTATTGGGGCGACCCGTCATATCAATATACCCCTCAACTCGAGGACTACCCTGAGCCGGTTCGTAATGAACAGGGCGAGTAATATCAAAATCGTGAATCCATCCTGCCATAGCTGCACATGCAGGCCCACTCCCGGCTTCATTTCCTAAACTCCAAAAGATGATACTTGGATGATTCTTATCGCGTTCTACCATTCGTGTGACACGCTCCATAATAGCATGTGTCCACTTTGGATCGTTACTTAACTGCCCGCCTATGCCGTGCGTTTCGTGGTTGGCTTCGTCCATCACTAAAATACCCATCTCATCGCACAAATCGTAGAAATAAGGATCGTTAGGATAGTGACTGGTACGAATACAATTGAAATTAAATTGTTTTATAGTAACAACATCTTTATAAATATCTTCCCCCGAAAGAGCTTTTCCTTTTATTGGATCATGATCGTGACGGTTCACGCCATACAAATATGTTTCTTTTCCGTTTATAAGTAACTTCTTCGTTTCTGGATCAAAACCGATACTTCTGAAACCTACCTTACAACTTTTTGCTTCCAATAAGTTTCCATTTGAATCTAAAACCGAAAGAACCAATGTATAAAGGTTTGGCACCTCATCGCTCCATTTTTTTGGATTCTTAATTTTTGTTTCAAGCATACCAAACTTCACATTATCCAATCGCGGATAAGATTCATTAATGGATTTTTCAACTTTTATTTGCAAGGCTGAATCAAGTACCTCTTTGTTATCAACATCGTACAACTGAGCCTTTAATATGTATCCTTTAATTGTATCGCCTGTATAATTATCGAAACGTGGACGAATACTCAATGTGGCATCTTTATAATCTTTATCCAACTTAGCCTGTACAAAAAAATCAACCAATCGCAGTTTTGGTTCGGCCATTAAAAATACTTCACGCTGAATACCACTCATACGCCAGTGATCCTGATCTTCGAGATAAGCAGCATCGCTCCAGCGAATAACCTGAACTGAAACAATATTATCTCCCTTTTTCAAATATGGAGTCACATTAAATTCCGATGGCAAACAACTATCCTCGCCATAGCCTAAAAACTTCCCATTTATCCAAACCTTAAACGCAGAACTAACACCTCCAAAATGAAGTGTAATATTCATCCCATTCCAATCGTCAGGCACTTTAAACGTGCGTTGATATGACCCTACCGCATTGTAGTCGCGGGGAACATAAGGTGGATTAACCGGACGAAACGGATAAACAGCACTTTTATAAATAGGTATATCGTATCCTTTCGTCTCCCAGTTTGACGGCACCTCAATTGTGCGCCAACCTTTTACCCGTTTCTTATAAAAATCGCTAGGGGCATCATCAGGGTTTATAGCAAAATAAAAATCCCACTCCCCATTAAGCATAAGCAATCGCGATTTATTTCTGTCTCCATTCAAAGCATCTTCAACCGATTGATAGGAATAAGCAGTTGCTCTTGCTCTGTCACGATTTATACTTGTAACCAATGGGTCTTCCCATGGTTCAGTTTGATAAATTTGAGGCTCTCGGGGAATTCCGGCAGGTTCACCGGTTACTGTCTGTGCTTCTAATGATACTACCAATAGTATTATTAAAAATAACTGACTAAAAAATCGTTTCATATTAGCATTTTTATCAATTACAAAACAATACATCAATGTGACAATTAATGTCCGTTAAATATAATATAGAGTGATACCATAACAACAATCAAAGCAATCCATGGAATCAACACTTTTTTATCGATTTTTTCGAGAGTTATTTTTTCCAATAAATTTTCGTGTTTAGGCTCTGATTTCTGATCGAAAATTGTCACTACAAATGCGATGACTGACAACAGCACAAATATGTAAAACGACAACAATAAGAAATGTGGCCAGTTCACTGTCTCCTTAGTAATAAAATAGACTAATCCTGTACCTAAACTAAATACAGTTCCTCCAACCAACACTGTATTTGCAGCTCTAGTAGTCGTCTTTTTCCACAACACTCCAAACAAGAAAACAACAGACATTGGAGGCGCAATAAATCCTAATACAGCCTGAAATACATCAAACAGATTCAAGCCTTTTATGCTGTCAATGGCCATAGTTAATGCAATAGCAATCACAGCCCCAAAAAAGGTAACCATCCGACCTATTTTTATAGTTTCTTTAGGTGTTGCATTTGGTTTGTGCTTTTTCAGGTAGATATCCATAGTAAACACAGTACTCAATGAGTTCAACGCTGAATCAATAGTACTTACCAAAGCAGCAATCAACACCGCCATGATTAACCCCGTCATCCCGGCAGGAAACAGGCGTGTGACCATAGTCATGTATGCTTCATCGGGATTTTCCAAATTGGGGAATAACACATAACATACAATACCAGGAATGATAAACAATGCCACATCCAATATCTTTAACCAACCTGTAAAATTTGCCCCCAACTGACCAGTCTTTAAACTCTTTGCCCCCAAAACCGATTGCACCATCGACTGGTCGGTACACCAAAACCATACTCCCATTACAGGGTATCCTAATCCAATTGCCAACCAGGGATAACTTGCATCATCCATTGGCAATAAAAGGTTCCAATACTCACCTGGGGTACTATGAAATACTTCCATGATTCCTCCAGCCTTGTTTACTCCTACAATAGTTAATATGGCTGATACAATTATTAATAATAACATTTGAAAAACATTGGTATAGGCGATGGCTTTCAATCCTCCGGCAATAGCAAAAAAGGCAGAGATGGCAACCAAAATAATGACCGACAACCATAATGGTAAATCAAGT
The DNA here is from genome assembly GCA_016933045.1 of Marinilabiliaceae bacterium. Taxonomy (GTDB): domain Bacteria; phylum Bacteroidota; class Bacteroidia; order Bacteroidales; family Marinilabiliaceae; genus JAFGBR01. The sequence goes on along the minus strand of JAFGBR010000035.1, from coordinate 60,609 downwards.
ATCTGTCCAACCAAGATTCCTCCGGCGAACAATGTCAGTGCCAACCATGAGATCAATATAGTAACAATACTATACCAAGCTAAAATATTGCGAGTTCCTTCTCCGAAACGTTTTCCCATGAATTCAGGCAACGTTTGAACTTTCGCTCCCAAATAGCGTGGAGCAAAAACAACTGCCAATAAAAAGATGAAAGGAAATGCATACCAACCAAAATTACCGGCAACTACACCGGTTGTGTATCCTATACTAGCAGATGCAATCAGCATCGATGGCCCAACATTAGTTCCCCACATGGTAAAACCAATACTTTTCCATCCTAATGAGTGACCGGCCAAAAAAAGGTTTTCGTTTTGGTTCTTGTTTTTCACAAAGCTTACCCAATAGCCAATGGCTATCAAAACAATGAGGTAAGCGATAACAATAATAAAGTCGATTGGTTGTAAATACGAATAGATATTTTCCATGATTTGGTTTGAGTTATACTAAGTAATAAATTCTATTTTTTCGGGTTTCCCAGTTTGTAACGATCGATCCATTGCCTGCATAACCACTACTGTATTGATTCCTTCTTTCAAGTCGGGGTAAGCTGTTTTGCCATTTTCAATACAATCAACAAAATACTCAAGATAATTCTGATACTCTCCTGCGTGATGCGATTTGCCTTCGAAACGAAAATAGTGTTTCAACTTATGATCGAAAGTGATTATTTGCTCCTCTCCTGTATTTGTTGTGATGGCATATCGTAAATCCATATAATCACCCTGACTGCAACCTTCTGTTCCTCGCAAAACACAACTCATCTCAGAGTCTCTTGTTTGTGGCTGAACAGGGCCAGAATATGCGCCACTCACCCAGGCTATTCTTCCATCTTTCGCTTTAAAAATGAAATGCATGGTATCTTCGTTTTTCAATCCACCTTTTTTCCCATTCGAACTGAGCATTCCATATCCCATCACCTCTTCCAAATCGGGCAAATACCAGCGAACTAAATCAACAGGGTGACTTAATCCTCCATACAACCATTTGAACGAATCTTGCAACGACCATCCTTTACCTAAAAACCAACGGTGATCGGCATGATAATAAGCTTCGACAGTCACTAAATCTCCAATCAAACCTTTTTCAAAATCACTTCGCTGCCTTTTCATTGGTTCAAAAAACCTTGAGCTCTGACCAACAAAAAGCTTCTTTCCTGTTTTATTACTTAAATCGAGTAACTCATTAGCTACCGACAAATCATCAATCAAAGGCTTGGTACAAACCACATGTTTTCCATATTCAAAAGCAAGTTTGATATGTTGGGCATGCAAATGATCGGGCGTGTAAATACCAATGATATCAATACCAGAATCATCCAACATCTCCTGATAACTGGTTGTGAAATGATGAAAATCGAACTCCTTTGCTCGTTGCTTACACAATGCCTCATTCATATCGCACGCCATTTTCAATTCGAGCTTATCACTTTTTAGTGCTGCCGACATTGTACTGCGCCCCTCTCCTAATCCTAATATGCCTAGTTTTAACATACTTTATTGATTATTTTATTGTTTAACACCCCTACCCCCTCTCGATAGGGGAATTGAAGAGTTTGCTTATAAACAATTCAACATATCAACAGTTCAACTAATTCCTTACCACCCATATTTTTGAGCAATTTTCATTGCTGTGTCAATATCTTTTTCCGATTTAAAATCTATATTAATATGTAATCCATCTGTCCCAACATTGTCAAGTAGTGGCTCCAATTCATCCAATGTAACCCAATTGGCCATAATTGATTTTCCATTATCTAATATCTTATTGTACAAATCGTACCATCTGGGATCTCCACCTTGAGGTTCACCAACACCCGGAGTCCACTGAATGGCATTCAGTTCTTTAATTTCCAAAATAGCATCCAGATGCCTTATAGCATCAACCCCATCGAGATGATAAAGTGTGTAATCAATTTTCTGACATTGCTCTCTTAAATAGGGCTGAGCAAAACGTCTAAAATCCTCCTCTGAAAACATGATGGAAATATCGGACTGCAACTTCGACACTTTGCCCGGTCCCCAAATAGAGAAATAACAGAATGCCATTTCACCATCAACATTAATAATATCATAGATTCGATCAAACACTTTAAAATAAATGTCGTTAACTTTTTGAAGTTGTTCTTCAACCACTTCGGGACGCATCATCATATCCATTAAAATCGCTTCGGGACCTTTCAAACCTGCAAGCGTATCTAATCCTTCAATCAGGTCAGGGCAACCTACCAGATAACGGCCATCTGCATTTTTTCGACAAGCCTTTAATAAATCCAGATGTAGTTTCCACCATTTATTGTTTTCATCAAAGATGATCTCATCTCCTAAATCATCACAATGCTTGATCCAAATAGTATCTTCTCCACCATCCAATTCAGCACCTAACACAGCAGAAAGAGAACCCGGTCCAAGATGAGTATTTGCAACTGGTAAGATATCTGCTTTAAAAGAACTCTTACTCAATTGATGATGTAAATTTTGAGCCCGCCATTGGGGATCAAACCAAAACTGATGCATATCTTTTGCTTTTGCAGGTGTTGCAATCTGCTCATAAGGCGCTCCTTCCTTTTCGAGATGCTCCCACATACTGATGATCATTCCTTTTTGGTTCCACCAGTTGATATATCTTTTTTTCGATTCGTCGAAATTATCTTTCCAGGTTTTCATATTAATAGTATTGAGTAGCTATAATTTAGTAATTAGAACACACCCCCGGCCCCTCTCAAGAGGGGAGTTTAACATTTTACCTAACCCCTCTTTAGAGGGGTTAGGGGTGTGTATTTTTTATTTTATTCTATTCATTATTTTTTGCCTTAGTGGTTCAAATATTCCCATATAGACTTAAAACCACAATCAATTTTCAAATTCACTACTTTATTCATATCCATGTCATTAGTACAATTCACATGATCAGGATAAATAGGAATAATTGCATCCTTTTTCACCCACACAGGCATCTCATCTATTGCAGTCTCGTAATCGTACAGCCATTTACTGCCTTCGGCTTCACTACCATCGAACAGATTGATCCATGATCCTTCAGGCAAATAGACATCCCTTTTATTCTCGCTATTAATAACAGGCGCCACCATGAAATCATCGCCAAAATAGTATTGATCGCTGATATGCCAGCACATCTTGTCTTTGGGATGATGGAATACCAGCGCTCTCAACAATGGATAACCCGATTGAGATGCTTTTTTACTTTGTTGTAAAATATAAGGAATGATTAAATACCGAAGCTTCCACCATTTGCGAACTACATCTGAAATATTTGGGTATTCGTAAGGCTCACGCTTTGATGTACCGTGATAGCGAATATGCGAACTAAACACCCCGAACTGAGTCCAGCGAACATACAAATCATCAGGAATGACTGAATTCATAAAGTTTGGCACTCCATGGAATCCCGGCACATCATGACTCCAATAAGCAAATCCCGAAAGTCCTATATGTAAACCACCTTTAAGAGATCCTGCCATGCCATCCCACGAGCAAGCTGAGTCACCGCCCCAGTGCAATGGATAACGCTGACATCCAGCCCATCCGGCACGAGCCCAAACAATACCTTCACCTGTTACCTCTTTAGTAACCTCATAGGCAGCTTTCTGATACAACAATGCATACAGATTGTTCAGCAATTCTGGTTTCATCGAATGATAATCGGCTTCCATGTGAATGTCTTCACCAAAATCGGTTTTGATGCAAACCACACCCATATTTAACAAATTCTTTAGCAATTGCTTATACCACTCTACAGCCTTTGAATAAGTAAAGTCGATGGTTCCGGCATAGTCAAGAGCACTAAAGTTTGAACCTCCCTGTTGACGAGACTCATGCAATGGAGCCATGTATTTATTCTCTTTTGCTTCATCGTGTTGAGCAGCTTTTGAAGCTATATATGGCATTTGCCACAAACTCACACGATAACCTTTATCTTTCAGGTCAGCAATAAATTTTGGAGGATCTGGAAATCGTTCAGGGTTGAACATCCATTCACATAACCAGTCTGTACGGAACCAACCTGTATCCAAATGTATCACATCACATGGATAATCTTCAGTCCGCATCCGGTCACATATCTCATTCACCTCATCTGCCGAAAAATAAGTCATACGGCTCATCCAAACACCATAACTCCACAATGGAGGTATAGTTGGAAATCCAGTTATTGAACGATATTCATATAAAATCTCTTCGACCGTATCGCCACCAAACAAGAACAGATCCAATTCAGGAGTCTCAACCATCAACTGAACAGATCGGCTTGAATGATCGGCAAACGACATTTTACCATAAGCCGATGTATGCATGAAAGCTCCATACATAGCACTCGAAATGTAAAACGGTATATTTTTATAGGTACGTCGGTTGTTAACTCCTTGTCCATCCTGATTTTTCAAATAGAATGTTTGTCCCGATAAATCCATTTTAGTGAATCGCTCTCCACTTCCTACAAATACCTCATCAGGATTACAATGAAACGACATAGTACTTCTATTAAATCCACCATCTTTTTCTACTGTTGCCAATGCAAAAGCATCATGCCGAGCTGGAAAGAACTGATCGTAAGCACTAATCTTTACAGCCTTATCTCCATCGGGATAAAAAGTCACATTGATAGTTTCTTCCGGTACAGGTAAAAGGTCGCTCCAATGATCAATTTCAATTGGTGTAAAATTGAATTTCGCGCGAGTCACTCCTTTTTCATCAATCACCAACCATTCATTTTCATTTTTCTGAACGGATAATTTTGATTGCTTCAAATCACTTCTCAACTCTAACATTGGAGAATCTTCAAAAACTGCCTTATTTGGTGATATTACGACACGCAATGTTTTACTGCCATAAGCCCGAATCCTCATTTCAAAAACTTTAGCAGGTTCTTCCCGATCGGGAACTATATCACTGCTACAAATTTGCTTCTGAAAAGGTATTTGAATAATTGCATCACCTTCTTCAATGGTAATAGAATTAGGACGACAAGCACGCCACAAGCGTTCTGAACCATCCAACGATTTATCAAAATCCAGAAAATCGAATAACTGAAAATTGGTTGAGATCATATATTAATTAGATAATAGATATTAGATGAAACTTTCTCCCTCTACCTGGCGCAAGTTTGCAACTCGCGCCAGCTTTTGATTTTTTATTTAGTCTTTATTTTTATTTCTGATGATTGAAGGCTATTCGATGTTGCTTTCATAACAATATCTTCTGCTTTTCCATTCGATTGTATCATCACCATGCATTTGCCATGAAATGCTTTTCTGTAATTAGTTTTGAAAGGTTCCATGCTTGCCTGATATCCATTATCAACACCGGCAATAAAACCACCACCTATAACTTCAAAATGAATCATATTATCAGCATTCGGAACCAAACTCCCTTTATCATCAATCACATCAACAGTGACAAATGCCATATCTTTTCCATCTTTCATCATTTCAAATTTATTGGATGATAAAGATATTTTAGAAGCATCAGCGGCAGTGAAAATTTCTTTGACTAAAACAATCTTACCACCTTTTCGTGATACTGCCTTAACAGAACCTGGATGATAAATAACACGCCACATCACATGAAAGATGCTGTCATTTTTAGTTTTAACACCTTTAGACTCTCCGTTCACAAATAATTCTACCTCATCGGCATTATTATAATAAGCCCAAACATCAATAATCTGTCCCTCTTTCCAGTTCCAATGCGGAAAAAGATGAAGAACAGGCTTATTAGTCCACTCACTTTGATACATATAATATGAGTCTTTGGGAAAACCAGCCAAATCGATAATTCCAAAATAAGAACTACGAGCAGGCCATGGATAAGGCGTTGGTTCACCCAAATAATCGAAACCAGTCCATACAAACATACCCGATACAAAATCAAATTTCTTCACCAGCTTCCATGTCTCCTCATGTGTTGATCCCCAATAAGCAGAAACATGATCGTAAGCAGATACCATACACTCATCATTAGCTCCAATTAAAGGTTCATTATAGGCAGTTGGCCAACGCATAATACTGTCACTTGGCATTTGATAAAATCCCCGGGTTGCTTCGGCGCACATCGTTTCTGATGCATGAAAAGTTTTTCCCGTATATACTTCCTGAAACTTCTCGTAAAACTCCTGCTTGTAGTTAAAGCCGATCAAATCCAAAGCATCAGACTGAATAATAAAGTTCTTCGCTGGATTATTCTCTGTCAATGCCGAAGTAACAGGACGAGTAGTATCTAAACCTTTAACAATTGCCACCAACTTTTTTGTAATAAATATTCCTGTACTGTCAAATTGCTCTCTTATCTCATTACCAATGCTCCACATCATAACAGAAGGATGATTGCGGTCGCGAAGAACCATATCCTGCAAATCACGCACATGCTCTGTATCCCAATCGATGTTATAGTCATACTTCATTTTCTTCTTCTTCCACACATCGAAAGCTTCATCCTGAACAATGAATCCCATTTGATCACACAAATCAAGTAGTTCAGGAGCAGGCGGATTGTGAGCCATACGAATAGCATTACATCCCATATCTTTCAGTATTTTTAAGCGATATTTCATAGCAGCGGTATTAACAGCCGCTCCTAGAGCACCTAAATCATGATGAAGACAAACTCCGTTTAGTTTCACAGGCTTTCCGTTTAATAAAAATCCTTTCTTTGCGTCAAATTTAAAATACCTTATACCCAAAGGAGTTTCGTATGTGTCGACTAATTTATCTTTATCGTATACGCTCGTAACTACACTGTATAAATATGGATTTTCAGGTGACCACAAAAATGGTTTTTCTACATCGAAATACTGAGAAATTTTTATACTAGAATCATTCGTTTCAACAACATCAGATTCTTCTTTGGTAACATCTTCACCTTGCTTATTTTTAATGACTGTTACAATCCGTAGCTTACTGTTCTTACTATCACTATTTTTTATTGATACATCTAACTTCACCTTTGCAATCTCCTCACTCAGAACTGATGTTGTAATAAATGTTCCCCAATGTTTTATATGAATTGTATTCATTTTCTTCAACCATACATGACGATAAATACCAGAGCCGGTATACCAGCGCGAATTTGGCTGTAAAGAATTGTCAACCTTTACCGCAATGACATTATTACCAATTTTTAAATATGGGGTCAGATTATACTCGAACGATATGTAACCAAACGGTCTTTTACCTAAATAATGCCCATTAATCCACACTTCACTATTTCGATACACTCCATCAAACTCAATATAAACTTGCTTCAACAAATCTGCATTGCAGACATCAAAAGTCTTACGATACCAACCTATACCAGTAGGCAGTGCTCCACCATCGGTTTTTGACGGATTATCATTCGAAAACTCTCCTTCAATGCTCCAATCGTGAGGCAGATTCAATTTTCTCCAATTAGAATCATCATAATTATAATTCATTGCTAATGAATCATCACCCAACGAAAACAACCATTTTTGATCAAAGTCTATCTTTTCTCTTACAGGTTCTTGTTTGCAAGCATAAATAGTTACCAAAACAAAAAATACCAAAAAAACATTTAAACCCTTAATCTTTATCATTAGCATATAATTCGTTTAAATACCTTATCAAATGAAACTTACATCAATCAATATTTACATATTCTTTTAAGAGCTTAATAACCATGCCAGTTTAGCTCAAATATATTTTCATTATGTAACAACCACAAAAAAACATTAATTACTTTTTTAAAATGTTTAATTTATTGATGTTGCATATATTTTTCGTAAAAAAAATTAGTTTAATTCATTGTAAACGTTATCAATTTACAATAAATCATACACACCATACTTATTTAAAAATTGCTAATATACATCATTTTATGAGGCTTTCAAAAACATATTCACAATGTAAACCTTTTCATTTGAAATAAATTTTTCTTTATCTTTAGCCATTCAATATATAGTTATATTTTAACACAATAAATTAGACTTTTTTTACAAAACCCTCAAAATCAATATCTTTAAAAATCAAACAACAATACAACAATGACAGAACGAATTACTCGTCTGAACACCATGGCAACTCAATTGCGCAGAGATGTGGTCAATTGTATATATCATGCCGGTGATGGACATCCCGGCCCATGCATGTCAATCATAGATATCCTAACTGCATTGTATTTCGATGTGATGCGATTGGACTCAAATGATCCTAAATGGAATAAGCGAGACCGCTTTATTCTCTCAAAAGGTCATGCCTGTCCGGCCTTATATGCAGCCTTGGCTCGTAAAGGGTATATCAATCCGGCAGAGCTTAAAACCCTCCGGGCACTAGGCTCTCGCCTTCAGGGCCATCCGGTTCCTAAAGATACTCCGGGAGTTGAAGCAACTTCGGGATCACTAGGACATGGCCTGTCGCAAGGTTGTGGCATGGCAATAGCAGCCCGTCGTCGCGGCGATGACTGCCTTGTATTTGTGCTTACAGGCGATGGCGAATTAAACGAAGGTATTATATGGGAAGCCGCAATGACTATCCCTAAATATAAACTAACCAACTTGATTGCAATCATCGACAACAATGGCATTCAGAGTGGTGGTAAAGTTGATGTAATTAGTAATCTTTACCCCCTTCGTGAAAAATGGGAAGGTTTTGGATGGTATGTTGTGGATCTTGATGGACATAACATGAAAGAGATCACACTTGCCCTCGAAAAAGCAGCCAAAAGAGGCCGAGCTTCAAGAGAAGAGCGCGAAGGCATGGAGATTGTTTCAAATCAAGCACCTCCCCTTCCCGATCAGCCTATAATATTTATTGCAAGCACAATAAAAGGAAAAGGTATCCCGTACATGGAAGGAAACAATGCCTGGCATAAGAGAGTGCCAACCGATGAAGAACATCAAATAGCAATGGAAATATTAGGAGGATTAGACCTTGAGTAAAATAGATAGTACCCGAATAGGATTTATGCAGGGATTGGATACCCTTGCCGAAAAAGACGATAGAATAATGCTTGTTTGCGCCGATAGTCTTTTGGCTATGCGGGCAACCGATTTTGTTCAAAAATATCCCGACAGATATGTTGAGGTTGGCATTGCCGAACAAAACGCCGCTGCCACAAGTGCCGGGTTGGCAATTGAAGGTCTTATTCCTTTCTTTGCCACTTATGCAGGATTCATAACCATGAGAGCCTGTGAACAAATACGCACGTTCATTGCTTATCCAAACCTGAATGTAAAAATGGCTGGAGTAAATGGGGGTATTGCCGCCGGCGAACGCGAAGGTGTTACTCACCAATTTTTCGAAGATATTGGCATTTTGCGCACCATAGCTAACATAACCATACTTGTTCCTGCCGATGCAGATCAGGCAAGACAGGCTACCATTGCTGCTGCCGGAATTCCAGGCCCGGTTTATATTCGCTTGGGCAGTGGTCGCGACCCTGTTGTGTTTGAAAAAAACTCGCCTTTTATTCCGTTCAAAATCAACATCATGCAAAAAAACGGCAACGATATTGCATTATTTGGTAATGGAGTTCTTTTACCTCGTTTAATTAAAGCAAGCAAAATTTTATCAGACAAAGGAATTGGAGTTACACTTGTAGAAGTACACACTGTTAAACCACTCGATATAGAAGGCATAACCAAAGTATTGAAAGATTGTGGAGCTGCTGTTACTGCCGAAGATCATAATATTATTGGTGGTTTGGGAAGTGCTATTATGGAAACCGCAGCCGAGAATTATCCTGTACCAATAGAAAGAATTGGCTTACGCGACAAATTCCCAAGTTCTGGCTTGCCCGATGAACTGCTTGATTACTACGAAATGAGTGTTAATGATATCGTAAAAGCTGCCCAAAAAGCTATTACACGAAAAAATAGTACAAAAAAATGAATATGGAAAAGAGAGTATTATTATCGCGAATATTCCCCGAAATTGCAACTCAATTATTAAAAGAAGCTGGGTTATCTGTAACCGTTTGGGACAAAGACCGTCCAATGACTCAAGATGAAATAATTGAGAAAGCGAAAGATCACAATGCTCTTTTCTGTACCGTTTCGGACAAGGTCGACAAAAAATTCTTTTCTGAATGTTCGCATCTGGATATCGTTTCTCAGTTTGCTGTTGGCTACGATAACATTGATATTGCCGAAGCAACAAAACTGGGAATACCAGTAGGCTATGCACCCGGTGCGATGACCGATGCCACTGCCGATACTGCTTTTGGTTTGATGATTGCCACCTCACGTAAAATGTTCTTCAACCATAAAAAAATCATCAATGGAGAATGGGGATTTTTCAAACCAACCGGAAATCTTGGTATCGAACTCAAAAATAAAACCCTCGGCGTTTTTGGGTTTGGACGCATTGGTGTTGAAATGTCCAAACGATGCAAAGGTGCTTACAATATGAACGTCTTATATCACGACTTAGAACGCAATTTAAAAGGCGAAGAAGAATTAAACGCAAAATATGTCGATTTTAACACGCTTCTTTCACAAAGCGATGTCATTTCAGTTCATTGTTCATTAAGCCGTCAAACAAAAGACATATTTAACAAACAAGCATTTGAAAAAATGAAACCCTCTGCAATCTTCATCAACACAGCTCGCGGACCGGTTCATAACGAAGCAGATTTAATAGAAGCTTTAAAACAAGGCAAAATATGGGGAGCAGGACTGGACGTTACAAATCCAGAACCCATGTTTGCTAACAACCCATTACTGGAAATGGAAAACGTCTGCATTCTTCCACACATAGGCTCAGCCACTGTAGAAGCCCGCAATGCTATGGCTACCTTAGCAGCTCTAAACATAATTGAATTTTACAAAAATAAAAAAGTACCTCACATTATAAATCCTGAAGTAATTATTTAACAAACCCTATAAAAGAAACACCTTTTACTTATACCTGTTAAAAAAAACAATATCATCGAACGGCTTCCTAATCTTTTCGGCAGTAGGCTCACTATCAGGATAACCAATTGGCAATAAAGCAATTGGCTCAATGCAATGCGGCAAATTTAGTGTGTCTTTTATTATTTCTGAATTAAAATTACAAACCCAACATGTACCCAACCCTAATGCTGTAGCTTTTAATGTCATATGATCAATAGCAATAGCTACATCAATGTCGCAATGATCCTTATTATCAAACGATCGCTTCCACGACTGTTCATGATTACCACATACAACAATAACCTGATTGGTTTTAATAAACCATTCGCGAGGATATGCCTTATGGATTTGTTCTAACACCTCAGCTTCAAATACTATCACAAAAACCCATGGTTGTAAATTACAGGCCGACGGTGCCATTCGACCGGCTTCAACAACCTGCTTTAACAACACATCCGATACCATTTGAGGTTTAAATTTTCGCACCGAATAGCGTTCGTTTATTACCTGATTAAGATTCATTTTATTAGTTATTTTATTGAAAATAGATACAAAATTAATGTTTTCCAAAATACTTTATCTAAAATCAAACGATCAATTATATTATATTCACACCAAAAAAAAGCGTATGTTTTATATAGTATCAAAAATATTAGTATACTTTCTTTCTCCATTAATATGGTCTGTTATTTTTTTTATTGCATATCTACTATGGAAAAAAAGAGCCTTTATCAACATCGCCTTTTTTTTTCTTATTTTCTTTAGCAATCCTTTCTTTTTCAGAGTTGCAATTTCTACTTGGGAACCAAAAATAAAACCACTGCCTATAATTAATGATTCAACACAAACGGTTGTGGTTTTAGGTGGTTATTCGGCACATAATGCAACAACAGACAGGTTACGTTTTTTTCAAAGTAGCGACAGGTTAATGCAGGCTCTATTACTTATTCAAAAAAATAATCTAAAGAACCTTATTCTAACAGGAGGCTCGCCAAATTTGCTAATAAAAGAAAAACCCGAATCCGCTGTGATTAGCCGATATTTGAAAGATATAAAAATGACTCATTTCAACATTTTCATCGATTCAATTTCGAGAAACACTCGTGAAAATGCACTTGAAGCATGCAACATAATTAAAGAGAACAACCTTAACTCGAATATTATTTTAGTTACCTCGGCATGGCATATGCCCCGTGCAAAAGCATGCTTTATAAAGGTTGGATTAAATGTAATACCATTAAATGCCGATCCAATGAAGTCTATTGAACCTATAAACATTAATGATATAATCGTTCCTTCATCCGGCACTTTTTCATCGTGGGAGACTCTTATTAAAGAATGGGTTGGTTTGATTATTTACAAACTCAAAGGGTATATTTAACAAAAAAAGGGTGTACACAAACTGAACACCCTGTATATTTACAAATCATTGATATTTAAAACTTGGCTTCTAAATTTAAAAACACAAAGTTATTAGTTTCTGCTCCATCGTATTTATCTTCCATACTCTTATAATTTAATGCAGCCCTAACACTTTTATGCAATTTATATTCAACGCCTGCAATAATGTATTTAAGACCTTCTGACGGATCATTAGTCGGATTTATTGCATCCCAACTCAAATCATCATAACGTCCCAAAAGAGTAAATTTTTCATTTATATTAAACAATCCAAATACAGAAAAACCCGATCTATCATTTCCTTCATTAAATTTATGATTCGATTGCATATTATAATCAGCACCTAAGGTAAAAACATCTGTAGCATAAGACGCAAACATAGTAGTAAGATTCTGAGCCACACCATTATCAACATACTCATTAACAATACGTAATGTTATTTTTTTATCTAACAAAAATGCAGCTGCTCCGGTTGATAACAAATATGCATTATCATGTTGTATTTTTTTATAAGTTTCGCCATTAAACAAAGCTAAATCAAAAGAAAACATATCATTACCATACTCAGCAGAAACTCCAAGATCGGCCGTGGTTGACATTCCATTCATATCTATTAATGCATTTGTTATATAACGACGACCCCAAATCTGCTCCTGATATTTCATACAAAATGTATTCTGAATACCAAAACCTACTTTCAAATTGTCCTTTTTATAAAAAATAGCCGCATTTTTAAAATATGCATTTCGTCGTAAATTTACGTCGTTGCCATTTTCATCTACTGCTTGTAAATCCTTATCAATATCAAGTAATACTTTTGTAGACAACTCCTTTGATATATTATAATTATAACCAAAATAAGCACGCTCCAACTCAAATTCCGAAGGATTTTCATCAGCACCTATCTGACTATTATAGTTAAAGTAAACAACACCAGTTACTTTACCCGAAGGTTTAAACTCATCTTTGCTTTCCTGAGCAAATAAACCACTTGCTACCAACAAAGTGGCTCCTAATAATAACATTTGTTTCTTCATATTCATTTAATTAAAAATTAGTTTACTAACCGTCCTACTTTTTTTATTTTTGATACTTAACAAAGTCGCGTTGGGCCTTAAGTAAATTTCCAATATGCAACAACATATTTTGCGATTCGTGAAGCAGATTCAAATACAATAAACTAACTTTTGTACCTGCTTTTTCTTTCTTAATACGTTTCAACTGAATCTTTCGCATCAATCGCAAATGTTCAAGCAAACTTTGTTTTGTGGATAAAAGCGAGTCTAAACTACTAAAATCGCCCAATTCAATAGTTTTTATACTATCTTTCATAAAACCGTTAACCCTTGCCTGAAGTGATACCAAATCAACAAACTGATCTTTACTAAACACCTTATGATTGTTATCTAAATGTTCATACATTGGGTTAACAATAAATGACAAACAATGAGCTGACTCTCTTAAATAATCGATTACCTGCACATAATACAAACTTGAATCGATAGACTCCTCCTGAAGTTTTTTTACCGTTGAATAAATATTATATCGTAATTTTTTTGTTTTCTGATTAAGCTCTTTCACATCTTTAACCACCTGCTTTAATGCTTTCCGATCCTCACTTTCAAAAGCAACAACCGATTGAATATATGCTTCTGAGATATTAAACAATGCTTTATTTACACTTATTTTACACCTTTTTAATACAGTTCCCGGCAACAATTCTCCATCTATCTCGTCAATTTCTATATCACCTAGCTTTATCTCTTCGGCTGTTTTTCTTTTATACAAAACATGTGTATGATAAACAAAATAAACTGCCATTACAACCAAAATAAAAATTGCCCAAATACCAATCCATTTTATCAATGATGCAAAAATAAAAGCTGCAGTAAATGCAGAAAAAGCCGTAAAAAACCATCCTCCAATAACCGACAAGACTCCTGTTATTCTGTAAACTGCACTCTCTCTCCCCCATGAACGATCGGATAAAGAAGTACCCATGGCAACCATAAATGTTACATAAGTTGTTGACAATGGTAATTTATACGATGTTGCAATTGATATTAGTATACTCGAAACCACAAGATTAACCGATGCTCGTATTAAATCGAAATTTGGTGCATCATTACCTAGTTTTTTTCGCTTTTCTTCGTATTGCGTCGAGTCAAATTGCCTGGCAATAAAACCCGATACTGATAACGGCATAACTTTCGAAACAGACTCCGAAGCTTTTAAAGCACCCCGAACTATTGAACGAGCCAAAAATGAAGAACCAAAACGCTCTTCTCCTTCTTGCTGACGACTTAATGATAATTCTGTTTTAGTTACATTTTTTGCTTTTTTCGAAAACCATAAAGTAAGTACCATTATCAATCCTGCAATAACAAGCATATAAGAAGGTACAAACGTTTTTTCGGCCAAAGCTGTCATAAGTAATTCATCAGCACCCAAGCTATTTTGTGGCGAAGCAAATACTTCATACGAACTAAATCCTGCAATAGGCACTCCAATAAAGTTAACAAGATCATTACCTGCAAATGCCATTGCTAATGCAAAAGTACCCATTAATACCACAAACTTTAATATATCAACTTTAAATAACAACTTACTTATTTGCAATACTATTGTCCATAAAACAAAACTATAAATCATTATCTGATTAGCATTACCTTTAATAAAAGCTTTTGTTTCAGGCCCCATAAATACTGCGTGACTGGCACCTTTAATAAGTAAAAAATATATTATTGAGGTTATTGCAACACCTCCCCATACAGAACCTAAATATTTGAGTTTTACATCGTATTTAAATGAAAAAACCAAACGAACAAAAAACTGAATAATTGCACCTACTGTAAAAGCGATAACCACCGATGACAATATACCTGTAATAATTGCTAATGATTTTGCTGAATTAATATAATCACCCAATGTTGCAACTCGCTTAACTCCATCAACCATTATTTGCTGTCCGTCTATATCAGCCAATTTAAACAACGATACAGCAACAGCTGCTCCCATCAGTTCAAAAACCAACGACACAGTAGTTGATGTTGGCAACCCTAGTGAATTGAATGCATCAAGCAAAATAACATCAGTAATCATTACTGCTAAAAAAATTATCATTATTTCGCCAAAATAAAAATGCTGTGGATTAAAAATACCTTTTCTTGCAACCTCCATCATACCAGTTGAGAATGTTGCTCCAACAAAAATTCCTATTGATGCAATAAATAAAATTGTTCTAAAAGAAGCAGCCTTCGACCCTATAGCCGAATTTAAAAAATTAACCGCATCGTTACTAACACCAACAACTAAATCGGATGCAGCTAAAAAAAACAATATTACAACTAAAATTAAATAAATATTTTCCATTATATTAATGTTATCGGTTTCTAAAATAACCACAAACATAATCAGCTCTTTTCTTTATTAAGTTTCTTTAGTATTATCTCAATGTTAATTTAATGTTAACTAACAGTTTTTTATACAAGATGTTTTCTCAATTATATATTAAGTTACAAGAGCATTTGGTTTTTTACAAAAAATAGTGATTATTTTTCATTTGACTTTTTTCCTAAAACCATTTTTTATCATATTTGCACAATGAATTTAGAGTATATCTGGGTTGGATTTAAAATTGGTTTTGTGGCCTCTATTCCATTGGGACCTATTGGAGTATTATGCATTCAACGAACATTAAGCAAAGGGAAACTTTCGGGTTTCATTTCTGGCATCGGAGCTGCAACTTCCGATGCTATTTATGCAATAATTGCTTTTTTTAGTTTATCGTACGTTGTTAACTTTATTGAAAAACAGCTTCTTCTTTTGCAAATATTTGGTGTAGTTTTTTTAGTTTTCTTAGGCTTAAAAATTTTTTACACTAACCCTGCCAAACAACTTCGCCGGCAAAATAAAAAAACGAATTCTTACATACAGGACTTTGTATCTACCTTTTTTTTAACCATTACCAATCCATTATATGTATTCCTTTTTCTTGGTTTTTTTGCTGGCTTCAGGGTTGTTACTCCCAAATCAAATATTATTGACCCTCTAATACTAATTGCAGGTGTTTTAATTGGAGCTACAACCTGGTGGTTTGTTTTAACTTCAATTGTTAATCTTTTTCGATCGAAAATTAACTTACGACGACTATGGTGGATAAATAAAATTGCAGGCGCCTCTATTGTTATTCTTGTTATTGCAGCATTTATTATTTGGACTATTAGAGAGTATACAATGTAAATCTAAAAAAATGGCATCAGCAATTCCTTTATTTTTAATGGTATTCGCATCGGACGTTTCGTTTCTCCATTTAAAAACGCCAATTGAGTATATCCCGTTGTAATTAATTCACCGTGTTGATTTGCAATTTCATATTCAAGTTTCATACGACTAACGGGCATATCATTTAAAATAGTTTTAACCGTTAAAACATCATCGTAAAAAGCCGATCGAAAATATTTAACATACAATTCCGAAACAGGGAGCAAAATATTATCCTTTTCCAAATCGCAATAAGCCAAACCTATATCGCGAAACAACTCCGTCCGGCCTATCTCAAAATATGTAGGGTAATTTGCATTATTTACAATACCCATCTGATCTGTTTCGTTGTAACGCACCCTTATCGTTATTGATTTAAAAAGCATAAATAAACTATTTAAACGGCGAGTTTGGCTCTTTAGCCATATGATTATATGCTAACTTATCCAAAAAACCAGGCACTATCTTTTTCAAAAATACTGTTAACTTACCCTCAACAAAAGTAAGTATTAATGTTCTCTTACGTTTCAATATAGCTTTATACAAATGTACTGCTACCTCTTCCGAAGTCATCATTTTAGACTCTTCACGAGGCGTTTCTCCCTGTACCGAACCATCTCCTGTTAAGGCTTGATTACGAATGTTACTAGCTGTAAAACCAGGTGCTGCTATCAAAACATGCAAGCCCGTTTTCAAATTCTCGGTTCGCAGCGTTTCCAAAAAACCATGCATAGCAAATTTCGATGCCGAGTAACCAGTTCGTCCGGGTAACCCAATAAACCCAGCTATTGACGAAATCCCAACAACCGACCCTTTTGACTTAAGTAAGAATGGCAAAGCATATTTAGTACAATAAACTGCTCCCCAAAAATTAACATCCATAAGCTGTTTTAACACCTTAATATCCGTATCAATAAACAGCGAACGCATCGAAATACCAGCATTATTTATTAAAATATCAATTTGACCAAAATGATCAACCGCAACATCAATAAAATTTTTACAATCCTGTTCAATACTAACATCAACCTTTTGAACAATAACATCACACCCCAACTCATTCAACTCCAATTTTATCTGATCGAGTTTATCAATACTACGTGCCCCAAGACACAATTTAGATCCTTTTTGTGCAAATTCTTTGGCAGTTGCCAAACCAATTCCTGATGAAGCTCCTGTTATTACAACAACTTTATTATTCATTTAACCCAACTTTTTATAATCCTTTTACAACTTATTTTATTATTTATAAAACAAAGCAATCATTTTTTTTTGAAAAATAAATATTTATTTTAAACTATCATATTTTCAATAAAAAATAAGCAACCATAACACTCTTAATAGCAACATTTTTAATTTAAGTTATTTTTCGGATTTTTTTGTCTTTTTTTATCCTCTACCTTTTGATATAAAATAAATTCTAACTTATTTTGCACATTAAACAGACAAAGTTTTAGCTATGAAGATTGATAGAAACAAACACGTTACACTTTCTTACGAATTAAGAATTAACGGAAGTGACGGCGAAATGATTGAACAAACCAGCCCCGATGCACCTTTGCAATTTATTTTCGGATCGGGTAAAATGTTGGAAATGTTTGAGCAAAAACTGGAAGGATTAGGAGCCGGTGAAAAATTCAAATTCGAATTAAAAGCCGATGAAGCTTACGGCGACGTTAACCCAAATGCTATTGTTGATATTCCAAAAAATATTTTCGAAGTTAATGGTCAAATTGATGAATCTATTATTAACATTGGCAATAATGTTCCAATGCAAGATTCTCACGGAAACAGACTTAACGGCATTGTATTAGAGATTAGTGATAATTCTGTTAAGATGGATTTCAACCACCCTTTGGCTGGCGATGACTTGCACTTTAACGGAGAAGTTATTGAAGTTCGCGAAGCAACCGAAGATGAACTAATTGAGGCGTGCGATGGTGAAAGTTGTGGCGATGGTGGCAGTTGCGGCGATGGTGGCAGTTGTGGATGCAACTGTGGTTGTTAAATAATAACTTATACGATTTAATTGAGGCGACCATGTAAGTCGCCTCTTTTTGTTTTGATCTGTAACTGTAAACAATTATTTTTACAGCTTTAGGAAAAATAAAAACATGAGCGGAAATTCATTTGGGAAACTATACAAACTCACCTCTTTTGGTGAATCGCACGGAAAGGCCGTTGGAGGCATTATAGAAGGAGTTGCGCCCGGCTTAGAACTCGATATGGAATTCATCCAAAAAGAGATGAATCGTCGTCGTCCGGGACAATCAACAATCACAACTCCACGTGACGAAAAAGATAAAGTCGAAATTTTATCGGGCGAATTTGAAGGTAAAGCAACCGGAACTCCAATGGGTTTTGTTGTTTGGAATGCCGACCAACGATCGGGAGACTATTCAAATATAAAAGATATATACCGTCCTTCACACGCCGACTATACTTATCAATCGAAATACGGCATTCGCGATTATCGTGGAGGCGGACGATCGTCGGCACGTGAAACTATTGCCAGAGTTTTTGCTGGTGCAATTGCTAAACTAATTTTAAAGAAAGAACAAATCGAAATTCACGCTTTCACATCTTCTGTTGGTAATATTTCGTTAAATAAACATTTTTCAGAACTTGATTTATCAAAAACGGACAACAATATTGTTCGTTGTCCCGATAGCGAAACCGCAAAAAAAATGATCGATTACATAGATCAGGTTCGTCAAAACAAAGATTCTGTAGGTGGAATTATCACCTGTGTTATTAAAAATGTTCCGGTTGGACTTGGTGAACCTGTATTCGAAAAACTTCATGCTAACCTTGGACATGCCATGTTAGGCATAAACGCAGTAAAAGGGTTTGAATACGGATCGGGATTTGGAGCAACACAAATGATGGGTTCGGAACACAACGATGAATACTATATGGAAGATAATAAAGTACGAACTAAAACAAATCGATCAGGAGGAATACAAGGTGGTATATCAAACGGCGAAGATATTTATTTTAATGTGGCTTTCAAACCTATTGCTACAATTCTAAAAGAACAAAAAACAGTTAATGCTGAAGGCAATGAAGTAATGACAACAGTAAAAGGACGACACGATCCCTGCGTTTTACCTCGTGCAGTACCTATTGTTGAGGCTATGGCTGCCATGGTATTGGTTGACCATATTTATTTAAACAAAATGTACCACTAATTAAATTAAGTATGAAGTTCTGTAAGTATCTGAACTTCATACTTAATTTAATTAATCAAAAAACTAATTCATTTGATGTTTCTTTATTTTAATCTGATCCGTTGATGCAAAATGCAACGGTAATGATAAATAAAAAGTACTGCCAACCTTCTCTTTCGATTCTACCCATATTTCACCCCTCAATAACAAAGTCAACTCTTTACATATTGATAATCCAAGCCCCGAACCAGAAAAATCTCTCGAATAATCCTCGTCTGCCTGCCTAAACCTGTCAAAAATAAATTCTTTAGCACTCTCCGGTATTCCAATGCCGGTATCACTTACAAAAATAATTAACGAATCCCTATCTTCAGTTAAAAAATACCCCAATTGTATCAATCCATAATCGGTATATTTAATTGCATTAGCTACTAAATTTGACACTATTTGAAACAACATCAGTTCATCATTTAATACAACCAATTCATGGTCGTTAATTGGAACTTCAATACTCGTTTTAATATGACTTTTCCGTTGCAAATCATTTCTAAATGATTCCAATACTTTACTCAAAAATGTTTTCAAATGAATAGGTGATTCTTTTAGATTGATTATTTCAGCATCAATTTTTGACAATTGCATAATATTATTAATCAATTGTAATAGAATTTTTCCATTTTCCCTGATAACATCCAGATAATGCGACTTATCAGTATCGCTAATAGTTTTATCTCTTAACATTTCCGAAAACCCAAGAATTGCATTCATCGGAGTTCTTATTTCGTGACTCATATTAGCTAAAAAAGCCGACTTTAATCGATCAGCCTCCTCCATTTTAAGTTTTGATTTAACAAAATATCTTTGAATAAACAAAACAAGAGGTATTTCAGCTACAATTGATACAAATATTATTAATATATTATCTGCAAAGTGCATTTTGTAATTCAAATAATCATGTATCAAATAAGCAAACTTATATTGTATAATCATAAACAAAAACAAATTTGCTAAAAACACCCCAATAACAAACTTTTGGAATAAATGCTCGGTAAAAAAAACAAACAACGTAAAACAAATAACAAAAACCAGCAAAGTGGGGCCATTAATTCCACCATTTAATAAAAAAAGAGTATTTAAAAAAGATATATCTATAATTAAAAATGCAATTTTTGAAATCAGAAAGTTTTCAAAACTTCGCACATACAAATAGAGCATAGTAAGCAAAAACGAAAAAATAAAAAAATTAAAAACAATATGCGATGGCATTATCAACACAGAGCTTATAATAACTCCTCCATAACCTAAAAGCATTGTTATTTGAAGTGTTTTAACAAAAAACACATTCGTGAACCCTGAATTATTTAAGTCAAAATCAAAAAACGAACGAAACTCTTTTAAAAGATTTTTAATAATCGTCATAAAAAAACTAAAAAAAAACACCTATTTAATCTTTGTAAATTTACAAAAATTTTAATTTTGAACATTAATTTTATTATTCGGGGTGTAGCGCAGTTGGTAGCGTACCACGTTCGGGACGTGGGGGTCGTGTGTTCGAATCACATCACCCCGACAAAATAAATTATTACTTAACACAAAAGCTCTTAAATTTTATAATTTAAGAGCTTTATATTCAAAAGGAAAAATCTATCATTTTTCTTTTCGCTGCATTAAGCCCTTTTCTCTATTTTTTACAAAAATTAATTTCGATTTACCCTTATGATTTTCACGTTGTTCTATCTCAAATTTACCTGTTGATTTTATTAATGGAGTAAGTTTTTGAAATCCATAATTTCTCGGATCAAAATTAGGCTGCTTTTTTTGAAGCAAACTACCAACATCACCTAAAAAAGCCCATCCTTCATCGTCCGACAGGTCGGTAATAGTTGTAGCTATTAATTTCAACTCTTTATTAGTTATTTTATCGAACGATTCCTTTTCACTTTCCTTTTCATCTTCCGATTCTTTTTCTTTTGACTTAGATTTTAATATTTCGATATAAACAAACTTATCGCATGCAACAATAAACGGACCCGGAGTCTTTTTTTCGCCAATTCCAATAACCAACATACCGGCCTCCCTTAATCGCGTAGCCAAACGTGTAAAATCACTATCGCTAGATACAATACAAAAACCATTAACTTTACTTGAATATAAAATATCCATTGCATCAATAATCATGGCCGAATCAGTAGCATTTTTACCACTTGTGTAGGCATATTGCTGTATTGGAGTTATTGCATTTTCAAGTAAAACACTTTTCCATTTCGACAAATTAGGCTGTGTCCAATCGCCATATATTCGCTTAATTGTGGGATTACCATATTTAGCTATCTCTGCCATCATCTCTTTAACATTTGCTGAAGGAATATTATCACCATCAATTAATACTGCTAAATTTATATTCATTATTTTTTTTTAATATATTATCGTGATTATTATCTACTAAATATCAAATACGTACATATAAAACTAATATTTTTACTTATTTACACTATTAAAACTATTGATTTATTATAAATTACACCTAATATGACACATTTTTTATCAATATATTAAATTAACAACACAAACCAGATAAAACGTTAATGCCAAAAAAAAATTTCGAATGGAGCCCGCTAGATAATGCTGCAAAGATTTTTCCGGCAGTAAAATCTTCTGAACTTACTTCTGTGATGCGATTAATGGTTGTATTAAAACAACCTGTAACAATATCCAAACTTTACAAAGCTGTTGAATGTTCAACAAAAAGATTTTCCTATTTTATAGTTAATCTTAAAAAAGGATTTTTCTGGTATTATCTGCAACAAAGTAAAGACCCTATTCAAATAATTGAAGATAAAGGCATTCCCTGTAAAGCCTTCAACCATCAAAAAGACAACAATCTACTTATAAGAATTCTAGTACACGCCAATACAATTAGCATTGAATGCTCTCATATTATTACCGATGGATATGGATTATTAACATTTTTAAAATCTGTTTTATATTTCTATTTCAGAGAAAAAGGATTAATAAACGATACTCATATTGATTCATTTTACACATTAGAACCCAATGCAGAAGAATATGAAGATGCTTATAATCACTTCTTTAAAAACAATATCCCCCCAATAATACGATTATCAAAATCGTTTCATTTACCTTTCCATTTAAAACCCAAACCACGTTTTAGCATTTTACTATCTGTTTTATCAACAAATGAATTATTAACTAAGGCTAAAGAAAAAGAGGTATCAATTACTGTTTATCTGGTTGCAGCTTATCTATTTATTCTACAGGAAATATATAACGAAACTCACACAAAAGGTTTACAAATTAAAAATAGAATTGGCCGGATTCAGGTTCCTGTAAATTTAAGAAATATTTATCCTACTAAGTGTATGCGTAACTTTTCACTTTTTGTTATGCCCGAAATTGACTATCGTTTAGGAAATTATTCATTTGACGAAATACTAAAAAAGGTATACTATCAAATGAAGTTAGATACCGATGAAAAAAATTTAAGCAAAATTATCTCACGTAATGTAAGTGGCGAAAAAAACACTTTAGTCAGGAGAATTCCACTATGGCTTAAGAACATATTATTATATACCAAATATTATAGCGAAGGAGTAAATCAATTTAGTGGTGTAATAACCAATTTAGGTAAAATTAATTTGCATGAAAAAATAAGTGATCAAATAGATTATTTTGTAATAACTCCTCCTCCTCCCAATAAAAGACTAAAACTCAACTGTGGCGTTATTAGCTATAAAGACAAACTGGTTTTAAGTTTCGGAAACATTACAAAATCAAATGATTTTGAAAAAAGATTCCTTAAATTTTTAATCAAACAAGGAATTAAAATAAAAATAACAGAAAAACCAAATTAAATGAAATGCTGTAAAAATTGCGGAGTAGAACTAGACTCTAATATGATAATTTGCCCTTTATGCAATCAATATGTTGATAATAATAGGTTACAGGAAAAAACTCAAATTCAAGAACTAGAATCAACAAGTAACATCCAATCATCTATTGAAAAAAACAGACTTTTCGTTGAAGTGTCTGCAATTGTATTAGGTTCTGGTGTTTTAATTACACTATTTATTGATTGGTTAGTACATAAATCAATAACCTGGTCTTATTATAACTTAATTGCTTCAGCAACTTTATTTGCTAATATTACTGTTATAATATTTCGCAATCGATTACCTTATCTTTTTTACTGGGCTAGCTTTATTACAAATTCGGCATTTTTAATTATTATTGATAATGATATAACTGATATCGATTGGAGCATTAAGCTTGCAATACCCATTATGCTTTCATTTTATATAAACTTAATACTTCTTACTCGAATCATTAAACTAATACGGGAAAAAGGATTTAATATTCCTGCCATATTTTTAATTGCAACTGGTTTATTTTTAATGATTACCGAAAGCTTTATCTCTTTATATTTATACAATGTTATTGTATTAAAATGGAGTTTAATTGTGGCAGTTTCAATTATACCCGTAACAATATCTCTCTTTTATATTCATTTTCGTTTGAAAAAAAGAATCGATCTGAAACGTTTTTTTAATATTTAAAACAGAATAATAATTTTAAATCATTACCTAAATAACAAGTTTCAAAATTATTTTTCTGTCTCAATCTATTATTAAAAAAACTATGCATATAAACATACATTTCCTTATCTCACAAAAAACAATTAAACAGCTAATTTAACATTCACAGCTTTCATTCCTTTAGGACTTTTTTCAATGTCATATTCTACTTTGTCGCCTGGCTTAACCTCTTGAATACAATCATTAACATGAAAAAAATAAGAATCAGGTTGATTACTACTTTGAATAAATCCAAACCCTTTTGATTGTTCAAAATTTTTAATTATTCCTCTGTTTACAAAATCGTTCTTTCGGCTTCCTCCCTTAGGTATAGATATTTCAATATCTTCAATTTTTATCTCTTCTTTATTATCAAACGCAGGTCGTTCAGAGCATAGCTGCCCGTTTTCATCAACCCATGCTATCATATCATCAAAGCTGCTTTTACCTTGCTCTTTTCGCTCTAATTTACTCTTTTCTTTATCCTTACGCTTTTTTAGCTTTTTGTTTCTAACATCTTTTTTTCCAAATGTTTCTTTACTTCTCCCCATTCAATTATTATTATTATACAATATTGGGAATTAACTATTTCCCAAAATAATTTTTCACTTATTACAAAAACTAAAGTAATTCATTTTCATACTCTCGTATCATTCGCTGAAATACCTCATCGACAGTTGTTATTGCTTTTATTTGATACGCTTTGGCACCTGAAAAAGCAAATCCCGAATCAAACCTGCCATAATATGCCGAGTACAACGCATCTGCTATACAATAACTTGTTGTTTTAGGATTGCATGATTTTATGCAATTAAATTTACAACTCTTAGGTCGTTTCTCTCCTCTCTCAGCTGCTAACAAAAACTCATTCTCAACGGCTCGACCAGGAAGCCCTACAGGACTTTGAATTAATCGAATATCCTTTTCACTCGCATTAATAATTACCTCCTTAAATTCATCTGATGCATCACACTCTTTTGTAGCAATAAAACTACTACCAAGTTGCACTGCTGATGCTCCTAAACTTAATATTTCATGAATTCGTTTTCCATTAATTATTCCACCTCCAGCAATAACAGGTATATTACGATTATGAGTAACTGCTAGTTCGCCTGTTATTTTTAATACATCTTTAACCAAACTATCCAGATTATGCTTTCCTGCATTCAAATCGTTATAGCTAAAGCCAAGATGTCCTCCGGCCTCGGGGCCTTCGACAACAAACGCATCGGGTAAATAATTAAAATTATGTAGCCACTTTTGGGCTATTACCTGAGCTGCACGTCCCGAAGAAACAATAGGCACAAGCTTAGTATTACAACCCTCTGTTTTATATTTAGGCAAATCTAATGGTAATCCGGCACCCGAAAAAATAACATCTATTTTTTCATCGATAGATGTTCTTACCAAATCATCAAAATTGGTAAGCACCGACATAATATTTACAGCAAGTACCCCATTTGTTAACTGACGAGCTTTACGAATTTCACGAATAACTCCATCAATATTATTCTGCCTAAAACTCTTATCGGGAGTTCCATGTATTAATCCAACACCAACTGTTGCTATTGTTCCAATACCTCCTGCTGTTGCTACAGCCGAGGCTAGTCCTGATAAGGAAATTCCAATACCCATTCCTCCTTGAACAATGGGAACAGGTATTGTTATATCTCCAATTTGAAATGATTTCAAATAATATATTTTACTATTTTACATTAAAAGCCATATCGCCTTTATCACCTTGCTTAATATCAAAAACGACTTCTTGTCCTTCTGTTAATCCTCCATAAGAGCTTACTAAACCTGAACGATGAACAAAAACATCTTTTTTTCCTTCAACTTCGATAAATCCAAAACCCTTGGTTTCGTTATACCATTTTACTTTACCTTCGTACATAATAGAATTCTTTGTTTTATGCAACCTTTAAGTCGCACTTAAATATTAATAATTAAAAATTGGCTAAATTAATAGCCTGGTTATTTATTGCAGCAATTAGGTGATAAAAAAATAAACAGAAATACTGAATGATTTATTAAGCCCGATACTACGTTAACTCAGATATTGAATAAGAAAAAGAAACGTAGAAATATTTTATTGAAAGTATAAATACGTGTAATTTTCATTTGCAAAATCATTACAAATTTACAACTAATTATTGATTATTAATTATTTCTACGACGAAAAGCTACATATTCAATAAAAAAAATTCAATGGACAGTACTACACACAGTTAAAAAAATAACATATCAACACAAATTAAATCTATTCATTGGTAAGATTAAGAAGATGTTAAGATATTAAACAAAAAAGAATAGACTAAATAAATAATAACATAATACTCAAAAAAAAAAATCTCTCAATATTTTTTTTTCACATCTAATGTCGTCTTATATTTACTTAAATAATTGTATGATATTAAATTTATCAAACTGTATTTCGAACTATTGGAACAACAACTTCAAACCTCGATCCCTCTCCTTCTTTGGAAGTTACATCAATACTACCACCAAGTAAGTTTATCAACTGCCTGCTAATATATAACCCCAAGCCGGCTCCTTCGAATCGTTTGGTTATTGAAGAATCGCCCTGAATAAACCTATCGAATATTTTTTCAATCTGATCAGATGGAATACCAACACCAGAATCAGAAACTACAATAATTACTTTGTTATTTTTAAAAGAACAATCAACTCTTACAAAGCCTGTATGTGTAAATTTAATGGCATTAGCAATTAAATTTGATATAACCTGTGTTAATCGTGTTTTATCTGATACCACTTTTATATTGTTGCTATTGGAGGGAACAAACAGCTCTAAATCAAGATTTTTCTTCTTGGCTTCAATAGTGAAAAAATTATATAATTCAGTTATTAAATTATCAATGTAAAATGCCTCATCAAAAATATCAATCTGATTGGATTCAATTTTTGATAAATCAACCAAATCATTAATAATATTAAGCATTCTTTGACCACTTTTTTCAATAATATCTATATACATATTCGCTTCTGAAAATGAAATACCAGTATCTTTTAAAAGATCTGTAAAACCTAGTATTCCATTCATTGGAGTACGTATTTCGTGACTCATATTAGCCAAAAAAATACTCTTTAAAAGATCAGATTGTTCAGCTCTTTCTTTGGCAGCTTCTAATTCCGATGTCCTTTCTCTTACCTTTAGCTCCAATTCATTAGTATAATTTTCCAATTTCACATTCTGTTCACTAATTTTCTTATGCAAATCCAACAACTGGTTATTCTGCTCCTGAATCTCTTCTTTTTGTAAAAATATTTCTTGTTTACTTCTTTCGAGGCTAATGGTCTTTTCTTCAACCAACATCTGCAACACCATCTTATGTCGTGCATTTCTTGCCGACTTTGATATTATCCAATATAAAACAACAACAATTATCAACAATATGGTTGTTACAATAAATAATAATGTTTTATAAAAGGGGGGTTTTATTAGTATTACAATACTTCGACCAGAATTGTTCCAAACATCACCATTACTTCCTACAACATTAAAACGATATACACCAGGGCTCATTTTAGTATATGATACACTCGAATTTTGTTTAGCATCAACCCAATTATCATCTACACCATCTAATTTATATTTATAGCGATTTCTTATTGGATTCAGATAATCTAATGCTGAAAAATAAATAGTGAAAAAATTTTGAGTATGCTTTAATACAATTGTATCAGTATATACAATCGATTTTTTTAAAATAGTATTTTGTTTATTCTGAATATCAACAGATTCTCCAAAAAGTAAAAAATCAGTAATTACAATATTAGGTTCAATACTGTTTTTTATTATTTTTTGGGGATCAAATTTTACAAAACCATTATTCCCTCCAAAAACTATTTCCCCACTTTTTAATTTTAAAAATGAATTATAATTATATTGACTTATATGTGTTCCATCATTCTTGTAATATATATCAATTTCTTTTGTAATTGGAGAAAACCGGTTTAACCCATTTGATGTACTAATCCATAAATAACCTGAATTATCTTCAACTATACCAATTGTTAAATTAGAAGATAAACCATCTTTCTCGTCGATATATGTTAAAGTATTATTTGTTATATCACATCTTGCAATACCTTTTCCTACTGTAGTTATCCAAAACTGATTATTACGATCTTCAAACATACAGCGGGTAACAACTTCAGTTGGATAAATTTTTAATAATTTATTATCAAATGTATTATATATAAATATGGTATCGGAGGTGGCAAACCATATATTAGATTTTGAATCTTGTTGTATCCAGTTTATTTGCCTGTTGGTAATCGAATCAAAACGATCAAAACAATCAAAATCGGAATTATAACGAACAATGCCGGTTCCGGTACCCAACCACATTTCATCACTATTATCGCGAAAAACAACATTTACACGGTCATCGGGCAACGAATTAGGTTCATCTATTTTTCCTGGGTTCAAATAACATTTCACTCTTTTAAATTGATTATCGAATATATTAAGTCCTCCCATAAATGTTCCTACCCAAAAATTACCCGACTTATCAGCACAAATAGATTTTATGTTATTGGTATCGAATTGTGGCGATGTTATATACGAAAAAGTATTATCGTTATGTAAAATATTTATCCCTCCACTTTCGGTAGCAATTAACAAATCATCACCATTTTCGAAAAAGTTAAATACACTTGCCGAATTTAAACATCTTTTATCGAGTTTATTAGAATGATAATAATTAAACACCTGTTTTTCTCTGCTCCAATGCGAAACTCCATATCGAGTTCCTAACCAAATATCACCAATCTTATCTTTATATATTTCTAATACTGAATTATGAGGTATTCCATTGGAAAATGAATCATCCTGTGAAAAATGGTTTAAGGCTCCATTTTTGGGGTTATAAATAAAAATACCATTTCGTCCTCCAATCCATAAATTACCATCAATATCTTTTACAATTTTCCGAACTGTATTACTGTAATCATCATTCGAATCCATAAGTATTACATCAACATTAGCGTTTTTTGTATCGTAGCGAATAAGACCATTAGAAAATGTGCCTATCCACATTATACCATTATCTCCTTCAAAAATCTCAATTACATCCAGATCAGTAATTCTATCAGATGGCAAATTAATGTGTTTAAATGTATTTAATACCGGATTGTAAATATCTAAACCTTTTTTTGTTCCTATCCATAAATTATTTTGAGAGTCGAAGTAAAGTTTGCGGATAACATTGCATATTAAAGAATTTGTATTTTCGGGCTCATTATGCCATGTAGTATATGTATCAGTTTCTCGGTTTAACTTTTTCAGTCCATTTTCTGTTCCAATCCACAACTCACCATCCGAATTTTCAGCTATCGATATAGCATCGAAACGCATTGGGTTACCAGCCTCATCTTTATCGGTAATTAGCTTAAAAGTTTCAGTTTTTTTATTAAAAAGATGCAAACCTCCCATACCGGTACCAATCCAATTTATTCCGAAACTATCTTCATGAATAAAATTTACAAAATCACCAATAATTGCACTACTGTCCGAAAAACTTCTGCTATAATGTTTAAACGTACGTCCGTCAAAACGATCAATGCCATTTAATCCTCCAAACCACATAAAACCTTCCTTATCCTGATTAATTGACATAATAAAGTTATGCGACAATCCATCATCAATAGAATAGTTTGTAAACTGATATCGTATATTTTGTGTAGCTGAAAAAACATGAACGAATGGATATAATATACCCACAAGCAACATTAAATATGTAATTTTTGAAATACGCATGTTTTACACAACACTCTTTTAACAAAAATTACTTAAAATAATAACAAAAAAGTAGAAAAACAATTTATTGTCGTAACATTTTATTAGTTAATATACTGGCATTACACAAACTAATATTAAGTAAATCAGGATCGGAAGCTCTAACAGGACTAATATCAATACCTCCACGTCGGGTATAAATGCAGGCAACTAAAAGCTCATCGGGTTTATATACATCAAAAAGTCGCTTATATAACATTTCACAAATCTCTTCGTGAAAATGATTTTCATTTCGAAACGAAATAATATATTCCAATAATGACAGAACATTGGGTTTTAAATGCCCACGTATTTTAATAAAAGCACTGCCCCAGTCGGGCTGATGTGTTATTTTACAATTACTACGGAGTAAATGGGTAGCAACCTTAAGTTCATAATCACCTTCGTGTTCAATTTTTAACAACTCAGGAGTATCTGAAAAATTACAAAATTGAATTGCTTCAGCACCATTCATTTCTTCTAACACAGAAAAGTCAGAAAATGGTAAATCAAAATGTTTTATTTCTGAAAAAAAAGAAACATCAACATCTGTATTAAGTAAAACACACAAATCGTTTTTAATAATATTCAAAATTTTCTCAACACCTTCTTTAACAGAGTCACCTATTCGTTGCATGTTAAAAGAATTAAGGTATAATTTTAACGACTTGCTTTCAACCAAAAAATGACTATCCGATGGGTACACCAACTTTAACACACCAATTACAGGCAATCCCAACTCCGTTAAAAACCCCAGCTCATAAGCATGCCAAACATCATATCCAACAAATGGTAAATGATGGTCGTGAATATTATATTGTATACGATTTAAATACCTGGGAACTGCTACCAATAAATGTGGTGCATATTTAGATGGATAATCGACTTTACGACCTAATACCTTTCCTTCAATGTCATTTTTCTTTGGCATTTTCAAACTCCTTTTTTACATCCAAAAACATCAATATGAACCCTAGGTGTATATCGCCATCCATTTACTATTGCCATTTGAATAGCAACAGGCGTTGTTATTGCTATCTCTCCAACATTTGTACCTAATGGCATTAACAAAACATCGGTCGGATACCAACCTTTTAATATATTCAGATAATCGTTTCTAATTTCATTAGATTCAAATAAATTGGCAACAACAAACTTAAGCTGAAAGTCTGTTCCTTTTTTTCTACAGTTTGAAATCCAGCTTTGAATAACATCAATTCGTTTACGGTTATTGTCGTGGTATTTAAAAGACAATGACTCTTTTAATTGCAACTTTTTTAATTTATCGTCCGATGGAACTGAGTTTTGCAATTTAGGCGATAAACTTACCAAATCGATGTATTGAGCAACTTCTGCACTATAAATAGTTCCATTTGACTCCAGTGTAATATGAACACCACAGTTTTTTTTCAATTCTGCACACAGTTCAACAATGGCATTTAATTGCAACATTGGTTCACCACCGGTTATAACTACATGTTTTATATTACCCAGATTTTCTTTTACAGTACTTACAACATCATTAATATCCCATTCGTTAACATTTACGGGAAAAAATGAAGCATATGAAGTGTCGCAATGACACAATTTACCATTAGGCAATGCCCATACACACCGAAGATTACAGGATGCTAACCGAATAAATATAGAAGGAACCCCGGCAAGCTTTCCTTCTCCCTGAACGGTACCCGATATATTCCATCCGGTTTGAGGTATTTCATCCAACATTTTTCCATTAACATCTTTAACAATTGGAAAAACACCTTCATCAACCAAAACAATTTTACCCATAACATAAATTTCTTTTACAATGAAGGATCGTCATAACCAGCCTCAAGAAAAGCCTTTTTACGCAACAAACAACTATCGCACGTTCCACAAGGTCGTTCGCCACCATTATAACACGACCATGTATCGGACAAATCGGCACCAATCTCCATTCCTATTTTTATCTCTTCCGACTTATTTTTATTTATAAAAGGGGCTTGAATTCTTATAGGCATTCCTTTTTCAGCTCCCATTACCGTTCCCATGTGAATAGCCGATTCCATCGATTTAATAAATAACTCTCTGCAATCAACATAACCTGAATAATCGACCTGGCTAACACCTATAAATATATCACGAGCTTGAACAGCCTCAGCCAATGATGCTGCAATAGATAAGAAAACCATATTACGTGCCGGCACATATGTAGCCGGAATATCCGTACGGTCAACATTACCATTCTCAATTTCCATCGACATATCTGTCAATGAACTACCACCCCAATTATTCAACGAAATCGAAACAATTTGATGATCAACAACACCAGCTTTCTGTGCAATTATTTTTGCAGCTTCAAGTTCTCTATTATGTCTTTGTCCATAATTAAACGACAGTGCATAAATATCAAAACCTTGATTTTTTGCTAAATAAAGTGTTATTGTTGAGTCTAATCCTCCGGAGAGTAATACTACTGCTTTTTTCTTCATAATGTTATTCTCTTCCCCATCCCGAATAACTTACAAAACAGTATTCAAATATTGCATAATACAATAATATAAATTCCCTAGTTTTGTTTATAGACAGGATGGTTACGAACTGTCTTTAATATTTAGCTGCAAATGTAATAAAACTTTTTTAGCTGTGATAGTTGAAGTATGGTGAACAAACAACTTTAATATCAATATTTTAAAAGCTCTAACAATACAACATATATAACTTTAATACTAAAATTTAAATTTTCCTAATAAGTATAAAAAAATTTTATTACTCATCTTTTTCTTCTTCCTCTTCATTATTCATTTCATCCTCTTCCGATAATTTTTCACTGGCAGCAATCTTCGATATTCGTTTCAAGAAACGTTCTTTTTTACCTTGTGGAGCCATAATAAAATAAAAATTCTTTTCTCCCAATCCAGTCTTCATTTTTCGTTCATCAGCACTCAATGTCTGCACTAAATCATTATAAATAGTATTCGACGAAAGGGTCTCCATACGTCCCAAACGATAACCGAAATAATACCAGTTTTCAGAATCGGCTTCGATGTACAAATCGATAGAATTTCCACTTCTTTTACGAACTATTTCGGCCACAAGACGCACCTCTTTATTAACGGCATAGTTTTTTACAAATGTTAAATCGACCAATCCGTTAGCTATATACGATGAAGTTTGTGTATTCCACTTCCAATCAACATTTCCAAATGTTAAAACATACTGCAATTCGACAGGTATCGATTGTAACTCACCTGTTGTTGTTCGATCGTTTTGAATTTTTTGGGCATTATAACGTCCAGTCCATTCAGCCATACGCTTAATAAAAGTTTCATCCGACAACTTAGAAACCTTAGCTTTTGAAGCATTAAAATCGGCAACAATATTTAATATAGCTTTATCATTAAAAAAGAAATTAACACCAAACAAAGTACTTAAGAAAATATCATTCACATCTTTTTTATCCAAAACTGTACCCGAAGCATAGTATTTAAACTGATCTAACGGAATCCCAAAATCTATGTTTCCTTCACCTATTACGTTACAGTCGTACTCGTTAAAACGCATAACATTTCCGGTTGTATCAGAATCAACAATCTTTTGAAGTGAAGCAATATCAAACGATTTTGTAGCATTATTATAATGCAAATACCCACCTGCTGTTAATATTGGAATATCGCTATAAAACTTACGACGCCCCAGAAATGAGCTATAAATATGGGTTGAATCTTTTTTCAGGAAGAAATCTTTATAAATACTTTCTCGTTCAAAATTTACCAAATCTTCGTTTAAAGGCACTAATACATTTTTTGGATCAATTTTAGACTCGAACCTCACAAACTGCTTAGGCCCACTTTCGCATTTATGTAAAAGTTGCACCCCACCATCGAACGACAATAAGGTATCGGATGCATTTAAAGCCACCTTACCTTTATAAGCAAAATGTTTATCGAATGTAAAAAATTCATTATTCGTAACATTACCCTCTGCAACAGTCTGTCGATTATCGTTTAATTCAAACTTATGCATACTAATGGTCTGTTTCTGATTTTCGCCATTATAGTAATCGTACTTTGCATAACCCGAATAAGCATTTTTTCCTTCTATTTTAACCCTTGCATCGTACAAAACATGCAAACTGTCATTCAAAGCAATTGTGGTACTATCCAAAGCATCCATTGCAGCATCTTCACGAATTCGAACAATTCCATTTTTAAGGAACACATTTGCATCACCAACCTTAATATTTTTAACATCTTCGGCCTCGATCAGCTTGGTTGCCACATCATATCTGGCAAGTGGTGCATAAAAGTCTAGCGAATCTTGCCGACGGTGAACTGAAACAAAACGGTTTCCTTTTGCTCCCTTTGCTCCCATATAGATATAGTTTTTATCCATATCCCACGAAAACTGGTTAATAAATGATATGTACCTATTATCGGTAAACTCAACTTTACTACCACCACCTTTCGAAACAAAAGTTCCCATACGTGTTTCAAAATCAACGTTAGAAATAAGGTTTGTTGTTGAAAATGATACACCTTCAACCTGAGTTCCAGTCAAATTAAAGTCTGACGAATCAGCCACCAGTGAATGATCGGCAAACGAATATGCCGGAGAAACCAAACTACCATGAAGCATAAAGAATTTACCTTTACCGGTTAATCCCGTTGGTTCAAGTTTTAACTCGCCCGACAACTGCGCTTCTTCATTATACATTGTAAAATTATCTTCCTGGTTTTTAGCAATAAAAACATCTTCATAAGGAACATAATCTATTTTTATGAATTTAGCCTTAACATCAGGATAAACAACACCTTCGGTAGTTTTTTCAAGAGTAAACTGGTGAACCTGAGCTGTAACACGATCTGGCAAAAACATAAAATTCTCCGAGAAACTAGTAGATTTTAAATAATTCAAAACACCATCACCACTCAATCCTCTATTACTCAGATCAATAGTATTTGTAAACATTGCTTTATCACCATAAATCGGAAATCCCTGAGGGGATGTTTGTCTTCTAAATCCTAAGGAAAAATCATCGCGTACGGTTAACTGATCTCTAAATGGTGGAAAAATACCAGAAGTAAACTTTCCATTAAAATCAAAATTCTTTTTGGTAAGAGCACTAATACTATCTAATTGAAAGGTATCTAAAGTAAAAAAGAAACTCTCCTTTTTATATGCACCTCCTTGAATTGATGGATGATCGTAATAAACAAATGACTCCTTATTACTTGTTAAGATAGGATATTGAGGGTTTGTTTTATTACCCGATTTATTATTAGGCTCATCAATTTGAAGATATCCCGACAATTGAGCGATAGTATTATTAACGTACACCATTTTGGGTTTTCCGAAATAATCAAGTTCACCGGTTTGCACTTGCATCCTCATAGAATCAATAGTTTTTATATCGATATTAAACTGGTCATACGAAAACTTAAATCCGTCGCCAAAAAGATTTAACATACCTGCATTTATAATACCATCGAACGAAAAATTTCGATTTTGTTTTAATAAAACCCGTTCATTACGAGGAAAAAAAACAACATTTTGATGATCGCAAATTGAAACTGTTGAAACACCGTTCAACCGCAAATCATAATTAATCAAATCGAGCTGAGCATTTGGCTGACTACCGGGAGTAGTTGAGTTAAAGCGAATTACATCATAATCTTTTTGCCCCAATCGAAATGCAAGGTAATCGTTAAGACGGTCGCGTATTTCAATTTGATCGGTGTTAATATTATAACCAATAAAACCATAAAACGACAAATTCATAACGGTTTGCCTAACCTGATTTTCGGGCATTCTTAAATATTCTGAATAATCTTTAACTGTAAAAGGTTGACCACGAAAATACTTCGAGCAATTTTTCAATCCTTGCAAAGGATGCATAGCATCCATTCCCTGTAATTCGTTATAAAAGCTTTCACGATAATAACTAAGCGATTCAAAAAATGCATAATTTTCGGCTGCACCACTCAACATACGCAAATCAATAATGCTGGTATCACGTTGCCAACGAATTAACTCAACATCCATACTTACATTATGATATGTATCAAAATAGGGACTCTTAGCAATTCCTTCACCTGTTCTAATCAAATGAAGCTCATTAGGTTCAGTCAAAAACCTCATAACCAATCCAGGATGGTAAATAAACGCAGAGTCTAAATGAATTTTTATTTCGGTATCATTACTCGTTATCTGATCGCTTTTAAGTGAAAAATACATCGATTTTGCAGTTACAAATAAAGTATCATTCCGATATATTGTTATTACAGCAGGATTTGCTTCTGATCCCGAACCCAAAAATTTTGCACCATACTGCGAAAAACCGCCTTCGTAATTCATGTTTTCATGAATATTTTCAATGTTAAAGCGATGCTCATACGAAATAAATTTGGGATAAACAGCTCTCTCTGGCTCCGGTATATTAGTAACCTTGTGCTCAATAAAACCCGTTAAAGGATAAGAAAAAAAATCTTTATTATAAAACGTAACACTATCAACTCTAAAGAAAGGCTTATCCATTTTAAGAGTATACCGGCCAAATGTTGCATAAACCATATCTGTGGTAAAGCCCGATCTATCCCATGTAATTTTTCCTGACTCGCCTATCCATTTCTCATCTTCATAAATAAAAACACCACTTGTTTCCTTTATTTCAACACTATCGCGCTGCGAAAAACAAACAATTTTAGTATTCGCATAAAAAGCTTTTAATGTATCGTTCTCATATTTATAACGGAATGATTTAGTAGAAGCAGTCCATGTTAATGACGGAGTCATAAAAATAACACCCCTGCTTACCTGTTCCTTAGTAACAACAAGAAAATCTTTAATTTTTCGAATTGAATACCTGTTACTCTTCAGTTTCAACTCCAAATCCTTATGCCACTCTGCAAAACTTAACGGATCGTGCTCATTTACAATAAAACTGCGAAAAGCATCAATATAAGCTGTGTAATGAATAAACGGAACTGCCTTCTTTTTTACCAATAAATTTAAGTCATCTATAATCAAATTTTTATATTCATCAGTTAAACTAGGCGACACCCAAAAAAAATAGAATTGATCCATATATATTTTGGCATCTTTTTTATCGCCTGTAGCCTCAAATCTATCCTTCAATTGCTCAAGAAACTCTTCGTGATTTTTACTGAAAGTAATAATTTGAGCAGAAACATTATTAACAGTAACAAAGAATAGTAGTAAACTGACAAATATAATTCGATTCATATTAACAATTTTTCTCTTAATAACTCTTAATAAATAAAGCAGCAATCCAATTATTATCCTCTTTTTTCGACAAATAGCTTAATCCATTTTTCGAGGCCTCATCTTTAATAACTGCCAAATCATTGTTATAAAAACCACTTAAAAATAATAAACCGTTGGCCGATAACTTTTTTGAATACGATGAAATATCGTTTAATAATATATTTCGATTTATGTTAGCAAAGATACAATCAAAAGGTTCCATCTCATCGAGTAAGGAAGCATCGCCACAGTATGCTTTCATATTCGAAATAAAATTAAGATTACAGTTTTCAACAGTATTTTCAAACGACCATTGATCAATATCAACACCTATTACCTGAACTGCACCACGCATCGAAGCTAATATACCTAAAATACCAGTTCCACATCCCATATCTAACACACGTTTATTTTCTACTGATGTATCAAGTATATAACGTATCATTAAACCGGTTGTTTCATGATGACCTGTTCCAAAAGCCATTTTAGGTTCAATAACTATTTGATAAGGTGTTTCGGGAAAATTAGGATGAAAAGGCCCCCTAACCACACACTGATTTTCAATTATAATAGGTTGAAAATAATTCTTTTCCCATACTTCGTTCCAGTTTTGATCGGGAATCTCCTCAACTGAATAGGTAAAGGAAATATTTTGCATTGGTATTGTAATATTATTAAGCAATCCATTATTAAAGTCCTTACTAACAATATAACCATCAAAACCGAAGTCATTTTCTTCAAAACTATCATAACCAATATCACCCATCAAAGCAATTAACAAATCTGATGCATCTTTTGAGTAAGGAGTAATTATCACAGATACTTTATTATATATCATTTTATATTTACGTAATTATTTACCAATATTTATAATACAAGATAAAAAAATAATAAGCAATTTTCGTATATCACTTTACCTTAGAAAAACCTAAAGAAAACAAAATTAGGACTTTTTATACGATATTAAAAAGGCTCATCGTATTTGATGAGCCTTTTTAATATTAGATTAATTACTAATCAATAATCTTATTTCCAAAAGGAAGTATTGTTTTACCTGCTAAATCGTTAATAATAATACCGGCCATCATATACCAGGCTGCACCTGCACATACAATTAATACAATGGCAGCATAAAATGTTAGAGAAGGAAAACCAAAATGAGCCAAATCTAAAAGAATAAAACCCAACAACAACGTACCAAATGTTATAACCATAGCTTTATGTACCCTAAGCGATGCAACAAACATAATTGCTGTATATAATGTCCATGCAACTAAATAAAAACCAACATCAGTTCCATTAGATTCATAAATATGAAAATGGTTAATAATCCAAATTATACCAAGTCCAATCCAAAAAGCACCATACGCAACAAATGCACTATATCCGAAATTATTTCCCATTTTTTGTTCTCCAAAACCAGCTATCATTTGAGCCAAGCCCCCAAAAATAAAGCCCATAGCAACAACCGGACCGAGCCCAATCCAACCAAGGTTATGAAATTGAAGTAAAAGAGTTGTTAACCCGAATCCGGCTAAACCAACTACTGCAGGATTTGCATTTTTCATTTATTTAATTTTTAAATTTTTATTGGCCAGATAGAACCCACCCTAAAAATTGTATTGCTTAATATCGGCTTGTTCATGGTTCATGGCTCATTTTTTTTTATAATTATTTATCGGCCGCAAAAGTATAATATTTTAAACACGACAACAATTATGAATTAGTTAAAAAGAATGAATTTTGCACAAAATATCAATACTTCATTTTAATGCAACAAAAAAGGGCTATCCAAAATAAGAACAGCCCTCTTTATTTAATAAATTAATAATTAAAATGCCGAAATAATTGCGAAGAAATCGGCTGCTTTTAATGATGCTCCACCAATTAAACCTCCATCAACATCGGGGTTTGCAAACAATTCTTTTGCATTACCAGCGTTACAGCTACCACCATATAATATTGAAGTATCATTTGCCACTGAATCACCATATTTATCGGCCAATGTTTTACGAATATAAGCATGAATTTCTTGTGCTTGTTCAGGAGAAGCTGTTTTTCCGGTTCCAATAGCCCAAACTGGCTCATAAGCAAGTACAATTTTTCCGAAATCCTGTGCAGAAAGATGAAAAAGAGCCTCCTGAATCTGTGATTTTACAACATCAAAGTGTTTGCCGGCTTCTCTTTCGTCCAACACTTCACCAATACAAAAAATTGGAGTTAACCCATTTGCTAAAGCTAAATCTGTTTTTTCTTTTAAAATAGCATTTGTCTCACCGTAATAGGCTCGTCTTTCCGAATGGCCTAATATCACATAATTTGCACCTGTCGATTTGATCATTGATGCTGATACTTCACCAGTGTATGCTCCAGATACTTTATCTGCACAATTTTGAGCAGCAACACCAATTTTACTGCCATCAACACTTTTAACAACATCAACAATATGCACATAAGGTGTTCCCAATACTATATCGCATTTAAGACTTGCCCCGGCAACCAAAGCATTAACCTCTTTTGCCAATTCAATACCCTCTTGAAGGGTTTTGTTCATTTTCCAGTTTCCTGCAACAATGTTCTTTCTCATTTGTTCGTATTATTTGAGTTTTTTATAAAATATCAAAATTACACTTATCAATAAAAATCCTAAAAAAAGATATTTCAAATTATTTTTTATACCTGTCATTTGAGCTATTGATGCCGACAATGGTTCTTTTGCAATAAATTCTGCATTAAAATCATTCAAATTCCATTTACCTACAACAGTACCACTTTGAATTAACATAACCCCCGGATTACTCCTAATCATTGTTTTTAATACAATTTCATCGGCAACAAGATAATCAAAACCAATTCCATATTTTGTATCGAAACGAAAAACCTCATCAGGCAATGATGATGTTACAATATAAATTTTACGACCTAACTTTTGCTGTTGAAAATAAAGATTAATAACAGATTTGAAATTTGATAAATCGGCTTTATCAAATTTTGGAATTATAACAAAAAAAAGTGGTTCATTTGATTGCAAAAGGTCTTGAGTAATATTCTCACCCGCCAATGTTTCTAATGAAAAATCATTCATAGGCGGAATATAACCCTCTTTTATCATAGTTGATTTACTTTCGATAAAAACCCATGTTGAATCGTTATACGGATAATCATTAATACCAAACACCTTACGAACGCCATCTTTCTCCATTACAAAAACAGTTTCGTATTCGGGCTGTTCGGCTCCTTCGGGAATAGTCATCCCTTCAATTATATTGGATCCAATAAAATATGGTCTAAAATCAACAATAGGTAAATGTTTTAAGCTATAACCTGATACTCCGACAATAAAAAGTATAAATAATACCGATAAAGAAACTGATCGCAAAGGACTTATTAGAACATGATATTTTCGTCGATACCAGAAAATAAAAAACACAAATGGCAACATAATAATATTCTTATAGAATGTAGCCCAATTCGACAACTTCCATGCATCGCCAAAACATCCGCAATCCGAAACCGGATTTTCAATTGCTATATACAAAGTTAACCCTGTAAAACACACCGAAAAAATCAACAACAACCAACTGGTTAATTCCGATCGTAACCTTAAAATAAGATGAATACCAACTAAAAATTCAACAGCAGCAAGTAATACTGAAAATGGCAATACTAATGATGATAAAAAATCAAGGTGCATTGCCATAAAATAATCAGTAAGTTTTATTGCACCTCCAATGGGATCAACGGCTTTTACAAAACCCGAAAAAACAAAAAGAGTTCCAATAATTAACTGAGAAATAATTTTTAAAAGTTTCACAATCGTACGTTTAAATTATGTTAATAATGAATGGTCTGATAACTCAAAATCAATTTTTATCATAGCAAACACAGCATAATTTATCATATCTAAATAATTAGCATCAACCCCCTCTGATATCAAAGTTTGACCTTGATTATCTTCAATTTGTTTTGTTCTATGAAGTTTCATTAAAATAAGGTCGGTGAAAGAACTAACTCTCATTTTTCGCCATGCTTCGCCATAATCATGATTTTTATTAAGCATTAAATTTTTGGCTTGCTGAAGTTTTTCAAGATATAATTTAAGAGCTTCGTCTGGATTCATCTCAGGCTGATCGGCCGGACCCAACTCTAATTGTATTATAGCCATTGCTGCATAATTGATTATTCCTATAAATTCACTTCGAATGCCCTCATCAACTTTCGATACTCCATTTATTTCAATACTTCGAATACGTCTGGCCTTTATAAATATTTGATCTGTCATTGAACTCGACCGCAAAATACGCCAAGCAGTTCCATAATCTTTCATTTTCTTTTCAAAAATTTCACGACAAACGCTTACAACGTGTTCAAATTGCTGATCAGTTTTTTGCGACATATTCAATTATTTAGGCCGTAAAAATATCAAAAAATGAGGTAGCACCCAAACCAGTTACTAAACTTTAAACTTAAGTTTTGTTTTTATTCATCCTTCCTATTATTACATCGGTGTTAGGAACAAGTATAGATACTTTAATTTTACTTAACGACATTGCTTCTGTTAATTGAATAACAAAGTTAAACGATACTGATTTTAAGGATATTACCATTTCTTTTATCGAATATAAATTAACTATTTCTTTTATCTCTGCTACATCAATTGGTAATTCTCTTTCGTAATAAATATTTTTAAAATCTCCCCCAATAATACTCTTAAAACGCAACAATTCATATTTGTCGCCAACAAACAAAATTGTAATTTTTTTTTTATACGTATTAATTCTTTTAAATAACCTGAAAAGATAAAATATCGGAAAACCGATTTTTAAAAATACCCTTTGTCCGGCAGCAAAAACTGCTCGACTAAAAATACCTGTTTTTATAATAAAACCATATATATTATTTTGACGTGACGTAAAATGTTTTCGTGCAAATATTTCCATTGCCTTGTAAAATATTAACACATAACTTAAACTACCTTTCTTTGTGCTTTCTCCTTTAAAATGAATAATTCGTGTACCGGAAAAATAGTAATTACTGTAACCACTTTTTATAATCCGGTATGACAAATCAATATCTTCACCATACATAAAATAATCTTCATCAAGCAACCCAACTTTTTTTAATACTTGTCGCTGCAACATCATAAAAGCACCCGATAAAACTTCAACCCGATTATTTTTATACTTATCGAGATGCGCCATATAATATTTATTAAAACGTATTGACTTTGAAAATAACCTTGATAGACCAAAAACTTTATAAAAAGCCACTACGGGAGTAGGCAGGCCACGCTTTGACTCGGGAAGATAACAACCTGAGCCATCAATCATATACACACCCAAGGCTCCTGAGTCGGGTGTTACATTCATAAATGCAACACAATTTTCCAATGTATCTTCTCTAATAATTGTATCTGGGTTTAACAATAACACATACTGTCCTTCTGACTTTCTAATGCCAATGTTATTTGCTCCTGAAAAACCAATATTAACACTATTTTCAATCAATAGGATACTCGGAAATAACTTGCGTATATACTCAACAGAACCATCATTCGAGTTATTATCAACAACTATTATTTCAGCATCAAAATTTTCAGTTGCTTTTAATACCGAAAGCAAACAAACTTCTAAATAATATTTAACATTATAATTAACTATAACAATAGACAAAAGTGGCATCTGATTTTTTTTATGAATTACAGAATAATTATTAATCAGACAAACACAACCCATTTTTTGTTCTACCTATACGCAACAAAAAAAGCTATCTCAAATGAGATAGCTTTTTAAAAAATATTTTACAAAATGTTGATTAGTCGATAACTTCTACTTTCACAGCATTTAAACCTTTACGACCTTGCTCAACCTCAAAACGAACTTTGTCGTCTTCCTGGATGTCGCTAATTAAGCCACTCTGGTGTACAAAAACATCTGCAGATCCATCGTCTGGAATGATAAATCCAAATCCTTTGGTCTTGTTGTAAAATTTTACTTTTCCTTCTTTCATGATAATAAAAAAAATAATTATAAATGTGCTGATAATATCAGCGAGT
This sequence comes from Marinilabiliaceae bacterium, assembly GCA_016933045.1. Taxonomy (GTDB): domain Bacteria; phylum Bacteroidota; class Bacteroidia; order Bacteroidales; family Marinilabiliaceae; genus JAFGBR01. Next base: position 17,172 of record JAFGBR010000035.1, on the reverse strand, counting down.
TATTCTAAATAAAATGGCACATTTTTCATATATGAAAATAATTAAATTCTTTATTCCGAAAGAAACAGGAGGTTAATTATACCAAAATGGATTTTGTGCCTTGTCAAAATTTCAATTGTATTTTTAATATAAGGCCTTATTCAGAAGGGTTTTCTACTGGGTAAAGACTTTCTATTTTATTTTTTTATCTTAATCTTATTACTAATAAAAAACGAAGTAACGTATTACTTTTGTGAAATCCAAATTTAATAATAATTGATTACCTTTTTATATAAAAACAATCATTTTACAAAAAATTTCTCCATTAATATTTTTTAAATCCAAAACATTGATTCCCAAAGTGTTTCGAATTCACCTAAAAACTGATGTACAATATCGTAATTGGTTGTTACAATCAAATTTTCCTGATTATGCTCTTTAGCTGTATAGGTCCAGTTATAACTACCCGAAAAAGCTATCTTATCATCAATTACACCAAACTTATGATGCATATGATACCTCGAATGATCAATTTTAACAGGAACACCTGCCTTATGAAGCGAAAAAACCTGGGAACCACGATCGAACGATTTACGATCATCGCTAATAATTCTTAAATCAACACCACGTCGGTATGCATCTAAAATTTTTGTCGACAACCGGCTATCGGATATTGTAAAAACACACAAATCAATTTTATTTTTTGCCTGATCTAATAAAAATGAAAGCGTTTCGGGAATGTCATTTCCGGGACTAAAAAGTACTTTATGATATCGAAATGAATGCTTCTCAATCTCATAAAATGTTTTATCGAGCCAATCAACTGCCTTTAACCCATATTGATGGTTTGCAAGTTTTCGGGCTTCGTTAAACAACCTCATCTTCAAATCCCCCCTACTTGCCCGGTTTAACGACTTTAACGAATCAATAACCGTTACCGGCAAATCGCAGTGATTCTCTTTTTCGAACCTGCCGACAAAATACTCAATTATTTGCTCCATAAACGCTAAAAAATTATTCCGGAAATGTAATTATACCATTTTTTCTTCCTAACTCAATTACTTCCAAATCTTTTATCTTCTCATTATCAATACAGAAACGTATAGCAGTACGTATAGCATGAAACCCGTTTTTACCTGCAGCCCCTGGATTGATATGCAACATATCATTTTTTTTATCGAAAATAACTTTTAAAATGTGACTATGACCACTAATAAATAATTTGGGTGTCTCTTTCTCAATTAATGACTTCACCCTTCTATCGTAGTTGCCAGGGTAACCGCCAATGTGTATCATTAACACATCAACCCCTTCGCACTTAAACCGAAGTACTTCTTTCAAACGTCTTCGCATTACTGCATTATCAATATTTCCATACACTGCCCTAACCGGCCTAAAGGATTCCATTTGGTCGAGTACCTGTTCCGAACCTATATCTCCAACATGCCAAATTTCATCTACATCTTTAAATAATTCAAAAAAGCGCGGATCAAAAAAAGAGTGAGTATCTGACAGTAATCCAATCCTTATCATCGTTTATTATATCTAACAAAAAAATCTACTAAAACCAATGATTTTTGAGTACTTTTGTTAATCAATAAAACCATTAATTATTTTTTGCAATAAAAATACTCATTAGTATTAAACTAATCCAACCTTTATTTTCGATTAGTTAATAACATGAAACAATCATGTTTGCTAAAAAACAAATACAAATGAAAAAAATAATCCTTATAAGACACTCAAAAACCGAAGTTATTTACGATGGGATAAGCGATTTAGAACGAAACTTAAAACCCAGAGGGCGAAATGATTCGCGTTTAATAGCAACAGATTTAAAAATAAAAGGTTTTATACCTCAGTTAATATTATCGAGCAATGCAAACCGAGCTATTCAAACTGCTTATGAAATAGCTAAAGTTTTTAATTATCCTGCTGATAATATTATTAAGGAGTCTTTTCTTTACAACGGCTATACAACATCAGAGTTTCTTAAATATACCTCGAAATTAGACAATAGTATTAATTCGGTTTGTTTTGTGGCTCATAATCCCGACATTGCCCTTTTAGGAATAAATTTGTCGAATGGCGACTTTTTTCATTTCCCTACATCTGCAACGGTAGTCATTTCGTTCGATGCTGATAAATGGAGTGATTTAGAAGCTCGAACCGGCAAAGCAGAATATTTTATAACTCCACTAATGCTAAAAGACATTGAAAACTGATTATTAACCAATTACACCCGAACCCACCAGTTCGTCATTAATATACCATGCAGCAAACTGCCCCGAAGTAATGCCTCGTTGCATATTTTCAAAAACAATATACATTCCTTTTTCCCGGCGATGCAAAATTGCTTTTTGAATTGGCTGCCGGTAACGTATGCGAACTCCAAATTCTTTTTTATCACCAATTTTCATCTCCAAATCGGGACGAACCCAATGAATTTCATCTGCCTCAATAAACAATACCTTCCGAAACAATCCCGGATGTTCTTGTCCCATTCCTACATATACCTGATTATACTCTACATTGGTGCCAATAATAAACAATGGTTCTGGAAAACCACCAATATTCAATCCTTTGCGTTGACCAATTGTATAAAAATGAGCACCGTTATGATCTCCAATTTTTTTGCCATAACGAGGATGAAACGGATATGGAATTGATAATTGTGATAAAACCTCATCAGTAGGTTCGATTTCACTCTTATCCCAATCGTATTGAAACAACTCACTTTCGGGATCAACAATAAAAACACGTCCTTTTTTGGGCTCAAGCCTCTGCTGTAAAAATGTTGGCAAATCAACTTTACCAATAAAACATATACCTTGTGAATCTTTTTTATGTGCTGTTATTAATTTTAATTCCGATGCAATTCGCCTAACCTCAGGCTTAATAACATCACCTACCGGAAACAACGCCTTTGCTAACTGTTTTTGCGACACCTGACACAAAAAATAACTCTGATCCTTATTCTCGTCTAATCCTGCTAACAAGCGATATACAGGCTTGCCCTCAACTTCAATGGTATCTTTACGACAGTAATGACCGGTAGCAACAAAATCAGCTCCAAGTTCCAGTGCCTTATCGAGAAATGCGTCAAATTTTATTTCGCGGTTACATAACACATCCGGATTGGGAGTTCGTCCTTTTTCATACTCAGCAAACATATACTCGGCTACACGATCCATGTATTCTTTGCTCAAATCGACAAAGTGAAACGGAATACCTAACTTACGGGCTACAGCCTCAGCATCATATTTATCTTCGAGCCAGGGACAATCAGCCTCAAGAACACCAGTTTGATCGTGCCAGTTTTTCATAAATAACCCAATCACTTCGTGCCCCTGCTGCTTTAATATATAGGCCGCAATACTGGAATCAACACCACCTGACAACCCAACAACAACCTTTGCCATACAATAGTTTCTGAAATTTTGTGCAAAGATAATGAGAATTTTGAGTCATACCCGAATAACTGCTTTCCAAAATATTACTACTTATAAAACTCACATCCGCCTGAGGTAGATAAATTAAAATGAAACGCCTATGAGATAACTGAATTTTCAATTAATTAAAAAAAAAGGCCGGTGATTAACACCGACCTTGGACAAAAACACTTATTATCGTTTACACATTAATCATCATTGGCATCAATAACATTAACTCTTCTTCATTTTCTTTATTCTCAAGGGGCAAGAACAAACCAGCCCTTGCCGGATCAGAAAGTTCAATTACAACATCGGTCGATGAAAGATTATCTATTATTTCAGCAAGAAAATTAGATTTAAAACCTATCTCCATCTCTTCATTCTCGTACTGACAATTTAACTTCTCAAAAGCCGAAATTGAAAAATCAATATCCTGTGCTGAAACTGTTAATTCATTAGAACTTAAATGTAACTTAACTAAATTACTTGCCTGATTCGAAAACAACGAAACACGTCCCAATGTATTATACAACTCAACGCGATCTACAATAACCTTATTATTATTATTTTGAGGAATAACTGCATTATAACTTGGGTAATTACCCTCAACTAATCTGCAAATTAACTTATAATTAGCCAATGTAAAATGAGCATTCTTTTGATCGAACTGAATTGATACATCGCCTGTTTCGCGAGATAAAACATTTTTTAATAATCCAGCAGGTTTTTGTGGCAGGATAAACGATGCTTCGAAATTAGCATTTGCATCTAAACGACGATAACGCACCAGTTTATGCGAATCAGACGCTACAAATGTTAAAGACTCATTGGTAACTTCTAATAATATACCATTCATTACAGGACGTAATTCATCATTTGCAGTAGCAAAAATTGTTTTTCCAATACCACTATTTAACAATGAAGCACTAACACGCAACAATTGTGACTCGCTTTCATCAATTTCGGGAAGTGCAGGGAAATCTTCACCATTAAGTCCAACTACACTAAACTTACCCTTTTCTGTAATAATATCAACACCAAAAGTATCCATGTTAACATCAAAATTCAAAGGCTGTTCAGGAAATTTCTTTAATGCTTCCAATAATATTTTTGATGGCATTGCTATAACCCCATCTCCTTCAGTATTTTCAATATCAATGGAAGTAACCATTGTTACCTCTAAATCGGAAGCTGTAAGGGTAAGCTTTCCACTTTTCAAATCGAACAAAAAATAGTCAAGTATTGGCAGTGTGCTTTTACTGCTAATTACACGACTAATTGCCTGCAAATGCGACAATAACTCAGAGCTGGAAACAACAAATCTCATTTAACTCATTTTAAATTTTCGATACCAAATATATTAAAAATTGACTAACCTCCGACCTAAACAAACAAGGAGTTATCAAACATTTATACACATCTGTTAATAACTTCCATAAGCCTCAAAAACACTTGTATTCCCGATTATTTTACATATTTAACAAATCGAATATACCTAAGAATTAACCCCATAACAATAATCAACACAGCCGGCAACAATACATTTATTAGTTTCCAGTAAAGCACTCCTCTACTCAATTTCTCTTTATCGAGTAAACGCATTTTATAGTCTCTTGAACGTAGTTCCATCCATCCATTATCATCGGCCAAGTAACTAACTGCATTAACTATAAATTCTTTATTACCAAAATTTTGCCCCGATGCCTCGTCGAACCCCAATGGAACTATTTGTGGATTTACATTACGATATCTCACTTTATTCTTCACAACATCACCATCTGCAACTACAATCATTCGGGTTGGTTCACTCTCTGTTTTCACATGTCGGTCATTCATTAATATTCCTTGTGGTATCATCCTGTTTTGAAACACCGAAGGAAAAACACCTTCCTGAGCATAAGCAACCGGCAAATACGACTTATTAAACTCCCTTCGCACCGGCTGTTCATTTACCAATGCTAATGTTACAAAAACGGGTACCTTATTTATTTTTGTGTATTTTGATGTTGACAACAATGGTATCCTGCTTATTTTCAAATCATCTCCTACAGTATCAATTGTGCTTACAAATTCGCCCTTTACCATGTTAATATTTCGTGTTAACGAGGCATTTTCATTTGGCAATAACAATGGATTAAACAACCAGGGAACAGCAACTAATCGAGGCGGTTGTCCTGCAGGAGCTCCATTAATCTGAATCCTTGCTGCCTGAACATCTTCTATTATTTCGGGATTAATTCTTATACCATATTTAAATAACTGATCTCGAAGATTAAAATCAGACATCAATCCATAGGTTTGCGATGAGTATTGCAAACTATCGAGAGTTATATTCACAGCATCTAGCAACCACAAAACTGCACCCCCGTTCATAATATACTGATCGATAATAAATTTATCGCTCTCAGAAAAACGTTTTGATGGTTTTGCAACAATAAGAACTTTGTATGGATCAAGTATCGAAGGATCATTTCCTATAACGCCTCTTTCTACATTATAAAACTCCGACAATGCAGAAGACGCATCCATAACCTCCATCTCATCGAGTTCGCCATGACCTTCGAGAAAAGCAATACGTGGCTTTTCTGTCTCTACCAATTTCCTAATACCCATCATTAACTTGTACTCTAACCCCTCAATTGATTTATTAAGGTTTTCTAACCCACTATAACCAGTTATATTATCAAGTAAATTTACAACAGTTGTTTTATCGTTATAATGAATTACTGCATAAGGAAATACAAGCATTTGGCTGTTTCGTCCATCTTCGGCAGCCTCATAAACAGGCACTGGTTCACACTTCAGTGTTTTTAATTCTGAATAAATAACTTTCTTTTCCTTATTAGTTCCTGAATTCGGATTAATACGCTCATAAGTCAACCCTTCATTTACATAAACATCCAATTCGTCTAACATATCGCGAGTAGCTGATGCCAAATTCCTAAAACCGGCATTCAAATCTCCTTCGAGATATAGATCGACAATAATTTCATCTTCAACCAATTTTAAAAACTCTTTCGAATTAGTTGAAATTGTATATCGTTTTTCAGCAGTTAAATCAAAACGAATAAATAATTTCGATGTAATAGTATTTACTATTATTAGAATCCCAATTACTATTAACAACTTAACCAACGACCGTAACATTTTAACATTTATTTTCATTACCATTTACGACTGCTTAATACAGTTTTTGTTAGATAAATAAAAAATACTATCACACTAAAAAAATATATTATATCTCGGGTATCAACCACGCCCCTGCTTATTGATTTATAATGATTATCAATACCAAAAAAAACTAATACATTACCTACACTTTTTAATGCCGGCAACATTGATATTGCTTCAAATCCATAATAAAAAAGAAAACTAATTAACAGGGAAATAACAAAAGCTACAATTTGATTATCACTCAACGACGAACCAAAAACTCCAATACTAACATATACTGCTGCTAAAAATATCAATCCAATATACGACCCCCATGTTGCTCCATGGTCAATATTACCAACCGGGTTTCCCAAATTATTAACCGTGAAATAATATATAAGAGTAGGTAACAACGAAATAATAACCAAAACCAATCCGGCTAAATATTTTGCAAAAATAATTTGCAAATCAGACAATGGTCGTGTCAGTAATAGTTCAATAGTACCACTCTTTTTTTCTTCGGCAAATAAACGCATTGTAACTGCCGGAACCAAAAATAAATAAATCCAGGGAGCTAGATAAAACAAAGGTTCTAACGAAGAATAACCCAAAAACAAAATATTCAAATCGCCGGGAATAACCCACAAAAACAATCCGGTTATTACCAAAAAAACAATCACAACCAAATACCCTGTTATTGAACTAAAAAATGATAATACCTCTTTACGAAATAATGAAAACATAATTCACTAAAATATATTTTTGTTACTTAAATGTTCAACCATTAATTGAGCTGCTTTTTTACTTGCACCAGGAGACCCCATTTTATCAATCAACTCATCGTAATCAGCAGCCAGTTGTTTTTGGCGTTGTGTATCGTATAAAAGTCTCTTTAATTCAGCCTCGAGCAAAACTGAATTTAACCCCTCCTGAAACAACTCAAGAACAGCTTCGCGATTTAAAATAAGGTTAACCAGCGAAAAATATGGCACCTTCATAATTACATTATTACGCATCCAGGTAGTAAATTTCCCTCCCCACATTCTATAACAAACAACCTGAGGACACTTTAATAATCCGGCCTCTAATGTTGCTGTTCCTGATGTTACCATAGCAACCTTCGATTGTTGTAAAATCTCATACGTTTGACCAAACAAAATTTTTACATTACGTCCTTTTAAGTAAGGTTCATAATCGCAAATTGTAAACGAAGGAGCTCCGGCAATAACAAACTGATAATCGGAAAAACGATCTATCATCTGTAACATATCTTCCAAAATCCACACCAACTCTTGCTTACGACTTCCAGCCAATATTCCTATCATAGGTCTATCAGGCAGTTTATTTCGGGTAATAAATGTTTCCCAATTCTCATTTTTATTATCACGACTATTTATTGCATCTAAAACAGGGTTACCACAATAATATACATCAACACCATAATTCTGATAAAACCCTGTTTCGAATGGCAATATGGTGTACATCCTGTCAACATAAGCTTTAACTTTATGTACCCTTTTTGTATTCCAAGCCCATAGTTTTGGCGAAATATAGTAAAAAACATTATAGCCTTTGTTATGTGCAAAACGGGCAATTCGTAAATTAAAACCTGGATAATCAATTAATATTATTACATCGGGATTCCAGGCAACAATATCGCTTTCACAAAAATTGAAATTTCGCTTAATGGTTCGCAAGTTCATAAATACTTCGAACACCCCCATAAACGCAGTCTCACGATAATGTTTTACCTGCTCACCTCCCTGTGATGCCATTAAATCGCCACCCCAAAAACGAAATTGAGCTGAACTATCTTCTACCTTCAATTCACGCATCAGATTTGACCCATGCAAATCTCCAGATGGTTCTCCTGCTATTATATAATACTTCAATTGTATATATTTTGATTTTTTTAATGGTCAAATAAAACTTACATAAACTACATTTTAATCCATGTTTGTAATTAACAAACCATGTTAAATTCATTTATTAATATGTTGTTTTCAAATTTAGTGGTTTAATTTTTTATAAAAGAAATCGAACAGCCAAAACAAATACTAACCAACAAAAAGTAGCAATTACCAAGCCCCTTGCTATTAATAATTTTTCGTAAGTTATAACCATCATAAACAGGGCGAGATTTGGCAATACACTAATACTAAATAACTTACCAAGCAAGCTAATACTCATAACAGAACCAACATCTCTCATGTTCATCAAAAAATCAAAATAACAGTATATACTTTTATCACCCTTATACGAAAAAACATAAAACAAATAGCTTGTTAATATGGGTAAAACTAAACCAACTACAACACCAAATATCAATTTATTACACCTGCAAATTCTCATCTGTTAATATATTTTATAGGTCATATCTTCCAATTAAACTGGCAACCCCGAATTACAAATTATTACTATGCAATCATCTATTAATCTTTATATGTTATTAATGAATAATGCTAGTTTCATAATTGAATGCCTTAAACAACTCAATACTATCATGATCAGTAACATCAGTTTTCAGAGGAACCACAGATACATACCCGTTATTTAGAACATATTCATCAGTATCAGATGCATCCAACTCAAAATTCTCGAAATGACCTGTTAACCAAAAATATTTTCGATGACGGGGATCCTCATGTTCTATAAACTCTTCAACCCATTTACCACGAGCCATCCTACAAACCCTTGCTCCTTTTAACCCTTTAATATAGGGCGCGTTAACATTTAATAAAATACCCTCTGGTAATGCATGTTCCAAAACCCCTTTAAATATTGGCAAAAAAACCTCAACACAAGATGAAAAATCAGCTCCCGAATCGTACGAAAGTAACGAAAAAGCAATCGAGGAAATACCATTAATTGTACCCTCACGTGCAGCCCCAACTGTTCCGCTATAATGGGCACTTACAGAACTGTTACTACCATGATTAATACCCGAAACACAAATATCGGGCATTCGATCAAGTATCTTATTAATAGCAAGCTTTACACAATCAACAGGTGTTCCATTGATTTTGTATATATTCAAACCGTCCTCCTCTTTAATCTTATTTATATATAAAGGAGTCTTAACTGTTATCGCATGCGACATTCCCGAATGTGACTGATTAGGTGCAACTACAACAACATCGCCATAAGGACGAACCATTTCTATTAAACTATTAATACCTCCAGCATGAACACCATCATCATTGGTAACTAATATTAAAGGACGTTTATTATCAACCATCATTTTTTATTTTTATAACCATCAAATATATAAATAAGCCATTAAGGGGCAAAAGAATAAAACAGCACAAACACCACAGTTTAATTCAAACACTTAATTTCATGCCAATAAATTACCTATTACCTTTCAAAAATAGTATTTTTGTGATCATTTTTTTTTTAATAACTCTGAAATCATTTTCAGTCATATTTTTTTATTGACATTCAACTTATAAACAATGAATATATCTTACAATTGGCTCAAAAAGTATATTAATTTAGACATCACACCCGAAAAAGTTGCTGAAATACTAACGTCTATCGGGCTTGAAGTAGGTAGTATTGACGAGATACAAACAATTAAAGGTGGGCTTAACGGCTTAGTAATAGGAAAAGTATTAACTAGGGAAAAACACCCCAATGCTGACAAATTGAGCAAAACAACTGTCGATATTGGAACCGGTGAAGTATTATCAATTGTTTGTGGTGCGCCAAACGTTGATGCAGGCCAAACAGTTGTGGTTGCAACTGTTGGAACAACGCTTTATTCGGGAAATGAGAGTTTTGTCATTAAAAAATCAAAAATAAGAGGTGAACTCTCAGAAGGTATGATTTGTGCCGAGGACGAAATTGGACTTGGCAAATCGCACGATGGCATTATGGTTTTACCAAATGATATTCCTGCCGGTACTTTAGCAAAAAATTATTTCAACATTGAAAACGATGTTGTTCTCGAGGTCGATTTAACACCAAACAGAATCGACAGTGCATCTCATTATGGAGTTGCACGAGATTTAGCAGCATTTTTAAATCAGCAAGGCAAAAATGTTACTGCTTTAAAACCATCAGTTGATGATTTTAAAGTTGATAATACAGACTTTCTGGTTTCTGTTTCCGTTGAAAACTCCATCGCATGTCCTCGATATAGTGGATTAACAATTAGCGGAATCGAAGTAAAAGACTCACCCGACTGGTTACAAAAAAAATTACGTGCCATTGGCATGTCGCCAATAAACAACGTGGTTGATGTTACAAATTTTGTTCTTCATGAAATTGGACAACCGCTTCATGCTTTCGACGGTAATCAGATTACAGGCAACGAAATAATTGTTAAAACATTAGAAAGCAAAACAAAGTTTATCACTCTTGACGAAAAAGAACGAGAACTCGACAACCAAGATTTAATGATTTGTAACGGCAAAGAAGGCATGTGTATTGCCGGTGTTTTTGGTGGATTACACAGTGGGGTATCACCATCAACAAAGAAAATATTCCTCGAAAGTGCTTGTTTCAACCCTGTATTCATTAGAAAAACGGCTAAACGTCATATCTTAAGTACTGATGCCAGTTTTCGTTTTGAGCGTGGAACCGACCCAAACATTACTGTTTATGCACTTAAAAGAGCGGCTTTATTAATTAAAGAAGTAGCCGGAGGTAATATATCAAGTGACATTATAGATGTTTATCCCGAACCAATTAAAGACTTTGTAATTAACATCAGATACAAAAATATTGACCGTTTAATTGGTAAAAAAATTGAAAAAGAACAGGTAAAAAAAATCCTATCAGGATTAGAAATAAAAGTAAAAAATGAAACCGAAGATCAAATTACTGTTCATGTTCCACCGTACAGAGTTGATGTAACCCGCGAAGTTGATGTTATTGAAGAGATCCTTCGTATTTATGGATACAATAATATTGAAATGCCCGAAGAGGTACATTCAACACTTGTATATTCAAAAAAACCCGACAATCAGAAACTAAAAAGAATCATTTCAGAACAACTTATTGGTGCCGGATTTCAGGAAATAATGTGCAACTCTCTTACCAAAGCTGCATACTTCGATGGTCATAACAAAATAAATGCATCGGAAACTGTTATTCTTTCAAATCCACTAAGCAACGACCTGAATGCCTTGCGACAAACTTTACTTTTCGGTGGTTTGGAATCGATAATTCATAACATAAACAGACGAAACACTAATCTGAAATTTTTCGAATTTGGCAACTGCTACTTTTTTAAAGATGCAGACAAAAAAAATCACACTGAAGGATACCAGGAAATTCAAAAACTCGGACTGTTCATTACTGGAGATCAAACTGATGCAAACTGGATTACCTCAACAAACAAAACAAGCTTTTATCATTTAAAAACTCATGCCGAAAATATTTTAATCAGATTAGGTATTGAATTAAGTTCACTTAACGAAGAATCATCTATTAATGATATTTTCAATGATTGTATTGCTTATGTTGATAACAACAACAATGAATATTTAACAATAGGTAGAATATCAGATAAAACACTTAAAAATTTTGACATTAATCAACCTCTCTTTTATTGTGAAATAAATTGGGATACAGTTATTAAAAAGTCTGCTAAAACAAAAAATATTTATACCGAAATTCCAAAATACCCTGAAGTTAGACGAGATTTAGCTTTATTAATAGATAAGCAAATATCTTTCAAGCAAATAAAAGATATAGCTTATAAAACTGAAAAAAAACTATTAAAAAACGTATCACTTTTTGATGTCTTTGAAGGCGAGAAACTTGGAAATGATAAAAAATCATACGCTGTTTCATTCACTCTTTTAGATGAAACAAAAACATTAAACGATAAGCAAATTGATAAAATAATGCAAAAATTGGTGTCTTCTTTTAAAGAAGAAATTGGAGCTCAACTCAGATAAAAACATTTTCCATTTCAAATAATAAATGCAACTTGATAATTTGTTCAGGTTGCATTATTTTTTATCTCAAAAAACATAATACAATGACTGATAAAATCCAACTTTTACATGGCGACATAACAAAAATAAAAGCAGATGCCATTGTAAATGCAGCTAACTCGTCATTACTTGGCGGTGGTGGGGTAGACGGTGCAATACATAAAGCTGCCGGTTATCAATTACTTAACGAATGTAAACTATTAAAAGGCTGCAAAACAGGTGAAGCAAAACTAACTAATGGATATATGTTACCTGCAAAATATGTTATACATACTGTTGGGCCAATTTGGAGTGGTGGGTACAACAACGAAGCTAATCTCTTACAATCTTGCTACTTGTCTGCTCTAACAATAGCCCTTGATAATAAATTCGGAAAAATTGCTTTTCCTAACATAAGCACCGGTGTTTATGGTTACCCCAAAAAAGAAGCAGCATCAATTGCTATTAACACTACAATTGATTTTATTAAAAAACATGAATACCCAAAACAAATTATTTTTGCACTATTCGACAACGAAAATCTGGCTTTATACAACGAAATACTAGTAAAATATAATTGCGATTTTTTAAAAAATTATTAGCTGATATATCTAATATATACTTATTTATTGCTATTTATTAACATTTCGACTAAACTCAAAAAAAGGTAGCTACCTTTGCAGCTACCTTTTTCATCTAACCCTAACCCAAATCAATCTATGAAAAGATTTGTAATAAATAAACAACAAAAACTCTAAAAAAGTTTCCTCTAAAATGTTAAAAAAACAAAAAAATAGCCTGAGTCTACATAAAACCCAGGCTATCATATTAAAAGCTAAACAGATTTATCTTTTTATTATCTTACCACACCGGGTCTCTTCGGGTGTTGATATCCTGTAAAAAAACACTTGATTTTTATATTGTCTGCCACTAAAACGGCACTTATACCTATCCCCTTTACGTACATCACTATCGAATAACACTTCAACCTTGCTACCACATGCGTCATAAACAGTAACATCAACGTGTGTATCTTTATAACAATCAAACTCAATATATGCGTCATCATCAAAAGGATTTGGGTAGTCTTTCACATCGAAACAATGCTCATTATTTTCGCTCCTATAAATAATTGTATCAATCAACGAACAAGTTGCAGCCTTAAATATAACTGGAAAGATAACTTCACTAGGTACTTCTCCGTTATAACAAACTGTAAAATCAACATAGAACTCTTCGTACCCATCCTGTCCAAATCCCTCAATACCATCAATCTTAAACCCATATACTCCCGATTTAGGATCTGTACCATTCATATCAATTTGCCAATTTTCAGAGTTTACTGCCTTATCAATCCACCCATTTTTCACACCAACAACCATGTGCGACAAATCATGCTCGCTTTGCCCATCAGTAAACACTACCATTTTATAAAACAAACAACCATTTTCAATTCCCGTATTTGTTATGCTCTTTACGCTAAAACTTTTTAAAAAATCACAATAATCAATATTAACGCTATCATCTTCTTCATTTGCATCTTCATATTTATTATTACACGACACAATAATAGTATCAGTATCAACACAACCATTATCACTAATTCCTTGTATTATAATAGTTGCATTACCAATTCCCGCATGATAAAACAATGAAACACCATTGGTATCTTCGATATACCACTCTCCATTTTCCGACATAATATCCCATATTACTTGCGACACGTTATATGTCGAAGCTATAATAATATTACCATCACTGTTACAATAAGGTTGTTCATACGAAGTAATATTCACTTCGGGTAAGTCCTGTTTATTAATAACAAATGTAGTCGTAGCAATACATCCCGATGCATCAGTAACAGTAACAGCATAATCGCCTGCTTCAACTTCGTCTCTCTTCAAACCAACAAAACCATCATCCCAGAGTGTTTCGTAGGGTTCAGTTCCGTTTTTAACTGATAACATTATCGAACCTTTATTATTATAACACGAAGGTTGAGTTACAATTGCAGATACATATATAGTCTGTTCAGGTATAACAACATTTATTTCATGTGTTGATGAACAATTATTAGCATCTTCAATTGTTATTAATCGAATTCCATTAACTTCAATAAAAATAGTATCATTTATTTCATTATTATTTTCGAAAAACCTATAAGGTTCCTGACCTCCACTTCCCGCCAAAACCAAATATGCACCACTGCTATCAGAAGAACAATCTGTTTTTATAATTTGAGTACTAATATTTACCGGATCAGGTTCTGTAATTAAAACAACCCTCGAAAATTCACAACCATTAACATCACGGATGCTAACATTATATGTCCCCGACGATAAGTTTTCTGCAACAACAGAAGTATCTCCATTACTCCAAAGAATATCATAAGGTGCAGTACCATTATTAATAACTAAGGTAGCACTGCCGTCATCTCCACCACTACAAGCCGGAGATTTAGCAGATACTGCTGCAACAATATTTTTAACCGAAACGCTGCCACTGCGAGTTGCATTACAGCCTTCTTCATCTGTTACTGTTATTTGATATCTTCCCTCTGTTAAGTTATACAAATTAGCGGTTGTATCTCCGGTAGACCATTCATATGAATAAGTGCCAACACCTCCTCCAACTGTTGTTATCAATTCACCTTGACCATCTTGAAAACACTCCAGTTCCTTTGATGAAATAGTAACAAAAATATTTGATGCCTGACTCACTTTAAAACCATTAGTAACAACACATCCATTTGCATCAGTTACAGTAACACGGTAATCCCCAATCCCTAATCCCTCTCTATTATATGAAGTTTTTCCATCACACCACAAAACAGTATATGGTTCAACACCTCCCGAAACTGATAATGCAATACTACCATTATTAGTGCTACAACTTGTTTTAGTCACTAATCCCGAAACAATAATTTTTTCGGGTTGCAATACCTCTGACGACAACTCTATTGTTTGACCAGAAAAATCAGTTATAATAACAGAATACAAACCTGCCGCTAATTGATTAATGACTTGTGTTGTATCGCCGGTATTCCATAAAAACGAATAAGGTTCAGTTCCCTGTAATACATCTACAGAAACAGATCCACTTAAAGTACCGTTACATAATATATTATTTGCAGAAATCTCAGCTAAGAGAGGTAATTTTTCTTCTTGCATGCCCTTTAATGTATCAACATACAAACAAACAGATGCCTTATAAGCAACAACAAATGGTTCCGATCTCAACTCTTCAAAACAATCCACATTACTCGCACAAACAGTATATGTAACAGTAAACGAATCTCTTATCCCCCCATCGCCAAAACCTTCAATATCATCAACTTTCAACCCCCAAATTCCCGATTTCGGATCTTTCGAGTTCAACTTCAGTTCCCAGTTATTTGAATTATTCGCATCGGCAATTATTCCGCATGGCACCTCAATAATTAAATGCGAAAGTGCATACTTACAATTATTAGCTGTTACTTGGATAGTTCGGGTTAAACATAATTCATTAACCAATTCATCAATAATTTCACTCGAAAAACAATTTTCGCTACAACGACATTCAACATCGTTTGTTTCTTCAGAAACGGAAATAATCCGACTTTGACCACTTATTACATTCTGCAGAAAAAAACAAAACACAAATAGTAATGCAGTCTTTTTTATAAAAATAAAGTATCCTTTTCTCATATCCACCTCCAAATATTTTTAAGCATTTATACTCGGTAGTCAACGAAAATGTTTCGTTAGTCAAATAAATTTATAGTTTAGTGTAAAAGCATTCAAAAGACAGCTCACTCAAATACAAAAAGAATAATTCAATTCTAAAGCTATTTCGCTATTTTTACAATAAAAAAATGGCACAAGTCCAAGATTGGATTCACTCGTTTCGCTTAAGAACACTTCCTCTGGCATTAAGTACAATTATTACCGGATCGACAACTGCTTATATAAAAGGTTACTTTAACTCTAATACTTTAATATGGGCAAGTATCACAACACTATTTCTTCAAATATTATCGAATGTTGCTAATGATTATGGAGATGCTGTTTCAGGTGCCGATAAAAAAAGATTAGGACCTGAAAGGATGGTTCAGAGTGGCAAAATAACAAAACAAGAAATGATCGGCATGATTATAACACTCTCATTTCTTGCCTTATTTTCTGGCATATATCTTATTTACATATCAATTCCTCAATTCATTTCAACCACAAGCATTCTGTTTTTAATAATAGGAATAGGAGCTATTGTTGCTGCCATAAACTACACAATGGGAAAAAATCCTTATGGTTATAAAGGCTGGGGCGACTTTTTTGTATTTCTATTTTTTGGCATCGTTGGCACGGGAGGAACTTATTATTTACACAGCAAATCTTTCGAAATAAACACTATACTTCCATGCATATTTACCGGTTTTTTTAGCGTTGGCGTCCTAAATTTAAACAACATCAGAGACTTTGAAACCGATAAACTTGCAAACAAAAGAAGTCTGATTGTTCTTTTAGGAAAAAAATTTGGTATAATATACCAAACTTGCCTTATCACTCTTGGATTTTTGGCATTAATTACATTCACTTACATAACATACAAATCAATGACACACTGGACTTTTATTTTAATAACACCAATTCTAATTTGGCATTTAATTAAAGTAATCTCAAAAAACAATAACCACATAG
>JAFGBR010000034.1 GCA_016933045.1 Marinilabiliaceae bacterium | reverse complement strand
GAGTGGGGAGAGGAGGATTCGAACCTCCGAAGTCGTAAGACAACTGAGTTACAGTCAGTCCCATTTGGCCACTCTGGTATCTCCCCATCAAATTTTCAAATAATTACATTCAATTATCAACCATTGTTGATTATGAGCCAGTAGAGGGATTCGAACCCACGGCCTGCTGATTACAAATCAGCTGCTCTGACCAACTGAGCTACACTGGCGGGTGGGTAAGCTACCCACATCGCACCGCTACAACCACCTACCCTTGCTGCCGTCAAGCCCTGGGGGAGTTCAGCAGGAGCTGGTCGTATGAGACTTACCCGCTTTGTTGTTTTAGCGCTGGCAAAAGTAGGAATTTTCTTACTATTTGCAACATTTGTATGTGATTTTTTTTTGAAAAAAGATATTGGAAAATGTATGTTATTGATATTTAGTTTTTTTATTTGACAAATATCTTTTATGTATGTTATAATTTGAATTATAAAACCTACAATGAGTGTGTTGGATTTAAATTTGAAAGTATATATTTGTTTTTCATAACTATTAAATGTGAAATCAATGAAAAAATAATGCGCCTTAAAATGATTATGAATATTTTTTTGCGCTATTATGAATTGTAAAACCTTAATGATTGCCGCAATTATGTTTAGAAATAAAGTTGCGTTTTTTGATAATAAAAATATAGTGTTGAATTGTTAAATAAATAATATAATGCAGTTAAGTGTAGTTGTTCCGTTATTTAATGAGGTAGAATCATTGCCCGAGTTGTTGTTGTGGATTCGTAAAGTGGTTGATCCTATGGGTGTTGAATATGAAGTTATTATGATTGATGATGGAAGTAACGATGATTCGTGGGGTGTTGTTGAAGATTTGTCGGGGAAAAACAATATGGTTCGTGGTATAAAATTTAGGCGAAATTACGGAAAGTCGGCTGCTTTGTTTTGTGGGTTTGAGGCAGCACAAGGCGATGTGGTTATTACAATGGATGCTGATTTGCAGGATAGTCCGGATGAGATTCCTGAATTAATGAGGATGATTAATGAAGATGGTTATGACCTTGTAAGCGGATGGAAAAAGAAACGCTATGATCCATTGGGAAAGACTATACCAAGTAAGCTTTTTAATAGAACAGCAAGATATGTTTCGGGCATTAAGTTACACGATTTTAATTGTGGTTTAAAAGCATATAAAAAAGAGGTTGTTAAGAGTATAGAGGTATATGGTGAGATGCATCGTTATATACCTATTCTTGCCAGTCAGAGTGGTTTTAATAAAATAACAGAAAAAGTGGTTCAGCATCAGGAGCGAAAGTACGGTGTTACAAAATTTGGAATTGAGCGTTTTATTAAAGGTTTTCTTGATTTACTTTCGGTTACTTTTATTTCGAAGTTTGGAAAACGACCAATGCATTTGTTTGGTGGACTTGGAACTATAATGTTTTTTATTGGATTTGTTGCAGCTGCATATTTAGGAGGTCATAAGTTATATTGCGTTTATAATGGTATTAGTTCGCCTTTGGTTACAACATCGCCATATTTTTACATTTCGATGTTGGGAATGATTCTAGGAGCTCAACTGTTTTTGGCTGGCTTTTTAGCAGAATTGATTTCGAGAAATGGAGCTGATCGTAATAGTTATAAAATTGCAAAAAAAATATAGTAGATATTAATAAAAGGAAAGGCCGGCTATTTGAATAATAAAATGTAAACCGCGAAAAAGTTAAATATTCGCCGACCTTTCAATGCTTTCAATCTGATGGTTTACGAAATTAATAATTTTATCGTAATCATTGGGATTAAACCAAGTTGTTTCATTGTCTTTTTTAAACCAAGATAGTTGCTTTTTAGCGTATCGTCTCGAGTTTCGTTTTATGAGTTCTATAGCTTCTTCTCTAATTATTTTGCCATCAAAGTATTCAAATAATTCTTTGTAACCAACAGTGTTTAATGAATTGAGGTGTTTTAATGGAAATAGTTTAATAGCTTCATTTTCGAGTCCGTCCTCAATCATTAAGTCAACCCTTTTGTTAATTCTGGAGTAAAGTTCATCACGATTCATCTCAAGGCCAATTTTGATAATTTTAAAAGGACGTGTTTGTTTGCATTTTTTTCTTAAGTTACTATAAGGTAATCCAGTCATTAAGCAAACTTCAACAGCATGGATTATACGTTTGGGGTTTTTCAAATCGACCTGGGAATAAAATGCCGGATCTAGTTGTTTTAAAAGTCGGCGAATGGGAGTAATACCTTCTTTATCGAATTGATTTTTCAGGTTGTCGCGTAGTTTAGGGTCAATTGTTGGAAGTTCGTCAATGCCGTTGCATAAAGCATCAATGTACATCATTGATCCGCCGGTAAGTATTATCGGATTTTTTGTTTCGAACAGCTTTGAGGTTAGTTTTAATACATCTTGTTCGTATTTGTAAGCATTATAATAATCGGTTATTGAATGTGAATTTATTAAATGATGTGTTACAGAGTTTAGTTGATCGGGTGTTGGAGTTGCTGTTCCAATATTCATCTCTTTAAAAATCTGACGGGAGTCGCCTGAGATAATTTCGGTGTTAAAGTTTTCTGCTAACTTAATTGAAAGATCTGTTTTTCCAATACCTGTAGGTCCTACAATAACAATTAGGTAATTATTTTGCACTTGATATTTGAATTAATTAGGTGTATTGGTCGGAGATGATTTAATAGTCATCTTCGGGGTATTCATTAAAATCGTAATTATTTTCGATATCATCTTGATATCGGTATAGTTCATCTAATTCTTCTTCAGTTTCAAACTGATCTATTCCAAAGTCGGAATCGGAAGGTAAGGAGAGATCAATCTCAATTTGTTTTGGAGGAATGCCTTCTTTTTGAATTAGCTGAATATTTTGTGTAATATCTTTTTTAATATCGAAAAGTTCCATGAAAAATGCACGTTCAGAAAACATATCAAATACATATAGCATTCGTTGCTTATTGCTTGATATGTAGTTGGAAATAATGGCTTTATCCATGGTGATAATGTCTTCAGTTGTTCCATCCATCATATCAAATAATGTAATCTCTATTTCTTTATTCCATTCGTAATCGGTAATAAAAAATGAAGCCAGTTGCATGGGATCATATCCTAATTCATTTTGAATGAAATTGTGAATTGATAAGAAGGTGGCTGTGCTATTAATGGCTAAATCCATTACGAAGTCATCATTTTCATTTGATATTAATTTGAATATATAGTTCATTTTGGAGTATTTTTAAAATGGCTACAAAATTATAAAAAATAGATGGATTATAATGGTATTATAATCCTAATAAACCAATGTAAAAGATAGTATTAATATGAGTATTGTTCACTTAATAATAAAACAATTGCTTTATGTAAATGTTTCGGATTGTTCAATAACAATACCGGTAAAGTTATTTTGGTGTCAATGAAAATAACGTGGTGTTGTTATGACTTTTTATATTTAGTAGGAATTTCGAATGAGGATTATTAAAATAAAGCAATTGGTTTTTTGTAGTTTTGTGAGTTGGTTTTTAAAAAGGTTGTTAATAGACAAAATTGATGAGTAAAGGCTACACTACAAAATCGTTACATGTTGAATATCCTCAAAAAGACGGGTATGGATCGTTGCATATGCCTGTTTATGATGGAGTTGCATTTGAGTTTGCATCTGCCGAGGATATGGAGGTGTCATTTAGTGGACGAAAATTTGCTCATGCATATTCGCGTACAACTAACCCAACGGTTGAGTATTTTGAAAAGAAGATGAAAGCAATAACCGGAGCTTATTCGGTATTGGCATTGTCATCGGGTATGGCTGCAATATCATCGGCTCTTTTGAGTGTTGTTGAAAAAGGAGGTAATATTATATCGTCGAATCGTTTATTTGGCCATACGTATGCACTAATGAAAGAGACTTTGCCAAATATGGGATTAGAAGTTCGTTTTGGCGATGTAACAAAAGTAAACGATTTGAAGGAGCTTGTTGATGAAAATACAAGAGTGGTTTTTTTTGAAACAATTACGAATCCTCATTTAGAGATTGCTGATATATTACAGCTTAGTGATTTTTGTAAACCAAGAAATATACTTTTAATGTGCGATAGTACAACAACTCCGCCATATGTTTTTAATTCGGAAAGATTTGGTGTTGATGTTGAGGTTATGTCTACAACTAAGTTTATTTCGGGTGGAGCAACAGCATTTGGTGGAGTAGTGTTGGATAATGGTACTTTCGATTGGTCGCAATTGCCCGGTTTAAAAAAATGGAGTGATAAATTTGGTAAAAATGCTTTTATATCACGTTTGCGTAAGGAAATATTTAGACATTTGGGCGGTGCGATGACCGCTAATACTGCACATTTTATGAATATTGGATTAGACGTTTTGGCACTTCGTTTGGATAAAATTGTATCTAATTGCATTGAACTTGGTGAAAGGTTAAATGAAATAATGGAGGTGAAAAATGTTAACTATCCCGGCATTAAAGGTAATAAGGGGTACGATATAGCATGTAGGCAGTTTAATGGAAAACCGGGAGGAGTTTTAACTTTTGAATTAGAAAGCCAGGAATTTTGTTTTGGCTTTATGAATAAGTTAAAAATGATTAGGCGAGCAACTAATTTGAATGATAATAAAACACTAATTATACATCCGTATTCAACAATCTATTCTGAGTTTTCGTCTCATGATCGTGAGCAGATGGGTATTAGCTCTGCCATGTTAAGAGTCTCTGTAGGTATTGAAGATGTTGAGGATTTAATTTCAGATATCAGTCAGGCTCTTGGTTAATTTATTTTTAAAATACGGTTGTATAGTTTGGTTAAGCTTTTTTGTCTACACTTCAATACATTCGCAAAATGTTGGGGTTGATTCAATATGTACTAAAACAGGGTTAAGTTTTGTTGAAAAGTTGGCTCAGTTTGGAGAGGAATCTCTTAATAAAGTATCATGGAGAAAAGGTCGTCACCAGGTTTCGGTATTTCCTGTTGGAGGTTATAGCGAACGAACTCGGTTTGAGTGTGGTGCTATGGTTATATGGCAGATGGAGCCCAAGAGTGAGAACAAATCAAAATATTATCGGCCAGCCACTTTCACTCCTTCTTTTCAGATTTCAACTTCGGGTATGAAAGAGTTGAGTTGCGATTTTTCGATATATACATCTAACTTGTGGATGATTCAATCCGAATCAAAATACCATACCCTTGATGATCGTTTTTTTGGTTATGGAAATGATTTTAAAGATAAGAGTTTGTTTTCGTACCATCGACAGGAGTTGTCAATTGAGGGCAACGTTGTTAAAGGAATAACGAAAAATTTTTTTGGGGGAATTGGGTTTGACTTGTGTTATGAGTCAAACAGACCCAATGATTCATTGTATTTTGATTCCACCATAATCGGGAAAAAAGGAGGTTGGCTCGGAGGACTTGGGCCAACTTTGTTGTTTGATAGCAGGAATAATATTAATTATCCATCAAAAGGGATTTATGCCAGGGCGTCGGTTTTGTTTTATTCCGAAGCTATTTTTGGTAAATATAATTTTCGAAATTTGAGTGTTGATATAAGAAAATTTTTGCCTTTTGATAAGAAAATGGATTATATACTAGCCATGCAAATGTTAATGAATTTTACTGATGGTGAGGTTCCTTTTTATAGAAAGTCGATGTTAGGCGGGAAAAAATCTGTTCGTTCAATTGGTCATACTCAAAAATACATGGGTTCACATATTGGTATTATTCAGTCCGAATTTCGTGGTCATTTGTGGTGGCGTATTGGGGCAACTGTGTTTGGTGGAGTTGGTAATGTTTTTGAGTCGAATAATGATGTTTTAGATAATCTGCATTGGTTTGCCGGTGGTGGCTTGCGTTTTAGTCCGTTGAACGATGTTAAGTTGAATGTTAGAATTGATTATGGACGAACAAGTCGATCGGATTCGGGTTTGTTTATTACCATTGGTGAAGCATTTTAATTTTACTTTCTTTTTTTGTGTTTTTAATATGTCAATTGTTTAAATATTGCTATTTCATATTTGAATAGTATGATTAAATAATTGTAATTATTTTCGTATTTAAGGTTTTGTTTGTTAGACTATTAAATTAATATTATCTATTGTAATTGTATATTATACTACTAAAATAATATGATTTAATTTCATTTTTTATTATTGTTTTATTTAAAGAGGCAATATATTTGAAATAAAATCATACAATAATGATACGATTTTCGAACAGGGTTAAATACGGAATACAGTTTTTATTGTTTCTTTCAGTCGATGATGAGGGATTTACCGGAATTCAACGGGCAGCAATATCATGTAATATATCTCAGAAATTTCTTGAGGCTATTGCTGTAGATTTGAAAAAGGGAGGCATATTAGATGTTAAAAGAGGTGCCGGTGGAGGATATAGATTGTCGAGATTACCAAACGAGATTAGTTTAACTCAGATTGTACGTGTTTTAGAGCAAGGTATAGATAAACCATATGTTAAAGATAGGGAATTAATAGCAAGTGTTGTTGATGGTATTATAAAAGAATCGATAGAAGAATTTTGGAAAATACTTGAACATGTAACAATTGAAGATGTTAAAAGAAGATATTTGAATAGCACTGAAAAAATAATGTATTATATATAAAATATTGAACTATGGCAAAGATTGCTAAAGACATTACAGATTTGGTGGGTAAAACTCCACTTGTAAAGATTAATAAACTGGTATCGTCCGAAGGTGCAGAACTAGTTGCTAAACTTGAGTTTTTTAATCCGGCAGGATCGGTAAAAGATCGTATTGCTTTAAATATGATTAATGAAGCCGAAATAAAGGGATTGATAAATAAAGATACCATAATTGTTGAACCAACAAGTGGAAATACTGGTGTTGGTTTGGCTTTTGTTGCTGCTGTAAAAGGTTATAGACTTATTTTAACGATGCCTGAAAGTATGAGTGTTGAAAGGCGTAAACTGCTAAAGAAGTTTGGAGCTGAGTTGGTTTTAACACCTGCCGATAAAGGAATGAAAGGTGCTATTGAAAGGGCCTGCACGATTGCTGCTGAATATGTAAATTCTTTTGTTCCGCAACAGTTTAAAAATGAAGCAAACCCTGCAATTCATAGGGCTACAACAGCTAAAGAGATTTGGGATGATACGGATGGAAAGGTTGATTTTTTTGTAACAGGAGTTGGCACAGGTGGTACAATTTCGGGTGTTGGAGAGGTGTTGAAGCAAAAAAATTCAAATGTTAAAATTATTGCAGTTGAACCAGAAGCATCCCCAGTGTTGTCGGGGGGGCAACCAGGGCCGCATAAGATTCAAGGTATTGGTGCTGGTTTTGTACCCGATGTATTGAATGTAGGAATTATTGATGAGGTAATTAAAGTATCGAACGATAATGCAATAGAAATGAGCCATCAGGCTGCAGTACAAGAAGGTTTATTGTGTGGTTACTCATCAGGAGCAGCTTTGTGGGCTGCTATACAAGTTGCAAGTCGGAAAGAGAATAAAGGGAAAAGAGTTGTTGTTCTTCTGCCTGATACAGGAGAGCGTTATTTGAGCTCTTTTAATATCGATTAAATGGTATTTTTCAGAATGTTTTTGTCAATAAAAATATAAATTAATGATTTGACTTGCTGTAATTGATTTTAATTACTTCTATCAGTACTCAATTATTATTGGCTCCCTCAATTGTTGTATTAATGTAGCAGTTGAGGGAGCTGATTTATTAATAGATATTACACAAATATGTATTAAGAGACTTTTTATATTTAACTTTTCATATGATTCTGAACATAAGAGAATTTTTGGATTTAAGATAGATATACAAGATATAGAAGAATTTAAGATTACTGAATGTCTCATTATTTTGTTCTGCCTGTCTAATATCTCTTAATATTTTTGTCTTATTATTTAACAGTTAAATGAATTTAAACATAGGGACTAAGTATATAATAAAGAAACATTTCACCATTCTTAATTAACAAAATAATTTTATTAATTATATATATTGCTATTTGGGGAGTGTTGTTTGTTTACTTTTTGAATTATTTGTGTAAATATTCAATGTGTTGATTGTTAATTTTTTAAATTAATTTATTGCATTTTTTTTATTGTTTCTTTTGTATTTGTTTGATTTATTATTGTAAATGCAATTCTTTTTTTTAAAATTTATATGTTAAAATTAGGAAGCAATTATAAAAACTTTTTAACTTATACTAATTAAACGAGCATGATTCGTTAATCAGAAATACGGATGAAAATTCATCATGCGATTTACATCCGGCATTATTCATTAAATTATTTACGGATGAAAGTTAAATGGATTGAAAAAAACGGAAAACGTATTCTCTATGCTGATTATAGAGGATTAACTACTAAAGAAATGATACAGCAATTAGAACAAGAAGCTCAGATAATGCTTAATGAGAATAAGAAGGTTCTATATCTTGGTAATTTTCAGGATACAATTATTGAAAAGGAGTTTATGGCAAGAGCCAATGAATTAGGTAAAAAAATTGAGCCATTAAATGAAAAATCAGCAATTGTTGGTGTTAAAGGAATGAAAAAAGTGATTCTTAATACCTATAATTTGCTGACTCGAGGAAATATAAAAACTTTTGATAGTGAAGATGAGGCTTTTGCTTATCTGATGAATTAATAAATAAAAAAAAATACTAATCTGGACAAATACAATTGGTTTTCATAATGAATAACCTAAAAATTGTATTGATAAAATTATAGTTAATTTTATGTATTATGAATGATCTTGAGTTTGAAACTTATAAACAGGTAATTGAAGAACAATGTAATGTTTATGGAGAAAAAGATCTTTATGTTTTTTTAGCAGATGGAGAAGAAACTATTGAGAAAATTACTTATCAAGATTTTTTAATAAAAGTTAAGAATGTTGCTGGTAATATTCAAAAGTATTTAACTAAGGGGGATAGGGTGTTAATACTGTATCCTCCTGGTATTGATTTTAATGTTGCTTTTATTTCCTGTGTTTATGCAAATGTATTGCCTGTACCTCTTTACCCTCCCGATACCAGATCATTAGATCGTGTATTAAATGTTATTAAGGATTGTAATCCCAAAGCTGCCTTTGCCAATAAACAAACTATTGAAAAGTTTTCGGGTGCTGGTTCTCAAACTTTTATTCAAAAAAATTTAAAAGAGAATCCGTTTATTGCAGAAACAATTAGTAAGCTATCTTTTTTTAATGTTGATGAATTTAATTATGAAAACAGTTATCAGGATGTAATATGTAAACCACATGATGTTATGTATTTACAATATACATCAGGTTCAACAAGTGCACCTAAAGGTGTTATGGTAACTCATGATAATTTGATTAATAACAGTAGATATATAGCTGAATTTTTTGGACAAGATGATAAAGAGATAGTTGTTAGTTGGATTCCTCCTTTTCATGATATGGGACTTATAAAGGATGTGCTAACAACAATTTATACTGGCTCAACTTTAATATTTATGGCGCCAAATTCTTTTATTCGTAAGCCGGTTCGATGGTTAAAGGCTATTTCAGATTATAAGCATCTTGGAAATATTAACAGTGGAGGTCCAAATTTTGCTTACGATTTATGTGTTAAAGCTATAACTGATGATCAGATGGATGGTTTAGATTTATCTCATTGGAAACTTGCTTACAACGGATCAGAGCCTATTTATAGGAAAACATTGGATGAGTTTTATAATAAGTTTAAGAGTGTTGGGTTAAATAGAATGATACTTGAGCCGGTATATGGTTTAGCAGAGGCAACATTAATGGTTTCCGGCCCAACTATTGAGGACAATAACCCGGTGATTCGTATGCTTGATAAAAACGAAATGAAAATTAATAGGGCGGTTTATCATAATTTAGAAAGTGATCAAACAATTCCTGTGGTTTGCTGTGGAAAAATAATTCCGGAACAAATAACATTAATTGTTAACCCTGATACATTTGAAGTGTGCAAAAATAAAGAGATAGGTGAGATTTGGGTGAAGGGAAGATGTGTGGCGGCCGGATATTATGAAAACGATAAGGCTACTGAAGAAACCTTTAAAGCATTTTTAAGCAATAACGAGGGCCCTTTTCTTAGAACTGGTGATCTTGGTTTTTTGGATGGTGATAGGTTGTATGTTAGTGGAAGGTTAAAAGATTTAATAATTATTAATGGTTCAAATCATTATCCACAGGATATTGAGATGACTGTTTATTCTTCACATGAAGCACTCAGGCCAAATGGAGGAATTGCTTTTTCGGTAACAGCAGATGAATCAGAAAAATTGGTAGTTGTTTATGAGGTTAAGCGTAATGCGTTTAAATATTGCAATGAAGAAGATATTGTTAATAGTATTAAACGTAAAGTGTTTCAGGTTCATAGTATTCCGGTGTATGATGTGGTTTTAATCGAATCGTCTTCTTTACCTAAAACAAGTAGTGGTAAATTGCAACGTAGGTTGTGTAAGCAACAGTATTTGAATAATTTACTTAAGGTAATTGAAGTTCAAAATTCAGAAATGTAATGTAAATATGAGTAGTAAAAATAGCGACATTAAAGATTTTATTGTTAATAACATCGCAAAATTGCTTGATGTAACTCCCGATAAGGTGCAGACAAACGAGCCATTTGATCGGTTTGGTATTGACTCAATTTCGGCAGTAAGAATGGTCGGTGTGTTAGAAGATTATTTGGATACAGATTTGCCTTCAACACTTTTGTGGGATTATAATAATATTGATGATTTGGTAGAGTATTTATCGGTTTTAGAATAAATAATAATGTTTATACGTTAAATTTTATCTTATGGAATCCTTAAGTTATTTGACTGATGACAGATTTTCAGCTGAAAAATATAATCATGATTATATTGGTTTGGTTGATTGTTCTCAAAAATACAAAGAGTTTTGTAGACCTAAGCTGGCAGAGCTTTTAGATAGTTTGAATTTAAATGTGGATTACCATAAAGCATCAGTAAATGATCTTTATTACAATAAAAATGTTGGAAATGATATTTGTGAAGTAAAAGTAAAAGATTTTGTTAGTGGGTATGGTATGGGGCTATTGGGACATAATAATCCTAATTTGAAAAATATTCTTATAGAAACACTGAATCAAAATAGACCAATTGCAGCGCAGGCATCAAATAGATCTTTGGCTGGAGCCTTGGCGGAAAAATTAAATGAATTAATTCCTAGTAATGAAAAGTATTTGTGTAATTTTTCTAATACAGGAACTGAGGCTAATGAAGCTGCAATAAAACATGCATACATGGTATGGCATGATAAGATTCAAAGGGAATCAGAACGATTGTTTTGTAGGATTAATGATTTTTTTAAGAAATATGGAAACCCGCAATATGATAACGAAATTGTAGATTATAATACTAATGAAATTGTTGCTCTTGAGTTTTCAATAATGAATTATAATTATGAGCAACTGAAAAATTTTGATAAAAAAAGTATTGCCTGTGCCTTTAAAGGTTCGTTTCATGGTAAAACAACATCGACTGTTAAACTAACTTATAATAAGAGTTTTAGAGAGAGTTTTGAGGGGATGACAAGTTTTGATAATTATTTTATCGACCCTAATCATCCGGAAGAAATTGAAGATATTTATAATAACAATTTAATACAACTTATTTATCCCGAGTTTGAGAGTGGAAGTGTTGTTTTAAAGCAAGTTAACTTTTCGAGAGTTTTTATTTTTATTCTTGAGGTAATTATGGGCGAAGGTGGTGTTATTCCTGTTTCGCATGAGAGTTTAGGTAAGGTTGCTTGTTATCACGATTTGTATCAAATACCCGTTATTATTGATGAAATTCAAACCGGGTGTGGACGCACCGGTACCTTTTTTGGTTATGAATCAACACCATTAAAACAAATTAGTCCTGAGTATATTACTTTAAGTAAGGCATTGGGAGGTGGACTTGTAAAGATCGGAGCGACTTTAATTAAACACTCGATATATGATTATGATTTTGGATTACTACATACTTCAACATTTTGTGAAGATGACTTGTCATGTGCAGTATCACTCGAAGTGATAAGCATGATAACGGACAAGAGGCAAATGATAATGGATAGTATTTCGCAAAAGGGAGATTATATGTTGGGCGAAATGCAGAAATTGAAAGATAAATACCCTACTATAATAAAAGAGGTTAGGGGAAAAGGATTAATGCTCGGAATTGAGTTTAGTGACCTTTCGGGGTATAGTCACTTTTTTAAATATGCGGGTACACAAGGGTTCATTTCTATGTTGGTGGCTAGTTATCTTTTGCATTATCATAACCTTCGCGTGTTATCGCCATTAAGCACCATGTTTAAAGGGAGTAAGGGCGAAAAACGAAAATCTGTTATTAGGTTACAGCCTTCTGCATATATTGAGCTTAAAGATATTGATAAATTGAAAGAGGCTTTAGACGAAGTTTTAAATGTTATTAGTTGCAATAATGAGTTTGTACTTTTATCTCATTTAATTGGACAGGATCTTCAATTATCGGAAAGAAATAAACCCAAGAAGTTTGAAAAACAACTCACGAAAGCTAATATTGAAATGCCTGATAGGAAACTGGGTTTTATTGTACATATTACAGAACTTGAATATTTAATAAATTACTATTTGGTTTCATTTAACAGTTATCAGTTTAAAAAACGCGATTTAACGAAATGGTGGAACAAATTATGCCGTTTTTTAGAACCTGACTTAATGAATCAAACCTATGTTAAGACAAATGATTCTGTTTTGGAGGTAAATATTATGTGTTTACCTTATTTACCTAAATATATGATTAGGACTTTTGCAGAAGCTAAAGATGTTGCTAATTACGATAGGGGAAATGAGGTTAAACTAATAGAAATGCAGGAAAGGATACAGGAAGCTGCTGAGATTGTTGCCTATGTAGGTAAAAAAAATCTTGAAACAAAATGTATTGGATTAGGTGCTTATAACTCAATTGTTACTGATAATGCCGAGCAATTTAACGATTTGAAATTACCCGTTACAACAGGTAATTCATATACAACAGCTCTTATGTATCAAGGTATAATAAAAGCTGCCGAGCAAAAAAATCTTGATTTGGAAAAAACTACTGTAGCTATTGTTGGAGCTGGTGGTAATATTGGGCAGGCAATTTCGGAATTAATGGCTTTGAAATCTCTTAATGTGATGTTAATTGGTAGAGAAACACCTAAAGGACAGTCTAAATTAGAGAAGACAAAGATGTCAATATATAAAATTGTTAGAGAGTTTGTTAATAATTATCTGGTTAAAGGAGGAGAAAATTATTTATCCGGATTGCCTGGTGTTTTACTTGAGGCAAATAATAATGAGCCGTTACCGAAATATAAGTTTGTTAATGAGTCTGTTCAGGCTGTTTTTGATGAACATGTTTTTTTTGGAAAACTTGATTGTCTTAATAAAGTAGATATAATTGCAATAGCGACAAATTCGAGTGATACATGGCTTGTTAATCCTTCAAATGTAAAAAAAGGATCGATAATTTGCTGTGCATCAGTGCCGTCTAATTTAAGTGAACAATTTAAGGGAAAAACTGACGATTATTTTGTTTTTGATAGTGGGTATGCGAAAATGCCTGGTGATAATGCTATTGATTGTGTTGGTATGCCAAAGGATGGTATGGTTTATGGTTGTTTAGGTGAAACAATATTAATGGCGTTGGATGATAAAACAGAGTCATTTTCGAAAGGAAAGATATCATCAAGGAGAATTTTGGAAACCATTGAGATGGCAGATAAATATGGGTTTGAATTAGGTAAATTTGTTCTAGGTGATCATATTAAACGAATGGCAACCTAATTTTTTATCGAATTTAATACATAAATTTGTGACTAGTTATAGAATTAATTCTTTTTTTTGGTGCAATCCAATATTAATAACAATGCATATGATAATAAAGCTATTCCATTAAAAGGAGTTGTTTCGAAATTTTTTCTGCATCTTCATCCTGCAAAAATTAATGTGCAAGCTTTAAAATATAACCGAACCTTTGGTTTAGGAGGAATTGCAGCATTACTTATAATCATTCTTGTAATTACAGGAATGATTTTGCGTTTTGTTTATGTACCGTCGATAAAAGGTGCATATGATTCGATTGTAAATTATCAGAATGATGTTTGGTTTGGACATTTTGTCCGTAATATTCATTATTGGAGTGGTATGCTGTTGGTGGTTGTTATGTTTATGCATATTTTGAGGGTATTTTATTCAAATTCTATTTATTTTGAACGACGAAAAAACTGGTGGTATGGATTAGTCATATTTATGCTGGTTGTAAGTGCAAATTTTACTGGATATTTGCTTCCATGGGATTCTTTATCGTACTGGGCTGTAACTATTATTGCAAATGTATTTAAAAGTATTCCTTTTTGTGGCAATTGGTTATCGGGCATTTTATTAGGCGCAGATCAGGTTGATGAAACTACTCTTATGCGCTTCTATCATTTCCATATAGGGTTAATTCCGGTTATTTTGTTCATTGTTTTGATTATTCATTTTTGGCTGGTACGAAAAGCAAAAGGAGTAACAGTTGCTAATAGTTCATTGGTTAAAATGGTGTCGGTGAATCCAAATCTTGTGTATAAAGAGATTGTAGTTTCACTATTGGTTTTAATTGTTTTGTTTCTTTTGTCACTTTTTTTTAATGCTCCATTAAACGAAAAATCAAATCCGTTGGTGAGTCCTCAAAGTGTTAAAGCGCCTTGGTATTTTATTGGATTTCAGGAACTGCTATTGCATGTGTCCCCGATAGTTGGTATTGTAGTTATTCCATTAATTATTTGCTTATTTTTATTTGGTGTGCCTTTGTTAGTTAAAGATGATATTAATGTGGGAGTTTGGTTTAATTCCGTCAATGGTAAACGCTTAACTGTTTTATCTGTTATATTTTCAGTTATTCTTACGTTTGTTATTGTATTATTACAATCATATAATATTATTAATCAATGGTTTTTAATAGGTATATATACAATTGTAGTTATTTTATGGTTTTTTTATTCAGTGTTATATTTAAAAGCTGGCAGGGTTGAATTGTATATAGTAACCTTTACCATTTTAGTTGCTACTTACATAACATTGATAATAATTGGATTGATGTTGAGAGGCGAAGGGATGAGTTTTATTTTAAAGCAACATATTGGCTGATATGGATGAAATAAGGATTAAGAAAATTAATCGGCGGAAATTTATTAAGCGTCTTATTGTTATAATTTTGTCGTTTGAGGTTTTTTATCTGTTATTAGCAACGCTCAGTATAAGACGAAAAAAGGTAAAACAATTAATTTTATTTGAAGCTGGTGATATATCAAATTTCGAAAATGGTCAGGTTTATTTGTTTAGCAGCAGTCATTTTTTTCTTTACCGATTTAACGATGGAGGTTTTTTGGCTATGTTGAATAAATGTACTCATTTAGGTTGTGTTATTAGTTATAGCGAAAAGAATAAGAGGTTTGATTGCCCTTGTCATGCATCATCTTTTGATATTAATGGAGATGTTTTATCATCTCCGGCTACAAGAGCACTCGATATTTTACCAATAGTTATTGACAGGGGTAAAATATATGTTGATGTTGATAATCCAATACATCGCGATTCATTTGATATTTCACAACTGAAATATGCTTAAATAATGAATATTCAATCATATTCGAAAATTGTAAAATTATTAGGTATCATACTTGTTTTAATGTTGCCGTTGTATTTTGTAGTTTACAGGCTTATTGGAGTTGAAAACAAGATTCAAAATATAACTGGTTATTATGTTGGAGCCGAAACCTGTAAAGAGTGTCACAAACCTGAGTATGAAAAATGGTTGGAATCGCATCATTATAAATCGATGGCTTTAGCTAATGATTCAACTGTTTTAGGTGACTTTTCGGATGTGGAAATTTATGCTAATAATACACACCATCGTTTTTACAGACTAGATAAAAAATTTATGGTTGAAACAGATGGTGAAACCGGTGTAATTGAGTCTTTTGAGGTGAGGTATGTGTTTGGGTTTTCTCCAATTCAACAATACTTGGTTGAATTTAAGGGAGGACGTTTGCAAACGTTGGCACTTACTTGGAATTCTGTTGATGGAGTTTGGTATCACATGGCCGATTCGATTTATAAAAACCAGAATATAGATTACGAAAATTGGCTTCATTGGACAAATCAGGCTCAAAATTGGAATAGTATGTGTGCCGATTGTCATACAACCGGATTTAAAAAGAATTATAATTTAGAATCAGATTCGTATAAATCTACTTGGGAAGAGATTAATGTTAGTTGTGAGCCCTGTCATGGCGGTGGAGTTGCTCATATTCAATGGGCAAAGTTACCCGATTATGCCAGAGATGATATTGCTAATGCTGGTTTGCCGGTTAAAACAAGCAACATTGACAATGTAGATTATGTTAGTTTATGTGCTCAGTGTCATTCGCGTCGTAGTTCGTTGAGTGATAATAATCCATCTGTAAAAAGTATTTACGATAACATAATACCTGAACTGCCGGCTGAACCAAACTGGTTTATAGATGGACAGATAAAGGAGGAGGATTATGTTCATGCTTCTTTCTTGCAAAGTAGAATGTATAAGAATGGAGTTAAGTGTAACGATTGTCATGATGTTCACAGCGGTAAACGTTACTTCGACGACAATCGTCTTTGCCTGCAGTGTCACAAAAAAGATGTTTATGATACAGAAGATCATCATTTTCATAAACAGGTGGGAGGTATTGGAAGAGCGGTTGTTTCTGTTGATGGTATTAAATATGGAGTTGGTGAAGGTGCAAAATGCGTTAATTGCCACATGTTCGGGCGTTATTTTATGGGGGTTGATTTTCGCAACGATCATAGTTTTCGAATTCCACAACCCTATTTAAGTATTGAGTTGGGAACTCCTAATGCTTGTAATCAATGTCATGCTAATAAGAGTTATAAATGGGCATTGGAATATGTAGAAAAATGGTATGGAAAACGAAAGCGATATCATTATGGATTGGCTTTATCGGGGAAACCGAATGTTAATAAATTAAAAGATGTGTTTAATGATCCATTGTACCCTACAAATATACGGGCATTGGCATTGGAACGATTGGGGCAGGAACAAAATGATTCAATAATTGAGTTGATTGATAAGCATTTGAATGATTTGGATCCAATAATTAGATTGAGTGCTGTGAGAAGTTTTCGTATAAAATCATCAGACGATATTGTTAAAATAAGTCGTTTACTTACCGATGAAGTTAAGGCCGTTCGAAATGAGTCAGTTCGTATTTTAATGGCTTTAGGTAAGGAAAGTATTCCTGTGAAATACCTTTTGCAATATTCTAAAGCCGAAACTGAGTATAAAGATGTGTTGGTATATAATTCAGATTTTCCAATTGGAAAGTATAATCTTGGTAATTATTATTACAGCAAGGGCGATTATAATGAGGCTGAAAGTTTTTTTTTAAAAGCGTTAGGCCAGGATAAGGAATTGCAGTTTATTAATTTGAACCTGGCTCATTTGTACAATAAAAAGGGTATTAATAAAGAATCTGCCTATAGGTTTGAGAAATATCTGGAGGTTAATCCCGGTGACGCTCAAGTTTTGTATTCTTATGGTTTGCTGCTGTCGGAGATGAAAGAGTACAAAAAATCATTGTGCATACTTTTGAAATCGGCTGAAAAGGATTTGAATCAGCCCCGATTATATCACAATATTGCTATGCTGTACAATTATTTTAACGACAGAAGTAATTGTGAACGTTATTTGATAAAAGAGATGGCGATTGCTGGTTCATTTGAGTCGGGTATGGAATTGATAAATTTTTATATCTCAAAAGAAGATTGGAAGAAAGCTGATGAGCTATATAAAAAACTTCATAAAAAATATCCAGACAAAGAAGAGTTAAAGCATATTGTTAATTTAATTAAAACAACTAACCGTTAGTGTTTTATCATCCAACTTCGGGTTCCAAAATGTAAACATGATTTGGCTGCAATTATCGAAGCATTTTTGAGTGAATCAATAAAGCTGTTCGATTGAGCATAGTAAAAACAAAAAGCTCCATGGAATATATCGCCAGCCCCCAGTGTATCAACAGCCTCAATTTTTTCAACATCTATAAAAGATCGTGAGTTGTTTTCCGAAATTATTATCGGTTTACTTCCATGGGTAATGGCAACTTTTGATATTCCTTTAGAGTGTAAAAAATTTATTATTTCATCATTATTTTTGATCCCCGGAGGATGAAAGTCGTTTGAGCATATTGCAATGTTAATGTATGGTAGTAGTTTGTCAAGTCCTGTTTTCCAACTTCCACCATCTAAAACTACAGGTTTTTTGTTGTCAATCTTTTTCAAAAGTGTAAGTGCTGCATCTATGTAAAAACTGTCGGTTAAAACAATGTCGAACTCATCAACAGAAAAAGTATCAAGGGTAATATCGCAATAGTTGTGGTAATTGGGGTGGTATGACACAATAGCTCTTTTCCCGGTTGACTTGGTGGTTATGACTGAAGCAAAAATCGGATGACATGAACGATCTGGAGTTAAGTCGGTGGTTTTGATGTTTTTTTGATTCAGGTCTTCGTATGTTAAATGAGTAATCGGATGTTTCCCAAAAGATGATACAAGATGGCTTTGTCCTTTTAGATGAGCAAAAGTTATTGCTGCATTTGTAGCTGGCCCACCCGCATATAGTCCGTAATTGCTGGCTTTAGCTTTTTGATTTTCATGTGGATAGTGATCAACTAAAAACTGTATATCTATGGTGTTTAAGCCTATGAATAGTCCTTGTGGCATAGTTTTTTATTGCAAAAATAATGATTAAAACAAGGTTTTTAATGTGTTGTGATTATTAGTGTTTTTGTTTTTTGTGATGATAATTATTTATACTTTCGATTTTAGTTTTTTATTATATTAATTAATTTTTTTATTGTGTATATAAGGATTTTTATTGTTTGTTGTGTTTTGCTATTTTCAACTTTAATAAAGGCTCAGGAAGAGTTTTATGGTAGTAATACTGGTTTGACGTTATATCATTCGAGAGGTGAATATAAAGGATATACTTTGCAAAATACAGGGTTGGGTGTGCATTTCAAATCGGGGTTGATGTTTGGTTTAAGTTCTGAAGAAAATTCTAATCTAACAATTAATAAGCTATCGTTTGGAAAAATGTCTCAGGTAGGAGGGAGTTTGCAAAATCCATTAAAGTTATATGTGGGATTGTTAGGCGGGAGTGCTAATTCTAATGTTTATTTAGTTGGTATGAATTTTGGCATGACGAAGGTTTTTTTTGTTGATAAAAACTTTCCGTTTTCAATTTCTGGGGGCTTGATTTTAAATATATTTTTTCTAGAACAAAGAGATATCATTAATAATTATGAATCTGACTGGCATAGTGATGCTAGTGTGGGTTATTTGTTTGGATTCACGCAGGCTTTTGGAGCCCAAAATAGGCTTACACCTGTTGTTGGATTATCATATCAGACCATTCCTGAAGAAGATGACGTTTTAATGTTTAACTTTGGGCTTAATATTAAGTTAAATTAATTTACTGTCGATATTTTGTTTATTATTTAATACCTCCATTTGTTAGCTAATTTTACCAGTGACAACATCACCGGTACTTCAACCAATACACCTACAACTGTTACCATAGCTGCTGGAGATTGTAGTCCGAATAAAGCTATTGCAACAGCTACGGCCAATTCAAAAAAATTACTTGCCCCAATCATTGCAGCTGGTGAGCAGATTGCATGTGGTAGTTTCAACTTTCTACCTCCAAACCATGTCACAAAAAAGATAAAGTAGGTTTGAATTACCAATGGAATTGCAATCAAAAGAATTATCAATGGGTTTTCGACGATGATATTGCCTTGAAACGCAAATAAAAGTACCAGAGTAAGTAATAAGGCAATAATAGAAACGGGCTTAAATTTTGGTAGCAATTGATTTTTAAACCATTCTGTGCCTTTGTGTTTTATTAGTATCTTATGAGTAATATACCCGGCTAATAATGGAACCACAACAAATACAACAATACTGGCAACCAAGGTGTCGTAGGGGATAGTGATGTTAGTTATTCCTAACAGCAATCCTACAATTGGAATAAATGCTACCAGAATAATAAGGTCGTTTACGGATACCTGAACCAAGGTGTAATTTGGGTCACCATTAGTAAGATAGCTCCAAACAAACACCATTGCAGTACATGGGGCTGCCCCCAAAAGAATTGCCCCTGCAATGTATTCCCCAGCCTGTTCCGGAGTAATAAATGCCGAATACAATTTCGTAAAGAATATCCAGGCAAAGAATGCCATGGTAAAAGGTTTAATTAACCAATTCACAACTATGGTCAGTAGTAGTCCTTTGGGTTGTTTACGGACATTTTTTATGCTGGAAAAATCAATCTGAAGCATCATTGGATAAATCATTAGCCAAATAAGTATAGCAACCGGAATATTCACTTTATAAATTTCCATATTGCTTAATACTTGAATGCTATCACCCGCAAAGGTGCCGATTCCAATACCTGCTGCAATGCAAATTGCCACCCATAAAGTCAGGTATTTCTCAAAAAAGCCAATTTGTTTTTTGTTATTGTCCATCTTTTTCCCCGTTTACGGTTATGCTGAAAATACCCACCTTATTTCGTTTAATTGCTCGGAGTTCATCCAGTGTGATGTAGTTCAAAAGAATGTTGTTGGGGATTTCAATTTCTTTTTCCTTTTTAACTTCAATGTGTGTAAATCCCTGTTGTTTGATAATGTCAAGGTATTCCTCCTTTAAGATCGCCCCGGAAATACAGCTGGCATACATTTCGGCCGCGTCTTTCAATTTTTGATGTAGTTCTCCGGTCAATACCACATCGGAAATACAAAAATGCCCTCTCGGCTTTAATACCCGGTATATTTCGCTGAAAGCCTTTTGCTTATCAGGAACCAGATTTAACACGCAGTTGCTGATTACCACATCAAATTTATTATCATCAATGGGCATTGCTTCAATATCGCCCTTTACAAATACAATGTTTTTAAATCCTGTTTTTTCGAGATTCATTCTCGCTTTATCCAACATGCCATCTGTAAAATCCAATCCGGAAACATGACCTGTTTCTCCAACAATAGTTCGGGCAACAAAGCAGTCGTTTCCTGCTCCGGAGCCTAAATCCAATACGTGATTTCCAACCATGATACCTGCATATTCAGTTGGTAAACCGCAACCTAATCCAAGGTCAGCATCTGGATTATAGCCATCTAGTTTGGAATAGTCATCGCTAAAAAAGTTATAATCCATATTATTGCAGCATCCTGTGCTTCCGCAGCAAGAACTTTGATTCTGCAATTTGCTTTGAGCAGCTATTTCGCCGTATTTTTCTTTAACAACGAACTTTAAATAATCGGCTTTCATATCTGAGGCTTAATTTCTTCGTTATAAAATTTGCTGAACCCTACTTTGATCTCATCCCTTACACGGATAAATTCACTCCAGATAAATTCGTTTGTGCCCGTGGCATGAGATGGATCGTCAAAACCTATGTGTAAACGGTGTTTTACTTTGCCCATAAAAGCCGGACAAGCTTCGTTTGCTCCCCCACATACTGTAATTACATAATCCCATTCATCACCCAGGTATTTTTCAACAGAGTCGGAGGTGTGGTGACTAATATCAATTCCTATTTCAGCCATTGCTTTAACAGCCTTTTCATTCAGCTTACCGGAGGCTTCGGTTCCGGCAGAACAGACCGTAATATTGGGGTTGAACGATTGTAAAAACCCGTGTGCCATTTGACTTCGACAGCTATTGCCGGTGCATAAAACTAATACTTTCATATATGTATTGTTTAGTTTTCAACATTGATTATTAAAACAAAATGATTCGTCTATAAAGAATTCATTAAAAAGTGATTTGAATTTTTTTAAAGTTGAACCACATAAGCAATAATTTATTCTTAGTCCTTCAACTTCTCCGTGAATTAGACCAAAATCTTTTAACTCCTTTAAATGTTGTGAAACGGTAGTTCGGCTTAATGGTAAATGATCAGAAATATCACCCGAAATACAGGTTTTTGTTTTAGATAAGTGTTTAAGAATTGCTAGTCTGGCTGGATGAGATATAACCTTGGCAAACTGCGCCAATTCCTGTAATTCATTATCAAATATTTCTCTTTTATCCATTGTGATTTTTCTTCTAGTTTTGTATGACGCAAACATACGACATTATTTGATTTATTACAATATTTTTTTAGGATTTAACTAAAACTTAACATGCAGATTGAAATATTTTTCAATCTGCATGTTAATAATATTGCTAATTATTTGTATTGATTTTATTGGCCATAATTCTATAAGTAGGATCTTCAAGAACATTTACTTCAATAACGTCTTTGGCATTTTTTAGTAATTGTCTGCAATCGGGACCTAAGTGCTTAAGATGGAGTTTTTTCCCTTCATTTAAATACTGTTCCGTAAGTTTATTTAATGCTTCAATAGCCGACATATCAACAACGCGACTCTCGGCAAAATCAATTATTACTTCTTTGGGATCGTTTTTTATATCAAATTTATCATTAAAAACAGAAACGGAACCAAAAAATAATGGACCGTATATTTCGTAATGTTTCACTCCATTTTCATCGATGTGCTTGCGTGCTCTAATTCGTTTTGCATTGTCCCATGCAAAAACCAATGCAGCTATTATTACCCCAATAAGTACGGCTAATGCAAGATTGTGAAGGAATACAGTGATGAGTGTAACAACAATCATAACAAAAATGTCTGATTTTGGAAATCGTTTGAATGTTTTTAAGCTTGCCCATTCAAATGTTCCTATTGATACCATAATCATTAGTCCAGTTAGTGCTGCCATTGGAACTTTCTCAATAAGGCCTGCCCCAAACATTACAAAAACCAGAAGCATAACAGAAGCAATAATTCCCGACAAACGAACTCGGGCACCGTTTGTAATGTTAATTAAGCTTTGTCCAATCATTGCACAGCCACCCATTCCAGAAAATAGTCCCGAAAAAATATTGGCTATTCCTTGAGCAACCGCTTCTTTGTTTCCCCGGCCACGAGTTTGTGTGATTTCATCTATAATATTAAGTGTTAGCAAGCTTTCAATAAGGCCAACCCCGGCAACAATAGCAGCGTAAGGGAAAATAATCGAAAGTGTTTCCCATGTGAAAGGAATTTTGGGGATGTTAAAGGGGGGGAATCCTCCTTCAATAGAGGCAATATCACCTACGGTTTTTGTATCAATTCCAGTAAATGCAACAATGCCAAAAATAGTAAGTATAGCAACAAGAGAAGCTGGAACGGCCTTTGTTATTTTCGGAAGCCCCCATATAATTAGTATTGTTAAAGCAACTAAGCTGAAAAACACCCAAAATGGAACGCCACTTATCCAGTTTCCTGTATCGTCTTTAAATTGAATTAATTGTGAAGTAAAAATTATAATTGCTAATCCATTTACAAATCCTAAAATAACTGGTTGTGGAACAAGTCGCATTAGTTTTCCTAGTTTCAAAAAACCTGCCATCATTTGTAGTATGCCTGCTAAAATTACCGTAGCAAAAATGTATTCAACGCCATGTGATTTTGCCAATGTAACAATTACAACGGCTATAGCTCCAGTTGCTCCGGAAATCATTCCAGGACGGCCTCCGAAGATGGATGTAATTAAGCCAACCATAAATGCAGCATATAAACCAGTCAGAGGCGATAAGCCGGCAATAAGCGCAAATGCAACTGCTTCGGGTATTAATGCCAAGGCAACGGTAATGCCTGATAGAATTTCTGTTTTGTAATTGACGGTGTGGTTAAAATCGAAAAAATTAAGATACTGTTTCATTAATTTTATTTTGGTTACAGAAATAAAGTCCTGTCTTGGTTCTAAAAAAAGAAGAACTAAGTCAATAATTGTTTATGAAATAAGCATGTTTAAATCAAAACACGACTTGTCTCGATATATCGGGAAACATGTATGATCAAAGTCATGCGAGTTCCTCCGGAATTTCAGAGTAGGTTATCCGATCTTTAAAAACAATTTTATTCGTATGAAAAATGGATTGTTCTTAATTATAATTCAATCCTGATTAATGATTTAAAATCTTGGATGTTTTATAATATTTACCCTTAATTTTTTGAGGTTGCAAAATTATGGAAATTTTCTGTGTTAAACTAATATTAGTGGTTTATTTGAGTGTTTTATTGAATATGCAATTGATGTTTAGCGTATTAAGCAGGTTAATTATCCCATGTCTATTATAAGTTTTAGAGCCATCAACAATAATATAATTGACAGAATTTTTTTTACTGTTTTTGAGTTTAAATTTTTGTGCATAAATATTGTTCCCAGTGTAGCTCCAATAACTCCGGCCACTGATGTTATAAGCAGTAATTTCCAATTAACGCTGCCCAAAGCCCAATAAGTTAGAAATCCTGATAATGATGAAAAAGGAACAGCAAAAGCTGTTATTGCAGATATTTTTTTTGGGTTGAAACCTAACATTAGCATGAGTGGCAAAATTATCCCTCCTCCACCAATTCCAAGCATTCCGGATATAAGGCCGGCAAAAGCTCCAATTGCTGAAAGAGCAACAAAAGGTGAGTTTTCCCGATAATTTTCTTGTTTATTGTTTTTGTAGAATAAAAACATAAATCCTGTGAATGAAAGAAATCCAATAAAAAGACCCAATATGATATTTTTAGGAATGAATTGAGATGTCCATGCTCCTATAATAGCAAAAGAAAAAGAAAAAATAATTATTGGTATTGCAATCTTAAAATCGAGGCGCTTTTTTATTATGTTTGAAATACTTGCTCCTGTTAAACTTATCGTGTTGTAGAAAAGTCCGACAGGCTTTGCTATTCCAATGGGGATGCCAAAAGATATTAATATAGGAATTAAAATAATTGCAGCACCTGCACCTCCCAGTGAAAATATAAATGCTGCAAGAAAAGAAATATCGGCAATTAAAAAATCTGTCACAATTACGTTTATAGTTTATTAAAAAAATCAAAAAAATATTCAGAGTATAAAGTTAAACATGTAATCTAAAATAATAATGAATAGACTGATTATTCCAAAGAATAATCCAATAAGCTTCCACTTCATTACTTTCTTCAGCAAAGTGGCTTCGGGCAAAGATAGTCCAATAACAGCCATCGTAAATGCAATTGCAGTGCCGAGTGGTACACCTTTGACTGCAAAAACCTGAATAACCGGCACTATTCCTGCTGCATTGGCGTACATAGGTACAGCCAGAATAAGGGTTAAGAGAACAGCATACCATTTATCGGCCGATAAATATTCGGTAAAGAAATTTTCAGGAACATATCCGTGCACCGCCGCCTATTGCAATACCATAATCAATTTGAGATAGCACAAAATTCTGAAATGCAGATACTAAAATACCTAAGAAACTTAATTTTTTCATTCTTTCTAATTTTTCAATGTTTTCATTAAAGCTTTTATCAAGTATGATGCGTAATTGGAATGATTGCAGCTTGCTGTTATGAAATAAATAATAAGTTAGCTTGATGGTTTGCTGTATCGAGCTTTAATAGACTTATTGATATAGGTTTAAAATGTAAAAAGTCATTCGCATTGGGGGTTATAAAAACCGTATTGTAAACAATAACATCTTCATATATATAAAGCGTATCGGTTTGCCCTACAGCTTTAAAGCATATGCAAAAAAAATAAATCTGTTACAGTAAACTCTTTCCACATGCCTTTATCCTCGTAATTATTAACTAAAGAGTGCGATATTATTTCTTGCTTATTTTCATGTTTAATCTCCCGAATGTGCATTAAAGCAGTATTAACAGTAATTTTTCTTAGCCATGCATCGAATTTACCTTTAGCCTTAAATGTATTTACTTTATGCATTGCAGTTAGAAAGCATCGTGAGCAAGGTATTCTGCAAGCTGTTGGTCAGATACATACCTAAAATAAATACCAATCAATATTTTTATGTTTCTCTGATATGTTTCTTCACAAAAACTCTTTTTTAAACCCATAAAATTCAATTATTCTATCCTATTGATGAAGAAAGTTGAAAAAGGTGGCATCCGCATTACATACAACAATAAAATAGGCTTTTATTCTGACTAACGTAAAATTTAAATCCTGATTATCAAGCAATTGCAAATCCAAGATCTTCGGGATTTAATCCAAATTTATCGATT